>NZ_CP178323.1:4957500-6232500 GCF_047199225.1 Pseudomonas sp. DL
TCGGCAACGTCGAAGCGCTGCCCGCCAGCCTGTTTCCGGAGCAGATCGCCTACGTAGCCCTCGGTCATCTGCATAAGCCACAGAAAGTCGCCGGACAGGAGCGCATTCGCTATAGCGGGTCGCCGCTGCCGCTGTCCTTCGCCGAAGTGAACTATCGCCACCAGGTCCTCCTCGTCACCCTGGAAGGTGAGCGCCTGAAGGATGTACAGAGTCTCCCGGTGCCACGCGCGGTGGAGCTGTTGCGCATCGGCCCCGCGCCTCTTGGCGAGGTGCTCGATCGAATCGGCGAACTGGCCGAGGCCGACCTGCTGAACGAACAGCGGCCCTGGCTGGAGGTCCGCGTCATGCTGGATCAGCCGCAACCAGACCTGCGCCAGCAGGTCGAGAGCGCCCTGCTGGGCAAGGCTTGCCGTCTGGTGCGCATCGCCAGCGAGTACCAGCGCCGCGACGAAGAGCAGGCGCCGCTGCTCGGGCTCGACCAACTCAACCCCCAGGAACTGTTCAGCCGCGCCTGGGAAAGCGCCTATGGCTCCGGCCCGGATGCGCAGGCGTTGGATGACTTCGCCAGCCTGCTGCAAAGCGTCGAACTGGCCACCGAAGACCCCCCGGGGAAATAAGCCGCTCCATGAAGATTCTCGCCATCCGCCTGAAGAACCTTGCCTCCCTCGCTGGCGAGCAGGAAATCGACTTCACCCGCGAACCGCTGTCCAGCGCCGGCCTGTTCGCCATCACCGGCCCGACCGGCGCCGGCAAGAGCACCGTGCTGGACGCCCTGTGCCTGGCCCTGTTCGGCAGCACGCCGCGGCTGGAAAGCACTTCGGCCAGCAGCAAGGTTCCCGATGGCCGGAACGAGCTGTCCAGCAACGACGAACGCAACCTGCTGCGCCGCGGTTGCGCCAGCGGCTACGCCGAAGTGGATTTCGTCGGCATCGACGGCCACCGCTATCGCGCCCGCTGGGAAACCCGGCGCTCCCGGGACAAGGCGGACGGCGCCTTGCAAAAGAGCCAGCAGAGCCTCCAGGACCTGGAGACCCAGCAAATGCTGGCAGCGAACAAGAAGAGCGAGTTCCGCGAACAGCTGGAGCAGAAGCTCGGCCTCAATTTCGCCCAGTTCACTCGCGCCGTGCTGCTGGCCCAGAGCGAATTCAGCGCCTTCCTCAAGGCCAGCGACAACGACCGCGGCGCATTGCTGGAGAAACTCACCGACACCGGCCTGTACAGCCAATTGAGCAAAGCCGCCTATCAGCGCGCCAGCCAGGCCGACGAGCAGCGCAAGCAACTCGAGCAACGCCTGGAAGGCAGCCTGCCCCTGGCCGAGCAGGCCCGGGCCGGGCTCGAGGCGGCGCTGGAATCCCACGTCCAGGCGCGTCTCCAGGAGCAACAGGCCCTGCAGCGCCTGGAAGGCCAGCAACAATGGTTCACCGAGGAGCAGCGGCTGCTGCAATCCTGCGAGCACGCACAAGGCCAACTGGCCGAGGCCAGGCAGGCCTGGGACGCCCTGGCGACGGAGCGGGAAACCCTGCAATGGCTGGAGCGCCTGGCTCCGGTTCGCGGACTGATCGAACGCCTGAAGCAACTCGAGCAGGAACTCCGGCACTCCGAGCAGCAGCAGCGGCAGCGCACCGAGCAGCAAGCCGCGGGCGCCGAGCGCTTGCAAGGATTGCAGGCCCGCGTGCAGGAGGCGCGCGAGCGCCAGGCCCAGGCCGACAACCATCTGCGTCAGGCCCAGGCGCCGTTGCGCGAGGCCTTCCAGCTGGAGAGCGAGGCCAGGCGCCTGGAGCGAACGCTGGCCGAGCGACAGGAACTCCACCGGCAATCGAACCAGCGCCACGCCCAGCAAAGCGACGCCGCTCGGCAACTGGATATGGAGCAGCAGCGCCATGTCGCGGAACAGGCGCAACTGCAGGCGGCATTGCGCGACAGCCAGGCTCTCGCCGCGCTCGGCGACGCCTGGGCGACCCACCAGGGCCAGCTCGCCGCCTTCGTGCAACGTCGCCAGCGCGCGCTCGAAAGCCAGGCGCAGCTCCCCGAGCTGGAAAAATCCCTGGCCCAGGCTGGGGAACCGCTCGAACGCTTGCAGGCGCAATGGACCGCCCTCCATGGCAGCGAGCCGGACGACCTGGCGGCACGCCTGGACGAATTGCGCCGGCAGACCGATAGCCTGGAACGACAACAAGCGCTCCACAAGGAATGGCAACAGGCCCTCGACCAACGCACCGGCCTGGCTCGACGCCTGGGCGAACTCGACCAGCGTATGGTCGAGCAGGAGCAGGCATTGCTCGACCTGAAACGACAAGGCAGCCAATGCGCCGAGCAGGTGAAGGCGGCGGAGCAGGCCCTGGAGGTCACCCGCGAGTTGCTCCAGCGCCAACGTCTGGCCCGCAGCGCCAGCGTCGAGCAACTGCGCGCCGGCCTGGTGGACGGCGAGGCCTGTCCGGTCTGCGGCAGCCAGGAGCATCCCTATCACCAGTCCGAGCAACTGCTCGCCGCCCTCGGTGAACACGACGACCAGGAGCAGGTCCGCGCCGAGCAGGCCCTCGAGCGGCTGCGACAGACCCTGGTCGGTCTGCGCGAGGGCTATTCCAGCCAGCGGGAAAGACTCAACCAGAGTCGCCAGGAGCAGCAGGAACTGACTGGCCAACTGGCCGCGCTCGATCGGCAACTGGAGCAATGGACGCTGCCGGAAGAACTGCGACTCCTGCAGCCGTCCGCGCAGTTGGAGTGGCTGGCACAACACCTGGACGACCTGGCAGGGCAGCGCCAGCAGCGCCAACGAGACTTCGACCGGCTGATCGCCCGCCAGCGCCAGACCCAGCAATTGCAGCAGGAACTGCGGGCCGCCGAGACGATCCTGCAACAGCGCCAGCAGGCGCTGACGGAACAACGGCAGCGCTACGAACATTTGCAGCAGCAGGTCGAGGAGGACAGCCAGCAATTGCGTCCATTGCTCTCCGACGAGCACTGGCAGAGCTGGCAGGCAGATCCGCTGCGGACTTTCCAGGCCCTCGGCGAGTCCATCGAGCAACGCCGGCAGCAACAGGCGCGGCTTCAGCAGGTCGAACAGCGTCTGCAGGAGCTCAAGCAGCGCTGCGATGAATCGAGCTGGCAACTGAAGCAAAGCGACGAGCAACGCAACGAAGCCCGCCAGGCAGAGGAAAGGGCCCAGGCGGAACTCGCCGAGCTGAACGGACGCCTCGGCGCTCACCTGGGCCAGCACGCCTGCGCCCAGGACTGGCAACTATCGCTGGAGCACGCCGCGCAAGCGGCGCAGAGCGCTGTCGAGACGCTCCAGGCGCCCCTGGATTCGCTGCGCGAGGAACAACTGCGACTCGCCGAAGCCCTGGAACACCTGCAGCAGCAACGCCAGCGCCAACAGGAGGAGTTCCAGCGCCTGCAGGCCGACTGGCAGGCCTGGCGCGAACGCCAGGACAACCTCGACGACAGCCGCCTCGACGCCCTGCTCAGCCTTTCCGAGGAACAGGCGACGCAATGGCGGGAGCAATTGCAACGACTGCAAGAGGAGATCACCCGCCAGCAGACACTGGAAGCAGAGCGCCAGGCGCAACTGCTCCAGCATCGCCGGCAGCGGCCGGAAACCGACCGCGAGGCGCTGGAAGACAACCTGCGGCAACAGCGCGAACGCCTGGCCACCAGCGAACAGGCCTACCTGGATACCTACAGCCAGTTGCAGGCCGACAACCAACGCCGCGAGCAGAGCCAGGCGCTGCTTGCCGAACTGGAGCGAGCCCGCGCCGAGTTCCGCAGATGGGGCCGCCTGAACGAACTGATCGGTTCGTCCAGCGGCGACAAGTTCCGCCGCATCGCCCAGGGCTACAACCTCGACCTGCTGGTGCAGCACAGCAACGTGCAGTTGCGCCAGTTGGCGCGGCGCTACCGCCTGCAGCGCGGCGGCAGCGAACTGGGCCTGCTGGTGGTGGACACCGAGATGGGCGACGAACTGCGCTCGGTGTATTCGCTCTCCGGCGGCGAGACCTTCCTGATTTCCCTGGCCCTGGCGCTCGGCCTGGCCTCGATGGCATCGAGCAAGCTGCGCATCGAGTCGCTGTTCATCGACGAAGGCTTCGGCAGCCTCGACCCGGAATCCCTGCAACTGGCGATGGATGCCCTGGACAACCTGCAGGCCCAGGGGCGCAAGGTGGCGGTGATTTCCCACGTTCAGGAAATGCACGAACGGATCCCGGTCCAGGTGCGGGTCCAGCGCGAGGGCAACGGCATGAGCAGCCTGAAGGTGGTCGGCTGAGCCGACCGCCCAGGCGGCACGTCAGAACGGCAGCTCGGTCTGTTCACCCGGAGCATGCGGCGGCTGCTCTTCCCTTTCCGGCCGCAGATGCAGCATCAGCCCGCTGAGCCGGCGCACCTTGCGCCGCACTGCTTCCTCGAACACCCCGGGCAGGCTTTCCACCAGGCTGAACCAGTCGCGGGCGCGGGTGATACCGGTGTACACCAGCTCCTTGGTCAGCACCGGGTTCAGCGCGTCCGGCAGGACCAGCGCGGTATGGGCGAACTCCGAACCCTGCGACTTGTGCACGGTCATGGCGAACACGGTGTCCACCTCGACCAGGCGGCTCGGCAGGACGAAGCGCACGCCGCCGCTACCGTCGTTGCGCGGGAAGGCCACGCGCAGCGCGAAGCGCAGGCTGCCGTCGTCGTTGCGCTCGGGCAGGCGCAGGGCGATGCCGATATCGCCGTTCATCAGCCCTAGGCTGTAGTCGTTGCGCGTCACCAGTACCGGCCGCCCCTCGTACCAGCCGTGATCGGCCTCGATCAGGCCAAGGCGCAGCAGTTCCGCCGCTACCCGCTGGTTCAGTCCTTCCACGCCCCATGGGCCGCGGCGCAGCGCGCAGAGCAGGCGGAAGGCGTCGAAAGCCGTCAGTACCGACTGCGCCCAGCGCTCCCAGGCGCCATCCTCCAGCGCCAGTCCGGCGGCCGGGCGGCCCTCGGCCAGGCGTTGCAGGTAGTGCCGGTAGCCGTACGGCGTGCCCGGCGCCTGCGGATGACCGTCGACGAACAGCCGGGCGAAGGCTGCATCGCGCTCCCCGCGCAGGCGCAGGTCGAAGAGGTCGGCGGGCGGACTGTCCAGCAGCGCGCGCGCGTCATCGGCCTGTTGCCGGTTGACCAGCCGCGCCAGGCGCCCGATCCCGCTGCTCGCGCCGAAGCGCCGGGAATGCCGCAGCATGACGGTCTGTTGCGCCAGCGGATGCGCCTGCGCCGAACCTTCGCGCAAGCCCTGCCAGGTTTCGCCGCTGACCCGCTGCAACCAGGCGCGGGTCTCGGCGCTGTACCAGCCCTCCTCGGCATCCCGGCAGAGATCGCCGAGCACCGCGCCGGCCTCTACCGAGGCCAACTGGTCCTTGTCGCCGAGCAGGATCAGGCGCGCCTGCGGCGGCAGCGCATCGAGCAGGCTGGCCATCATTTCCAGGTCGATCATCGAGGCCTCGTCCACCACCAGCACGTCCAGCGCCAAAGGGTTGTCCCGGTGGTGGCGGAAGTGCCGGGTATCCGGACGGCTGCCGAGCAGACGGTGCAGGGTAGTGACCTCGGCGGGGATCGCCTGCAACACGTCTTCCGCCAGCGGCAGGGCCCGGACCTGCTGGCCGATGGATTCGGAGAGACGCGCCGCGGCCTTGCCGGTGGGCGCCGCGAGGCGGATGCGCAGCGGCTGGCCGGCGGCTACCGCCGGTGCCTGGAGCAGACCGAGCAGGCGCACCACGGTGGTGGTCTTGCCGGTACCGGGACCGCCGGTGATCAGGCTGAAATAGCCGCGGGCCGCCAGGGCACAGGCCAGCTTCTGCCAGTCGGTGACGCGCTGGCCGTCTTCCGTCGGCGCCTGCGCGAACAGCGCGGCCAGGCGCGGCGCCAGGTCTGCGGCCAGGGGCGCCTGCCGACCCAGGCGCTCGCGCAGGGCCAGGGCGATCTCCAGCTCGTGCCGCCAATAACGACGCAGGTAGAGACGCTGAGCGCAAAGCACCAGCGGCGAGGTCGCCGTCTCGCTCGGCTCGGGATCGCCTGGGCGCTCGTCGACCACCTCCACCAGCGGTGACGCCGCCAGGGCCTCGCGCCAGGCGTCGAGGCGCACGCCGCGCAGCAGTTGCGACGGCAGCAGCACATCGCGGCCTTCGTCGCCTTCCGGCGGCAGCGACAGTGCCGCGTCAGGCGCACCGAGGGTCGCCTCCAGGTCCAGGCAGACGTGCCCGTGGCCCAGTTGGTGGCTGGTCAGCGCCGCCGCCAGCAGCACCCGGGGATCGGCCTGCGGCTGCAACTCGACGAGGAAGGCGACGAACGCCCGGTCCAGCGCCCGTAGCCAGCCGCGCGCCACCCACAGGTCGAGCTGGCGCAGCAGGTCGTGGCGTACCGCCAGCGGTTGCGCTACCTGGTCGTCGCGGCCATCGCGGACTTCGCCGGCCAGTTGCTTGAGGGTCGGATTCATCGCTCGGCTCCCGGCTGGCCGCTGAACAGCGCGTCCAGGCGTTCGATCAGTTCCCGCGGCGGGCGCTCGAAGTGCAGGCCCTGGGTCGCCGCGCGGGCGCCGCGGAGGAACAGGTACACGGCGCCGCCCATGTGGCGGTCGTAGTCGTAGTCGGGCAGGCGCGCCTTCAACTGCCGGTGCAGGGCCAGCAGGTACAACACGTACTGCAGGTCATAACGGTTCTCCAGCACCGCGGCGGTCATCGCTTCCGGGCTGTAGGCGCCATCGTCGGCGCCCAGCCAGTTGGACTTGTAGTCGGCCACGTAGAAACGCCCCTGGTGCTCGAAGACCAGGTCGACGAAGCCCTTGAACATGCCGTTCAGCAGGGTCGGCGCCAGCGTCGGACGCGCCGCGCCGCCAAGGGTATGGCGCCGGACCAGGGCGTCGATCGCCTCGGCCTGGACCTGGTGGGTGGCGAACCAGAACTCCATTTCCACCTGGTAGGCGACCAGCCCGGCCAGGCTGGTTTCGCCACCGGGCCAGCGCAGCGGTTCGGCGAGATACTGTTCCAGCCACAGATCGAGCGGTTCGGCCCAGTCCTTCCAGCCCCGCAGGTCGCAGCGTCGCGCGACCAGTTCGCGGCGCCGCTGGGCATCGGCGCGCGCCACATCGAAGCCTTCGCGGCCGGCCCATTCGAGCAGCCCGTGGAGGAAGGTGCCGGGAGCCGGTCCGCGCGGGAAGCGATGCAGGTCGTCGCGCATCTCGCTGGCGTGCGCGACCGGCGGCTGTTCGGCGGAACGGCCTTCTTCGTGGAAGGTGGCTTCCTCGGCGCTGATCGGCTCCTGCGATTCGTCGCTCTCCAACGCCTCGTCATCGTCCAGCCCGGCGGAGGCCTGCAATTGCAGGCCGGAATAGCTGGCGACCCACCACTTCTCGCGGCTGCTGCGGCGGGTTTCGCGGGCCTGCCCAAGGCCCTGGCCGCGCCCTGCGACATAGCGTTCGGCGTCCGCCTCGGGGGCCGGCTCGACGACGATCTCCCGGCACTCGCCGCGCAGCGCGGCGAGGCATTGTCCGAGGCCATCGCTGCCGATGGTCGCGCCGCCGGCAAGCAGGTAGCCCAGGGCCCCCTTGTGCAACTCCGGCGACTTGCTGTTGCTCGCCACCAGCGGCGCGATGCCCAGCCACACCGAATGGCGGGCGCGGGTCAGGGCCACGTAGAGCAGGCGCATGTCTTCGCCGAGGCGCTCGTCGTTGGCCTGCTCGTAGGCCCGCGCAGCCTGCTCCTTGCGCCGCGCCAGCTCGATGACCCGCCCTGCAACGCCATCCTCGTGGAAACTTGCCGGCGCGCCGCTGTTGCCGTCCAGCTCCCTCCAGCTGCAGATGAAGGGCAGCAGCACCAAGGGGTATTCCAGCCCCTTGGACTTGTGGATGGTCACCACCTTGATCAGGTCGGCGTCGCTTTCCAGGCGGAGGATCTCTTCGCTCCCCGGACTCTGCACCTGCTCGGCCAGATGGCGAATCAGCGCGTGCTCGCCGTCCAGCTCCACCGCCGCGCGCTGCAGCCACTCGGCCAGGTGCAGCAGGTTGGTCAGGCTGCGCTCGCCATCGGCATGCCGCAGCAGGCGCGCCGGCAGTTCGAAGTCGGCGAGCAGGCGCCGCAGCATCGGCAATACGCCCTGGGCCTGCCAGGACCGGCGATAGTCGCGGAAGCGCAGGACCATCCGTTCCCAGAACAGTTCGTCCTGGTTCAATCGTTCCAGGGTCGCCCAGTCCAGGTGCAGGCTGCGGGTAGCCAGGGCGACCCGCAGCAGCGCATCGGCACCGGGATCGGCGCAGGCGCGCAGCCAGTGCAGCAGGTCGGCGGCCTCCTGGCTGTCGAACACCGAGTCGCGGTCGGACAGGTAGACGCTGGCCAGACGCCGCGCCGCCAACGCGCTACGGATCGCCTCGGCCTCGGCGCGACCGCGGACGAGGATGGCGATATCCGCCGGGCGCAACGCCCGCCAGCCGCCCTGCTCGTCGGCGAAGCCGGCGCGGCCCAGGTCGGCCAGGCTCAGCCAGCGGCGGATGGCGCTGGCGCTGCGCTCGGCCATTTCCTGGCGATACGCCGCGGAGCCGAGCACGCCGGCTTCGGCGTCAAGGTTCCAGAACGTCATCGCCGGCGCCTCGGCACCGTCGATCAACAAACGTTCGGCGCGCCCCTGGGCGTCCACCGCATGGAACGGCACCGGGTTTTCCAGCCCCTCGCGGGCGAAACGGAAGGCGCCGCGCGGATGCTCTTCGGCGAAGGCGAAGCAGCGGTTGGCGGCCGCCACCATGGCGGCGGTCGAGCGGAAGTTCTTGCCGAGGGTGTAATGCCGCCCGCGAGTGGCCTCGCGGGCGCGCAGGTAGGTATGGATGTCGGCACCGCGGAAGGCGTAGATCGCCTGCTTGGGGTCGCCGATCATGAACAGGCCGGTCTCCCGCGCCTGGGGCTCGCCGGGATCGGCGGCGATCCGGTAGATGCGCTCGAAGATCCGGTACTGCACCGGGTCGGTATCCTGGAACTCGTCGATCAGCGCCACCGGGAACTGCTCGCGGATCAATTGCGCCAGGCGCTCGCCACCAGGCCCCTGCAAGGCGCGGTCGAGGCGGCTGAGCAGGTCGTCGAAGCCGATCTCGGCACGCCGCTGCTTCTCGACCTCCAGTTCGCGCCCGACTTCGCCCAGCGCGTGCAACAACAGGTGGGGAGCGAGATCGGGACGCTCTTCCTGATGCGCGGCCCAGGCGTCGATGGCCCTTAGCGCGGCATGCTCGGGCGCCACGCGCTTGGCGGTGAGCTTGATCCGGGTCTGGCCGAACTTGCCCAGGTTGGCCGGCTGCTCGCCGCCCTCGCTCCAGTCCGCCAACGCTTGCAGCCAGGCGTCGAAGGTCTCGTCGCTGTCCTTGCCGCGATAGCTGTTGCCGTTCAGGTAGGGACGCAGGTCGCGCAGCAGCGCTTCCAGTTCGACGCGCGCTGCGCGCCAGGCGGCGCGGGCCTGCGCGTCCAGTTGGTCGAGCTGGCGATACCAGTCGCCGCCCTGCTCCAGCAAGGCTGCCAGTGACTCGGGCGCACTCAGCGCCTGGTCGGCGTAGCGGAAGTCGGCGTCCTGCCGCGCCAGCAGCGGCTGCAAGACCTTGCCCAGCGCCTCCGGCCCGCTGTAGCAACTGGCCACGGCTTGCGCCGCCGGAGCCGTCAGGCCGTAGAAGTTACGCCGCCAGTAGTCCCGTACCACTTCGGCGAGCAATTCGCTCAGGTCGGTTTCCAGGTTCTGGGTGAACAGGCTGCCGCTGTCGAAGGCGTGCTCGCGCAGCATCCGGTAGCACCAACTGTGGATGGTCGATACCGCGGCCTCGTCCATCCACTCCGCGGCCAGGCGCAGCAGGCGCGCGCAGCCCGGCCAGCGCTCGGCGGGATACTGCTGGCGCAACGCGACCAGCAGGCCGTCGTGGCGCTCCTGCGGCTCGGCGAAACAACGCGCCGCTTCGCCCAGGCGGCTGCGGATACGCTCGCGGAGTTCCTGGGTCGCCGCATCGGTGAAGGTCACCACGAGGATTTCCGGCGGGCTCAGCGGCCGGCCGAAAGCGTTCTCGCCGCCATGGTCGAGGACCAGGCGTACGTATAGCAGGGCGATGGTGAACGTCTTGCCGGTACCGGCGCTGGCCTCGATCAGGCGGCTGCCGTGCAACGGGAAGTCCAGCGGATCGAGGGCCACGGGCATCTGCTGCTGGCTCATGCCTGCTCCTCCGCGCCACGTCCCAGGGCAGCCAGCAGCGGCGCGTAGAGCTGCTCGGCCCAGTGCGCGAACTCACCGCTGGCGAGCAGCCGGTCGAAGTCCGGATAGACCCGAGCCAGCGCCGGCGAGGCGTCCACCTCGCCCCCCATGCCGAACCCTCCCTCGTAGCGCTTGCGCGCCTCGCGCATGGCTTTCTCGGGCTCTGCGGCGCCACCACTGGCGAGCCAGGCGAAAGCGGTCCGGCAGGCCAGCGGCAACGGCTGGCGCATGCCCTGGCGCCAGGCGTCGATCAACTGGTCGAGGTACTCGCCGGCACGCTCGCTCGGTAACGGCGGAATCTCCAGGGTGCCGGTCTGGCTCACCAGCACGCTGCTCACCGGCTGGCCTAGACGTTGCAGGGCGAGGTGCTGCAACCAGTGGCGCACCAGGCTGTGCCACTTGAAGCCGCGCCCTTCATGGAGCTTGCCGCTGAGCAACTGCAGGCGCGCCAGGCGCCCGGAAGCGTCGCGACGCAAGCCGCCGAGCCAGTCCTCCAGCTCCAGCCCGGACGGATGGCGATGGCGCAACTCCTGCTGCTGCTCGACCGCCTCCGGCCAGCGCTCGATTTCCTGGCGGTAGCGCCAGAGCAGGTCGGGCAGCGGTTGCAGCAAATGGCGCGCGGAGAACTCGCCGAACGCCGCCAGCGGCAGGCGACCCTGTCGCCGCAGTCGCTCGACCTGGGCCTGCAACTGCGCCGGCAGGCCCTCGGCATCCCAGTCCCGCTCGACCCAGCGCTTCATGCGTTCGGTCAGCTCGAATTGCAGCTTCCAGTTGTCCAGCGCGTCCAGTTCGAAAGGCTCTTCGTCGTTGCCGGTCAATTGCTCGTCGTCGAAACGCACCTTGAGCCGCTGCTGGAAGAACGCATTCACCGGGTTGGCGAGGAACTCCGCCAGCGCTCGCAGCCCCAGTGCGCCCTCCAGTTCAAGCGGCGGCAGGGGCGCTTCGGCGTCGGGAACGGCGATGTCGTCCTCGCTATGGACCTCGCGCCACTCGCGGGCGTAGGTGAACAGGCCATCGACGCCCTGCTCCGGCGCATCGTGAAAATACCGACGGCTGAACGGCTGCAGCGGATGCTCCTGGGTCAGGGCACGCAGCAGCGCCTCGCCGTCGCCGTCCGGGTCCAGACGCCAGCCGGCCGCCAGGTGATCGCGCAACTGGCCGATCAGCACCGAGGGCGGCCGCTCGCCATTGTCGCGGATACTCCGCCCCACCCAGCTCACGTAGAGCTGCTCGCGCGCCGAGAGCAGCGCCTCGAGCAGCAGGTAGCGGTCGTCCTCGCGCCGCGAGCGGTCGCCGGGGCGGTAGTCGTTGCGCATCAGGTCGAAATCCAGCGGCGACTGCTGGCGGGGGTAGTCGCCATCGTTCATGCCAAGCAGGCAGACCAGCCGGAACGGGATCGCGCGCATCGGCATCAACGTGCAGAAACTCACCGCGCCAGCCAGGAAGCGCTGGTTCAGGCCGCCCTGGTCCAGGCCGCCGAGCCAGGCCTCGCGTATCACGCTGATCGGCAGCGGCTCGGCGAAGGCCGCACAGGCGCAGTGTTCCTGCCAGCGCTCGAGCAGTTGCAGGAGCTGGGTGAGGAGCAGTTCGTCGCGCTCGTCGTGGGCCTCGAAGAACACCGTGAGCAGGGCTTGCAGGCGCTCGCCCCACTGCGCCGGGGTGGCCGGTTCGGCCAGCTCGGCGTAGGCCACCTCGAGGCGCTCCAGCAGCACAGCCAGCGGGCCTGCCAGGGCGGCGTCCAGGCCACCGACCTCATCGTAGGGCTGGATGCCTTGCAGGGCCGCGCCTTCGCCGACCGCGTAGCCGAGCAGCATGCGCCGCAGACCGAAGCGCCAACTGTTGCCCTCCAGTCCCGCTGGCAGGCCGAGACGCTCGCGCTGCGCGGCATCCAGCCCCCAGCGCACGCCGGCGCCTTCGATCCAGCGGTGCAGGGTCGCCAGGTCGGCCTCGTCGACGCCGAAACGCCGGCGCAATGCCGGGACGTCCAGCAGGTCGAGGATCTCGCTCACGGCGAAACGGCTGTCGGGCAGTTTCAGCAGGTGCTCCAGGGCGATCAGCAGCGGCTCGCGACCGCGCTGTCCCTGGTCGGCCAGGGTATAGGGAATGAAGCGCTGGTCGTCGCGCGGCACCTGGCCGAACACCGCCTCGATGTGCGGTGCGTAGGCGTTGATGTCGGGGACCATGACGATCACGTCGCGCGGCTTCAGGCTCGGATCGGCGTTGAAGCGGGCGAGCAACTGGTCGTGGAGGATCTCCACTTCGCGCTGCGCGCTGTGGGCCACATGGAAGCGGATCGAGGCGTCGCTCCGCGGCGCCACCGGCGGCCAGTGCTCGCGGGTTTCCGCCAACGGGCGCAGTTCGAGGATATCGTCCTGCAACTGGCCGAGCAGCCCGTGCGGGGCCTCCTCGCTGAACAGGTCGATGCGCCCGCCGTTGACCTCGCCGAACAGGTTCCGATAGCTGTCCGGGTCGTCGTAGCTGTCGAGCAGGTTGATGTAGTCGCGGCCCTGCTTGCCCCAGGCCGCCAGCAACGGCTGGGCATGCTGGTGCTGGCGGTCCTCGTCGAGGTCGGCGGGGACGCCGGCGCGGCGCTGCTGGCGGCGGTACTCGTGGCGCAACAGGTCCTTGTCGGCGACGATGTCGGCCCAGTGGTGGCGACAGGGGTTGTGCACGCAGAGCAGCACCTGGCTGAACCTGGCCAGGGCGGCCAGCGCCTCGAGGGTCTGCGCCGGCATCGAGGAAATCCCGAACACCACCACTCGTCGCGGCAACGCGCGCGGCGCCGCGCTGGCGAAGCGCAGCGCCTCGATGAAGCGCCGGTGCACGCCGGAGCGGCTGCGGGCCAGGCTATCGGCACCGACGTCGGCGAGCAGCGCGCGCCACAATTCGGCCTGCCAGCGCTCGTCGGCACCGAGCGGGCGCGCCTGCCCGTTCGCCGTGCGCAACTGGTCGCGGCCCTGGCTCCAGTCGTCGAGCCAGTCGCCGCGATAGACCTGGTACTGGTCGAACAGGTCGGCCAGGCGCTCGGCCAGTTGATGACGCTTGCGCAGGTCGGCATCGTCGGCGAGGAAACGTTGCAGGGTGCGGAACTCGGGACGCTCCAGCAATCCGGGAAGCAGACGCATCAGCCGCCAGGTCAGCGGCGCCTTGTCCAGTTCGGAAACCTCGGGAATGCTTTCGCGGCCCAGCACCGCGCGATAGGCCTGCCAGAGGAACTGCGCCGGCAACTGCACCTCCAGCGCCGCGGCGATGCCGCCACCGCCGCCACCGTCCTCGCGGGGATCTTCGGCCAATGCCAGCTTCAACCATTGGGCGATGCCGTTGCTGTGCACCAGGACCCGCTCGCTTTCCAGCGGCGCCAGCGGATAGCGGCGCATCCAGGAAACGGCGAGGTCGCGCAGGTCGTCCAGGCGATTGCCGTGGACGATCATGAATCCGGGCGTGAGGGCGGTGGTTCCCAAGGGTTCTGGCATCGGTACGGCTATTCCTGGCGCAAGGCTCTGGCGAAAGAGGTCAGGATCGGGCGGCGACGAAGCGTCGTTCCAGTTCGAGGCTGTCGGCCATGCGGAAATCGCTCCAGCGCTCGCTCAGGCCGAGATGGCTGTCCGCCTGGCAATCCGGGGCACTGGCGCAACGGCGGGTGAAGGTGTTGACCACCTCGACCATCTCCTCGCGCTCGGCGCCGACCAGCAGCGCCGCGTGCGCCAGCACCACCGGCCGGCCGGCGCCGTTGCGCCGCCAGCGTTGCGCGGTCCCGGCGAGCTTGCGCCCATCCAGGGTGACATTGTAGCGGCCGTCGCAGAAGGAACCGGCCACGGCGCCCACGCCGGCGTCCAGGCCGCACTCGCGGAGCCAGTCGCAGATCGGCTGGCACAGCCGCAGGTAGGCGGTTTCGATACGGGTCTGCTCGTTGTCGCCGGGCCCCAGCGCATAGGACAGGGCGATGTTCAGCACGCCCGGCGATTGCGGCACCGGCTCGCCGCCGGTATCGCGCAGCAGCACCGGCCAGCCGCGTTCGGCGACCGCTGCGCTGGCCGGCGCGAACCCTTCCAGGCGCTCCATCCGGCGCGGCATGACCAGCGCCCGATCGCAGGGCTGCCAGAGCAACAGGCCATGCTCGCGGGCACCGCCACACACCTCGTCGAGCAGGGCGCGCTCGGCGTCCAGCCCATCCTGCACGGAAAACACTTCGACCACGATTCTTCCTCTTCCAGGCTGGCACGGCTCGGCTCCCGCGCGGGGAGCGCTGCTTATGATAGCCAGTGGCGGCGCCTCCGTGCGCCGTAATCGCGAGGAAGTTGCCGGGAAATCAGCAGGTTGCCGAGCGCAGGCGGGCCGGGCGGCGCTGCCAGAACTCGGCCAGCAGGACCCCGGCCAGGGTCAGCGCGCCGCCGACCAGGTGATGGACGGTCAGGCGCTCGCCGAGCACCAGGGTGGCGATGCAGGCGGTGATGATCGGCAGCAGGTTGAAGAACAGCGCCATCCGGCTCGGCCCGAGACGGGCGACACCGTGCATCCAGGCCAGCGCGGCGACGATCGAGGCGAACAGCGCGGCGTACAGCACCAGCGGCAGGTTGGCGGCGTTCAGGCCGGTGCGCGGCGACAGCAGGTACAGCGGCAGCAGGGCGAGGATCGCCACCAGCACCTGCAGGTAGAGCAGTTGCATGGCCGGCAGCTTCAGGCTCCATTTCTTCAGCAGCACGCTGTACACCGCATAGGCCAGGGTGGCGACGATCATCATCGCGTCGCCGAGATTCACTCCATGCTCCAGCAAAGCGCCGAGATGGCCCTGAGAAATCACCAGCACCACGCCGGCCAGCGACACCAGCGCGCCGAGCAGCGCCCCGGCGTTCAGCCGGTGGGCCAGGATGCTGCTGGCCAGGCCCAGCGACATCAGGGGCATCAGCGACAGGATGATGCCCATGTTGGTGGCGCTGGTCAGCGCCGCCGCGTAGTAGGCCAGGCTCTGGTAGACGGCCATGCCGAGCAGGCCGAGGACCACGAACTTGCCGAGGTTGGCGAGGATGTAGCGGCGGTTGCGCAGCACCGGGCCGAGCATGAAGGGCGTCAGCGCCAGGCCGACCAGCAGCCAGCGGAAGAAACCGATCTCGGCGGGCTGGATGATCCCCACGGCGAGCTTGTTGACGACGGTGTTGCCGGCCCAGATGAACACGGCCAGCAGGGGAAACAGGTATTGCATGGGAGGTTCCGCACTATGAAAAAGGAATACGCGGCCATTCTGAGCCAGTCCGAATACAGACGTATAATGAATTCTAGACAAACCACCCGTAGGTTCGGACATGTCGACCACCACCTTGCTGCGCCTTCCCGATCTCCAGGGGCAGTCTTTCGACGTCTATTTCCGCTATGACGAGTTCGGCGCCGACACCCATTCGCCGCCGCACACCCACGCCTGGGGCCAGCTCAACTATGCAGCCCATGGCGTGATGCAGCTGGAGATCGACGGCCAGCGCTTCCTCTCACCTCCGCAATACGCGGTATGGATACCACCGGAGCGGGTGCACAGCTGCTACAACAGCCAGGCCATCGTCTACCGCTCGCTGTACCTCTCCGCCGAACTGTCACGACGCCTGCCGGCGACACCTTGCACCCTGGCGATCAGCGCGATCCTCAAGGCGATCCTCTCGGACTTCGCCGAGCGCGGGGTCAACCTGCCGACCTCGGCGCAGGACCTGCGCCTGGCCCGGGTCGTCATGGACCAGCTGGAATGCGCCCAGCCCCACGACGACTACCTGCCCTACGGCCGTACCCCGGCGCTGCGCGAGGTGCTCGACGCACTGCAGGCCGAGCCGGGCGACAACCGCTCGCTGGCGCAATGGGCGCAGCAGGTGCACAGCACCGAGCGAACCCTGGCCCGGCACTGCCAGCGCGAACTGGGCATGACCTTCGGCGAATGGCGCCAACGCCTGCGCTTCCTCGCGGCCATCGAGGCGCTGGAAGCCGGCAGGGGGATCCAGCAGATCGCCTTCGACCTCGGCTACAGCAGCCCCTCGGCGTTCATCTCGATGTTCCGCCGGCTGGCCGGCACCACACCGGAACAATACCGCCTGGCCAGCCGCGCCCAGGACATGCCGATGCTGTAACCCGCCGTGCATGCGTTGCGGCTATGCTCGCAGCAGCCACCATCCGGAGTTCGCATGCCAACCGCCAGCCGCCATCCCGACACCGCCCTCGCGGTGTTCCTCGCCTTCCTCAAGCTGGGCTGCAGCGCCTTCGGCGGGCCCATCGCCCACCTCGGCTATTTCCGCGACGAGTTCGTCCGCCGCCGCGGCTGGCTGAGCGAAAGCAGCTACGCCGACCTGGTCGCCCTCTGCCAGTTCCTTCCCGGCCCCGCCAGCAGCCAGGTCGGCATGGCCCTCGGCCTGGCCCGCGCCGGCTATCCCGGAGCCCTCGCCGCCTGGCTCGGTTTCACCCTGCCCTCGGCGTTGCTGCTGGTGCTCTTCGCTCTCGGCCTGGGACGCTGGGGCGCGCTGTTGCCCGAGGGCGTGCTGCATGGCCTGAAGATCGCCGCGGTGGCGGTGGTGGCCCAGGCGGTCTGGGGCATGGGTCGCAGCCTGTGCCCGGATCGCCCGCGCCTGACGCTGATGGCGCTGTCCTGCGCGAGCGTGCTGGCCTGGCCCACTGCCTGGACCCAGGTCGCGGTGATCGCCGGTGCCGGCCTGGCCGGCCGCGCCCTGTTGAAAACGGAAGCAGTGGAAGGCCACGAGCGGCTGCCGATCGCCATCGGCTACCGCGGCGCGCTGCTGTTCCTCACCTTGTTCGCCGTGCTGCTGGTCTGCCTGCCGCTGGCCGCGCGCCTCTGGCCGGAACAGTGGCTGCGCCTGCTCGATGCGTTCTACCGGGCTGGCTCGCTGGTATTCGGTGGTGGCCATGTGGTGCTGCCGCTGCTGCAGGCGGAAGTGGTACCCAAGGGCTGGGTCGACGGCGATACCTTCCTCGCCGGCTACGCGGCCGCCCAGGCGGTACCGGGCCCGCTCTTCACCTTCGCCGCGTTCCTCGGCGCAGCCTCGGGCCCGGCGCCGAACGGCTGGAGCGGCGCGCTGCTGTGCCTGCTGGCGATCTTCCTGCCATCGTTCCTGCTGGTCGCCGGTGCCTTGCCATTCTGGGAACGCCTGCGCCACGAACGCCGGGTACGGGCAACGCTGGCCGGGGTCAACGCGGCGGTGGTCGGCCTGCTGCTGGCGGCGCTGTACCAGCCGCTCTGGACCGAAGGCATCCTGCGCCCGGCCGACTTCGCCCTGCTGCTCTTCGCCCTGCTGGCCCTGCTCGCCTGGAAGACGCCGCCCTGGCAAGTGGTGCTCGCCTGCGCCGTGGCCGGCGGCCTGATCGCCACAGCCGGCTAGCCGTTCAAGGCCAGGCTCAGCCCCTGCGCCGCCGGCGCGGCCGCCTTGCCCGGCTCCGCGCCCTCCGGCCGGTAGCCGAGGCGCAGGCCGCCCCAGTGCTTGCCGTGGATGAAGATCGGCACCGAAAGATCGTGCATCAGCTCGCCGGTGTCACGGGTGTAGGTCTGTAGCAACAGCGGCTGCTGGTGGCTGCCGCAGCGAATCCCGGTGCGGTCGTTGAACAGGCGCTTGCTGCGGCTGCGCAACGCGTCCGTCTGCGGGTCGCCGCTGGGCGGATGGGCGAAGGCGCGATTGTGGGTGGGCACGTAGCCTTCGGGGGTACAGGCGATGGCGAATACCAGGTTGCGGTTGCGCTCCAGCAACTGCTCCTGGATGCCCGGCAGGACCTGGTCGGTGTAGCTGTCGAAGCGGGTCCGGTACTTGGTCGGCTGGGTATTGGGCAACGGCTGGTAGCTGCGGTCGAACAGGTCGTCGAGGTCGATGCGCCCGCTGCGCACGTCCTCCTCGAAGCGAGCGGCGATAGCCGCCGCGCCCTCCCGGGCGAGGTCGTAGACCGACTGGTGGTAGGCGTCCAGGCTGACCTCGGCGAGGCGCTCGCTGATCACCTCGGCCTGGTTCTCCAACTGGCTGGCAGCTTCGCCGAGGCGCAGGGTCTGTTCCTCGCTGGCGCTGAGGTCGCCGCGCACCTGCTCGACCGCGGCGAACAGGCTGGCGAGTTGGCTGCGGTTGATCTCGGCGCCCTGGGCGATCTCGGTAATCTGGCTTTCCACCCCGGCCGCCAGTTCGGCAATGCCTTCCAGTTGCCGACCGGTCAGCTCGACTTGGCCGACCCCTTCCCCCAACTCTTCGGAAAGCTGGCGGATCTGCTCGACCACCTCGCTGGTCTGGCGCTGGATCTCGGCGACCATCTGGCCGACTTCCTCGGTGGCCTCGGCGGTACGTCCGGCCAGGCCGCGCACCTCTTCGGCAACCACCGCGAAGCCGCGCCCATGCTCGCCGGCGCGGGCCGCCTCGATGGCCGCGTTGAGGGCCAGCAGGTTGGTCTGGCTGGCGATGCCCTGGATCACCAGGGTGACCCGCTGGATGTCCTCGCTGCGCTGGTTCAGCGCCTCGATCGCCTCGCGGCTGGCGCCCATCCGCTCGCTGAGCCGATGCATGCGCTCGATGGTCGAGGCCAGCAGCACCTGGCCTTCGTCGCTGCCGGCGCGCGCCCGGGTGGCGGCGTCCATGGCCTGGCGCGCCAGATTGGAGGTGGCGCGCTCGGTGTGGATCATCACTTCGGCGCTGCCGACGATCTGTTCGGCGGCGTCGAGCTGGGATTGCAGCTTCTCCGCCAGGCGCTTCACCGAGAACGCCACGCCGGCGGCCGACAAGGCGTTCTGGCTGGTGTTATGGGACAGGTCGCGAGCCAGCCGGGCGATGTCGGGCTCGCCGACGGTCGCCACCGCCGTGCGGTTGCCGGGAAGCAGCCAGGGCAACCAGAGCAGCGCCACGCCGAGCGGCAGGGCCAGGTACAGCGGCAGCCAGCCATGCCGGGCGCCGACCAGCAGGAGAACCAGGGCCAGGCTCTGCAACAGGCAGACGAAGAGGATGCGGGAACGAGCGGGCTGCATGAGTAAATCTCCGGCCTCCGGGGCGTTGCGTCATGACCCTGGGGTCGGACGGGCGACGGCGGGGCTTCTTTATTTGACTTGTAGTCCGGTTTGTAGCCCGCCCCCGGAAGCGCCGCCATCGTTCCTTAGTGGTATGGCCAATGGCTGGCATTCGACTAGCGCAGGCCGCGACGAAAGGCGGAGAACACCCCGGACGCGTCGGCCAGGCCTTGATCCATGGGGGCTTCGCCGCATTTCCAGGGGACGCTCGAAGAACTTCCGTCCTGCCGTCCGTCGGCCGACACCGTATGACAAGCCCGGAGCCCACGTTATAATTCCGCGCCCATTTACAGCCGGTAGCGGTCGACTAGACTCCCAACCGGCGCTGGCCGGACCCCGCTTCCGCCCAGCCTGGTCGCTATCGGGCCCGCTCTTTTTGGACTCAGGACCACCCGTGACGAAAGACGAATTGCGTGCCGCGCTGGCGCGCGAGGAACAGCGTTACAAGGACGTGTACGGCGGCGAAGTGACGCTTTATGCCGCCCAGCCGGAACCCGACCGCAAGCCCTGGCGCAAACGCCCAACCGTTCAGGAGCAGGCGTTCGACAGAGAACTGCAGAAGATCGAAGAAGAGCGTCTCAAGGCCGGGCAGGAAGCAGCGAACCCCATTCCATTTACCTCCAACCGACAGGAGAGCGACGGATAACGAAGCGTTTCAATCTGTTTCGTTTTTCCCGCAAAGCCCGATGCGACGGGGCGTTGCCCGCGACAATGGCAACCTTCCGGAGTTCCAGACGGATAAAAACGCATCTGGCATAATCGCCGCCCCGTCTCTGACCGGTTTCTCACATGTTCGATCTTTTCAGCGGGCTCGATGCCTGGGTGGGTATCAGCCTGGTGCTGGCCCTGGCCTTCGTCCTCACCTTCGAGTTCATCAACGGCTTCCACGACACTGCCAACGCGGTGGCCACCGTCATCTACACCAAAGCGATGTCCCCCTACCGGGCGGTGATGCTCTCCGGTGTGTTCAACTTCCTCGGCGTGCTGCTCGGCGGTGTCGGCGTAGCCTACGCCATCGTTCACCTGCTGCCGGTGGAGCTGCTGATCAACGTGAACACCGGCCATGGCCTGGCGATGGTCTTCTCCCTGCTCGCCGCCGCCATCGCCTGGAACCTCGGCACCTGGTACTTCGGCATCCCGGCCTCCAGCTCGCACACCCTGATCGGCTCGATCCTCGGCGTCGGCCTGGCCAATGCGCTGATCACCGACGTGCCGCTGGCCGAAGGGATCAACTGGCAGAAGGCGATCGACATCGGCCTGTCGCTGATCTTCTCGCCGCTGGCCGGCTTCATGGTCGCCGCGTTGGTCCTGCTCGGACTGAAATGGTGGCGTCCGCTGTCGAAGATGCACAAAACCCCGGAAACCCGTCGCGAACTCGACGAGAAGAAGCACCCGCCGTTCTGGAACCGCCTGGTGCTGGTGCTTTCCGCCATGGCGGTAAGCTTCGTCCATGGCTCCAACGACGGCCAGAAGGGTATCGGCCTGATCATGCTGGTACTGATCGGCATCGTCCCGGCCAAGTTCGTCCTCGACCTGAACAGCACCACCTACCAGATCGAGCGCACCCGCGACGCCGCCCTGCACCTCAGCCAGTTCTACCAGCGCCACACCGATACCCTCGGCGACATGCTGGCCCTGGGCAAGAGCAATGGCAGCGAGATGCCGCAGTTCTACCGCTGCGATCCGAAACAGACCGAGCCGACCATCAACGCGCTGCTCCGCGACCTGCGCGGCGTGCCCAGCTACAACGACCTGGACGCCGACGAGCGCGTGCAGGTGCGTCGCTACCTGCTGTGCCTGGACGACACCGCGAAGAAGGTCGGCAAGCTGTCCGACCTGCCGGCGCGGGAGAAGGCCGACCTGGAGAAGCTACGCAAGGACCTGACCGCGACCACCGAATACGCGCCGTTCTGGGTCATCATCGCGGTGGCCCTGGCTCTCGGCATCGGCACCATGGTCGGCTGGAAGCGCGTAGTGCTCACCGTCGGCGAGAAGATCGGCAAGCAGGGCATGACCTACGCCCAGGGCATGAGCGCGCAGATCACCGCCGCCGCCGCCATCGGCATGGCCAACATCTACAGCTTGCCGGTGTCCACCACCCATGTACTGTCCTCCGGCGTGGCCGGGACCATGGTGGCGAACAAAAGCGGCCTGCACGGCGGCACCGTGCGCAACATCCTGATGGCCTGGGTGCTCACCCTGCCGACTTCGATGGCGCTGTCCGCCGGCCTGTTCTGGCTGGCCTCGCAATTCATCTGAGCCGCCTCGCCGGTTGAAAAAAACGCCTGCTTGTCCGCAGGCGTTTTTTTTGCCGCGCTCCCACCGACGTCATCCGCCCGCCTCGGCGGGCAGCGCCGCCAGCGGCAAGCGAACCACGAACAACGCGCCCTCCCCCTGGTTGGCCGCCGTCAGGCTACCGCCCATGTTGCGCACCAGATCGTGGCTGACCGAGAGACCCAGGCCGGTACCCTTGCCCTCCACCTTGGTGGTGAAGAAGGGTTCGAATATCCGCTCCAGCAGGAGCGGTTCGATCCCGCCGCCGTTGTCGTGCACGTGCAATTCGACCCAGCCCGGTTCGCGGCAGGCCACCTGCTCCAGGCGAATGCGCCGGCTGGCCAGGCCAAGATTGCCGAGCAGGGCATCGCGGGCGTTGGCGAGCAGGTTGATGATCACCTGTTCCAGCTGGTCCGCCTGCCCTCGTACCACCATCCGCTGCGTCGGCGCCGGGCACTCCACCTCGATGGCGTGCTGACGCAGCCCCTCGCCGAGCAGCCCCAGGGCGCCTTCGAAGGCGGTATAGGGGTCGAACGGCAGCGCCTCCAGCGCCGACTTGCGGCTGAACACGCCGAGGTGGCTGACCAGGCGGTCGACGCGCATGACCTGGGCATCCATGCGCTCCAGTTTCTCGCCCAGGTAGTCGCCGTCGAGGCCGACGCTGTTCATCCGCTGGCGCATGTTGAAGAGGGTCATGCGCAGCACGTGCAGCGGCTGCTTCACCTCGTGGGCGAGGCCGCTGACCATCTCCCCCAGGCTGGCCATCTTGGCGCCTTGCGCCAGTTGCTGCTGGGCCCGACGCACCGGCGTGTTGTCGCGTCCCACCGCCTGTACCTCGCACAATTCGCCCCGGGCGTCGAACAACGGTCGCTCGGCCCACACCAGCCAGAGAAAACGTTGCCCCGGCAGGTTGAAGCGCAGTTCCGGCACCTCGCTGGCGCCCTCCCGCGGCGAACCCAGCAGACGCGCGCGCAAGGCGCTGGCGTCTTCCGCCGCCAGCCACTCGTCGAGCCGGCGACCGACCAGGCGCTCCGGGCTGGTCGCGAGGCTATCGGCGAAGGTCCGGTTCACGTAGGTCAGCACCAGGTCGGCGGTATAGCGACAGATCAGCGCCGGCGAATCCTCCACCAGGACCCGGTAGCGTTCCTCGCTCTCGGCGATACGCTGTGCCGCCAGGTGCTGCTCGGTCACGTCCAGCCACAGGCCCACCGCCTCGCTGGGCAGGCCCTGGGCATCGCGCAGCAGCTTGGCTTCGTCGTAGAGCCAGTGCCAGTTGCCCTGGCCATCGGCGAGGCGATAGCGGGTCTTCACCCGGCCTTCGCGAAGCAGCTCGCGGCCGCGGGCGAAAAAGGCCTCCAGATCATCCGGATGCACCCGCTCGGCGAGCGCCTGCCAACTCTGTCCCTGCAGGTCGAGGCCGAGCAGGTTGCTCGCGCTTTCGCTGTAGAACTCCGGCACCAGGTGCCCCTGCTCGACCCGCTGGACATAGATCACCACCGGCGCACTGTCGATCAGGCTGCGCAACCGCGCGTGGGCCGCCTGTGCCCGTTCCTCCTGGCGCCGGCCTTCGCTGATGTCGAGCAGCACGCCGGACAGCCCCAGGGCACTGCCGCGTCCCAGCGGCCGGCCCTCGATGCGCAGCCAGCGGCGCTCGCCGCGGCTATCCGGCTGACGCAGGCAAAGGTCCTGGGCCAGCGCCTGGCCGCTGCGCAGGCTGGCACGCAGGCGCAGGCCGAGCTCGTCGGCGTCCGCCGGTTGCAGCAGGCCCTGCAGGTGTTCCAGCGGCACCCGACGATACTCGCCGGTCAACCCCAGGCTATCGTGCAAGGCCGGCGCCAGTTCGAAGAGTTCCTGCTCCGCCCAGTAACGCCACCAGCCGCCGCCGATCATCTCCTGCAACAGCCCCAGCTTGCGCGAACTGTCGTGCTGCTCGTGGAGTTCGCAGCGGTCCGCCACCTGGTTCGCCAGCAGTTCCGCGAGGTATTGCCAGTCCTGCGGCGCGGGCCCCTGGGCGAGCTGCTCCAGCGACATCGGCCGCACCAGCAATGCCCCCAGGCGGCCACCGCGCATCGCCGCCGGCACCAGGTAGAGCGCGTCCTCGCCGATCTGCCGGAGCAGCGTCGAGGCGCCTTCGCCACGGCGTAGCAAGCGCGCGCCCGCCCCTTCGCGCAGGTCGTCGTCGGCGAGTTGCAGGGTCGGTCGCAGCAAACTGTCGCTGCCAGGCCGCACATGACTGGCGAAGACCGTGCAGAAACCCTTGCCGTCGCCCAGCAGCAGGGCGATAGCCTGCATCTGGAACGCGCCGGAGAGCGATTCGAGAATCTCCTGGACCGCCTCCGCCAGGTGCCCGTGGGAGACATGGCGCAGACGCGAAAGGATCAGCTTGCCCAGGCTCAGGCTCTGCAACTGGTGCTGCTGGCTGTCGGACTGCCAGTTGAGGTCGGAGATGTCCATGCCCAGCAGCAGCGAGCGTCCCAGGCCGTCGAGAGGCTGCATCGGCTGGAAACGACAGGTCAATGGCGCGGCGGCATCGCTGCGCAGCGTCAGGTCGAGACGCTCGCCCCGGCGCAGGCCGGCCAGCGTCGGCGCACCGGGGGCGCGCCGCTCCAGATACTCGGCGAAAGGCCGCGGCTGTTCGCCAAGCCCATGGGCGCACTGCAGACGATACGCCTGCCGCCCGCCGACCCGGATCACGCGGTCCTGTTCGTCCACCTCGAAGCACAGGTCCCAACTCCTCAGCGAAGCGCTCCAGAGGGCGGGGCCTTCCTGCGAAAAGGGTTCCGGCCTCTCGGCCTCGGCGGACGACGAGCGGGAAAATTCGAACATGCGACCACCTCACAGCAACAGGTTGGCACTCGCCTTCAGCGTCTGCGGCAGGTTGGGAATCGCGCCGATGCCGGGGAAGCTCAGCACGGGGATGATCGCCTTGCCCGGATCGCCGTACGGGTACTGCACGCAGACCTCGATCCGCGACGTGGCGCTGACGTAGTCGGCGTACTGGCCGTTACCGGCACAAGGCTGGAGGTTCGCTCGCCAGGCCGCCGGCATCCAGTCCAGGCGTGCGAGCAACTCGTCCCTGGCACGGGCTTCGGCGAGGCTCTCGTAGCCCGCATCGGAGGGATCGACAGCGATCGCCGCACGGGCCCCCACGGCAGCGGCATCGTTGAACGACTGCAACATGAGCAAAGGAATGCTGTAGCTGATCAGGCCGTAGACCAGCGCGAAAAACAGCAGGAAGATCGCTGTGAATTCGATGGCGACGGCGCCGTGCTGGCGTCGCCGGGAAGCTTTTCCGAGCATGAGCTGACATCCCCGATCCGCATCCTTAATACTAGTCGTCATTCGCTCCGCCAACGTTACTGAAAAGGTATTAATCCAGATGTCGAAAAAAGGCTGAAGAACAGGATGGAGCAATTAGCACTGGCCTTGTGGGCAAGCGTTTGCGGATATCAGGACATCAAACGTTTGCGCGTCTCCAACTGGCTTATCCTGGGCGGTTTTCTTATTTCCTTTGTTTATTTATATGTGAAAGAGTCAAGCCTGACCGGCGCTACGGTTAATATGGCAATGACCGCACTTTTTATAGGCGTCTGCCTCAGCCTTCCCGGCTACCTTCTCGGCAGGCTCGGCGCCGCCGACGTCAAGTACCTGGCCGCACTGGGGCTGGCCAGCGACCCACTTACGGTGCTCTATAGCCTGGCCTTCGGCTGCCTGCTGTGCATCGCGCTATTCATCCTCGTAAAGTTATTCAAACGTTCGGTAGAAAAGTCCGCAATGAATGAAGAAGTTCGCCTTCGAAGGGCACCGTCAAAAAACAAGTCATTCCCTTTTATATTCGCCATGAGCGCCGGCCTTTTGGCACATCTGATTATCAGTAAAATTATCTGAGTAAACTTGCGGAAGACCTCACTTAGCGACTATATGCTTATGGCTAATACCATTCGGTATGGCTGCATTCCAATGCACGTCCCCTGTTAAAAACAAAATAAGCAAATGGAGCGTATGACCATGGACAAACCGGCCTCGCGGCATTTCAGCGTCTTGATCATCGATGATGAACCCCAGGTGACCTCGGAACTCCGCGAACTGCTGGAAAACAGTGGCTACCGTTGCGTAACCAGCACCCACCGGGAGTCGGCGATCGCCAGCTTCCAGGCCGACCCGAACATCGGCCTGGTCATCTGCGACCTCTACCTGGGGCAGGACAACGGTATCCGCCTGATCGAGAGCCTCAAGGAAGTCGCCGGCAATGGCAGGTTCTTCGAATCGATCATCCTCACCGGTCACGATGGCCGCCAGGAAGTGATCGAGGCCATGCGGGTCGGCGCCGCCGACTACTACCAGAAACCGGTGGCGCCGCAGGAACTGCTGCATGGCCTCGAACGCCTGGAGAACCGCCTGCACGAGCGCGTCCGCAGCCAGTTGAGCCTGAGCCACGTCAACCAGCGCCTGGAATACCTCGCCGAATCGCTGAACTCGATCTACCGCGACATCCACAAGATCAAGTACGAGGTACACGGCAACAGCCAGCCGAGTGCCCTCAAGAGCGAAGACAGCCAGCCGTCCGCGCCGCCGGCGTCGGTCGCGGAAAGCCAGGTGTCCCCGAGCAATCCGCTGTTCGGCAAGCTGTCGCCCCGCCAGCAGGCGGTGGCGCGGCTGGTGAGCAAGGGCCTGACCAACTACCAGATAGCCTACGAGCTGGGCATCACCGAGAACACCGTGAAGCTGTACGTCTCCCAGGTGCTGCGCCTGATGCATATGCACAACCGCACCCAGTTGGCGCTGGCCCTGTCGCCTGCGGCGATGCAGCAGGGCAGCGGAGCGGTGGTGCACTGACAGGCGCGATGGCCCGGCGGGCCTGCTAGATCAGCAGTTCCGCCCTGCCGACATCGACCTTCAGAATCTCCGCGTCGATGTATCCAAGTTGTACCCCCAGCAAGGGCAGGACCAGATTCAGGATCGGCGTCAGCAGCCCATCGACCAGAGGTGCCACCACGGAATTCACGATGAGGTCGGTGAGCGCCGTCGAGCCGCACAGCAAAGGCAAGCACAGTCCGAGCACCACGGGATTGACGTTGATGCTGGTTTTCAGGGTACTGGCGAGAAAGCCGCTTTCCGGCAACCTGCGGCTCTGGACGAGATCGGAACCGTCGGCTTTCACGTTGAATCGCGTATCGCCCGAGCTGCCGGCGATCGAGGTATCGAGCTTGAGATCCAATCGCACCAAGCCGCCAAGCACCAGAATCGAGCCGACCTGATCGATGTTGGCCGGACTGCCGATCTTTATCGTCGCTCCGCTGCTTCTCCAACCGAAGTCCAACGCGGTATCCGGGCGGGTACAGGCCATGCTTTTCAGCCAGACGGCTCCCGACGCGCCTTCGATGGCCAGTTGCAGTTTCGTGGTGGCGAGAATGGACAGGAACCCGGAATCGATGTCCGCCGTAAGTCGTACCTGGGACTGGCGCACCTCCGTGCGCCAGGCGCCGCTCTCATCCTGCCCTGGCGGCCCGGAGACGATCCTCTTCGGCTCTACGACCGTGAGCCGTGCGTTGGCCAATCCGGGGATGCCCAGGTTCACGGCGACCGCGGAATTCTTGTTGGCGACCTGGGCAACCGCCATGATGAGATCCAGCGCATTGATCGCCGTATCCAGCTGCGACATGCTGTTCACCTCGCCGGCGCTCAGCCCCAGCAAGTCTCCCAGTTTCAACGTGGCCGACTTTACCCCCACCAATTGCGTTCTCAGGGCCTCGACCGAGGCTACGCCGTTCTTCGCCAGGACGTTCACGCTGGCGGCGAGTACCTGCTGCAAGCCGACGTTGGTATTCAACAACTGTTCGATGGTCCCCAGGCTGGTATCGACCCCGAGCAAGCCCATTCCATCCGCGCCGAGAATGTCCAGCACACTGAGCTTCGCGTCGGCGATACCGTTGTAGGCCGCCGCCGAGAGATCGATGTGGGTGCCCAGCAATCCGCTCAGGATGGGGTTGAGCAACGCCGATTGACCACTGTTCACGCTGGCCAGCCCCGTGCCTGCGGAAATCGTGGCGTTCGGCAGGCGGCGCGCCACGGCCTCTGCGCGGAGATCGACGTTGGCATTGCCGCCGCCGAACAGTCCCCCGAGGTTGGCGACCAGGCTGCCGGGAACGCTCTTGGTCACCTTGACATGCACCGCCTCGTTGGCGGCAGCCGCGTTCGACGCGCTGGCTATGAAACTGCGCAGGCCGCCGGCACTCAGCACGCCGCCGACCTCCGCCGACAGGCTGGAGCCGGCGGCGTCCGCATCGAACCCGTTGAGCATCGCGCTGGCCTTGGCGAAAGACGTCGCCTGGGCAGAACTCTGGTCGCCGCACAAGGCTCCCTGGGAGGCACTCTCCAGCGCCGCCACGTCCGCCACTCGCTGCAGGTTGCGCTGCTCCAGGTAGAGCCGCCCGGTATCCACCACCAGCAACAGGCAGATCAAGGCCAGCAGCAGGGTGGTCGCCGCCAGGATGCCGATCGCCCCGCGCTGTCTTGCAGGCCATCCGTTCATGCCCTGCCCCTCCGCCAGGAACCGTCAGTTCTTGCTCTCGCCGAAGCCACGATCTTCCAGCAGGTACTCGGGAATCTCGTGCTCATAGCTTTTCAGGTAGCGCTGGTAGGCACGCTGGCGCTCGGCGGCGGTCGCGCTTTGCCGAACCGGGCTGGCGGCCCGGCCGCTCGCCTGGATGGCCAGCCAGGCGCGGGTGGCGGTCTGCGGTTCGGCCGTCGCTGGCGCGGCAGGACGGACCGCCGGCGTGTCCGCGGCCCAGGCCGGGCCGGACAGGAGCAGCAAGACGCCGAACAGGATTCGCTCGTGCATGGGTCACCTCTCCGGCGCCGGCTCAGGGCGCCTCGTTGGCCATCGCGGTATGCATATTCGCCTCCGCCGGCAGTTCCGCCAGCGGGTCGTCGCTTGCCGGCGCCGCGCCGGGTGTCGGTACGGCACCCCAGCTGCGCGCCCGCGCCTCGGCCGCGCGGATGTCCCGGGCATCCAGCTGCAAACGCTCGATCAGGCGCTGCGCATCTTCCCGGTCGCCTTGCAGGTACAGCAGGCCGAGCAGGTTGGTCGCCGGCAGCTTGCCACCCTGCTGCAACTCCAGCGCAGTGATGAATTCGAAGCGCGCGCCGACACGGTCGCCGCGCTTGAGCAGGGCGACCCCCAGGTCGTTGCGGAAGCGGCTCTCGGTCGGCCGCAGGCGCGCCGCCTCGCGCAGCTCGAGGACCGCCCGGGCGCTGTCGCCATTGCGCAGGGCGAGCAGGCCGAGGCCGTGGTGCGCCTCGGGTGCCTTGCAGGTTTCCAGCAGGGCCTGGTACTCGGCCCTGGCCCGCGGGTCGCCGATCCGGCGCAGGATCAGCGCCCTTTCCTCGCGCACGTCGAGCAACCCCGGCGGCATGCTTTCCAGGTTGGCCAGGGCCGCATGCAGGCGGCCCTCGCGGATCATGTCGCGGACCATGTTCATCTGCAGTTCCTGCTCCTGGCCGAGCTGCTGCGAACACTCCCGTGGGCCGTCCCGCCCCGGCAGCGCGGCGCAACCGCCGAGCAGGGCGGCGCACAGGCCGATGCCGATCAGTGCTTTCATCCCAGTCCTCCCAAGGCCTTGGTGATGGCAAGGACGCCCGGACCGGCGAGGACGATCAGCAGCGCCGGGAACAGCAGCACCATCATCACCAGGCTCATCTTCGCCGACAGCTTGCCGATGCGTTCCTGCAAGGTGGTCAGGCGCCGGTCTTCGAACAGTTGCTTGAGCGTCAGCAGGGTGCTGCGCGCACTGCCGCCCTGGCGCAACATCTGCCGTAGCACGCCGCAGCAGTCGTTCAGCGGGTCCACCTGCAGGCGCCGGGCAAGCGCCTCCAGCTCTTCCGCCAGGTCGATGCCGTTGTCGGCACGGGTCAGCGCCAGGTCCAGCTCGCGGGCCAGTTGCGGGGTGATCCCGCGGCCTTCCAGGCAGACCACGCGCAGCGTCTGCTCCACGGTCAGGCCGGCGTCGAAGAGGATGCGGATCAGTTGCACGAACAGGATCATCTCGTCGGCGATCAGCGCCCGGCGCGCCTTGGCGAAGTGCTTGAGCACCTGCTTGGGCAGGAGGAAACCGATGCCGGCGGCGAACAGCAGCGGCACCGCGTAGGACGCCTCGCTCTCGGCGCGCAGCAGCTTGACCAGCAAGACCAGGAGAACGAACAGCAGCGGCGTGAGGAACACCGAGATCAGGTACAGGGTCCGGTAGCGACTCTCGTGCCAGCCGGCCTGTTGCAGCAACTGGCGGGCCTCGCTGTCCATCAGTTGCAGGCGCCGCACCCAGAAGCTGTCGTCCATCCGCTCGGTCATGCCGGCCAGCCACCTGGTCGAGCCGCCAGGGTTGGCCAGCGCTCCCAGGCGCCTCTCGATCAGGCGCTGCTCGCGGCTGCCGTTGCGCGCCTGGAGCAACAGCAACAAGGCACCGCCGACCTCCATCAGGAGCGCCGCGAAAATCAGCCACTGTGCCTGCATGGCCACCTCCTAGACGCTCTTGAGCATGCGCCACAGCGCATAGCAGCCGAGCAGTTGCAGCCCGAGCGAGGCCAGGAGCAGGAAACGCCCGGTGCCGTCGGCCCACATGTTCAGCAGATAGCCCGGGTTGCTCGCCAGGATGTAGCCGCCCAGGGCGCTCGGCACGCCGGCCAGGACATAGGCGCTGATCCGTGTCTCGCCGGTCATCGCGTGCAACTGCCGGCTGAGCTTCTCGCGCTCGTGGATGAGCTTGACGATGCTGTCCAGCAGGTCGCTGGTATTGCCGCCATAACGGTGGTTGACCGAGACGCCCAGGGCGAGGATGCGCAGCTCCTCAACCTCGTAGAGTTCGGCGACTTCCTGCAACGCCTCCGGCAGGTGGATGCCGAGAAGCACGTGGTTGCGCGCCAGGGTGAAGATGTCGCGCAGCGGCTCCTCGGCATTCTCCACTGCCTGCATCAGCGCGTCGCCCAGCGTGCGCCCGGCGTGCAGGCTGCGCACTACCTGGTCGAGGAAACGCGGCATCTGCCGGATCATTCGCTTCAGGCGGCGCTGGTAGAGCATGCCCAGGGCGACGCGGCAGGACAGCGCCGCCAGTAGCAGGCCGCCTAGCGCGCCGACGATGCCGAACAGGCGTAATCCGCTCCAGACCAGCAGCAGGGCAAGCACTGCCGCCCCGAACAACCACGGACGCGGGCGCTGGATACCGGCGCGACGCATCTGGCGAGCCAGCCAGTGACTGCTGCGCGGCCGCACCGCGACCGCATCCTGGCGTCCCAGCAGCCGTTCAACCACCAGTTCGTTGCGCCCGGCGCGCCAGCCCATGAACGCCAGGGCCAGCGCGGCGAAAGCCAGCACGCCGCTGAACAGCACCAGCAGTTGCGCGCCGTTCACAGCAGCGCCTGGCGGAATTTCTGCCCGACCGGCGCGGCCTGGCGGACGAACTGCCCGCTACCGCGCCGGTCGAGACTGAACAGGGTATTGGTGACGTACACGCCGTCGCGCACCTCCAGCACCTCCAGCACTTCGCTGATGCAACGCCGACCGCTGGCCAGGCGGGTGATCTGCACCACCACGTCCAGCGCGGCGCAGATCATCAGGCGCAAGGTCTGCTCCGGCAGCCTGTTGCCGGTCAGGCCGACCAGCATCTCCATGCGCAGCAGCGAATCCATCGCCGAGTTGGCGTGCACCGTGCTCATCGAGCCGTCGTGGCCGGTGTTCATCGCCTGCAGCACGTCGAGTACCTCGACGCCGCGGATCTCGCCGAGGATGATCCGGTCCGGGCGCATCCGCAGGGCGTTGCGGATCAGGTCGCGGGCGGTCACCTCGCCGTAGCCCTCGGCGTTCGGCGGACGGGTCTCCAGGCGCACCACGTGGTCGTGGCCGAGTTGCAGCTCGGCGGTGTCCTCGATGGTGACGATCCGCTCGCGTTCGTCGATGAAGCCGCTGATGACGTTGAGCAAGGTGGTCTTGCCGGTGCCGGTGCCGCCGCTGATGAGGATGTTGCAGCGGCGCGAGACCGCCTGGCGGAGGAACTCGAGCAAGGCTTCGTCGACGCTCTGGTAGGCCAGCAGGTCGGCACTGCGCAGCAGCTCCTGGCTGAACTTGCGGATCGAGATGCACGGCCCGTCCAGCGCCACCGGGGGAATGATCGCGTTGACCCGGCTGCCGTCAGGCAGGCGCGCGTCGACCATCGGGCTGGACTCGTCCAGGCGTCGGCCGAGGGGCGCGAGGATACGCTGGATCACCCGCAGTACATGGTGGTCGTCGATGAAGCGCAGGTCGCTCTGGTAGAGCCGCCCTTCCCGCTCGACGAACACCCGGCCCGGTCCGTTGACGAGGATTTCCGAGACGCCGGGATCGCGCAGGAGGATCTCCAGCGGGCCGAAGCCGGTGAGTTCGTCGACCACCTCTTCGGCCAGGCGGTCCAGTTCGTAGCGGGAGATCGCCAGTTGATGGCGCGAGCCGTATTCGCAGACCTTTTCCGAGACGTACTGGACCACGGCGGAGCGCGCGCCCTCCAGCAGGTTCATGCCGTCTTCGTCGATCTCGTCGATGATGTAGCGGTGCAGGCGCAGCTTCAGCGCCTGGATGTCCTGCTCCTGGCGGTAGTGGAAGGCACCGCCGTCAGGACGCGCGCCGAATCCCGTGCTCATAGCAGCGCCGCCTTGGCCCGGCCGAGCCAGGACAGCAGCGAACGGCGCTCGCCGCGTGTCACGCACAGGCTGTCCGCCAGTTGCCGCAGCTTGGCCGCCAATGGGTCGCGCGGCGCCACCTCGAACAGGCTCTTGCCGAGGTTCTTCGCGCGCAGGCGCGATTCCGGGGACAACGGCAGGACACCGAACAGATCGAGGTCGAACATCCGGCTGAGGGCCTGCTGGTCCGGCGCCACATTGGGCAGGTAGCGCTCGATCAGCAACTCGATGGAGGGCAACGGCAGGTTGCGCTCGCGCAGGCGGCGCAGGCGCTCCAGGCCCTTCTTGCAGGACGGCACGCTCTGGTCGACCATCCACAGCACGCGGTTGGCCTGCACCAGCAACTGGTTGCTCAGCTCGCCCTCGGGCAGCCCGGTGAGGTTGACCACCACATGGCTGAACGCCCCGCGCAGGTTGCCCAGCAACAGATAGAGTTCGGCGGTGGTGACTCGCTCCAGCACGCCGGGCTCGTCGGTCAGGCTGAGTATCCGCAGGCCGCTGTCGAGGCGGGTGAAGGCGCTGTCGATCAGGGTCTGGTCGAGGCGCCGCAGGTTGCGCAAGGCATCGCTGAAGGTGAAGGCCGAGTCCAGGCCGAGGATCGCCAGCGCCTCGCCGGTGGGCTGGCCGACGTCCAGCAGCAGGACCTGGTTCGGCGTCTGCTCCTGCAACGCCTTGGCCAGGTGCAAGGCGACGAAGGCGCCGTCGGCGTCCGGTCGGGCGCTGACCAGGGTCAGCAGCTCGCCCTGGCGCGCCGCGCTCACCGGCACGCTGGGCAGGCGTCCGCCGAGGCGCCGGATCAGCCCGGTCAGCTCGCTGGCGCGGGCGCCGTAGGTGATGAAGTCGCGCGCGCCGGCGCGCATCGCCGCTAGCACCAACTGGTTGTCCAGGCCGTCGCCGATGGCCACCACCGAGAGCATCGGCCGCGCCGATACCAATCCCTCGACCAGCGCGCCCTGGGACACCAGGTTGCTTTTGCCGAGGCTGATGAACAGCACCCCGGCGGCGGTGACGTCGAGCAGCGCCAGCAGCTCCTCCAGGCTGGCGCTGCCTGCCGGAACCACCTGGCCGGCGGACGCCAGGCTGTTCTGCAACCAGTCGAGTTCGCCGGGATGCTGGGTCAGCGCCACGAAGTTCTGGTTCATGCGCGCCTCCTAATCCGACAGACCGGTGTCGTTCTGCTGGCCGTCGTACTCGCCGCGCTCGAGGAAGTACAGGCGCGAGAACCCCGGATCGTAGTGCCGCAGGCCCTCGCCGGGCAGGTCCGGCAACTGTGCGTCGGCGGCCAGCGGCTGGACCAGGTGCGGGGTGACGATCATCAGCAGCTCGCGGTCGTCCTTGTCCAGCTTGGTCGAGCGGAAGAACGCACCGAGGATCGGGATGTCGCCCAGCCAGGGAAACTTGTCGACGTTGCTCACCGAGTTGCTGCTGGTCAGCCCGCTGATCACGAAGCTCTCGCCGTCGGCCAGCATCACGCTGGTGTCGGTGCGCCGGACGCGCAGTGCCGGCACCGCCACCCCGCCGCTCTGGATGCCGGCGCTGTAGTCCAGTTCGCTGACCTCCGGCGCCACCTTGAGAGCGATGCGGCGGTTGTTCATCACCGTCGGGGTGAGGGTCAGGCGGATGCCGAACTCCTTGTATTCGATGGTGACGTTGTCGTTGGTGCCGTTCGGCACCGGGATCGGAAACTCGCCGCCGGCGAGGAACGACGCGCTCTGCCCGCTCATCGCCACCAGGCTCGGGCGCGCCAGGGTATAGGCGAAGCCGCTGCCCTCCAGGGCATTCATGAAGCTCAACCACTTGCCGCCGCCGAAGATCAGGTTGAATCCCGAGCTGCCGGTGCCGAAGGTGCCGCCCAGGCCGCTGCCGTCGGCATTGACCTTGATGTCGCCGAGGCTGCCCGGCGCACCGAGCACCCAGAGGTTGCCGCCGCGGCGGACGAACGAGGTGCTGGCCTGCTTCAGCTTGCTGCGGCTGACCTCGACGAAGCGGATATCGGTCTGCACCTGGTTCGGCAGCTCCTCTGCGGCGCCGACGGTGAACGCTGGAGCACCGCGGGTATCGACGCTACCGCGTCCCTCGACCTCCACCAGGCTGCGCAACGGCTCGGGACTGCAGCCGGTCCAGATCAGCAGGCTGGTGGAGCCCTGTTCCTTACCGGTGACCAGGAAGCCGCGACGATCCAGCAACTGTACGTCGGCGATCTTCGGATCGCCGATGGCCAGCCGTTCGATCGGCACCGCCAGGCGCAGGTCACGCTGTTGTCCCTGGACGACGTCGACCCGCGGCGCCTGCGCCAGCAACTCGATGCAGCCCTGCGGCAAAGCCAGTGCCGGCAGCGCCAACGCCACCCCCAGCAGCCCTCCCAGCCAGCGCGACACGCCTATCCCGGTGCTCCGATGCATATGCCGGCTCCCCTCAAGGCACTTCATGGGTCATGGCGCTGCCACGGTAGACCGTGACCCCGTTGGCCACCGGCACGCGCGGAGCCGCGCTGCGCACGCTCGGCGCCGTCGGTTTGCGGCGCTCCAGCAGTTGGTCGAGACTCAGCGCCGCGCTCGGCGCGCCCAGCGACGCTTGCAGCAGCGCGCCTTCCTGCTCCCTGCGGTAGAGTTCTTCGTCCTTGCTGCGGATGGCCAGGCGCAGCGAACCGGCCTGGCTCGCCAGCATCAGCCGCGCCACGCCGTCCTCCGGTACCGCCAGCACCGCGGTACGCGGCGGACGCGGGTCCTTTTCCTGGTTCGAGCGGTCCTGTCCATCGCTGCCCACGGCGATCCGCTCGCCGTAGGTCAGTACCCGGACGCCGGGCAACACCAGTTGCGCCAGCGGGGTCGATTCGCCGTCCCGCTCGTCACGCACGAAGAGCATCACGTCGACATAGTCGCCGGGCAGGACGAAGCCGCCGCCGCCGACCACTTCGTCCACAGCGATCGCCATCGCCCGCTCGTCCGGACGGATGGTCCGGGCCAGCGGACCGCCGGGTTCGAGGGTCGCGGCGGAAAGAATGCTGCCGGCCGGCACCGCGACCCAGACCCGCTTGCCGAGCAACGCCTCGGGCCTGTCGTAGCTACCGACCGGTGCGGTCCGCAACAGCTCGACGCTCAGGTCATCCTTGCCGATCACCGCCAGCGCCGGGAGATCGCGACTGGCCACCAGCACCGGCTTGCGTTCGAGCTTTTCCAGCGAAGCGTCCACCGTCGCCGAAGCCGGCGCCACGGATGGAGCGTGCGCGTTCGATGGCGCGCGGCCGATGGATACGCCGAGGTATCCGAGCAACACCGCACCGAGCAGCAGCAGGCCGGCCAGGGCCATCAGCACCTTGCTATTCATGGGCAGACCCCTGCTATGCGTCCGGACAGGTCGATGAACGGAAAATCACCGGCGATCGCCGATGAACGAAAAAGAAAAAGTGGCGTCTTGCTGTCCGTGTCATGGCCATACTCCGGGACTGGCTTTCCATGGCAGGTACATTGGGTTATCGACTGGAGACAGTCGTTATTCAAGAACCAAAGTTCATAACTTCGACCATGCGGCGATAGGCCTGAATCTAGACTTGGGATAATCAATGTCAATTTGTCATTAGATGTAGTCCAAGCCGTGTAACTCGCCATATAACCTTGCGACTAATCCACTCCTACTAATGCCATTTAGTTGTTGCAAAACGCCATCATCGGCCTAGCCTCAGCGTGGAGGCAGGGCTCTGTCTCGGTGATTGCCGCGTTCGAGGAGCAAACAAGAATGAAGAACCTGACTCTGCTCGTGTATTGCAAACTTCGCGCATTCCTGGCGGACGAAGAAGGGGCAAATGCCATCGAATACGCGGTTATCGCAGGTTTGATCGCGGTGGCTCTGATTGCCGTATTGAGTCCCACGGACAGTGGTATCGTCGGCGGGCTGAAAGCCTTCTTCGACGGAGTCGGCGAAAAAGTCGGCGGGCTGGCTCCGACAGCGAACTGACGCGAGCGCTTTCCCGGTCGCTTCCCATAGTGGCGCCATTTTCATGGCGCCACTATTTTGCCTTTGTAATGGCACTGTGCTACAAAGCCTGCCGTTCAGGCGCTGGATCATGGCTTTCCCCCGCAAGCTCCCTACCTGGTGGCCTGGGCTCCCCGCCCTTCTTGAGGCTTTTGCCAGGACGCATCGCTCATGCTTCGCTCGCTGTCGTTTGCCAAGAAAATCCTTCTCGCCGCCGCGCTGGTGGTAGTTTTCGCCTTCAGCTGCTTCATCCTCTACAACGATTACCGACAGCGCGAGGCCGTGCGCACGGACACGGAAAACTACCTCGGGGAAATCGGCACCCTGACCGCCAGCAACATCCAGAGCTGGCTGGAAGGCCGCATGCACCTGGTGGAAGGCCTGGCCTCGCAACTGGCGCTGCTCGACCAGCCCGACGAGGCGAATATCGCAAGGCAACTGGAACAGCCCGTCTTCAGCCGCAATTTCGCGTCGGTCTATCTTGGCGAGGCGGCCAGCGGCACCTTCACCATGCGCCCCTACGACGCCATGCCGGAAGGTTACGACCCACGTACCCGCGCCTGGTACAAGGACGCGCTGGCGGCCGACCGGCTGATCGTCACCGAACCTTTCGTCGATGCCGGCACCGGCGAGCAGATCCTCGCCATGTCGCTGCCGGTGCGGCACGCCGGTCAACTGCTGGGCGTCGCCGCCGGCGACATGAAGCTGGAGACCCTGACCGCGATCCTCAATTCCCTGAAGTTCGACGGTGCCGGCTACGCCTTCCTGGTCAGCGACGCCGGCAAGATCCTCCTCCACCCCGACTCCGGGCTGGTCCTGAAGACCCTCGCCGAAGCCTATCCCAAAGGCGCACCGAACATCGTCCCCGGGGTCCACGAGGTGGAACTCGACGGTCGCAGCCAGTTCGTTTCCTTCACCCCGGTGAAGGGACTGCCCGGCGTGACCTGGTACGTCGCCCTGGTCCTCGATCGCGACACCGCCTATTCGATGCTCAGCGAATTCCGCACTTCGGCGATCGTCGCCACGCTAATCGCGGTGGTCGGCATCATGCTTCTCCTCGGCATGCTGATCCGCGTACTGATGCAACCGCTCACCGACATGGGCCGCGCCATGCAGGACATCGCCCAGGGCGAAGGCGACCTGACCAAGCGCCTGAAGGTCACCAGCAACGATGAATTCGGTACGTTGGCCAATGCCTTCAACCGCTTCGTCGAGCGTATCCACGAATCGATCCGCGAGGTCGCCGGGACCGCTCGCCAACTGCACGATGTGGCGCAACTGGTGGTGAACGCCTCGAACTCCTCGATGGCCAACTCCGACGAGCAGTCCAACCGCACCAACAGCGTCGCAGCAGCGATCAACGAACTCGGCGCCGCCGCCCAGGAAATCGCCCGCAACGCCGCCGATGCCTCGCACCACGCCTCCGACGCCAACCACCAGGCCGAAGACGGCAAGCAGGTGGTCGAGCAGACCATCCGCGCGATGAACGAGCTTTCCGAGAAGATCAGCGCCTCCTGTGCCAACATCGAGGCCCTCAACAGCCGCACGGTGAACATCGGCCAGATCCTCGAAGTGATCAAGGGCATCTCCGAGCAGACCAACCTGCTCGCCCTCAACGCCGCCATCGAAGCCGCGCGCGCCGGCGAGGCCGGACGCGGCTTCGCGGTGGTCGCCGACGAGGTGCGCAACCTGGCCCACCGTGCCCAGGAGTCGGCCCAGCAGATCCAGAAGATGATCGAGGAACTTCAGATCGGCGCCCGCGAGGCGGTGGCCACCATGACCGAAAGCCAGCGTTACAGCCTGGAGAGCGTGGAGATCGCCAACCGTGCCGGCGAACGCCTGGGTAGCGTGACCAGCCGGATCGGCGAGATCGACAGCATGAACCAGTCGGTGGCCACTGCCACCGAGGAACAGACCGCGGTGGTCGACTCGCTGAACATGGACATCACCGAGATCAACACCCTCAACCAGGAAGGCGTGGAGAACCTCCAGGCCACCCTGCGCGCCTGTGGCGAGCTGGAAACCCAGGCCGGGCGCCTGCGCCAGCTGGTGGACAGCTTCAAGATCTGAGCCCGTCCGTCCCACAGGCCGGCTAACCGCGAAGCGGTTAGCCGGCGATCATCCAGCCCCCATGAAAAAGGCGCCTGCGGGCGCCTTTTTCATGGCCTGGCGCTCAGCGCCGCTTCTTCCCGCCCATCAACGAGCCGAGCAGGCCACGCACCAGCTCCCGGCTCAACTGGTTGGCCGCCTGGCGCATGGCGCTCTTCACCGTCGAATTGGACAGCAGGCTGCCGAGAATCTGCCCGGCCATGCCGCCGACGCCGGACGAGCTTTCCTGCTGAGCAGTCGCCTGGCCCTGGACCTCGGGTTTGGCGCCCGCCTTGTTCGCCAGCACCTCGTAGGCCGACTCGCGATCGATCGGCTGGTCGTAGCGACCCTTCAACGGCGACCGCTGGACCAGTTCAGCGCGCTCGCTGTCGCTCAGCGGGCCGATCCGCGAATAGGGCGGCGCCACCGCGACGCGCTGGACCATGGCCGGCGTGCCCTTTTCCTCCAGGGTGCCGACCAACGCCTCGCCGATACCCAGTTCGGTCAGCACCCCCAGGGTGTCGAACGCCGGGTTCGGGCGGAAACCGTCGGCCACCGCGCGCAGCGATTTCTGCTCCTTGGCGGTGAAGGCGCGCAGGCCATGCTGGATACGCAGGCCGAGCTGGGCCAGGACATCGTCCGGCAGGTCGCCCGGCGACTGGGTGACGAAGTACACCCCGACGCCTTTCGAGCGGATCAGCCGGACCACCTGTTCCAGGCGGTCGCGCAAGGCTTTCGGCGTACCGTTGAACAGCAGGTGGGCCTCGTCGAAGAACAGTGCCAGCACCGGCTTGTCGGCATCGCCGCGCTCCGGCAGTTGCTCGAACAGCTCGGCCAACAGCCAGAGCAGGAAAGTCGCGTAGACCTTCGGCGCCTCGTGCACCAGGCGGCTGGCGTCGAGCAGGTGGATGCGCCCGCGCCCGTCCGGCTCGGGGCGGAGGATGTCTTCCAGTTGCAGGGCAGGCTCGCCGAAGAAGGCCTCGGCGCCCTGCTGCTCCAGAGTGGCCAGGCGGCGCAGCAGCGCCTGCCCGGAAGCGCCAGTGAACAGCGCCCGGTCCTCGCCAAGGATTTCCGGATTGTCCTTCAGATGGTTGAGCAGCGCCTTCAGGTCCTTCAGGTCGAGCAGCAGCAGGCCTTCCCGGTCGGCCACCTGGAAGGCGGCGAACAGCGCGGCCTGCTGGCTATCGGTCAACTCCAGGAGGTTGGCCAGCAGCAGCGGGCCCATCTCGCTGATGGTGGTGCGCAACGGGTGGCCGGTCTTCCCGGCGATGTCCCAGAGCGTGGTCGGGTAGGCCTTCGGCTGGTAGTTCAGCCACGGCATGCTGGCGATACGTTCGGCGACCTTGCCCTGCGGGTTGCCCGGCGCGGCGATGCCGCACAGGTCGCCCTTGATGTCGGCGGCGAACACCGCGACACCGGCATCGCTGAAGGATTCGGCGAGGTGCTGCAAGGTCACCGTCTTGCCGGTACCGGTGGCGCCGGCGATCAATCCATGACGGTTGGCCAGGCGCCAGGCCTGTCCTACCGGCTGGCCATCGGGGCCAGCGCCGATCAACAACTCATTCGCTTGCGACATCCATTCATCCTCGGGACTAAAGCTCCGGCACGCTGTGCCGACAGTAAGGGAAAGCTCTTGTGCAACGGGGCTTCCAGCGGAACCCGCGTACCAATATGCGCGGGTTCCCGCGAAGGGCGTCGGGCCAGCGCATCGACCCGATCTGGCCGTCCAGCTTCAGCGAAGACCTTCGGGCCTTGCTGAGACAGGAAAAATCGCCATCGTATCCGTATCACGCATTCTTCGGAGCCACCCAGGGAACCGTGGCTTCGTGGCACAAGGCCGTGCCTGGGTCGACGGACTACCCACCCGCGCGACCCGCCCGACGCTGCAAGGCGTACGGAAAGCCCCTGCGCCCGCGGAACGGTCGCAGGGGTCTGGTCAAAGACTGGCGCTACATACTCCTGGACGCAATACAACATGATCAAAAGTCTGAAGTTCAGCCACAAGATCCTCCTCGCGGCCTCCCTCGTGGTGTTCGCCGCTTTCGCACTGTTCACCCTCTACAACGATTACCTGCAGCGCAACGCGATCCGCGAGGACCTCGAAAGCTACCTGCGGGAAATGGGTGACGTGACTTCCAGCAACATTCAGAACTGGCTCGGCGGCCGTCTGCTGCTGGTCGAGCAGACCGCCCAGACCCTGGCCCGCGACCACAGCCCGGAAACCGTCAGCGCCCTGCTCGAACAGCCGGCCCTGACCTCGACCTTCAGCTTCACCTACCTCGGCCAGCAGGACGGCGTCTTCACCATGCGTCCGGACAGCCCGATGCCGGCCGGCTACGATCCGCGCAGCCGGCCCTGGTACAAGGACGCCGTGGCGGCCGGCGGCCTGACCCTGACCGAACCCTACGTCGACGCCGCCACCCAGGAATTGATCATCACCGCGGCGACACCGGTGAAGGCCGCTGGCAACACCCTCGGCGTGGTAGGCGGCGACCTCAGCCTGAAGACCCTGGTGCAGATCATCAATTCGCTGGACTTCAGCGGCATGGGCTACGCCTTCCTGGTCAGCGGCGACGGCAAGATCCTGGTGCACCCGGACAAAGAGCAGGTGATGAAGACCCTGAGCGAGGTCTACCCGCAGAACACGCCGAAGATCGCCACCGGTTTCAGCGAGGCCGAATTGCACGGGCATACCCGCATCCTCGCCTTTACCCCTATCAAGGGCCTGCCTTCGGTGACCTGGTACCTGGCGCTGTCCATCGACAAGGACAAGGCCTACGCCATGCTCAGCAAGTTCCGCGTCTCGGCCATCGCCGCCGCGCTGATCTCCATCGTCGCCATCCTGGTTCTGCTCGGCCTGCTGATCCGCCTGCTGATGCAGCCGCTGCACCTGATGGGCCGTGCCATGCAGGACATCGCCCAGGGCGAGGGCGACCTGACCAAGCGCCTCGCCGTGACCAGCCGCGATGAATTCGGAGTGCTCGGCGATGCCTTCAACCAGTTCGTCGAGCGTATCCATCGCTCGATCCGGGAAGTCGCCGGGACCGCGCACAAACTGCACGACGTCTCGCAACTGGTGGTGAACGCCTCGAACTCTTCGATGGCCAACTCCGACGAGCAGTCCAACCGCACCAACAGCGTCGCCGCGGCGATCAACGAACTCGGCGCCGCCGCCCAGGAAATCGCCCGCAACGCCGCCGATGCCTCGCACCATGCGTCCGACGCCAACCACCAGGCCGAGGACGGCAAACAGGTGGTCGAGCAGACCATCCGCGCGATGAACGAGCTTTCCGAGAAGATCAGCGCCTCCTGCGCCAACATCGAGGCCCTCAACAGCCGCACGGTGAACATCGGCCAGATCCTCGAAGTGATCAAGGGCATCTCCGAGCAGACCAACCTGCTCGCCCTCAACGCCGCCATCGAAGCCGCGCGCGCCGGCGAGGCCGGACGCGGCTTCGCAGTGGTCGCCGACGAGGTGCGCAACCTGGCCCATCGCGCCCAGGAGTCGGCCCAGCAGATCCAGAAGATGATCGAAGAGCTGCAAGTCGGCGCCCGCGAGGCGGTGGCCACCATGACCGAGAGCCAGCGCTACAGCCTGGAGAGCGTGGAGATCGCCAACCGTGCCGGCGAAAGCCTGAGCAGCGTGACCCGGCGGATCGGCGAGATCGACGGGATGAACCAGTCGGTGGCCACCGCCACCGAGGAGCAGACCGCGGTGGTCGACTCGCTGAACATGGACATCACCGAGATCAACACCCTCAACCAGGAAGGCGTGGAGAACCTCCAGGCCACCCTGCGCGCCTGTGGCGAGCTGGAAACCCAGGCCGGGCGCCTGCGCCAACTGGTGGACAGCTTCAAGATCTGAGACCGGCCGGTCTCGTCGCCGAACCGGCGGACAACCGCGATGCGGTTATCCGCCCTGCCGACGAAAAGCGCCCACGGGCGCTTTTTTTCGTTCTCCAGGTCGCATTCGGTGAAACCATTCATCCGTTGCGCTAAAGCTTCCGGACTTGCCGCCGACAGACACGGCAAGCCTTGCAGTTGCGATCCAACTGGGGCTGTTCACGACAGCGCGCCCGCGCCTCCCGGATGCAAGAAACCATGATCAAAAGTCTCAAGTTCAGCCACAAGATCCTGCTCGCCGCCGCGCTGGTGGTGATCGCGACCTTCTCCCTGTTCACCCTCTACAACGACTCCCTGCAGCGTGCCTCGATCCGCGAGGACCTGGAGGACTACCTGCACGAAATGGGCGAGATCACCGCCAGCAACGTGCAGAACTGGCTGAGCGGGCGCATCCTGCTGATCGAGAACCTGGCCCAGACCCTGGCCCGCGACCACAGCCCGGAGACCACCCAGGCCCTGCTGGAACAGCCGCTGCTGGGCTCGACCTTCCTCTTCACCTACCTGGGGCAGACCGACGGCACCTACACCGCGCGCCCCACCAGCGACCTGCCGGCCGACTACGACCCGCGCCGCCGCCCCTGGTACAACGCCGCCACCAGCGCCGGCCAGACCACCCTCACCGAACCCTACATGGAGCCGGCCATCCACGAGCTGGTACTGACCATCGCCAGCCCGGCGCGCCAGGGCGGCCAGCCGTTCGGCGTGGTCGGCGGCGACCTCAGCCTGCAGACGGTGGTGAAGATCATCAACTCGCTGGACTTCGGCGGCATGGGCTACGCCTTCCTGGTCAGCGGCGACGGCAAGATCCTCGTCCATCCGGACAAGGACCAGGTCATGAAGAGCCTCAGCGACGTCTACCCACGCAACACGCCGAAGATCGGCAGCGGCTTCAGCGAGGCCGAGCTGCACGGCAACACCCGGATCCTCAGTTTCTCTCCGGTCAAGGGCCTGTCCGGCCTGGACTGGTACATCGGCATCTCGGTGGACAAGGACAAGGCCTATGCCATGCTCACCAAGCTGCGTACCTCGGCGATCGTCGCCGCGCTGATCGCGGTGGTCGCCATCGTCCTCCTCCTCGGCATGCTGATCCGCGTACTGATGCAGCCGCTCACCGACATGGGCCGCGCCATGCAGGACATCGCCCAGGGCGAAGGCGACCTGACCAAGCGCCTGAAGGTCACCAGCAACGATGAGTTCGGGGCCCTGGCCATTTCCTTCAACCGCTTCGTCGAGCGTATCCACGAATCGATCCGCGAGGTCGCCGGCACCGCTCGCCAACTGCACGACGTGGCGCAACTGGTGGTGAACGCCTCGAACTCCTCGATGGCCAACTCCGACGAGCAGTCCAACCGCACCAACAGCGTCGCCGCGGCGATCAACGAACTCGGCGCCGCCGCCCAGGAAATCGCCCGCAACGCCGCCGATGCCTCGCACCACGCCTCCGACGCCAACCACCAGGCCGAAGACGGCAAGCAGGTGGTCGAGCAGACCATCCGCGCGATGAACGAGCTTTCCGAGAAGATCAGCGCCTCCTGCGCCAACATCGAGGCCCTCAACAGCCGCACGGTGAACATCGGCCAGATCCTCGAAGTGATCAAGGGCATCTCCGAGCAGACCAACCTGCTCGCCCTCAACGCCGCCATCGAAGCCGCGCGCGCCGGCGAAGCCGGACGCGGCTTCGCAGTGGTCGCCGACGAGGTGCGCAACCTGGCCCACCGCGCCCAGGAGTCGGCCCAGCAGATCCAGAAGATGATCGAGGAACTGCAGATCGGCGCCCAGGAAGCGGTCAGTACCATGACCGAGAGTCAGCGCTACAGCCTTGAAAGCGTGGAGATCGCCAACCGTGCCGGCGAACGCCTGAGCAGCGTCACCGGACGGATCGCCGAGATCGACGGGATGAACCAGTCGGTGGCCACCGCCACCGAGGAGCAGACCGCGGTGGTCGATTCGCTGAACATGGACATCACCGAGATCAACACCCTCAACCAGGAAGGCGTGGAGAACCTCCAGGCCACCCTGCGCGCCTGCGGCGAGCTGGAAACCCAGGCCGGGCGCCTGCGCCAGCTGGTGGACAGCTTCAAGATCTGAGCACTGCCCGAGCCGTAGCCGAACCGGCGGATAATCGCGCCGCGGCTATCCGCCCTGCCCCCGGCCATTCGTAGGGTGAACAACGCCAACGGCGTTGTTCACCCTTATCCTGCCAGGATGCCTCCCGAGGCATGCCTTCCTCTCCGCCCGCTCCCTCTGCGACCTATTCCCGCGCTGGCTGCCGCAAGCGCGCCGGCTCGCGCTTTCTTTCCTAGACTTGAAGCTACCCACGGCTCCCGCACACCGTTCGAACGACTGCCGGTGCCGGTGGTCCACTGAGTGGCAGAAGGAACAAGCTCAACGGAGGAAGGCCCATCGTGCACATCGCCGATATGACCATGTTCTACGCGCCTGCCAGCGGGGGGGTACGCACCTATCTCGAAGCCAAGCATCGCCATCTCTGGCACTATCCCGGCATTCGCCACAGCGTGCTGGTTCCCGGCGCCAGCTACCGCCAGGCGAACGGCATCCACGAGGTGCCGGCGCCGCCGCTGCCATTCGGCAATGGCTACCGCTTCCCTCTCCGTCGCGGCCCCTGGCGCAAGGTGCTGCGCAATCTGCAACCGGACCTGATCGAGGTCGGCGACCCCTACCTCACCGCCTGGGCGGCGCTCGACGCGCGACGTCGGCTGGACGTGCCGGTGATCGGCTTCTACCACTCCGACCTGCCGCTGCTGGTGAGCAATCGCATGGGCGCCTGGCTCGGCACCAACGCGGACAACTACGTCAGCAAGCTGTACGGCCACTTCGACCGGGTCCTGGCCCCCAGTCGGGTAATGGCGGAAAAGCTGATGCGCCTGGGCGTCGCCGACGTGCATGTACAACCGCTGGGCGTCGACCTCGTCACCTTCCATCCGAGCAACCGCGATCCGGGGCTGCGCCAGGAACTCGGCCTGGACGAGGAAACCCGCCTGCTGGTGTTCGCCGGGCGCGGTTCGCGGGAAAAGAACCTGCCGGTACTGCTCGACGCCATCCAGCGCCTCGGCGACGGCTATCACCTGTTGCTGGTGGGTTCCAACATGCCGACCCGGGTTCCGCGCAACACCAGCGTGGTCGACCATTTCTGCGACAGCCGCGAAGTCGCCCGCCTGCTGGCGAGCAGCGACGCGCTGCTGCACGCCGGTGACCAGGAGACCTTCGGCCTGGTCGCACTCGAAGCGATGGCCAGCGGCATTCCGGTGGTGGCGGTGCGCGCCGGGGCACTGGCGGAAATAGTCCCGGAGCGTTGCGGCGTGCTCTGCGCACCGAACAACGGCGACGCCATGGCCTGCGCGGTGCGCGAACTGTTCAGCCACGACGTCGAGCTGCGCGGCCAGCGCGCCCGCCGTCACGTCGAGCGCCAGCATGCCTGGGACGCGGTGGTCGCCGGTCTGCTCCTGCACTACCACGCGGTACTCGGCGACAGCGAGGCGAGGTTCCCGCGCTATGGCTGAACGCAGCCTGCTGCTGGTGTTGCACGACGTGGCCCCGGAAACCTGGCCGGACTACCGGCCCTTCGTCGAGGCCGTGGACGCGCTCGGTGAGGTCCCCATGACCTGGCTGGTAGTGCCCGACTTCCACCATCGCAACCCGCTGGAAGCCGACGAAAAGTTCTGCAAACTGCTCTCGCGGCGGGTAACCCGGGGTGACGAACTGGCTCTCCACGGCTTCTATCACTACGATGACGCCCCACCACCGCGTACTCCAGGGCAATACTTCATGCGTCGCATCTACACCTGGGAGGGAGAGTTCTATGCCCTCGACCACGCCGAGGCCAAGACCCGCCTGGCCGCCGGCATCGAGCTGTTCCGCCGCCGCGGATGGCCGCTGCACGGTTTCGTCGCGCCGGCCTGGCTGATGAGCGCCGGCACCCGCCAGGCGCTCGGCGAGAGCGGGCTGCGCTACACCAGCGACCCGTCCAACCTGTATCTGCTTCCCCACCTGCAACCGATCGAGGCCCCCGGCCTGGTCTGGAGCGCGCGCAGTGCCTGGCGTCGCGGCCTCTCCTGGGCGCTCAGCGAGCAGCGCCGCCGGGCCTGGCGCGCAGCGCCGGTGATCCGTCTCGGACTCCATCCGGTCGACATGCGCCATCGCTTTTCCCGCGAATACTGGCTGAGTACCCTGCGCACCCTGCTATCCGAGGGGCGCCAGCCGTTGACCAAGATCGACTGGCTGGAGCGCCACCTCGCCCTGGACCGCGCGGCATGAGTCGAGGCTGGTTACTGCTGTTCGGTTTGATCGGTGCCTCGCTGATTCCGCTGGTGCTCGGCGGCAGCGACATGTTCCCGCGCTTGCGCGCCTTCCCGCTGGACAGTCTGCTGCTGATGTTCGGCATGATCGTGGTCTGCTGGTTCATCAACGGCCTGCGCCTGCGCCTGCTGCTCGCCGGGCGCGCCGGCAAGCTCGGGCAATTGCAGAGCGTCGGCATCATCATGGCCAGCGAATTCGCTTTCTGCGCCACTCCGGGCGGCAGCGGCGGGCCGTTGACCCTGATGGCGCTGCTGGCCCGGCGCGGCCTGCGCCCGGCACAGACCAGCGCGGTGTTCGCGGTCGACCAGTTGGCCGACCTGACGTTCTTCCTCTGCGCCCTCGGCGCGATCCTGATCTATGCCCTCAGCCATTCGCTGAGCCCGAACATGGAATCGAGCCTGATCTTCAGCGCGGTATTCCTGGTCGGCCTGTTCGTCGGCGCGGTAATGCTGATCCGCTACCTGCACCAGGTGATCCGCTTCAACGGGCGGGTTCTGGCGCGGCTCGGCGTGTCATCGCGCAAGCGCCTGCACTGGGGCCGCAAGATCCTGCATTTCCGCATTGCCCTGCACGACAGCCTGCGCCTGCCGAAACGACGCCTGCTGGCGGTCTTCCTTCTCAGCAGTACGCACTGGCTACTGCGCTTCAGCGTGCTCGATCTGACCCTGCGCGGCCTGGGAGTGGATATCCAGTGGGCCTGGACCTTCCTGATCCAGATGGTCTCGCTCAGCGCCGGACAGCTCTCGCTGATCCCCGGCGGCGCCGGCGGCACCGAGCTGACCTCGGCGGCCCTGCTGGCCCCCATGATCGGCAAGTCGACGGCGGCGGCGGCCATCGTCATCTGGCGAGCGGTGACCTTCTATTTCTACCTCGTCGCCGGCGGCCCGGTGTTCGCCGTGCTCGCCGGACGCCCGCTGCTGAAGAAGCTGATCAGCAGTCGCGAGGCTTCTTCCTGAGCGTATCCTCGGCGTCAGCCTCGCCCGTCTCGCTGGCGCTCTCCTGGATACGCCGCCAGAGTTCGGCCGCGCCGGGAAACTCGGTTCCGTCCTCGTCGCCGAGGGCGTCGATGTCGTAACGGCTTGTGCAACCCTCGCCGAGGGTCGGTGGCGGGCTGGCGGTGCCCGCCGACCTGGGATCGCTCATGTTCGTTCCTCCGGGTGCCGGCCCTGGCCGGCATTCCAGGGAAGCCGACTCAGTCGAACACCACCGTCTTGTTGCCGTGTACCAGTACGCGGTCTTCCAGGTGATAGCGCAGTCCGCGCGCGAGCACCAGTTTTTCCACATCCTTGCCCAGCCGCACCATGTCTTCGACGTTGTCGCGGTGAGTGACCCGCACCACGTCCTGCTCGATGATCGGACCGGCATCCAGTTCCTCGGTCACGTAATGGCTGGTCGCGCCGATCAGCTTGACCCCGCGCTTCGACGCCTGGTGATACGGCTTGGCGCCGATGAAGGACGGCAGGAAGCTGTGGTGGATGTTGATCACCTGGTGGGCGTACTTGCGGCACAGGTCCGGCGGCAGGATCTGCATGTAGCGAGCCAGGACGATGCAGTCGGCGCCATGTTCGTCGATCAGCCGGGAAACTTCATCGAAGGCCGGCTGCTTGTCCTGCGGATCGACGGGAACGTGGAAATACGGGATGCCGTGCCACTCGACCATGCTGCGCAGGTCGTCGTGGTTGGCGATCACGCAGGGAATCTCGCAGTCCAGTTCGCCGCTGTGCCAGCGGTGCAGCAGATCGGCCAGGCAATGGGACTCCTTGCTGGCCATCAGCACCACGCGCTTCTTCACCTCGGAATCGGTGATTCGCCATTCCATGGAGAATTCGCGGGCGATCGGGGCGAAAGCCTGGCGGAAGCCATCCAGGTCGAACGGCAGAGAGTCGGCACGGATCTCGTGGCGCATGAAGAACCAGCCGTTATCGTTGTCGGAATGATGGCTGGCTTCGGTGATCCAGCCATTGTAGGTGGCCAGGAAGTTACTCACCTTGGCAACGATCCCGACCCCGTCGGGACAGGCGATCACCAGCCGAAAAGTGCGCATGGGTATACTCCAGAAACATCGCGAAAGGCCGCCATTCTAGCGGCATGGCGGGAAAAGTTCAGCCTCGGCGAAGGTCTTTCGACAGGCTGTTGCGCGAGAGAATAAACCCGCACAACAGGGCAATCCCGATGCGGAATTAATTACTTTGAATTTCATCGAGAAAAGTTTTCATCGCGGTTTACTTACAGTTTCGCCCTGACTATTATTGAATCTACTTACATGCCCGCCACCGCCACTCAGCACAGACAAGGTACCTGACATGTCCCTGATCAACGAATATCGCGCCACGGAAGAAGCCATCAAGGAACTTCAGGAGCGCCTGAAGTCCCTGGAACAAGACGACAAACTGAAAAAAGAACTGGAATTCGAAGAGAAGCTGCGCACGCTGATGGGCACTTACCAGAAGTCCCTGCGTGACGTGATTTCCCTGCTCGATCCGGACGCCAAGATCGGCAAGAGCACCCGCACCGCCAAGGCGCCTGCCGGCAAGCGCGCGCGCAAGGTCAAGCAGTACAAGAACCCGCACACCGGCGAAGTCATCGAGACCAAGGGCGGCAACCACAAGACTTTGAAAGAGTGGAAAGCCAAGTGGGGCCCCGAGGCCGTCGAGAGCTGGGCCACCCTGCTCGGCTAAACCAGTCAGTTCCACGAAGAACGCCAGCCCAGTGCTGGCGTTTTTCATTTCCGCCGGATTGTATCGGCTCCTCTGCCTGCGCCCTCAAGTCTCCAGCGAATAGCGTTGACGCAGTTCCGCGGCGTAATCGCGCCAGGCCGCAAGTACCGCCGGCAATGTGCCGCCCTGCTCTTGCCGACAAGCCTCCAGCGCCGCCTCGAAGGCCGGCAAAGTATTCGGTGCGCCGTATTCTTCATGGGACAAACGATTGCGGCAGAAGCTTTCCCATTGTTGGCGCTCGGCTGCATTTAAAGTTTCCGGGAAATTTCGCGCACGATAGCGGAAGAACAACTCCTGCAAACGGGCATCGTCGAAGGGCCATTGTTCTTTGGCCAATTGCTCCGGTTCGGCAAGGCGCAGCTGTTCACAAAGGCGTCGATCCCGATCGCCAATAAATCCGTCATACAACTGTTGCTCGGGGTCGTCGCTGGCGGAGAAACTTTCTTCGCCATATAGCGCTGTCAGTTTGTCCGCCCAGACGGTTTGATGCTGGCGCAACAGCTCGGCTTTTTGCTGGCACTCATCGAGTTCGATGCCGGTTCGCTGGCGATCCTCGGCGCGCAATACCGACAGCGGCGCCACCACCGGGCAACGGTTGACCTGGATCTGCTTCAGCGGCACCGGCAACTCGCCCTCGGCCAGTTCGTCGCGACGGGTATACAGGCGCCTGCGCAAGTCTTCGGCCGACAACTCCAGCAGCGGCGCGGGATCGGCGCAGAGGTCGCAGACGATCAGAGCATTGCGGTTGCGCGGGTGCCAGGCCAGCGGCAGGACCACCGAGAGGAAATGGCGCTCCGCGGAAAAGCGTCCGGAGACATGCACCAGCGGCTGCAGCAGGCGCACCTGGTCGAGCACCTTGTGCTTGCTGCGCAACTGGTAGAGGTAATCGTACAGGCGCGGCTGGCGCTGACGGATCAGGCGGGCCAGGGCAATGGTGGCGCGGACATCGGAAAGCGCGTCGTGGGCCTGCCCATGCTCCAGGCCGTTCGCCGCGGTGAGCATTTCCAGCTTCAGCGACAGCCGGCCGTCCAGCTGCGGCCACTGGATGCCCTCCGGGCGCAGGGCATAGGCGGTACGGACCATGTCGATCAGGTCCCAGCGGCTATTGCCGCCTTGCCACTCGCGGGCGTAGGGATCGAAGAAGTTGCGGTACAGGCTGTAGCGCGTCACTTCGTCGTCGAAGCGCAGGGAGTTGTAGCCGGCCACGCAGGTCGCCGGCTGCGCCAGTTGGGCGTATACCCGGGTCATGAAGTCGGCCTCGGACAGCCCCCGCTCGGCCAGCCGCTGGGGAGTGATGCCGGTGATCAGGCAAGCCATAGGGTGGGGCAGGATATCGTCGCTGGGACGGCAATACAGGTTCATCGGCTCGCCGATCTCGTTCAGCGCCTCGTCCGTGCGGATCCCGGCGATCTGCAACGGCCGGTCGCGGCGAGGGTCGATGCCGGTGGTTTCGTAGTCGTACCAAAAAATACTCGCGTTCACGGTCATTCCCTTTCTGGCGGCACCGGGCAGTCTACCAGTGACTGCCGCGAAGCTCGCGACCCACTTCGGGGATTTCCAGGTTTTCCAACGAACTCACGGAAAGCGCCGTAGGCACGGCCCGCCAGGGCGCGTCAGTGCGCATATCTGCCATCCGAACCTTGCGTTGTCCCCTCCGCCCTCGCTAGCATTCCGCTCGCACGGATGCCCGTTTCACTGACAAGGACAGCACCATGAACGACACCAGCAATCCCTACGCCACCCCCGCCAGCGCCCTGCAACCGACCCAGGCGGTGCCGCCGGTCATCGGCGACTACGACTTCCGCATCGGCGACGTGATCAGCGAAGCCTGGGCCAAGATCAAGGGCGTCAAAGGCATCCTGATCGGCGCCTTCGTGGTCTACAGCGTGGTGATCCAGACCATCACCTTCATCCTCACCCTGCTCTTCGGCGGTATCGGCCTGATGAGCGAGGCCGATCCCATCGCCTTCGCGGTCGGCCAGATGATCGCCAGCCTGGTCGCCACGGCGGTGGGCTACCCGTTCTTCACCGGCCTGACCATGATCGGCATCCGCCGCGCCGCCGACCAGCCGGCGACCTTCAACGAAATGTTCAACTACTTCGGCATGCTGGTGCCGCTGCTGCTCACCGGCCTGCTGATGATGCTGATGGTCTACGTCGGCTTCTTCCTGCTGATCATCCCCGGTCTCTACCTGAGCGTCGCCTACATGCTCGCCCTGCCGCTGGTGGCCGAGCGCGGCCTGACGCCCTGGCAGGCCCTGGAAACCTCGCGCAAGGCCATCAGCCGCCACTGGTTCAAGGTGTTCGGCCTGCTGCTGGTGCTGAGCCTGCTGATGCTGGTGAGCATGATCCCGCTGTTCATCGGCCTGATCTGGACCGGCCCGCTGTTCGTCGTCTCCATGGGTATTCTCTACCGCACCATCTTCGGCGTTCGCCCGCTGGGCAACTGAGGTGCAGACCGGGCCGTCGCGGCGGCCCGGTTGCCTGATGACGCCACGCTGGCTAGCATCTGACTTTCCCCGACACGGCCCCCCGATGCCACCGAACGCAGCCGCTCGCCTCGTCGCGCCCGCCTCCCGGCCAGGCGCCGAGGTCCTCGACACCCACTACCACGTGGAAACGCCGGAAGGCATCGACCTGCTCCTGCGTCCCGCCGGCGTCGTCCCCCGGGCCCTGGCCTATACCATCGACCTCTGCATCCGCGGCCTGATCATGCTGGTGCTGATGCTCGGCCTGGCGTTCCTGGGCAAGCTCGGCGCCGGCCTCGGCCTGCTGCTGACCTTCATCATGACCTGGTGGTACATGGTCCTCTTCGAGGTGCTCAACCAGGGCCGCTCGCCCGGCAAGCAGATGATGGGACTGCGCGTCGTCCACGACGACGGCACTCCGGTGGGCTGGGCCGCGTCGCTGCTGCGCAACCTGCTGCGCTTCGCCGACATCCTGCCCTTCGGCTACGCCCTCGGTCTGCTCTGTTGCCTGAACCATCCGGCCTTCAAGCGCCTGGGCGACATCGCCGCCGGCACCCTGGTGGTCTACCGCGAACCCGAACTGAGCCGGCCCAGCCTGCCTGACGTCGAGCCGCAACTGCCGCCCTTCCCCATGAGCCTGGAAGAACAGCGCGCCTTCCTCGGTTTCGCCGAACGCGGCGCGGCGCTTTCCTCGGCACGCCGCGAGGAACTGGCGGGCATTCTCGCCGAACCGCTGGGCGTCGAGCCGGTACGCGCCCAGGCCGAGATCAACGGCATCGCCCGCGGCTTTCTCGGCCTGCGTCAGGAGAGCGCATGAAACAGAGCCTCTTCGAACAGCGCCACCAGGCCGCCTGGCAACGCTTCGACAAACGCCTCGCCTTCCTCGAGAAAGGCAAGAAGCTGGAAGGCTCCAGCGACGACTTCGCCGCCGATTACCGGCGCCTCTGCCAGCAACTGGCGCTGGCCCAGGAGCGCGGCTACAGCAGTCACCTGATCGACCAGTTGCAGCAACTGGCGATGCGCGGCCACCAGCAGTTCTACCGGCACCGCAGCCACCTCGGCAGCCGCATCCTCGGCTTCCTGCTCGCCGGCCTGCCGCGCCTGGTCCGCGAGGAGTGGCGCAGCATCGCCGTGGCCAGCCTGCTGTTCTACGGCAGCGCCCTGCTCATGGGGCTGCTGGTCTATCACTTTCCCGACCTGATCTACAGCGTGGTCAGCCCGGACAAGGTCAGCGAGATGGAGTCTATGTACGCCCCGGAAACCACCCGCCTGGGTCCGTTGGGGGCACGCGACACCAGCGACGACTGGGAAATGTTCGGCTTCTACATCATGAACAACATCGGCATCGCCTTTCAGACCTTCGCCAGCGGCGTGCTGCTGGGACTCGGCAGCCTGTTCTTCCTGCTGTTCAATGGCCTGATGATCGGTTCGGTGGCCGGCCACCTGACGCAGATCGGCTACGTGCAGACCTTCTGGCCGTTCGTCATCGGCCACGGCGCGTTCGAACTGACCGCCATCACCTTCGCCGGCGCCGCCGGCCTCAAGCTCGGCTGGGCGCTGCTCGCGCCAGGTCGCCTGACCCGCGGCGAAGCCCTGCGGCTGGCCGCCCGGCGCAGCGTGCAACTGATCGCCGGGGTGATCGTGCTGTTGCTGCTGGCGGCCTTCACCGAGGCCTATTGGTCTTCCATCAGTCATTTCGAGCCGCGGGTGAAGTACGCGGTCGGCGCGGTCCTCTGGCTGCTGGTCGGCAGCTACTTCCTGTTCGCCGGACGGAGCCGCCATGCGCCTGACTGACGCCAGCGTGGCGATCCGCCCGCGCAGCGCCTGGGAAGCGCTCGACCTCGGCATCCTCCTGGCGCATCGCCATGCGCGCCTGCTGATGGGCAGCTGGGCGTTGCTGACCCTGCCGCTGTTCGCCGTGCTCAGCCTCCTGCTGTGGCAGCATCCGACCCTGGCGATCCTGATCTTCTGGTGGCTCAAGCCGGCCTTCGAACGGCTGCCGCTGTACATTCTCTCGCACGCCCTGTTCGGCGATACGCCAACCCTGAGGCAGGCCCTGCGCGCCTATCCCGCCCTGCTGAGGAAGCAGTTGCCGGCCAGCCTGCTGTGGCGCCGCTTCAGTCCGACGCGCAGCTTCGACCTGCCGGTCCTGCAACTGGAAGGGCTCGCCGGGGAGCCTCGCAGCCAGCGCCTGATCGTATTGTCCCAGCGCAACGCCGGCGGCGCGACCTGGCTGACCGTGGTCGGCGTGCACCTGGAAATGGCGCTCTGGGCCGGCTTCGCCATGCTTCTCTACCTGCTGATCCCGGCGCAGAACGAGATCGACTGGAACTGGCAGAGCCTGCTCGACCCGGAAGCCGGCGAGTGGCTCTGGCTGGAGCACCTGTCGAACCTGCTCTACGTCCTGGTGCTGGTAGTCTGGGAGCCGATCTACGTGGCCTGCGGCTTCACCCTCTACCTGAACCGGCGCACCGAACTGGAAGCCTGGGACATCGAGCTGGTGTTCCGCCGCCTGCGCCAGCGTCTGGTCGGCAGCGCCTATGTCCTGCTGCTCGGCCTGACCGCTTCGCTGGCCTGGCTGCCCGCCCCTTCCGCCTACGCCGAGCCGGCGGCCGCCACCAGCGCCGGCGAAGCCGAGCTGCCGCCCGAGCAGGCCCGCCTGCTGCGGCAGAAACTCAACAGCGAACAGGCCGGCAAGCAGATCCGGGCGATCGTCGACGGCGCGCCGTTCAAGAACAGCGAGACCGTTACGGGCTGGCGCTTCGGCGACAAGACCGAGAAAAAGGACAGCCGCAAGGAGGACGAAGAGCGGCTCAAGGCATTCTTCGAGGCCCTGGCCAACTGGGTGCCGTTCCGTCACGCGGCGCAGGTCATCGAAGTGCTGCTCTGGGCGCTGCTGTTCAGCGCGGTGTTCCTGCTGGTCTGGCGCTACCGTGAATGGCTGCGCCTGTTCGTCGGCAACCTGGGCTTGCCGCAACGGGCCCGCCGCGAAGCGCCGACGGTGATGTTCGGCCTCGATCTCAGTCCGGAAAGCCTGCCCGACGACATCGCCAGCAACGCCGAACGGCTCTGGAACGAGAAACCACGGGAAGCCCTCGGCCTGCTCTACCGCGGGCTGCTCAGCCGACTGCTGCATGACTACCGCCTGCCGTTGAAGGGCTCCCATACCGAGGGCGAGGTCCTGCGCCTGGTCGAAGGACTGGAGCAACAACGGCCGCTGCTGCACTACAGCCAACTGCTGACCGCCCAATGGCAGGCGCTCGCCTACGGCCACCGGCTGCCGGCAGACGACACTCGCCAGCGCCTCTGCGACGGCTGGCGCAGCCTTTTCGCCGCGGGAGCCAAGCCATGATGAGCCGGCGCGCGCGCTTCCTGCTGCTTGCCGTGCTCCTGCTGCTGGCCGGGCTGCTGGCGATCTTCCTGGCCAGCCGCCTGCAACCCTATACGGAGACGATCGACCTCGGCCCATCGCCGGAGGCCCGGCGCAATCCCTACCTGGCCGCCGAACTGTTCCTGCGCAAGCAGGGGGTCACGGTGAGCCGTGCCGACGGCCTTGAGGTCCTCAAGGAGCTGCCGCCCTCCGGGCATACCCTGCTCCTGCTCGGCAGCCGCTCCGGCATGACTCCCGGCCAGGCTCGCCGCCTGCTGCAATGGAGCGAGCAGGGCGGGCACCTGGTGCTGATCGCCGAACGCCTGTGGGACGAGGACGAGAAGAAGAGCGGCGACCTGCTGCTCGACAGCCTGGATATCCGCCAGTACCTCACCGAGGACTTCGACGACAGCCAGGACCGGGCCAGCGAGGAAACCGCCGACGCCGACGCCGACGCCGACGCCGACGAAGGTAGCGTCGACGACCACGCGACCGAAGCGCCGCCGGAGGACACCGCCGGCGAGGAAGAAGAACCCGCCGACAGCGTGCCGGACTATTCCGCACTGACCCGCCTGTACCTGGAAAACGAGCGCTCGCCGGCCTACATCGGCTTCGATCCCGACTACCACCTCTACGATCCGCAGAACCACGCCTACGCCTGGGCCAACAGCGGCGACGCCACCCACCTGTTGCAGATGCAGCACGGCAAGGGCCTGGTCACGGTGCTCACCGACGCCTGGATCTGGCAGAACCGCAACATCGAGCAGTACGACAACGCCTGGCTGCTCTGGTACCTGACCCAGGACAACCAGGTGACCCTGCTCTACCGCGCCGAACGCGACAGCCTCGCCACCCTGCTCGCCCGCCACTTCCCCGAGGCCCTGGCGGCAGCGCTGCTGCTGTTGCTCGCCGGCCTGTGGCGCGCAGGGCTGCGCCAGGGTCCCTTGCAGCCGGTGGCCAGCCGTTCGCGCCGGCAACTGGAGGAACACCTGCGCGCCGGCGCAGACTTCCTCCTCCGCCAGCGCGGCCACGTCGCCTTGCTGCACGGTCTGCAACGCGACATCCTGCGCAGGGCGCGGCGTCGCCACCCCGGTTTCGAACAGCTCGGCGTCGCCGAGCAATGGCAGATCCTCGGGCGCATGACCCGCCTGCCACCCAGCGCCATCAGCCAGGCCATGCGCCCATATCCGGCGCAGCGCCTTTCCGCTGCCGACTTCACCCGCCAGGTCGCCCACCTGCAAAGCCTCAGGAATGCCCTATGAGCGAACAGACGCCCGAACAACCGAGCACCGCGCCCAACCCGGCGCTCCAGCGCCAGCGCGCCAGCCAGCTGGCCCAGGCCCTGCGCACCGAACTGCAGAAAGCCCTGATCGGCCAGGGCGCAGTGATCGACGACGTGCTCACCGCGTTGCTCGCCGGCGGCCACGTGCTGGTGGAAGGCGTGCCGGGGCTCGGCAAGACCCTGCTGGTACGCGCCCTGGCGCGCTGCTTCGACGGCGGCTTCGCGCGCATCCAGTTCACCCCCGACCTGATGCCCAGCGACGTCACCGGCCACGCCGTATACGACCTCGCCAGCGAGCAGTTCAAGCTGCGCAAGGGGCCGGTGTTCACCCACCTGCTGCTGGCGGACGAGATCAACCGCGCGCCGGCCAAGACCCAGGCCGCCCTCCTGGAAGTGATGCAGGAGCGCCAGGTCACCCTGGAAGGACGCGCCCTGCCGGTGCCGCAGCCGTTCATGGTGCTGGCGACGCAGAACCCGATCGAGCAGGAAGGCACCTATCCGCTGCCGGAAGCCGAACTCGACCGCTTCATGCTCAAGCTGCGCATCGATTACCCGGCCGAAGCCGAGGAACAGACCCTGGTGCGCCAGGTGACCCGCTCCGCGCGCAGCGACATGCTCGACGTGGCCAACCTGCGGCCGCTGCTGAAGGACAAGGACGTTCTCGCCCTGCAGCGGATCGCCAGCGACCTGCCGATCGACGACCAGGTCCTCGACTATGCCGTGCGCCTGGCCCGCACCACCCGCAACTGGCCGGGCCTGGCCCTCGGCGCCGGACCTCGCGCGTCGATCGCCCTGGTCCGTTGCGGCCGGGCGCGGGCGCTGCTGCGCGGCGGCGAGTTCGTGGTGCCGGACGACATCAAGGGCTGTGCCCTGGCGGTCCTGCGCCATCGGGTCCGGCTGTCTCCGGAGCTGGACATCGAGGGGCTGTCGGTGGACCAGGTCCTGCAACAGTTGCTCGACCAGGTACCGGCCCCCCGCGTATGAAGCCATCGCGCGCCCTGCTGGCGCTGTTCGCCGCGCTCCTGCTGCTGGCCATCGGCCTGGGCAGCCTGTCGGCGCTCGGCCAGCGGTTGCCTGCGCAACTGCATACATTCTGGTGGGCGGCGCTCGCCGCGCTGCTCCTGCTCGGCCTGCTGGACGCCCTGTGGGCGCGCCGCCAGGCGGTGCCGAAGCTGAGCCGCCAGCTCAGCGGCAACCTGCCGCTGGGGCGCTGGAGCGAAGTGCGTCTGCATCTGCAGCACACCTATCGGCGTCCGGTTCGCCTGACCCTGTTCGATCACCTGCCGGCCGGCATGGATTTCGAGTACCTGCCGCAGGAGGTCGAACTGCGCCCGGGCGAAAGCACCGAGGTCGGCTACCGGGTGCGGCCGCTCAACCGCGGTCACTTCGTGTTTCCCCGCTGCGAGCTGGAACTGCCCAGCCCGCTGCGCCTGTGGCGGCAGCGCCGCTACCTGGAAGCACGCGGCGAGACCCGCGTCTACCCGGACTTCGCCCGCCTCTACGGCGCCGAACTGATGGCGGTCGACCACTGGCTCAACCAGATCGGCGTACGCGGCGGCCAGCGCCGCGGCCTCGGCCTGGAGTTCCACCAGTTGCGCGAATTCCGCGACGGCGACACCCTGCGCCAGATCGACTGGAAGGCCACCGCTCGCAAACGCACGCCGATCGCCCGCGAATACCAGGACGAACGCGACCAGCAGATCCTCTTCCTGCTCGACTGCGGCCGCCGCATGCGCAGCCAGGACGGCGACCTGTCGCACTTCGACCATGCCCTCAACGCCAGCCTGCTGCTGGCCTACGTGGCCCTGCGCCAGGGCGACGCGGTGGGCGCCATGACCTTCGCCGGCGACGACCGCCGGCATCTCCCGCCGGGCAAGGGCAGCGCCCAGCTCGGCGCGCTGCTCAACACCGTCTACGACCTGCAGACCAGCCAGCGTCCCGCCGATTTCCCGGAAGCCGTGCAGGCGGTGCTGTCCCGCCAGCGGCGGCGGGCCCTGGTGATCCTGGTAACCAACCTGCGCGACGAGGACGACGAAGAACTGCTCGGCGCGGTGAAACGCCTGGGCCGCCAGCACCGGGTGCTGGTCGCCAGCCTGCGCGAGGAAGTGCTCGACACCCTGCGCCACGAGCCGGTCGCCCGCTACGAGCAGGCGCTCGCCTACACCGGCACCATCGACTACCTGAATGCGCGCAACGGCCTCCACGAGAAGCTCGCGGCCCACGGCGTGCCAGTGCTCGATGCTCGTCCCAGCGAACTCGGGCCGGAGCTGATCAGCCGCTACCTGGGCTGGAAGCGCGCCGGCGTGCTTTGACGGATCAGACCGACTGCGGCTGGCGGGGGAAGCTGAAGTAACGGCGCAGCGCCTCCACCAGTTCGAGGAATTCGGCGGGCGGCGCCAGCAGGTGGAAGCCGGAATCGAAATGACCGGGCGTGACGTCCTCGCAGGTCCACCGGCAGTCGGCGGAAAAATCGATGCATTGCGGGCGACCGCCCAGTCCCGGAACCTTCAGGCGCAGTTCGAAACGCGCGCCGACCAGCATCGGCAATTGGCTGATCAGCAGCAGGCCGTCCTCGGAGACGTTGCCGATGTAGCCCATCGGCTTATCGGTGATGCGATTGAACACCTTCAGGTAGCTGGGCAACTGATGGCGCTGGATATGTCGTTGAAGACCCATAATGGCATTTCGCTATGATTTGCAGTCCAGTATGACGATGCCGGCGCTCGGGGAACAAGCTCAGCGGCAGCGTTCGGACTCCCGCGAGGCCAGTTCGCGACGAATGGCGTCCAGCTCGGCATCGCTCAGATAAACCGGCCCGCCGCCGGCGTCCTGCCGATAGAAGCGGCCGCCGCGTTCGAGCTGGGACAACTGTTGCCGCAAGCGCCCGCATTCCTCGGCCAGCGCAGCCTGGCGCTGGCCGGCACGTTCGGCGGCGGCGGTGCGTTCCTCGCGACGAGCATCGAAATACTCCTGGGTGCGCTGCTCGCGCTGGCGGGTCGCGGCGTCACGTTCCACCACCTGCGGCCTGACTTCGACGCGTTGCGCGCCGGCCGGTGGCGTGGCGGAGAAGTGTACCTTGCCCTGGGCATCGGTCCAGCGATAGATGTCCGCCTGCGCCAGCACGGGCATCAGGGCGACACAGAACCACAGGGCACGCATGCGAACCTCCTCCGTGAAATCCAGGGCGAAGCTTACCGGATAGACCGGTGTCCCATGCGACCGACGGTCAGCCTGAACGCCCGTCCAATCCCTCCCGGCCGCCTACAGGCGGGTCGGCACGGCGCTGGCCGAGGCCGGCGTCTCGCTCAGCCGGCCCAACTGGCGCAACGTCTCCAGCCGCGCCTTGGCACGGTAGGCATATTCGCTGGTGGGGTAACGGGCGATGATGAAGTGGTAGGTCTGCGCCGCGTCAACGAACAGGCTCTGGCGTTCCAGGCACTGGCCGCGCAGCAGCGAGATTTCCGGCTGCAGGTAGGGCCGCGCGCGAATCCGCCGTTCGGCCCGCGACAGGTCGAGCATCACCTGTGCGCAATCGCCTTTGTCGTAGGCGCGGTAGGCCCCGTTCAGGTCGCTGTTCAGCGACCAGCTGTTACAACCGGTGGCACTCAGCGCCAGGCAGGCAACGATCAAGCTTCGCATAGGCATATCCTCCGTTGGGAACTGTATCGGCGCGTATTGGCGTGACTGAAGGGCCTGACTAGACTGGGGTGGCTCTCGCCCTGGCGCCAAGGAGATGCCATGCGCTTCGCCCGCCGTCTCGTCCTGCTCCCATTGTTGTCGCTGCTGGCCGCCTGTTCGCCGACCACGCCGCTGTTCGTCGCCCAGGTGACCACTGGCGAAGTCGCCGAATACAAGCAGATGAAGAGCAACCGCATGACCGCCGCCATCGAGGAGGAAGGCGACCTGCTGACCTACAGCGCCATGGCGATCCGCGACAACAGGAGCGCCGAGGCGGAGAAGCTCTACCTCACCGGCTACGACAATAGCCGCTACAGCGCCGAGGTGCGCGGTATCTCGCTGTACCAGATCGGCCTGATCTACATGAGCCGCTACAACGACCAGCGCGACGACGCCAAGGCCACCGACTACTTCCAGCGCGTGGTCCGCGAGTTCCCCGGCACCCACGCCGCCGAGCATGCCCAGGCGCGCCTGCTGGCGATGCGCCAGCGAGCCAGGGAGCCGGTGCAGAAGAGCGCCCGCGAATTGCTCGCCACCTGGAAGCCACAGCAGAACCTCGACCTCTACAAGACCAGCCTCGACCCGGACATGACCCTGCTGTCGCGCCGCGCGGTGCTCAAGGATCGGGTCGACGAAGCCGCCGAGCTCTACCTGCTGGCGGTCAACGATCCGGCGATTCCTGCCGGTATAAAGGAAAAAGCCCTCTACCAGCTCGGCCTGATGTACCTGGCGCCGGACAACCCGCACCCGAACCGCGACAAGGCCATCGAATACCTGCGTCGCCAGTTGCTCGACTATCCTGAAGGCGAATTGTCGAACAAGGCCGGCCGGCACCTCGACCAGGCGCTCAACGTGCAACCTCGCTGATCCCCGCCGGACTGACCCAGATCAAGCGCCCGTCGCGGCGCCTGGTCTGCAATGGCATTCCCGCCCAATGCCAGGAGCGTTGCCATGAACCTGCATAACCTGCTGGTGGTCGTCGACCCGAGCAGCGACGAACAGCCGGCCCTTTCCCGTGCCCAGTGGATCGCCGAACGCAGCGGCGCCAGCGTCGAGTTGCTGCTGTGCGACTTCAACCCGGCGCTGGACGGCGGGCTGTTCTTCGACAGTCACTCGCTGCAGCGTGCCCGCGACCTTTACCTGGACGAACGGGTCACCTGGCTGGAGCAGCTTTCCATGCCGCTGCAGCAGGCCGGCATCCGCACTCAGGTCGAGGCCCAGTGGGGCAAGCCGCTGGACCGGATGGTCCTGCAACGGGTCGGCGAAACCCGGCCCGACCTGGTCCTCAAGAGCACCCGCAAGCACAACCTGCTGCGCCGCCTGCTACTGGGCAACAGCGACTGGCAATTGATCCGCCACTGCCCGCAGCCGCTCTGGCTGGTCCATCACGACGCCTGGCGCGGCCAGCGCCTGTGCGCGGCGCTCGACCCGCTGCATGCCAGCGACAAGCCGGCCGCCCTCGATCACCGGCTGATCGCCGCCGCCCGCCAGCTCGAAGCCAGCCTGGGGCTGCGCGCCGACTACCTGCATACCCACGCGGCGATGCCGCGCAGCCTGCTGTTCGACGCGGAAATGCTCGCCGGTTACGAGCGTTTCGTGCTGCAACATGAGGAACGTCACCGCCAGGCCTTCGACGACCTGCTGGCAGCCTACCCGGAGATCGCCGCGGAGCGCCGCCACCTGCTGGCCGGCTATGCCGAGCAGGCGATCCCCGACTTCGTCCGGGCCAACGACATCGACCTGCTGCTGATGGGCGCGGTCGCCCGGGGGCACCTGGACAACGCACTGATCGGGCAGACCGCCGAACGCGTCCTGGAGGAGGTGGAATGCGACCTGCTGGTGCTCAAACCGACAAATGACATCTGATGCAGATAGTATGACTCCGCAGTCGCCGCCGAGCCTCGCCGGTGGTAGCCTGCACGCCAGCGTTATCCAAGGAGTCCTTTGCATGTCCGTTCGCCGCACCAAAATCGTCGCCACCCTCGGCCCAGCCAGCAATTCCCCGGAAGTGCTGGAGCAACTGATCCTGGCCGGGATCGACGTCGCCCGCCTCAACTTCTCCCACGGCACCCCCGATGAACACCGCGCCCGCGCCAGGCTGGTGCGCGAACTGGCGGCCAAGCACGGCCGCTTCGTCGCCCTGCTCGGCGACCTGCAAGGACCGAAGATCCGCATCGCCAAGTTCGCCAACAAGCGCATCGAATTGCAGGTCGGCGACAAGTTCCGCTTCTCCACCAGCCACGCCCGCGACGCCGGTACCCAGGAAGTGGTCGGCATCGACTACCCGGACCTGGTGAAGGACTGCGGGGTCGGCGATGAGCTGCTGCTGGACGACGGCCGGGTGGTGATGGTGGTCGAGGAAGTCGCCGCCGACGAACTGCGCTGCCGGGTGCTGATCGGCGGCCCGCTGTCCGACCACAAGGGCATCAACCGCCGCGGCGGCGGTCTCACCGCGCCGGCGCTGACCGACAAGGACAAGGCAGACATCAAGCTGGCCGCGGACATGGACCTGGACTACGTGGCCGTTTCCTTCCCGCGCGACGCCAAGGACATGGAATACGCCCGCCGCCTGCTCACCGAGGCCGGTGGCAAGGCCTGGCTGGTGGCCAAGATCGAGCGCGCCGAGGCGGTCGCCGACGACGACGCACTCGACGGCCTGATTCGTGCCAGCGACGCGGTAATGGTGGCCCGTGGCGACCTCGGCGTGGAAATCGGCGATGCCGAGCTGGTCGGCATCCAGAAGAAGATCATCCTGCACGCCCGCCGCAACAATAAAGTGGTGATCACCGCGACCCAGATGATGGAGTCGATGATCCACAGCCCGATGCCGACCCGCGCGGAAGTCTCCGACGTGGCCAACGCCGTGCTCGACTACACCGACGCGGTGATGCTCTCGGCGGAAAGCGCCGCCGGCGAGTACCCGGTGGAAGCGGTGAAAGCCATGGCCCGCGTCTGCCAGGGCGCCGAGAAGCACCCGACCAGCCAGAAATCCAGCCATCGCCTCGGCCAGACTTTCGACCGCTGCGACGAGAGCATCGCCCTGGCGTCGATGTACACGGCCAACCACTTCCCGGGGATCAAGGCGATCATCTGCCTGACCGAAAGCGGCTTCACCCCGCTGATCATGTCGCGCATCCGCTCGTCGGTACCGATTTACGCCTACTCCCCGCACCGCGAGACTCAGGCTCGCGTGGCGATGTTCCGCGGCGTGGAAACCATCCCCTTCGACCCGGCGGCGCTGCCGGCGGAGAAGGTCAGCCAGGCCGCGGTCGACGAGTTGCTCAAGCGCGGCGTGGTGACCAAGGGCGACTGGGTGATCCTGACCAAGGGCGACAGCTACACCGCCCAGGGCGGCACCAACACCATGAAGGTGCTGCACGTCGGCGACCTGCTGGTATAAGCGCACGTCGCGGCGGATAACGCCCGTGGCGTTATCCGCCCTACGGACCGGCGCTCCGCTAACTCAACGTGGTGTAGGGCGAATAACCGCTACGCGGTTATCCGCCGTTTCAGCCGCATCGCGGCGAATAACGCCTGGGGCGTTATCCGCCCTACGGATCGTCGCTCCGCTGGCCCAACAGCGGTGTGCTCAGGCGAACCTGGAGAAATCCGGCTGGCGCCGGTGCATGAAGGCGCTGAGCGCCTCGATCGCCTCGGGCGAGCGCAGTCGGGTACTGAAGATATCGCCTTCCTCGGCGATCACCCGGCGAAGCTCCTCGATAAACGGCGCTTTCATCAGGCGCTTGCTCTCCACTACCGCCGAGGGCGCCAGGTGCAGGAAGCGCCGGGCCGCATCGCGGGCGTGCTCCAGCACCGTGGCGCCATCCTCCAGCGCCGCATTGGCCAGGCCCCAGGCCGCCGCCTGCTCGCCGCTGAAGTCCTGGCCGAGCATCAGCAATTCCGCAGCCTTGGCATGACCGAGCATGCGCGGCAGGATCAGGCTCGAGCCGAACTCCGGTGTCAGGCCGAGGTTGACGAACGGCATCTTCAATCGCGCGTTGCGACCAACGAAGACCAGATCGCAATGCAGCAGCAGGGTGGTGCCGATACCCACCGCCGGTCCGTTCACCGCGGCGATCACCGGCTTGGGGAATTCCAGCAGGGCGCTCATGAAGCGGCCGACCGGGCTGTCGCGCAGGGATGGCGGTTGCTCGAGGAAGTCGAGGATGTCGTTGCCGCTGGTGAAGCAGGCGTCGCCGCCAGTGATCAGCACCACCCGCACAGCCGTATCGGCCTGCGCCTCCAGCAGCGCCTCGGCCATTCGGCTGTACATCGCGCGGGTCAGCGCGTTCTTCTTGTCCTGGCGGTCCAGGCGCAGGGTCAGCAGCCCCGTTTCGCGTTCGACCCGAATCAGCTCGCTCATCGTCACTCCAGGGATGCGGCGCAGGGCCGCGGCAATGGCTGCAAGGCACCGCCACCGGCGCCGCGTCAGGCGTGGGGCAGGAACAGGTCCGCCAGGGTCTGGCTACGCGGTACGCCGGCCAGGTAGAGGTGCCGGGCGAAGCGTTCGACGCTGGCGGGTTGGCCGCAGAGTAAGGCCATGCTGCGCCGCGGAACAAGGCGGAGATCGGCCAAGGCAGAGGGCAACTGCGCCGCCGACACCAGGTTGACGCGCAGTTGCGGATGACGCCCGGCCAACTCCGCCAACTCGCTCGCCAGGTAGTGGTCGCGCGCCAGGTGCAGCAACTGGATCGGCGCCTGGTGTTCCGCGCGCAAGGCCTCGCGAAGTATCCCCCAGAGCGGCGCCAGCCCGGTACCGGCGGCCATCAGCAACAGCGGTCGCTCCTGCCAGTCCGGCTCGTAGCGCAACGCCCCGCCGCGCAACTCGCCCAGACGCAGGAGCGCGCCAGGCGCCAGGCGCCGGGCGCGGTCGCAGAACGCGCCGGGAGCGCTACAGTCGATGTGGAACTCCAGCCATGGGTCCTCGTGAGGCAGGCTGGCCAGCGAATAGGGACGCGCCACGCCATCGTCGCTCCACAGCAGCAGGTGCTGCCCGGCGCGATAGCGCAAGGGCCGCTCCGGCTCCAGGCGCAGGCGCAGCACATCGCCCAGCCAGTGGCAGGCTACGACCCTGGCCGGCAGCCCGTCGCGCTCAGGATCGAAAGGCTGCAACACGAGGTCGCCGAGCACCCGGCACTGACAGGCCAGCCGCCAGCCCGCTTCGCGCCGTGCCGGATCGAGCGCCTCCGGGAGGGTGTCGTCCACCTCGCCCTGCAGGCAATGCACCAGGCAGGCGTGGCAACTGCCGGCGCGGCAGCTATGGGGCACGGCGATGCCGCCGGCGAGCAGCGCATCCAGCAGGTTGCTGCCGGCGGCGACGGCAAGGCGTCGCTCGCCGACCCGTATGTCAGGCACTGGTGACCTCCCAGGTGGCGTCGCAGCGGTTTCGTCCGCCGCGCTTGGCACGGTAGAGCGCCTGGTCGGCCCGCTGCAAGGCCTCGTCGAGATCGTCGTCGGCATACAGCAGGGTCATGCCCACCGAAAGGCTCAGGGTATCCACCGTGACCCCGACCGGTTCCGCCTGTTGGAACGCCAGGCGCAGGCGCTCGCAACAGCTTTCCAGCTGTTCCGCGTCGGCGTGGGGCAGCAGCAGGACGAACTCCTCGCCGCCGTAACGGGCCAGGACGTCGCCATCGCGCAGACAGGAACGCGCCACCGCGGCGAAGGTCTGCAGGACCCGATCGCCGGCGGCGTGGCCGTGGCGGTCGTTGATCCGCTTGAAGTGATCGAGGTCGATCAGCGCCAGGCCGTGCTGCCGGTTCGGCAGCAGGTCTTCCAGCGCCCGGCTGGCCATGCGCATGAAATGCCGGCGGTTGAACAGACCGGTGAGTTCGTCGGTGGCCACCAGGTCTTCCAGTTGGCGCATCATGCCGCGCAGCGTGTCCTGGTGCGCCTGCAAGGCATAGCGGCGCTGGCGCATGCGTTGCCGCATCGCCTGTATGTAGCTGGCGAACAGGCTCAGCCAGACCATTACGATGAACATCACGAGCACCTGCAATGCAGCCCGGCCCGGTAGCTCGAGACGCTGCTGCAAGGCCTCTACCAGGTAGATGCCGGAAAAAGCGATGAACGCCAGCGCCGCACAGCGGGCGAAGACCCGCGGCGGCAGTTGGAACACACCGAACAGCAGGGCCAGCACGTAGAACACCATGAAGGTGCCGCGCAGGCTGTCGACGTGGTAGAGGAAATAGGTCAGCCAGGCGATCGCCACCAGCACCTGCGGCTCGGTCAGGCTGGGATCGGCGTAACGCAGGTTGCGACCGCTGGCGAACAGCCAGAGGAAGGCCAGTTGGCAAGCCACCACCAGGGTGGTGCTGGCCGCCGCGGTGGTCGGCGCTGCGCGGTAGAAGCCGCTGAGTAGCGCCAGCCAGAGCAGGACCAGGCCGAGCAGGTAGGTGCCTGCGGCCATGCCGAACCGGCGGAGCAAGAGCTTTTGCAGCGCACGCTGTTTCAGAGGAGGCTTGTCTGTGCGCATGGGCTCCGTCCCGTAATGGCACCTGGCCGCAATGTACCCTGCCCCCTGCGGGTTGCCTAGTCGAACGAACTGCCAGCTAGCGGACCGCGGATTTATCGGCCGACCAGCCGGCTGGCCGACCAAGGTCTGATCGTCGGCGCGTGCGCCCGTCTCGCCGGAACGGCTATACTGTCGCGCCTTTTTTGCGCCGGTGCCTGACCGGCGCGCTCCTCGGCTGCGGCCGGCTCCGTGACCCTGCCCCGCATCCGAATTACCCGCCTGAAGAGGACCGTGCTCCATGGCCGTGATCAAGCAAGACGACCTGATCCAGAGCGTCGCCGATGCCCTGCAGTTCATCTCCTACTACCACCCGGTCGATTTCATCCAGGCCATGCATGAGGCCTACCTGCGCGAAGAATCGCCGGCTGCCCGCGACTCCATGGCGCAGATCCTGATCAACTCGCGCATGTGCGCCACCGGCCACCGCCCGATCTGCCAGGACACCGGGATCGTCACCGTGTTCGTCCGGGTCGGCATGGACGTGCGCTGGGACGGCGCTACCATGAGCGTCGACGATATGATCAACGAAGGCGTGCGCCGCGCCTACAACCTGCCGGAGAACGTCCTGCGCGCCTCGATCCTGGCCGACCCGGCCGGCGCGCGGAAGAACACCAAGGACAACACGCCGGCGGTGATCCACTACTCCATCGTTCCCGGCGACAAGGTCGAGGTCGATGTCGCGGCCAAGGGCGGCGGCTCGGAGAACAAGTCGAAGATGGCCATGCTCAACCCGTCCGACTCGATCGTCGACTGGGTGCTGAAGACCGTACCGACCATGGGCGCCGGCTGGTGCCCGCCGGGCATGCTCGGCATCGGCATCGGCGGTACCGCGGAGAAAGCAGCGGTGATGGCGAAGGAGGTCCTCATGGACCCGATCGACATCCACGAACTGAAGGCCCGCGGCCCGCAGAACCGCATCGAGGAACTGCGCCTGGAGCTGTTCGAGAAGGTCAACCAGTTGGGCATCGGTGCCCAGGGCCTGGGCGGCCTGACCACCGTGCTCGACGTCAAGATCATGGACTACCCGACCCACGCCGCCTCGCTGCCGGTGTGCATGATCCCCAACTGCGCCGCGACCCGCCACGCCCACTTCGTGCTCGACGGCTCCGGCCCCGCCGAACTGGAAGCGCCGTCGCTCGACGCCTACCCGGAGATCGTCTGGGAAGCCGGCCCGTCCGCGCGCCGCGTCGACCTGGACAAGATCACCCCGGAAGAGGTGCAAAGCTGGAAACCGGGCGAGACCCTGCTGCTCAACGGCAAGATGCTCACCGGCCGCGACGCCGCGCACAAGCGCATGGTCGACATGCTGAACAAGGGCGAAACGCTGCCGGTGGACCTGAAAGGCCGCTTCATCTATTACGTCGGCCCGGTCGATCCGGTCGGCGACGAGGTGGTCGGCCCGGCCGGTCCCACCACCGCCACCCGGATGGACAAGTTCACCCGCCAGATCCTCGAACAGACCGGCCTGCTGGGCATGATCGGCAAGTCCGAGCGCGGTCCCATCGCCATCGAGGCGATCAAGGACAACAAGGCGGTATACCTGATGGCCGTCGGCGGCGCCGCCTACCTGGTCGCCCAGGCGATCAAGAAGTCCAAGGTGCTGGCCTTCGCCGAACTGGGCATGGAAGCGATCTACGAGTTCGAGGTGAAGGACATGCCGGTCACCGTCGCGGTTGACACCAACGGCGAGTCGGTGCACATCACCGGCCCGGCGGTCTGGCAGAAGAAGATCGCCGAAAGCCTGGCGGTCGAGGTCAAGTAAGCCTGCTCCGTCCCTGAAAAAGCCCGGCCCCGCGCCGGGCTTTTTCGTACGGCCACTGGCCGGAGCCTGGGCTGGCAGCGCCGCAGGCGCCTTGGTTCAGCCGAACCAGAAATACAGCAGGGTCAGGTTCGCCGCCGAGATCAGGCCGAACAACGACCAGGCCAGCGCGCTGACCCAGCGCGGGTTGACGAACTCCCCCATGAGGCCCCGGTCGCTGCTGAAGCGAATCAGCGGCCACAGGGCGAACGGCAATTGCAGGCTGAGCACCACCTGGCTGAGCACCAGCAGCTTGCCTACCGCGCCTTCGCCCAGCCAGAGCACGCCGATCAAGGCCGGCACCAGGGCCAGGCCGCGGGTGATCAGGCGCCGCTGCCAGCAGGGAATCTTCGCCCGGAGAAAACCCTCCATCACCACCTGCCCGGCAATGGTGCCGGTGAAGGTCGAGCTTTGCCCCGCCGCCAGCAGGGCGAAGCCGAACAGGAAGCTGGCCAGGGCGCCGCCCACCAACGGGTCGAGCAGGTGGTAGGCGTCCTGGATCTCCACCACCTCGTTATGGCCGCTACCGTGGAAAGCCGCGGCGGCGAGGATCAGGATCGCCGCATTGACCAGCAGCGCCAGGGACAGCGAGCCGATGGTGTCGAGCCGGGAAAAGCGGATCGCCGAGCGTTTGCTCGCCGCGTCGTCGCCGCTGACCCGGGTCTGCACCACGGACGAATGCAGGTAGAGGTTGTGCGGCATCACCGTCGCGCCGAGGATGCCGATCGCCAGGTACAGCGGCTCCTGGCTGCTCAGGGTGTCCCAGGACGGCCGCAAGCCGGCGGCGACATCCGGCCAGTAGGGGCCGATCAGCACCAGTTCGACGAAGAAACACGCGCCGATGGTCGCGATCAGCCCCAGCACTATGGCCTCCAGGCGGCGGAAGTTGGCGCCCTGCAGGGCCAGCACGATCAGGGTATCGAAGGCGGTGAGGACCACCCCGGTGGTAATCGAGACGCCCAGCAGCAGGTGGAAGGCCAGCGCCGCGCCGAGCACCTCGGCAAGGTCGGTAGCGACGATCGACAGTTCCGCCAGCAGCCATTGGCCACGCGCCACGCCAGGGCGGTAGCGCTCCCGGGAGAGCTGCGCGAGGTCGCGGCCGGTGGCGATGCCCAGGCGCGAACAGAGGCTTTGCAGGAGCATCCCGGAAAAGCTCGCCAGCACCACTACGAACAGCAGCGCGTAGCCGAAGCGCGAGCCCGCCTCGATGGCGGTGGCCCAGTTGCCGGGGTCCATGTAGCCGACCGAGACCAGCAGGCCGGGGCCGATGAACAGCGCCAGCTTGCGCAGCGGCGAGGCGTCGGCCGGCACCGCCACGCTGTGGCTGACCGCCGAGGGACAGAACGGCGCGGTGGCCGTGGTGGGCAGGGAGTATTTCACGAGGCGACGCCGGATCGGGGGAGGAAGTGCGACCAGCCTAAACGTTTCACCCCGGTCGCGTCTTCCCTCGCCTCAGGCCTGGGCGCGCTGGCCGACCAGGCTCAGCTCGGCGACTTTCTCGCGCCGCTGCGCCAGGTAGCGGGTGCAACTGACACGCAGGAAGGAGGCGAAGTTGAGCACCTCGCCGCGATAGTCCATCACTTCCTCGTAGAGATTGGTGATCAACTGGTTGGTGCTCAGGCCCTCGCCTTCGGCGATTTCCCGGAGGATGTCCCAGAACTGGTTCTCCAGGCGCAGGGTGGTCACCACCCCGCGGATGCGCAAGGAACGCGAGCGCGATTCATAGAGGATCGGATCGGCTTTCACATAGAGTTCGCACATGCGCGGGGGTCTCCTGGGTCTCAGTGGCTGATGCGGGTGCCGAGCGCCTCGAGGAAGCGCGCCAGCCACGCCGAATGCGCCGGCCAGGCCGGCGCGGTGACCAGGTGGCCGTCGACGTGGGCCTGGTCCGGCGGAAGGTCGACGTACTCGCCGCCGGCCAGCCGCACCTCCGGGGCGCAGGCCGGATAGGCGCTGCACGCCCGCCCTTGCAGAACGCCGGCGGCGGCCAGCAGCTGGGCGCCATGGCAGACCGCGGCGATCGGCTTGCGCGCGGCATCGAAGTCACGCACCAGAGCCAGCACCTGCTCGTTCAGGCGCAGGTATTCGGGCGCGCGGCCGCCGGGGATCAGCAGGGCATCGTAATCCTCGGCGCGGGCCTGGGCAAAGTCGGCATTGAGGGTGAAGTTGTGGCCCGGCTTCTCGCTGTAGGTCTGGTCGCCTTCGAAATCGTGGATGGCGGTGCGCACGCTTTGCCCGGCCCGCTTGTCCGGACACACCGCATGCACCTGGTGGCCCACCATCTGCAGGGCCTGGAACGGGACCATGGTTTCGTAGTCTTCGGCATAGTCGCCGACCAGCATCAGGATCTTCTTCGCAGCCATCACGCGCACTCCTTCGGGCAGGGCCCGGTCATACCGGGGATGCACCTAAGGTAGCCAATCCGCAGGGGGACGCGGGTAATAGACGGTTACTACACGCGTGCCGGGTTCAGATGCCGATCTTGTCCAGGGCCCGCCCGACGCCTTCCCAGAACGAGCGCTGCACGCGTTTCCGGTAGCCGCTGGCGGCGAACTGCATGGGCTCCTGGACCTGGTGGGTAGTGCCGATTTCCGCAGCGCCGAGATCGGCCGCCACCAATTGCAGCGGGCCATCGCCCTCACCCGCCGGGTGCTCGCTCTTCGGTGGCGGGTTGAGTTCGTCGTAGCGCAGGTAGTAGACCGAGCCGGCCCTGGCCTCGAGCATGAAGCTGGCGATGCGGGTGAAATCCATCGGACCGTCGGCGAACAGGGTCCAGAAGCTGCCCGCCAGCGGCCGGCGCATTTCCAGCTTGTAGCTGCCGGTCTCGAACTCGAACGCCAGGTAGCCGTTGCTCGGCAGGCTGCCGATCAGTTCGTTGTTGAGGAAGATCCCCGGCGCCTCGAGTTCCTCGTCCGCCCACTGGCTCCGCGGACGGTAGAGGTAGACGGTGGCGTGGCTGGCATCGGCGCTCGGATGGGCGACGAAGGCCGGTCCGTCCACCGCACCGAAGAACGCGCCGGGCGTGCTGCAGCCGACCAGGCTCGCGACGATCGACAGGGCCAGCGACAGGCTGCGCAGCATGCTCCATCCCTCTTCTTATGGTTATCCGCGCAGCATAACCAGCCGGGCCGGGCCTGCCACCCGTCGAAAGTCCGGTTCTCCGGGAGAACGGCCTCAGGCCGGGCGCGGCACCTTGGCCAGCGCCGGCGCCGGCATCAGCCGGCGCACCAGCCACTTGCGCACCGGCACCACGCCGCGCTCCTGGAACAGCACGCAGAACGCCACCAGCAGGACCAGGAACAGCGGGTAGTAGAGCAGCGACGATGGCAGCGCGGCCGCCGCCTCGGTGCAGGCGCGCCAGTCGTCGAGACAACGCCCCGGCACGGCGATAAGGCGCTCGCTACGGGAGAACAGGGTGAACATCGGCACATGCAGGGCGAACAGCGACAGCGAGGCGGCCCCCAGGCGCGGCGACCAGTGGCGGACGAAAGCGCTCTTCGGGTCGGCGGGCAGCGCGCAAAGGCACACCAGCAGCAACTGGGCCGGTAGCAGCAGGCCGTTGTGCAGCAGGAAGTACCAATGTTTGGCGCCCTGGGTGAACAGGTAGTCGGCCACCAGGAAGGCCGCCACCATCAGCGCCACCAGCGCGGCCAGCAGGCCGCGTCCCGGCACCATGCCACGGTCGCGGTAGCCGCGGAACAACCCGTAGGCCAGGATGCCGCCAAGGAATTCCGGCAGGCGCAGCAACGGATTGCGGTGCAGCAGGCCGGTCCAGGGGATCCCGTAGCTCTCGCTGGCCACCACCAGCGCCGGCGGGATCAGGTAGACCAGCCAGACCAGCGCCAGCACCTTCCACTTGTGCCGGCTGCGCATCAGCCGCGGGGCGACGAAGGGAAACGCCAGGTAGAAGAACATCAGCGTCGACAGCGACCACAACGGCGCGTTGAAGGTCAGGTAATAGGGATTCCAGGCCTGCAGCAGGAGGATCTGCAGGATGCTGTTGACGAACAGTTCGGTGTTGCTCATCCAGTGCAGGAAGAGTTCCGGGTGGGTGCGGCCGAGCACTTCGTTGGTGTCGTAGATGACGAAGCGCGGGGTGGCCTTGTCCAGCTCGGGACCGATTCCCAGGTGGCTGAGGGCCAGCAACACCAGGATCGACAGCAGCAGGGAGAACAGGTGCAGCGGATAGAGATTGGACAGTCGCTTGGTCCAGAAGCTGCGGGCGCTTTCGCGCAACCGGCCGCTGCGTGCGTAGACATGGGCCAGGAGGAAGCCGGAAAGCACGAAGAAGGTACTGGTGGCGAAGAACCCCAGGCTGGTCAGTTCGTCGAGACCGGGAAACTTCTGCTCTTTCGGATAGGTATGCAGGGTGTGGTACACCACCACGTACAGGCCGAGCAGGAAGCGCAACCATTCCAGTCCGATGAAACGTTCCTTGGAGTCGGGCGTTGCCACGCATCTCTCCTTTGTCATTGTAATGGGCGGTCCGGGGTAGACCCGCAAGCTCCCCGGCAAGTTTCACCGGGCCGGCCAGCGGCTACGAACGGCCGCTCCCTAGCGCCGGCGGTCGAGGAAATTCACCACTACCCGGTCAAGCCAACCCCACAGGCGCTGGTGCAGGCGCATCCACAGGGGTCGCGCGCGCCACATCGCCAGGGTCACCTCGCGGCTGTCGGCGAAGTCCGCCAGCAGGCTCGCCGCCGCCTCATTGGTGAAGTCCGGGTCGAGGGCCTCGAGATTGGCGTCGAGGTTGAAGCGTAGATTCCAATGATCGAAGTTGCAGGAGCCGACGCTCACCCAATCGTCGACCATGACCATCTTCAGGTGCAGGAAGCGCGGCTGGTATTCGTGGATGCGCACGCCGGCGCGCAGCAGGCGCGGGTAGTAGCGCTGCCCGGCATAGCGCACCGGGGCGTGGTCGGTGAGCCGCCCGGCCAGCAGCAGGCGCACCTCCACGCCGCGCTGGGCGGCCTTGCGCAGGGCCCGGCGAACCTTCCAGGTCGGCAGGAAGTACGGCGTCGCCAGCCAGATCCGTCGGCGCGAGCCGTTCAGCGCGCGGACCAGCGATTGCAGGATGTCGCGGTGCTGGCGGGCGTCGGCGTAGGCCACCCGGCCCAACCCACGGGCCGCCCCCGGCTGCGGCGGAAGGCGGGTAAGGGTCATGCCCTCGCGGGGCTTCCAGGCTTTCTCTTCGAGACAGGCCAGCCATTGCCGCTCGAACAGCGCCGCCCAGTCCGCCACCACCGGGCCGTCCATCTCGACCATCACCTCGCGCCAGGCGCTGACGTCGCTGACCGGTTCCCAGAATTCGTCGGTGATCCCGGCGCCGCCGACATAACCGAGGCGCCCGTCCACCAGCAGCAGCTTGCGATGGTCGCGGTAGAGATTGCCGCCAGTCAGCTTCCAGCGCAGCGGGTTGTACAGCCGCAGTTCGCCGCCGGCCTCGCGCAGGCGCTGGATCCAGGCGCTGCCCAGGCCGAGGCAGCCGAAGCCGTCGAACAGGCAGCGCACGGCGACGCCCCGGCGGCGGGCATCCAGCAGGGCGACGAGAAACAGTTCGGCGCAATGCCCGTCTTCCACCAGGTACAGCTCCAGCTCGATGCTCCGCTGCGCCGCCTCGATGGCCAGCAGCATGCGCGGGAAGAACCGCACGCCGTCATTGAGCAGGGCGAAGCGGTTGTCGCTGCGCCAGGGAAAGACCGGGCCGCTCACCGCGAAGTGAAGATCAGCACGGCGCCGACCGGCACCGAGAGCCCGATGCTGCCGGCGCCGGCCAGCTTGCGCAGGGTCTCGATGCCGGGGGCGAGGTCGAAGTCGGCGGCGTCCAGCACCAGCGGCGACAGGGTCACCACCTGGAAGCGATGCTCGTCCAGGCGGGTCACCAACAGGTCGCTGGCGTAGCTCTTGCGCTTGCCGTGCAGGCTGACGGTCACCGGCTGGCGCATTTCCAGTTGCACGCCGTCGGCCAGCTCGACGATCGGCGCCAGGTCGAGCTGGGCGGTGATCTCCGCCTCGGCGAAGCGCTTGGTCTCGAACAGATGCTCGCGGATGCGTTCGTCGCGCAGCGGGATGTCGGTGCTCACCGAGTCCAGCTCGACGCGCAGGCGCGCCTGCCCCTTGTCGTCGACCTTGCCGTGCATGACCAGGAAGCGGCCGACTTCCGAAAGGGTAGCGTTCTTGGTGGAGATGAAACTGAGTCGCGACGACTCGTAGTCCAGGTACCAGGCGGCCTGGACCGGCAAGGCCAGGAGGGCCAGGCCGAGGCAGATCAACTTGTGCATGCGGGCTCCCTTTGCGTCCGGCGCCACCTTAAACCGGCCGCCTGGGAGCAGGCAAACTCCCGCGTCAGTCGAGCGCGTGCTGCAACTGACTGACGGTATCGGCCAGGGTTCCCAGGTGCCGGCGGCGCACCCGTTCGACGCAATCCTGGTCGCGCGGCCAGTGCAGCGCCACGCTGCCGAGCAGGCGACCCTGGGCGCGTACCGGCAAGGCCACCGCGCGGATCAGGAACGGCAGGCGCACCGGATACTCCCAGTGTCCCTCGGTACGCTCGCCGTAGCCCTGGCCGTGGGCCTGCTCGCGGGTGCGCAACCAGAGGTCCTCGTCTACCTGGTGCTGGCGCGCCAGGCGGCGCACCTCGCTGTCTGCCAGTTCGCCCAGGCAGGCCTTGCCCATGGCCGAATGGAACAGGCTGGCGTGCTGGCCGACCACCAGCCGGTTGGCCGGGTAGCGCTTGCGCAGGACGCCGGGCACCGAGCTTTCCGCCACCAGCAGGCGGTCGCCGTCGAGAATCGACAAATCGGCGACCAGCCCGGTGCGCTCGCTCAACTCCACCAGCAGCGGCGCGGAACGCTCCACCACCTGGCAACGGAAGCGCTCGGCGGCGTCACCGTAGAGGCGGGTGGAACGCAGCCGGTAGCGCCGGTCGGTCAAGCCGCGGTACAGCCAGCCCTGCTCCAGCAGGGTATGCAGCAGCCGCGACACCGTGGCCTTGGGCAGTTCGGTCAGGTAATGCAGTTCCTCGAGCCCCAGCGCCTGGTGCTGGCCCAGCAGATCGAGGATCGCCAGCGCCCGCTCCACCGAACGCACGGTTCCCGCCTCTTCTCTTTCCGGCATGACGACACCTCCACCGTCGACAGACCGTTATGGCAAAGCAAGATGCAGGCCCAGGTCATGTAGGAAGAATCTGCGAATACGCCAGCATTGCTCCGCGGCCTAGTCGATGCCCCCTGGAGCCTCGAGCATCGCCGGCGGACGGCGGCTGACCCAACGGGTCAGGCCCTCGTGGGCATGGGCCAGTTGCAGCACCGCCAGGTCGGCCTGCGCCGGGCCGATTATCTGCAATCCCATCGGCAGGCCCGCCGCGCCGAAGCCGATCGGTACGCTGATCGCCGGCAAACCGGCCAGGGTCGGGCCGATCACCACCTCCATCCAGCGGTGATAGGTGTCCATCGGCCGCCCGGCGACCTGCCGCGGCCACGCCGTTTCTGCATCGAAAGGAAACACCTGGGCGCTGGGCAGCAAGAGGAAATCGTAACGTTCGAACAGACGCGCCAGCGCCCGATACCAGTCGCTGCGATCCAGCGAGGCGCGATAGACCTCGGTGGCGCCGAGGCCGAGCCCGGACTCCACTTCCCACTGCGCCTCCGGCTTGAGCCGGACGCGCCGTGCGGGATCGGCGTAAAGCTCGCCAAGCGAGCCCTGCACCAGCCACTGGCGATGGACCAGCCAGGTGCGCCACAGGCGCTCCAGGGGATAGTCCGGCAGGCACGCCTCGACGTCGCAGCCCAGCTCGGCGAAATCGCCCAGCGCGGCTTCGCAAAGCTCCAGCACGCCCTCCTCCATCGGCAGGTAGCCGGCGTAGTCGCCGAGCCAGCCGAGCCGGGCTCCGCGGAAATCGCGCCCGAGGTCGTCGGCGAACCTGCGCGGATCGTCGCGCAACGACAGCGGACAGCGCGGATCGTAGCCGGCCTGGGTGGCCAGCAGCCGGGCCAGGTCCGCCACGCTGCGCCCCATCGGGCCTTCGGTGGCCAGTTGCTGGACGAACAGTTCCGCTTGCGGGCCGTGCGGCACCCGTCCCTGGGACGGGCGGAAGCCGTAGACGTTGTTGTAGGCGGCGGGGTTGCGCAGCGAACCCATCATGTCGCTGCCGTCGGCCACCGGCAGCATGCGCAGCGCCAGCGCCACCGCCGCCCCACCGCTGCTGCCGCCGGCGATCCGCGCCGGATCGTAGGCATTGCGGGTGGTGCCGAACAGCGGGTTGTAGGTCTGCGAGCCGAGCCCGAACTCCGGTACGTTGGTCTTGCCGATGACGATCGCACCGCTGCTCTTCACCCGCTCGACGACGATGGCGTCGTGCTCCGGCACCTGCCCGGCGAACAGCGGCGAACCCAGGGTGGTAGGAATGCCGGAGGTGGCGGCGAGGTCCTTGATCGCCTGCGGCATGCCGTGCATCCAGCCCAGCCATTCGCCGCGCGCCAGTTGCCGGTCGCGCTCGTCGGCCTGGGCGAGCAGGCGGCTTTCCGCCTGCAGCGAGACGATGGCGTTGACCCGCGGGTTGAACCGTTCGATCTGCGCCAGGTAGGCCTGCATGACCTCGCGGCAGGACAGTTCGCGTCGGCGGATCGCCGCGGACAGCGGCAGCGCGTCAAGCGCGACGATTTCCTCGTGGCCGTCGCTTCGATGGCGGGTGGCGCTCATTCACAGACTCCTTGCCGGCTTGCCCAGGGCCGGTTCACGGGGGCGCGGGGCGGGCGTCGCGCCCTCCCGCAGATAGAGGGTGGCGAGCAGCCCGAGGAAGGCCGCGCCGAGCACGTAGAACGCCGGCGCCACTGGCGAGCCGCCGACCTCGGTGAGCCAGGTGACGATGAACGGAGCGAAACCGCCGAACAGCATCACCGCCAGGTTATACGCCACCGCCAGGCCGGTGGAACGCACCCGCACCGGAAACTGCTCGGCCACCGCGGTCGGCGCCGGGCCGAAGAAGCCGCCGATCGCCGTGCACAGCAACAGTTGCATCAGCAGCAGGCGCCCCAGGCTCGGCGCCGCGGCGACCCAGGCGAACAGCGGATAGACCATGAGCATGAAGGCCAGGGTCGCGACCAGCAGCACCGGGCGCCGCCCGACCCGGTCGGAGAGTCCCCCAGCCAACGGGATCACCAGGGTCATCAGCGCCACCGCAGCCATCTGCACCATGAACACCTCGTCCAGCGGCAGGCCCAACTGCTTGTGGGCGAAGGTCGGCATATTCACCAGCACCACGTAGAAGGACACCGTGCCGATCACCGTCAGGCCCATGCTCACCAGCACGCTGCGCCGGTATTCGCGCAGCACGCCGAGCAGCCCCTGGCGCTCGCCGGGCTCCCGGATGGCTTCGAGGAAGGCCTCGGTCTCGCCCATGTAGCGGCGGATCCACAATCCCACCGGACCGATCAGCAGACCGAACAGGAACGGCACCCGCCAGCCCCAGCTCTCCAGGGACTCGGCGTCCAGGCAATGGGTGACCAGCGCGCCCATCCCCGCACCGGCGAACACCGCCAGGCACTGGCCGAACAATTGCCAGGAACCGTAGAGACCGCGCCGGTGCGGCGGCGCGCTTTCCACCAGGAAAGCCGTGGCGCTGGCGTACTCGCCGCCGGTGGCGAAACCCTGCAGCATTCGCGCGATCACGATCAGCAACGGTGCGCCGACGCCGATCGCCGCGTAGGTCGGGGCGAAGGCGATCATCGCGATGGACAGCGTCATCAGCAGGATGATCAGTTGCATCGCCGCCTTGCGTCCCCTGCGGTCGGCATACAGGCCGAGCAGGACCCCACCGACCGGACGCATGAAGAAACCGACACCGAAGGTGGCCAGGGCCATCAACAGCGAGGTGTACTCGTCGCCGGAAGGGAAGAACAGCCTGGCGATCAGGCTGGAAAGGAAGCCGTAGACGATGAAGTCGTACCACTCCAGGGCGTTGCCGATCACGGCAGCCGCCACCTGGCGGGTACGCGAGGTACCGCTCGGGCAAGCGTGCATGGGAATCTCCTGGTAACCGGGGGAATGCCGGCGCGGCTCAGGCCGCGCCGTTATTGGCGGCAGTCAGTCGAAGGCCGGACGCCGCGGGGGCGGCCAGCCAGGTCTCGGCGAGCGCGCCCCAATAGGCCGCGCCCCGGACCAGGATGTCGTCGTTGAAGTCATAGGCCGGGTTGTGCACCATCGGCCGTCCTCTGCCGTTGCCGATGAACAGGTAGCTGCCGGGGCAGCGCTGTAGCATCCAGGCGAAGTCCTCGCTGCCCATCAGCTTCGGCGTGTCGCCGTCGACCTGCTCCGCGCCGGCCAGCTCGACCCCGACCTGGCGGGCGAACTCGGTTTCCTCGACGCTGTTGACCAGCACCGGATAGGCCGGGTAGTGCTCGATGCTGGCCTGGCACCCATAGCTGGCGGCCTGCAACTCGATGATCTGGCGAACCCGCTGCAGCACCTGCTCGCGCACCTGGCCGTCGAGCGCCCGCAGGCTCAGGCGCAGCACGGCGCGCTGGGGTATGACGTTGGCCGCCTCGCCGGCCTGCAATGCGCCGACCGTGACCACCGCGGCCTTCTGCGGATCGACGTTGCGCGCCACCACGCTCTGCAGGGCCATCACCGCGCTCGACGCGGCGAGCAACGGATCGACGCTCAGGTGCGGCATCGAACCGTGTCCACCGACGCCCTCCAGGGTGACGCTCAGCAGGTCCTGGGAAGCCATCATCGGTCCCGCGCGGAAGCCCAGGTGCCCGGCCTCCAGTCCCGGCATGTTGTGCATGCCGAACAGCGCATCGCAGGGAAAGCGCTCCAGCAGCCCATCGGCGAGCATCGCCTCGGCGCCGCCCTGGCCTTCCTCGGCGGGCTGGAAGATCAGTACCAGGGTGCCGTCGAAACGCCGCGTCGCCGCCAGGTAGCGTGCCGCGCCGAGCAGCATCGCGGTGTGTCCGTCGTGGCCGCAGGCGTGCATGCGCCCGCCGTGGCAGCTGCTGTAGCCGAGCCCCGTGGCCTCGACGATCGGCAGCGCATCCATGTCCGCCCGCAGGCCGAGCCGCCGCGTACCGTCGCCCTGGCGGAGGACGCCGACCACGCCGGTGCGGCCGATCCCTTCGTGCACTTCGTAGCCCCAGCCGCGCAGGCATTCGGCGACCAGCGCGGCGGTGCGTCGCTCCTCGAAGCCCAGTTCGGGATGGGCGTGGATGTCCTGGCGCAGGCTACGCAGGTCGTCGGCGACCTCCTCGAGCCAGGCCACGATGTGTCGATGTCGAGCCATGCCGTCTCTCCTCTGGCCGGATTGCGCTCCGGTCTTGTTGGCGGGAGGCCCGGACGCAAGGCCGGCCGGGCGTGGTCACAGCTAAGCGCGGCACGCGGCGAAGGACAACGGAAGGCGGTTCCACTGGGTGGAACCCAAGGCCCGCGCCGCCCTCCGCCGGTACGTCAGAACTGTTCCGGCGGCACTTCGCGGAAGTTCAGCACGGCGAACACCGGTACCTCGGGAGTGATCGAGGGAATATTGGCCATCTCCTTCAAGGGCTTGAGCTTCTCTTCCAGGTCGAAGTCGAGCAGCTTCAGCAGCACCGGCTCCAGGGTCGCCACCTGGACCAGCCCTTCGCCCTGGCGGGTGACCAGCACGTCGGCCTTCAGGCGGCGCTGCTGGCCGTGCAGGTCGAGGGTGAAGTCGAGCTTCTCGACCCGCGACTGGCCGACCCGCAGGTCGTCGAAGCCGGCCATGTCCAGGCGGCTCTCCACGGTGGCCTCGGGGAAGCGCGAGGTTTCGAAGAAGTTGTCCTTCATTCGCTCGTCGCGCAGGGCCAGGCCGCTGTCCAGGGTGCCCAGCGGCACCACGATGCGCGCGACGCCCTGCTTGTCGATCTGGCCGCTGAGACGATCGAAGCGCTGCACCTCGGCCATCTTCGCGCGTTTCACGGAAACGAAGCTGATCCGCGAGTAATCCGGCTCCAGTTGCCATTCCGCCGCCGACAGCAGAGGGCTGAGGAGCAACAACAGGACACACAATACAACAGGCATTCCACCTCCGGCTTCGGGCCGGCGCCGTCCCTCGCCCCGCGCCCCGACATGCGCCGCCGGTCAGTCCGGCAGCCTGTCCGCCTCGGGCATGAGCCGGCATCCCTCGCGCGGGCCCAGCCAGGCGGCCGTCTGCGTACTGCCGAGGCCGCGGGCGGTCACCCGGCGGCGGGCTTCGTCGTCGAAGAAGCCGCTGATCGGCACGTACTGTTGGGTATAGGCCCGGCAATAGTCCGCGGAGTTCCCCATCACGTAGCGGCAGGAGCAGTACTCCTTGGCCGTGTAGGCGCCGATGATGGCGGGAAAGGCCGCCAGGTGGATGCGGTTCTGCCAGGCCCACGCGAGGGCAGCGAGCAGCCCCAGGACGAACAGGAAGAGCAAGGGATGGCGACGGATCATGGCCGCGCCTCCCCGGCGAACGCCGCCTGTGCCAGGCGCAGGAATTCGTTGTGGCGGAAACGCCCGTCGCGGTCGTCGGCGTAGCGCACGATCACCAGCTTCTCCTCGGGCAGCACGTAGAGCGCCTGGCCCCAGTGGCCGAGCGCGGCGAAGGCGGTCTCGGCGACGTCCGGCCAGGGCGCCGGCGCGCCTTTCACCGCACGGTTCAACCACCACTGGCCGCCCGGCACCGCCTCGCCCTCCTCTTCCGCGCTCGGCCGGTAGCGGGCGAAGGGCGTCAGGTTGAACTCGACCCATGCCAGCGGCAGCAGTTGCCGCTCGCGCCAGCGCCCGTGGCGCTGCATCAGCAGGCCGACGCGCGCCAGGTCGCGGGCGCTCATGTAGACGTACGACGAGCCGACGAACGTGCCGGCGGCGTCTCGCTCCCATACCGCCGAACGGATGCCCAGCGGCTCGAACAGCGCGCGCCAGGGGTACTCGGCATAGTCCGCGCCGAGCATGCCGTGGAGGGCCGCCGCCAGCACGTTGCTGTCGCCGCTGGAGTAGCGGAAACGCCGGCCCGGCGGCCGGGCCTGCGGGGTTTCGGCGACGAAGCCGGCCATGTCGTCACGCCCACGGGTGTAGAGCATCGCCACCACGGAGGATTTCAATGGCGCGAACTCGTAGTCCTCCTGCCAGTCCAGCCCGGAAGACCAGTTCAGCAGGTGGCGCAACGTCACCTCGGGATGACGGGCGAACGGCGGGTAGTAGCGCGCCACCGGGTCGTCGAGCTGGAAGCGCCCTTCGCCCTCGGCGACGCCAAGCAGCGTGGCGAGCAGGCTCTTGCTCACCGACCAGGTAAGGTGCGGGGTCTCTGCACGGCTCGGGCCGGCGTAGCGCTCATAGACCAGACGACCGTCGCGGATCACCACTACCGCGTCGGTGCGGATGCCTTTGCGACGAACATCGTCGCGACGACCGAAGGCATAGCGCTCGAATGCCTCCAGCGCCGGCCCCGCGGGCTGTTGGGCACGGGGCCAGTCGGTGTCGGGCCAGTCTTCGGCCAGGGCAGGGAGGGCGAATACCAGGGCCAGCGCGGCGAGGGCGCGGCGGGACAACGGCAAAGCGGGCATCGGCGGGCCCTCTCGACGGTCGAGGGGCAACCCTAGCATGGCCTCGATGACGCCAGGAAGCGCGGACTCAGCCTGGCATGCGGTAGTCGTCCGGGCCGAGCAGGTCGATGCCGCACTCGAGGTTCTCGATCCAGTAGAGGAAGGCGCTGATCATTTCCTTGCCGACGAAGGGCCGCCCGTGTTGCGGCACGATCATCTCCACATCCATGTCCCGGACCATCCGCGCCCACAGGCGGCAGATCTTGTTCGCCGCCATGTAGCGGCGATGGAATCCGTCCATGTACTGGATATGCGCGGCGAAATCGCTGACCGGCGCCGCGTCGTCCACCAGCGAGGCGCCCATATCGCCCGAGAAAAGGATCTTGCTCACCGGGTCGTAGAGCTGGAAGTTGCCCACCGAATGCAGGAAATGCGCGGGGATCGCCTTCAACGAGCAGTCGCCGAGAGCGATCGCCTGGCCGCGGTCGGGCAACGGCATGACCCGGTCGTAGGTGTTGATGCCATGGCTGACCGCCAGGTAGTTGGCCGTCAGGTGCGGCAGGAAGCGCGCCCACAGCTTGGAGCAGATCACCCGGGCGCGGGTGTGCAGCAGCCACTTGTCGAGGGCGGCGATGATGTCCGGGTCCTGGTGCGAAGCGAAGATGTAGTCCAGCTCCTGCAGCGGAAAGCGTTTCGACAATTCCAGCGAGAGCGGCGTGTAGGTCAGGTCGCCGCCGGGATCGAGCAGCAGGTACTGGCCGTTGTCGACGATCAGGAACTGGTTGGACTGGACCCCTTCGCCGCTGACGAGGTCATCGAAACACAGGCACTGGTGGCTGCCGTTGTCGAACAGCACGATCGGTTCGCGTCGCATGGTCGGTGAAATCTACTCTGTGCAGGCGCCGAGGAGCATTCCTCGCCGGATGCTGCGCAGGGTAAGCGCCTGCGGCGCGGCGCCTCACTGACCTGGGTCAAGCCCGAGGCGGGTCAAGGCCTTCTCCAGGCGAACTTTGCGGGCCCCGTTGGCAATCGCCAGCAAGCCTCGATCGCGTTGCCACAATGCCTCCCAGGTCGAGGCGTTGGCGGCGAAGGCGGCATCCAGTTGCCCCTCCAGCGCCGAGAACTGTTCGAACAGCCCAGCCAGTACCGCCTGGGTGCCGACGCAGGCGACCGGATGCCGCGCGACCTCGGCGCAGCCGCCGAGGATGCCGGCCAGGCGCAGCAGCAGCGGCGAGGGCCAGCCGCATTCATGGCCGACCCCATAGAGCCAGCCGACCAGCGCCGCCAGCACATGGACATCCTCCAGCAGGCGGAACGGCCTGACGTAGTCGTCCCAACCATCGCCGGGCAGGCGCTCGCAATGGGCACCGTCGAGCAACAGGCGGGAATGCGGCACATCCGGCATCAGCGGCAGCGCCGGCAACGCCTCCAGGCGCGCCCCCGGGGCGCCGGCCAGGACCACCGTCATCGACAGTCGCGGCGGCTGCCCCGGTGCCTCGTCGCGGGCGGCCACCAGCCACCAGGAGGCGCTGTCGCCAGCGGTGACGAAATCCTTTTGTCCATGCAGGACCAGCCCCTCCAGGCGGGTCTGCAGGTCCGCCGGGCGCACGCTGCGCTTCTCGGTCACGCACAGCGCGCCGAGACCTTCCGGCGCCGCCGGCCAGAGCGCGCGCAGGGCCGCCTGGTAGCCGGCGAGGAAGGCCAGGCCCGGACTCGCGGCCAATCGTCCGCCGAGCACCGCCCGCTCCAGGGTGCCAAGACCGTCGGCGCGCGCCAGGGCGGCGGCGTGCCAGTCTTCCAGGGAGCCTTCGGTGGGCAGGCGGTCGAGCGGGCCGAGCAAGCGTTGCCAGGACATGGCGGACTCCAGTGTGGAATGTGTCGGAACCGGCATCCTGCCGAGGGTGCCAGCGTTGAACAACGGCGCGTTACATCCGGCGACAATGTCATACAAGCATCACGCCCCTGTCACAGGGGTGACACCGCGCCTTCCTAGCCTGAGCTTGCACAACAAAGCCGAGCGGCCGCAACCCGCGGCGCCGGCCCAAGGAGGCCCAGGCATGACCCAGACCGCCATTACCCGCGAACCCGTCGCCGGACGCCGCCTGAAGGCCGAGCGCCTGAACGGCGCCCGCGCCCTGCGCGAGGCCCAGGCCCTGCGCTACCGCGTATTCAGCGCCGAGTTCGACGCCAAGCTCGAAGGCGCCGAAGACGGCCTCGACCGCGACGACTACGACCGTCACTGCGCGCACATCGGCGTCCGCGACCTCGACAGCGGCGCCCTGGTGGCCACCACCCGGCTGCTCGACCATCGCGCCGCCGAACGCCTCGGGCGCTTCTACAGCGAAGAGGAGTTCCACCTCTCCGGCCTCGACGCCCTGCACGGCCCGGTCCTGGAGATCGGCCGCACCTGCGTCGCTCCCGAATACCGCAACGGCGCCACCATCGCGGTACTCTGGGGCGAACTCGCCGAGGTCCTCAACGAGGGCGGCTACCGCTACCTGATGGGCTGCGCCAGCATTCCCATGCGCGACGGCGGTATGCAGGCCAAGGCGGTGATGCAGCGGCTGCGCGAACGCTACCTGTGCACCGACTACCTGCAGGCCGAGCCGAAGAACCCGCTGCCGCCGCTGGACGTCCCGGAAAACCTCACCGCCGAGCTGCCGCCGCTGCTCAAGGCCTACATGCGCCTGGGCGCCAAGATCTGCGGCGAGCCTTGCTGGGACCCGGATTTCCAGGTCGCCGACGTGTTCATCCTGCTCAAGCGCGACGAACTCTGCCCGCGCTACGCCCGCCACTTCAAGGCAGCGGTCTGATGGCGCGGCTGCGCCTGCTGCTGCGCAGCGCACGCCTGCTCGGGCTGGTCGCGCTCGGACTGGGCCTGGCCGCTTGGGTCAGCCTGCGCGAGCGGCTGCCCGGCGCCGACGTCACGCCGCTGCGCCAGCGCCTGACCCGCTGGTGGCTGGCGCGCCTCTGCGCGGCCCTGCCCTTCGAGGTCAGGGTCAGCGGCGAAGCGCCCCGGCAACCCATGCTGTGGGTAGCCAACCATGTGTCCTGGACCGATATCCCGCTGCTCGGCGCCCTGGCGCCGCTGACCTTCCTGTCCAAGGCCGAGGTGCGTGCCTGGCCGCTGGCCGGCTGGCTGGCGGAAAAGGCCGGCACCCTGTTCATCCGCCGCGGCTCGGGCGACAGCCGGCTGATCAACCAGCGCTTGGCCGAACAACTGCACCGTGGGCGCAACCTGCTGATCTTCCCGGAAGGCACCACCACCAACGGCGAAAGCCTGCGCACCTTCCACGGTCGCCTGATGGCCAGCGCCCTGGAAGCCGGCGTGGCGGTGCAGCCGGTGGCGATCAGCTACCGCCGCGACGGCGTGCCTGATGCGCAGGCGCCGTTCATCGGCGACGACGACTTGCTCAGCCACCTCGGCCGCCTGCTGCGCGGCGAGCGCGGCAGCGTGCATATCCAGCTGCTGGAACCAATCCCCAGCCAGGGCCTGGACCGCGCCGAACTGGCCCGCCAGGCCCAGCAGGCGGTGCGCCTGGCGCTGTTCGGCACTGCCGCCACTACGCAAACCCGGCGCGCCGCCTAGTCGCGCTTGGGCGGCACCGCCAGCACGTCGCACGGTAGGTCGCCGAGGGCCGCCTCGGCCACGCTGCCGATCAGCGCGCGGCGGAAGCCGGTCAGGCCCTGGGTGCCGAGCACCGTCAACTGCGGCGCCTGGCGGCGTACCTCGGTCATGATCACGTTGATCGGCAAGCCTTCGCCGACGCGCAACTGGATGTCCTCGCGGCCCAGCCCCAGGCCGGCGACGTAGTCGCGCAGCTCGACGTTGGCCTTGAGTTCCTCCTGGTCGACGTAATGCTCGACGCGGTCTTCCTTGATCCCCGAATAACGCATCATGCCTTTGGCGAACGGCTCGAAGGCATGCAGCGCGGTGAGGCTGGCGGCGTCGAGGAAGCCGAGCTGGCCGGCCATCTGCACCGCGCGCGTCGAGGTCGGCGAGAAGTCCAGCGCCAGCAGCACCCGGCGGTACTCCTCTTCCGGCGCACCGGCCGCGCGCAGCACCGGGATCTTCGCATTGCGTACCACCCGCTCCAGGGTGGTGCCGATGAACAGGTCGCGCAGCGGCGTGTGCCGGTGCGCGCCCATCACCAGCAGGTCGGCGCCGATCTCCTCGGCCACCGCGTTGATCACCACCACCGGATCGCCGACCCGCACGATCGCCTTGGACTCGACGCCGAGGCGCTCCTTCAGGGCCTGTCCGTTCACTTCCAGCAGGTTGGCGATGGCCAGCCGTTGCGGCGCGATCAGCACCGGCGGCTGGTCGTCGTCGAGCACGTTCAGCACGGTCAGTTCGGCATTCCTCGCCTTGGCCAGCGCCGCGGCGCGCATGACCGCCAGCTCGGAACGCGAGGACAGGTCGGTCGCCACCAGGATTCGTTTCATCTTCCACCTCCATTGGCAGAGCGTTGAACGTCGGCCCCATTGAACGATCGACGCGACCGCTGCCGGTTGATGTGCATCAAGCGGATGCTTCGGACTGAAACAATTGATAGGTGATTCCGCCGGCCGGGCCAATGGCCGCTGCGCCAGGCTCAGCGCTGGCTCAGGGCGAAAGCCTGGAGTTGCGGGTAGAAGGCGCGGAAATCCGCGCTCAGGTCATCGTAGCGCTGGGCCAGTTCTTCCCAGGAGCCGTCCAGCAGGTGCGGTCGCGACAGCCTCCGCGACATACCGCCCAGCACTTCGCGCAAGACCGCGAACTCGCGGTAGCTGCCCAACCAGTCCTGGGCCGCCATCCGCGGCGCGATGCGCGCCAGGCGCTCCGGCAGCGGCGAGGCGGTGCGCAGGGTGCCGTAGACCCGCTCGACGAACTGCGGCAGCGGTTCGTCGGCGTAGTCGTTCCAGTCGCGCGCCAGGCAGTGGTCGAAGAACACGTCCAGCAGGACGCCGGCGAAACGCCGGCGCTCCAGCGGGAAGCGCCGCTTGGCCGCATGCACCAGTGGATGGCTGTCGGTGAAGGCGTCGATGCGCCGGTGCAACTGGATGGCCCGCTCGATCTCGTCCGGCCATTGTCCCTGCAGGCGGCCCTTGACGAAGTCGCCGTACAGGCTGCCGAGCAGTTGGGCCGGTTGCGGGCCGCCGAGGTGGAGATGCGCGAGGTAGTTCATGCGGGCTAGCTTACCCCAGGGACGGAACCGTCGTTTCGATCATCGTCATCAGCCCTGTCGATAGCGACTATCGTCGCAATCGATCCCCATATCGTCCCACACCGATATATAGTTCGTCCCAACCCGATATGGACGGCCAACGGACCACCGCCATGCCACTGGACATCGACGAAATCATCAAGGCTCTCTCCCACCCGGTGCGACGCGACATGCTGCGCTGGCTGAAGGAACCGGAGAAGTACTTCGTCGAGCAGGACCACCCGTTCGAGATCGGCGTCTGCGCCGGCAAGTTCGACCAGCGTACCGGTCTCTCCCAGTCCACCGTATCGGTACACCTCGCCACCCTGCAACGCGCCGGTCTGGTGACCAGCCGCCGGGTCGGCCAGTGGAACTTCTTCAAGCGCAACGAGGAGACCATCCAGGCCTTCCTCGACCAACTCGGCGACGAGCTGTAAGCAGCACTCGCTTCCACCCCACCACCTCGCAGTCCAGGAGCTCGACCGATGCCGGCGTCTCTTCTCGTCCTCGCTTTATCCGCCTTTGCCATCGGTACCACCGAATTCGTCATCATGGGCCTGCTGCCGCAGGTCGCCGGCGACCTGCGGGTATCCATTCCCAGCGCCGGCTGGCTGATCAGCGGCTACGCCTTCGCCGTGGCCTTCGGCGCCCCGTTGATGGCCATGGCCACCGCCCGCCTGGAACGCAAGAAAGCCCTGCTCGCGCTGATGGGCATCTTCATCGTCGGCAACCTGCTCTGCGCGGTGGCCGCCAACTACGGCCTGCTGATGCTGGCGCGGATCGTCACCGCGCTCTGCCATGGCGCCTTCTTCGGCATCGGCTCGGTGGTCGCCGCCAGCCTGGTGGCGCCGAACCGCCGCGCTTCCGCCGTGGCCCTGATGTTCACCGGCCTGACCCTGGCCAACGTGCTCGGCGTGCCGCTGGGTACCGCGCTCGGCCAGGAAGCCGGCTGGCGCGCGACCTTCTGGGTGGTGACCCTGATCGGCGTGGTCGCCTTCGTCGGCCTGGCCAGGGTGCTGCCAAACGACCGCGAGGAAGAGAAGGTCGACCTGCGCCAGGAAATGTCCGCGCTGAAGAACCCGTCGCTGTGGCTGGCCCTGGGCACCACCGTGCTGTTCGCCGCCTCGATGTTCGCCCTGTTCACCTACGTCGCGCCGCTGCTCGGCGAAGTCACCGGGGTCAGCCCGCGCGGCGTGACCTGGACCCTGCTGCTGATCGGCGTCGGCCTGACCGTCGGCAACGTGATCGGCGGCCGCCTCGCCGACTGGCGCCTGGGCACCACCATGGCCGCGGTGTTCGCCGCCATGGCGCTGGTCTCGGCGCTGTTCAGCTGGACCAGCCAGGCCCTGCTGCCGGCGGAAATCACCCTGTTCTTCTGGGCCGCCGCCGCCTTCGCCGCGGTGCCCGCGCTGCAGGTCAACGTGGTCCGCGTCGGGCATGCCGCGCCGAACCTGGTGGCGACCCTGAACATCGGCGCCTTCAACGTCGGCAACGCGCTCGGCGCCTGGGTCGGCGGCAGCGTCATCGACCACGGCCTGGGCCTGACCCGCGTGCCGCTGGCCGCCGCCGCGCTGGCCGCGCTGGCGCTACTGGCCACCCTGATCGCCTTTTCCGGAAACGGCCGCGCCCAGGCGCAGCCGGTCCTCGATTGATCCCCTGTCCGTCTATTCCCTAGTGGAGGATGTTCCATGGCTACTCTGTTCGATCCCATCGTGCTCGGCGACCTCGAGCTGCCCAACCGCATCGTCATGGCGCCGCTGACCCGCTGCCGCGCCGATGAAGGCCGCGTGCCCAACGCCCTGATGGCCGAGTACTACGCCCAGCGCGCCGATGCAGGCCTGATCCTCAGCGAGGCCACCGCGGTCACGCCGATGGGCGTGGGCTACCCCGACACCCCCGGCATCTGGTCCGATGACCAGGTCCGTGGCTGGAGCAACGTGACCAAGGCGGTGCACGCCGCCGGCGGGCGCATCTTCCTGCAACTCTGGCACGTCGGGCGGATTTCCGATCCGCTCTACCTGAATGGCGAGCTGCCGGTGGCGCCGAGCGCCATCGCCGCCGAGGGGCACGTCAGCCTGGTGCGCCCGAAGCGTCCCTACGTCACCCCGCGCGCGCTGGACACCGAGGAGATCGCCGACATCGTCGAGGCCTACCGCCAGGGCGCCGAGCGGGCCAAGGCCGCCGGCTTCGACGGCGTGGAGATCCACGGCGCCAACGGCTACCTGCTCGACCAGTTCCTCCAGGACAGCACCAACAAGCGCACCGACCGCTACGGCGGCTCCATCGAGAACCGCGCGCGCCTGCTGCTGGAAGTCACCGACGCAGCGATCTCCGTATGGGGCGCCCAGCGCGTCGGCGTACACCTGGCGCCGCGTGCCGACTCCCACGACATGGGCGATTCCAACCGCCTGGAAACCTTCAGCCATGTCGCCCGTGAGCTGGGCAAGCGCGGCATCGCCTTCATCTGCGCCCGCGAAGCGCAGGCCGACGACAGCATCGGCGTAGCCCTGAAGAAAGCCTTCGGCGGACCCTACATCGCCAACGAGAAGTTCACCCTCGACAGCGCCAACGCCATCCTGGCCAAGGGCGACGCCGATGCGGTGGCCTTCGGCGTCCCCTTCATCGCCAACCCGGACCTGGTCGAACGCCTGCGCCAGGGCGCCGAACTGAACCCGCCGCGCCCGGAGACCTTCTATACCGGCGGCACCGAAGGCTACCTGGACTATCCGACCCTGGCCTGATCGCGCCAGCCAGGACAGAGCCCGCCACGCTTGCCGTGGCGGGCTCTGTGCTTTGCCCGTCTAGCGCAGGCGGAAATACGGCTCCGGCTCCGCGCACGGATCGCGCTGGGCGCAGCCCTTGCAACCGCCGCCGCAACCGCCCGAGCTTTGCGCAGCCACCCGCTCGACCTTGCCGAGCGCGATCAGCCGCTCCAGGATCGCCTCCACCAGCGCCGGCGGCGCGTCCACCTGGCGGCTGAGCTGTTTCAGCCCACGCGCCTGGCCGTCTTCCAGGGCGGCGCGGATCTGCATGAGTGTCGCCATCAGTGACATCCTCCCTGCCCGCTCGGGGCATCGGCCATTCGGCCTGGCAGTTGCAGTACCTGCTCACGGCCGAACAGACGCAGGCAGGTCATCAGGATCAGGTTGAAGAGCAGCACCACGGCGATGGTCAGGACGCTACGCTCGGGGTGCGCGGCGAAGGTGGCGACCTGGTAGCAGAGGGTCGCCAGCGAGTAGGCGACGTTCAGCCCCCAGAGCACCGAGAAAGCCATCCAGCCCTTGCTGCTTTCCCGAGCGATCGCGCCCATGGCGGTCACGCAGGGCACGTAGAGCAGGACGAAGACCAGATAGCTGTAGGCCGCGATGGGGCTGCCGAACTTGCTCGCCATGGTGCCCATCGAGCCGGTCTCCATGTCGCCGTCGGCCATGCTCGCCTCCACCGGGTTGGCCAGCACGCTGAGGCTGAAGGTATCGACCAGGCCGTCCCAGGTTTCGACCAGGGCGTCGCGCAGTTGCCCGGGCAGGTCGTAGCCTTCGTAGTCGAAGGCCTCGCCCTGGATCTGCTCGGCGGTGTAGAGGGTGTTCAGGGTGCCGACCACCACTTCCTTGGCCATCGCCCCGGTGACCAGGCCGACGGTGGCCTGCCAGTTGTCCGGCTGCACCCCGAGCGGCGCCAGCAGCGGAGTGAGACGCTGGCTGACGCTGGCCAGCGCGGAATGGCCGATGTCGCCCTGCACCGGCTTGCCGTCGAGGGTGATGCTGTTCAGGCCGCCGATCACCAGGCTGACCAGGATGATCACCTTGCCGGCCCGCACCACGAAGCCGCGCAGGCGCGACCAGGTCTGCAGCAGCAGGCTCTTAAGGTGTGGCACATGGTACAGCGGCAGTTCCATGACGAACGGCGAGGCCTCGCCGCGCATCAAAGTGTGCTTGAGCAACAGCCCGGTGAGGATCGCCACGACGATGCCGAGCAGGTACAGGGAGAAGATCACCAGCGCGCCGCCCTGGCCGAAGAAGGCCCCGGCGAATACGGCGAAAATCGCCAGGCGCGCGCCGCAGGACATGAACGGCGCCATCATGATGGTAATCAGCCGCTCGCGCTGCGCGTCCAGGGTCCGCGCGCCCATGATCGACGGTACGTTGCAGCCGAAACCGACGATCAGCGGCACGAACGACTTGCCCGGCAGGCCCAGCGCCTGCATCAGGCGGTCCATGACGAAGGCCGCGCGTGCCATGTAGCCGGAATCCTCGAGCAGCGAGAGGAACAGGTACATCAAGCCGATCTGCGGCACCAGCGGCAACACCGTGTTGACCCCGCCACCGATGCCCTGGGCGAGGAACACCGTGAGCCAATCGGGCAGGCCGAAGCGGATACCCAGCCACTGGATGCCGTCGATGAAGATCGCCGACGAGCCCTTGTCGAAGATCGGCTGTAGCGCCCCGCCGATGTTGATGGCGAAGAAGAACATCAGGTACATCACCAGCAGGAAGATCGGCAGACCCAGCCAGCGATTCAGGACGACCCGGTCGAGCCATTGGGTCAGCCGGTGCGGCTGAGCCTGCTGGTGGTCGCAGACCGCCGCACAGATCTCGCCGATCAGTCGGTAGCGCGCATCGACGATCGCCAGCTCGGGCTCCTCGCCGCAGCCCTGGCGCGCCTGTTCCAGGGTGGCGGGTGGCAAGCCCAGCGCCGGGCCGTTGAAGATGTCGCCTTCCAGCGCCTGTAACGCCAGCCAGCGCGGCTCGATGGCCGAGGCCGCCGGAGCGCGCGTTTCCAGGAGGTAGCTGACCTGCGCCTGGATGGCCGGCGGGTAGTCCACCGCCAGCGCCGCCTGCGGGACCTGCAACTCGTCGATGGCCGCCTTCAGCTCGTCGATGCCATCGGCGCGGGTAGACACCAGCGGCACCACCGGGCAACCGAGACGCCGCGCCAGACCGTCGATATCGATGCGGATACGCTGGCTACGGGCGATGTCGAGCATGTTCAGCGCGACGATGCAGGGGATGCCCATCTCCCGCAGTTGCACCGTGAGGTACAGGTTGCGCTCCAGGTTCGCCGCATCCACCACGTTGACCAGCACGTCCACTTCGCCGCTGGCGATGTAGCGGCAGGCGATCTGCTCGTCCAGCGAGGCCTGGGCGGAAACGCTGGTCAACGAATAGGTGCCGGGCAGGTCGACCAGGCGTACCGCGTGACGGACGGTATGGAACGCACCCTCCTTGCGCTCCACGGTGACGCCGGCCCAGTTGCCGACCCGCTGGCGCGAGCCGGTGAGCTGGTTGAACAGGGTGGTCTTGCCGGAGTTGGGATTGCCGATCAGGCCGAGGGTCAATGCGGTCATGGGGATTCCGGGCGGGGTCAGTCGAGCGGGACGAGGGTCAGCAGGGCGAGGTCCTTGCGCCGCAGCGCCAGGCTGGTCTGGCGGGTCTCGACCTGGATCGGGTCGCCCAGCGGGGCGATGCGCACCACGCGCAGCGCCGCGCCGGGCAGAAGCCCCATGGAGAACAGGCGTTGGCGATAGCCGTTGCTGATGGCGGGGGAATAACCGGTGATGCGGTAGGAACGGGACGGTTGCAATGCGCTCATGGCGGATTCCAGGCAGAGGAAGGGACCAATGGCCTCCCTGGCCGGTGACCGAGAATCTAAACGACTCTCACTTAAGGCTCGCTTAAGGACGCAGTATCGGAGTGGAGGAGCAGCGGATTCGCTGATCCAGAGCAATGGAAGCGGGGATTTTCGCCGGGCGCGGCGAACTGTCGCCGCCAGCGCCCGGTGCGACGGGCGGCTGGCGGCGCAAGGGGTCAGCGGGTATTGAGCTGCTGCTGCAGGTTCTGCACCTGGGCCTGGAGGGTGTTGATGTTGCGCATCACCTGGGTGCGGAAGGCGTCGAACTCGGCGGTATTGCCGCCCTGGGCCGGGCGGTTGTCGAGCTGGCTGCGCAATACCAGCAGGTCATCCTGGATACCCTTGATCGTCTGGCTCGGGTTGCCCTGCTTCTTCAGCGCCGCGACATCGCCGCCGAGGGCCTTGAGTTGCTCGTTGGTCTTGCCCAGTTCGACCTGCAGGGCTTTCAGCTTCTCCTGTTCGGCGGCCAGTGTCTGCAGCTTGCCGTCCAGTTGCGCGACCAGTTGCGCCGCGCTTTCCTGCTGGGCCTTGAGATCGCTGGCCAGTTGGTCGAGGCGTTTGCCCTGGCCGCCGAACTGGTTGCTCACATCGGCCTGCTGGCGTTCCTGGCTGCCGAGTTTCTCCTGCAGTTGCTTGACCTGCAGGCGCAGAGCCTCGCGTTCGCTGGTGACGCTGGACTCGCTGGCGACCACCTTGCCGCGAATGTCGTCGAGGCGCCCGGCGGCTTCCTCGCTGATCCTTACGAAGCTTTCCTGGGTCGCCACCAACTGCTGTTCCATCAGGCTGATTTGCTGGTGGCTCCACCAACCCACCCCGGCGAGGGCGATCAGCATCGCCCCGAGCAGGGCCCAGAGCGGGCCGGTAGAGGCCGGACGGCGCTCCTTGGTGTCGACGACCCGGCGCTGCTCCGGTTCGTAGACGTGCCGCGGGTGGTGGCCGAATTCATCACGGTCGGCAGCATCGGTGGTCAGGCTGGGCACATCGTCGAGTTCGTCGAAAGCATCGTTACGCATGGTGAAAACCTGTGAAGGGGAACGGCATCCTGCCGGAGGCCTGGAGAAAGGGCCGAATGGCGCATTATATCGGTTCGGCCCCGCCCCTTCAGCGTCTGCTCGAAGCAAATTGCCGGACCGGGGCGCTCCACCGCGAAGCCGTGCGCCCCAAGACGGAGCGAACGTTGTCCGGCACAGACCGCCGCAGGCCGCCAGCGGTTCCCCGCCCCGCACGCCGGCGCTGGTCCGCGGCCCGCATGGCACGTCGCTTGCCTGGGCATTGCCGGGCAGATTCGAGAGCCGGAGGATGCATGGAGTTGAACAAATCCTTGCTGGATTGCATGCGCGCCGTGCGCCGACGCCTGCGCGAGGAACAGGCGCTGGATATCCACTTCCAGCAACGCGATGCGATCGCCGCGATGCAGGCGGCCTGCGCCCGCTCCGGCGATGCGACGACGCGGGAGCTGGGACAGCGCCTCGGCAGGCTCAGCGGGGTCGCGCTGCCGCCGGCGGAACCTTCCCTGTTGCCCGCGCAGGCGCCGAGCCGACAATACGCCGGCCCGTTGCGCGGCTGATCAGAGTCCCTGGGCGCGCCACCAGGCGCAGAACTCGTCGAGCGCGGTCCACAGGCTGACCCGCGGGTCGTAGTCGAGGTATTCGCGGGCGCGGTTGATGTCCAGGGTGAAGTTCTTCGCCATCACCGCCATGCCCAGGCGGAACAGCACCGGCTCCGGGCGCCCCGGCAGGATCCGGCAGACGCCTTCGTTGAGCGCCGCCAGGCCATAGCCGACGGCATACGGCAGGTGACCGCCGACCGGCGGCAGGTCGAGCTGGCGCATCACGTAGTTGACCGCATCCCAGAACGGTACCGGCTGCCCGTTGCTGATGTTGTAGACCTTGCCCAGCGCCGGCTCGCCGGCCAGCAGGCAACTGAACAGCGCGTCGTTGAGATTGTGCACGCTGGTGAAGTCGACCCGGTTCAGGCCGTTGCCGAGGATCCGCAGGCGTCCCTTGCGGTGGGCCTGGATCATTCGCGGGAAGATGCTGGTGTCGCCGGCGCCGACCACGAAGCGCGGACGCAGCGCCAACACTTCCAGGCCCAGGTCGCGAGCGCTGAGCACCAGTTGCTCGGCCTGGTACTTGGTCGCCCCGTAATGGTCGGAAAAACGCCGGGGTACGTACTCTTCGTTCAGGTCCAGGTGGTCGCGCCCGTCGAAATAGATCGACGGCGACGACAGATGCACCAGGCGCCGCACCTTTTGCCGCATGCAGGCCTCGACGACGCTCTCGGCAAGCCCGACGTTGGCCGCCAGGAAGCGTTCGCGCGGCCCCCAGACTCCGACCGCGCCGGCACAATGCACCACCGCCTCGACATCCTCGCAGAGGCGCAGGACCAGCGCCGGGTCGGCGAGGTCGCCGGGAACGAACTCGGCGCCCCGCGCCACCAGATGTTCCACCGCGTCCGCACGACGACCGCTGACCCGTACCGACAGGCCCTGCTCCAGGGCGAAGCGAGCGAAACGCCCGCCGATGAAGCCCGTCGCCCCCGTTACCAGAATCCGCATTGCGTTTCTCCCGTTGTTCTTCTTGTGCCGCGACTCTAGCAACCCGGAGCCGCGCCACCACTGGCACAGCATGCCAGAACAACGACCTTGCGGGCCGCCGGCACGACTTGCGTTGGGCGACAGAAGCGGCGCTGCGCGCTACAAGGTCTAACCTGAAAGCCACCTGCACGCTGGGAGACGCACCATGGCCAGTCACTGGATGATCTATGGCGCCAACGGCTACACCGGCCGGCTGGTCGCTGAACAGGCGCAGCGCGAGGGCCTGACGCCGCTCCTCGGCGGACGCAACCCGGCCGCCCTGCACGCGCTCGGCAGCCAGCTCGGGCTGGAGTGCCGGGTCTTCGACCTGGGGGATCCGCAGGCCTGCCGCGAAGCCCTGGACCAGGTGAAGGTGGTGGCCCATTGCGCCGGTCCGTTCTCTGCCACCAGCACGCCGATGATCGCCGCCTGCCGCGCCGCCGGCACCCACTACGTGGATATCACTGGAGAGATCGCGGTGTTCGAGCAGGCCCACGCCGGCGACGCCGAGGCCCGCGAGGCCGGCATCGTGGTCTGCCCGGGCGTCGGCTTCGATGTGATCCCCACCGATTGCCTGGCTGCCTGCCTGAAGGAGGCGCTGCCGGACGCGCAACGGCTGGCGCTGGGCTTCGACACCGGCAGCGGGCTTTCGACGGGAACCGCGAAGACCAGCGTCGAAGGCCTCAAGTTCGGCGGCAAGATCCGCGAGAATGGCCGCCTGCGCGACGTGCCGCTGGGCTACAAGCGCCGCGACATCGATTTCGGCCGCGGCCTGCGGCACGCCGTGACGATTCCCTGGGGCGACGTGGCCACCGCCTACTACAGCACCGGCATCCCGGACATCGAGGTCTACCTGCCGGCGCCGCCGCTGCTGGCCCTGGGCATGCGCCTGATCGACCCGCTGCGTCCGCTGCTCGGTCGGCAACGGGTCCAGGACTGGCTCAAGGGGCAGGTCGACAAACGCATCGCCGGCCCCGACCAGGCGGCCCGCGAGCGCCTGCGCACCTGGGTCTGGGGCGAGGCGCGCAACGCCCGCGGCGAACGCCGCACGGCGCGCCTGGAGACGGCCAACGTGTACGACCTGACCCTGCACGGCGTGCTCCTGGCAGTGCGCCACCTGCTGGACTACCAGGGTCCCGGCGGCTACTTCACGCCATCGCGGTTGCTCGGCGCGCGCTGCGTCGAATCGTTGCCCGGCTCCGGACGAATCACCGTCATCGGCTGATCAGCCTGACACCCGCACCAAGCCGTCGCCGGCGCGGGCGAGCAGGTGCTCGGTGAGCGACGCGAGCAGTTCGCCGCCGTTGCGCCAGTAGTGCCAGTACAACGGTACGTCGATGACCTGGCCGGGCAGCAGCTCGACCAGTTCGCCGCGCGCCAGCTCGCCTTGCACCTGGCGCTCCGGCACCAGGCCCCAGCCGAGACCGCCGGCGGTGAGGCGGACGAAACCTTCCGAGGACGGGCAGAGGTGGTGGATGAAACCGCCCTCGACGCCGAGGTCCTTGAGAAAGCGGTGTTGCAGCAGGTCGTCCGGGCCGAACACGATCGCCGGCACGCCGGCCAGGGCGGCCGCCTCGACCCCGCGGGGAAAGTGCCGGGCAATGAAATCCGGGCTGGCCAGGCCGCGATAACGCATGGCTCCGAGCAGCAGCGAACGCGCGCCGGCCACCGGCCGCGCGCTACCGCAGACGCAGCCCGCCACTTCGCCCGCGCGCATGCGCTTGAGCCCGACCTCCTGGTCCTCCACCACAAGGTCCAGCAGCACCCGCCGCTCGGCGCAGAAATCGCCCACCGCGGCGGCCCACCAGGTCGCCAGGCTATCGGCGTTGAGAGCGATGCGCAGGCGTTCCGGGGCACCGCCTTCATCCAGGTTCGGCACCCAGCGCTGCAGGTCGCCCTCCAGCAGCCGCACCTGCTGCACATGGTTGAGCAGGCGGCGCCCGAGATCGGTGGGATGCGGCGGCGTCTCGCGCACCAGGACCGGCTGGCCGACCCGCGCCTCGAGCAGCTTGATCCGCTGCGATACCGCCGACTGCGACAGCCCCAGCGCCTGTGCGGCGCGCTCGAAACCGCCCTGCTCCACCACTGCGGCCAGCGCGGCGAGCAACTTGTAGTCGAACAAAATCAGTTTTCCTAATGAGAGATCAGCAGGATTCGTTTTCCTTATAAACCGCCCGCGGCCACACTCGCCAGCACTTTTCCGATCCACCCGACGCGGACCGACCATGGCTGGCGAAACCTCGCTGCGCCCCCTGCTGCGCACGCTCACTCCCGAACTCAATCCCGGCGACTATGTGTTCTGTACCTGCGCCGCTGGCGCGCTGCCGAACGGCGCCGAGCCGCTCGCCAGCTTCCGCGAGCGCGAGGGCCTGACCCTGGTGCTCGAACGCCGGCAGGCCGAACGCCTGGGCCTGCCCTACGAATACGTGGCGGCCTGGATCACCCTGACGGTGCACTCCTCGTTGGCGGCGGTGGGCCTGACCGCCGCCTTCGCCACGGCGCTGGCCGAAGCCGGGATCAGTTGCAACGTGATGGCCGGCTATTTCCACGACCACCTGTTCGTCGCCCGCGACGAGGGCCGGCGCGCCCTCGCCGTGCTCCAGCGGCTGGCGGCGGAGGCACACTGACATGTGGCAGAGCTATCTCAACGGCATCCTGGTGGCTGCCGGCCTGATCATCGCCATCGGCGCGCAGAATGCCTTCGTCCTCGCGCAGAGCCTGCGCCGCGAGCATCACCTCTCGGTAGCCGCGCTCTGCGTGTTCTGCGACGCGGTGCTGGTCAGCCTCGGCGTGTTCGGCCTGGCCAAGCTGCTGCTGGAAAACCCGACGCTGCTGGCCATCGCCCGCTGGGGCGGGATCGCCTTCCTGACCTGGTACGGGCTCAAGGCGCTGCTTCGCGCGTTGCGCCCGGACGCCCTCGGCAACGCCGCGGAAACCGGGCCACGCTCGCGCAAGGCGGTGCTTCTGGCGGCACTGGCGGTCACCCTGCTCAACCCCCACGTCTATCTCGATACCGTACTTCTTATCGGTTCGCTCGGCGCCCAGCAGGCCGCGCCGGGCGCCTATGCCCTCGGCGCGGCCAGCGCCTCGCTGATGTGGTTCTTCGCCCTCGCCCTCGGCGCGGCATGGCTGGCCCCCTGGCTGGCGCGCCCGGCCACCTGGCGCCTGCTCGACCTGATGGTGGCGGCCATGATGCTGGGCATGGCCGCGCAACTGCTGTTCCGGGGATAACGCGGTTTCTGTCTTCCCGAGCGAACCCTCGCGCCGCCAGGCAGTCCAGAGAGAATGTGGCGGTGTTCGCCGGCGAGCTTGCAGAAGCCCGTCGCAGCGCGCCGCCGCCGGCCTTTGCCCCTACAGTTGCTGCGTGGATATGCCCCGACACGGGTGCTATGATCCGGAGTTCGCGGCACTGGGAGCCTAGGCTCCGAGTCGCACCCGGCGCCCTTTCCGGAGCGCTCCGCCGAACGTCCCCCCGGGGATCCAGGACGGGCTCCCGGACAGGCATCGGACCGGCCCCGTGAACCGGTCGCGCGCTAGCCGCGCCAGTCCTGACCTGAGGAAGAATAGGAGAGACACCATGGCTTTCGAATTGCCGCCGCTGCCTTACGAAAAGAACGCCCTTGAGCCGCACATTTCCGCAGAAACCCTGGAATACCACCACGACAAGCACCACAACACCTACGTGGTGAACCTGAACAACCTGATCCCGGGTACCGAGTTCGAAGGCAAGAGCCTCGAAGAGATCGTCAAGAGCTCCTCCGGCGGCATCTTCAACAACGCCGCCCAGGTGTGGAACCACACCTTCTACTGGAACTGCCTGAGCCCGAACGGCGGTGGCCAGCCCACCGGCGCCCTGGCCGACGCCATCAACGCCGCCTTCGGCTCCTTCGACAAGTTCAAGGAAGAGTTCACCAAGACTTCCGTCGGCACCTTCGGTTCCGGCTGGGGCTGGCTGGTGAAGAAGGCCGACGGCTCCCTGGCCCTGGCCAGCACCATCGGTGCCGGCAACCCGCTGACCAGCGGCGACACCCCGCTGCTGACCTGCGACGTCTGGGAACACGCCTACTACATCGACTACCGCAACCTGCGTCCGAAGTACGTCGAGGCGTTCTGGAACCTGGTCAACTGGGACTTCGTAGCGAAGAATTTCGCTGCCTGAGTCTGATCAGAACCACGAAAAAGCCCGGCATTCGCCGGGCTTTTTCGTTTTAATCTGCGGTCCAGGAGCCATCGTCTACCCTCAGGAACTGGTAGACCTTCGCTCGTGATAGCCTCTTGAGGTAAACAAGCTCTTCCTACCGGCTTGTCTTTCGCCCTGGCGACGAACAAGGAAGGCCCCTTGAAACTGGACTCCCGACACAGCCTCTCGCTCAAGCTGCTGCGTGTCGTGCTACTGGCGGCGCTGGCCGTTGGCGTAGTGCTCAGTTGCGCGCAGATCGTCTTCGACGCCTACAAGGCCAAGCAGGCGGTGAGCAGCGACGCCCAACGCATCCTCGCGATGGTCCGCGACCCTTCCACCCAGGCGGTCTACAGCCTCGACCGGGAAATGGCGATGCAGGTCCTCGAAGGCCTGTTCCAGCACGAGGCGGTGCGCCAGGCGAGCATCGGCCATCCCGGCGAGCCGATGCTGGCGGAGAAATCCAGGCCGCTGCTGGACCTGCCGACGCGCTGGCTGACCGACCCGATCCTCGGCCAGGAACGCACCTTCAGCATTCGACTGATCGGCCGCCCGCCCTATAGCGAATACTACGGCGACCTGAAGATCACCCTGGACACCGCGCCCTACGGCGAGAACTTCGTCACCACTTCGGAAATCATCTTCATCTCCGGCATTCTCCGCGCCCTGGCCATGGGCCTGGTGCTGTTCCTGGTCTACCACTGGATGCTGACCAAGCCGCTGTCGAAGATCATCGAGCACCTGGTCAGCATCAATCCCGACCGCCCCAGCCAGCACCAGTTGCCGCTGCTCAAGGGGCACGAACGCAACGAGCTGGGGCTCTGGGTGACCACCGCCAACCAGTTGCTCGCCTCGATCGAAAGCAACAGCCACCTGCGCCGCGAGGCCGAAGACAACCTGCTGCGCATTTCCCAGTACGACTTCCTCACCGGCCTGCCGAACCGCCAGTTGCTGCAACAGCAACTCGACCAGATCCTCGACGGCGCCGGCCGCCAGCAGCGCCGGGTAGCAGTGCTGTGCCTGGGCCTCGACGATTTCAAGGGGATCAACGAGCAGTACACCTACCAGCTCGGCGACCAGTTGCTGATCGCCCTCGCCGACCGCCTGCGCGGGCACAGCGCGCGGCTCGGTTCGCTGGCGCGCCTGGGCGGCGACCAGTTCGCCCTGGTCCAGGCCGACATCGAGCAACCCTACGAGGCGGCCGAACTGGCGCAGAGCATCCTCGACGGCCTGGAAGCGCCGTTCGAGATCGACCAGCACGAGGTGCGCCTGCGCGCCACCATCGGTATCACCCTGTTCCCCGAGGACGGCGAGACCACGGAGAAACTGCTGCAGAAGGCCGAGCAGACCATGACCCTGGCCAAGACCCGCTCGCGCAACCGCTACCAGTTCTACATCGCCAGCGTGGACAGCGAGATGCGTCGCCGCCGGGAACTGGAAAAGGACCTGCGCGACGCCCTGCAGCGCCACGAGCTGCACCTCGTCTACCAGCCGCAGGTGGACTACCGCGACCACCGCGTGGTCGGCGTCGAGGCGCTGCTGCGCTGGCAACATCCGTTGCACGGCTTCGTCCCGCCGGACCTGTTCATCCCGCTGGCGGAACAGAACGGCAGCATCTTCAGCATCGGCGAGTGGGTGCTCGACCAGGCCTGCCGGCAGTTGCGCGAATGGCACGACCAGGGCTTCGACGACCTGCGCATGGCGGTCAATCTTTCCACCGTGCAGCTCCACCACAACGCCCTGCCACGGGTGGTCAGCAACCTGCTGCAGGTCTACCGCCTGCCGGCGCGCAGCCTGGAGCTGGAAGTCACCGAGACCGGCCTGATGGAGGACATCTCCACTGCCGCCCAGCACCTCCTCAGCCTGCGCCGCGCCGGCGCGCTGATCGCCATCGACGATTTCGGCACCGGCTATTCCTCGCTGAGCTACCTGAAGAGCCTGCCGCTGGACAAGATCAAGATCGACAAGAGTTTCGTCCAGGACCTGCTGCAGGACGAGGACGACGCGACCATCGTTCGCGCCATCATCCAGCTCGGCAAGAGCCTGGGCATGCAGGTGATCGCCGAGGGCGTGGAAACCGCCGAGCAGGAGGCGTACATCATCGCCGAAGGTTGCAACGAAGGTCAGGGCTACCTGTACAGCAAGCCGCTGCCGGCCAGGGAACTGACCCAGTACCTCAAGCAGGCGCGACGCCTGAGCCAGGCCACCAGCAGCGAACGGCCCTGATCAGAACAGGCGGCTGAACAGCCAGCCCGCCAATAGCGCGCTGCCCAGGCAGAGCAACGCGGCCCCCGCCGCCTGGCGGCGCAGTTGCACGGCGAGATCGTCCTCGCCCTGGCTGGAGAGAATGAAGGGATGCGCCTCCCCCGGCTTGCCGAGCCGGTGGCGGGTCGGCGCGGCGCTGCTTGCCCGATGCCGATCCTCGGCCTCCAGCCGTGCCGCCAGGCGCACCCGGTTCCATTCGCGCTCGTCCAGCTCGCCGTTGCCGTCGCTGTCGAAGCGCGCCAGCAGCCCGTGGAAATCGCCCTTCCATTCACGGATCACCGCACCCTGCGCCCGTTCGGCATCGAGTCCCTGGCGACCGCCACCGCTGCTGCGGAATTCGCCCAGCGCATAGAGCGGCTCGCCGGCATGCAGGCGCTCCTCGGTGTAGCGGTAGAGCCGCTCTCCGCCGACCAGGGTGCCGAAGCTCTCCAGCAGTCGCAGGGTATCGATCGGTGCTTCGCGAAAAGCCTCCCAGCGCTGCAGGGTCAAGGGTCGCACCTCGGCGCCGCGTGGGTCGACCAGGCAGGCATCGGTGGCATCGCGCAAGCCGAATGGCGACTCGCTGGCACCTTTGTCGACGGTGCGCCAGGCCTTCTCGCGGCCACTGCGCTTTTCCTCGACTTCGATGCGGTAGCGCCACCACAGGCACGGCTTGCCGGTCAAGGGAGCCTGCAGCGGGCCTTCCGGGCCCTCCTCGAGCACCCCGTAGAGTTCGACGAAACCCTGCGCCGCCGAACGGATCCGCGAGGTCGGTACGTCGCCGAGCAGGCGCGCCCGGGCAAGGCGGTGCACGAACTGCCAGCCGGCCCAGGCGCAGAGCCCCAGGCTGGCGGCGATGAACAGCCAGCGCAGGTCGAAGTCCATCTCAGCCGAACAGGGCCTTGAGATCGACGTCGGCCTTCTCCGCCTCGCTGAACTGCAACAGCTCGGCGGCCTTGAAGCCAGCGACACGAGCGATCAGCAGGTCGGGAAATTGCTCGATGCGCACGTTGTTCAGGTTCACCGCCTCGTTGTACAGCTCGCGGCGATCGGCGATCCCGTTCTCCAGGCCGCTGATGCGCTGGGAAAGGAACTGGAAACTTTCGTTGGCCTTGAGCTGCGGGTAGTTCTCGGCCAGCGCGAAGAGCTGCCCCAGGCCGGCGCGCAGGCCGCTCTCGGCCTTGCCCAGGGCATTCACGTCGGCGCGCTCGCGGGCGCTGGCGACGGCGTTGCGGGCGGCGATGACCCGCTCCAGGGTGGCGCGCTCGTGCTGCATGTATTGCTTGCAGGCCTCGACCAGCTTCGGCAACTCGTCATGGCGCTGCTTGAGGAGCACGTCGATGTTGGCCCAGGCCTTGCCCACGGCGTGCTTCAGCCGTACCAGGCCGTTGTAGAGCACCACCGCGTAGCCGGCGAGCAGCAGCAGGACAACCCAGAAAGCGATAGCGGTCAGACTCATGGACGGAGCTCCGGACGAAGATACTGGCATTCTAGCTGCGCCCGACATGTCCAGGCACGACGGCGATCACGCTGCGCCCTTTTCAAAAATGCAAATCTTTCGCATTATGTGGCGGTTTTTTAACGCCCTCGCGGGTGTTTCCGACAAGCGCACGCCGCTTCGGCACGCCACCAATAAAGCAAAGGAATCCGCCATGACTCGTATGCCCCTGGCCACCGCCAGTCTGCTGGCCCTCGCCATCTCCCTCGCCGGCTGCGGCGACGACAAGAAAGCCGAAGCGCCCGCAACACCGGCGGCCAGCACGCAGCCCGCCGCGCCCGCCGCCGCCCCGGCCGCCAAGGTCGACGAGGCCGCCGCCAAGGCGGTGATCAAGAACTACGCGGACCTCGCCGAAGCCACCTTCGCCGATGCCCTGAGCACCGCCAAGGACCTGCAGAAAGCCATCGACGCGTTCCTCGCCAAGCCTGACGCGGAGACCCTGAAAGCCGCCAAGGAAGCCTGGTTCGCCGCTCGTACCCCCTACTCCCAGAGCGAAGCCTTCCGCTTCGGCAACGCGATCATCGACGACTGGGAAGGACAGGTTAACGCCTGGCCGCTGGACGAAGGCCTGATCGACTATGTCGCCAAGGACTACCAGCACGCCCTGGGCAACCCTGGCGCCACCGCCAACATCGTCGCCAACACCGAGATCCAGGTCGGCGAAGACAAGATCGACGTCAAGGAAATCACCGGCGAGAAACTGGCCAGCCTGAACGAGCTGGGCGGTTCCGAAGCCAACGTCGCCACCGGCTACCACGCCATCGAGTTCCTCCTCTGGGGCCAGGACCTGAACGGCACCGGTCCGGGCGCCGGCAACCGTCCCGCCACCGACTATGCCCAGGGCAAGGACTGCACCGGCGGCCATTGCGACCGTCGCGCCGCCTACCTGAAGGCCGTCACCGACCTGCTGGTCAGCGACCTCGAATACATGGCCGGACAGTGGAAAGCCGGCGTCGCCGACAACTACCGCGCCAAGCTGGAAGCCGAACCGGTGGATACCGGCCTGCGCAAGATGTTCTTCGGCATGGGCAGCCTGTCCCTCGGCGAACTGGCCGGCGAGCGCATGAAGGTCGCGCTGGAGGCCAACTCCACCGAAGACGAGCACGACTGCTTCAGCGACGACACCCACCACACCCTGTTCTTCAACGGCAAGAGCATCCGCAACATCTACCTCGGCGAGTACAAGCGCATCGACGGCAGCGTGGTCAAGGGCCCGAGCCTGGCCGACCTGGTCGCCAAGGCCGACGCCGCCGCCAACGACACCCTGAAGGCCGACCTGGCCGACACCGAGGCCAAGCTGCAGGCCATCGTCGACAGCGCCGAGAAGGATGGCGTGCACTTCGACCAGATGATCGCTCCGGACAACAAGGACGGCCAGCAGAAGATCCGCGACGCCATCGCCGCCCTGGTCAAGCAGACCGGCGCCATCGAGCAGGCCGCTGGCAAGCTGGGTATCCAGGACCTGAAGCCGGACAACGCCGACCACGAGTTCTGATTCCTTCCTGCGCCAACAGCGTGCGGCCCATGGCCGCACGCTGCGTTTCAGGGCCTCGAAAGCGGACTTCGCGGGCCTTTACAAACGCAAATCCCTCTTATTTTGATTAGCCCCAACTGGTAAGCTTGCGGGCTGTTTCCACGCAGTCCCGGGATGTTCGCCGATGTCGTTGCCGTCACCTTCCATGCCGCTTGCCTGTCTCCTGACGGCGCTCCTTCTGGGCGGATGCGGCGCCGACGACGAACCGCTGCGCGCCGAGCCCGGCGAACACCTGTCCGGGGGCGCGACCACGGTGCTGCAAAGCGACCGCAACGCCTTCTCCCTGCCCTCCGCCAACCTCGCCCCGAGCCGGCGCCTGGACTTCAGCGTGGGCAACAGTTTCTTCCGCAACCCCTGGGTGATCGCCCCTTCCTCCACCACCGCGCGCGACGGTCTGGGACCGCTGTTCAATACCAACGCCTGCCAGAACTGCCATGTGAAGGACGGCCGCGGCCACCCGCCGGGAGCGGACGCGGTCAGCGCGGTGTCGATGCTGGTACGCCTGTCGATCCCGGCCGGCCCTGCGGACGGCAAGACCCTGTTGCACCAGGGGGTGATTCCCGAGCCGACCTACGGCGGCCAGTTGCAGGACGTCGGCATTCCCGGCGTCGCCCCGGAAGGCAAGGTGCGGATGGACTACGAGCCGCTGAAGGTGAGGTTCGAGGACGGCACCGAGGTCGAACTGCGCAAGCCGATCCTGCGGATCAGCCAGCTCGGCTATGGGCCGATGCATCCGCAGACGATGTTTTCCGCCCGCGTCGCCCCGCCGATGATCGGGCTCGGCCTGCTCGAGGCGATTCCCGATGAGGCGATCCTGGCCAATGCCGATCCGGACGACCGCAACGGCGACGGTATCCGCGGGCGCGCCAACCAGGTCTGGGATGCCGCGCGGCAGCGCACCGCGCTCGGCCGCTTCGGCTGGAAGGCCGGCCAGCCGGATATCCCGCAGCAGAACGCGCACGCCTTCGCCAACGACATGGGCCTGACCAGCAGCCTGCTGCCCCACGACGACTGCAGCGCCGCCCAGGTCGAGTGCCGCCGGGCGCCCGACGGCGGCGAGCCGGAAGTCAGCGACAACATCTTCGCCCAGGTGCTGTTCTACAGCCGCAACCTGGCGGTCCCGGCGCGGCGCAAGGTGGACGACCCGCAGGTGCTGGCCGGCAAGCGCCTGTTCGCCCAGGCCAACTGCGTGGCCTGCCACGTTCCCGCCTTCACTACCGGTTCCGACGCCAGCGAGCCGGAGCTGGCCAACCAGCGGATTCGTCCCTATTCCGACCTGTTGCTGCATGACATGGGCGACGGCTTGGCGGACAATCGCCCGGAATTTCTCGCCAGCGGGCGGGACTGGCGAACCCCGCCGCTATGGGGCATCGGCCTGACCGAAACGGTCAACGGCCACACCCAGTTCCTCCACGACGGGCGCGCCCGCAATCTGCTGGAGGCGATCCTCTGGCACGGCGGCGAAGCCGAAGCGGCCAAGCGGCACGTGCTCGGCTTCGACGCCGACCAGCGCAGCGCCCTGCTGGCCTTCCTGAATTCACTCTGAGGAGCCCACATGTTCCGCCCACGACTGCTCTTGACCAGCCTCGCCATCGCCCTCGGCGCCTGCTCGCCGCAAGACCCGCAGGCCGTCACCAGTGCCGCCCTGGCGCAACAGGTGATCCTGCCGACCTACAGCCGCTGGGTGGAGGCCGACCAGGCCCTGGCCAGCAGCGCCCTGGCCTACTGCCAGGGCAAGGAAGACCTGGCCAAGGCCCGCGACGCGTTCCACGCCGCGCAGAAGGCCTGGGCCGAGCTGCAACCGCTGCTGATCGGCCCGCTGGCCGAGGGCAACCGCGCCTGGCAGGTGCAGTTCTGGCCGGACAAGAAGGACCTGGTCGGGCGCCAGGTCGAACAGTTGCTGAAGAACAACCCGCAGGTCGACGCCGCGGCCCTGGCCAAGGCCAGCGTGGTGGTGCAGGGGCTCTCCGCCTACGAATACATCCTCTTCGACAGCAAGATCGACCTCGCCGACGCCGCCACCAAGGCCCGCTATTGCCCGTTGCTGGAAGCCATCGGCACCCACCAGCAGCAACTGGCCCAGGACATCCTGGCGCGCTGGAAGAACGACGGCGGCATGCTCACCCAGATGAGCAAGTTCCCCAACGACCGCTACGCCGACGCCCACGAGGCGATCGCCGAGCTGCTGCGGGTCCAGGTCACCGCCCTGGACATGCTGAAGAAGAAACTCGGTACTCCGCTGGGCCGGCAGAGCAAGGGCATTCCCCAGCCCTACCAGGCCGAGGCCTGGCGCAGCAACGCCTCGCTGGCCAGCCTGGACGCCAGCCTGAGCGGCGCCCAGGCGCTCTGGGAAGGTATCGACGGCAAGGGCCTGAAGACCCTGCTGCCGGCCGAACAGAAGGCCCTGGCCGGCAAGATCGACGCCGCCTACGCCGAAAGCCACGCGAAGCTGGCGGCGCTGGAACAGAAACCGCTCTCCGAACTGCTCGCCAGCGAAGACGGGCGCAACCAGCTCAACGCCCTCTATGACAGCCTGAACGTGGTCCACCGCCTGCACGAAGGCGACCTGGCCCGCGCCCTCGGCGTGCAACTGGGCTTCAACGCCAACGATGGCGACTGAGGTCGGCACCATGCTGCGACGTCATGTGATCGGCCTGGGCAGCCTGCTGCTCGGCGCCTTGTCCTTCGGCGGCTGGAGCTTCAGCCGCCTGGGTAGCCAACCGCTGGTGCTGTCGGCGCGCGACGACGCCGATGGCCAGCATTACGCGGTGGGCTACCGCCTGGACGGCAAGTGCCAGTTCGCCACCCGCGTGGCCCAGCGCTGCCACGACATCGTCCAGCACCCGAGCCTGCCGCTGGCGCTGTTCGTCGCCCGCCGGCCAGGCACCGAAAGCTACCTGATCGACCTGAACGACGGTTGCCTGCTGCAGACCCTGGTCTCGCAGAAAGACCGCCACTTCTACGGCCACGGCGTGTTCCACCAGAGCGGCGAGTGGCTCTACGCCACCGAGAACGACACTACCGATCCCGGTCGCGGCGTGCTCGGCGTCTACCGTTTCGACGGCGAGCGACTGCAGCACAGCGGCGAGATATCCACCCACGGCCTCGGGCCGCACCAGGTTTCCTGGATGCCCGACGGCGAGACCCTGGTAGTGGCCAATGGCGGCATTCGCACCGAGGCGGAAAGCCGGGTCGAGATGAACCTCGACGCCATGGAGCCCAGCCTGGTGCTGATGCGCCGCGACGGCAACCTGCTGTCCAAGGAAACCCTGGCGCAGCAGATGAACAGCGTCCGCCACCTGGCGATCGGTCGCGACGGCACCATCGTCGCCGGCCAGCAGTTCATGGGCGATGCCCACGAACATGCCGACCTGCTGGCGATCAAGCGCCCCGGCCGTCCCTTCGAAGCCTTCCCGGTGGCCGAGGAGCAGCGCCTGGCGATGGCCCAGTACACCGCCAGCGTGGCGATCCACGACGACCTGCGCCTGGTGGCCCTGACCGCCCCGCGCGGCAACCGTTTCTTCATCTGGGACCTGGACAGCGGTGCCGTACGCCTCGACGCGCCGTTGCCGGACTGCGCCGGCGTGGGCGCGGTGAAGAACGGCTTCGTCGTCACGTCCGGACAGGGCCGTTGCCGCTTCTACGACTGCCAGGGCGAGCGCATCGCCGCGCAACCGCTGGAGCTGCCTTCCGGCCTCTGGGACAACCACTTGCACCTGGCCTGAGAGCGCGGCATCAACCTCTCGCCATACCGGTCCGCGAAAGTCGGAAGCGACCTGCAACACGCTTGAAATCTTTCGCCAATCCTGTGCTTTGACAAGCCTTGAAAGCTGCACGTAATGTGTCGGATTCGCCCCGAAACGGGGCGCTCTCGGCATACCAGGGACCAGGATTATGTTGCTCCGCCGCATGTTGATCATGCTCGCCGCGGTGATCGCCGTGGTGGCGATTCTCGCCGGCTACAAGGTCTACTCCATCCGTCAGCAGATCGCCCTTTTCAGCGCACCGAAACCGCCGATCAGCGTGACCGCCAGCCTGGCCGAAAAGCGTCCCTGGCAGAGCCGCCTGCCAGCCATCGGCAGCCTCAAGGCATTCCAGGGCGTGACCCTCACCGCCGAAGTCTCCGGCACGGTACGCGACGTACTGTTCCTTTCCGGCGACCAGGTGAAGCTGGACCAACCGCTGATCCAGCTGGAAAGCGACGTCGAGGAAGCCACCCTACGCACTGCCGAGGCCGATCTCGGCCTGGCCAGGGCCGAGTACCAGCGCGGCCGCGAACTGATCGGCAGCAAGGCCATCTCGAAAAGCGAATTCGACCGTCTCGCCGCGCAGTGGGCCAAGACCAGCGCCACCGTCGCCGAGCTGAAGGCGGCGCTGGCGAAGAAGCGCGTGCTCGCGCCCTTCGCCGGGACCATCGGCATCCGCCAGGTGGACGTCGGCGACTACGTCTCGCCCGGGACGCCGATCGCCACCTTGCAGGACCTTTCCACCCTGCTCCTGGATTTCCACCTGCCCGAGCAGGACTTCCCCCTGCTCAGCCGCGGCCAGCTGGTGAAGGTCCGGGTCGCCGCCTACCCCGGTCAGGTGTTCGACGCCGAGATCGCCGCCATCAACCCCAAGGTCGACAACGAGACCCGCAACCTGCAGGTCCGCGCTGCCCTGGAGAACCCGGACGGCAAGCTGCTGCCGGGCATGTTCGCCAACCTCGAGGTGATGTTGCCTGGCGAGGAACAACGCGTCGTGGTGCCGGAGACGGCGATCACCTTCACCCTCTACGGCGACTCGATCTACGTCGTCGGGCAGAAGAAGGACGAGCAGGGCCAGGTGTCGAAGGATGACAAGGGCCAGCCGCAACAGGTCGTCGAGCGCCGCTTCGTCAGGATCGGCGAACGCCGCGAAGGCCTGGCGGTGGTGCTCGAAGGCCTGGAGGGCGGCGAGCAGGTAGTGACTTCCGGGCAACTGAAGCTCGACAACGGCGCCGCGGTGGCCATCGTCGCCGAGCGGGACCTCCAGCAAGAGCACTGAGTCGCGCGCCTTCCCGCTCCGTGGCGGAAGGCTTGCCAAGGGACTGAAACATGGCTTTTACCGATCCGTTCATCCGTCGTCCGGTCCTGGCGAGCGTGGTCAGCCTGCTGATCGTCCTGCTCGGCATGCAGGCCTTCAGCAAGCTGGTGATCCGCGAGTATCCGCAAATGGAGAACGCGCTGATCACGGTGACCACGCTCTACGCCGGCGCCAACGCGGAAACCATCCAGGGCTACATCACCCAGCCGCTGCAGCAGAGCCTGGCCAGCGCCGAAGGCATCGACTACATGACCTCGGTGAGCCGGCAGAACTATTCGACCATCTCCATCTACGCGCGGATCGGCGCCAATACCGATCGCCTGGTCACCGAGCTGCTGGCCAAGTCCAACGAAGTGAAGAGCCAGCTGCCGCCGGACGCCGAGGACCCGGTGCTGCAGAAGGAGGCCGCGGACGCCTCGGCGCTGATGTACATCAGCTTCTACAGCGAGCAGATGAACAACCCGCAGATCACCGACTACCTGTCGCGGGTGATCCAGCCCAAGCTGGCGACCCTGCCCGGTATCGCCGAGGCGGAGATCCTCGGCAACCAGGTGTTCGCCATGCGCCTGTGGCTGGACCCGGTGAAGATGGCCGCGTTCGGCGTCACCGCCGGCGAGATCAACCAGGCGGTGCAGCAGTACAACTTCCTCGCCGCCGCCGGCGAGGTGAAGGGCCAGTTGGTGGTCACCAGCGTCAATGCTTCCACCGACCTCAAGTCGCCCCAGGCCTTCGCCGCCATCCCGGTGAAGACCGACGGCGACCGCCGGGTGCTGATGGGTGATGTCGCACGGGTCGAACTGGGCGCCGCCAGCTACGACGCGATCAGTTCGTTCAATGGGATTCCCTCGGTCTACATCGGCATCAAGGGCACGCCCAGCGCCAACCCGCTGGACGTGATCAAGGAAGTGCGGGCGAAGATGCCCGAACTGGAAGAGCAATTGCCGCCCAACCTCAAGGTGTCCATCGCCTACGACGCCACGCGCTTCATTCAGGCCTCCATCGATGAAGTGGTGAAGACCCTCGGCGAGGCGGTGCTGATCGTCATCGTGGTGGTGTTCCTGTTCCTCGGCGCGTTCCGTTCGGTACTGATCCCGGTGGTGACCATTCCGCTGTCGATGATCGGCGTATTGTTCTTCATGCAGGCCATGGGCTACTCGATCAACCTGCTGACCCTGCTGGCGATGGTCCTGGCCATCGGCCTGGTGGTGGACGACGCGATCGTGGTGGTGGAAAACATCCACCGCCACATCGAGGAGGGCAAGCCGCCCTTCGAGGCTGCCCTGGAGGGCGCGCGGGAGATCGCTGTACCGGTGGTCAGCATGACCATCACCCTCGCCGCGGTCTACGCGCCGATCGGCTTCCTCACCGGCCTCACCGGCGCCCTGTTCAAGGAGTTCGCCTTCACCCTGGCCGGCGCGGTGATCATTTCCGGGATCGTCGCCCTGACCCTGTCGCCGATGATGTGCTCGCGCCTGTTGCGCCACGAGGAGAATCCCTCGGGCCTGGCGCATCGCCTCGACCTGATCTTCGAGGGCCTGAAGCGACGCTACCAGCGCGCCCTCCACGGCACCCTGGACACCCGTCCGGTGGTCCTGGTGTTCGCCGTGCTGGTACTGGCGCTGATCCCGGTACTGCTGATGTTCACCAAGAAGGAGCTGGCGCCGGAAGAGGACCAGGGCATCGTGTTCCTCATGACCAACTCGCCGCAAACCGCCAACCTCGACTACCTGAATCGCTACACCGCCGAGTTCGAAGGCATCTTCCGCAGCTTCCCGGAGTATTACTCGGCGTTCCAGATCAACGGCTACAACGGCGTCCAGGCCGGCATCGGCGGCATGCTGCTCAAGCCCTGGGACGAACGCGAAAAGAGCCAGATGGAATTGCTCCATGCGGTGCAGGCGAAGCTCAACGAGATTCCCGGCGTGCAGATCTTCGCCTTCAACCTGCCGTCGCTACCGGGCACCGGCGAGGGCCTGCCATTCCAGTTCGTGCTCAACACCGCCAACGACTACGAGTCGCTGCTGCAAGTGGCGCAACGGGTGAAGCAGCGCGCCAGCGAGTCCGGCAAGTTCGCCTTCCTCGATCTCGACCTGGCGTTCGACAAACCCGAGCTGGTGGTCGACATCGACCGCGAGAAGGCCGCGCAGATGGGCGTCTCCATGCAGGACCTGGGGGTGGCGCTGGCCAGCCTGCTCGGCGAGGGCGAGATCAACCGCTTCACCATCGACGGGCGCAGCTACAAGGTCATCGCCCAGGTCGAACGCCCCTATCGCGACAATCCCGGCTGGCTCGGCAGCTACTACGTGAAGAGCCACAACGGCCAACTGGTCGCCCTCTCGACCCTGATCGAGACCCACGAACGGGCACGGCCACGGCAACTGAACCAGTTCCAGCAGCTCAACTCGGCGATCATCTCCGGCTTCCCCATCGTCAGCATGGGCGAGGCCATCGAGACGGTTCAGCAGATCGCCCGCGAGGAAGCCCCGCGTGGCTTCGCCGTCGACTACGCCGGCGCTTCCCGGCAATACGTGCAGGAAGGCAGCGCATTGCTGGTCACCTTCGGACTGGCCCTGGCGATCATCTTCCTGGTCCTCGCCGCACAGTTCGAAAGCTTCCGCGATCCGCTGGTGATCATGGTCACCGTGCCGCTGTCGATCTGCGGTGCGCTGATACCGCTGTTCCTCGGCGTGTCGAGCCTGAACATCTATACCCAGGTCGGCCTGGTGACACTGATCGGCCTGATCAGCAAACACGGCATCCTGATCGTCGAGTTCGCCAACCAGTTGCGCCACGAACAGGGGCTGGGGCGTCGCGAGGCCATCGAGCAGGCCGCCGCGATCCGCCTGCGGCCAGTACTGATGACCACCGCGGCTATGGTGCTCGGGGTGATCCCGCTGATCCTCGCCACCGGCGCCGGGGCGGTCAGTCGCTTCGACATCGGCATCGTGATCGCGACCGGCATGTCGGTGGGCACCCTCTTCACCCTGTTCGTCCTGCCGTGCATCTACACCCTGGTGGCCAGGCCGGATGCCCCGCCAGGCGTGACGCAAGCGGCAAACGCACACTGATCGGAAACGGCGGACAGCGACAACAGCGCTGTCCGCCGGCGCTGTCGCCCCATCCCACAGCCCTCCGGGCGCGATCCTATGTCCGCCGGCAGCCGCCTCCAGTAGACTGCCCGCTGAAACGCAGTGGTGAGACGAGCATGGCCGAGAGCGCTTTTTCCGAACGTATCGTGCAGAACCTGCTGGATACCGACTTCTACAAGCTGACCATGATGCAGGCGGTGCTGCACAACTATCCCAACGCCGAGGTGGAGTGGGAGTTCCGCTGCCGCAACCAGGAAGACCTGCGCCTGTACCTGCCGGCCATCCGCGAACAACTGGAATACCTGGCGGGCCTGGCGATCAGCGACGAGCAACTGGCCTTCCTCGAACGGATTCCCTTCCTCGCGCCGGACTTCATCCGCTTCCTCGGGTTGTTCCGCTTCAACCCGCGCTACGTGCAGACCGGCATCGAGAACGACGAATTCTTCCTGCGCCTGAAAGGTCCCTGGCTGCACGTGATCCTCTTCGAAGTGCCGCTGCTGGCGATGATCAGCGAGGTGCGCAACCGCGCCCGCTACCCGGCCGCCACCGTCGAGCAGGCGCGCGAACGCCTGCAGGAAAAGTTCGATTGGCTGCGCCGGGAGGCCAGCGCCGAGGAACTGGCCGGCTTCAAGATGGCCGACTTCGGTACCCGCCGCCGCTTCTCCTATCGGGTCCACGAGGCGGTGGTGAGCGGTCTGAAGGAGGACTTTCCGGGCTGCTTCGTCGGCACCAGCAACGTCCACCTGGCACGCAAGCTCGACCTCAAGCCCCTCGGCACCATGGCCCACGAATGGCTGATGGCCCACCAGCAGCTCGGTCCGCGCCTGATCGACAGCCAGAGTGCCGCGTTGGACTGCTGGGTCCGCGAATACCGTGGGCTGCTCGGCATCGCGCTGACCGACTGCATCACCACCGATGCCTTCCTGCGCGACTTCGACCTCTATTTCGCCAAGCTCTTCGACGGCCTCCGCCACGACTCGGGCGACCCATTGCTGTGGGCGGAAAAGACCATCGCCCACTACCTCAAGCTGGGCATCGACCCGCTGACCAAGACCCTGGTGTTCTCCGACGGCCTCGACCTGCCACGGGCCCTGAAGATCTATCGCGCGCTGCAGGGCCGGATCAACGTCAGCTTCGGCATAGGCACGCATTTCACCTGCGACCTGCCGGGCGTCGAGCCGATGAACATCGTGGTGAAGATGAGCGCCTGCAACGGCCATCCGGTGGCGAAGATCTCCGATACGCCCGGCAAGGCGCAATGCCGGGACCCTGACTTCATCCACTACCTCAAGCACGTGTTCCAGGTCGCCTAGGGCAAGCCTGGCGCGCCGCGGCAAGGTGGCGCATGAGGCCTGGTCCTTATTCGGCCCATGCCTCCGACGATCTCATCGCCCATGAAAAAGCCCCGCCAAGGCGGGGCTTTTTCGACAAGGAGACTCAGCGCGACAGGCTGGCTCCCCCCTGGGAAAGACCGAACATCAGCAGCAGGATGTCCTTGTTCGGCTGGACCTCCTGGCGCGTCGGCCGCTCGGCCTTGAGCGCCGAAGGCGTCGGGCAGTACTCATGACCGCCGCTCATCTGCACCACGTTCGGCGCGGGTTCGTGCCAGGCGGCAGCCGCGGCTGTAGCCACGGCGAGAGCGCCGACCAGCAACAAACCTCGAGTGATTTCTAATTTCATGTCTGCAACCCTTTGATGGCGCTGCCAAACGCCGTCTGGTAACCATAGATGAAGGCTTGCCACTGCGCGCCAGTCCACGACGAACGGCGCTTCAACTGCTTCAGGTCGTGCTGGGACGCCTTGTTCACCGTAAGGCGGCGGCGGCTCTTCTCCAGGTCGATCAGCGCTACTTCGATGGCCTCACCCTCGACGCGGACGAAGATGTGCTTCGGATAGAGACAACCGTGCTGCCAGTGGGCGAGATTCATCCGGGCAATGGTAGCGCCGATTTGTTGCAGAATTCTTTGGTGCTTCGCTTCGCCCCAGCGGTCCTGGTCACCGCGCGCATAGCACTCGTCGAGGCTGGAGAAACCCTCCAGGGCTTCGGTCACCAGCAGCGCCTGCCATTGCCCGTCGACCTTGCGGCAGCCGGAATAGATCAGGCGCGGCACGCGTATACCGAGCGACTCGAAGGCCCGTAGCGCATCGCGCTCGCGCATGGCGGTGGGATAGCCGAAAGGGCGCTGCCAGTCGCGGTAGACGTGGCCGGTCTGCTGCTTGCGATAGAGCAGCCGTCCATCGCCGGTGTACACCCGCTGCACGCCGCTCGCCCCGCCGCGGCGCTCGTTGGGCTCCTCGACCCAGCTGCCGGGTACCTGCAACCACTGGTCGATGGCGGAGTCGCCGGAGATACGTTGCAGGGATGCCAGATCGGGAGCCATCGTTATTCCTTTCGCAAGATATAGACCCGCCACATGTGATACAGCGGGATGAAATCGAGATGCTTCTGGACGACGAAGCCGGCGTCGCGGAACTCGCGCTCGACCGTTTCGGCTGGTAATACGAAGCGGTTCTGGTAGCCGGTCTGTTCCCCGTTCGCTACCCGCCGTGCCTCCATGCGCCTACGCTTCCAGGCCTTGAAATTGCCATCGACCCAGAGGGAAAGGATCACGCTGTCCCGCGTGACCCGGTGAAACTCGCGGAGCAGGACGCGTCGATCGTCCGCCTCGCCGATGTGGTGGAGCAGCCGCATGCAGAAGATATTGTCCACCGAGCTGTCCGGCAGGTCGATGGCGAAAGCGGAAGTCTGCAAGGGCCGTACCCGTTTCACCACACCGTCCGGCTGGCCGGCGCAGGCGACCGCCAGCATGTCCGCGGAATTGTCGGCGCCGATGATCACCCGGTTGTCCTTTTCCGCCAGCAGCGGCCAGAAGCGTCCGGCGCCGCAGGGCAGGTCGAGCACCAGGTTGGGCTGCCCCGCGAGCTTCAGCGCGTGCCGGGCGAGTTGGACGTCGCGCCGGTGGGAAAGTTTCCGGGCGAGGCCGTCCTGATGCTTCTTCAGGTAGGCCTCAGCATGCTCGCGATCATACTTGTGAGAAAAGTCGAGGTCGACAGGCGGATTGTTCATGACGGGAACTCCAGGATTCATGAGACGAACGGTATGAATCCAGCCGTCAAGCTCGGGTCAAGGGGTGGTGAATTTTTCGTCAAGCAACATCGAGTAAAACTTCGAACCGGCAGCCGTGCGGCTCCACCGCGCTGAGGGTTACGCTCCAGCCCTCGGCCGCGCAGATCCGCTTCACCAGCGAGAGCCCGAGGCCAAGGCCTTCGCCGCGCCCGGAGCTGGAACTGCCGCGAACGAAGGGCATGAAAATGCGTTCGCGTTGTTCTTCCGGGACGCCCGCCCCGGTGTCCTCGACGCTGAAACCATGCTCGTCGAGGGTCAGCGTGATGCTCCCGGCATCGGTGTAGTGGGTCGCGTTGCGCAACAGGTTGCCCATCACCGCGCGCAGCAGTGGCGCGTTGAACTGGCCGGCGCAGGCGCCTTCGTTGCGGTAGTGCAGGGTCAGTCCTCGCGCTTCGACCTGTTCGCGCCAGACCTGGACCAGGTCGTCGGCGATGCTCTCCAGGCTACCGTGGGGCGCCAGGCTTTCCTCGCCCTTCTGCGCACGCGCCAGCAACAGGAAGGTTTGCACCAGGTCGCGCATCTCCTCGGTGGCCTTGGTCATCCGCTCCAGTTGGCCACGGGCGCGCGGGCCGAGGCTGGGTTCTTCGGCCAGCAGTTCGCATGAGGTGGCGATGACCATCAACGGCGTACGCAACTCATGACTGACGTCGCTGGTGAACAATTGCTCGCGCTTGAGCGCGTCGCGCAGGCGGCCAAGGGTCTCGTCGAAGGAAGCGGCCAGCTCGCCGACCTCGTCGTTGGCGTAGTCCGGCGCCAACGGCGGCGCCAGACCGAGCAACTGTTCGCGATGCCGCACCTGGCGCGCCAGGCGCACCACCGGCTCCATCACCTTGCGCGCGAGCATCCAGCCAAGCAGGCCGGCCAGGGCGATGCTCAGCACGTAGCCGGTCAGCACCGAGGCGTAGAGCACCTGCTCGCGCGCTTCGAAATCGCTCTGGTCCTGCAGCAGGACGAAGCGGCGACCATCGATGTCGCGCACCAGCGCATGGAACGACAAGTCGCCCTCGAACACTTCGTGGAAACCGACATCCAGTTGGTCCAGCGCCGGCGGCATGGCGTAGGAGCCCTGGCCGTCGCTGATGAAGAAGCGCATGCCGGGATCGAGCACCGGGTTGCGTCCCTGGGCCAGGTCGTCGCGCAGGATGCGCTCCAGCTCGCCGCCCAGGTCGCGGGAAATCAGGCGCTCCTCGATGATGTGGACCACGCCGACGATGCCGGCGGAGAACAGTCCCCCCACGGCGACCGTCATCAGCATGAAGGCGATGACGATCCGGCGGGCGAGGCTCTGCTTATACTCCATTCGGCTCCTCCGCCAGGCGGTAGCCGACGCCATGCACCGTATGCAGCAAGGCCACGGAGAATGGCTTGTCGATCACCTGACGGAGTTGATGGACGTGGCTGCGCAGGCTGTCACTGTCCGGGCAGTCGTCGCCCCAGACCGCTTCTTCCAGGGCATCCCGGCGCACCACATGGGGGCTCTTCTGCATCAGCACTGCGAGCAGCTTTAGGCCGATCGGATTGAGCTTGAGCGACTTGCCCGCGCGCTTGACCTCCAGGGTGTCCAGGTCATAGCTGAGATCGGCCACGCTCAGCTCGCGGCGGCCGCCACCCTGGGCGCGACGCAGCACCGCCTCGATGCGTGCGGAAAGTTCGGAAAGGGCGAAGGGCTTGACCAGGTAATCGTCGGCTCCGGAACGAAACCCCTGCAGGCGATCGTCCAACTGGTCGCGGGCGGTGAGCATGATCACCGGGGTGTCGCGCCGTGCGTCTTCGCGCAGGCGCCGGCACAGGGCATAGCCGTCGATTCCCGGCAGCATCACGTCGAGCACGATCAGGTCGTAGTGCTCGGTGGCCGCCAGGTGCAGGCCGGACAGCCCGTCCTGCGCGCAATCCACGGTATAGCCCTTGAGCGACAGGTAATCGGCCAGGTTGGCCAGGATGTCGCGGTTGTCTTCGACCACCAGTATTCGCATGTCCCACTCCTTCGCAGGAAGACCGATTGAGCGCCTCTCGCGCATTTACGGATTCTTCACCGGCGATTCACACCGGCTCTACGCTCGCCACCAGAGACTGCATGGCGTCTTCCATGGCCGCCGATCATAGCGGCTTTGCGGATGCGCACGAACCCCGGCGGTGGATTTAACCAGCGTCGAAGTCAAGAGAACGTCAACGCCAGCGTTGGAGATCGCATGACCCAGGCCGCCGTCCATTCCCCTTCCCGTCCATTCAACCCCTGGCTGTTCCTCGCCCTGCCGCTGGGCCTGGCGGCACTGCTGCTGGCCTTCGAGCCGGTGACCCTCGACCTCGCCCTGGCCAACCTGATGTACGACCCGGGCGCCGGCTTCATCGGCCGGCACAGTTGGTTCCTGGAGAACATCCTGCACGACCGGGTCAAGCAACTGGTGATCGCCATCAGCGTCCTCGGCCTGCTGGTCTCCATCGCCGGACTGTTCCACCGGCCATGGCGCGCACTGAGCAGGCCGCTGGCCTATGTGTTCCTCGCCATGAGCCTTGCAGCCAGCATAGTCACTCCGCTCAAGGCGCTCACCGCCGTGCAGTGCCCCTGGAGCCTGGCGCAGTTCGGCGGCGAGGAAACCTATAGTTCGCTGCTCAGCCCACGGCCGCCGACCGAGCACCCCGGACGCTGCTGGCCGGGCGGGCACGCATCGTCCGGATTCGTCCTGTTCGCGCTGTTCTTCGCCCTGCGCGACCGCAAGCCCAGGCTGGCGCGCTACGCCCTGGCCTTCGCCTTCGCCATGGGCTGTCTGCTATCGCTGTCGCGCATGCTGCAAGGTGCGCACTTCCTCTCGCACAACCTGTGGACGATGCTGTTCGACTGGCTGATCTGCCTCGGCCTGTACCGCCTGATGCTCTACCGACCGGAGACGCGGGGACAGCGCAACGGCGGCGCCGACGAAAACCGCGTTCAGGAAGACGATTCGTCCGCTCCCAGCACGCCGAACTCGATGGGCACCTTCATGTAGAACAGCCGCACGCCGGCCTGGCGGATCGACTCGAACAGCCGTTCTGACTGCTCGGGATCGACCGCCATGAGGATTTCCTGCGGCTGGTCGGCCAGCTCGAAGAAGTGCATCGAATGCAGCCGGCCGCTCTGGCCGAAGCCTTCGCTGGCAGCCAGCGCGGTGGCACCGCGCACGCCCAGGCGGCGCGCCTCTTCCAGCAGCCAGTCGCAGATCGGCTGGCCCTGGTGGCGGCGCCCCTGCTGGGTGATGAAGGTCAGTTGATAGCCTTGCATGGTCGGTCCTCCCGCTGCGCTATTTGCCCAGCATCCAGTTCATCGAGAACAACCCCAGCAGGGTCATCAGCAACGAGCCGCTGACGTGCGTCGCGATGGCCCCGGCGGCCCAGCCCAGGCGGCCCTCCTGAAGCAGGCTGACGACCTCGGCGGAAAAGGTGGAGAAAGTGGTCAGGCCGCCGCAGAACCCGGTGATGATCAGTAGCCGCCATTCCGGAGCGATGCCCGGCGCCTGGGCGAAATAGGCAATCGCCGCGCCGATGACATAGCCGCCGACCAGGTTGGCCAGCAGCGTGCCGGGGGGAATGCTGGGCAGCAGGCTGTTCAGCTTGAGCCCGAGGAACCAGCGCAGCAACGCCCCCAGGGCGGCGCCGAGGGCGATAGCGAGAATGGATTTCCACATAGTCCTGTCCTTGTAGGAGCGATTCGGACAGGCGGCAGGCGAGCGCCTACGCGCCTTTCCAGGTTCATGCGTAGGCATCATCAGCCCCAGGGGCGGTTGAAGGAGGAATGCCATCTCCTGTCGGCAAGATTGGCACAAAGCGAGGCACCTATCAAAGGCCGGAGTACGCCGGATCGCCCGAAGCGTGCCAGTCTAGGGAACCTTTCCCCTTCCTTCGCCGGAGCCCCCATGCGCCCAGTCCTGCTGCTTTGTTGCCTGTTCCTGTCCGCCACCGCCCAGGCCGAGGATTGCTCGCCGCAAACCTCTGTCGGTAGCTGGTGCGAGCTGCCGCTCGCGGCCCTCCACCCGACCCAGCAGAATGTCGGCCTGCTGCAGGTCGAGGATGACCAGGCCAAGCTCGCCGGGAAGAAGCCCAAGGCTCTCGAGCGCTACTTGCGCAAGAAGGAGATTCCGGTGGTGATCGGCCCCGGCGGCCGCTTCTACCTCACCGATCGCCATCACCTGAGTAGCGCGCTCTGGCGCCTGGACCCGAAACAGGGCGTGCCGGTGAAGGTGATCGGCCGGCTACCCCAGGCCAGCGACTTCTGGGAGAAGATGCAGGAAAACCACTGGGTCTGGCTGCACGATGCGCGTGGCGCGGAGATCCCGCCCGAGGCCCTGCCGGACGCTCTCGCCGGGCTTGGCGACGATCCCTACCGCGCCCTGGCCGGCTACGCCGAGGACGAGAACGCCTTCGACAAGGATCGGCAGAGCTATTTCATCGAATTCCACTGGGCGCGCTATTTCGGCGAACGCATGCACTGGCGGCCGATCAGCCGCGCCACTCTGCCCGACGACCTGAAGCAGGCACTGCGCCTGGCCTGCGAACCGGCGGCAAGGGAGCTGCCGGGCTACCGCCAGGACTGCCCGCACTGAGGAATAAAAAAGCCCCGCCGAAGCGGGGCTTTTCCAACCACAGGGGCCGGTCGGCTTACATCATGCCGCCCATGCCGCCCATGCCGCCCATGTCAGGCATGCCGCCCATGGCCGGCTTGTCTTCCACGATCTCGGCAACCATGGCTTCGGTGGTGATCATCAGACCGCCGATGGAGGCCGCAGCCTGCAGAGCGGAACGAGTGACCTTGGCCGGGTCCAGGATGCCCATCTCGATCATGTCGCCGTACACGCCGGTAGCAGCGTTGAAGCCGTAGTTGCCGGAACCCTGCTTGACCTTGTCGACCACTACGCTCGGCTCGTCGCCGGCGTTGGCCACGATCTGGCGCAGCGGCGATTCGACGGCGCGACGCAGCAGGGCGATACCGACGTTCTGCTCCTCGTTGTCACCCTTCAGGCCTTCGATGGCTTGCAGGGCACGAACCAGGGCTACGCCGCCGCCGGGAACCACGCCCTCTTCCACCGCTGCACGGGTAGCGTGCAGGGCGTCTTCGACGCGGGCTTTCTTCTCTTTCATCTCGACTTCGGTGGCAGCGCCTACCTTGATCACGGCAACACCGCCGGCCAGCTTGGCCAGGCGCTCTTGCAGCTTCTCGCGGTCGTAGTCGGAAGTGGTTTCCTCGATCTGCTTGCGGATCTGCAGGACGCGGGCTTCGATATCAGCCTGCACACCGGCGCCATCGATGATGGTGGTGTTTTCCTTGTTGATCACGACGCGCTTGGCGTTGCCCAGGTGCTCCAGGGTAGCGCCTTCCAGGCTCAGGCCGACTTCTTCGCTGATCACGGTACCGCCGGTGAGGATGGCGATGTCCTGCAGCATGGCCTTGCGGCGGTCGCCGAAGCCCGGAGCCTTGACAGCCGCGACCTTGACGATGCCACGCATGTTGTTCACCACCAGGGTGGCCAGGGCTTCGCCCTCGACGTCCTCGGCGACGATCAGCAGCGGACGGCCGGCCTTGGCGACGGCTTCCAGCACCGGCAGCATTTCGCGGATGTTGGAGATCTTCTTGTCGACCAGCAGCAGCAGCGGGCTATCCAGCTCGGCGGCCATGGTGTCCGGCTTGTTCACGAAGTAGGGGGACAGGTAGCCGCGATCGAACTGCATGCCTTCGACGACGGACAGTTCGTTTTCCAGGCCCGAGCCTTCCTCGACGGTGATCACGCCTTCTTTACCGACTTTTTCCATGGCTTCGGCAATGATCTGGCCGATGGACTCGTCGGAGTTGGCGGAGATGGTGCCTACCTGGGCGATGGCCTTGGTGTCGGCGCAGGGCTTGGCCAGCTCTTTCAGCTGGGCGACGATGGCCACGGTGGCCTTGTCGATGCCACGCTTCAGGTCCATCGGGTTCATGCCGGCGGCAACGGCCTTCAGGCCTTCGTTGACGATGGCCTGGGCCAGGACGGTCGCGGTGGTGGTGCCGTCACCGGCAGCGTCGTTGGCCTTGGAGGCAACGTCTTTCACCAGTTGCGCGCCCATGTTCTCGAACTTGTCTTTCAGCTCGATTTCCTTGGCGACGGAAACGCCGTCCTTGGTGATGGTCGGAGCGCCGAAGGACTTGTCCAGAACCACGTTGCGGCCTTTCGGGCCGAGGGTGGCCTTGACGGCATCGGCCAGCACGTTCACGCCGACCAGCATTTTCTTGCGAGCGGAATCGCCGAACTTAACTTCTTTGGCAGCCATGTTCTCTTTCCTCTAAATCGAATTCGGTGAAAACGGAGTGGTGAGACCGATCAGTCTTCCAGGACGGCGAGGATTTCGGACTCGCCCATCACCAGCAGTTCCTCGCCATCGACCTTGATGGCGTTGCTGCCGGAGTAAGGCCCGAAGACCACCTTGTCGCCCACCTTCACTGCCAGAGCGCGCACTTCGCCGTTGTCCAGTACACGACCGGTACCTACGGCTACCACTTCACCGCGGTTCGGCTTCTCGGCGGCGGAACCCGGCAGCACGATGCCGCCTGCGGTCTTGGTCTCTTCCTCGCTGCGACGGATAACGACGCGATCATGCAGAGGACGAAGCTTCATAGTCGTAACTCTCCCAAACAGTGGTTTCCAACGGCCGGATCGAAGTCCGGCGGGTTTTGTTGAAGCCGGCGTTGCCGGGTTGCGACTCGACGCGCGAGCCGCGTAAGACAGCCTGCCCTTGTGGCAGGGACCTTGCGGTGACCGTTACATAAGGTCGCCACAAGCCATTTCAAGGGCATGCAGTGAAATTTTTTTTCAGTTGCGCGAATCGTCGCGGCGCTCGTACTCGCCCTCGATGACGTTCGGCCGCGACGGACCCTGTCCGTAGCGGGCGTTCAGGTCGTCGGCGAAGGCGCGCCGGCGCAGCGCCTGCTGTTCGACGCGGCGGCGCAGGCCGCCGAGCATCAGGCGACGGGTGAAAGGAATCAGGCAGAGGATGCCGAAGATGTCGCTGATGAAACCCGGCAGCATCAGCAGGCCGCCGCCGACGGCGATCAACAGGCCTTCGAGCATTTCCTGCTCCGGCAGTTCGCCACGGGCCAGTCGTTCGCGGGCGCGCCAGGCGGTGGCCACGCCGGCCACGCGCAACAATGCGGCACCGATGAAGGCGCTGGCGACGATCAGGAACAGGGTCCAGCCGACCCCGATGACACTGCCGACCTTGATCAGGACGGCCAGCTCGACCAGCGGGAAGAGCAACAGCAGAAAGAGGAAAGCGCGCATTTCAGAGTCCTTGGCGGGGCCCGTTTGCCCCCGGTACCACCAGTAGTTGGCGCCAGCCGGGGAAGAATTCAACCCTGCTCCGGCTCGACGGTAGGCCAGCGCTCGGCCCTGGCCAATTGCACCAGCGCCTGGCGCACGGCCCCGGGGTTGCCGCAGGCGGCGGGGAACGGCAGCCAGTGCAGGCCCTGGCCGATGCGCAGGTGGAAACCTTCTGTATCAATTCCCGCCAGCTGCGCCGCGGCATGCGCCGGCAGTCCGGCCAGTTCCACATAGTGGGCGATGGCGGCGGCGTGGTCGCTGTTCATGTGCTCGACCATGCCGCGCTCGGCTTCTCCGGCGAACGGATTGGCCAGCGGCACGCGCTCGGCGGCCAGCCAGTGGATCGCGCCGAAACCGCCGATGAAACGCCACTGGACCGGCTGCAGCACCCAGAAGTCGAAATCGTGGACCCGATGGTAGTCGGCGGACTCGGGGAAATAGCGGTAGTAACGCTCGGCCGCCGCGGCGACCTCCTCCTCCGCCAATTGCCGCGCCTCGGCCAGCAGGGTGAGGCGGCCGACAGCCTGGATATCCTCGGCGCCGCGCTCGCCTACCAGCATCGAGCAGCGCGGGTCCGCCTGCAGGTTGTGGGTGTGCTGGGCGATCCGGCTGATCAGGATCAGCGGCCGGCCTTCGGCATCCAGGCAATAGGGAACCACCGAGCCGAAAGGAAAGCCCGGCCATTTCTTCGAGTGGGTGGAAAGGACCGCACGGTATTCCTTGAGCAGCAATTCTCGGGCATTCTTTGCAGCTTCAACGCTCAATTTATGACTCCTTGCATAGAATCCGTCGTAAACGGACGGGCATATCAAAGTACGTTCGCAGGTGCCGGCAAGGTCCGCTTCCAGAAACTGCTCGTGGGGTTCCAAGCAATGCAATTGAAAGACAAGGTCATCATCATCACCGGCGGCTGCCAGGGGCTCGGTCGGGCAATGGGCGAATATCTCGCCGGCAAGGGCGCCAGGCTGGCCCTGGTCGATCTCAACCGCGAACGTCTCGACGAAGCCGTCGCTGCCTGCAAGGCCGCCGGCGGCGACGCTCGCGCCTACGTGTGCAACGTGGCGGACGAGGAACAGGTTACCCACATGGTGGCCCAGGTCGCCAGCGACTTCGGCGCGATCAACGGCCTGGTCAACAACGCCGGCATCCTCCGCGACGGCCTGACCATCAAGGTCAAGGACGGCCAGTTGAGCAAGATGAGCCTGGCCCAATGGCAATCGGTGATCGACGTCAACCTCACCGGTGTGTTCCTCTGCACCCGCGAAGTGGCGGCGAAGATGATCGAGCTGAAGAACGAAGGCGCGATCGTCAACATTTCCTCGATCTCCCGCGCCGGCAACATGGGCCAGGCCAACTACTCGGCAGCCAAGGCCGGGGTGGCCGCGGATACCGTGGTCTGGGCGAAGGAACTGGCGCGCTACGGCATCCGCGTGGCCGGCGTAGCGCCGGGCTTCATCGAGACCGAGATGACCGCCGGGATGAAACCCGAGGCGCTGGAGAAGATGACCGCCGGCATCCCCCTCAAGCGTATGGGCAAGCCGGTGGAGATCGCCCACTCGGTGGCCTACATCTTCGAGAACGACTACTACACCGGCCGCGTTCTCGAACTGGACGGCGGCCTGCGCCTGTAGGCCCCGGCCCCGCAAGGAAAAAGCCCCGCTATCGCGGGGCTTTTTCGTGCAGGCCGGCTTACCAGCCGACCCCGAGGCCGAAGGTATAGCGGCGCTGGTTGACGTTGCCGTCGTTGCCGCTGAACTTGTCCCATTCCGCCTTCATGCTCAGCGAAGCCCAGCTGGTCAGCTTGTAGCGGATCCCCGCCTCGGTCTGCAGCTCGTAGTCCAGGCCGGATTGCAGCGGCTTGCTGACCTCGCCGTTGGTGAACAGCTCGAACTGCTTGGCCAGCAGGTAGCGGTTGTAGTCCCACTTGAAGCTCGACGAATAGAAGTGCTCCTTCTCGCCATCGGCGAACTCGTAGTCGTTGCGGTTGACCAGGGTGGCGATGGAGAACGCGCCCAGCTCGTTGTCCCAGAACTGGTAGCCGGGGCCGGTACCGACGGTACGCTTCTTCGCCAGGTCCTCGATCATGTCGCGCTTGTAGGCGACCTGGCCCTGCCAGAACCAGTGGTCGTCGATGAAGCGGTCCAGCGCGTACTGGCCGGAATAATTGTCGGTGCTGACCTGGCCGTTCTTCTTCTCGCGGTTGTACTCGCCCTGCACGTTGTGGCGCCAGAGTCCGTGGCGGGCGTTGGTCTTGAAATCGATGTCGTAGTCGGACACATCGTTCTCGGCCTGCTTGCGGTCCAGCGAGAAATCGACGTTGCCGTTCCATACCCAGTCCTGGAGGATCGGCTTGGGCGGCATCATCTGCTGGATGCTGGCCAGCTCCACGGTCTTCGGCTCGCCGTTGACCAGGGTCACCTGGCCCGGCCCGGCGGCCTTGATGCCCTTGGAGTGCTCGCCAGTCTCGGCATCCTGCTTGACCAGCAGGTTCTGCTCGCTCTCGAAGGTGGAGATCTTGTCCCACTTGAGCGTGATGTCGCCGCCATAGTCGGTCTTCAGCAGCAGCTTGCCGCCGTCGAACAGGGTGATCTTGCCGGTAAGGCGGTCACCGTTCTTCATCCAGACCGTATCGGCAAGGGCAGAGGTGGAACTTGCAAGGGCAGCGAGGCACAGCAGGATTCTCGACAACATGAGCACAAATCAACTGAGTTGGGTTCGAAGAGGCCGGCATTATCCAAATGCCGGGCGGCAGAGCAAGGACCGGGGCACGGGCGGTAAAGTTCAGCCGGATCGACCGAAAGGTGAGCCGCGTCACCAGCCGACGCCGACCCCGATCAGGTAATGCCGGTCGGACTGGGTGCCCCCCTCGGTGCGCAACTGGTCCAGTTCATAGAGGAACGAAAGACGCGCCCAACTGTTCAGGCGATAGCGCAGGCCGTATTCGCTGTCGAGCAGGTAGTCGATCCGCTCGATGCCGGGAACCAGCACGGTCCCCTTGCTGTACAGCTCCAGCCGGGTGCCGGCGAGCAGCCGCTTGTAGTCCCACTCCAGCGAATAGGAGGTGAAATCCTCGCGCGGCTGATCGCGCCACTCCAGTTGCCAGCGACTGATCTCGGCGACCAGGTCGAAACGCCCGAGTTCGTCGTCCCAGAACTGGTAGCCGGGGCCGGTTCCCAGCGCGCTCTGGCGCTCCAGGTTGTCGATCGCATCGTGCTTCTGCGAATAGCTGCCGCGCCAGAACCAGTGTTCGTCGAAGAAGCGATCGAGGTCGTAGTCCAGCTCCCAGTTGTCCTCGACCTTGCGCCCGTCCTTCTTTTCCCGCTCCACTTCCCCCGCCAGCACGTGGCGCCAGGCACCGTGGCGAAGCCGGGTATCGCCCTTGAGCTTCCATTCGTCCTTGTCGCTGTCGTTGCGCTTGCTATCCAGCTTGACGTCGAGATTGCCCTCCCAGACCAGGTCCTCCACCAGCGGTCGCGGCGGCACCATCTGGCGAATACTGGCCAGCGGGACGGTATGGCTGCCGCCATCGACGATCCGCACCATGCCCTTGCCCGCCGCCTCCAGGGTTCGGCTACGCTGCCCGGATACGCCCTGCTGCTTGATCAGCAGGGGTTTGTCGGAACTGATGGTGTCGATATCCTTCCAATCGATCAGCACCTGGCCGGCATAACGGGTCTTCAGCGCCAGCTTGCCGCCGTCCATCAGCACGATCTCGCCGGACAGGCGGTCGCCGTTGTCCAGCCATACGGTGTCGGCCAGCGCGGGGCCGGCCAGGAGCATCACGACGATTGAACAGAGGGCTCTGAGCGACATGGGCGTTCACAAGGCGGACAGGAAAGGGAAAACCGATGAGCATGCATGGGCCGGCAGCGACCCGGCAAGTGCCCAGGCGCGCCGCGAGGCCCTGTACCTGGTGCTGGCGCAGGTGCCGCCGGGGCAGGTGGTCAGCTACGGGCAACTGGCCGAACTGGCCGGCCTAGGCCGCGCCGCCCGCTGGGTCGGCAGGACGCTCAGCCAGTTGCCGGTGGATACCCGCCTGCCCTGGCATCGGGTTCTCGGCGCCGGCGGTCGCATCAGCCTGCCGGCGGACAGTCCCGGCGGTCGCGAACAACGCGCACGCTTGCGCGAGGAAGGCGTTCTCCTGCACAACGACAGGGTGGACATACGTCGGCATGGCTGGCTTACAGCGAAGTAGAGCGGTTAGAGTGCGCGTTATTTTTTGCGGAACGGTTACCCCATGACTCAGCAATCCTGGCGAGAGGCCCTGGTCGCCTACAAGTCTCCCGCCAGCCTGGCCCTCCTGCTGCTCGGCTTCGCCGCCGGCCTGCCGACCATGCTGGTGTTCAACACCCTGTCGGTGTGGCTGCGCGAAGCCGGCGTGGCGCGGGATACCATCGGTTTCGCCAGTTGGCTGGGGCTGGTGTACGCCTTCAAGTGGGTCTGGTCGCCGATGCTCGACCAGTGGCGCCTGCCCTTCGTCGGCCGTCTCGGCCGGCGCCGTTCCTGGCTGGTGTTCTCGCAGGTGCTGATCGCCCTGGGACTGCTCGGCATGGCCCTGTGCAATCCGCAGAGCCACCTGCCCTGGCTGATCGGCCTGGCCCTGCTGGTGGCGTTCGCCTCCGCCACCCAGGACATCGCGATCGACGCCTACCGCCTGGAAATCGCCGAGGATAGCCGCCAGGCCGCCCTCGCTGCCTGCTACATGACCGGCTACCGCGCGGCGATCCTGCTGGCCAGCGCCGGCGCGCTGATTCTCGCCGAATGGTTCGGCTCCACCAGCCTCAACTACAGCCAGTCGGCCTGGGGCCTGACCTATGCGTTGTTCGCCCTGCTGATCCTGCCTGGGCTGGTCACCAGCCTGCTGATCCGCGAGCCGGCGGTGGACGTGCCGATCCACGTCAACCCGTCGCGTTTCGACTTCAACCACCAACTGCTCTCGGTGCTCCTGCTGTTGATCCTGCTGATCTCGCTGCCGGCGATGATCACCGCCCTCCTCGACCGCGCCTGGCCGCGCGCCGGCCTCTACGCGCTGCTCATGGGGATCTGCCTGTCGCCGTGGGGACGCCAGCAGATCCGCCCGGTCCGCGAACTGCTCGCCACCGTGCGCAGGCCGCTGCTGGTGGCGGCGCGCGGCAAGGAAGTGCCGCTGTTCGATTTCGTCCACCAGGCGGTCTCGGTGATGGTGCTGATCATCCTCCTCGTCACCGTCACCGCCATGTGCCGCGCCTACTACTCCGGCGCCTGGCCGCGCGGCACGCTGTTCCTGCTGATCGCCGCGTCCTGCCTGTCGGCACCCGGACGCCTGCTGATGGCCCCCGTGCTGACGCCGATCACCGAGTTCGTCCAGCGCTATCGCTGGCAGGCCCTGCTGCTGCTCGGCCTGATCTCCACCTATCGCCTGTCGGACACGGTGATGGGGGTGATGGCCGGGGTCTTCTACATCGACATGGGCTTCTCCAAGGAAGTCATCGCCAGTGTCAGCAAGGTCTTCGGCGTACTCATGACCCTGATCGGCGCCGCCGCCGGCGGGGTGCTGATCGCCCGCTTCAGCATTCTCTCCATCCTGTTCATCGGCGGTGCCGCTTCGGCTGCCACCAACCTGCTGTTCGCCATGCTCGCCCAGCTCGGCCCGCTGCACGCCGAGGCCCTGCCCAGCCATGACGTGATCAGCCTGGTGATGGCGCTCGAGCCGCACGTGCTGATGCTGGTGATGACCATCACCCTCGACAACTTCAGCGGCGGCCTCGCCGCCTCGGCCTTCGTCGCCTACCTGTCGAGCCTGACCAACCTGAAGTTCTCCGCCACCCAGTACGCCATGCTCAGCTCGACCATGCTCCTGCTGCCGCGCTTCATCGGCGGCTACTCCGGAACCATGGTCGAGAGCCTCGGCTACGAGCACTTCTTCTACGTCACCGCGGTGATGGGCATTCCCACCCTGCTGCTGATCGGCTGGTTGTGGCTGCGCCGCGCGCCGTCCAGCGAGACGCCGGCGCCGGGACACCAGAACGCCGAGCAGCACTGAGGCGAGAATGAAAAAGGCCGGCATTCGCCGGCCTTTTTCGTGGATCGCACGGACTTCAGTCGGCCATCGCGCCCTGCACAACCTTGACCACCCGCTGCGGGAAGGGAATGCCGATACCTTCCTTGCCCAGCGCGTCGCGGGCCTTTTCGTTGAACATGAACATCACGTCCCAGTAGTCGGCGTTCTTCACCCAGACCCGCAGGGACAGGGTAATCGCGCTTTCGCCGAGATTGGAAACCACCGCCACCGGTGCCGGGTCCTTCAGAACCCGCGGATCGTCGGCCATGGCCAGGAGAATGTTCTGCGCATTCTTCAGATCGGCGTCGTAGTCGATGCCGACGTCGAAGATCACCTTGCGCAGCGGCTCGGCGGAGTAGTTGGTCACCGTTCCGTTGGACAGCGCCCCGTTGGGCACGATGATCCGCTTGTTGTCGCCGCTACGCAGCACGGTGTGGAAGATCAGGATCGAATCCACGGTGCCGGCCACGCCCTGTGCCTCGATCCAGTCGCCGACCTTGAACGGGCGGAACAGCAGGATCAGCACGCCGCCGGCGAAGTTAGCCAGGCTGCCCTGCAGGGCCAGGCCGATGGCCAGGCCGGCGGCGCCGATGGCGGCGACGAAGCTGGTGGTCTGGATGCCGATCATGGAAGCCACGCTGACCACCAGCAGGATCTTCAGGACGATGCTCACCAGGCTGCCGACGAAGCCTTGCAGGGTGCGGTCGACGCTGCGCCTGGCGAGCAGGCCGCCGACCCGGCCGGTCAGGGTGTTGATCAGCCACCAGCCGATCGCCAGGGTCAGCAGCGCCAGGGCGACCTTGCCGCTGTACTCCAGCACGATCGGCAGCCAGGACTCGGTCTGCTGCACCAGTCGGTCGTAGTTCAATTCCATGCATTACCTCCATTTCTCGAAAAAACACCCCTCCCTTCCGCAACGGAAACGGGACGGGCTTGCAGATTCCTGCCCGGACGCCGTGGGGCGACGTTTCCGGGCCTGGATACGAATCGGCGCAGCGCGGACGAACCGACGCTGCGCCGACAGGGGCGGACAACGCGGGAGAGGTCGCGGCGGCGCTACTCCCTATTGCGATGCCCGGGATGGCGAGAGGTTCCGAAAAACCTCGTCAATCGCGGAAGTTGGTGAACTGCAACGGCATGCCGAGGGATTCGCCGCGCAGCAGGGCGATGGCCTCCTGCAGATCGTCACGCTTCTTGCCGGTGACGCGCACCTGCTCGCCCTGGATGGCGGCCTGGACCTTGAGCTTGCGCTCCTTGATCAGACCAACGATCTTCTTCGCCAGGTCCTTGTCGATGCCCTCGCGGAAGTTGACGTCCTGCTTGACCACCTTGCCCGACGGGTAGGCATCCTTGATCTCCATGCACTGGCTGTCGACCTTGCGCTTGACCAGGTTGGAACGCAGGATGTCGAGCATCTGCTCGAGCATGAAATCGGCTTCGGCGGTGAGGGTCACCGACTTGTCCTTGGCTTCGAAACTGCATTTGCCTTTCAGGTCGAAACGGCGATCCAGTTCCTTGATGGCGTTGTCCACGGCGTTGGTCAACTCGTGTTTGTCCAGTTCGGACACCACGTCGAACGAAGGCATGTCATCTCTCCAGATGGACGGCGCGACAGGGTTCACAGACGGAACCGCGCCTGGCTTGACGGTAAAAAATGCCCGCCCATTATAACCGAGCCCTAGCGAGCGAATGCCCGCCGGTGTGGCGGAGACCGACGATTTCTTCCCGATGGCGCGCGCGACCGCGGCCGGGACCCGGCCTCCCGCGACGAACCGGGCCCTTGCCGGCAGCGTACCGGCGCCCATCCTCTTCTCGAGTCCGTTCATGCCCAACCCCGATCTCAGCATCCTGGTCGTCGACGACGCCAAGTTTTCCAGCGCCATGATCGGCCGCGCCCTCAGCCAGGCCGGCTACCAGGACATCCGCTTCGCCAGCAGCGCCAGCGAGGCCCTGCAGCAGCTCGAACAACGCCCGGTCAGCGTGCTCCTGGCCGACTGGCTGATGCCGGAGATGGACGGCCTGGAACTGACCGCCCGGGTCCGCCAACTGGACGAAAGCATCAACCACTACACCTACATCGTCCTGCTCACCGGCAAGGAAGGCGAGAACGTCCTCGGCGAGGCCTTCGACCGCGGCGTCGACGACTTCGTCAGCAAGGCCGCGATGAACGAGCAACTGGTGCCGCGCATCTACGCAGCCGACCGCCTGTGCAACACCCTGCAACGGTTGCTGGTGGAAAACCGCCTGCTCACCGAAAACATCGCGCGGATGGAAGAACGCAACCTGGTGGATACCCTCACCGGCCTCGGCAATCCCCGCTACCTGCGACAGAAGCTGGCCGACAGCCTGCGCCAGGTGGAAACCCGCGGTGGAGCGCTGTGCTACCTGCTGGTCGGCATGCCCGAGGCACCGGTCCTGCGCCAGCGGCACGGCGAGGCCTTCCATCGCGAGCTGCTGCTCGGCGTGGCCAGGCGCCTGCAACAGCTGGTCCGGCCGCTGGACGTGCTGGTGCGCCTGGACGAGCAGCATTTCGCCCTGATCACCCTGGTGGAGGACCTGCACGAATGCTCGTCGAGCAGCTTCAAGCGGCTGCACGACGGGCTCAACCTGAAGGCCTTCAAGACCAGCGAAGGCTTCATCAGCCTGAAAGCCGGCATCGCCATGCTCGGCCTCGACAGCGGGGCATTGCCGCTGGGCATCGACGAACTGCTGCAGCGCACCGAGGCCCTGTTGCCCGATGCCTATGCCAGCGGCAGGATCGCAACCTGCCGGCTACCGGCACTGCGCTAGACTTCGCTCTATCGTCAGCCATTCGCAGTAGCCACCATGACCTGGCATATCCTCGGCGCCGGTAGCCTCGGCAGCCTATGGGCCGCGCGCCTCGGGCGCGCCGGCCTGCCCGTCCGCCTGATCCTGCGCGACCGCCAGCGCCTGCGCCGCTACCAACAGGCCGGCGGACTGAGCCTGGTGGAAGACGGCCAGGCCAGCCTCTACCCGATCGCCGCGGAAACCCCGGACGGCGGGCAACCCATCCAGCGCCTGCTGCTGGCCTGCAAGGCCTACGACGCGGAGGAAGCCGCCTCCAGCGTGGCCCATCGCCTGGCCGGCAACGCCGAACTGCTGTTGCTGCAGAACGGCCTGGGCAGCCAGCAGGCGGTCGCCGCCCGCCTGCCGCGCAGCCGCTGCCTGTTCGCCTCCAGCACCGAAGGCGCGTTCCGCGATGGCGATTTCCGCGTGGTCTTCGCCGGCCGCGGGCACACCTGGCTCGGCGATCCGCGCGACACAAGCGCCCCCGCCTGGCTGGCGCAGCTGTCCCAGGCCGGGATCCCGCACAGCTGGAGCGACGACATCCTCGAACGGCTGTGGCGCAAGCTGGCCCTGAACTGCGCGATCAACCCGCTGACCGTCCTCCACGATTGCCGCAACGGCGGCCTGCGGCAGCACCCGGAAGAGATCGCCGCGCTTTGCGACGAACTCGGCCAGTTGCTCCACGCCAGCGGCTACGACGCCGCCGCCAGGAGCCTGCTGGAGGATGTCCGGGCGGTGATCGACGCCACCGCGGCCAACTATTCCTCGATGCATCAGGACGTCACCCGCGGCCGGCGCACGGAAATCGGCTACCTGCTCGGCTACGCCTGCCAGCACGGGCAGCGCCTGGGACTACCGCTGCCGCGCCTGGGAACCTTGCTCGCCCGCCTCCAGGCCCATCTGCGCCAGCGCGGTTTGCCCGACCGCTAAAGCGCGTTACCCTGCCCGCCATTCCTTTTCGCCGCGGACCGCCAGAGCCCATGAACCTGCGCCAGCGCCTCGACAACCTGCCCGTAGGGCAGAAACTGCTCGCCGCCCTGCTGATCCTGCTGGCTACCGTGCTGCTGGTGGCCAACCTGGCGTTCATCAGCGCCGCCTACTGGATTTCCCAGGAGAGCGTCGCCCCCCAGGCGATGCAGACCATCGGCCGGCTGATCGCCAACCCGGCGCTCAGCCAGCCGGCACTCAGTTCGCCGCAGACCGCCGAGGTCCTGCTGCGCCAGCTCAACGATTACCAGCCGTTGCGCGCCGCGGCCCTGTACGACAGCAATGGGCTGATGCTGGCCGACCTGCAACGCGGCGACACCCTCAAGCTGCCGGCCCGCCTGGACCGCCTGGAGCACTGGAGGCGCGGCGAGTACCGCCTCAACGCGCTGATCGAACTGCCCCAGGAAAACGCCCGCCCCGGCTACCTGCTGCTGGTGGCCAGCGGTGAACTGCCGAGCGCGTTCTACACCGGAACCCTCACCGCCAGCCTGGCGATCCTCGGCGTCAGCGTGCTGCTCTGGCTGCTGGTGGCGCAGCAGATACGCCGCCTGATCACCCGGCCGATCCGCGATCTCGAGGAACTGTCGCGGCAGGTCACCCGCGAGGAGAACTACGCCCTCCGCGCCCAGCGCGGCAACGGCGACGAGATCGGCCGCCTGGCCGACGCGTTCAACACCATGCTGACCCGCATCGAGGCCCGCGAGCAGCAGCTCAAGCGCGCCCGCGACGATGCCCAGGAAGCGGTCGAGCAGGCCCAGAGCCTGGCCGAGGAAACCCGCCGCTCGAACCGCAAGCTGGAACTGGAAGTGCAGGTGCGCAGCAAGATCGAGAAGAAGCTCACCGGTTTCCAGCACTACCTCAACAGCATCATCGACTCCATGCCTTCGGCGCTGATCGCGGTGGACGAGCAACTCTACGTCACGCAGTGGAACCAGGAGGCCAGCCAGCTTTCCGGCACCAGCCTGGACGATGCGGTCAACCAGCCGGTGTTCCTCGCCTTTCCCTCGCTCAAGCCGTTCCTTCCGCAGCTCACCCGGGCTGCCGAGAAGCACAGCGTGGAGCGTGTCGAACGGGTCACCTGGGCGCTGATCGACACGCCACGCCACTACGCCCTGACCTTCTACCCGCTGATGGGCGGCACCGGCCGCGGCGCGGTGATCCGCATCGACGACATCACCCAGCGGCTGAGCCTGGAAGAAGTGATGGTGCAATCGGAGAAGATGCTCTCGGTCGGCAGCCTCGCCGCCGGCATGGCCCACGAGATCAACAACCCGCTCGGCGCGATCCTGCACAACGTGCAGAACATCAAGCGGCGCCTGTCCCCGGAGCTGGCGAAGAACGTCGAGCTGGCGGCCGAGGTCGGAGTGCCGCTGGAAGACATCAATCACTACCTCGACGGCCGCGACATCCCGCGCCTGCTGGAAGGCATCCAGCACGCCGGCTCGCGGGCAGCGAAGATCGTCACCCACATGCTCGCCTTCAGCCGCCGCAGCCACCGGCAGATGACCGCTTGCGAACTGCCCGCACTGCTCGAACAGGCGGTGGAAATCGCCGGTAACGACTTCGACCTGGCCGAAGGCTTCGACTTCAAGTCGTTGCAGATCGTCCACGAGTTCGACCCCAACCTCGGCCCGGTGCCGGTGATCGCCAACGAGGTCGAGCAGGTCCTGCTCAACCTGCTGAAGAACGCCGCCCAGGCCATCCACCAGCGCGACGACGAAGAGGAAGGCGAACAGGGCCGGATCGTCCTGCGCACGCGCCTGACGCCGCCCTGGGCGGAAGTCCAGGTGGAAGACAACGGCAGCGGCATGCCCGAACTGGTGCGCAAGCGTATCTTCGAGCCGTTCTTCACCACCAAGGAAGTCGGCCAGGGCACCGGTCTCGGCCTGTCCGTCTCGTATTTCATCATCACCAACAATCACAAGGGCCAGATGGAAGTACGCTCGGAACTGGGCCGCGGCACCTGCTTCAGCATCCGCCTGCCGCTGGAAAGCTCCGAAGCGGTCGCCCCGGCACAAGCCAAGGCCCTGCCGCCCGCTCTGCCGCAACCCGGTAGCAGCCTGCGGCGGGGCGACGAAGAGGAAGGTTGAATCCATGGGCAATCGATTGTCGAAGATCTACACCCGTACCGGCGACCGCGGCGAGACCGGCCTGGCCGGCGGACGCCGGGTGCCCAAGAGCCATCCACGCATCAAGGCGATCGGCGCGGTGGACGAATTGAACAGCCAGTTGGGCCTGCTCCTTGCCGAGTTGCTGGAAGCGCGTGGCGCACATCCCGGCCTGGAGGAGATCGTCCAGGCGCTGGCGCCGGTGCAACACCGCCTGTTCGACCTCGGCGGGGAGCTGGCGATGCCGGAGTATCGGGCCCTGGACGAGACGGAAGTGGCACGCCTGGAAAGCTGCATCGACCGCTGGAACGACGAGCTGGGCCCGCTGAAGAATTTCATCCTCCCCGGCGGTTCCCGCCTGGTCGCCCAGGCCCATGTCTGCCGCAGCCTGGCGCGCAGTGCCGAACGGCGCTGCCAGGCGCTGGACCAGGAGGAAACGCTGGAGGGCGTCGGCCTGTGCTACCTGAACCGGCTCTCCGACCTGCTGTTCGTCGCCGCCCGCGCCATCGCCCGGCGCCAGGGCGTGGCGGAGATTCTCTGGGAGGCGGCGGCAAAACCGGACTGACGGCGAGCGAGGGCTCGGCATCGAGACGAAAAAAAGGAGGCCGAAGCCTCCTTTTTTCTTCATTCCACCGTCAAAGGCCGCCCGGCCAGAACGCACGGATACCCGCCACGCCCTGGGCTCCATGCTCCCAAGCCTGCTCGGCTTGCTGCGGACCGAGGCCACCCAGCAGGTAGACCGGCTGGTTGAAGCCGGCGATCAGTTCGGCGGCCTTGTCCCAACCCAGCGCCGGCTCGCCGGGATGGCTCTCGGTCGGCTGTACCGGCGAAAGGGTGACGAACTCCACTCCCATCGAGGCAGCCAGGGCCAGTTCCTCCGCGTCGTGGCAGGAGGCGGCCAGCAGGCGCCCTTCGGGGAACGGCCGACCGGCGCTGGCGTATTTGCGCAGTTGAGCGGAGGTCAGGTGCCAACCGGCAGCCGGGAAGTCGCCCAGCCACTCCAGCGGGCCTTTCAGCATCAGTTGCGCCTTGCCGGCGCAGAGTCCCTGGATATCGATGGCGAGATCGCGGTATTCGGGACTGAACATGTTCGGCGCGCGCAACTGGATCAGGCGGATGCCCGCCTCCACCGCCTTGCGTACGCCGCTGATCAGCTCGCCCGGCTCCAATCCGTCCGGGGTGATCAGGTAGTGCGCCGGCAGGCGCGCGGCCTGGACGATCGGCGCGTTGGCGGCGGGGAACTCGTAGTCGGCCAGCTCGCGCGGCTCCACCCAGGCCAGCGGTTGGCCCTCGGCGCCGTGGGCTTCGCCGGAAAACCCGTCGACCTCCCAGACATCGAGCAAGACGTGCTTGTCGGCATAGTCGTGCCGGACCTGGATCAGCGGCCGGGCCCGCTCGACACGGATGCCCAGTTCCTCTTCCAGCTCACGGGCCAACGCCGCGCGCACCGGCTCGCCGTCCTCCACCTTGCCCCCGGGAAACTCCCACAGGCCGCCCTGGTGCTTGTCTTCCGGCCGCCGGGCGATCAGCACCCGGCCATCGGAGCCACGAATCACGGCCGCGGCGACATGTACTCGTTTCACGGATCATCTCCTCACTACTGCCGTCACGCACCGCAAGCGGCGGACGGCCATCAACTACCGGCCTGCTCGCGCAATGCCGCGTCGTACCAGGCGCGGAACGCAGGCCACTGATAAATCGTCTCGACATAGGTCCGGGCGATATCCGGCAACTCCACCGCATAACTGCGGAAACGCGCCGCCACCGGTGCGTAGAACGCATCCGCCAGGCTGGCGTGGCCGAACAGGAACGGACCGTCCTGGCCGAAGCGCCGCCGGCAATCCGCCCAGGCTTCGCAGATACGTTGAATATCCTGTCGTGTCGCCTCGGACAATTCCACCAATGGCTGCTGGCGCCGCAGGTCCATCGGCAGCTCGCCGCGCAACGCGGCGAAACCGCTGTGCATTTCCGCGCAAACCGAACGGGCCAGCGCCCGCGCCGCCTCGCCGCGCGGCCACAGGTGGGCCTCGGGGAAGCGCTCGGCGAGGTACTCGGCGATGGCCAGGGAATCCCAGATGTCGCCATCCTCGCTTTTCAGCAAGGGCACCTTGCCGGTCGGCGAATATTGCAGGATCCGCTCCCGGGTATCGGGCCGCCCCAGCGGGACGAGGATCTCGTCGAACGCCGCCCCGCTCATGCGCAGGGCCAGCCAGCCCCGCAGCGACCAGGACGAGTCATTGCGATTGCCAATCACGATGGTCAGGGCCATGCGCCTCTCCTCTTCGGCCGCCCGACGCGGACGGCCATGCACCAGAGAACTTAAGAGGCGCACGGACCGATGGCAAATTCCCGATTTTCATCCATCAATGAAGGATCGGAATGCCTGGCTTCAGGTGCGGTACTCTGCGTTGATCTTCACGTATTCGTGGGACAGGTCGGTGGTCCAGATGGTCTCGCTGCAGGTGCCGCGTCCCAGTTCGATGCGGATGCCGATCTCGGCCTGGGCCATCACCGCCGCGCCCTGTTCCTCGGTGTAACTGGCCGCCCGGCCGCCACGGCTGGCGATACAGACGTCGCCAAGGAACACGTCGATCTTGCTCACGTCCAGATTGGCCACGCCGGCACGTCCGACCGCGGCGAGAATGCGTCCCCAGTTCGGGTCGGAGGCGAACAGCGCGGTCTTGATCAGCGGCGAGTGGGCCACGGCATAGCCGACATCCAGGCACTCCTGGTGGGTGGCGCCGCCGTTGACCTGAACAGTGACGAACTTGGTCGCGCCCTCGCCGTCGCGAACGATGGCCTGGGCCAGCTCCATGGAAACCTCCAGTACCGCTTGCTTCAACGCGGCGAACAGCGCGCCGCTGGCCTGGGTGACTTCCGGCAGCGCCGCGCGACCGGTGGCGATCAGCATGCAGCAGTCGTTGGTGGAGGTATCGCCGTCGATGGTGATGCGGTTGAAGGACTTGTTGGCGGCGTCGCGCAACAGATCCTGCAGCACGCCCTGGGCGACCTTGGCGTCGGTGGCGATATAACCGAGCATGGTCGCCATGTTCGGCTTGATCATCCCGGCGCCCTTGCTGATCCCGGTGACGGTCACGGTCACGCCATCGTGCACGAACTGGCGGCTGGCGCCCTTGGGCAGGGTATCGGTGGTCATGATCCCCGCGGCAGCTTCGGCCCAGCGGTCCTCGGCCAGGTCGGCCAGGGCCGCAGGCAACGCCGCCTCGATCTTGGCCACCGGCAGGGGCTCGCCGATCACCCCGGTGGAATATGGCAGCACCGAAGTCTCGGCGACCCCGGCCAGTTCGGCGAGCTTGGCGCAGGTTTGCGCAGCGGCGGCGAGGCCGGCCTCGCCGGTACCGGCGTTGGCGTTGCCGGTATTGGTCAGCAGGTAGCGCACCTCACCGAGGAAACGCTGTTTGGCCAGGGTCACCGGCGCGGCACAGAACGCGTTCAGGGTGAACACCCCGGCCACGCTGGAGCCTTCGGCGCAGCGCATGACCACCACGTCTTTGCGCCCCGGTCGCTTGATGCCGGCGGAAGCGATGCCGAGTTCGAAACCGGGGACCGGGTGCAGGGTGGACAGGGGGCCAAGACCGACAGCCATGGGAACGCGCTCCTTTACCAAACAGTGGACTCGATGCCGTCCGCGACGGCGTGACGGAAAACGCATCGGCGCCGGGCTGGCGCCAATTCGAACAAACGCCGCGAGCGGCAGGACCGGTCGCGGCGTTGGTGAACCAGGCGGGAAGCTTAGTCCAGCTGCCCGTGGCAGTGCTTGTATTTCTTGCCGGAACCGCACGGGCAAGGCTCGTTGCGGCCGATCTTCTGCTCGTTGCGCACAGGCTCGAGCGGCACGACCGGAGCCGGGCCCTCGGGAAGCTCTTCTTCCTCGCCGGCCACGGCCTGCTCCATCGAGGGAGCCTCGGCGTGCTGGAACTGCATGCGCTTGGCCAGTTCCTCCGCCTCGCGACGCAGGCGGGCCTCCTCTTCGGCCGGGTCTTCGCGACGGACCTGGACGTGGGACAGCACGCGGATGGTGTCGCGCTTGATCGAGTCCAGCAGCTCCTGGAACAGGGTGAAGGACTCGCGCTTGTATTCCTGCTTCGGATTCTTCTGCGCGTAGCCACGCAGGTGGATGCCGTGCCGCAGGTGGTCCATGGTCGACAGGTGGTCCTTCCACAGGTCGTCCAGTACCCGCAGCAGCATCTGCTTCTCGAAGGCGCGCAGGGCTTCGGCGCCGGCCAGCTCTTCCTTCTCGTAGTAGGCGGCGACGATCTGCTCGAGGATCTTGCTACGCAGGGTTTCCTCGTACAGCTTGTCGTCTTCGTCCAGCCACTGCTGGATCGGCAGGCGCACGGCGAAGTCGCTGTACAGCGCAGCCTCCAGGCCTTCGATGTCCCACTGCTCGGGCAGCGACTGCGGCGGAATGTGCTGGTTGATGGTGGCGCTGAGGGTTTCCTCGCGGAATTCCTTGATGGTCTCGCCCACGTCCTCTGCCGACAGCAGGGTATTGCGCATGTGGTAGATCACCTTGCGCTGCTCGTTGGCTACGTCATCGAATTCCAGCAGTTGCTTGCGGATGTCGAAGTTGCGCCCTTCGACCTTGCGCTGGGCCTTCTCGATGGCGTTGGTCACCATGCGGTGCTCGATCGCCTCGCCGGACTGCATGCCCAGCGCCTTCATGAAGTTCTTCACCCGGTCGGAGGCGAAGATCCGCATCAGGTTGTCTTCCAGCGACAGGTAGAAGCGGCTGGAACCCGGGTCGCCCTGACGACCGGCACGGCCGCGCAACTGGTTGTCGATCCGGCGGGATTCGTGGCGCTCGGAGGCGATCACGTGCAGGCCGCCCGCCTCGATCACCTGCTGGTGGCGCTTCTGCCATTCGGCCTTGATCTGGGCGATCTGCTCCTCGGTGGGGTTCTCCAGGGCCGCGACTTCGACTTCCCAGTTGCCGCCGAGGAGGATGTCGGTACCGCGGCCGGCCATGTTGGTGGCGATGGTCACCGAACCGGGCGCGCCAGCCTGGGCGATGATCTCGGCTTCCTTCTCGTGGTACTTGGCGTTGAGCACCTTGTGCTCGATGCCTGCCTCTTGCAACAGCTTGGAAACGTACTCGGAACTCTCGATCGACGCGGTGCCGACCAGGATCGGCCGGCCGAGGGCCTGGCACTGCTTGATGTCGGTGATGATCGCCGCGTACTTCTCTTCCTGGGTCAGGTAGACCAGGTCGTTGAAGTCCTTGCGCGCGATCGGCCGGTGGGTCGGGATCACCACCACGTCGAGACCGTAGATCTGGCGGAACTCGAAGGCCTCGGTATCGGCGGTGCCGGTCATGCCGGCCAGCTTGTTGTACAGGCGGAAATAGTTCTGGAAGGTGGTGGAGGCCAGGGTCTGGCTCTCGGCCTGGATCGGCAGGCCTTCCTTCGCCTCGATGGCCTGGTGCAAGCCCTCGGACAGGCGACGGCCAGGCATGGTGCGGCCGGTGTGCTCGTCGATCAGGAGGATCTGGTCGCCCTGGACGATGTACTCGACGTTGCGGTGGAACAGGGTGTGCGCGCGCAGCGCTGCGTAAACGTGGGTCAGCAGGCTCAGGTTGTGCGCCGAGTAGAGGCTCTCGCCTTCGCCGAGCAGGCCGTTCTGGCTCAGCAGGTCCTCGATGAACTGGTGGCCCTGCTCGTTGAGTTCGACCTGGCGGGTCTTCTCGTCGATGCTGTAGTGGCCTTCCTCGGTCGGCTTGCCCTCGACCTCTTCGACCTGGCGCTTGAGACGCGGGATCAGCTTGTTGATCTTGATGTACAGCTCGGAGCTGTCTTCGGCCTGGCCGGAGATGATCAGCGGGGTACGCGCCTCGTCGATGAGGATCGAGTCCACTTCGTCGACCACGGCGAAGTTCAGCTCGCGCTGGAACTTGTCGTCCAGGCTGAAGGCCATGTTGTCGCGCAGGTAATCGAAGCCGAATTCGTTGTTGGTGCCGTAGGTGATGTCGGCGGCGTAGGCGGCGCGCTTGTCTTCCGGCGGCTGGAAGGGAGTGACCACGCCGACGCTGAGGCCGAGGAACTCGTACAGCGGGCGCATCCAGTTGGCGTCGCGGCGCGCCAGGTAGTCGTTCACCGTGACCACGTGCACGCCCTTGCCGGACAGCGCGTTGAGGTAGACCGGCAGGGTGCCCACCAGGGTCTTGCCCTCGCCGGTACGCATTTCGGCGATCTTGCCGTCGTGCAGGGTCATGCCACCGATCAGCTGGACGTCGAAGTGGCGCATGCCCATCACCCGCTTGCCAGCCTCGCGAACCACGGCGAAGGCTTCGGGCAGCAATTGGTCGAGCGTTTCGCCCTTGGCGTAGCGCTGCTGGAATTCAGCCGTTTTCGCCTTCAACTGCTCGTCGGAGAGCGCCACCATCTGGGGCTCGAGCGCATTGATGGCCTGTACAGCCTTGGCCATGCGCTTTACATCACGCTCGTTCTTGCTTCCAAAGAGTTTCTTCAACAAAGGCGCAAACATATCGACTTGGTCATCCACACGTGGGGAATGGAAGGCTCACCCATCCGGCGGCCCGTGCCGATCAACGGCATGAAAGGGAACATTCTACCCGGAAACGGGTATGAGAAAAGTACAGCAGATCAATGCGCGTCGCTCACTCGGAAACAGACGCGCGTGCGATGAAGCTTTGCGGATTCATTACCCGGCCATCCTTCATCACTTCGAAATGTACGTGGTAGCCGGTGGAGCGTCCGGTGCTGCCGACCTTGGCCAGCACCTGGCCGCGCTTGACCAGGTCACCGACCTCGACCAGGTTCTTCTGGTTATGGGCATACAACGTGGTGTAGCCATCGGCGTGCCCGACCTCGACCACGTTGCCATAGCCGTTCTTGCGCCCGGACCAGGTCACCACCCCCGCCGCCACGGCCACCACGTCGCTGCCGGCCGGCGCGGCGAAGTCGATGCCCTTGTGCATGCTCAGGCGGCCGCTCACCGGATTGACCCGGCGCCCGAACGGCGAGGAGATGTAGCCCTGGCGCACCGGCTGGCCGGCCAGGTAGGTCGACTGGCTGATGTGCTTGTCGGCGAGCAGTTGCTCCAGCACCTCGAGCTGCTGCTCGCGGGTATCCAGGCGTGCCGCCAGTTCGTCTAGCGTCGCCATGAACGACGGCGGGGCATAGGCGCTGCCCTCCAGCGGTTCGTCGACGCCACCCTGGCCGACGCTCAGGGAGAAGTCGAACTCGTCGGGGTCGACGTCGGCCAGCTCGGTGAGACGTTCGCCGAGGGCATCCAGCCGAACCAGGCGCGCCTGCAGTTCGCCGAGATGCACGCTCAGTGCGTCCATCTGCCGCTGCGCGTCCTCGCGGGCGCTGCTGATCTCGGCGCTCTGCGCCTGCAGCGCGGCATCGACTTCGATGCCGGCCACCGGAGCCGGCGCGCGGAACAGCCAGGCGCCCATGAAGCCCCCGGCCAACAGGCTGGCACCGACCACGCAGGCCCCGGCCAGCATCAGCAACCGCGGCTGCAGATGGACGGAGCGAGCGGCCCCATGGTGCCGGCTCAGAAAAATGATGTGCATGACTTATCCTTCATACGGGCCGGCAGTAGCGAAACGCTTTCTGCTACCATTCCGACTCAGTAACCCCCAGGCTTCCCGCCATGTCTTTTCGTCCCTTGCCCGCCCAGGCATCGACCCAGTTGCTGCGCCAGGCCAGGCCGCTGCAGATGCTGTTCGCCGAAGCCCAGCGCATCTGCCGCCTGCAGCAACTGCTGGAAAGCCAGTTGCAACCGGCGGCGCGCCCGTACTGCCATGTGGCTTCGTGGCGCGGCGGTTGCCTGCTGCTGATCGTCACCGATGGCCACTGGGCCACACGCCTGCGCTATCAGCAGCGGCGCCTGCAGCGGCAGCTGCAGGCTTTCGAAGAATTCGCGAACTTAGCGAAAATCCTTTTCAAGGTGCAACCCACCACGTCCACACAACGTGCGGCACGTCGCAGCTTGACCCTGTCTGCCGTCGCGGCGGAAAACCTTCGCGAATCCGCCGAGATCGTCGGCAATCCACGCCTGCGGGAAGCGCTCGAGCGGTTGGCAAGCCGCGCCGAGAAAAGCCGGCAAGAATAAATCCCGAAATAAAAAGAGGCCACCCTGAGGTGGCCTCCAAATATGGAAAGGAGAGTTTTCCTACACTGCCGCCGCCGGGCGCATATAGGAAATAGGCGCGGTACGCGCGTCTTCGAAGGTCACCACTTCCCAAGCATCCTTGTCTGCGATCAACGTACGCAGCAGTTGGTTGTTCAGGGCATGGCCGGACTTGAAGCCACGGAACTCGCCGATAAGACTGTTGCCGAGCAGATACAGGTCGCCGATGGCATCCAGGATCTTGTGCTTGACGAACTCGTCCTCGTAACGCAGGCCGTCTTCGTTGAGCACGCGGTTCTCGTCGACCACGATCGCGTTCTCCACGCTACCGCCGAGTGCCAGGTTCTGCGAACGCAGGTACTCGATGTCGCGCATGAACCCGAAGGTACGGGCGCGGCTGACCTCCTTGACGAAGGAAGTACTGGAGAAATCGACCGAGGCCTGCTGGGTGCGACCACGGAAGACCGGATGATCGAAATCGATCTCGAAGCTGACCTTGAAGCCGTCGAACGGAACGAAGACGGCGCGCTTGTCGCCCTCTTCCACGCTGACTTCGCGCTTGATGCGGATGAACTTCTTGGCAGCTTCCTGCTCTTGCAATCCGGCGGACTGGATCAGGAATACGAACGGACCAGCGCTGCCATCCATGATCGGCACTTCCGAAGCGGACAGCTCGACGTAGGCGTTGTCGATACCCAGGCCGGCCATGGCCGAGAGCAGGTGCTCCACCGTATCCACTTTGACGTCACCCTTGACCAGGGTGGTCGACATGGTGGTTTCGCCGACGTTCTCGGCCCGGGCCGGGATTTCCACGACCGGATCCAGGTCGGTGCGGCAGAACACGATACCGGTGTCCACTGGCGCCGGTTTCAGGGTCAGGTAAACCTTTTCCCCCGAGTGCAGACCGACGCCAGTAGCCCGGATGATGTTCTTCAAGGTGCGTTGTTTGATCATGGCTTTGGCCGCTTAAGCGCTGACTGCGAACTGTTTTCAACAATGGCCGGCGATGATAGCAGAACCGGCCTTTGCTGAACACCAATCACATCTCTACTCCTGATTAATTACTTCAATCGGCCTGACGACGCAGGAACGCCGGGATATCCAGGTAATCCAGGTCATCCTGCGGGTTCAGCTTGGCCGCGGTCGCCGCGCTGCCGTGAGACTGGTTGCGCATCACGGTAGGACGGTCGAGGTCGCGGTAGTTCACCGACTGCTGCTCGCGCTGGGCCGGAGCGGCTGCCTGGGCTGCACTGCCCTGCACGGTGTTGTCGACGACCTTCACCGGTTTCTCCAGGCGCGCGCCCAGGCCGGTGGCGACTACGGTGACGTGCAGCTCATCGCGCATGTCCGCGTCGATCACGGTGCCCACCTTCACAGTGGCGTGCTCGGAAGCGAACTGTTCGATGATGTTGCCGACATCGGAGTACTCGCCCAGGGACAGGTCCGGACCCGCGGTGATGTTCACCAGGATGCCGCGCGCGCCCTGCAGGTTGACGTCTTCCAGCAGCGGGTTGCGGATTGCCGCCTCGGTGGCCTCGCGGGCACGGTTCGGACCGCTGGCGCAGCCGGTACCCATCATCGCCATGCCCATTTCGCTCATGACGGTCTTCACGTCGGCGAAGTCGACGTTGATCATGCCCGGACGCTTGATGATGTCGGAGATACCGCGCACGGCACCGGCCAGCACGTCATCGGCCTTGGCGAAGGCGGCCAGCAGGCTGGCATCCTTGCCGAGGATGGTCAGCAGCTTCTCGTTCGGGATGGTGATCAGCGAATCGACGCTCTCGGCCAGCGCGCGGATGCCCTCGTCGGCGATCTGCATGCGCTTGCGACCTTCGAACGGGAACGGGCGGGTCACCACCGCGACGGTGAGGATGCCCATTTCCTTCGCCACTTCGGCGATGATCGGCGCGGCGCCGGTACCGGTGCCGCCACCCATGCCGGTGGTGATGAAGACCATGTCGGCGCCTTCCAGCACTTCGGAAATGCGCTCGCGATCTTCCAGAGCCGCCTGACGACCGACTTCCGGATTGGCGCCGGCACCCAGCCCCTTGGTGACGCCCGGGCCGAGTTGCAGAACGGTGCGCGCCGCGATGTTCTTCAGCGCTTGTGCGTCGGTGTTGGCGCAGATGAACTCGACGCCCTCGACGTTGTTCTTGGCCATGTGATTGACGGCGTTGCCGCCACCACCACCTACACCGATCACTTTTATGACGGCGGTTTGTGCGATGTTATCGACCAGTTCAAACATTTCCCCTCTCCTTCCTTTCTAGTTTTGTCGCCTACTGTTACCGCGTTGAATCAGAAATTGCCCTGGACCCAGCGTTTGAGCCGCTCCAGGACAGGTGCCTTGGGTTCGTCGCTGCTGTAGCTGCTGCCTGACACAGACATCGACATGCCATCGGACTGCTTCTGCAGTCCGTACATCAGCAGGCCGACGCCCGTCGAATAGATCGGGTTGCGCACCACGTCGGTGAGGCCCTTCACGCTATACGGCACGCCGAGGCGTACCGGCATGTGGAAGATTTCCTCGGCCAGCTCGACCGCGCCTTCCATCTTCGAGGTGCCGCCGGTGAGGACGATCCCGGCCGGGATCAGGTCCTCGTAGCCGCTGCGGCGCAGCTCGGCCTGGACCAGGGTGAACAGCTCGTCGTAACGAGGCTCGACCACTTCGGCCAGGGCCTGGCGCGACAGTTCGCGCGGCGGCCGGTCGCCGACGCTGGGCACCTTGATGGTCTCGCCGGCACCGGCCAGCTTGGCCAGGGCGCAGGCGTAGCGGATCTTGATCTCTTCCGCGTACTGGGTCGGCGTACGCAGGGCCATGGCGATGTCATTGGTGACCTGGTCGCCGGCGATCGGGATCACCGCGGTATGGCGGATCGCGCCTTCGGTGAAGATCGCGATATCGGTGGTGCCGCCGCCGATATCCACCAGGCACACGCCCAGTTCCTTCTCGTCCTCGGTCAGCACCGAATAGGCCGAGGCCAACTGCTCGAGGATGATGTCGTCGACCTCGAGGCCGCAGCGGCGCACGCACTTCTCGATGTTCTGCGAAGCATTCACCGCGCAGGTCACCACGTGCACCTTGGCTTCCAGGCGCACCCCGGACATGCCCAGCGGCTCGCGCACGCCTTCCTGGTTATCGATCACGTAATCCTGGGCCAGGGTATGCAGCACCCGCTGGTCCGCCGGGATCGCCACCGCCTGGGCGGCATCCAGTACCCGTTCGATATCCGCCGGGTTCACCTCGCGATCGCGGATCGCCACGATGCCGTGGGAATTGAGGCTGCGGATGTGGTTGCCGGCGATGCCGACGAACGCCGAGTGGATACGGCAACCGGCCATCTGCTGGGCCTCGTCGATGGCGCGCTGGATCGACTGCACGGTGGACTCGATGTTCACCACCACGCCCTTCTTCAGGCCGCGGGACGGATGAGTACCGATGCCAACGACCTCCAGCTGGCCATCGGCCGTCACCTCGCCCACCAGCGCCACCACCTTGGAGGTACCGATGTCGAGGCCGACGATCATCTTGCCGCTCTGCACGCTTGCCATGGTTATTACTGTCTCCTCAACTCACTGCACGGCGCTGGCCGTGGCCACCGTCGCGGGCGTGACCGGCTCGCGCCACGCAACGGCGAGGCCGTTGGGGTAACGCAGGTCGATCCGCGCAATGTTCGAAATCTGATCTTTGAGTGCCTTGTCGTAGATGCTTACGAAGCGGCGAATCTTGTCTACCACGTGGTCGCGCCCGATCTGGATCTCGACGCCCTGGGCCGTGGTCAGCGCCCAACCGCCGCGATCGCTCATTTCCAGGCGGGCGATGGAGAACCCGAGGGGACGCAGCAACTGGCTGAGCAACTGGTATTGCTGCATCACCTGCTGTTGCGCCCGCTGTGGACCATGCAAGCGGGGCAGATGTTCATAATTCGCCAGTTCCTTTGGCGTAAAAGCCTGTCCCTGGTTGTTCAGCAGCGCTTCGTCGCCCCACCGGGCGATCGGCAGTTGCTCGTCCAGGCGGATCACCACCTGGTCCGGCCACACCCGGCGCACCTCGGCGTGGGCGATCCAGGGCATCTGTTCCAGTTGCCCGCGCATGCCCGCCAGGTCGATGGTGAAGAAGCTCGCCGCCAGGTACGGGGAGATCCGCTGCTGCACCGCGCGCTGGCTGATGTAGCTGAGGTCGCCCTCGACACTGACCTTGGCGATCGGCCGGTCGGCGTACGGCAGGATGTACTCGGCGCCGCGATAGGCGCCATAGCCGAGAACGGCCAGCAACAGCGGCCAGGCCAGGTACTTGAGGAAACTGAAGTCGGCTTTCGGCAGGCGCACGCTCAGCGGTTCCTTGGCCACCAGACGGCTGGCGCCGCGCGGCATCGGCTTGCGCGGAGCGCGGCCGAGTCCACCGGGTTGCTGATGACGGAGCAGTACGCCATTCATGGCTTATCCCCTCGCCTCGCGGCTATCGGCCAGGATCGCCAGCACCAGTTGCTGGAAATCCAGGCCGGCGGCCCGCGCGGCCATAGGCACCAGGCTGTGGTCGGTCATGCCCGGTGCGGTGTTGACTTCAAGCAGCCAGAAACGCCCTTCGGCGTCCTGCATCACGTCCGCCCGCCCCCAGCCCTGGATGCCCAGGGCGTCGCAGGCGCGCGCGGTAAGTTCCTTCAGCTCGCGTTCCTTGGCCTCGTCGAGACCGCAGGGCACCTGGTAGCGGGTATCGCTGGCCAGGTACTTGGCGTCGTAGTCGTAGAAGGTGTGCGGCGTGCCCAGGCGGATCACCGGCAGCACCTGCCCGCGCAAGGTCGCCACGGTGAATTCCGGGCCGCTGATCCACTGCTCGACCAGCACCTGCGAGTCGTAGCGGGCCGCTTCGCGCCACGCCGCGATCAATTCGTCGAGCCCGCCGACCTTGGCCATGCCGATGCTCGAGCCTTCGTGAGCCGGCTTGACGATCAGCGGGAAACCCAGTCGCTGCGCCGCTTCGCGGCAGTCATCCTCGCTGGCAAGCACCGCGTAGTCCGGGGTCGGCAGGCCGAGGCTGAGCCAGACCCGCTTGGTCCGCAGCTTGTCCATCGCCAGCGCCGAGGCCAGCACGCCGCTGCCGGTGTAGGGAATGCCCGCGCACTCGAGCAGGCCCTGCATGCTGCCATCCTCGCCGCCACGACCGTGGAGAATGATGAAGGCACGGTCGATCTTCTCCTCGACCAGGCGTTGCAGCAGGTCTTCGCCGACATCGATGCCGAAGGCATCGACCCCGGCGGCCAGCAGGGATTGCAGGACCATCGCGCCGGACTTCAGCGACACCTCGCGCTCGGCGCTCTTGCCGCCGAACAGCACGGCGACACGGCCGAACGCCTTGGGATCCTGGGTGCCGTTCAGCAGGCTATCGAGGCAAAGGTTCATGCGCCCTTCCCTCCCTTGCCGGCGAACAGCGGGTTCTTGATCAGTTGCGGGGCCAGGCCGCCGACATCGCCAGCGCCCTGGCAAAGCAGGATGTCGCCAGCGCGCAGCAGCGGCTTGACCAGCGGCGCCAGGTCGGCGTCGCGCTCGAAGTAGATCGGGTCAAGCTGGCCGCGCTGGCGGATGCTGTGGCACAGCTGGCGGCTGTCGGCTCCCGGGATCGGCTCTTCGCCGGCCGGATAGACCTCCATCAACAGCAGCACGTTGGCTTCGCCCAGCACCTGCACGAAGTCTTCGTACAGGTCGCGGGTACGGGTATAGCGATGCGGCTGGTAGACCATCACCAGGCGACGCTCCGGCCAACCGCCACGGATCGCCTTGATCACCGCGGCGACTTCGCGCGGATGGTGGCCGTAATCGTCCACCAGCATCACGCTGCCACCCTCGACCTGCAGCTCGCCGTAGACCTGGAAGCGCCGGCCTACGCCCTGGAAGCCGGACAGCCCCTGGACGATGGCTTCGTCGGAGATGCCCTCGTCGGTAGCGATGACGATGGTCGCCAGGGAATTCAGCACGTTGTGCAGGCCGGGCATGTTCACCGAGACGTCCAGCGGCTCGCGCTCCGGGCGCAACACGGTGAACCAGGTGCGCATGCCTTCCTGGCGGATGTTGATCGCGCGCACGTCGGCGTCTTCGCTGAGGCCGTAGGTCACGGTCGGGCGGGCGATCTGCGGGAGGATCTCACGCACAACCGGATCATCCACGCACATCACCGCCAGTCCGTAGAACGGCAGGTTGTGGAGGAACTCGACGAAGGTCTTCTTCAGCTTGTTGAAGTCGCCGCCGTAGGTCGCCATGTGGTCGGCGTCGATATTGGTGACCACCGCGACCATCGGTTGCAGGTGCAGGAAGCTGGCGTCGCTCTCGTCGGCCTCGGCCACCAGGTAGCGGCTGGCGCCGAGCTGGGCGTTGGTCCCGGCGGCGTTCAGCCGGCCGCCGATGACGAAGGTCGGGTCCAGGCCGCCGGCGGCGAACACCGAGGCGATCAGGCTGGTAGTGGTGGTCTTGCCGTGGGTGCCGGCTACCGCGATGCCGTGCCGGTAGCGCATCAGCTCGGCGAGCATCTCCGCACGCGGCACCACCGGAATCCGCCGTTCCAGGGCCGATGCCACTTCCGGGTTGGCCCGGTTGATGGCACTGGACACCACCAGCACGTCGGCGCCGTCGGCGTTTTCCGCCTGGTGGCCGATGAAGATCTGCGCGCCGAACTTCTCCAGGCGCTCGGTCACCGCCGAGGCCTTGAGGTCCGAGCCGGATACCTCGTAGCCGAGGTTCAGCAGCACTTCGGCGATCCCGCACATACCGGCGCCGCCGATGCCGACGAAATGGATGCGGCGGATACGGCGCATGGTCCGGGTGACGCCATTCGGTTCTTTAACCACGGGCCACCTCCAGGCAGGCATCGACCACCGTCCGGGTAGCCTCGGGTTTCGCCAGGCTGCGTGCCTGGTCTGCCATGGAGCGCAGGGTTTCGGGATGCATCAGGACCTCGGACAGCTGCGCGGCCAGTTCGGCCGCGCCGGTAGACTTTTGCGGCAGCAGGCGGCCGGCGCCGCTGCGTACCAGGAATTCGGCATTGCGGGTCTGGTGATCGTCGATCGCGTGAGGCAACGGCACCAGGAAGGCGGGCAATCCCGCCGCCGTCAGCTCGCTGACGGTCAGCGCGCCGGCGCGACAGATCACCAGGTCGGCCCAGGCATAGGCCGCGGCCATGTCGCTGATGAAGGGCGCGACGTCCGCTTCGACCGCCACTGTGCGATAACGCTCGGCGGTAATCTCGGCATGCTGACGACCGGCCTGATGGCGGATTGCCGGACGGATTTCCAGCGGCACCTGCGCCAGGGCCTCTGGCAACAGCTTGTTCAGCGGTTCCGCGCCAAGGCTGCCGCCGAGCACCAGCAGATTGACCCGACGGCCGGTCAGCGGCGCGCGGGCGTGCGCGTCGAGGAACAGCTCGCCGCGCACCGGATTGCCGGTGGTCAGACGCTTGCCACTGGCCGGGAAGGTATCCGGGAATGCCTCGCAGACGCGCCTGGCGATCGGCGCCAGGCTGCGGTTGGCGGTGCCGGCCACGGCGTTCTGCTCGTGGATCACCAGCGGCACGCCGTTGAGGCGCGCAGCCAGGCCGCCCGGGCCGGTGACATAGCCACCCAGGCCGAGCACGCAGACCGGCCTCAGCTGGCGGATCAGCCGCAGCGCCTGGAACAGCGACTTGAGCAGTTCCAGCGGCGCCTTGACCAGCGACTTCAGGCCCTTGCCGCGCAGCCCGCTGACCTGGATCAGGTGCAACGGCAGGCCGGCCTTGGGTACCAGGTCATTCTCGATGCCGCGCGGCGTCCCCAGCCAGTGCACGGCATAGCCGCGCGCCTGGAACTCCCGCGCACAGGCGAGCGCCGGGAACACGTGTCCGCCGGTGCCACCCGCCATGATCAGGACATTACCTTTCATCGGCAAAGTCCTCTTCGTTGAACTCATATTCCTCGCTACCCAGGTGGGTTCGCCGTTCCCATTCGATGCGCAGCAACATCCCCAGACAGGCACAGCAGATCACCAGCGAACTGCCGCCGTAGCTGAGGAACGGCAGGGTCAGGCCCTTGGTCGGCAGCAGGCCGACGTTCACCCCGATGTTGATCAGGAACTGGCCGATCCAGAGGAAGGCCAGGCCGTAGGCCACGTAGGCGGAGAAGAACTGCTTGGCCTGCTCGGCCCAGATGCCGATGTACAGCGCGCGCAGGCTGACGAACACGAACAGGGCGACGGTCGCCAGGGCGCCGACGATGCCCAGCTCCTCTGCAAGCACGGCGAAGACGAAATCGGTGTGCGCCTCCGGCAGGTAGAACTGCTTCTGGATGCTGTTGCCCAGTCCCATGCCCAACCAGCCGCCGCGGCCGAAGGCGATCAGCGCCTGGCTCAACTGATAGCCGGCGCCGAACTGGTCGGCCCAGGGGTCGGTGAAGTTGGTCAGGCGTGCCATCCGGTAGGGCTGGGTCTGGATCAGCAGGACCACCGCGCCGACCGCCAGCAGCACCATCAGGCCGAAGCGGAACAGCCCCACCCCGCCGAGGAACAGCATGGCCGCGGCAGCGCCCATCATTACCACGGTGGCGCCGAAGTCCGGCTCGCGCAGCAGCAGGCCGGCCATCGGCAGCAACACCACGAAGGGCTTGAAGAAGCCCATCCAGCTTTCCCGGACCTCCTGCTGGCGGCGGATCAGGTAGCCGGCCATGAAGATCACCACGCAGACCTTGGCGATCTCCGAAGGCTGGATGTTGAACAGGCCGAAGCCGATCCAGCGCATCGAGCCGTTCACCTCGCGGCCGATACCGGGGGTGATCACCAGCACCAGCAGGCCGAAGGCGACCAGCAACAGCTTCCAGCCCCAACGCTGCCAGGTGGCCATCGGGACCATCATGGTCAGGCCGCAGGAAATCAGGCCGATCACCAGGTAGATCAGGTGACGGACGGAGAAGTACAGCGGGTTGCCCGACTGCGCCGCCGCCACCTCGGAAGAGGCGGAAGTCACCATCACCAGGCCGAGGCCGAGCAGCGCCAGGCAACCCGCCAGCAGCGGGAAGTCCAGGTCGATGCCGTGCCGGCTCAACAGCGGCGACGGGAAGGGGCGCAACACCGACAGCATCACGCTAGCTCCTCTACGGCTTTGGCGAACAGGCGTCCGCGTTCTTCGAAGTTCTTGAACATGTCCAGGCTCGCGCAGGCCGGCGACAACAGCACCGCATCGCCTTCGCGGGCCAGCTCGGCGGCCTGCCGGACTGCTTCGTCCAGCGTTGCGACGCGCACCAGCGGTACCGCGTTGCCCAGTGCCTGGGCAATCAGCTCGGCGTCACGGCCAAGCAGTACCACCGCCCGGCAGAAGCGCGCGACCGGCTCGCGCAGGTCATGGAAATCGGCGCCCTTGCCGTCTCCGCCGGCGAGCAGCACCAGCTTGCCGTCGATGTCGGCACCCAGCCCCTCAATCGCCGCCAGGGCGGCGCCGACGTTGGTGGCCTTGGAATCGTCGTAGTAGCTCACGCCCTGCCGCTCGCGTACCCACTGGCAGCGATGAGCCAGGCCGGAAAACGCCTTCAGCGCGCCGAGCATGGCGTCGAACGGCAGGCCGACCGCATGGCCCAGCGCCAGCGCGGCGAGCGCGTTGGAATAGTTGTGGGCGCCACGGATCTTCAGTTCGCCAACCGGCAGCAGCTTGTCGAACTGGAACGCCAGCCACTTCTGGCCGTCTTCCTCGATCAGGCCGAAAGCCTTGAAGTCCGGCTTGTTCAGGCCGAACGACCAGCACGGCACGGTATCGGCGATCAGCGGTCGGGTCAGGGCATCGGCGCGATTCACCACGACCTGGCGGGCACCGCGGAAGATCCGGTGCTTGGCCAGGTGGTAGTCAGCCATGCCGTCGTAGCGATCCATATGGTCTTCGCTGACGTTCAGCACGGTCGCCACCTCGGCGTTGAGGCGATCGCAGGTTTCCAGCTGGAAGCTCGACAGCTCCAACACGTACAGCTCGATGTCGTCGGCCAGCAGGTCGAGCGCCGGGGTGCCGAGGTTGCCGCCGACGGCGACACGCTTGTCCGCGGCCACCGCCATTTCGCCCACCAGGGTGGTCACGGTGCTCTTCGCGTTGGAACCGGTGATGGCGACGATCGGGGCCTTCGCCTCGCGGGCGAAGAGATCGATGTCACCGGAGATGCGCACGCCTTTCGCGGCGGCCTGTACCAGCGCGGGGGTGCGCAGCGACAAGCCGGGGCTGACGTAGAGTTCGCGGGCGGAGCAGAGGAACTCGGCGTCGAGTTCGCCGCAACGCACTTCCACCTGCGGATACTGGGCACGCAGGGTGGCCAGCTCCGGCGGGTTCTCTCGGGTATCGACCACGGCGAAAGGCAAGCCGCGGCGCGCCAGGTAGCGCACCAGGGACATGCCGCTCTTGCCGAGGCCGACAACGATGCGGAAGTGGTCGGAGGCGATCAGGCTCATGCTCTCTTCGTCCTCAACGCAGCTTCAAGGTGGCGAGGCCGATCAGCACCAGGATCACGGTGATGATCCAGAAGCGCACGATCACGCGCGGCTCCGGCCAGCCTTTCAGTTCGAAATGGTGATGGATCGGCGCCATGCGGAAGACGCGGCGTCCGGTCAGCTTGAAGGAAGCGACCTGGATCATCACCGAGAGGGTTTCCATGACGAACACCCCACCCATGATGAACAGCACAATTTCCTGGCGCACGATCACCGCGATGGTGCCCAGCGCGGCGCCCAGCGCCAACGCGCCGACGTCGCCCATGAAGACCTGCGCCGGATAGGTGTTGAACCAGAGGAAGCCGAGGCCGGCGCCGACCAGCGCGGCGCAGAACACGATCAGCTCGCCGGCGCCCGGTACGTTGGGAATCAACAGGTACTCGGCGAACTTCACGTTGCCCGACAGGTAGCAGAAGATGCCCAGCGCGCCGGCAACCATTACCGTCGGCATGATCGCCAGGCCGTCGAGACCGTCGGTGAGGTTCACTGCATTGCTCGAACCGACGATGACGAAGTAGGTCAGGACCACGAAGAAGATGCCCAACTGGATCTCGACGCTCTTCAGCATCGGCACGATCAGGGTGGTCTCGATCGGGGTTTCGGCAGTCATGTAGAGGAACACGGCGGCGCCGATGCCGAACACCGACTGCCAGAAGTACTTCCAGCGGCTCGGCAGGCCACGGGAGTTCTTCTCGATCACCTTGCGGTAGTCGTCCACCCAGCCGATGGCACCGAACAGCAGGGTAACGACCAGCACTACCCACACGTAGCGGTTGGAAAGATCCGCCCACAGCAGCGTGCTGATGGCTATGGCGGTAAGGATCAGGGCGCCGCCCATGGTCGGGGTGCCCTTCTTCGACAGGTGCGACTGCGGACCGTCGTTGCGCACGGCCTGGCCGATCTGGCGGATCTGCAAGGTACGGATCATCCAGGGCCCCAGCCACAGCGACAGCGACAGCGCGGTGAGCACGCTGAGAATGCCGCGCAGGGTCAGGTACTGGAAGACGCCGAAGCCCTTGTAGAACTGTTGCAGGTATTCGGCCAGCAGCAGGAGCATTAGTGACTCTCCTCGGAGGAACCGCACAGCGCCGCGACGACTTTGTCCATCGCCGCACTGCGGGAACCCTTGATCAAAATGGTGGTTGTCGGTTGTTCGGTGGCCAGCGCCCCGATCAGGCTGGCCTGGTCGGCGAAGTGCCGGCCCGTGGCGCCGAACGCCTGTACGGCGTGGGCCATCAGCGGTCCGACCGCATAGAGCGCGGACACCTTGCCAGCGGCGTAGGCGCCCACCTCGCGGTGGGCCTGCTCGGCCCAGGAACCGAGTTCGCCCATGTCTCCGAGGACCAGGACGGTGCGCCCGGAAAAGCCGCTCAGTATATCAATCGCCGCCAGCATTGACGCGGGGTTGGCGTTGTAGCTGTCGTCTATCACACGCAGCCCGCTGGCGGTCAGTTGCGCTACCGCGCGGCCCTTGACCGGCTGCAGCGCCTGCAGCCCGGCGACGATCCCATCCAGCGGCACGCCCAGTGCATGGGCGGCAGCGGCGGCAGCCAGGGCATTGGCGACATTGTGCCGCCCCAGCAGGTTGAGCTGGACCTGCGCTTCACCCGCTACGCCCTGCAGCCTGAAGCCCATGCAGCCACGCGCATCGCGCTGCAGATCGGCGGCGCGGAAATCGGCCTGGGGCCGGTCGAGGGAGAAAGTCAGCAACGGACGGCCGCTGGCACGGGCCTTCCAGGTGTCGAAGGCCTTGTCGTCCAGGTTCAGCACGGCGGTGCCGTCGGCGGCCAGCCCTTCGAGTATCTCGCCCTTCGCCTCGACGATCTTCTCCGGTCCGCCGAACTCGCCGACATGGGCGGTTCCGGCATTGGTGATGATCGCCACGTGCGGGCGGGTCAGCTCAACCGTGTAGGCGATCTCGCCGATGCGCGAGGCGCCCAGTTCGATCACTGCGCTACGGTGCTGCGGCGCCAGTTGCAGCAGGGTCAGCGGTACGCCGAGGTCGTTGTTCAGATTGCCACGGGTAGCCAGCACCGACTCGGCATCGCCGGCCTGGGTACGCAGGATGCTGGCGAGCATCTCCTTGACCGTGGTCTTGCCGCTGGAGCCCGTCATGGCCGCCAGCGGGCCGGTGAACTTGCGCCGGTTCAGCGCGCCCAGTCGCCCCAGGGCCGCACGGGTATCGCGCACCAGCAATTGCGGCAGGGGCGCGTCGGCGACTTCGCGCTCCACCAGCGCAGCCACCGCGCCCTTGGCGGCAACCTCGGCGAGATAGTCGTGGCCGTCGAAACGCGGCCCACTCAGGGCAATGAACAGTTGGCCGGGCCCGATGGCGCGACTGTCGGTGGAAACCGCCGAAAAGACGGCGTCCTCGCCGATCAGGCGGGCGTCCAGCGCGACCGTCAACTGGCTGAGGCGAAGAGGCTCAAGCATGCGGCACCTCCCAGGCGGCCAGGGCGCGCTCGGCCTGCTCGATGTCGGAGAACGGATGGCGTACGCCGTCGATCTCCTGATAATCCTCGTGACCCTTGCCAGCCAGGAGCACCACGTCATCCACCGCAGCGGAAGCGATCAGATGGGCGATCGCCTCACCGCGCGACGGCAGGAAGGTAACCTTGTCAGCGGCAGCGAAGCCTTTGCGGATATCGGCGATGATCGCCGCACTGGCCTCGGTGCGCGGGTTGTCGTCGGTGACCAGCACCCCATCCGCCAGGCGTTCGGCAATCGCAGCCATCAGCGGACGCTTGCCGGCATCGCGATCGCCACCGCAGCCGAACAGGCACAGCAGGCGCGCGGCCGCGTGCGGACGCAGGGCCTCCAGGACTTTTTCCAGGGCGTCGGGAGTATGCGCGTAGTCCACCACCACCAGCGGCTTGTCGCCGCCTCCCAGGCGCTGCATGCGGCCGACCGGCCCCTGCAGTTGCGGCAAGGTGCGGAGGATATCGCCCAGGGGATAACCCAGGCCAAGCAACGCACCGACCGCCGCCAGCAGGTTGCTCAGGTTGAAGCGGCCGAGCAACGGGCTGCGCAGCAGGCCCTCGCCGTGCGGAGTGACCAGCGCCGCCTCGATGCCGGCGTCGCCGAAGCGCGCTTCGCGGCAATAGAGGAACGCCGAGCTGTCGGTGAGGCTGTAGGTGATCAGCTCCGAGTCCTGCTCCTCGCCGGCCAGTCGACGGCCGAAATCGTCGTCCAGGTTGATCACCCGGCAGCGCAGGCCCGGCCAGGCGAACAGCTTGGCCTTGGCGGCGGCATAGGCTTCCATCGAACCGTGATAGTCGAGGTGGTCGCGGGACAGATTGGTGAACACCGCGATATCGAAACCGAGCGCCGCCACGCGGCCCTGGTCGAGGCCGTGGGAAGACACTTCCATCGCTACCGCGCGGGCGCCGGCCTGCTTCAGCGTGGCCAGCGTGGCCTGCACCGCGAGCGGGTCCGGCGTGGTGTGCCGGCCGCTCTCCAGGGCGCCGTAGAAACCGGTGCCGAGGGTGCCGACGATGCCGCAGCGCTCGCCGAGCAGATCCAGGGCCTGGGCCACCAGTTGGCTGACGCTGGTCTTGCCGTTGGTGCCGGTGACGCCGATCAGGTCCAGCCCGCGGCTCGGCTCGCCGTAGAAACGCCCGGCGACCGCCGACAGTTGCGCGACCAGCCCCTTCACCGCGATCAGCGGCGCATCGCTGGGCGGCAGCTCTCCGGCGCCTTCCGCCTCGTAAGCCACGGCAGCCGCGCCCTTGGCCAGGGCATCGGCGATGTGCGCACGACCATCCTGGCGCCCGCCCGGCACCGCCAGGAACAGGTCGCCCGGACGAACGCCGCGGCTATCCAGGGTCAGCTCGCGGATCAGCAGATCGCGCTCGGCCTGGGGAAACAGTTGGTTCAGGCTCATAGGCATCAGCCACGCCCTCCTTTTGCGGGCGCAGCATTGACCTGCTGCTGTTCGGTGGCCGTCGGCAGGTTATCCGGCGGCACGTTCATCAGGCGCAGCGCGCCAGCCATGACCTTGCTGAACACCGGCGCCGACACCAGGCCGCCGAAGTAGCCCGCCTTGCTCGGCTCGTCGATCACCACGACCATCGCGATGCGCGGATCGGTGGCCGGGGCGAAACCGGCGAACAGCGAGCGATAGGCGTTTTCCCGGTAGCCCTTGGTGCCGACCGAGACCTTGCGCGCGGTCCCGCTCTTGCCGGCGGCGTGGTAACCCGGCACCTGGGCGCGGAACACCCCGCCCTGGGCCTCGACCACTTGTTGCAGCATGCCCTGCACGGTGGAAGCCACTTCAGGCGAGATCACCTGCACGCCATCCGGCACGCGGTCGACTCGGGTCATGCTCAGCGGCACGCTCTTGCCGTCATTGGCCAGGGCCGCATAGGCATGCGCCAACTGGATCGCGGTTACCGAGAGACCGTAGCCGTAGGCCAGGGTCGCGGTTTCCGCCTTCGGCCACTTGCGGTGGTTGGGCAGGTTGCCGACGCGCTCGCCGGGGAAGCCCAACCCCGTGTCCTGCCCGAGACCGACCTGTTGCATGACCGAGTAGATGGATTCGGCGCCGATGTCGAAGGCGATCTTGCTGATGCCGACGTTGCTCGACTTGATCAGGATGCCGGTGAGATCGAGTTGCCGCGAATTGCGCGATACGTCGCGAATGGTGTAGCGGCCGATCTGCAGGGTGCCCGGGTAGACGTCGACGATATCGCTGGGTTTCCAGCGCCCGCTGGCCAGCGCCGCGCTCATCGAGAACGGCTTGACCGTCGAGCCCGGCTCGAACACGTCGATCATCGCCCGGTTGCGCATGGCCGCCGGCTGCAGGTTACGACGATTGTTCGGGTTGTAGGTGGGCTGGTTGGTCATGGCCAGGATCTCCCCGGTCTTCACGTCCATGATCACCAAGCTGCCGGCCTTGGCGCTGTTCTCCAGCAGAGCGTTGCGCAGTTCGCGATGAGCCAGGTACTGCAGGCGCAGGTCGATGGACAGCGCAAGGGTCTTGCCCGGTTTGGCATTCTTGGTGACCTGCACGTCCTTGATCACGCGGCCACGGCGATCCTTGAGCACCTGGCGCTTGCCCGGCACGCCGGCCAGCCATTCGTCGAAAGCCAGCTCGATACCTTCGCGACCGCGGTCGTCGACATCGGTAAAGCCGACCGCATGGGCCACCACTTCGCCAGCCGGGTAGAAACGCCGAAACTCCTCGATGGAGTACACGCCGGGCACCTTCAGGGCGATCACGCCTTCGCCCTGCTCCGGGGTCAGCCCACGGACCAGATAGATGAACTCGCGCTCGGCGTTCTGCTCGATGCGGTCGGCGAACAGCTTGGTATCCTGCCCGAGCGCCGCCGCCAGTTGCGGCCAGCGTTCCTTGGCGGCCATCAGCTCCTTGGGGTTGGCCCACAGGGTGGTGACCGGGGTGCTCACCGCCAGCGGTTCGCCGTTGCGGTCAGTGATCAGGCCCCGGTGCGCAGGGATGGCGATATGCCGCACGCTACGCGCGTCGCCCTGGCCCTTGAGGAAGTCATGGTCGATCACGTGCAGGTCGACGATTCGCCAGACGATGGCGCCGACCATCGCCAGCAGCAGGCCGACGATCACGCAGAACCGCCATGGGTAGAGGGCGCCCTGGAAATAATTCAGTTTCATGGCGCCACCATCCTGACCTCGGCCGGGTCGGGAACGCGCATGCGCAACTGTTCCACCGCCAGGCTTTCGATGCGGCTATGGGCGGTCCAGGTGCTCTGCTCGAGAATCAACCGGCCCCACTCGGCCTGCGCCTTGTCGCGCACGCTCAGCTCGGAATACAGCGAGTTGAGCAGTTGCCGGTTCCAGTAGGTGCTGTAGGCCACGGCAATCGCCGAGAGCAGCAGACCTATATAAAGCAGCAACATGAGGAAGCTGCCGGTAGGCAGGCGCTTGACGAAGAGACGGCTCATCTCAGCTTCTCCGCCACGCGCATGACCGCGCTGCGCGAGCGCGGGTTGGCCTTGAGTTCTTCTTCCGAAGCGTACTGCGGCTTGCCCAGCAGCTTCAGGCGCGGCTCGAAGACCTTGGAACGGATCGGCAGGTCGCGCGGCAGGTTGTCCGCCTCGCCCTTGGCGTGCTTGCGCATGAACAGCTTGACGATGCGGTCTTCCAGGGAATGGAAACTGATCACCACCAGCCGGCCGCCGACGGCCAGCGATTCGAGCGCGGCGTCAAGGCCACGCTCGAGATCGCCCAGCTCATTGTTCACATGGATGCGCAGGCCCTGGAATGCGCGGGTCGCCGGATTCTTGCCCTTCTCCCAGGCGGGGTTGGCAACCGTGATCACTTCGGCGAGATCGGCAGTTCGTTCGAACGGCCGCTCCTGACGGCGCTGCACGATGGCGCGGGCCATCCGCTTGGCGAAGCGTTCTTCGCCATATTCCTTGAAGACCCGGGCGATTTCCTCTTCGGTGGCGTTGGCGATGAACTCCGCTGCGCTGATGCCCTGGCCGGGATTCATGCGCATGTCCAGCGGACCATCGTTGAGGAAGCTGAAGCCGCGCTCGGGATCGTCGAGTTGCGGCGACGACACGCCAAGGTCGAGCAGGACGCCATCGACCCGCCCTTCGAGACCGCGTGCGCGCACCTCATCGCCCAGTTCGGCGAACGAGCGCTGCACAATGACGAAGCGGCCGTCTTCGGCCGCCAATGCTTTTCCTGTCTGGATGGCCTGGGGATCTTTGTCGAATCCGAGCAGGCGTCCCCCGGCGCCCAGTTTCTCGAGCAAGGCTCGACTATGGCCCCCTCTTCCGAAGGTACCGTCCAGATAGCAGCCGTCCTCCCGCGGGGCCAGTGCGGAAACGGCCTCCTCGAGCAGAACGGTGATATGGCGGTAGGTGGCATTCATAGTCAAAGGATCAGGTCGCGTAGTTCGTCCGGCAGCCCACCGGGTTGTTTGATTGCCGCCAGGTCGGCTTCAGCCATGGCGTTCCAGGCATCCTCATCCCACAACTGAAACTTGTTCAGTTGCCCCACCAGCATCGCCCGCTTGTCCAGCTTGGCGTACTCGCGCAGGCGCGGCGGAATCAGGAAACGCCCGTTTCCGTCCAGTTCCAGATCGACGGCATTACCGATCAGCAGCCGCTGCAGGCGCCGCGTTTCTTCTCGCAAAGAAGGCAGCTCGCGCAGCTTGGCTTCGATCAGTTCCCATTCGGGCAAGGGGTAAACGGTGAGGCAGGGGTCGACTGCGTCGATAGTGACGATGAGCTGGCCGGCACAACGCGAAACGAGCTCGTCACGATACCGACTCGGCATCGCGAGGCGCCCTTTGGCGTCGAGACTTATGGCATTAGCTCCGCGAAACACGTCAGCGCTTCCCCTGTGGTTGGCTTTCCATGCCAATTGATCCCACTTTTACCCACTTCATACCACTTCTGCACACTATAGAAATCCACACTCCCCACCGTCAAGGCGCGTCAGAAGTGAAAAATCCTTACAGGACGGAGATTTAGCGTGCTTTTGGAAGGTTGCGGAGCGCTTTTAGAAGTAAAAGAGATGACAAAACACAATAAGTCCAAAGTCTTAGCCTTCGAACTTAAAGTGATTTATCAAGAGTTGCGGCTTTTCGCTTTTGCGACGGACGGATAAAACCGGGAAAAAGCGAAGAGAGTGGGAAGAAGTGGGAGAGTCGATCTATAAGCCGGGTTCTGTCGAGGACAGCCATTCCTCTGGGACGCACATCACTGTACGCCTCAAGCGACCTACCCGAATCCAACGCGGGCCGCGCCAATGGATTCCTATTTGGTCTTGCTCCGAGTGGGGTTTACCTAGCCACGCACTGTTGCCAGCCGTGCGGTGCGCTCTTACCGCACCTTTTCACCCTTACCGGCGCTGTTGCGCTTAGGCGGTTATTTTCTGTGGCACTTTCCGTAGGCTCGCGCCTCCCAGGCGTTACCTGGCACTCTGCCCTATGGAGCCCGGACTTTCCTCCACCGCGCTATTGCGCGACAGCGACTGTCCAATCGACTCTCCGCCGACAAGGTTAGCGGGAGCAGGCGCGAAGAACAAGCTCAACTCTTCCCTTGGCGTTGCAAAGCCTGTTGATACAAAAGGTTTTTTCGCACCCCGGTAATTTCCGCCGCCAGCGCCGCGGCTTTCTTCAACGGCAGCTCGGCAAGCAGCAGGTCGAGCACCCTGAGCGCCTCCGCACCGATCGACTCCTCGCCTTCCGGCGCCTGCCACCCCGCCACCAGCACAACGCACTCGCCGCGCTGCTGGTTGCTGTCCGACGCGACCCAATCGTGCAGTTCGGCCAACGGCAGGCTGCGAATGGTCTCGAAGGTCTTGCTCAGCTCCCGCGCCAGCACCGCACGGCGCTCCCCGCCGAACACGTCGCGCATGTCCGCCAGGCTTTCCAGCAGACGATGGGGCGCCTCGTAGAAAATCAGCGTGCGCGGCTCTTCCTGTACCGCCTGGAGGCGGCTGCGTCGTCCCGCAGCCTTGGCGGGCAGGAAACCTTCGAAGATGAACCGGTCCGACGGCAATCCCGCCGCCGACAGCGCCGCGATCAGCGCGCAGGAGCCCGGCACCGGGACCACCCGGATACCCAGCGCCTGTGCCTGGCGCACCAGGTGGAAGCCGGGATCGGAAATCAGCGGGGTACCGGCGTCCGAGATCAGCGCGACGTCCTCCCCACCCTGCAGCCGGGAGATGAAGCGCCCGCCCTCCTCGCGCTCGTTGTGCTCGTGGCAGGCCGCCAATGGCGTCTCGATGCCGAAGTGCTGGAACAGCCGGATCGAATGGCGGGTATCCTCCGCAGCCACCAGGGCCACCTCCCGCAGCACCCGCAGGGCGCGCGGGCTGATGTCGTCGAGATTGCCGATCGGGGTCGCCACTACGAACAGAGTGCCTGCTGACACGAAAATACCTCGGGAGCTATCTGAAAAGGCGGCATTGTATCGCGATTCAGGGTGCCGCCATCGCACCCGAGGCGGGCCTCCGGTACAATCGGCGACTCTTCGTGAATGCGCCATGAGAAGCCCTATATGATCGCTTGCCTGCGTCCGCTTTCTGCTCTGATCCTGGCCGGTCTGCTGACCGCCTGCGCGACCTCGTCCAATTCCGGACTGGGCGAACTTCCCCGTACGCCGAATGCCAGCATCGAGCAGTTGTTGCAACAGGCCAGCCAGAGCAAGCCCGAGGAAGCGGCGCTGCTGCGCCTCTCGGCAGCGGACCTTGCCTACCAGCAGAAGGACCTCGCCAGGTCCACCGCCATCCTGGGACAGATTCCGCTGGAAAGCCTGAAGCCGGCCCAGCAGGTCTTCGCCAGCACCCTGAACGCCGAACTGGCCCTCGCCCGCAGCAAGCCCAAGGCCGCCCTGCAGGCATTGCAGCATCCGAGCATGCAGCATCTCAGCGAACTGCCGGTGACCCAGCAGGTTCGTACCCAGCGCGCCAAGGCCCAGGCCCTCGCCGCCGACGGCCAGGTCCTTGCCGCAGCCAAGGAGCGCATCTACTTCGCACCGCTGCTCGAGGGCCCGGCGGTGATCGAGAACCAGGAAAAGATCTGGACCCTGGTCAGCAGCCTGCCGGTCGACCAGTTGCAACCGAGCGCCAACGAAGGCGACCTCAGCGGCTGGCTGACCCTGGCACGCATCACCAAGACCTCGCCGACCCTGCAGCAACAGCAGGCCAGCATCGAGAGCTGGCAACAGCAGAACCCCGAGCACCCGGCGGCCAAGCACTTGCCGGCGGCGCTGGAGAAACTCAAGACGCTGTCCCAGCAGCCGCTGACCCGCATCGCCCTCCTGCTACCCCAGCAGGGGCAGTTGGCCAACGTCGCCCGGGCCCTGCAGGACGGCTTCCTCGCCGCCCACTTCCAGGCCCAGCAGGCCGGCCAGAATCCTCCTTCGATCAAGCTCTACGACAGTACCCAGGTGCGCTCGCTAGATGACTTCTACCGCCAGGCCCAGGCCGATGGCGTCGAACTGGTCGTCGGTCCACTGGAGAAGCCGCTGGTCAAGCAACTCGCTAGCCGCGAGCAACTGCCGATCACCACCCTCGCACTCAACTACAGCGACAACAGCCAGGAAGGCCCGGCGCAGCTGTTCCAGTTCGGCCTCGCCGCCGAGGACGAAGCGCGCGCGGTGGCCAGCCGGGCCTGGGGCGACGGCATGCGCCGGGCCGTGGCGCTGGTGCCGCGCGGCGAATGGGGCGACCGCGTGTTGGCCGCCTTCAGCCAGAGCTGGCAGTCCGCGGGCGGCAGCCTGATCGCCGCCGAGCATGTCGACCAGCCGGTACAACTGGCGCAACAGATCGCCGACCTGCTGCAACTGCGCCAGAGCGAAGGCCGCGCCCAGCGCCTGCAGGGCGCCCTCGGCAGCCAGATCGCCACCCAGCCGTCGCGCCGCCAGGACATCGACTTCGTGTTCCTCGCCGCCACCCCGCAGCAGGCCCGCCAGATCAAGCCGACCCTGGCCTTCCAGTACGCCGGCGACCTTCCGGTCTACGCCACTTCGCACCTCTACACCGGGACCAACAACCCGACCCAGGACCAGGACCTCAACGGCATCCGCTTCTGCGAGACCCCGTGGCTGCTCAACCCCAGCGACCCGACCCGCCAGCAGGTCGCCGCCCAATGGCCCCAGGCCAACGGCAGCATGGGCCGCCTCTACGCCATGGGCGTCGACGCCTACCGCCTCGCTCCGCGTCTGCCTGAACTGAAGGCCGTGCCGAGCCTGCAGATCGACGGCCTGACCGGTACCCTGAGCCTGAATCCGACCCAACGTATCGAACGCCAGTTGCAATGGGCCGAGTTCCGCAATGGCCAGGTCCAGCCGCTGGGGACCAGCAGCTTTTGACCGATAGGGAAAGCTCCCGGGACAAGGGGCGCCAGGCCGAGGAACTGGCCTGCGCCCATCTACGGCGACAGGGCCTTGCCACACTTGGCAAGAATTGGACCTGTCGCCGCGGAGAGCTCGATCTGGTCATGCTCGACGGCGATACAGTAGTATTCGTCGAAGTCCGCTCCCGCCGGCATCGCGCCTGGGGCGGAGCCCTGGAGAGCATCGACGCGCGCAAGCGGCAGCGCCTGATTCTCTCCGCCGAACTTTTTCTGCAACAGGAGGCGCGCTGGGCCAAACGCCCCTGTCGCTTCGATGTGGTCACCGTCGATACCAGCGACGGACAATCACCACCGCGACTGGACTGGATTCAGAACGCATTCGACGCCTGATCAGCCGCCCCACCGAAGGTCATTACCGATGGACATGCAACACCGTATCCGCCAGCTCTTCCAGGCCAGCATCGAGACCAAGCAGCAGGCGCTGGAAGTACTGCCTCCCTATATCGAGCAAGCCAGCCTGGTGATGGTCAATGCGCTGCTCAACGAGGGCAAGATCCTCTCCTGCGGCAATGGCGGCTCGGCCGGCGATGCCCAGCACTTCTCCTCCGAACTGCTCAACCGCTTCGAGCGCGAACGTCCGAGCCTGCCGGCCGTGGCCCTGACCACCGACAGCTCGACCATCACCTCGATCGCCAACGACTACAGCTACAACGAAGTCTTCTCCAAGCAGATCCGCGCCCTGGGCCAGCCGGGCGACGTCCTGCTGGCGATTTCCACCAGCGGCAATTCGGCCAACGTGATCCAGGCCATCCAGGCGGCCCACGACCGCGAGATGCTGGTGGTCGCCCTGACCGGCCGCGACGGTGGCGGCATGGCTTCGCTGCTGCTGCCGGAAGACGTGGAGATCCGCGTTCCTTCCAAGATCACCGCACGCATCCAGGAAGTCCACCTGCTGGCCATCCACTGCCTCTGCGACCTGATCGACCGCCAACTGTTCGGGAGTGAAGAATGAGCCGTACCGCCTTCGTCGCCGCCACCCTGGCCCTGAGCCTGGCCCTGGGAGGCTGCAGCAGTTTCCTCAGCGCCACCCGGGACAAACCGATCGACGACGATCGCGGGACCCGAACCATCGGCAGCAAGATCGACGACTCGCTGATCGAGACCAAGGCCGCGGTGAACATCGCCAAGGCCGATCCGGCCCTGGACAAGGACTCTCACATCGTCGTGGTCAGCTACAACGGCATCGTTCTGATCGCCGGCCAGACCCCGCGCGCCGACCTCAAGAGCAAGGCCGAACAGGCCGCGCGCACGGTGCAGAAGGTCAAGAACGTGCATAACGAACTGCAGGTGACCTCGCCCTCCTCCCTGCTCGCCCGCAACAACGACGCCTGGATCACCACCAAGCTGAAGACCCAGATGCTCAGCGATCCCAACGTGCCCTCGTCGCGGATCAAGGTGGTCACCGAGAACGGCATCGTCTACATGATGGGCCTGGTCAACCAGCAGGAAGCCGCCCAGGCTGTCCGCGTCGCCCAGGGCGTCGACGGGGTGCAGAAGATCGTCAAGCTGTTCGAATACATAAACTGAAGAACAGCGAACGAAAAAAAGGCGATCCTTCGATCGCCTTTTTCATTGCTCGCCGTTTACTTGACCACCTTCAGGGATGGCCTGCCACTGGGACGCGGCGGCTCATCGGACGGTCCGCCATCGTCATCGCCCGGCTCGTCGTCCACCGGACCCGGCTGCTCCAGATCGAAGACCATGCCCTGGCCGTTTTCCCGGGCGTAGATGGCCATTACCGCCAGCGCTGGAATGTACAGGCTCTGCGCCACGCCGCCGAAACGCCCCTCGAAGCTGACCGCCTCGTTGTCCATGTGCAGATGCCGCACGGCAGAGGGCGAGACATTGAGCACGATCTGCCCATCGCTGGCATAACCCGGAGGCACCTTTACCCCGGCGAACTCTGCGTTCACCAGGATATGTGGCGTGCAATCGTTGTCGACGATCCATTCATAGAGCGCGCGGACCAGATAGGGACGGCTGGAATTCATCTTCATGTTCCTTAACGCATATCTCGTTCAACGGAAGACAGGCTGGCCCGGAAGCTTTCCCGGGCGAATCCGCGCTCCATGTAGTCGAGCAACGGCTTGGCCTGCCGCGGCAACTCGATGCCCAGCAACGGCAGACGCCAGAGGATCGGCAACAGGCAGCAATCCACCAGGCTGAAATCCTCGCTGAGGAAATATGCCTTGTCGGCGAACAGCGGGGAAACCCCGGTCAGGCTCTCGCGCAACTCCTTGCGCGCCTGGACCCGCTCGGCCTCCTTGCTGCGCGCATCCAGGATCCGGTCCACCAGGGAACACCAGTCCCGCTGGATACGATGGATCAACAGGCGGCTGTTGGCACGCTTCACCGGATAATCGGGCAGCAGCGGCGGATGCGGATAGCGTTCGTCGAGGTATTCCATGACCACCGTCGGCTCGTACAGCGCCAGGTCGCGATCGACCAGGGTCGGTACGCTGCCGTAGGGGTTGACCTCCGCCAGCATCGGCGGACAGCGGCCCGCCTCGATATCGATCACCTCTACCGCCACGTTCTTCTCGGCCAGGACCAGGCGGATGCGATGGCAGTAATGATCGGCAGGGTCGGAATAGCAGGTCAGCTTGTTGATTGAAGCCATGGAGCCCTCCTCGCAGGTCGACTTGTGGGAGGTGAAAAGACGCGCGCGCCCCGTAGGGCGCGCGCTTCGAAGACCAACGTGCGGGTTAGTGCACGTCCTTCCAGTACTCGCGCTTGAGGAGATAGGCGAATACGAAGAAGAAGGCCAGGTAGAGCAGGACATAGGTACCGATACGCTCGGAGGCCAGCTTGTTCGGGTTGGCCGAATAGGCCAGGAAGGTCACCAGGTTCTTGACCTTCTCGTCGAACTGGGCTTCGTTCAGCTCGCCGGTCTTCGGCACCACGGTCAACTGGTCACAAGCTTCGTGAGTCAGCGGGGTACCGGTCAACGGATCGAACTGCTTCTTGCCATCCTCGACCACCTGTACCTGCTTGCAGCCGATCACCTGGCGTCCCTGCAGGGGCGCCAGGACGTTCGGCATACCGACGTTGGGGAAGATCACGTTGTTCACGCCCCACGGACGCTTGGGATCCTCGTAGAACGAGCGCAGGTAGCTGTACAGCCAGTCGGTGCCGCGTACGCGGGCAACCAGGGTCAGATCCGGCGGAGCGGCGCCGAACCAGGTCTTGGCGTCGGCCGGCTTCATGCCGATGTCCATGTGGTCGCCGATCTTGGCGCCGGTGAACACCAGCTTCTCCATCATCAGATCGGCAGGAATGCCCAGGTCGGTGGCGACACGCTCGTAACGCTGGAACTTGGCGCTATGGCAGCCCATGCAGTAGTTGGCGAAGGTACGCGCGCCATCCTGCATGGCCGCCTTGTCGGTCAGGTCGATATCGACATGATCCAGTTGCGGCCCATGGCCGCCAGCGGCGAAACCCAGGACTGGCAGTACCGCCAGAATCAGTGCAGCGAATTGCTTTTTCATCAGCCAGTCACCCTTTCCGGAACCGGTTTGGTCTTCTCCATCCGGGTGTAGAACGGCATCAGGATGAAGAAGGCGAAATACAGGACGGTGCAAACGCGCGACAGGGTAGTACCCAGCGGGCTCGGAGCCTGGGCGCCGTAGTAGCCGAGGATCACGAAGGACACCGCGAAGATCACCAGCCACAGCTTGCTCAGCCAGCCCTTGTAGCGGATCGAGCGAACCGGGCTGCGATCCAGCCACGGCAGGACGAACAGCACGGCGATCGCCGCACCCATCGCCACCACGCCCATCAGCTTGTCCGGAACCGCGCGGAGGATCGCGTAGAACGGGGTGAAGTACCAGACCGGAGCGATGTGCTCGGGGGTCTTGAACTGGTTGGCCATCTCGAAGTTGGGCTTCTCGAGGAAGTAGCCGCCCATTTCCGGGAAGAAGAAGATCACGGTGCAGAAGATGAACAGGAACACCACCACACCGACGATATCCTTCACGGTGTAGTACGGATGGAACGCGATGCCGTCCAGCGGTACGCCGTTCTCGTCCTTCTTCTTCTTGATGTCAACGCCGTCCGGGTTGTTCGAACCGACTTCGTGCAGCGCCAGGATGTGCAGCACGACCAGGCCGAGCAGGACGATCGGCAGGGCGATCACATGCAGGGCGAAGAAGCGGTTCAGGGTGATGCCGGAGATCAGGAAGTCACCGCGGATCCACTGGGCCAGGTCTTCGCCGACCACCGGAATCGCGCCGAACAGGGAAATGATCACCTGGGCGCCCCAGTAGGACATCTGACCCCAAGGCAGCAGGTAGCCCATGAAGGCCTCGGCCATCAGCGCCAGGTAGATCAGCATGCCGAAGATCCACACCAGCTCGCGCGGCTTCTGATAGGAGCCGTAGAGCAGGCCGCGGAACATGTGCAGGTAGACCACGATGAAGAACGCCGATGCACCGGTGGAGTGCATGTAGCGAATGATCCAGCCGTAGTCGACATCGCGCATGATGTATTCGACGGAAGCGAACGCCTCTTCGGCCGACGGCGTGAAGCTCATGGTCAGCCAGATGCCGGTGAGGATCTGGTTGACCAGCACCAGCAGCGCCAGGGAACCGAAGAAATACCAGAAGTTGAAGTTCTTCGGTGCGTAGTACTTGCTCAGATGGTCTTCCCACATCTTGGTCGCGGGAAAACGCGCATCGACCCAAGCCATGAACTTGTTCATCAGGCTTTCTCCTGGTCCACGCCGATGGTGATGACGTCGTCAGCATCGAACGTATAAGGCGGAATCGGCAGGTTCAGCGGCGCTGGCTGGCCTTTGTAGACACGACCGGCGAGGTCGTAGTGGGAGCCGTGGCAAGGGCAGAAGTAGCCACCCTTCCAGTCCGGACCGAGGTCGGCGGGGGCGACTTCGGGACGGAAGGTCGGCGAGCAGCCCAGGTGGGTGCAGATGCCGACGATCACCGCCAGTTCCGGCTTGATCGAGCGAAGCTTGGGATCGACGTACTCCGGCTGCTCCGAGGCCTTGGAGTCCGGGTCGGCCAGTTGTCCTTCGAGGCTCGGCAGGGCGTCCAGCATCTCCTTCGTGCGGTGCACGATGAATACAGGCTTGCCGCGCCATTCAGCGATGATCTGCTGACCTGGATCGATCTTGCCCACGTTCACCTGCACCGGCGCGCCAGCAGCCTTGGCTTTGGCACTGGGGAACCATGACCCTACGAACGGGACCGCAGCACCCACCGCTCCCGCCGCGCCAACCACAGAGGTGGCCGCGACGAGGAAGCGACGCCGGCCTGCATTCACGCCGTCATTACTCATTCAGTCGTCTCCCATCAGCTTCAGACCTGTTCTAATCAGGCCTTTAAGTAAAAATTCGAGCCGCGCAAAAAATTCGCCAAATGGTAAAGAAAACCCCCTTTGATGACAAGGTAATAGCCTGACACAAAACGCCCGAAACCCTTGTAGGGCGCGCCCTTCGGCCATGCGACACCTTGCCGCAGAGTTAAAGCGTAGACATAAAAAAACGCCCAGCTCCGAAGAGGTGGGCGTTTTTCAGCAAGCGTCGAATTAACGCTTGGAGTACTGCGGACGCTTACGCGCTTTACGCAGACCGACTTTCTTACGCTCGACTTCACGGGCATCGCGAGTCACGTAGCCGGCCTTGCGCAGCGAGCTACGCAGGGTTTCGTCGTACTCGATCAGGGCACGGGTGATGCCGTGACGGATCGCACCGGCCTGACCGCTTACGCCACCGCCAACGACGGTAACGAAGATGTCGAACTTCTCGACGGTCTCGGTCAGCTCGAGCGGCTGACGCACGACCATGCGAGCGGTTTCACGACCGAAGAACTGATCGAGACCACGGTTGTTGATGGAAATCTTGCCAGTACCCGGACGCAGGAAGACGCGAGCGGTAGCGGTCTTACGACGGCCAGTGCCGTAATTTTGAGTCGCCGACATAATGAGCTATCCCGTTAAATCTTCAGTTCTTGGGGCTGCTGAGCGGTGTGCGGGTGGCTGGCACCCTTGTACACCTTCAGCTTGCGATACATATCGCGACCCAGAGGGTTCTTCGGCAGCATGCCTTTCACAGCGGTCTCGATGACGCGCTCAGGGGCCTTGGCGATCAGCTTCTCGAAGTTGATCGACTTGATGCCGCCCGGGAAGCCGGAGTGGTGGTAGTACATCTTGTCGGTGGCCTTGGCACCGGTCACACGCACCTGCTCGGCGTTGATGACGACGATGTAGTCGCCGGTGTCAACGTGCGGAGTGTACTCAGGCTTGTGCTTGCCACGCAGGCGGCGGGCAATTTCGGTCGCCAGACGACCCAGGGTCTGGCCGGCAGCGTCGACGACGAACCAGTCGCGCTGTACAGTTTCCGGTTTCGCGGTATAGGTTTTCATTCGTTATAGCCTCAGGGGCCGCCTGAAAATAAGACGGCGAATCTTACTGGACAGTGGTTGCCTTGACAAGTCAAGGACAGCCGAAAACAGACACGAATTGGGGCTCGGGTCGGTGTGCGTCCGTAACGACTAGATACATCGATCGGCAGGCTTGGCATCCCCCACCGATGAAAGGCTGCGGAATTATGCAGATTTCGCCAGAATTTACAACCGCATTAACCACTTAATTTCACGAGGACACCCGCATGGAGTATCGCCCGCTCGGCCGCACCGATCTGAAAGTCAGCGCCCTCTGCCTCGGCACCATGACCTGGGGCGAGCAGAACAGCGAGCAGGACGCCTTCGCCCAGATCGCCAGGGCCAAGGCCGCCGGGATCAATTTCATGGATACCGCCGAAATGTATCCGGTGCCGCCCCGCGCCGAGACCTACGCCAGCACCGAGCGCATCATCGGCAACTGGTTCCGCCGCAGCAGCGACCGCGCCGACTGGATCCTCGCCAGCAAGATCGCCGGCCCCGGCAACGGCATCAGCCATGTGCGCGACGGCAACCTCAAGTTCAACCGCCAGCACATCGTCGCCGCCCTCGATGCCAGCCTGGAGCGCCTGCAGACAGACTGGCTGGACCTCTACCAGTTGCACTGGCCGGAGCGACGGACCAACTTCTTCGGCCAGCTCGGCTACCAGCACCAGGAAGAGAGCTTCACACCGCTGGAGGAAACCCTGGAAGTGCTCGACGAGCAGGTGCGCGCCGGCAAGATCCGCCACATCGGCCTGTCCAACGAGACGCCCTGGGGCACCATGACCTTCCTCAGGCTCGCCGAGGAGCGCGGCTGGCCGCGCGCGGTATCGATCCAGAACCCCTACAACCTGCTCAACCGCAGCTTCGAGGTGGGCCTGGCGGAAATCGCCATCCGCGAGCAGTGCGGCCTGCTGGCCTACTCGCCGATGGCCTTCGGCATGCTTTCCGGCAAGTACGCGGACGGCGCCCGCCCGGCCAACGCGCGCATCAGTCTGTACAGCCGCTTCACCCGCTACACTAACCCGCAGGCGGAAGCGGCCTGCGCGCGCTACGTAGCGCTGGCCCGCGAACATGGAATGGAACCGGCGCAGATGGCACTGGCCTACGTCACCTCGCGGCCGTTCGTGACCAGCAACATCATCGGCGCCACCTCGCTGGAACAGCTGGAAACCAATCTCGGCAGCATCGACCTGAGGCTGGACGAGGAGGTGCTCGCCGGTATCGATGCGATCCACCGGGAGCAACCGAACCCGGCTCCCTGAGGCTCCAGGGGCCTGGCGCTGCCGCGGGTTCGGCGGACAACCGCGCGATGCGGTCGTCCGCCCCTCCCGGTGACCAGGCGCGCCTCACAGGGCCCGCGCGATGATCTCCTTCATGATCTCGTTGGTACCGGCGTAGATCCGCTGCACCCGGGCATCGGCCCAGGCCCGCGCCACCGGATATTCCCACATGAAGCCGTAGCCGCCGTGCAACTGCACGCATTCGTCGAGCACCTTGCATTGCAGGTCCGTCGTCCAGTACTTGCACATGGCGGCGGTGGGTACGTCCAGCTTGCCCTGGAGATGCTGCTCCATACAGCGATCGACGAAGACCCGGCCGACCTGGATCTCGGTAGCCATCTCGGCAAGCTTGAAGCGGGTATTCTGGAAGTCCGCCACCGACTTGCCGAACGCCTTGCGCTCGCGAGTGTAGTCGAGCGTCCATTGCAGGGCCGCCTCGGCCGACGCCAGCGCGCCGATACCGACGGTCAGGCGCTCCTGCGGCAGCTCCTGCATCAGGTAGATGAATCCCTGGCCGTCCTTGCCGAGCAGGTTCTCCCGGGGAATCCGCACATCCTGGAAGAACAGCTCGGAGGTGTCCTGGGCCTTCATCCCGACCTTCTCCAGGCGCTTGCCCTTGCTGAAGCCCGGCGTACCCGCCTCGACCACGAACAGGCTTATGCCCTTGGCGCCAGCCTTCGGATCGGTCTTCGCCACCACGATCACCAGGTCGGCGAGGAAGCCGTTGGTGATGAAGGTCTTCGAGCCATTGATGACGTACTCGTCGCCATCCAGTACCGCAGTGGTCTTCACCCCTTGCAGGTCGGAACCGGCCCCCGGCTCGGTCATGGCGATGGCCGCGACCATCTCGCCGGATACCAGCTTCGGCAGGTACTTGCGCTTCAGCGCCTCGCTGCCGTAGTGGAGGATGTAGGGTGCAGCGATGTCCGAATGCAGGGAGAAACCGATCCCGGTCAGGCCGGCCCGACCGATCTCTTCGATGACCACGGCGCTGTAGAGGAAGTCCGCGCCCATCCCGCCATACTCTTCCGGCAGGTGCGAACAGAGCATTCCGGCCTCGCCGGCCTTGTTCCAGAGCGCGCGGTCGACATGCCCATCCTTTTCCCATTGGTGATGGAAAGGCACGGCTTCCTGTTCGAGGAACTTGCGCACGCTGTCGCGAAACAGTTCGTGGTCGGAGCTGAACAGGGTTCTCGGTATCATCGTGGTCACCTGGAAACGGTCTGGGATCGGGTTGGCTGCACGCGGCAGGTCTTCGACTGTAGGGAAATGCCCCGACCGACGCACTGGACAGTTGCGCCAAAAAATAAGACGATCCAGCCGCCTTTTGACCGCTTTCCCTTACTCACAACAACGATAAAAATCCATGCGCGCTCAATCCGCTCCGGTGCTGAAACATGTCGGCATCGTCGCCATCGACGGCGTCTTCGCCTCGACCCTGATGCAGGCCAAGGACTTCTTCCACATGGCCAGCCTGCGCCACGGCAAGCAGCAGGGCCTCGGTCTCCAGCCGGCCTTCCGCACCCGCATCCTCAGCCCCGACGGCCAGCCGGTACGCAGCTTCAGCGGCGACAGCATCGCCGTCGACGGTCCCCTCGCCGCCTGCGATATCGTGGTCCTGCCCGCCTTCTGGGGCGACTTCGACGCGCTCGAACGGCGCTATCCGCAAATCGTTCCCTGGTTGCGCCGCAGCCATGCCGAGGGAACCGCCCTCTGCGGCGAGGCGACCGGGGTTTTCTGGCTGGCCCAGGCAGGCCTGCTGGATGGCAAGGAAGCGACCACCTACTGGCGCTTCTATCGGGAATTCGCCGAACGCTTCCCGAACGTGCTGCTCAACCAGGAGAAGCACCTGACTGATGCCGACGACCTGTTCTGCGCCAGCGGCGTCACCTCCGCCTGCGACCTCTACATCTATCTGATCGAGCGTTTCTGCGGCGGATCGGTGGCCCAGGCGGTGGCCCGGGATACCCTCTACGAAGTACAGCGCAGCTACACCCCAGGGCGTATCGGCTTCGGCGGACAGAAGCTGCACCATGACCCGACGATCCTGCAGATCCAGCAATGGCTGGAAGACCACTTCGCCGACAAGTTCCGTTTCGAGGACGTCGCCCGCGACCACGGCATGAGCATCCGCAACTTCATGCGGCGCTTCCAGGCCGCTACCGGCGACAAGCCGCTGCACTACCTGCAGCGACTGCGGATCGAGACCGCCAAGGGCATGCTCTCGAGCACGCGCAAGAGCATCAAGACGATCAGCTACGAGGTCGGCTACGACGACGCCAGCTTCTTCGCCCGCCTGTTCCGCCAGCACACCGAACTCTCTCCCCACCATTACCGTCGCCAGTTCATGCAGAAGGAAAGCTGAGCCGGACATCGCCGGGCCTGCCCGAACGGCATCGGCGCCGGCGCTTTCCCTACAGAACCTAGGATAGGTAGCCAGGTCGGCCTTCGCGGGTTCTCATGAATCCGCAGGCCCGCCGCAGACGCGGGCGTTCCGAACAACGACAAGAACGGACCTTTGCCATGCGCCTTTATCTGCTCGCCTTCCTGGCCCTCTTCGGTATGAATGCTATGGCCGCCGACAACTGGAAAGCCTTCCCCTACGACCAGAGCGCCTATGACTATCCAGGCGACAAGTTGAAGGAAGCCTGGCCGCGCCTGACCCGCGGCTTCGGCGACTATCCCTATCCGGACGCCGACTGGGTGGTGAACATGGCGACCGCCCATCCGGATGCCCTGGAAAAGACCGTGAAGGCCGGCACCGGCTTCACCGGCAAGCCGGAAGAGGCCGCGCAATATGCGGCGCGCCTGCAGGATGTCTGGCGCCTGCTGTTCCGCGGCGACTACGCGAAGGCCAAGGAGCAGGGACTGGCCCTGGGAGTCGGCGGCCAGGTACCGGCGATGTTCGCCCAGGTGCTCTACGCCATGTTCCTGGCTCCCGGCCAGGCGGAGAAACAGCGCCTGCTCGAAGAGGTCATCGACTACACCGAACAGGCCGGCCCGCTGGTCAAGGCCGATATCGTCGCCCAGTTCGGCAGCGTCTACGCCAAGGCGCGCCTGGCCGAGGAGCTATCGGTACCGGTAGTGCTCAAGCGCGGCTATACCAGCGAGATACCCAAGGAACTGGACGCCCTCCTGGCCAGGCAACCCAACCAGCCGTTCGCCCTGGCGCTCTACGGCGGCTACGAGGCGGGAGTGATCCGCAAGGTCGGCAAGCTGGTCGGCAAGATGACCTACGGGGTCAGCGCCGACAAGATGGAACAGTACTTCGCCCGCTCCTTCCGCCAGGCCAACGACCTGCCGATCGGCCACTACGAGTACGCCAACGCGCTGACCTACGTATACGGCGACGACGAGCGGGAGAAGGCCATCGCCCAACTGAAGCAGGCCGTGGCGATCAAGCCGATCAACGCCATGGAAGCCCTCGAAGTGGCCCATGCGAAGAAGCTCCTCGCCGGCTTCGAGCAGAACACCGCGCAGCGCTGAAACGCCGCGCGCCCATGAAAAAAGGGGTGGCCATCGGCAACCCCTTTCTCGTTTCTGCCCCGGATCAGGGCCGGTGCGGACGCGTCAGGTATTCGTGGGACTGCATTTCCAGCAGACGACTGAGGGTGCGCTGGAATTCGAACTCCAGCCGGCCGCCGCTGTAGAGATCCTTTAGCTCGACCTCGGCGGAGATGATCAGCTTGACGCTGCGGTCGTAGAACTCATCCACCAGGTTGATGAAACGCCGCGCCATGTCGTCCTTGGTGACGCCCATCTGCTCGACGTTGGAGATCAGCACGGCGTGGAAAATCTTCGCCAGTTCGATGTAGTCGTTCTGGCTGCGCGGGCCGTCGCACAGCTCACGGAATTCGAACCAGGCCACGTCGTCGCAGGTCAGGCGCGCGCGGATCTCGCGGTTCTCGATCATCAGCGCCTCGTCGCGCTGGGCCTTGGCACAGTCCGGGGTCAGGGCCTTGAAGCTGCGCGCCATCTCCTCCTCGACCTGTTCGCTGAGCGGCCAGTGGAACAGCTCGGCCTGCTCCAGCGCGCGCAGGCGATAGTCGACGCCGCTATCGACGTTGACGATCTCGGTATGTTCCTTGAGCAGGGCGATCGCCGGCAGGAAACGGGCGCGTTGCAGGCCGTCCTTGTACAGGCCGTCCGGCACGATGTTGGAGGTCGCCACCAGGCTCACGCCGTTCTTGAACAGCTCTTCCAGCAGGGTGGCGAGGATCATCGCGTCGGTGATGTCGGAGACGAAGAACTCGTCGAAGCAGATCACCCGCGCCTCGTCGGCGAAGCGCTTGCCGATGATGGTCAGCGGGTTCTTCTCGCCCTTGAGGGTCTTCAGTTCTTCGTGCACCCGCTTCATGAAGCGGTGGAAGTGCGTGCGCACCTTCTGCTCGAACGGCAGCGACTCGAAGAAAGTGTCCACCAGGTAGGTCTTGCCACGGCCGACGCCGCCCCAGAAATACAGGCCCTTCACCGGCCCGCCGGACTTCCTGCCGAGCAGCTTGCCGAACAGGCCGGGCTTGGCGTGGTCGGCGGCGACCAGGTCATCGTAGAGGCGTTGCAGATGCTTCACGGCATTCGCCTGTGCGGCATCGTGGAAGAAATCGGGGCGTTGGAGATCGGCCTGGTAGCGCTCGAGGGGCGTCATGATCGGTAGCAATGCAACGAAAACGGGGCCGTCACTTTAGCGACGACCCCGTCTCTTGGCAATCGGCCATCCGTCGAGGATGTACCGGGGCTGCCTACTCCTGCGGTGCCAGCGCTTCGCGGGTGCGCTCGATGGCGGCGTCACGGGCGGCGGCGTCGGCGAAGGCCGGGCTCTGCGCCACCGCCTCGCCATCCAGCCACAGGCCAAAGGCATTGCCCTCGGCCCGCAGGTCGGCAGTCTCGCCAGCCAGCAGGCGCTTGCTCACCGCACCGGCGGCCTTGCCGTCGGCGAAGGCGCGGGACAGCAGTAGCTGTTCGCCGGCGGCGTCCAGCAGGCGGAAGCGGAAGCTGCCGTCGTCGTCGCGGAAGCTGACCAGGCGCGCAGCCTTGGCGGCCTTCTTCTTGCCGCTCTCGGCACTTTTCAGCGGCTCGCGCAGGGAGCGCAGGCCGACTGCCTCGCGCAACTCGGCGATGAATGGGGTGGCGATGCGGCGCGCCTTGGCGGCACCTGCGAGGAGAATGTCCTCGATATCGTCCGGCTTGGCGATCAGCGCCTGGTAACGCTCGCGAGCCTCGCCCAGTTCGTTGTCGAGCAACTGGAACAGGCGCTGCTTGGCTTCGCCCCAGGCCAGGCCTTCGAGCAGTTCCTGGCGGAACGCGGCGACCTGTTCGGCGCTGGCGAAGGCCGAGTAAAGAAGGAACAGGTGCGAACTGTCCGGGTCTTTCGGCTCGCCCGGCGCGCGCGAGTCGGTGACGATGCGTGCGATGGCGTCCTTGAGCTGCCTGGACGGGCTGAACAGCGGGATGGTGTTGTCGTAGCTCTTGGACATCTTGCGCCCGTCCAGGCCCGGCAGGGTGGCGACGTTTTCCTCGATCACCGCTTCGGGCAGGACGAAGAACTCGCGGCCGTTGCCGAACAGGTGGTTGAAACGCTGGCCGATGTCGCGGGCCATCTCCACGTGCTGCACCTGGTCGCGGCCGACCGGAATCTTGTGCGCGTTGAACATCAGGATGTCCGCGGCCATCAGCACCGGATAGCTGTAGAGGCCCATGGTCACGCCGGCGTCCGGGTCTTCGCCGGCCTCGACATTGCGGTCCACCGCGGCCTTGTAGGCATGCGCGCGGTTGAGCAGGCCCTTGGCACTGACGCAGGTGAGCAACCAGGTCAGCTCGGGAATCTCGGGGATGTCCGACTGCCGGTAGAAGGTCGCACGCTCGACGTCCAGGCCGCCGGCCAGCCAGGTCGCGGCGATTTCCAGGCGCGAGCGCTGGATACGAGCGGGATCGTCGCACTTGATCAAGGCGTGGTAGTCCGCCAGGAAGTAGAACGAATCCACGTCGCTCCGACGGCTGGCGAGGATCGCCGGGCGGATGGCGCCGGCGTAGTTGCCCAGGTGCGGAGTGCCGGTAGGAGTGATGCCGGTCAGGATACGAGTAGTCATGCGATACCAGATGTCAGGCAAAGAAAAGAATGGCGCGCCGGATGGTAGCAGGGCCGGCGCGACGACGTCAGTCCTGCAGGCGTGGCAGCAACAGGTCCTTCAGATCGATCAGCTTGCCATGGAAGAAATGTCCGCTTTCTGCCACCCGCAACAGCTCGTGCGGTCGTGCCAGGGACTCGCTCCAGGCATATACCGCGGCCGGCGTGACCACGTCGTCGTCCTCCGGCTGCACCACGGTCAGCGGGCAACGCGCAGGCAGGCTGACCGCGAAGCGTTCCACCGGCGGCGCGATCATGAACAGCCGCGCCAGCCCGACGCCCTGCGCTTCCAGGCGCCCCGCCAGATTGCCGGCGACGCAGGAGCCGAAGGAAAAGCCCATCAGTGTCAGCGGCAACCCCGGATGGCGTGCCAGCAACCAGCGCGCGGCGGCCTCGGCGTCGTCGATCTCGCCGATCCCCTCGCCATAGCTGCCAGCGCTCTGGCCAACGCCACGGAAGTTGAAACGCAGGGTCGCCAGGCCGGCATCGCGGGCGCTGCGTTGCAGAGTGGCGACCACCTTGTTCTGCATGGTGCCGGCGAACAGCGGGTGCGGATGGCAGACCAGGGCGATGCCGCGGGCATCGGGCAGATCGAGGTGCAGGGCTTCCAGCGGCCCGCAGGGGCCATCGATGGATACAGGGATTTCGCGGGTAGACAAACAGGAACTCCGTGACCCCGGCTCGGGTCGACTCGTCTAGCAGATTACTCCAAGCGACACAGGCACTTACTCGCGTGCCGTGGTATACAGCTCGGACTCAAGCCGTTAACGTAAAGCAAAGCCGTCTATAGAGGAAGGATTCGCGTGGAACAGTCGCTCACCGCCTGGCTGCTGCCGGCCCTCGCCCTGGTCGCCGGGGTCGCCATCGGTTTTCTGATCGCCCGCCTGCTGCCCAACGCCGCGCCGAACAAGGTGCAACGCCAGATGGACGACCTGCAGGACCGCTTCGACAGCTATCAGCGCGAAGTCGTGACCCATTTCAACACCACCGCCAGCCTCGTGAAGAAGCTGACCCAGAGCTACCAGGACGTGCAGGAGCACCTCTCCGACGGCGCCCAGCGCCTGGCCCTGGACGAACAGACCCGCCAGCGCCTGCTGGCTGCGCTGCATGCCGACGAGGCCTATCCGGCCGAGCGCCGCGAGCGCCTGACTCCGCCGGCCTCCGGCGAAGTGCCGAAGGACTATGCGCCGAAAAGCCCGGACAGCCCCGGCACCCTCGACGCCACCTACGGCCTGAAAGGCAAGTACTGACGCGCTGCGCGAACCTGCCGACGCCCATGAAAAAGCCCCGCATCCGCGGGGCTTTTTCATGGCTGCGAGACGATCAGATCGCCTGGCGCTCGCGCAACAGGTCGAGCACCTGCTTCACGCCGTCCTCGACGCTCAGCGCCTGGGTATCGATCACCAGGTCGGCATCCAGCGGCACGTCGTAGGGGAAGGACTCGCCGGGGATATTGTCCTCGCCCGCCGCATACAGCCCCTGTGGATCGCGTTCGCGGCAAACCTGCGGCGACGCCTGCACATAGACGGTGATCAGGCGCTCGGCGCCGATCAGCGCCCTGGCCTGCTCGCGCCCTTCCGCGCTCGGCGCGACGAAGGCACAGAGGCTGATCAACCCGGCCTCGTTGAACTGCTTGGCGACATGGGCGGTGCGCAGCCAGTTCTCGGTGCGTCCGGCGCGGTCCTGCGGCAACCCCTTGTTCAGGTCGTGGCGCAGGTTCTGCCCGTCCAGCACGTAGACCGCGCGGCCCATATCGAACAGCTTGCGCTCCACGGCGTAGGCCAGGGTGCTCTTGCCGGCGCCGGAGAGGCCGCTGAACAGTACGGTCGCCGGCTGCTGGCCGAAGCGGCCGGCACGCTCCTCGCGCGTCACATGGGCATTCGAACCGTGATGAGCGCTGCTGCCATGGGCCGCCGACGGAGCGGAGATGATCATGCCGGCGCCAACGGTGCCGTTGGTCATGCGATCGATGACGATGAAGGCGCCGGTGGTGCGGTTCTGCTCATAGCCATCGAGCGCGATGGGCGCGTCCAGGCTGACCTTGACCCTGGCGATCTCGTTCAGCTTCAGCTCGCTGCCCGGGGTCCGCTCCAGGGTATTCACGTCCACCTTGTGGACGATGCTCGGAATCGAACCCGGCACATAGCTGGTAGCGCGCTTGATATCGTACTTCTTGCCCGGAAGCATCGGCTCCTCGGCCATCCACACCAGCATGGCATCGAAGCCGTCGGTGACCAGCGGGCGATTGTCGGCATGCACCAGCATGTCGCCGCGGGAAACGTCGATCTCGTCTTCCAGGGTCAGGGTGACGGCCTGGCCGGGACCGGCCTGCTCCAGTTCGCCCTCGAAGGTGACGATGGATTTCACCTTGCTGCCCTTGCCCGACGGCAATGCCACCACTTCGTCGCCCTTGCGCACCACGCCGCTGGCCAGGGTGCCGGCGAAACCGCGGAAGTTCAGGTTCGGCCGGTTCACGTACTGCACCGGGAAGCGCATGTCATCGAGGTTGCGGTCGGCGGCGATCTCGACGGTTTCGAGGATTTCCATCAGCGACTGGCCGGCGTACCAGGGCGAACGCTCGGACTTGTTGACCACGTTGTCGCCCTTGAGCGCCGACATCGGCACGAAGTGCAGCGAACTGGTCTTCAGACCGATCTTCTCGGCAAAGGCCAGGTAGTCGGCCTTGATCTGTTCGAAGACACCCTGGTCGAAGTCCTTCAGGTCCATCTTGTTGATGGCGACCACGATATGCCGGATACCCAGCAGGGACGCGATGAAACTGTGCCGGCGGGTCTGGGTCTGCACACCGTAGCGGGCATCGATCAGGATGATCGCCAGGTCGCAGGTCGAGGCACCGGTAGCCATGTTGCGGGTGTACTGCTCATGGCCGGGCGTGTCGGCGATGATGAACTTGCGCTTGGCGGTGCTGAAGTAGCGGTACGCCACATCGATAGTGATGCCCTGCTCGCGCTCGGCCTGCAGGCCATCGACCAGCAGCGCCAGGTCGACGTCGTCGCCCGTGGTGCCGACTTTCTTCGAGTCGCGGGTGATGGCCTCCAGGTGATCCTCGTAGATCATCTTGGAGTCGTGCAGCAGGCGCCCGATCAGGGTGCTCTTGCCGTCATCGACGTTGCCGCAGGTAAGGAAGCGCAGCAGTTCCTTGCGTTCGTGCTGCCCCAGGTAGGCGAGGATGTCCTCGCTGATCAGATCGGATTGATGAGACATGCTGCGTATCCTCAGAAATAGCCCTGACGTTTCTTTTCTTCCATCGAACCGGCCTGGTCATGGTCGATGACCCGACCCTGGCGTTCGGAAGTACGCGTCAGGAGCATTTCCTGGATGATTTCCGGCAGCGTGGTGGCGCTGGACTCGACCGCGCCGGTGAGCGGGTAGCAGCCGAGGGTACGGAAGCGCACCATGCGCTTCTCGATGCGGGCTTTCTCTTCGTCAGAGAGATGCTCGAGGATGCGCTCGTCGTCGATCATGATCAGCGTGCCGTTCTTCTCGATGACCTCGCGCTCGGCGGCGAAGTACAGCGGGACGATCGGGATGCCTTCCAGGTAGATGTATTGCCAGATGTCCAGCTCGGTCCAGTTGGACAGCGGGAAGACGCGGATCGACTCGCCCTTCTTCACCTTGCCGTTGTAGATGTTCCACAACTCGGGACGCTGGTTCTTCGGGTCCCAGCGGTGCTTGCTGTCGCGGAACGAATAGACCCGTTCCTTGGCCCGCGACTTCTCCTCGTCGCGGCGCGCGCCACCGAAGGCAGCGTCGAAACCGTACTTGTCCAGGGCCTGCTTGAGTCCCTCGGTCTTCATCACGTCGGTGTGCTTGGCGCTGCCGTGGGTGAACGGGTTGATGCCCTGGGCGACGCCGTCCGGGTTGACGTGGGTGATCAGGTCCAGGCCCATTTCCTCGACCATCCGATCGCGGAACCTGTACATCTCCTGGAATTTCCAGCGGGTGTCCACGTGCATCACCGGGAAGGGCAGCTTGCCGGGGAAGAAGGCCTTGCGGGCCAGGTGCAGCATGACCGCGGAATCCTTGCCGATCGAGTACAGCATCACCGGGTTATCGAACTCGGCGGCCACCTCGCGGATGATGTGGATGCTTTCCGCCTCCAGCTGTTTCAGGTGCGTCAGTTTGTCGACCATGGCTACTCACGGAATTGCTTATGGACGGCCGTCGGGCCGTAGACGAACGCGCACTCTATCACAGCGCAAGGCTCTAAAAGATTCGCCATTTATACCGAAAAAATATACTCATATAGCCATCAGCGCTCAGGGTTGCAGCCGGCGAAAACACTGGCATGGAGAGGCTTTCCTGGGCGTTTCGCGGAGCGGACGGACAGGCCTGCGACGGCATCGCCCCTGGACCGAGCGAAGCCACCACCGCAACCGCGAGCGGACGGTCCGCCCCCCTTTCGGCGGCTCGACTTGTACGCCAGCGGCACTGCGCTAGCATAGCGGGCATCGTCATTCCGCCAAGAAGACCCCAGATGCGCCGTACCGCCCTCACCCTGCCCCTGTTCCTTCTGGTTTCAGCATGCAGCAGCGAACCGACGCCACCACCGAAACCCGCCGCCAAACCCCAGGCCCGCACCGTCATTTCCCCCCGCCCCGTACGCCAGACGGTGCAACCGATACTGCCGCTGCGCGGCGATTACGCGAACAATCCGGCGGCACAGCGCTTCATCGACAGGATGGTCAGCCAGCACGGCTTCAACCGCCAGCAACTGCACGACCTGTTCGCCCAGACCCAGCGCCTGGACTGGGTGATCCGCCTGATGGACCGGCAAGCTCCGACCTATACCCCACCCAGCGGACCGAACGGCGCCTGGCTGCGCTACCGGAAGAAGTTCGTCACGCCAGGCAACGTACAGAACGGCGTGCTGTTCTGGGACCAATACGAAACCGACCTGCAACGGGCATCGCGCGTCTACGGCGTGCCGCCGGAGATCATCGTCGGCATCATCGGCGTGGAAACCCGCTGGGGGCGGGTGATGGGCAAGACCCGGATCATCGATGCGCTGTCCACCCTGTCCTTCTCCTACCCTCGCCGCGCGGAGTTCTTCAGCGGCGAGCTGGAACAATTCCTCCTCCAGGCGCGCAAGGAAGGCACCGACCCGCTGGCCCTGCGCGGTTCCTATGCCGGCGCCATGGGCTACGGCCAGTTCATGCCGTCTTCATTCACCAAGTACGCGGTGGACTTCGATGGCGATGGGCATATCGACCTGTGGAATCCGCGTGACGCCATCGGCAGCGTCGCCAACTATTTCAAGCAGCACGGCTGGGTCAGCGGCGATCGCGTGGCGGTTCCCGCCAGTGGCCGGGCTCCCTCGCTGGAAGATGGCTTCAAGACGCTGTACCCGCTGGACGTGCTCGCTTCCGCCGGATTACGCCCGCGGGGTCCGCTCGGCGGCCACCGGCAAGCCAGCCTGCTGCGCCTGGACATAGGCAGGAACTACCAGTACTGGTACGGCCTGCCGAACTTCTACGTGATCACCCGCTACAACCACAGCACCCACTACGCGATGGCCGTCTGGGAACTGGGCAAGGAAGTCGACCGGGTGCGTCACCGCTCCGTCGTCAGGCAGGATTAGGACAGTCGATGAACAAGTGCTCGATGGCGAAGCGCTTGCCCAGGTAGTCGCCCAACGCCTGTACCCCGTAGCGCTCGGTGGCATGGTGTCCGGCGGCGATGAAGCTGATGCCGTTCTCCCGCGCGCTGTGCACGGTCTGCTCGGAAACCTCGCCGGTCAGGTAGGCATCGACGCCAGTGGCGATCGCCTGGTCGATATAGCCCTGGGCGCCGCCGGTGCACCAGGCGATGCGCCGGATCGGTTGACCGGCATCGACCAGCAGCGGCTCACGCCCTAGCGCATCGCGCACATGCCGAGCGAAATCGGCAGGCTGCATCGGCTCGGCAAGCGAACCGAGGAGGACGATGGAACGCGGGTTGCCCGGCTCCAACGGCCCTTCCACTTCGAAGCCGAGCTGCCGGGCGAGCTGCACGTTGTTGCCCACCTCCGGATGCAGATCCAGCGGCAGGTGGTAAGCGAGCAGACTGATATCGTTGTTCAGCAGGGTCTTCAGGCGCCGTTGCTTCATGCCAACCACGCAGGGGTTCTCACCCTTCCAGAAGTAACCGTGATGCACCAGCACCACGTCGGCGTCGGCCTCCACGGCGGCATCCAGCAGCGCCTGGCTGGCAGTGACCCCGCTGACGATCCGCCGCACCTGCGGCCGGCCTTCGACCTGCAGGCCGTTCGGGCAGTAGTCCTGGATGCGCGCGGCATCCAGATAACGGTCGGCCTCTTCGACCAGGGTGCTCAGGGCGATAGCCATGCAAATTCCTCTTCATTCAGGCAGGGCGCGCCGCTCCTCTAATGGACGGCTTCCCCCTATAATGGGCGCCACCTTATCGGCCGCTTTTCGGCCTCGCAACCCCAAGGATTTTCCCGATGCCCAAGGCCCTGCGTTTCCTCGGCTGGCCCGTGCTGGTCGGCGTGCTGCTGGCCCTGCTGATCATCCAGCACAACCCCGAGCTGGTCGGCCTGCCACGCCAGGAGGTGCACGTCGAGCAGGCGCCTCTGCTCAGCCGCCTGCAGGAAGGCCCGGTGTCCTATGCCAACGCGGTGAGTCGAGCGGCTCCGGCAGTGGCCAACCTGTACACCACCAAGATGGTCAGCAAGCCCTCCCACCCCCTGTTCGACGACCCGATGTTCCGCCGCTTCTTCGGCGACAACCTGCCGCAACAGAAGCGCATGGAGTCGAGCCTCGGCTCGGCGGTGATCATGAGCGCGGAAGGCTACCTGCTGACCAACAACCACGTGACCGCTGGCGCCGACCAGATCATCGTGGCCTTGCGCGACGGCCGCGAAACCATCGCCCAGTTGGTCGGCAGCGACCCGGAAACCGACCTGGCCGTGCTGAAGATCGACCTTAAGAACCTGCCGGCGATGACCCTCGGCCGCTCCGACGGCATTCGCACCGGCGACGTATGCCTCGCCATCGGCAACCCGTTCGGCGTCGGCCAGACCGTGACCATGGGCATCATCAGCGCCACCGGACGCAACCAGCTCGGCCTGAACACCTACGAAGACTTCATCCAGACCGACGCGGCGATCAACCCCGGCAACTCCGGCGGCGCGCTGGTGGACGCTGCCGGCAACCTGATCGGCATCAACACGGCGATCTTCTCCAAGTCCGGCGGCTCCCAGGGTATCGGCTTCGCCATCCCGACCAAGCTGGCCCTGGAGGTCATGCAGTCGATCATCGAGCACGGCCAGGTGATCCGCGGCTGGCTCGGCGTCGAGGTCAAGGCGCTGACCCCGGAACTGGCGGAGTCGCTGGGCCTCGGCGAAACCGCCGGGATCGTCGTCGCCGGCGTCTATCGCGACGGCCCGGCGGCGCGCGGCGGCCTGCTGCCGGGCGACGTGATCCTGACCATCGACAAGCAGGAAGCCAGCGACGGCCGCCGCTCGATGAACCAGGTGGCGCGCACCCGTCCGGGACAGAAGATCAGCATCGTGGTGCTGCGCAACGGACAGAAGGTCAACCTGACCGCCGAGGTCGGCCTGCGTCCGCCGCCGGCACCGGCTCCACAGCAGAAACAGGACGGCGGCGAGTGATCCCCGCCATTGAAAACGGCGCCCTCGGGCGCCGTTTTCGTATCACTTGAGGAAGTGCAGGGCGTCCAGTAGCGCCTGGTTCTGCTCCGGACTGCCGATGGTGATACGCAGGAACTGGTCGATCCGCGCCTGCTTGAAATGGCGGACGATCACTCCCTGCTCGCGCAGGGTCGAGGCAATCTGCCCGGCATCGTGCCGCGGATGACGGGCGAAGACGAAGTTGGCGGCCGACGGTAGTACCTCGAAGCCCAGCGCCTGCAAAGAGGCGCTCAACGCCTCGCGGCTATCGATCACTGCCTGGCAGGTCCGACGGAAATAAGCGTCGTCCTCGAAAGCCGCCGCCGCGCCGGCGATCGCCAGGCGATCCAGCGGGTAGGAATTGAAGCTGTTCTTGATCCGCTCCAGGGCCTCGACCAGATCGGCATGGCCGACCGCCAGGCCGACCCGCAGGCCGGCCAGGGAGCGCGACTTGGACAGCGTCTGGGTGACCAGCAGGTTCGGGTAGCGATCGACCAGGGCGATGGCGCTCTCGCCGCCGAAGTCGACATAGGCCTCGTCGACTACCACCACCGAATCCGGCGACGCCTTCAGCATCGCTTCGATGGCGTCCAGCGGCAGCAGGCAGCCGGTCGGCGCGTTCGGATTGGGGAAGATGATTCCGCCGTTGGGCCGCGCGTAGTCTTCGACGCGGATGCGGAACCTTTCATCCAGCGCGATCTTCTCGTGCGCGATCCCGTACAGGCCGCAATAGACCGGATAGAAGCTGTAGGTCACGTCCGGAAACAGCAGCGGCAGGTCGTGTTGGAAGAGGCCATGGAAAATGTGCGCGAGCACCTCGTCGGAGCCGTTGCCGACGAACACCTGGTTGGCCTGTACGCCGTAGTGCGCGGCAACCGCCTGCTTCAACCGCTCGCCGTTGGGATCGGGATACAGGCGCAGGTCGTCGTTGAGTTCCGCCTGCATCGCGGCGAGCGCCTGTGGCGACGGACCGTAGGGATTCTCGTTGGTGTTCAGCTTGACCAGCCGCGACAGCTTCGGCTGCTCGCCCGGCACATAAGGCACCAGGTCCTTGACGAAGGGACTCCAGAATTTGCTCATGCTCAGGCCTCCTTCTCGTCGAGGATGCGGTATTCGGCACTACGCGCGTGGGCGGTCAACGACTCGCCGCGAGCCAGCACCGAGGCGGTACGACCGAGGACCGAAGCGCCCTCGGCCGAGCAGTTGATGATCGACGAACGCTTCTGGAAGTCATATACCCCCAGCGGCGAAGAGAAACGCGCGGTACCGGAGGTCGGCAGCACGTGGTTCGGGCCGGCGCAATAGTCGCCCAGGGCCTCGGCAGTGTAGCGGCCCATGAAGATCGCGCCGGCATGGCGGATCTCCGGCAGCCAGCTTTCCGGATCGGCCACCGACAGCTCCAGGTGTTCCGGGGCGATGCGGTTGGCGACCGCACAGGCCTGGGCCTGGTCGGCGACCTGGATCAGCGCGCCGCGCCCCTCCAGGGAGGTGCGGATGATCTCGGCGCGCTCCATGGTCGGCAGCAGGCGAGCGATGCTGTCCGCGACGCGGTCCAGGAACGCCGCGTCCGGACTGACCAGGATCGACTGGGCGTCTTCGTCGTGTTCGGCCTGGGAGAACAGGTCCATGGCGATCCAGTCGGGATCGGTCTGGCCGTCGCAGACCACGAGGATTTCCGAGGGACCGGCGATCATGTCGATGCCGACCTGGCCGAACACGTGACGCTTGGCGGTGGCCACGTAGATGTTGCCGGGGCCGACGATCTTGTCCACCCGCGGCACGCTTTCGGTGCCGTAGGCCAACGCGGCCACGGCCTGTGCCCCGCCGATGGTGAAGACACGGTCGACGCCGGCGATGCAGGCGGCGGCGAGGACGATCTCGTTGATCTCGCCGCGCGGGGTCGGTACGACCATGACCACTTCGGACACCCCGGCGACCTTGGCCGGGATCGCATTCATCAGCACCGAGGACGGGTAGGACGCCTTGCCGCCCGGCACATAGAGCCCGGCGCGGTCCAGCGGGGTGACCTGCTGGCCGAGCACCGTGCCGTCGGCCTCGGTGTAGCGCCAGGAACCCTGCTTCTGCTTCTCGTGGTAGCTGCGCACGCGCTCGGCGGCGACTTCCAGGGCTTCGCGCTGGGCTACGGTGATACGGGTGAGAGCCAGCTCCAGGCGCTCGCGCGGCAGGATCAGGTCGGCCATCGAGGCGGCCTGGAGACCGTCGAAGCGCTGGGTGAACTCGACCACGGCGGCGTCGCCACGGCTGCGTACGGCGGCGATGATGTCGAGGACGCGCTGGTTGACCGAATCGTCGGAGACACTTTCCCAGCTCAGCAGATGATCCAGATGACGCCCGAAGTCCGGATCAGCGGCATTGAGTCGACGGATAGCGAAGGGAGCGGTCATAGCGAGCCTCTTTTATGGATGGCGTTGTCTCGGGCGCCGCTAGACTACCAAGCCCACCGTGCGGGCACCCGAGAAAATTTGGCTATGACACGGATAGGCAGGTGCGGCGCGGAGCCGCACGGGTATCAGTGACGGTGTCGCGCCTCGACGGCGTCGCGCAGGGTATCGATCAGCGACTGGATGCGACCGTGCTGCATCTTCATCGAGGCCTTGTTGACCACCAGGCGCGAGCTGATCGTGGCGATCAGTTCCTGGGGCTCCAGGCCGTTGGCGCGCAGGGTATTGCCGGTATCCACGACGTCGATGATCTTGTCGGCGAGACCGACCAGCGGCGCCAGCTCCATCGAGCCGTACAGCTTGATCACGTCGACCTGGCGGCCCTGCTCGGCGTAGTAGCGCTTGGCGACATTGACGAACTTGGTGGCCACCCGCAGGCGTCCCTTGGGTTCAGGCGCGCCAATGGCGCCGGCGGTCATCAGCTTGCAGTTGGCGATACGCAGGTCCAGCGGTTCGTAGAGTCCCTGGCCGCCGTACTCCATCAGCACGTCCTTGCCGGCCACACCGAGATCGGCGGCGCCATGCTCGACATAGGTCGGCACGTCGGTGGCGCGCACGATGAGCAGGCGCACATCGGACAGGGACGTCGGGATGATCAGCTTGCGGCTCTTGTCCGGGTTCTCCGACGGTACGATGCCCGCCGCTGCGAGCAGCGGCAGGGTATCGTCGAGAATCCGGCCCTTGGACAAGGCGATGGTCAGCATTTGCGCGACAGCCTCCGCTAGCCCGGTACGCGGCGGATCTTGGCGCCGAGCAGCTGGAGTTTCTCTTCGATGCACTCGTAGCCACGGTCGATGTGGTAGATGCGATCGATCAGGGTGTCGCCTTCGGCCACCAGGCCGGCGATCACCAGGCTCGCGGATGCGCGCAGGTCGGTCGCCATGACCGGAGCGCCCTTGAGCTTGGGTACGCCGGTGACGATGGCGGTGTTGCCTTCGACGAGGATTTGCGCGCCCATGCGGTTCATTTCGTAAACATGCATGAAGCGGTTCTCGAAGACCGTCTCGATGACCGCGCCGGTGCCTTCGGCAACCGCGTTCATGGAGATGAACTGGGCCTGCATGTCGGTGGGGAACGCCGGGTACGGCGCGGTACGCACGTTGACCGCCTTCGGCCGGTTGCCCTTCATGTCCAGCTCGATCCAGTTGCTGCCGGTGCTGATGTGGGCACCGGCCTCTTCCAGCTTCTGCAGGACCGCCTCGAGGATGGTCGGGTCGGTATCCTTCAGCTTCACCCGGCCGCCGGTCGCGGCCGCGGCCACCAGGTAGGTGCCGGTCTCGATACGGTCGGGCAGTACGTCGTAGCGAGCACCGCCGAGGCGCTTCACGCCTTCGATGACGATGGTATCGGAGCCAGCGCCCTGGACGTTGGCGCCCATGGCGTTCAGGCAGTTGGCCAGGTCGACCACCTCCGGCTCGCGAGCGGCGTTCTGCAGCACGGTGCGGCCGTTGGCCAGCGCGGCGGCCATCATCAGGTTCTCGGTGCCGGTCACGCTGACGGTATCGAAGAAGAAGTGACCGCCACGCAGGCCGCCGGCGGGCGCCTTGGCCTTGATGTAGCCGCCTTCGACCTCGATCTGCGCACCCATGGCCTCGAGACCGCGGATATGCAGGTCGACCGGACGCGAACCGATCGCGCAACCGCCCGGCAGGGCCACTTCGGCCTCGCCGAAGCGCGCCAGCATCGGGCCCAGCACCAGGATCGAGGCACGCATGGTCTTCACCAGTTCATACGGCGCGACCAGGGTTTTGATGCTGCTGGCATCGACTTCGACGTTGAGCTTCTCGTCGATGATCGGCTGCACGCCCATGCGGCCGAACAGTTCGATCATGGTGGTAATGTCGTGCAGGTGCGGCAGGTTGCAGACGGTGACCGGAGTATCGGCCAGCAGGGTCGCGGCCAGGATCGGCAGCGCCGAGTTCTTCGCGCCGGAAATGCGGATTTCGCCATCGAGGCGGTTACCGCCGGTAATAATCAGTTTATCCATTGCAATGATCCCCCGTGGGCTCAGGAACGCTCGGCCCAGGCGGCGCGGCTGAAGAATTTCATGGTGACGGCATGGATGCTGCCATCGGCGATCCAGGCGTTCAAATGGGCGTAGACCTGCTGCTGACGCTTGACCGGGCTCTGGCCGGCCAGTTCGTCGCTGATCAGATTCAGTTGGAAATTGCACCCTTCGCCCTCGACTTCCACCTGGGTGCCGGGGAGTTTTTCCTGGAGAAGGCTCTTAACGTCTTCGGCCTGCATGCTCAACCTCAATCGGGCGCCCTACGCGCACGGTCGGCCATCATACAAAAAAGCCCTCCGCCTGCGAACCCCAGGAAGGGACGCGCAGACGGAGGGCCGCTCGTTCCGCCGGCCGGTCATTCCTGCAAAGGCAGGATCTCCAGAAGGCTGCTGACCTTGGCAATCTCCCGCATGTCGTCCGGCAACGCCCTGACGCTCAGGACCTTGCCGGCCTTGCGTGCGTCGCGCATGAAGGCCAGCAACAGGGAAATGCCCACGCTGCTGGAGCGCTCCACCGCCGAGCAGTCGACGACCAGTTCCGCCGCCTGGCTGGCGCGGATCAGCCGACCGCCCTGCTCGCGCAACGCCGGCCCGCTGCTGTAGTCGAGCACGCCGGCGAGCTGCAGTTCGCCGGCCGCGCCTTCGCGCAGGCTGGCCTGGCTCATTTCGCCCCGGCCTCTTCCGCTTTCGCGGTTTCCTTGGCCTTGGCGACCACCTCGCCCCAGCCGGCGATGGTCTTCTCGAGGTCGTTGCGGTTCTTCTGCATGGTGTCGGCGAACTGGTCGCGGAACAGCTTGCCGATGTTGATGCCGTTGATGATCACGTTGCGGACCTTCCAGCCACCGGCCAGGTTGGTCATGGTGTAGGAGACCGGATAGACCGTGCCCTTGCTGTCACGGATCTCCATGTTGACGCTGGCGCGATCGTCGCTCGGCTTGGCCGAACTAGGCAGCACGCGGATGTCCTGGTTGTCGTATTCGAGCAGCGCGTTGCCGTAGAACTGCATCAGGCTGTTCTTGAACACTTCCTCGAAGCGCTTGATTTGCTCGGGTGAGGCCTGGCGCGAGTACTTGACGGTCATCACGCTCTTGGCGATGCCTTCGGCATCGACCACCGGCCCAAGGATACGGTCGAGAGTGGCGTAGAGCTTTTGCGGATCGGCCTTGTAGGCGGCCTTGTTGGCCTTGATGTCGGAAAGCAGTTCGTCGACCGTGCCCTGCACCACCTGTTGCGGGGTCGGCGCCGCCATGGAAAGCAGCGGGAAAGCCGCCAGGAACACCAGCAGGCCGCGACGCAGAAGAGTCAGCATGGAAGAAAACCTCACTTTTTGGCTTCGTCTTTGTTAACCGAGTTCAGCAGGAACTTGCCGATCAGGTCTTCCAGCACCAGCGCCGACTGGGTGTCGTGGATGGTGCTGCCGTCCTTCAGAACGTCCTCGTCGCCGCCGACGCTGATGCCGATATATTTCTCGCCCAGCAGGCCGGCGGTCAGGATCGACGCCGTGGAATCGACCGGCAGGTTGTTCACGTTCTGGTTGATCTCCATGGTCACGCGACCAGTGTAGCTGTCGCGATCCAGGTCGACCGCCGTCACCTTGCCGATCGTCACGCCGGCCAGGGTGACCTTGCCGCGCACGGTAACACCGGCGATGTTGTCGAAGTAGGCGTAGACCTTGTAGGTATCGCCGGCGTTGCCCACGCTCAGGCCGCTGACCCGCAGGGCCAGCAGCAACAGGGCCAGCAGGCCGGCCAGGAGGAACAGGCCGACACCGATTTCCAGGGTGCGGGTTTGCATTCAGAAATCTCCAAACATCAAAGCAGTCAGAATGAAGTCGAGCCCCAGCACCGCCAGGGAGGCATAGACCACGGTCCGGGTCGTCGCCCGGCTGATTCCTTCCGAGGTCGGCTCGCAGTCGTAGCCTTGGTAGACCGCGATCCAGGTCACCACGAAGGCGAATACGATACTTTTGATCACGCCGTTGAGCACATCCTCGGTGAACTGCACGCTGTTCTGCATGTTCGCCCAGAACGACCCCTCGTATACGCCCAGCCAGTCGACCGCGACCATCGCCCCACCCCAGATGCCGACCACGCTGAAGATCGCGGCGAGCAGCGGCATGGAGATGAAACCGGCCCACAGGCGCGGCGCGACGATGTACTTGAGCGGGTCGACACCGATCATTTCCAGGCTGGAAAGCTGTTCGGTGGCCTTCATGTTGCCGATTTCCGCGGTAAGCGCAGAGCCGGCACGGCCGGCGAACAGCAGGCCGGTCACCACCGGCCCCAGTTCGCGCAGCAGGGTCAGGGCCACCATCTGCCCGACCGCCTGCTCGGAACCATAGGAAATCAGGATGTTGTAGCCCTGCAGGGCCAGCACCATGCCAATGAACAGGCCCGAGACGACGATGATCGCCAGCGACAGCACGCCTACCGAGTAGAGTTGCTTCACCAGCAGGTGCAAACCGGTGCCTGGCGTGCGCCGGCCGAGCAGGGCGTGGCCGAGGAACAGGGTCGAGCGGCCGAGCGCGGCGACCACGTCCAGGCCGGCGCGGCCGAACAGGCGGATACGTTCGAGGGGAGAGACTCTACGCATCAGCGCTCTCCCAGCAGGTCGGCCCGGTAGTCGCGGGCCGGATAATGGAACGGAACGGGACCATCCGGGATTCCCTTGACGAACTGGCGGATACGAGGATCGTCGGTTTCCTTGAGGACGTCCGGCGTCCCGTGGCCAAGTACCCGGCCGTCGCCGACGATATAGATGTAGTCGGCGATACTGGCGGTCTCGGCCAGGTCATGGGAAACCACGATGCTGGTGATGCCGAGGGCATCGTTGAGCAGGCGGATCAGGCGCACCAGGACGCCCATGGCGATCGGATCCTGCCCCACGAACGGCTCGTCGTAGAGCAGGATCTGCGGGTCCAGGGCGATCGCCCGGGCCAGGGCGACGCGGCGCTTCATGCCGCCGGAAAGCTCGTCCGGCATCAGTTCCACGGCGCCGCGCAGGCCGACGGCCTGAAGCTTCATCAGGACGATGTCGCGGATCATCTCTTCCGGCAGCTGGGTATGCACGCGCAGCGGAAATGCGACGTTCTCGAAGACGTCGAGATCGGTGAACAGCGCCCCGCTCTGGAACAGCACGCCGAACTGCTTGCGCATGTCGAACAGGTCGCCGCGCGAAAGCTGCGGCAGGTTCTGCCCGTTGACCCAGACCTCCCCCTTCGAAGGACGCAACTGGGAGGCGATCAGCCGCAGCAACGTGGTCTTGCCGCAACCGGACGGGCCCATGATGCCGGTCACCTTTCCGCGCGGGATACGCACATCGATGTTGTCGAAAATCGCCCGCGATCCGCGCTTGAAGGTCAGGCCCTTCAACTCGACCGCGTAGGCACTATCGGTGCTCATCAGGACTCCTTGCGATGCGCCCCGTCCATGCTGGACGCCTTGCCCCGTTGCAAAGGCACGCATCCCGGAGGGGTCGAATGGGCGCGGACTATAGCACTGCGGCGGGTTCTGGCCCAAGGCCTGGCACCGTGCCGTTCAGCTTGGATTCAGCTTGTTCGGAGCGTTCTCTCAGCCCTTTAGGACATATCGCACACTTCAGGTTCACTACGGACAGAAAAAAATCGCGTCGACGTCGAATATATCGACATTTATGCAGTCATAGCGCGGAGTGCAGATAACGGCGGCGTAACAGAGCATTGCAGTCCATACAACATTGCGCCGCGGGGGATGCGGACCGACTTCGCAGCATGGCTGGTGTAAGCGGGGCACGCTTTCCCGTTATAATCCCGCCTTTAATCCAGGCGCCACATTCGTTGAACATGAGCCAGAACCTCGATTTCATCCATTCCGCCCAGCGCACCATCGGCCTCGAGCGCGACGCGGTAGACAGCCTGCTGGCGCGGATTGGCGACGATTTCGTCAAGGCCTGCGAACTGCTGCTGGCCGGCAAGGGCCGGGTCGTCGTCGTCGGCATGGGCAAGTCCGGCCACGTCGGCAAGAAGATCGCCGCTACCCTGGCCAGCACCGGCACCCCCTCCTTCTTCGTGCATCCGGCCGAGGCCAGCCATGGCGACATGGGCATGATCACCAAGGACGACGTGGTCCTCGCCCTGTCCAACTCCGGCTCGACTGCCGAAATCGTCACCCTGTTGCCTCTGATCAAGCGCCTGGGCATCACCCTGATCAGCATGACCGGTAACCCCGAGTCGCCCCTGGCCAAGGCTGCGGAAGTGAACCTGGACGCCAGTGTCGGCCAGGAAGCCTGCCCACTGAACCTGGCCCCGACCTCCTCCACCACCGTAACCCTGGTCCTCGGCGACGCCCTGGCGATCGCCCTGCTCGAAGCCCGCGGCTTTACCGCGGAAGACTTCGCCTTCTCGCACCCGGGCGGTGCGCTGGGCCGCCGACTGCTGCTGAAGGTGGAAGACGTCATGCACGTCGGCGAAGGGCTGCCGCAGGTGCTGCTCGGCACCTCGCTGACCGGCGCGCTGATGGAAATGACCCGCAAGGGCCTGGGCATGACCGTAGTGCTCGACGAACATGGCAAGCTTGCCGGCATTTTCACCGATGGCGACCTGCGTCGCGCCCTGGATCGGGGCATCGACGTCCGCCAGGTCACCATCGACCAGGTGATGACCGTCCACGGCAAGACCGTCCGCGCCGAGATCCTCGCCGCGGAAGCCCTGAAGATCATGGAAGACAACAAGATCGGCGCACTGGTGGTGGTCGACGCGGACGACCGTCCGGTCGGCGCCCTGAACATGCACGACCTGTTGCGCGCAGGAGTGATGTAATGAGCGATACCCATTCGGCCGCGGAACTCCCGGTCCGGGCCCGCCGGATACGCCTGGCGATCTTCGACGTCGACGGCGTGCTGACCGACGGCAAGCTGTATTTCCTCGTCGACGGCAGCGAGTTCAAGACCTTCAACACCCTGGACGGACATGGCATCAAGATGCTCATCGCCTCCGGCGTGCGCACCGCCATCATCACCGGCCGCGACACTCCGGTGGTCGAACGGCGCGCGCGCAACCTGGGCATCCAGCACCTCTATCAGGGCCGGGAAGACAAGCTCGCCGTCCTCGACGAACTTCTCGGCGAACTCGGACTAGGCTATGAGCAAGTCGCCTACCTTGGCGACGACCTGCCCGATCTGCCGGTGATCCGCCGCGTCGGCCTGGGCATGGCGGTAGCCAGTGCCGACCCGTTCGTGCGCCAGCATGCCCATGGCGTCACCGCGGCCCGCGGCGGCGAAGGCGCCGCCCGCGAGTTCTGCGAACTGATCATGCGCGCCCAGGGTACGCTCGAAGCCGCCCAGGGCGCCTATCTGTAGAGCCGACCATGCCGAAGACACTACGCCAGAAACTGCTGCTCGCCCTGATCGCCCTGTTGCTGATCGTCGCGGGCTACTACTGGAACGTCGGGCTCGAGCTGTTCAACGAACAGCCGACCCGCCCCGGCCAGGACAACACCATCGACTACTATGCCGAGAATGCCCATAGCCTCCAGTACCAGGAGGACGGCAGCCTCGACTACGAGATGACCGCGGTGAAGCTGGAGCACCAGAAAGCCACGGACATCACTTTCGTCACCACCCCCGACCTGCTGCTCTTCCGTGGCAACGTGCAACCCTGGCACATCCAGAGCGCCCGCGCCGAAGTCGGACCGAAAGGCAAGGAGGTCGAACTCATCGACGACGTGCGCGTCGCACGTACCGATGCCAAGGGCCAACCAAGCATCCTGACCACCACTCGGCTGACCGTATTCCCCGACAAGAATTATGCACAGACCGAGCAAGCCGTTAAAATCGACGCGGCCAATGGAGTGACGACGGCTGTTGGAATGAAAGCGTATCTGAAAGACAGCCGGATGCACCTGCTGTCCAACGTAAGAGGTCAGCATGAGGTTCGTTAATACCCTCCCCCTTATTTTCGGTCTGACTGCCGCCCTCGGCAGCTCCATGGCCTTGGCCCTGCCTTCGGACCGCGAACAACCGATCCGCGTCCAGGCCGACAGCGCCGAACTGGACGACAAGCAGGGCGTCGCGGTCTACCGCGGCGACGTCGTGGTGACCCAGGGCAGCACCAAGCTGACCGGCAACACCGTGACCCTGAAGCAGGACAAGAACGGCGACATCGAGGTCGTGACCTCGGTCGGCAAGCCTGCCTACTACGAGCAGAAACCCGCTCCGGACAAGGACGTGACCAAGGCCTATGGCCTGACCATCCAGTACTTCGTCACGCAGAACCGGGTCGTGCTGATCGACCAGGCCAAGGTGATCCAGGAAGGCAACACCTTCGAAGGCGAGAAGATCGTCTACGACACCCAGCGCCAGATCGTCAACGCGGGTCGTGCCACCGGCTCCCAGGTGACCAGCCCGCGCCCGCGCATCGACATGGTCATCCAGCCGAAGAAAAAGGCCCAGTAATGGCAACGCTCAAAGCCCAGCACCTGGCCAAAAGCTATAAAGGCCGGCAAGTCGTCCGCGACGTCAGCATGTCCATCGATAGCGGGCAGATCGTCGGCCTGCTCGGTCCGAACGGTGCCGGCAAGACCACCTGCTTCTACATGATCGTCGGCCTGGTCCAGGCCGACCAGGGCGTGGTCCGCATCGACGAGCAGAACGTCACCCACCTGCCGATGCACGGGCGCGCCCGGGCCGGCATCGGCTACCTGCCGCAGGAAGCCTCGATCTTCCGCAAGCTGTCGGTATCCGACAACATCATGGCGATCCTCGAGACCCGCAGCGACCTCGATCGCAACGGTCGCAAGGAAGCCCTGGAAGGCCTGCTGCAGGAATTCCACATCCACCACATCCGCGACAACCTCGGCATGAGCCTGTCCGGCGGCGAACGACGCCGGGTGGAAATCGCCCGCGCCCTGGCCAGCGCGCCGAAATTCATCCTCCTCGACGAGCCCTTCGCCGGCGTGGACCCGATCTCGGTCGGCGACATCAAGCAGATCATCCATCACCTCAAGGCGAAGGGTATCGGCATCCTCATCACCGACCACAACGTCCGCGAGACCCTGGACATCTGTGAAACGGCGTATATCGTCAATGATGGGCAGTTGATCGCGGAAGGGGATGCCGAGAGCATCCTCGCCAACGACCTGGTCAAGGAAGTCTACCTGGGGCACGAGTTCCGCCTCTGAAGAAATCTCCTAGCGCGCCCTCCGGCCTCGCCGGAGCGGTTCCGCTCGCCCGCGGTTTCGCAACCACGAGTGCCGCCTGGAGCGGATGATTTATTCAGAGCAACCCTAGGCAAAGTACGAAAATTCAGGCATATAATTTGCTTCCTGGCGGTGCCGCCACCTCGGCACCCGTAGTAGTGGATGGTGCCATCCGGTACCAGCGAATAAGGTACTAAGCCCTCAGCCATGAAACCATCGCTAGTCCTCAAGATGGGCCAGCAGCTGACGATGACGCCGCAGCTGCAACAGGCCATACGCCTCCTCCAGCTATCCACCCTGGACCTCCAGCAGGAAATCCAGGAAGCGCTGGAATCCAATCCCATGCTCGAACGCCAGGAAGACGGCGACGATTTCGACAACAGCGACCCTCTCGCCGATGGCGCCGAACAGGCGGCCAGCGCGCCCCAGGAGAGCCCTCTCCAGGAAAGCGCCACGCCCAGCGTCGAAAGCCTCGACGACGACCAGTGGAGCGAACGCATACCCAGCGAGTTGCCGGTGGATACCGCCTGGGAAGACATCTACCAGACCAGCGCCAGCAGCCTGCCCAGCAACGACGATGACGAATGGGACTTCACCGCGCGCACCAGCAGCGGCGAGAGCCTGCACAGCCACCTGCTCTGGCAGGTCAACCTGGCACCGATGTCGGACACCGATCGGATGATCGCGGTGACCATCATCGATAGCATCAACAACGATGGCTACCTCGAAGAGTCCCTCGAAGAAATCCTCGCCGCCATCGATCCGGAACTGGACGTCGAGCTCGACGAAGTGGAAGTCGTGCTGCGCCGCATCCAGCAACTGGAACCCGCCGGCATCGGCGCTCGCAACCTGCGCGAGTGCCTGCTGCTGCAACTGCGCCAGTTGCCGTCCACCACGCCCTGGCTGAACGAAGCGCTGCGCCTGGTATCCGACTACCTCGACCTGCTCGGCGGCCGCGACTACAGCCAATTGATGCGGCGCATGAAGCTCAAGGAAGACGAACTGCGCCAGGTCATCGAGCTGATCCAGTGCCTGCATCCCCGGCCCGGTTCGCAGATCGAATCGAGCGAAGCCGAATACATCGTCCCCGACGTCATCGTGCGCAAGGACAACGAGCGCTGGCTGGTCGAGCTGAACCAGGAGGCGATGCCACGCCTGCGCGTCAACGCCACCTACGCCGGCATGGTCCGCCGCGCCGACAGCAGCGCCGACAATACCTTCATGCGCAACCAGTTGCAGGAAGCCCGCTGGTTCATCAAGAGCCTGCAGAGCCGCAACGAAACGCTGATGAAGGTCGCCACCCAGATCGTCGAGCACCAGCGCGGTTTCCTCGACTACGGCGAAGAAGCCATGAAGCCGCTGGTCCTGCACGACATCGCCGAAGCGGTGGGCATGCACGAATCGACCATTTCGCGGGTCACCACGCAGAAATACATGCATACGCCGCGCGGCATTTTCGAGCTGAAATATTTCTTTTCAAGTCACGTCAGTACCGCCGAAGGCGGGGAATGCTCGTCCACCGCGATCCGCGCGATCATCAAGAAACTGGTGGCCGCGGAAAATGCGAAAAAGCCATTGAGCGACAGCAAGATCGCTGGTTTACTGGAGGCACAGGGCATTCAAGTGGCTCGCCGCACCGTCGCCAAATACCGCGAATCCCTGGGCATAGCCCCTTCGAGCGAGCGCAAGCGACTGGTGTGACGTTGATCCACGCCAAGGTGTTCCGGAGGCAGGTTGCTAACCTGCCACTTACACACGGGCAACAAGGAGAACGCGGTATGCAAGTCAACATCAGTGGCCATCAACTGGATGTGACCGACGCCCTGCGCGACTATGTCGGCGAGAAACTGAGCCGTCTGGAGCGCCATTTCGACAAGATCACCAATGTTCAGGTGATCATGGAGGTCGAGAAACTGAAGCAGAAGATCGAAGCCACCCTGCGCATCGCCGGTGGCGAGATCGTAGCCAATGCGGAACATGAGGACATGTACGCGGCCATCGACCTGCTGATCGACAAACTCGACCGTCAACTGATCAAACACAAAGAGAAGTATCTCGAACGGCAGCAAGGCGTAGGCGCCCGCTGATCTCCCCTCCCCTATGATCCGACTTGAGCAAATCCTGACCCCCGGCCGTTCCCTCGTGAACGTGCCGGGCGGCAGCAAGAAACGCGTACTCGAACAAATCGCCAACCTGGTAGCCAGGGAGCTGCCGGAGTTCGACGCCCAGACCATCTTCGAAAACCTGGTGGCCCGGGAAAAACTCGGTTCCACCGGCTTCGGCAATGGCATCGCCATTCCGCACTGCCGCCTGTCTGGCTGCCAGAGCCCCATCAGCGCCGTGCTGCACCTGGATGCTCCCGTGGACTTCGACGCGCTGGACGGCGCGCCGGTCGACCTGCTCTTCGTCCTGCTGGTACCGGAGGCCGCGACCGAAGAACATCTCGAACTGCTCCGGCAGATCGCCGCCATGCTCGACCGTGCCGACGTACGCGACCGCCTGCGCAGCGCTCCCACCGCCGAAGCGCTTTATCAGATCGTGGTAGACGTACAGAACGGGCAATGACATGCGCCTGATCATCGTCAGTGGCCGCTCGGGCTCGGGCAAGAGCACCGCCCTGAACGTCCTCGAAGACAACGGCTTCTATTGCATCGACAACCTTCCCGCCAGCCTGCTTCCCGACCTGGCGCAGCGCGCCCTGTTGCACACGGAGCTACTGCAGCCACAGGTGGCGGTGTCGATCGACGCCCGCAACCTGCCCAGCCAGTTGCAGCGCTTCCCCGAACTGTTGCAGGAAGTGCGGGACAACCACATCAACTGCGATGTGCTGTATCTCGACGCCGACGACGAGACGCTGCTCAAACGATTCTCGGAAACCCGCCGGCGCCACCCGCTGACCACCGACACCCGTTCGCTGGCGGAGGCGATTGGCGACGAGAGCCAATTGCTCGGACCGATCGCCGACCTCGCCGACCTGAAGCTGGACACCACCAGCCTCAACCTCTATCAGTTGCGCGACACCATCAAACTGCGCCTGTTGAACAAGCCGGAACCCGGCACCGCGTTCCTCGTCGAATCCTTTGGCTTCAAGCGCGGCATGCCAGTCGACGCCGACCTGGTGTTCGATGTGCGCTGCCTGCCGAACCCCTACTGGAAGCCCGAGTTGCGCGATCATTCGGGGCTGGAGCCGGAAGTCCGCGAGTATCTGGCCGCCCAGCCGGACGTCGAGGAAATGTACCAGGACATCGTCGGCTACCTGAACAAATGGTTGCCGCGCTTCGCCGCCAGTAACCGCTCATATGTAACAGTTGCGATAGGCTGTACCGGCGGGCACCATCGTTCGGTCTACCTCGCCGAGCGGATTGGCGCTGCACTCAGGGATTCCCTGAAGAACGTGCAGATTCGCCACCGCGATCTCAGCAGCTAGCCCATAACAAGAAGGACAGACTCCCCAAGATGCCCGCCCTCGAGATCACCATCATCAACAAGCTCGGTCTGCACGCCCGCGCGGCCGCCAAGTTCGTCGGCGTCGCGGGGCGCTACCCTTGCCAGGTCCGGGTCGGCCGCAATCCTGAAAGCTGCGTCGACGGCAAGAGCATCATGGCCGTGATGATGCTGGCTGCCGGCAAGGGCACCAACCTGCACCTGCATACCGAAGGCGAACAGGAAGACGAGGCGTTGAACGCGCTGGTCGAACTGATCAACAACAGGTTCGACGAGGGCGAGTAGGCTCTTCCCAGCGACAGCGAAAAAGCCGCCAACTGGCGGCTTTTCCTTTCCGGCGATTACGGCCGGCGTCAATTCAGCGCGGGTCGGATGAGTCCCCTAGCCCAGCGCGGTATCCAGCACCATCATCAGGCAGAAGCCGAACACCAGGCCCAGCGTAGCCTCGGCGGCATGTCCCTGGCGGTGGGACTCGGGAATGATCTCGTGGGTGACCACGAAGAGCATCGCTCCCCCCGCGGCGGCCAGCCCCCAGGGCAGGAGCAGCGCGGAGAGGCCGACCAGCCAGGCGCAGAGCACCGCGAACAGCGGCTCGACCAGGCCCGACGCGGCACCGACCAGCATCGCCTTGAAACGCGACATACCGACTCCGGCCAGCACCAGCGCCACCACCAGCCCTTCCGGCACATCCTGCAGAGCGATGCCCAGGGCGAGGCCGTTGGCCTCGTCCAGGCCGGCACCGGCCGACACGCCAACCGCCATGCCTTCGGGGATGTTGTGCAGGACGATGGCCGTGACGAACAGCAGGATGCGCGGGGGAATGCCACCGGACAGTGGCGCGCCCTCGCAACCGGGATGGACGTCCGGCATCAGCCGGCCGAGGATGAACAGCCCCATCACGCCGACCGCCAGGCCGAAACTGACCAGGAACCCCGCGCCGAACTTCGAGTAGCCGAGGTCGCCGGCCGCGGATAGCGCCGGCATGATCAGCGAGAAGGCCGTCGCCGAGAGCATCACGCCGGCACCGAAGCCCAGCAGCCCATCCGACAGGCGCGCCGGCATGGTCTTCACCACCAGCACCGGCATCGCCCCGAGAGCGGTACCGAAGGCGCAGAGCAGGCCGCCTTTCAACGCCAGCACGATGGGCGCCGGCAGGTTGAGCTCGGCCAGCAACAGGGCGTGGCGGCCGAGCAGGTAGCCGCCGCCGATGAAGATCAGCAGGCCCAGCAGGTTGCGCAGCGTCCGCCCGTTACCTTCGGCGATGCCATGGAGCAACGCCTTCATCGCTGCACCGCCAGGCTGCCGGCCAGCCATCTCGCATCACGGGTAACACTAGGCCAGGGCTTGCGCATAGCGACGCGCGACCTCCCGCCAGTCGATCACGTTGTAGAAAGCGCCGATGTATTCCGGGCGGCGGTTCTGGTACTTCAGGTAATAGGCGTGCTCCCATACGTCCAGGCCGAGGATCGGCGTATTGCCGTTCATCAGCGGGCTGTCCTGGTTGCCGCTGCTCTCCACCAGCAAGCTGCCCTGGGGAGTCACGCTGAGCCAGGCCCAGCCGCTGCCGAAGCGGGTCAGCGCAGCCTTGGTGAACGCATCCTTGAACGCCTCGAAGCCCCCGAGCTGCTCATCGATGGCCCGCCCCAGGTCGCCATCGGGACGGCCACCGCCCTGGGGCGACATCACGGTCCAGAACAGCGAGTGGTTGGCATGCCCACCGCCATTGTTGACAACCGGGGTGCGCAGCTTCTCCGGCAGACCAGCCAGTTGCCGCAGCAGACTTTCCACCGGCTGCTCGGCATAGGGCGTGCCTTCCAGCGCGGCGTTCAGGTTGTTCACATAGGTCTGGTGGTGCTTGCTGTGGTGGATCTCCATGGTCAGCGCATCGATGTGCGGTTCCAGGGCATCGTAGGCGTAAGGCAAGGGCGGCAAGGCGTGGGGCATGGAAACTCTCCGTCAGTGATAGCGAAGTGAGGGGGGCGGAGCGAGGAACTCGGGTCGGACCTCCGCGTTCGGCGGTCCCTTGAGCAGGCGCTCGGTGCGCGGATAGGCACCGTGTTCGCCGATGAACGACAGCAGTTCGACATAGGTGCGCCGGCTGTGATGCTGGGCCGCCTGGCGCAGGGCCAGCGGCAGCTTCTGGTCGGCGCTGACCCGCAACAGGCGCTCGTGGCAGGCGCACAGGTATTCTGCGGTCTCCTCCGGTTGCTCCAGTTGCAGGTGCAAGTCGGCCAGGTTGTGATGGGAAATCACGAACGCCATCACCGCCTCGTCGGCGTCGCCCCAGCGTTCCAGCAGCACCTGGGCCAGGGCCAGGGCATGGAGGTAGTGCTCACGCGCATCGATCAATGCGCCGGTGACGAAACAGCGGTTGCCCTGTTCGATCGTTCGTTGCCAATGACGCATGGCGGTACCTCCAGTGGTGGGGCGGCCTCAGAGGCCGCCAGCCGTGAGTTTTTCCGGATCCAGCAACACCTCCAGGCGCGCACGGTCCAGATCGGTGTTTTCCAGCGCCACATCGATGATCGGCCGTCCCTCGCGATAGGCCTGCTTGGCGATTTCCGCAGCCTTCTGGTAGCCGATGATCGGGTTCAGCGCAGTGACCAGGATCGGGTTGCGCGCCAACGCCTCGCTGAGCTTGCCCTGGTTGACCTTGAAGCTGGCGATGGCCTTGTCCGCCAGCAGCCGGCTGACGTTGGCCAGCAACTGGATGCTGTGCAACAGGTTGTCCGCCACCAGCGGCAGCATCACGTTCAGTTCGAAGTTGCCCGATTGGCCAGCGACGGCAATGGCGGCGTCATTGCCGATCACCTGGGCGGCGACCATCGCGGTGGCCTCCGGGATCACCGGGTTGACCTTGCCGGGCATGATCGAGGAGCCTGGTTGCAGCGCTTCCAGCTCGATCTCGCCGAGCCCGGCAAGCGGCCCGGAGTTCATCCAGCGCAGGTCGTTGGCCAGCTTCATCAGGGTCACCGCCAGGGTCTTCAACTGGCCGGACGCAGCGACCGCGGTGTCCTGCGAACCGATCAGGGCGAAGAAGTCGTCGCCGGGGCGGAACGCCAGCCCGGTCAGGTCGTTCAGCTCCTGGCTGAAACGTTCGGCGAACCGAGGATGGGCGTTGATCCCGGTGCCCACCGCGGTGCCGCCCTGTGCCAACTGCTGCAAGGCAGGAAGTACGCTCTCGATGTGCACGCCGGCCTGTCGCACCTGCTGCGCCCAGCCACCGAGCACCTGGCTCATGCGTACCGGCATCGCATCCATCAGGTGGGTGCGGCCGGTCTTCACATAGGCATGCACTTCGCCGGCCTTGCTCTGGATAGTCTGCTCCAGGTGGCGCAGCGCCGGCAGCAGGCGTTCGCTGATCTCGAGGGCGGCACTGATGTGGATGGTCGAGGGAATGATGTCGTTGCTGCTCTGCCCGCAGTTCACATGGTCGTTCGGATTGACCTTGCCGCCCAGGCGACGACTGGCCAGGGTCGCCACCACTTCGTTGGCGTTCATGTTGGAACTGGTGCCGGAGCCGGTCTGGAACACATCCACCGGGAAATGCTGCATGAAGTCCTCCTGCAGCAGTTGCAGGCAGGTCTCGGCGATCGCCTCGCCCATCGGTGCATCCAGTTGCTGCAGGGAGACGTTCGCCCGCGCCGCCGCGGCCTTGGCCAGCAGCAGGGCGCGGACGAAGGCCTGGGGCATGCGTTGGCCGCTGACCGGGAAGTTGTTCACCGCGCGCTGGGTCTGGGCGCCATAGAGGGCGGTCGCCGGGACCGCCAGTTCGCCCATGCTGTCGCGTTCGATGCGGGTGTCAGTCATCTTGGTTTCCTTGTTGCGGGTGATCGAAGCTCATCGACGGCGCCAGGTCCTGCCTGGCCATTCGTACGGAGAGCTTGCGCAGCCGGCGTCGCTGGCTGCCGTTGGTGGTCAGTCGCTGAAGTTCGCAGAGGGGCCGGTAGGCGTAGTCGAGGCAGAGGCTGCGCCAGTGCCAGGGCAATATCGGATCGCGACCGGTATCGAGCAGGAGGTTGTAGGCTTTCTCGAACAGCGGCCAGGCGGCCACACCTTCCCAACCGGCGAGATAGCGCGCCTCGCCGAGGTACTGGTCGAGCAGGCGCGGTTCGTCGGGATCGAGCGCGCAGCGGATCTGCGTGCCCAGCCAGTACCAGTGATCCAATGCTTGCGGGTCGTGCGCCTCGAAGGACATGGCAACCTCACCAGACGATAATGAGATTGATTATTGTTTTCTTCTTAGCAAAAGACAAGCATGGTCCCCATAGAGGCGGACAATTGAACAGGCGGAAACGAAAACGCCAGCGACGAGCGCTGGCGTTTTATAGAGGGAAACCCGGCCTCAGCGCCCGGCCACCATCATCGACTCGACCAGTACAGAACCGGTATGCAGGTTGCCGCGCCGTTCGATGTCCTTGCCGACCGCGACGATACGGCGGAACAGGTCGCGCAGGTTGGCGGCGATGGTGACTTCCTGGACCGGGAACTGGATCTCGCCGTTCTCGACCCAGTAGCCGGCGGCGCCGCGGGAATAATCGCCGGTCACCAGGTTGACGCCCTGCCCCATCAACTCGGTGACCAGCAGGCCACGCCCCATCCTGCGTATGAGAGCGGCCTGGTCCTCGTCGCCATGGCTGACGAACAGGTTATGCACGCCGCCGGCGTTGGCCGTGCTCGGCAGGCCGAGCTTGCGCCCGGAATAGGTGCCCAGGACATAGGACACCAGTTCGCCGTTCTCGACGAATGGCTTGGCGTAGGTGGCCAGGCCGTCGCTATCGAAGCTGGCGCTGCCGAGCGCGCCGACCAGGTGCGGCCGCTCGTCGATGCTCAGCCACTCGGGAAACAGGCGCTGGCCCAGCGCGCCTTCGAGGAAGGATGACTTGCGATACAGGCTGCCGCCTGAGATCGCCCCGAGGAAATGGCCGAACAGGCCAACAGCGATTTCCGGAGCGAACAGCACCGGCACTTCGGCGGTCTGCACCGGCCGCGCGCCCAGTCGGCTGGCGGCGCGCTCGGCGGCGCGCCGGCCGATCGACTCGGCGCTGGCCAAGGCCTCGCCACGGCGGTTGACGTCATACCAATAGTCACGCTGCATCTGTCCTTCGCCCTCGGCGATCATCACGCAGCTGAGGCTGTGCCGGGTGCTGGCGTAACCACCGATGAAACCGTGGCTGTTACCGTATACCCGGCAACCCTGGTGGGTATTCAGGGTAGTGCCGTCGGCCTTGGTCACCCGCTTGTCGGCGGCGAACGCCGCTGCCTCGCAAGCCAGGGCTCGTTCCACAGCCTGCTCGGGACTCAGGCTCCATGGATGATAGAGGTCCAGCTCGGGCAACTCGCGGGCCATCAACGCGGCATCGGCGAGACCGGCGCATTCGTCCTCGGAGGTATGGCGGGCGATCGCCAGCGCCGCCGCCACCGTCTCGCGGATGGCCGCCTCGCCGGTCGCCGAGGTGCTCGCCGAGCCCTTGCGCTGGCCTGCGTAGAGGGTGATGCCGAAACCTTGGTCACGGTTGAACTCGACGGTTTCCACCTCGCCCTGGCGCACGCTGGTGGACAGGCCCTGCTCCAGCGACACCGCCACTTCGCAGGCACTGGCGCCCTGGCGGCGGGCCTCGGCGATGATCTGCTCGACCTGCTCGCGAAGGTCCGGAAGCACGGAGGGACCGACTGCCGCGGCATGTAGACTCATCTGTTGACTCTCCTGTTGACGTGGCCGCCCACGCGGCCGGGCCGGACAAGCGGCCCCTGACTCGTTATCATGGCGGCGTTTTCCACTGGACCACCACCATGGCTGAATTTCACGACGACGACTCGCAATTCGAAGAGAAGAGCAAGTCGCAGATCAAACGCGAGCTGCATGCCCTGCAGGACCTCGGCGAGCGCCTGACCACCCTGCAACCGCAGTTGCTGGAGCGCCTGCCGCTCACCGACCCGCTACGCAAGGCGCTGCTCGAGGCGCCGAAGCACAAGGCGCACATCGCCCGCAAACGGCATATCCAGTACATCGGCAAACTGATGCGCGACCAGGACGTGGACGCCATCGTCGCCCTCATCGACCAGGTGGACTCCTCCACCCGCCAGTACAACGAACGTTTCCATGCCCTCGAACGTTGGCGCGACCAGTTGATCGCCGGCGGCGACGCAGCGCTCGACGCCTTCGTCGGGGAGTTCCCCGAGTGCGATCGCCAGCACCTGCGCGGCCTGGTCCGCCACGCCCAGCACGAGGCCGCGCACAACAAACCGCCGGCCGCCGCACGCAAAGTGTTCAAGTACATCCGCGAACTGGACGAAACCAAGCGCGGCCTGCGCTAGGTTTCGCCGCGCCGGCGCCCGGGCCATGCCTCAGGCGCCGGTGCCGCCGACGGTGATCGCATCGATCTTCAGGGTCGGCTGGCCGACGCCGACCGGCACCGACTGACCGTCCTTCCCGCAGGTTCCCACGCCACTGTCCAGGGCCAGGTCGTTGCCGACCATGGACACCCGGCTCATCGCTTCCGGACCGTTGCCGATCAGGGTGGCGCCTTTCACCGGGGTGGTGATCCTGCCGTTCTCGATCAGGTAGGCCTCGCTGGTGGAGAACACGAACTTGCCGCTGGTGATATCGACCTGGCCACCGCCGAGGTTGGCGCAGTAGATACCCTTCTCCACCGAGGCGATGATTTCCTGCGGATCGCTCTCGCCGGCCAGCATGTAGGTGTTGGTCATGCGTGGCATCGGCAGGTGCGCGTAGGACTCGCGGCGGCCGTTACCGGTGCGCGCCACACCCATCAGGCGGGCGTTGAGCTTGTCCTGCATGTAGCCCTTGAGCACGCCGTTCTCGATCAGCACGTTGCAGTTGCTCGGCGTGCCTTCGTCATCCACGCTCAGCGAGCCGCGACGCCCGGCCAGGGTGCCGTCGTCGACGATGGTGCACAGGCTCGAGGCGACCTTTTCGCCGACCCGGCCGCTGTAGGCGGAGCTGCCCTTGCGGTTGAAGTCGCCCTCCAGGCCGTGGCCGACCGCTTCGTGGAGCAGGACCCCGGACCAACCCGCGCCCATCACCACCGGCAGGGTGCCGGCCGGCGCGGGAATCGCCTCGAGGTTGACCAGTGCCTGACGCAGGGCCTCGCGGGCGTAGCCCATGGCACGATCCTCCTGGAGGAAATAGCGATAGTCGGTGCGACCGCCGCCGCCGTGGCCGCCGCGTTCGCGTCGGCCGTTCTGTTCGACGATCACGCTGACGTTGAAACGCACCAGCGGACGAATGTCGGCGGCCAGCGAACCGTCGCTGGCCGCTACCAGGATCTGCTCCCAGACGCCGGCCATGCTCACCGTGACCTGCTGGATGCGGGGATCGAGCGCACGGGTAGCGGCGTCGATCTGCTTCAGCAACTCGACCTTCTCGGCACGGCTGAGCACGTCCAGCGGGTTCTCGCCGGCGTACAGGCGAGCCGGCACCACGGCCTTGAACGCCTGCACGCTGCCGTTCTGTCCCGCACGGGAAATCGAACGGGCCGCCACCGCGGCCTGTTTCAACGCCTCGGCGGTGATCGCATTGCTATAGGCGAAGCCGGTCTTCTCGCCCGACTGCGCGCGTACCCCGACACCCTGGTCGAGATTGAAGCTGCCTTCCTTGACGATGCCGTCCTCGAGCATCCACGACTCGGAGACCTGACTCTGGAAATATAGGTCGGCGGCATCGATGCCCGGGCCGTTCAGTTCATGAAGAATGCCGGGCAGGCTGTCCAGTTCCAGACCACCGGGGGCCAGCAATTGCTGGCTGACGGATGACAACAACTCGCTCATATTCACTCCGTACGCGCCGGCCGCGGTTCGGCCGGCGGGAAAAATCGTCTGTGCGCCACCACCGGCATGCGCCGGCGGATATCCGCCTGTTCTGCGGCGTCGCGCACCGCCAGCAGCACCGCTTCGCCCTGCGGCCGCTCGGCCAGGACCCGGCCCCAGGGATCGACGATGGCCGAATGGCCGAACGTCTCCCGGCCCCGTGGGTGAACGCCACCCTGTCCGGCCGCCAGCAGGTAGCACTGGGTCTCGATGGCACGGGCGCGGACCAGTACCTGCCAGTGCGCCGCGCCGGTCACCGCGGTGAACGCCGACGGCGCCGTGATCAGTTCCGCGCCGGCCTCGCGCAGGGCGGTATAGAGCTCCGGAAAACGCAGGTCGTAGCAGACCGTCAGGCCGAGGCGGCCGACCGGCGTATCCGCCACCACGATCTTCTGACCGAAAGCATAGTCGTCGGATTCACGATAGCGGCCCCGCGCATCGGCTACATCCACATCGAACAGGTGCAGCTTGTCGTAGCGGGCGACCCGCTCTCCGTGCTCGTCGATCAGCAGCGAACAGGCATTCGCCTTCGCCTCGGGTTGCCCATCCGGCGGCAGCGGCAACGTTCCGGCGACTATCCACAACCTGAGGTCGCGAGCGGCGGAATTCAACCACGGCAGGATAGGCCCGTTCCCCCGCGCCTCGGCGCGCCCCAGTTCGGCCAGGTCGCGCCGGCCCATGGCGGCGAAGTTTTCCGGTAGCACGGCGAGCCGCGCCCCGCCCTCGGCGGCCTGTTCCAGCAAGCGACGGGCGGCGGCCAGGTTGGCCGTCACGTCGTCCTGGCTGACCATCTGGATCACGGCAATGGACATGGTTCCTCCTTGCGGACGAAAGCGCCGCGTCGCAGCACCGGGCGCCGCTCAGCGGGGCTTCTCGAATGGCTTGTCGAAGCTGATCTTCGGATCCTGCCAGGGGCCCTTGACGCTGTATTGCACGCTGGCGAAGCGCGAGACCCGGTCGCCGAGCAACTTGTCGACGACGAAGACCGCGCCGCCGACCGCCGGACCGCCGACTATCAGTGCCGCCAGGGTCAGGTTGTTGGTCAATGGCAAGGTCACCAGCAGCTTGGCGTCGATCCGATCGTGAGCCAGGTCCAGGGTACCGTTCAACTCCAGGTTGCTCGACGGTCCTTCCAGCTTCAGCGGCTCGCGGGTGACGTAGACGCCGTCGGTGGCGGAGAGAACCCCCTTCACCCGGTCATAGCTCAGTCCCTTGCCGAGGATGTCCGAGAAATCCAGGCGCAGCCGGCGGTTGATCGCGTTGAAATTGAGCAGGCCAAACACTCGCAGCGCCTGGGCGCTGCCTTCGACCTCGACGAACTGCCCCTTGCGCAGCGATGCATCCATGCTGCCGCTGAAGCGCTTCAGGGCCATGTAGGCCGGCGATCCCGGCCACTGGCCGTTGATATCCATGCGGAAACGTTCGCTGGTGGCACTCGGCGCGAAATTCCAGGCCTTGAGCACATCCGCCAGGTTCTTGCCCTCGATCCGGCCCTGATAGGTGCTGCGGGTATTGCCCGGACTGCCGTCCCAACGCAGGCTGCCGTTGACGTGCAGGCCACGCAGGTCGAGGTCCAGGTCGTTGAACGCCACGCCGTTGCTGCCCGGCCGTACCTTCAGGCTCCAGGCGCCCAGCGGCTGGCCGCCGAGGGCGACCTGGCCGATCTTCACGTCTACCGCCGGCAGGCTGCGCGGATCGACGGCGGCCAGCGGGTCCGAGTCCTCCACCTTGTTCTCGTCGGGAAGGGTCGACTTCGGCAGGTTCAGGCGGTCCAGATCGACCACGATCGGCGCGCCCCTGGCATCCGGCAGGACCAGGCGCCCCGATGCGAGGTCGCTGACCAGCACCAGTTGCCAGGCCCGCTCCTGGCGGGCCAGGTCGACGGTCAGGTTCTTCAGCTCCTGGCCGAAGCCCTTGAAGCTGTCGATGCGCAGGTCGGCGCCGCGCAGCAGGCCCGCAGCGCTACTGGCGGCCTGGTCGCCGTTGCCGTAGCGCTTCAGGGTGGCCTGCCAGGCGTCCCAGTCCAGTTCCGCCAGACGCCCGCGCACCCGCAGCCCCTGTGCCGAGGGCAGCAACGCCGGGTCACCGCCCAGGCGCAGGGCGCCGCGTCCGTTCAGCGGCTTGTCCGCCGGGGCCGCATAGGCCAGGCTGGCGAGGCCGTCGTAACGCGCCCAGTAACGTCGTTCGGCGCCATCCAGGGTCATCCGCCATTGGGTCGGCCGCGCCTGGGCGGCCGTCTTGCCGAACGGCGCCGGCAGGTCGACGACGGCGCCCTTGAGATCCGAATCGATCTGCAATTGGCTGTCCTTGCCATCCAGCAGCAGGTTGAGCTGGAACGGCAGGCGTCCCGAGACCGGCAACGGACGCTGGCCAGCGCCGAGCCAGTCGCTCAGCGACTTGACCGCCACCTGGCCGTTGAGCAGCAAGCGCGTGCGCGCATCGCCGCGCCCCTCGGCGACGATCCGCCCGCGTACCTCGCTGCCCAGCACCCGGGCCTGCACCGCCGGGGCGCTCAGGCCCTTGGCCAGGTCGAAACGGAAGTCGCCCTTCACTTCGCTCATATCCAGCTTCGGACTGGGCATCTTCAGGGTCGCGCCCACGGTGGAGAAATCCACGACCACCCCGGTCTTGCCGGCCTCGTCGTGGTCCAGCGGAATATCCAGCTTCAGGTGGCCCTGCAAGGGCCCATCGCCCTCCCAGCCGGCGAAGATCTTGCGGGTCGGGATCGGCGCTTCCTGGAGCAGCTTGATGCCGTCCTTCAGGTTACTGTCGACGGCCCCATCCACATACAGGTGCGGCGTCTGTCCCGGACGGCCGAGGGGAATGTCGACCTTGACGTCGCTGACCCGGGAATTCAGCAGATTCCCGCTGGAGGCCAGCACGCGGACTCCGGAATCCTCGACGAACACCTCGCCGACCGTTTTGCTCAGGACGGGCCAGCCGGGCTGGTAGGCCAGCTCGCCGTCGCGGACCTTGAAGTAGAGGTTCATGACGTGGGCTTCGGCCGCCGCGCCGCGGTTCAGCGAGCCCTGCCACTGGAAGTAGCCCTGCTCGACATGGCCACTGCGGATCGCCGTCTTCAACCAGTTCGCCAGGCTTTTGTTCATTCCCGGCAACTGGGTCGGCAGGTACTTGGCGGTGAAGCGCGCGTCGCCGTCGCTGAGGCCGACCTGCAGGTCCATGTAGTCTTCAGCGCCGGGATCGCGCATCAGGCGGATCAGCATGTCGCCGGCCAGGCGGCCCTCCTCGCCCTCGACCCGCATCAGGTGGCTGCCGAGGGTGAAGGCGCGGTCGTCCAGGCTCCAGAACATCCGCGTGCGAGCCTCGCGGTAGCGCCACGGCTCGGGAAACACCTTGGCCAGGTGCAGCATGAAATCCTGCGCCGATGCGTCGAGCTGGCCTCCAGCCAGGGTGCCGGTCAAGGTGCCGCTGACATTTTCCACTGCCGGAACCTCATGGAACGCCGAGATACCGACCTTTTCCAGGTTGGTCGCGTAGCTGACCCGCTCGGGCACCTCTCGCTGCGGCCAGAAATCGGCGTTCAGGTTGTGCAGGATGCCCTTCGGCTTCAGGCCCGCCACCCACTCCGCCGCCGCGTCCGGCAGCGGCGCCAGCGCTTCTATCGCCGGCACCAGGGGCGTCAGGTCGACGCGGTCGGCCTGCAGCTTCCAGTGTGGCTCGTTGTTCTGCTGGTCGCGACGCAACAGCAACTCCACCTCGCCCCAGCGCTGCTCGCCGAAATTCGCCGCCAGGTCGCCGACCCGAACCTTCCAGCCCTGCGCTTCGCGATCGAAGAACAGGTTCATGCCCAGGTCGTTGATTTCCACCGGCTTGCGCGCGGCATACGACGCCTTCAACTGCGGCGCCAGCAGCCGTGCCACCAGCCGTTGCGCCTTGCCGTCGCGCCAGTCGAACCAGAAGTCGCCGCCGGCCTTGGCCCGGACGATCGTCCATTCCTGGGTCAGACCGGCCGGCAACCATTGCGCCCAGTCGCTCTGCGGCAGGCTGAGATAGAACCTGGCGCTGCTGCGCGGCCAGTCCTCGCTGTCGATCCGCCCTTCGGCGTGCAGCGCCAGGGGTTGGCCATCCGGCAGTTGCAGGCGGGCATCGAGACTCTGCCCACCGACCGATGAACTGCGCAGGGTCGCGCCGACCGCGCTGAGCGACAGCGCTGCGCTTCCCCGCGGCGCCACCTCCAGTTGACTGTCCAGCAGCGAGATGCGTTGGGTCTGCAGCAGGAATTGCAGGAGTTTCCGGGGATCGCTGGGCTTGTCGCTGTGCGGCAGGCCATCCAGGCTCCACTGGCCATCCTCGCCTTCGCGCAGGGTCAGCTTGAGTCCCTCCAGCTCCAGGCTGCCGATCCGCACCTGGCGCGCCAGCAGGCTGCCGAGCAGGTCCGGCGCCAGCCGCACCCGCGCCAGGCGCAGACTCTGTTCGCCGTCGCCGACCTGAATGTCGCGCGCTACCACCAGAGGCTCGAAGCCGCGCCAGGAGCCCGTCAGTTCGGCAATCCGCACCGGTATGCCGAGTTGCTTGCCAGCTTCGTCCTCCAGCTGCTGGCGGTATTCGGCCACCAGCGGCACCAGTTGCCGGCCAAGGCTGACGTACAGCGCCAGCAGCACCAGTACCAGGGCGCACAGACCCAGGACGATCCGTAGCAGTCGCGTTCCGAGGCTTCCCACATCCGCCATTTCAGCCATACGCCTCAGAGCAGGACCACGTCATATTGCTCCTGCGAGTACATCGCCTCGACCTGGAACTTGATGGTGCGGCCGATGAACGCTTCGAGATCGGCGACGTTACCCGACTCCTCGTCGAGCAGCCGGTCCACCACCTTCTGGTTGGCCAGCACCAGGTAGGAGTCGGCCTGGTAGGCACGTGCCTCGCGGAGAATCTCGCGGAAAATCTCGTAGCAGGTGGTTTCCGCAGTCTTCAGCATGCCGCGTCCCTGGCAGCAGGGGCACGGCTCGCAGAGGATCTGCACCAGGCTTTCGCGGGTGCGCTTGCGGGTCATCTGCACCAGGCCCAACTCGGTGATGCCGATGATGTTGGTCTTCGCGTGGTCGCGCTCCAGTTGCTTCTCCAGGGTGCGCAGGACCTGCCGGCGATGCTCCTCGTCCTCCATGTCGATGAAGTCGATGATGATGATCCCGCCCAGGTTGCGCAGGCGCAGTTGGCGGGCGATCGCGGTGGCCGCCTCGAGGTTGGTCTTGAAGATGGTTTCCTCGAGGTTGCGATGGCCGACGAAGGCGCCGGTGTTCACGTCGATGGTGGTCATCGCCTCGGTCGGATCGACGATCAGGTAGCCGCCGGACTTCAGCAGTACCTTGCGCTCCAGGGCTTTCTGGATTTCGTCCTCGACGCCGTAGAGATCGAAGATCGGTCGCTCGCCCGGGTAGTGTTCGAGGCGATCGGAAATCTCCGGCATCAATTCTTCGACGAAGGAAGTGATCTTCTGGAAGTTCTCTCGCGAGTCGATGCGGATCTTCTCGATCCGCGGGTTCACCAGGTCGCGCAGGGTACGGATCGCCAGGGACAGGTCTTCGTAGATCACCGAAGGCGCGCCGACGGTCTGGATCTGCGCGGCGATCTGGTCCCATAGCCGGCGAAGGTAGCGGATGTCGGCGAGAATCTCGTCCTCGCCCGCGCCTTCCGCGGCGGTGCGCAGGATGAAGCCGCCCTGCCCCTCGATGCCTTCCGCCGCCACGCAGTCGGCCACCACCTTCTTCAGGCGCTCGCGCTCGACTTCGTCCTCGATCCGCAGGGATATCCCGACATGACTGGTGCGCGGCATGTACACCAGATAGCGCGAAGGAATCGACAGGTGGGTGGTCAGCCGTGCGCCCTTGGTGCCGATCGGATCCTTGGTCACCTGCACCACCAGCGCCTGCCCCTCATGGACCAGGGCACTGATGCTTTCCACGGCACTGCCTTCGCGATTGGATATCTCGGCGGCATGGATGAACGCCGCACGTTCCAGGCCGATGTCGACGAACGCCGCCTGCATCCCCGGCAGTACCCGTACCACCCGCCCCTTGTAGATATTGCCGACGATGCCGCGCCGCTGGGTGCGTTCGACATGCACTTCCTGCAGGACGCCGTTTTCCACCACCGCCACGCGCGACTCCATCGGCGTGATATTGATCAGGATCTCTTCGCTCATGCGTCCACTGTCCTTATTTCGGCGCGTTAGGCGTTACGGCGGGTTGCCACCCACGGGCTGCCAGCAAGGGATGCCGAATTCCCTCAACAGTTCCGCAGTTTCACACAAAGGCAGCCCGACCACCGCACTGTAACTGCCTTCGATGCGGCTGACGAATATCGCCCCGAGGCCCTGGATCGCATATCCGCCCGCCTTGTCCGCCGGCTCGCCGCTCTGCCAGTAGCGCAGCGCTTCTTCCGGGGCGATCTGGCGGAAACGCACCCGGCACTCCACTACCCGCGCCTCGACGCCGCCAGCGGCGGCCAGGGCCACGGCGGTGAGAACCTGGTGTTCGCGCCCGGACAGCGCAGCCAGCATGGCCAGCCCCTCGGCCTGGTCCACGGGCTTGCCGAGAATTCGCCCGTCGATCACCACCGAGGTATCCGCGCCCAGGACATAACCGTCCTCGCCGCGCCCTTCCAGCATAGCCAGCCCGGCGGCCGCCTTGCCGCGCGCCAGGCGCTCGACGTAGGCGGCGGGCGCTTCGTTCGGCAAGGGGGACTCGTCGATAGCGGTGGCGAGCACGGACAGCGGAACGCCGATCTGGGTCAGCAGTTCACGGCGACGGGGCGAGGCGGAGGCGAGATACAGCGACGGCATGGAGGCTCCCGGGAAACGCGTCGGGCGATGCGCCGATCACCCGTTTCGAAGAATGACGTATCCGCCGCAGCATAGCTGCGAAGCGGACCTACCTCACGTTGAGACGCAGACGGACGAACTGCAGCAGGGCGTACACCCAGGGCCAGAGCAGCGCGCTGACCAGGGCCGGAAGCAGGAAGGTCAGGGTCGGCGGGCGATTGCCGGTCAGGGCGTTGAGCCAGAGCTGGAGCAGCTGCGCCAGGCCGTAGACCACCACCAGCACCAGGCACTGCTGCCAGGCCGGGAACATGCGCAGGCGCTGGTGCAGGGACAGCACGAGGAAGGTGATCAGGCCGAGGATCAGCGCGTTCTGCCCGAGCAGGTTGCCGTAGAGCACATCCTGGGCCAGGCCGAGCAGCCAGGCGGTGACCATCCCGACGCGCTCGGGCAGCAGCAACACCCAGTAGGTCAGCAGCATCGCCAGCCACAGCGGGCGGCCGATCTCGGTGAAGGTAGGCATCGGCGCTACGGCCAGCACCAGCCCGACCAGCAGGCTCAGCCAGATCACCCAGACATTGTTCGAACCCTGGGTCGCGCGAGCCATCAGCGGCGCCCCCCGTTGGCCGCCGGAGCGGCAGGCTGCGTGGGAGCTGGCGCGGGCGCGGCGGCGGGCTGCTGCGCAGCGCCCTGGGCTGCCGGGGTGGCCGGCGACGGCGCGGCGGCCGGTTGCGCGGCAGGCTGGGGCGCCTGGGCGCCGGCGGCGGCTTTCTTGTCCGCCTCTTCCTGGGCCTCGGCGGCGTCGTTGGCGCGCTGTTCCGGGGTGCGGCTGTCGCTGAACACCAGCAGCACGTAGCGGCTACGGTTCATCTTCGCGGTCGGCACCGCGCGCACCACGGCGAACGGCTGGCCGGAATCGTGGATCACTTCCTTGACCGTGGCCACCGGATAGCCGGCGGGGAAGCGTTGCCCCAGGCCGGAGCTGACCAGTAGGTCGCCTTCCTTGATGTCGGCGGTGTCGGCGACGTAGCGCAATTCCAGGCGCTCGGGATTGCCGGTGCCGACGGCGATGGCGCGCAGGCCGTTGCGATTGACCTGCACCGGGATACTGTGGGTGGTGTCGGTGAGCAGCAGGACCCGCGCGGTATAGGGCATCACCTCGACCACCTGGCCCATCAGGCCGCTGGCATCGAGCACCGGCTGGCCGACGAAGACGCCGTCGTTCTCGCCCTTGTCGATCATGATGCGTTGGGTGAAGGGGTTCGGATCGACGCCGATCAGCTCGCTGACCAGTACCTTGTCGTCGACCAGCGCGGCGGAATTGAGCAGCTCGCGCAGGCGCACGTTCTGCTCGGTGAGCGCGGCGAGTTTCTGCACCCGGCGCTGCATCAGCAGGGACTCGGCCTTGAGGCGTTCGTTCTCGGCGATCAGCTCGCTACGGCTGCTGAACTGGTCGCGCACGCCTTCCCAGGCGCGCACCGGCATTTCCGCCAGGCCGTAGAAAGGCGTGAGCACCATCCCCAGCTTGCTACGGACGGGCTCCAGATAGTCGAACCGGGCGTCCACCACCATCAGGCTGACCGACAGCACGGCCAGCACCAACAGGCGAACGCCCAGCGACGGGCCTTTGGAGAATAGCGGTTTGATGATCCGCTCCTAGGCGACGATGCTCGCCACCTTACTCGGTGGAGAGCAGGTCCATGGAGTGGCGGTCCATCATCTCCAGCGCACGGCCACCGCCGCGAGCCACGCAGGTCAGCGGCTCCTCGGCGACGATCACCGGCAGGCCGGTTTCCTGTGCCAGCAGCTTGTCCAGGTCGCGCAGCAGCGCGCCACCGCCGGTCAACACCAGGCCGCGCTCGGCGATATCCGAGGCCAGCTCCGGCGGCGATTGCTCGAGGGCGCTCTTGACCGCCTGGACGATGGTCGCCAGGGACTCCTGCAGGGCCTCGAGGACCTCGTTGGAGTTCAGGGTGAAGCTGCGCGGTACGCCTTCGGCCAGGTTGCGGCCGCGGACGTCGACTTCGCGAACGTCGCCGCCCGGGAAGGCGGTGCCGATCTCCTGCTTGATGCGCTCGGCGGTGGATTCGCCGATCAGGCTGCCGTAGTTGCGGCGCACGTAGGTGACGATGGCTTCGTCGAAGCGGTCGCCGCCGACGCGGACGGATTCGGCGTAGACAACACCGTTGAGGGAAATCAGGGCGATCTCGGTAGTGCCGCCGCCGATGTCTACGACCATCGAGCCGCGGGCCTCCTCGACCGGCAGGCCGGCGCCGATGGCGGCAGCCATCGGCTCTTCGATCAGGAACACCTCGCGGGCGCCGGCGCCCAGGGCGGATTCGCGGATGGCCCGGCGCTCAACCTGGGTGGACTTGCACGGCACGCAGATCAGCACGCGTGGGCTGGGCTGCAGGAAGCTGTTCTCGTGGACCTTGTTGATGAAGTACTGCAGCATCTTCTCGCAGACGCTGAAATCCGCGATCACGCCGTCTTTCATCGGACGGATGGCGGCGATGTTGCCCGGGGTACGGCCGAGCATGCGCTTGGCCTCGGTGCCCACGGCGACGACGCTCTTCTGGCTGCCATGGCTGCGAATGGCGACCACGGACGGTTCGTTCAGGACGATGCCGCGCTCGCGCACATAAATAAGGGTATTGGCAGTACCCAGGTCGATCGACAGATCGCTGGAAAACATGCCACGCAATTTTTTGAACATGGGAAAGAAACCCTAGGCGAAGCGTGGGTGAAAAATACGCGGGTAAAAAAGTGCGGCAAACTCTAACAACGACGGGGATTTTGGGCAAGGCGGGCAATATGCTAAATTGCAGGCTTTTCCCGGCCCCACAAGGCCCGTCCAGGCGGAATTAGACCGCCGACCGCGGCATCCGTTCCCTGCCTTATATAACGCATGGCGCCCCGCCGCCCTTCCAAGGCCGCTTTTGCTGGAGACTCCCGATGGCGCTTGAACGCTCCGACGTGGAAAAAATCGCCCATCTCGCCCGCCTGGGCCTGAGCGAGGCCGATCTTCCGCGCACCACCGAGACCCTGAACAACATCCTCGGCCTGATCGACCAGATGCAGGCGGTCGACACCAGCGGCGTCGAACCGCTCGCCCATCCGCTGGAAGCCACCCAGCGCCTGCGCCCGGACGCGGTCACCGAGACCGATCACCGCGACGCCTACCAGACCATCGCCCCCGCCGTGGAAGAAGGTCTGTACCTGGTTCCGAAAGTCATCGAGTCATAAGGACGCGGACACATGCTGCATCAATTGACCCTCGCCGAGATCGCCCGCGCCCTCGCCGACAAGCAATTTTCCGCCGAAGAGCTGACCCGCACCCTGCTCGGTCGCATCCGGCAGCTGGATCCCCAGCTCAACAGTTTCATCAGCATCACCGACGACCTGGCCATCGCCCAGGCCAAGGCAGCCGACGAACGGCGCGCCAACGGCGAGAACGGCGCCCTGCTCGGCGCGCCGATCGCCCACAAGGACCTGTTCTGCACCCAGGGCGTACGCACCAGCTGCGGTTCGAAGATGCTCGACAACTTCGTCTCGCCCTACGACGCCACCGTGGTCGAGAAGCTCACCGCCGCCGGCGCCGTTACCCTCGGCAAGCTGAACATGGATGAATTCGCCATGGGCTCGTCGAACCAGTCCAGCCACTACGGCGCGGTGAAGAACCCCTGGAGCCTCGACCGCGTGCCGGGCGGCTCCTCCGGCGGTTCCGCCGCGGCAGTCGCCGCGCGCCTGCTGCCGGCCGCCACCGGCACCGATACCGGCGGCTCGATCCGCCAACCGGCGGCGCTGACCAACCTCACCGGGATCAAGCCAACCTACGGCCGGGTTTCCCGCTGGGGCATGATCGCCTACGCCTCCAGCCTCGACCAGGGCGGCCCGCTGGCGCGCACCGCCGAGGACTGCGCGCTGATGCTGGGGGTGATGGCCGGATTCGATCCGAAGGACTCGACCAGCGTCGAACAGCCGGTGGACGACTACCTGGCCGCCCTGCAGAAGCCGCTGAGCGGCCTGCGCATCGGCCTGCCGCGGGAATACTTCGGCGCCGGCCTCGACAGCCGCATCGCCGACGCGGTGCTGGCCGTGGTCGAGGAGCTGAAGACGCTCGGCGCCACGGTGAAGGACATTTCCCTGCCGAACATGCAGCACGCCATCCCGGCCTACTACGTGATCGCGCCGGCCGAGGCGTCCTCCAACCTGTCGCGCTTCGACGGCGTGCGCTATGGCTATCGTTGCGACGCCCCGCAGAACCTGGAAGACCTGTACAAGCGCTCGCGCGCGGAAGGCTTCGGCAGCGAAGTGAAGAACCGCATCATGGTCGGCACCTACGCACTCTCGGCCGGCTACTACGATGCCTATTACCTGCAGGCTCAGAAGATTCGCCGGCTGATCAAGAACGACTTCGTCAGCGCCTTTGCCGAAGTGGACGTGATCCTCGGCCCGACCACGCCGAACCCGGCCTGGAAGATCGGCGAGAAGAACGACGACCCGGTTTCCCAGTACCTGGAAGACATCTACACCATCACCGCCAACCTCGCCGGCCTGCCGGGGCTGTCCATGCCCGCCGGCTTCGTCGACGGCCTGCCGGTGGGTGTCCAGTTGCTCGCGCCCTACTTCCAGGAAGGCCGCCTGCTCAACGTCGCGCACCAGTACCAGCAGGTCAGCGACTGGCACACCCGCACCCCGGCCGGCTTCTAAGCCATGGCAACGCCACGCAGTCCCCTCCCCTCTCCCGGCGCGGAGAGGGCGACCCGCAGGGTCGGCAGCGGGACTGCGCAGGCACAGAAGGATTGAGGAACACCACATGCAATGGGAAACCGTGATCGGGCTGGAAATCCACGCACAGCTCGCCACCCAATCGAAGATCTTCTCCGGCAGCTCGACCGCCTTCGGCGCCGCGCCGAATACCCAAGCCAGCCTGGTCGACCTGGCCATGCCGGGCACCCTGCCGGTGCTCAACGAGGAGGCCGTACGCATGGCCTGCCTGTTCGGCCTGGCGATCGACGCACGGATCGACCGGCAGAACGTGTTCGCCCGCAAGAACTACTTCTACCCCGACCTGCCGAAGGGCTACCAGACCAGCCAGATGGACCATCCCATCGTCGGCAAGGGCCATCTCGACATCACCCTGGAAGACGGCACCAGCAAGCGCATCGGCATCACCCGCGCGCACCTGGAGGAGGACGCCGGCAAGAGCCTGCACGAAGACTTCCAGGGCATGAGCGGCATCGACCTGAACCGCGCCGGCACGCCGTTGCTGGAGATCGTTTCCGAGCCGGACATCCGCAGCGCCAAGGAAGCCGTGGCCTACGTCAAGGCGATCCACGCCCTGGTGCGCTACCTGGGCATCTGCGACGGCAACATGGCCGAGGGCTCGCTGCGCTGCGACTGCAACGTCTCGGTACGACCGAAGGGCCAGGCCGAATTCGGCACCCGCGCCGAGATCAAGAACGTCAACTCCTTCCGCTTCATCGAGAAGGCGATCAACCATGAGATCCAGCGCCAGATCGAGCTGATCGAGGACGGCGGCAAGGTGGTCCAGGAAACCCGCCTGTACGACCCGAACAAGGACGAGACCCGCTCCATGCGCGGCAAGGAAGAAGCCAACGACTACCGTTACTTCCCCTGTCCCGACCTGCTGCCGGTGGTCATCGAGCCCGAGTACCTGGCGAAGCTGCGCGAGCAACTGCCGGAACTGCCGGTGCAGAAGCGCGAACGCTTCGAGAGCCAGTACGGCCTGTCCGCCTACGATGCCAGCGTGCTGTCCGCCAGCCGCGAGATGGCCGACTACTTCGAGAAGGTCCAGGGCATCTGCGGCGACGCCAAGCTGGCGGCCAACTGGGTGATGGTCGAGCTGGGCAGCCTGCTCAACAAGGACGGCCTGGAGATCGAGCAGTCTCCGGTGTCCGCCGAGCAACTGGGCGGCATGATCCTGCGCATCAAGGACAACACCATCTCCGGCAAGCTCGCCAAGATGGTCTTCGAAGCCATGGCCAACGGCGAGGGTTCCGCCGACCAGATCATCGAGGCCAAGGGCCTGAAGCAGGTCACCGACAGTGGCGCCATCGAGAAGATGCTCGACGAGGTGCTGGCGGCCAACGCCGAGCAGGTCGAGCAGTACCGCGCCGCCGACGAGGCCAAGCGCGGCAAGATGTTCGGCTTCTTCGTCGGCCAGGCGATGAAGGCCTCGAAAGGCAAGGCCAACCCGCAGCAGGTGAACGAGTTGCTGAAGAAAAAGCTCGAAGCGTGAGTCAAAGCCAGACGCCGGGTTCGCCCGGCGTCTTCTTGTCCGCCAGGAGCCTGTTGTCCATGCCCACCCCATCCGCCGCCGCGCGCCTCGCCCTCGCCGTCCTGCCCCTGTTCCTCGCCGGCTGCTCCAGCCTCGCCGGCAGCGGTTCCGCGGATACCGGCGAAGCCTCCTACTATGGCAGCCGCCACGCAGGCCTGCGTACCGCCAGCGGCGAGCGCTACAACCCCAACGCAATGACCGCTGCCCACCGCACGTTGCCGTTCGGTACCCGCGTGCGGGTAACCAACCTCGACAACCGCCGCAGCGTGGTGGTGCGGATCAACGATCGCGGGCCGTTCCGCCGCGGACGGATCATCGATGTATCGCGCAAGGCCGCCGAAGGCCTGGGTATGATCCGCAGCGGCGTGGCGCCGGTTCGGATAGAGTCGCTGGATTGAGCCACCTTCTACCCACGACAGGAACCTTCCGATGAGCGAACAAGGCAAGACCGGCCTGGAGATCCGACGTGAAGTCATGGGCGACGCCTTCGTCGAGCGCGCCATGGGCAACGCCACCGCCTTCACCCAGCCATTGCAGGACTTCGTCAACGAGCATGCCTGGGGCTCGGTCTGGGCCCGCGAGGCGCTGCCGCGCAAGACCCGCAGCCTGATCACCCTGGCCGCCCTGACCGCCCTGAAGTGCCCGCAGGAACTCAAGGGGCACGTGCGCGGTGCGCTGAACAACGGCTGCACGGTGGAGGAAATCCGCGAGGCACTGCTGCACTGCGCGGTCTATGCCGGGGTGCCGGCGGCGATCGATGCGTTCCGTGCGGCGCAGGAAGCGATCGATACCTGGCAGGGCGAACAGCCCGCCTGAGCCCAGGAGCCATTCGCAGCGGCATGAGCGCCGCCGTCAGGCCACGGGTTGATAACACCGATGCCTGAGCGACGGCGAATAACGCCAGGGGCGTTATCCGCCCTATGGGACCGAGCGCAGGCGCCTACGGATAACTGAAGCGCTTCACCAGCGTCAGCTCGCCAGGCTTGCGCATCGGCACCAGGAAGGTTTCCTGTTTCTCGTTCGGCGTGCCCTCTTCGGTGACCAGGGTGATGCGCGCCGTGGTCAGGTCCTGGGCGGCCTGTTCGGCGCCATCCTCGCTGCTGCCGTAGCCACCGCCGAAGTAGTTGACGTAGACCAGGTAGGGCCCCTTCTGCGGCGTCGGCGTGGCGATGATTTCCGGGCCGTAGCCGGTGGTGACGTCGACATCCAGGGTCGCGCCGTTGGCCAGCGAACGATTGCCATACCAGACATGGTCGCCGTCCGGGGTCACCAGGTGCAGGTCGAGGTCGGTGTTGTCGCTGTCCCAGGACAGCAGCACGCGCAGCTTGGCCGGCACTTCCCCGCCGCCGCCACCGTGATAGAACTGGACCCGTCGCGACTGCCCGGCGGCGTTGCGCACCTCGACGCTGTTGCTGCCGGACGGGAAGGCGAACGGGCGGTCGAAGCTGCCATCGGCGTCCACCTTCAGTGGCATGCTCACACCGTTCACCACCAGCGTCGCCGGGCGGTCCTTGGGCTGGCTCTCGATCGCGCCGCGAATGCGCGCGGTGGTCGCCTGGTCGGCGGCGACGTTGACCGAGGACGCCGGGTAGTTCACCACCTGCCGGTAATTGGCGGCGGAACCGTCGCCGGCACGCCAGCCGGAGACCGGCGTATCCAGTTTCACGGGGTTGTCCGCCCAGGCGACGAGGGGAAGGCAACTGAGCAGGGCGGCAAGGGACATTCGGTTCATGGAGTCATTCCAGTAGCAGGCGCCGGGCCAGGCTTTCGATATAGTTTTCGTCCTGGCCGCTGGGATGGGCGCGGAAGGCCAGGTGCAGGTATTCGTGGGTGAGGTCCAAGCGTTCCTGTAGGGAATACAGGCCGCGGACGAAGATGCGTTCGCGCTCGCGATCGACATAGGGCCGCCCGGAAGCCAGGCGGCACACGGAAAAACTCGGAATCTCCTCGTAGCCGGGCTCTCGGTCGAGACGCTCGCGCCACTGCCGGCGCTGCTTGCGCAGCCAGTCTTCGGCAGCCGGCAACGGCTGGCAGGCGGCCACCGGGTTGTCCCAGCGGCTCAGGCTGCTGCGCGGGAAAGCCTGGGCGAGGATGCTGTCGTAGCCCAGTCCCTGCCCGGCTTGCTCCACCGCGTGCTTCCAGGACAGGCGCGCCGGACCAGGCTGGTCGGAGTGATAGTTGACGGTCGCCCCGGCCAGCACCAGGTCGGCGCTCCAGGCAGCGATCCGCCGCGTCGGCGCGCTGGCCGGGCGCGGCGCCACGCGCTGGCGCTGGCTGCTGTCATCGATGGCCAGGCATTCGCCGCGCGGCGCGGCGTTTTGCAATAGATAGGTGCGAATGGTCACCGCCAGCGCGCGAGCGGCTTCCTTCGGCTGCGCCGAGGCTTCGCGCTCCAGCACCCGCGCCACGTACTCTTCGCGCGAAACCCGCGCGACCAGGCGCGGCACGCCATCCACCCGTTGCAGGAAGAGGTCGCCGGCGCTGGCGATGTCCAGTCGATTGCCGTTGGCGAAGAGCACTTGCTGCGGACCATGCAGCAGGCCTTCGGCGGCCGGGTGGCCGGAGGGATCGCTGACCGAGCGCAGCGGATAGCGGCTGAACAGGTTCGCTTCCACGCAACGGCCCGGATCGGCCGGCCACGGACTCGGCAGGAAGCGCCCGAGCACCTCGGCGTAGCGGTCCAGAATCACCTTGCTGGTTCCCGGGCCGCCGAGCCAGAGCGGCGTTCCATCGACCAGCCAGCCGGCGAAACCGCCCTGGCGCGCCTGCGGGTCATGGTCGTCGAGCCAGCTCCAGGTCTTCACCCGCAGGCGGCCGCCAAGGCTGGCCACGGCATGGCCGTCGCCGGCCTGCAACGCCACGTCGAGCAGTACCCGCCGCGCCTCGCCCTGGGCCGGTAGTCGCTGCAACTGTTCCAGAAGCTCCTTAACCGGCACCCGCGTCTGCGGTTGCAGCCGTTCCAGATCGAGCAACCAGGCCGGTGCCTGGCGCGCCTGCCAGTAGCCGCGCCAGGCCTCCGGCCGCAAGGCGAGGCGCTGCGGCTCGAAATACAGCCCGCAGGAGCGCACCAGGGCGCGGTCACGACCGATCGTCTGGCCATTCTCGCAGCAGTAGACCTCCTCGCGGCTGCGCCCCTGGCAGGTATAGGGCGGCTCGGCCTGGCCGGTGTCGCTCAGCCAGGCGAAGACGAACAGTTTCCACAGGCTGCCCAGCGGAGCCTGCAAATCGGCCGGCAACGGCCGGCGCTCGAGCACCCGCTGGCGATCCAGGCTCACCAGTTCGTAGCCCTGGGTCGTGCGCCAGGCCAGCTGGACCGGCGCCTCCGCTGCGCGAAGCAGCAACGGCACGGCGCACAGCAGGACCAGCCAGGCGCGCAACGCAATCACTCGACCTTGACCTTGGCCAGCGCCGGCTTGGCTTCCAGGGCCTGCTGTTCCGGCGCGTAGAGACGCAGGTAGCGGGCCGGTGGCAGGTTGAAGCTGCCTTTCTGGGAGAAACGCACCAGGTGACGGAAACGCTGCTCGCCACTCAGGCTGTCCACCGGCACCCCGTAGAACAACTCGCCCGGTTCGTTGCGCGCGCGCTCCAGGGTGGTCGCTTCGTCGCCGGCCAGGCCGCTGATCTTGATGCCCCAGGTGGTGCGCTCGACATCCGCGCCGGGCGGCAGCGGCAGTTCCAGCATGCCGTAGCGTAGAGCGGTGTCTTCCGGAACGTTCAGGGTCACTTCGTCGAGATACAGTTCGTCGCTGGAAAGCGGCTTGTCGCCAACCTCCTCGACCTTGAACTCGAACGCCCCCTCACCGGGCACCAGGCGCAGCAGACGACGGCTGATCTGCACCGGCAGTTGCCCGCTCGGCGCCTGGGCGCTGCGGTAGCTGAGCGCAACCGGCAACGGCCGGGCCGGCGCCTCGTCCAGGTCGACCCAGCTCGGAATGCCGCGGCCGCGCCATTGCCAGTAGGTTTCGCCGCTGGCGCCGCGCTGCGCCTGCCAGTCCTTCGGCGGCTGCGGCAGCTTGCCCTGCGGCGCCTGGGCCAGGGCGCCCTGCAGCCAGGTCAGGGCCAGGGCGCGTTCCAGGGTCGATTGCGCCGGCGCCAGGCGTTGCAGCAAAGCGCTGGCCTGCTGGCCATCCACGGCCGAGTGAGAGGCCAGCAAGGCATCGGTGAACGGCAAGCCGGCCTCACGCAGGCGCTGCGTCGCCGTCTCGGCCTGGGCGGCCAGCGGAGCGGGCACCGCGACCCGCAGTTGCCGTGCCAGGTCCACCGCCAGTACTCGCGCCGCGGCCAGGCCGACGGCCGAGTCCGGGTCGCCCAGCACCAGGCCGTCGTCGGCCTCCAGCGGCTCCGCGCGCGCCTGCCCTTCGCCGGCGTTGGCCAGATCGTTGAGCAGGCCGCCGAGCAGGGTGTTCACCGGCAACTGCATGTCGCGGGCGAAAGCCAGGATCAGCGCACGCTGCAGCAGCGGGGTCTGCGTCGCCTGCTTGGCGTAGGGCTCGAGGATGCGCTGCCAGTGTTCGGCCGGCAGTTGGATCTCCAGTGCGCGGCTGGCGTACCAGTCGGCGTAGTAGGCGTAGGCGGTGAGGAAAGCGTCGCCATCGACGTCGCCACCCCACCAGGCGAACCAGGCGTCCGGGCCGGCCATCTGCACCAGGCGCAGGCGACTGTTCTGCATGATCAGGCGCAGGCGGTCGCGAATCCGCGGCTCGCCGCCGGCCAGCGCCGGATAGGCGATGCTCAGCGGCAGCAGTTGGCTGGCGGTCTGCTCGACGCCGCCGTAGGGATACTCCAGCAGATCATCGAGATTGCCCAGGTAGGCAGCGGCCGGGCCATCGGCCAGGCGCAGGCGTACGTCGCGCGCGTCCGCCGGCAGTTGCAGCGGGTTGCTCGCCGCCGCCAGGCTGAGGTTCTGCACCTGCTCCACCTGCCAGCCGTCGGCCAGCAGGTTGAAGCGCACCGCCAGGCGGTCGCGGACCTGCCCGTCCTGGCGCAGCTCGGCGCTCCAGTCGCCATCGCTGAGCGGCTGTTGCGCCAGCGGAATGTAGTTGACTCCCTTGGCCAGCTCCAGGGTCTGGCTGCGCTGGCTGCCAGGCGGCCCGCTGAGCAGCTCGGCCTTGACCGGCTGTTCGCCCTGGTTGAAGACGAACAGGCCGAGGTCGGGCTGGTCACCCTGGCGGAAGCGAGTCGGCCCGCTCCACTTCAGGTACAGCGGCTTCTCCGAGCGAAGGAACTGCTTCTTCTGGCCGACCTGGCCGTTGTCGTCGATGGCCCGCGCGGTGATCCGCCAGCGGGTCAGCGAGTCGGGCATGCGGAAGCTGAAGCTGGCCTTGCCCTGGGCGTCGGTGACCAGCTCCGGCTGCCAGGCGGCGGTGTCGACGTCCTCGCGGCGCGGCCGCTCCAGTACCTTGACGCCGCGCTCGCTGCGGTTCGCCCGTCCGGGTGCGCTGGTGCTGCCGGGCAACGCCACGTCGTAGCTGATGAAGGCCAGGCTGGCGCTGGTGCGCACGTTGTTGCGCCGCGGATGGTAGAAGAACTGGTCGATGCCGGGGGCGATCTCCGCCTGCAGGGCATAGACCATCTCATCCACCACGCTGACGGTCAGGTGGCTGGAAACCGGTTTGCCGGCGAAGCGCGTGGCCAGGGTCACGGTCACCGTCTCGCCCGGTTCATAGCGCTCCTTGTCGGTGGCGATGTCGATCTCTACCTGGGGCATGCCGACCTTGATCCCGGCGTTCTGGAAGCTGTAGTCGCCGCCCTTGGTGTAGAGCACCGAGAAGGTCAGGTTCGGCGAGAACTCCTCGCGCACCGGGATCCACACGCGGTACTGGGTCGGATTGAGCTTTTCCAGGCGCAGCCAGTCGGCGCCCTTGGACAGCAGGGCGGTGGCCTCGACCTTGTCGCGCTCCAGGGACAACAGCGCATCCTCCACCGGCTCGGGGAAGGTGATCAGTGCGGAGGCTTCCTCGCCGGTGCGGTACTCGGGCTTGTCGAACACCACCTCGACGGTGCCCGGCACCGACTTCACGCCCTCGCCGCTCACCGAGTGGCCGGTGGCGCCAAGGAGCTGGCCCTTGTCGTCGCGCAGCTCCACGGAATAGGTACCGGGGCGCTCGAAGGTCAGCGCGAAGCGGCCGTCGGCGACCGGACCGCTATCGGTGGCGCGGTCCTCCAGGCGGATCCACTGGTAGCTGCTCGGCTTGAGCGGGGTCGGCTGTTCGCTGGCATAGCTGAACTCGACCTTCTCGCCGGCGGCGCTGAAGCGCTGCGGCGCGCTCAGGCGGTAGCGCGCGGCGCCGCGCTCGATGAGGATCTCCTTGCTGGTCTTGACCCGGTAGGCGGCGCCGTCGCTGGCGAAGATGGTCAGCATGTAGCGACTGGGTTTCTCGGCCGGCGGCAATTCGATGGCGGCGCGGCCCTTGCCGTCTGTGGTCAGTTCGGTGCTGCTCAGTTCCACCGGGAACTGGCCGAGATACTGCAGTTCGTTGTCCACCATCGACAACTGCTGGGCGCGCAGGCTCAGTTGCAGGCGCGCGTTGGCCACCGGCTTGCCGTCCGGATAGAGCAGGACGATCTCGCCCTTCACCGGCTCGGCGGTCTTGAAGTCCGGCTTGGCCAGGTCGAGGGCGACTTCGAAGTGCGGCTTGATGTATTCGGCGACGCGGAAGGCGCTGCTGTAGGTCTGCCCGCGGTAGTCGAAGCGCAACTCGTAGCCGCCGGCGACGGCGTTCTCCGGCAGTTGGAAGCGGCCATTGGCGCCGCTCTTCGCGTCGAAGCGGAGGTCCAGGCTTTGCAATACCGTGCCGCTGGCGTCGATCACGCTCAGGCGCACCGGCGCGCTGGCGGCGGCCTGGGATTGCCGGGCGTCCTTGAACTCGCGGCCGACCATCTTCAACGAGACCCAGTCGCCCGGCCGGTACAGCGGGCGGTCGGTGAAGGCGTAGATCTTGGTGTCGTAGATCTCGCTGTCGTAATAGAAGTTCTCGGAGACGAAGACCCCGCCCTCGCGGTCCTCGCCGATCACGTAGGAGCGCTCCGGACTGGCGTGCTTGAGCCGCAGCAGGCCGTCGGCGTCGGTATTGCCGCTGCTCATCACGCCCAGGCCGTCGGTCCACAGCACCTTGGTGTCGGGCACCGGGGTGCCTTCGTGCTTGCGTGCGGTCCAGACCAGCAGCTCGTCGCCGGCGACCTTGCTCACCGCCACGCTGTTGGAGACGAACACCACGGTGGTGGCGCGGTACTTGCCGACAAGCGCCTCGACCAGGTACAGGCCCGGCTTCAGCTTGCCCAGCGGGATGTAGACATTGCCCGGCACGACGTTGATGAACTCGCTGGAGGAACCGGCCAGCTTGACGTCCTGCGGCGGCTCGATGGGCTTGGCGTCCCACAGCGGATAGCGGAACTGGCTGACCAGCGGCAGGCCGGGAATCGGCGCGTATTGCGGCTGCGCGTCGTAGGGGGTCGGCGCGGTCATGGCGTTGCCCATCTTCAGCTCGGGCACCGCCTCGGTGACCTGTTGCCGCGACTCGTAGGAGAAGGCGCGCTGCATCACCCGGCGCGACTTGCGATACCAGTTGTCCCAGAGATAGGCCAGGGTGTTCGACAGGCCTTCGCCCTTGAACTGTCCCTCGGCCAGGACCCGGTGCAGGTTCTTCTGCCGCTTGAGGAACTCCAGCGGCTGTTCGATCCGGTACAGGCGCACGTCGACCCCGCCATAGGGCTCCATGCGGTAGCGCCGGTAGTCGCGGCCGGGCGCTTCGAGACGGACCCGCGCTTCCTCGTCGGTGGCGAAGCTGCTGTCGGCGAGCAGGAAGAAGGATTCGCCGGCCATCGGCGTGTAGCCGCTCGGTTCCACCGTGTCTTCCGCCTGGACGGCGGCGAACGGCAGCAGGACCAGGGCGGCGACCGCCAGGCTACGGCTGAAACGGCGCAGGTTGCTCATTGCTGTTGTCTTCACTGGGACGCGATTCATTGAGAGAGGAAAGCCAGCCGATAGATGCCGATAAAGTTGGGATTGGATTCGTCGGGGATCCATCGGGTGTCCTTCCATGTCATGAGTTGTTGCAGGCTGACCGAACGCATGCCGTTATCGGTCGGGGTGCTGCTGCCGGTGTGATAGGCGATGGAGCGGCCCATCCAGATCATCAGGTGCTGGTCGTCGCCCTGGTCGTAGAACATCAGGTCGCCGGGGCGCGCCTGGTTGAGGTCGCGGCCGACCAGCCGACTGTTGAACTGCACCAGCTTGATCGCATTCACGTAGGGCCCGACCTGGCCGCCACCCTGCTGCCAGTTCTGCGCCAGGCGCCGTTGCTCGGGACTGAGCGCCAGCTCCGGGGGCAGGTAGCGGTTGGACAGGCCGTTGGCGCGCAGCCACTTGCCATCGTGGACTTTCAGCGCCTCGTTGGCGGCGAAGCGCACCAGGCCGGCGCAGTCCTGCTGGTGCCAGCGCGGACTCGGCCCTTGGCGCAACTGTTCCTGGGCGATGCGCACGAACCAGGCGCGGAATACCTGCGATTGCTGCGGGTCGAGCGCTACCGGGGGCTCGCCGCGGGCAACGCCGCTGGCCAGCAGGAGCAGCGCCAGGCCGAAGGCAGTCAGGCGTCTCACAGCGACCGCCATTCCAGCGGCAGCCATTGCCACGGTGCGTTGGCCTGGCTTCCGGCAGGCAGGCCAAGGGCGTAGCTGCCCTTGCCGGCGAGGGTTTTCAGGCGCGGCATCAGGTAGGTGTCGGCGGCATTGCGGAATACCGGCTCCATGTCCTGCGGCAGGCTGTCGAGGGTTTCCCGTTGCAGCAGTTCGGAGAGCGGCTGCGGCGCCAGGTAGGCCGGTACGAGCGCATCCTTCGGCAACACCTCGGCGAGCGGCGGATAGCGCTTGTCGAGGGTGTCCAGGGCCTTGCCGAGCAACTGGTCGTCGAGGGAGAACAGCAGGGTCTGGCCATGGCGCGCCATGCCGATGCGGAAGAACGCGCGGCCGCTGATGCTGTCCGGGTTGTCCGCCTGGCTGGCCGGATAGGCGCCGAAGTTCGAGCTGACCTGGCGGGTCCAGCGGCGGGTCTGGCCATCCACCCGGTCTTCCACCGGGAAGCTGCCACCCTCGACCTTGGCTTCCTTCGCGCCGATCACACGGCCGAACAGCTTGCCCAGCTCGTCGTCGAGTTCGGCACTGGCCGGCGCGCTCAACTGGCCCACCAGCAGCGGCGAATGCAGCCGCGAACTGGCGTACCAGCAGAGACCGGCGGCGCCGCTGAGATGCTCGGAGAAGGCCTGGGCCATCTTCTGCTCGGCCCCCAGGCGCTCCAGCATCACCCCGTACAGGCCGGGGGTGACCGGCAGCGCCACGCAGGCGCTGGCGCCCATCGGCATGGCCTGCCAGACCGGGGCGAAGTCCAGCGGCGGCTGACGTTCCACCTCGTTCAGCGCCAGGTAGCTGCTCCAGCCCTGCTCGCCCTTCTCGAAGCGCACCCCGGCAAAGCTCGGGATGAAGCGCTGGTAGCCCATGGCCAGGACGCTGGCATTGAGGGTGATGCGCTGGCGCAGCTCGCCGCGGCCCGGCAGGCCGAAGCGCTCGGGGAACAGTTCGTCGCCGTCGAGCAGTGCCTCCAGGTCTTCGCTGGCCGGAGCGTTCAGCGGGCTGTCGTCGCTCTCGCCACCATCGTCGAAGAGCATCCGTGGGTTCGACAGCAACAACAGCCGGTCGCCCTTGGACAGGAACAGCATCGCCTTGTCGTTGCCGTAGCGCAGGCGATAGACCGAGGTTCCCGCCAGCTCGCCGACCTTGCGCAACTGCTGGTCGTCGGCGGCTATATGGGCCAGCGGCTCGAGCACCCGCGCCAGGCCGCCGCGCTTGAGCACCACCACGAAGTCGCGCAGGCGGCCGTCGGCGCCGCGCCAGAGGGCGACCTGGGCCGGTTGGTCGAGCAGTTCCTCGACCAGGCTGTCCTTCAGGGTCAGGTCGTGCTCGTAGATGATCCGCCGCAACGTACCGGTCAGGCCGAGGCGGTCGCCATTGTTCTCGTAATAGAAGACGAAGTCCTCGGTCAGGGTATCGCGCAGCAACGGCACCTCGAGGATTTCCTTCGGCAGGCGGCTCAGCGACACGCTCTCGATCAGCGCGTCGGGCTTGCGCAGGTCACGGTAGGCACGCGGCGCGCCGGCGTCCGCGGGTGCCTGGGCGCCGATCGGCTGGCCGAGGTCCTCTTCGGCCGGGCGCCCTCCGCCGAGCCGCTCCAGCCAGCCCATCTGCCAGGCCAGCACACCGCCGGCGGCCAGCGCGGCGACGATCCCCAGCACCGGCCACAGGGCGCTTCGGGTGCGCACAGCGGCGGGCGCAGGGGTTCCGTTGGCAGGGCTGGGGGTGTTGTTCTCGCTCATGGTTCGCTAATCCCGTGTCATCCGTACGAGGGGATGCTTCAGTAGGTAAAGGTCTTGACCAGCACCAGGTCGCCAATGGTGCGCAGGGGCACGACGAAGGTCTCGTGCTTCTCGTCGACGCTGTTTTCGTTGAACACCAGGTTGACCTGCGCGGTGATCACGTCCTGTACGTTGCTGCCGGCCTGGAAGTTGTAGCCCTGGTTGTTGAGGTTGCCCCAGTAGTTCACGTAGATCAGGTAGGTGCCGTGCAGCGGCGCGCCCATGGTGAACATCTCCGGGCCGGGCCCGTCGACGCCGTCCGGATCGAGGCCGCCGCTGTTGCTCAGGCGCGGATGCGCCCAGTAGGCGTGCTGGCCATCGGGGGTGACGATATGCAGGTCGAGCTCGGCCTTCGGATCGTCCCAACCCAGCACCACGCGCACGCGCGGCGGCAGTTGGGAGCGATTGGCCTCGTAGAACTGTACGCGCTTGAGGATCTTGCCGTCGGCGCTGCCGACCTGGACGCCGTTGGAGCCGTGGCCGAACGCATAGGGGCGGACGAAGCGCCCGGCGCCGTCGGTATAGAGAGGGAGAGGATTGCCGTTGACCACCAGGCGCTGGGCGCGCTCGGTGCCGACCAGTTCGCGCAGGTGTCCTTCGATCAGGCTGCGGCCGCGCTGGCCGCCGCGATCGATGGGCGGAGTCGGATAGGCGACACGCGGGGCATCGGGCTGCTCGAGCAGGCCGGAATAGCGCCAGCCTGCCGTCGGACCATCCAGGTCCACCGAAGGCTCGGCTAGTGCAGGCAGCCCGAAGGCCAGTCCGAACAGCACCGACAGGCAGCCGGCACTCGAACCGAAGATACGCATGATCAATCCCTGGTCGTGCGATTCATGAAAGTTGCATCTTAACGATTGCGCTGTCCGCTGGATATCCCCGGCGACCGGCGGAATGTGCGAAATCCACCGCGATTCGACGGAAAGCGGAAAGTATAGGGGGCGCCATGCGGCGCCCCCGTTGTCATTTACGCTTCAGCGCCGTACCGGCCGCTTCTGCAGCTTGCGCTGCAAGGTCCGTCGATGCATGCCCAGGGCGCGGGCGGTGGCGGAGATGTTGCCCTCGTGCTCGGCGAGCACGCGCTGGATGTGCTCCCATTGCAGGCGATCCACCGACATCGGGTTTTCCGGCACCAGGGTGTCCAGGTCGGCGTGCTCGGAGAGCAGCGCGGCCAACACGTCATCGGCATCCGCCGGCTTGCACAGGTAGTTGCAGGCGCCGCGCTTGATCGCCTCCACCGCGGTGGCGATGCTGGAATAGCCGGTGAGGATCACCACCCGCATGTCCGCGTGCAGTTCCAGCAGCTTCGGCAGCAGCACCAGGCCGGAGTCGCCTTCCATCTTCAGGTCGAGCACGGCATAGTCCGGCGTGTCCTGCTGGGCCAGCGCCAGGCCTTCCTCGGCGGAGCCGGCGGTGCTGACCCGCAGGCCGCGACGGCTCATGGCCCTCGCCAGGACCCGGGTAAAGGTGGGATCGTCGTCCACCAGCAGGAGATGGGGTTGTTCTTCCCCTTCGAAGAGCAGCTCTTCAGACATAGGCAGGGCCTCTCAGACGGATCACTCAAGCCATTCCGTAGCTGCGCGGCAAGCGCAGTTCGGTCAGAGTGCCGCCATCTTCGTGGTTATACAACTTCACCGTTCCACCAGCGCGGGTCACGCTGGCCTGACTGAGAAACAGGCCGAGGCCGAAGCCCTTGCCCTTGGTGGTGAAGAACGGTTTGCCGATCTGTTCGGCGATCGCCAGGGGCACCCCGACGCCGTGGTCGCGGATACTCAGGCAGATACTGCTGCTGTCCCAGTCCAGGCGGATGTCGAGGTCGTCGGGACAGGCGTCCGCCGCATTGTTCAGCAGGTTCAGCAGAGCCTGGCTGAGGTCGGTCGGCGGGGTCAGGCGCGGCGCGGAGCCGAGGCCCAGGCACTGGTAGCGGTAGGAAGCCTCCGGACGCATCAGGTGCCAGCGGCGCAGCACCGATTCCAGCCATTCCGCGGCGCTTTGCTCCTCGATCGCCTGACGACGGTCGGCCTCGGCCGCCCGTACCAGTTGCTGGAGGGTGTGCTTGCACTGCTTGACCTGTTCCTGGAGCAATGCCAGGTCTTCCTGCAGGGTCGGGTCCTGCGGGCGCTCCTGGCGCAGCTCGTTGAGCAGCACGCTCATGGTCGCCAGCGGCGTACCCAGTTCGTGCGCGGCACCGGCCGCCTGGGTGGCCACCGCGAGCAACTGCTGGTCGCGCATGCTTTCCTCGCGCCGCTCGGCCTGCATGTGCGCCTGCCAGCGCAGCGCCTCGGACATCTTCACCACGAAGAAGGTGATGAAGGCCGCCGACAGGGCGAAGTTCAGCCACATGCCGAACAGGTGCAGGTTGATCAGCATCGCCTCGTGCTGAACCGCCTGCAGGTGCAGCGGGTGGTACCAGATCAGCAGCAGGGTGTAGCCGGTCAGGGCCAGGCCGGAGAGCACCATGGAGTAGATCCAGGGCAGGGTCGCAGCGGCGATGGTCAGCGGTACCAGGTAATAGGAGACGAAGGGGTTGGTCGAGCCGCCCGAGTAATACAGCAAGGTGCTGTGGATGATCAGGTCGCAGGCCAGTTGTACCGCGTACTCCTGGTCGGTCACCGGCCACGGCGCGCGCAGGCGCAGCGCGGTGAACAGAATCAGGCAGGCGGACAGGCCAAGGGTCAGGCCGAGCGCCAGCCACGGCAGCGGCAACAGGTCGGAAAGCCAGGCGAAACCCACCGAGCCGGCCTGCGCGGCCAGCACGAGAATACGGATGAGGAGCAGACGGCCAAGGTTCTGGCGACTGGCGGAGAGCAGGAAAACCGGTGCGCGCATGTTTTCTTCCGGAATAAGCGCGAGTATAGCCAAGACGCTGTCGGCAACTCTGCGGCAAAGTGACTCAGAAACCTCGCAGGTCGCCATCCTGCCCTGTTTCGCCGAGCGCTGTCAGGGCTCAGATCAGTAAATTTCACGTTTTTTCCGAAATCGCCTAACCCGTTCCGGGAAAAGCCTTCGTCTCATGGTCCAAGACTGGCGTATAGGCGTGTTTGCCGCGCCTGCCGGAACGATGCTCTACAGTGTGAATTCAGCCTTAGTACAAGGAGTTGCCCGATGTCTGCGATTTCCCGCCTGGCCGCCGCCGTCACCCTCTGCGCCGCCAGCCTCTCGGCCGTCGCCGAGGAAGCGCCGCGCTACAACCAGGTCTCGCTGCACGCCGAAGTCAGCCAGCAGGTGGCCCACGACCTGATGCAGGTCACCCTCTACAGCGAAAACCAGGGCAGCGATCCGGCCAAGCTCGCCGCCGAGACCACCAGCGTCCTCAACGCCGCCGTCGCCGACGCGCGCAAGGTCAAGGGCGTGACCATCAGCCTGGGCAGTCGCAACAGCTATCCGGTCTACGACGACAAGGGCCAGAAGATCACCGGCTGGCGCGAGCGCGCCGAGCTGCGCCTGGAAAGCTCCGACTTCGCCGCCCTCGGCCAGCTTTCCGCCGACCTGCTGGGCAAGCTGAAAATGGGCGGCATGGACTTCAGCATCGCCGATGCGACCCGCAAGAAGAACGAGGACCAATTGATGAAAGGCGCCGTGGACGCGTTCAAGGAGCGCGCCCAGTTGCTCACCGAGGCGCTCGGCGGCAAGGGCTACAAGCTGGTCAGCCTGAGCGTGAACAGCGCCGGCGCACCGCGCCCGTACCCGGTGATGCGGATGGCGGCGATGAAGGCCGACGCCAGCTTCGGTGGCGCCCAGGCGCCGGAGATCGAGGCCGGGACCAGCCAGGTCACGGTCAACGCCGACGGTGTGATCGAGGTGCAGATGCCCTGATCCGGTCGGCGCGCACCACAAGAGGCAGCCTCCGGGCTGCCTCTTGCGTTTCCACTGTCTCTCGCGCAGCAAACGCGGCCTGCGTCGCGTTTGCGCAAATTCGAAAATGCGACATTCCCTTTCAAACGGATAACAACATCTACACTGAACCGACCTCGACGCTTGCGGCCGGCACATGCCCTGCATAGCTTCGCGCAAGACAGCTCACGAGGCTGTCCCTCGCAGACAATCAAAATAACCAGAGGTCACTCCATGCGTAGAAACGCCGTCATCCGCTCCGCGATCATTCCCTCGCTGCTCGGCGCAGCGCTGGTCGCCGCCGTTCCCCAGGCCTTCGCCAGCAACCTGATCTTCTGCTCGGAAGGCAGCCCGGCCGGCTTCGATCCCGCCCAGTACACCACCGGTACCGATTTCGACGCCGCGGCGGAAACCGTCTTCAACCGCCTGACCCAGTTCGAGCGCGGCGGCACCAAGGTCCTTCCCGGCCTCGCGGAAAGCTGGGACGTCAGCGACGACGGCAAGACCTATACCTTCCACCTGCGCAAGGGCGTGAAGTTCCACAGCACCGACTACTTCAAGCCGACCCGCGAATTCAATGCCGACGACGTGCTGTTCACCTTCGAACGCATGCTCGACAAGGATCATCCGTTCCGCAAGGCCTACCCCACCGAGTTTCCCTACTTCACCGACATGGGCCTGGACAAGAACATCGCCAGGGTCGAGAAGCTCGACGAGCATACGGTGAAGTTCACCCTCAACGAGGTCGACGCGGCCTTCATCCAGAACCTGGCGATGCCCTTCCCATCGATCCAGTCCGCCGAATACGCCGCGCAACTGCTCAAGCAGGGCAAGGCCAGCGACATCAACCAGAAGCCGATCGGCACCGGCCCGTTCGTGTTCAGCCGCTACCAGAAGGATGCGCAGATCCGCTTCAAGGGCAACAAGGACTACTGGAAGCCGGACGAGGTGAAGGTCGACAACCTGATCTTCGCCATCAACACCGACGCCTCGGTGCGCGCGCAGAAGCTCAAGGCCGGCGAGTGCCAGATCACCCTCAACCCGCGCCCCGCCGACCTCGACGCGCTGAAGAAGGACCCGAACCTGAACCTGCCGTCGCAGGCCGGCTTCAACCTCGGCTACATCGCCTACAACGTCACCCACAAGCCGTTCGACAAGCTGGAAGTACGCCAGGCGCTGGACATGGCGGTGAACAAGAAGGCCATCATCGACGCCGTCTACCAGGGCGCCGGCCAGTTGGCGAGCAACGGCATGCCACCGACCCAGTGGTCCTACGACGAGACCATCAAGGACGCGCCCTACGATCCGGCCAAGGCCAGGGAGCTGCTGAAGAAGGCCGGCGTCGCCGAGGGCACCGAGATCACCCTGTGGGCCATGCCGGTACAACGCCCCTACAACCCCAACGCCAAGCTGATGGCGGAAATGCTGCAGAACGATTGGGCGAAGATCGGTATCAAGGCGAAGATCGTCACCTACGAATGGGGCGAATACATCAAGCGCGCCAAGGGCGGCGAGCATGACGCCATGCTGATCGGCTGGAGCGGCGACAACGGCGACCCGGACAACTGGCTCGGCACCCTCTACGGCTGCGACGCGGTGGACGGCAACAACTTCTCCAAATGGTGCGACGCCGGCTACGACAAGCTGGTCAAGGATGCCAAGCGCACCACCGACCAGGGCAAGCGCACCGAGCTGTACAAGCAGGCCCAGCACATCCTCAAGGAACAGGTGCCGATCACCCCGATCGCCCACTCCACCGTGTACCAGCCGATGCGCAAGACGGTACACGACTTCAGGATCAGTCCCTTCGGCCTGAACTCGTTCTACGAGGTCAGCGTCGGCAAGTAGCTTCGCCTGCCAGCCGCGCCGCCCCGCCACGAGCGAGGCGGCGCCTCTCCCCGGGGCGGCCGACCCGGCCGTCCCGCTCCAGAGGAGTCATCCATGCGACCACGCTCTGCCCTGCGCTACAGCCTGCTGCTGCTCGCCCTCGCCGCCAGCGCCGCCATCCAGGCCCAGCCGAAGACCCTGGCGGTGTGCACCGAAGCGGCGCCGGAAGGGTTCGATCCGGCCCGCTATACCTCCGGCTACACCTTCGACGCCTCAGCCCATCCGCTGTACAACGCGCTGGCCGCGTTCGCTCCGGGCAGCGCCACGGTGATCCCGGCCCTGGCGGAAAGCTGGGACGTCTCCGCTGACGGCCTCGTCTACACCTTCCGCCTGCGCCAGGGCGTGAAATTCCACAGCACCGACTACTTCAAGCCAACCCGCGAATTCGACGCCGACGACGTGCTGTTCAGCTTCCAGCGCATGCTCGATCCGCAGCACCCCGCCCACGACCTTTCGCCCAGCGGCTACCCCTACGCCGACGCCATGCAACTGCGCGACATCATCGAGCGCATCGAGAAGATCGACGAACATCAGGTGCGCTTCGTCCTCAAGCACCCGGAGGCGCCGTTCCTCGCCGACCTGGCCATGCCGTTCGGCTCGATCCTCTCCGCCGAATATGCCGGCCAGTTGATCGCCAGGGGCAAGGGCGACGAACTCAACAGCAAGCCGATCGGCACCGGCCCGTTCGTCTTCACCCGCTACCGCAAGGATGCCCAGGTGCGCTACGCAGCCAACCCCGACTACTGGAAGGGCAAGCCGGCCATCGACCACCTGGTGCTGGCGATCACCCTCGACCCCAACGTGCGCGTGCAGCGCCTGCGCCGCAACGAATGCCAGATCGCCCTGACGCCCAAGCCCGAAGACGTCGCCGCGTTGCGCCAGGACCCGCAACTGACGGTGCTGGAAGAAGCGGCGATGATCACCTCCCACGCCGCGATCAACACCCGGCACGAACCGTTCGACGACCCGCGCGTGCGCCGGGCGATCGCCATGGGCTTCAATAAGCCGTCCTACCTGAAGATCGTCTTCGGCGATCAGGCCCGTCCGGCCATCGGCCCCTACCCGCCGATGCTGCTCGGCTACGACGACAGCATCCGCGACTGGCCCTACGACCCCGAACGGGCCAAGGCCCTGTTGAAGGAAGCCGGCGTCACCCCGGACACACCCCTGAACCTCTACATCAGCACCGGCAGCGGCCCCGGCGGCAACCCGGCGCGAGTGGCACAACTGATCCAGTCCGACCTGTCCGCCATCGGCATCCGGGTAAACATCCGCCAGTTCGAGTGGGGCGAGATGGTCAAGCGCACCAAGGCCGGCGAACACGACATGATGCTCTACAGCTGGATCGGCGATAACGGCGACCCGGACAACTTCCTCACCCACAACCTCGGCTGCGCCTCGGTGGAGTCCGGGGAAAATCGCGCGCGCTGGTGCGACAAGGGCTTCGACGAAGCCATCCGCAAGGCGCGCATGAGCAACGACGAGAGCCAACGGGTAGCGCTGTACAAGGAAGCGCAGCGGATCTTCCACGAGCAGATGCCCTGGTTGCCGCTGGCGCATCCTTTGATGTTCGACGCGCAACGCAAGAACGTCAGCGGCTACCGCATGAGCCCGATGTCGGCGCGGGACTTTTCGCGGGTGAAGCTGGACTGATCGCTGCGCCGCACGCGGGAAGCCCTGGTCCTTGCCTTCCCGCGTGCGGCGTTATCGTTCGGCCGGATCAGCCGCCGAGGCCGAAGGGATCGTCGATGGACGGGCTCGGTTGGGTGAACCAGCGCGGTCCTTCCTTCGTCATGTAGAAGTGATCCTCCAGGCGAATGCCGAACTCGCCGGGCACGCAGATCATCGGTTCGTTGCTGAAGCACATGCCGACATCCAGCGGCGTGCGATCGCCACGCACCAGGTACGGGCCTTCGTGGACGTCCATGCCGATGCCATGCCCGGTGCGGTGCGGCAGGCCAGGCAGGCGGTAGTCCGGCCCCAGGCCGTTGGCCTCCAGCGAACGCCGCGCGGCGGCGTCCACCGCCTCGCAGGGCTGGCCCAGACGCGCGGCCTCGAAGGCCGCCAGTTGGGCGTCGCGCTCCATCCCCCAGAATTCGCGCTGGCGTGCGCTAGGCGTGCCGAACACATAGCTGCGGGTGATATCCGACTGGTAGCCGTGGACCTGGCAGCCGGTATCGATCAGCACCATGTCGCCATCCTTCAGCACCTGCGCATGCTTCACCCCATGCGGGAAGGCACTGGCGGCACCGAACAGGACGATGCAGAAGGTCGAACCGGGCGCGCCCACCTTGCGGTGCGCCTGGTGGATGAACTCGGCGACTTCGGTGGTGCTGATGCCTTCGCGGAGAATGCTCGCCGCGGCCTTCTGCACTTCCAGGGTCATGTCCTTGGCCCGCTGCATCAGCGCCAGCTCCTCGGCCGACTTGCGCATCCGTCCCTGGTCGATCAGCGGCGCGGCGCTGACGAAGTTCCTGCCCGGCGCCTGTTGGCGCAAGCGCTCGAACATGCCGAACGGCAGGCTCGGACACAGTGCGACCGTGCTGCGCTCGCCCACGCCGAGCGCCTCCAGGCGATCGAGCAGCAGGCGATAGGGATCCTGGTGTTCCTCCCAGGTGTGGATGGCGCCATCGACCACCTGGAAGTCGCGCACCGTACCTTCCTCGAAGGCCGGCGCAAGGTATTCGAGGGCGCCCTCGGCGGGCAGTAGAGCACCCACCAGGCGTTCACTGGGGTGCCATTGCACGCCGCTGAAGTAACGCAGGTTGCTGCCTGCATGCAGGTACGCCGCGGCGATGCCATGCTCGCCCATCCACGCCTGGGCCGCGGCGATTCGCGCACGGTAAGACGCCAGGCCGATCGGCTGCGCGCCGTCCATCATGTTCCGCAGACGCTCCAGCGCCTGCGCAGGGGTACTCCCGCCAACACCCACGGTCATTTGTTGTTCTCCTCGTCTGGACCGGGCTGAAATTTAAGTCGAGCTTAAATTCAGGTCAAAACAAATTTTCAGTCACACTTAAAAAATAGGGGTTCGGGTAGTTCATCTGTCAGACTTTATTGACGCCCCGCGCTGGGTATACTGCGCCTTTCAACAAGAGTCTCCCCAATGACCGTAGACCGCATCGGCGAACGCCTGCGTCGCTATCGCCGCGCCGCCAAGAAGACCCTGCACCAAGTCGCCAGCGAATCCGGTCTCACCGCGAGCTTCCTCTCCCAGGCGGAGCGCAACCTCACCGGTGTATCGATCTCTTCCCTGGCCAACATCGCCAAGTCGCTGAATATCCCGCTCAATGCCCTGTTCGACCAACCGGCACAACCCCAGCCCGACTCCCACGAAGGCGAGCGGGTACGCTACACCATCGAGGGCCAGCCGCTGGCCTACGAACGCCTGTCCAGCTCCTTCCCCGGCAACCTGATCAATGCGGTCAAGATGAACATGCCGGTGGGCTACCAGTCGGAGCTGATCTCCCATGAGGGCGCCGAGTTCTCCTACGTCCTGTCCGGGCAGATCGTCTACACCATCGAGGGGCGCCAGTACCCCCTCGGCGCCGGCGACTCGGTGCACTTCGACGCGACCAAGACCCATTGCCTGGCCAACGTCGGCAGCGATGTGGCGGAAGTCCTGACCATCACCACCATGGGCCTGTTCGACGACCATCCGACGCCCTGAGCCAGTCCGTAGCGCACCTTCCCATCCTGTCAGGCAAACGTTTTCGCAATAGAAATGTTAGTCGTGCTTAATTTTCGTTGACCACAATTTCAGCATGACTTAATTTCGGCATCAGCGAATCGTCGACCAACAACAAACGGACGATCGCTGTCGCCGCACAGGGTCCATGGCTGTCACCCGCCATCCATGGAAAGGCGAGAGTTGCCATGGCCCATAAGGCCGATCCTCAGACGATGCCCTTAGAAAAAGAAAAAATGAGGTTTGCATGCGTAAGATCCTTCCCCTTCGGGCCTGGCTGGCAGCCGGTCTGATCCTCGGCTCCCCGTTCTCCCACGCCGCCAGCAACCTGGTGTTCTGCTCGGAGGGCAGCCCGGCCGGCTTCGATCCCGCCCAGTACACCACCGGCACCGACTACGACGCGACCTCGGTCACCCTGTTCAACCGCCTCGTCCAGTTCGAGCGCGGCGGCACCCGGGCGATCCCGGCCCTGGCGGAAAGCTGGGACATCGGCGACGACGGCAAGACCTACACCTTCCACCTGCGCAAGGGTGTGAAGTTCCACAGCACCGACTACTTCAAGCCGACCCGCGAATTCAACGCCGACGATGTGCTGTTCACCTTCCAGCGCATGCTCGACAAGAATCATCCGTTCCGCAAGGCCTACCCCACCGAGTTTCCCTACTTCACCGACATGGGCCTGGACAAGAACATCGCCAGGGTCGAGAAGCTCGACGAGCACAGGGTGAAGTTCACCCTCAACGAGGTCGACGCCGCCTTCATCCAGAACCTGGCGATGGACGTCGCCTCGATCCAGTCCGCCGAGTACGCCGGGCAGTTGCTCGAGGCCGGCAAGCCACAGCAGATCAACCAGAAGCCGATCGGCACCGGGCCTTTCATCCTGAGCCGCTACCAGAAGGATGCGCAGATCCGCTTCAAGGGCAACAAGGACTACTGGAAACCCGAAGACGTGAAGATCGACAACCTGATCTTCTCGATCAACACCGACGCCGCGGTGCGCGCGCAGAAGCTCAAGGCCGGCGAGTGCCAGATCACCCTCAACCCACGCCCCGCCGATCTCAAGGCCCTGCAGGAAGCGGCGAACCTGAAGGTGCCCTCGCAGCCAGGCTTCAACCTCGGCTACATCGCCTACAACGTCACCCACAAGCCGTTCGACCAGCTCGAAGTACGCCAGGCGCTGGACATGGCGGTGAACAAGCAGGCCATCATCGACGCCGTCTACCAGGGTGCCGGGCAACTGGCGGTGAACGGCATGCCGCCGACCCAGTGGTCCTATGACGAAACCATCAAGGACGCCCCGTTCGATCCGGCCAAGGCCCGGGAACTGCTGAAGAAGGCCGGCGTCGCCGAGGGCACCGAGATCACCCTGTGGGCGATGCCGGTGCAGCGTCCCTACAACCCCAACGCCAAGCTGATGGCGGAGATGATCCAGGCCGACTGGGCGAAGATCGGCATCAAGGCCAGGATCGTCAGCTACGAATGGGGCGAGTACATCAAGCGCGCCCATGCCGGCGAGCATGACGCCATGCTGTTCGGCTGGACCGGCGACAATGGCGATCCGGACAACTGGCTGGCGACCCTCTACGGCTGCGACTCGATCAACGGCAACAACGTATCGAAATGGTGCGACGCGGCCTACGACAAGCTGGTCAAGGCTGCCAAGCGGGTCTCCGACCAGGACAAGCGCAGCGAGCTGTACAAGCAGGCCCAGCACATCCTCAAGGAGCAGGTGCCGATCACCCCGATCGCCCACTCCACCGTGTACCAGCCGATGAACAAGTCGGTGCATGACTTCAAGATCAGCCCCTTCTCGCGGAACGCCTTCTATGGCGTAGCCAACCAGCCCTGATGCCGACGCCACCCCGGTCGTGAAACGACCGGGGTGCAGAAGAACGGCACGACCCGTACTTCATTTCTTTGCTTTTCCTGCCCGTGTTCCAGAACGGCGCTGCGCGCGTTCCGCCAGGAGCGCTCGCCTCGCCGTATTCGACCGCCGCGCCCAGGCGCGGGCGAAACCGGCGCAAACCTGGTGGGTAAAACAGGTGCCATGACAACAATAAAGGGAGCAATCAGGTGATGAGATACCAACGAGTGACCGGCGCGACGCTGGGATTGGCCTTGATGGCATCGGCCGCGCCAGGCTGGGCAGCGGACGAGCAGGCAACCCCGCCGACCCCGGACAATCCCAGCTACGCCGCCCAGGTGCAGAGCATCCCCAGCGTGGAGAAACCGATCAAGGGCCAGGCCGGCGCCAGCGGGCTGTTCGAGGGGCAGAGCCTGACCCTGACCACCCGCAACTTCTACTCGCGGGAAAACATGAAGGACAGCTTCACCTTCCGCATTCCCAAGGCCGGCGGCGGCTCCCAGCGCATCCACCAGCGCAACGCCTGGGTCCAGGGCACGGTGCTCAAGTACAGCTCGGGCTACACCCAGGGCAGCATCGGCTTCGGCTTCGACGTCGCAGCCTTCAACGAGATCGCCCTGGAGCGCGGCAAGGGCCGCATCGGCGGCGGCGGCAACCGGACCCTGGCGAACAGCGATGGCGAGGCGATCGGCGAGTGGTCCAAGCTGGGCGTCGCCAACATCCGCCTGCGCGCCTCGAATACCGAATTCAAGGCCGGTCGCTTCCTGGTCAACACTCCAGTGTTCAGCTATATCGACAACCGTGCCCTGCCCTCCAGCTTCACCGGCTTCGCCGTGACCAGCGAGGAGCTGGACAACCTCAGCCTGCAGGCCGGCAGCTTCCGCAAGGTCAGCCCGCGGACCGGTTCCGGCGACGAGGACATGACCACCGAGTACGGCACCCGCCAGGTCAAGGGCGACCGCCTGAACTACCTGGGCGGCAACTACAAGCCGCTCGACGGGCTGGAAATCTCCCTCTATGGCTCGCATTTCCAGGACGTCTGGAACCAGTACTACCTGGGCGTGACCCACGACATCGGCGACCTCGAGAACGGCATCGCCCTGCGCACCGCCTTCAACGGCTACCACACCGGCGACACCGGCGCGCGCGAGGCCGGCTACATCGACAACGACACCTGGAGCCTGGCCTTCACTCTCGGCCATCGCGCCCACGCCCTGACCCTGGCCTACCAGCAGGTCGACGGCAACGAATACTTCGACTACGTGCACGAGACCTCGGCGATCTTCCTGGCCAACTCGATGCTGGCCGACTACAACAGCCCCAACGAGAAGTCCGCGCAGATCCGCTACGAGACCGACTGGAGCTACTACGGGGTCCCCGGCCTGAGCACCGGCGTGTGGTACGTGAAGGGCTGGGACATCGACGGCACCCACTACGACGGCGATCGCAACGGTGCCTACGGCAACTACGCCGAGGTGCGCGCCCAGGACGGCGAGAAGCACCACGAGCTGGGCCTGATGGCGGCCTACAAGGTGCAGAACGGGCCGATCAAGGACAGCACCTTCAAGCTCACCTACATGATGCACAAGGCCAGCCAGAACCAGGTCGACGGCAGCGTCAACGAACTGCGCCTGGTCAGCACCTTCCCCTTCAACCTGCTGTAAACCTGCGACAACCGGCGGCCCCGGCGACGGGGCCCACGAGGAGGACCCCATGCTCCATCCGTTGCTCCGACACCTGCCCCTGGCCCTGGCGCTATGCGCCGCCGGCGCGGCCCAGGCGAAGAACCTGGTGGTCTGCACCGAGGCCAGCCCGGAAGGCTTCGACATCGTCCAGTACACCGGCGCGGTGACCGCCGACGCCTCCGCGGAAACCGTGTTCAACCGCCTGCTCGCCTTCCGCCCCGGCACCACCGAGGTGATCCCGGGGCTGGCCGAGCGCTGGGACGTCAGCGCCGACGGACTGAGCTATACCTTCCACCTGCGCCCCGGCGTGAAATTCCATACCACCGACTACTTCAAGCCGACCCGGAGCCTGAATGCCGATGATGTGCTGTGGACCTTCCAGCGCGCCCTCGATCCGAAGCATCCCTGGCATGCCTCGGCGCTGCGCGGCTACGCCTACTTCGACGCGATGGGCATGGGCGAGCTGATCAAGTCGGTGGAAAAGGTCGACGAGCTCACCGTGCGCTTCGTCCTCAACCGTCCCGAAGCGCCGTTCCTGCGCGATATGGCGATGCCCTTCGCGTCCATCTATTCCGCCGAGTACGGCGACCAGTTGCTCGCCGCCGGCAAGCAGGGCCAGCTGAACAACCAGCCGATCGGCACCGGGCCGTTCGTCTTCAAGCGCTACGCCAAGGACGCCCAGGTCCGCTATACGGCGAACCCGGACTACTACGCCGGCAAGCCGCCGATCGACAACCTGGTGTTCGCCATTACCCTCGATCCCAACGTGCGCATGCAGAAGGTCCGTGCCGGCGAGTGCCAGGTCTCGCTGTACCCGAAACCGGAGGACGTGCCGCGCCTGAAGCAGGACCCGAACCTGGCGGTGGACGAGATCGATGCCCTGCTGACCACCTACATTGCCATCAACACCCAGCACAAGCCGCTCGACGACCCGCGCGTGCGCCAGGCGATCAACCTCGCGCTGGACAAGAAGGCCATGCTCGACGCGGTGTTCGGCCCCGGCGCGGCCAGTCCGGCGGTCGGTCCCTATCCCCCGACCCTGCTCGGCTACAACCATTCGATCCAGGACTGGCCGCACGATCCCGAACGCGCCAGGGCGCTGCTCAAGGAAGCCGGCGCGGAAAATCTCAGGATCACCCTGTTCATTCGCAACGGCACCTCGCCTACCATCCCCAACCCCGCCCTGGCGGCACAGATGCTGCAGGCAGACCTGGCCAAGGCCGGCATCCAGCTGACCATCCGTTCCCTGGAATGGGGCGAGCTGCTCAAGCGTTCGAAGGCCGGCGAGCACGACCTGTCGCTGCTTGGCTGGGCCGGCGACAACGGCGACCCGGACAACTTCCTCAGCCCGAACCTGAGCTGCGCCGCCGCCGAGTCGGGTGAAAACCAGGCGCGCTGGTGCGACAAGGACTTCGAGGCGCTGATGCGCAAGGCCCGCGAGGTGAGCGATCCGGCCGAGCGGGCGAAACTGTACGAGCAGGCCCAGGTGGTATTCCACGAACAGGCCCCATGGATACCGCTGGCCTACCCGAAGCTGTTCAACGTCCGGCGGAACACGGTGCAGGGCTACGTGATCAATCCGTTGAGCAACAACAACTTCGCCACCACCTCGGTGAAGCCGTAGAAGAACAAGGACCACAGCCCCGCCGCCAGCGGGGCGCACGGTCCGCGATGAGGAGTTACCCGCCAACATGCTTAGTTTCATTGCACGACGATTGGGGTTGCTGATCCCCACCTTCTTCGGCGTGACGCTGCTCACCTTCGCGCTGATCCGCCTGATTCCCGGCGACCCGGTGGAAGTGATGATGGGCGAACGTCGCGTCGATCCGCAGATGCATGCCGAGGCCCTGCACCGCCTGGGCCTGGACAAGCCGTTGTACCAGCAGTACCTGGACTACGTGGGCAACCTGGCACAGGGCAATCTCGGCGAATCGCTGACCACCCGCGAAGGCGTCTGGCACGAATTCCTCACCCTGTTCCCGGCGACCCTGGAACTGTCCCTGGCCGCCATGCTCTTCGCCGGCACCTTCGGTCTGCTGGCCGGGGTGATCGCCGCCCTGAAACGCGGTTCGCTGTTCGACCACGGGGTGATGACGGTGTCCCTCGCCGGCTATTCGATGCCGATCTTCTGGTGGGGCCTGATCCTGATCATGCTGTTCTCCGTGTCGCTGGGCTGGACGCCGGTGTCCGGCCGTCTCGACCTGCTCTACGACATCGAGCCGAAGACCGGCTTCATGCTGATCGACACCCTGCTTTCCGACGAACAGGGCTCGTTCCTCGATGCCGTGCGCCACCTGATCCTGCCGGCCATCGTGCTGGGCACCATCCCGCTGGCGGTGATTGCCCGCATGACCCGCTCGGCGATGCTCGAGGTGCTGCGCGAAGACTATGTGCGCACCGCCCGCGCCAAGGGCCTGTCGCCGGCCCGGGTGGTCTTCGTGCACGCCCTGCGCAACGCGCTGATTCCGGTGCTGACGGTATTCGGCCTGCAGGTCGGCACGCTGCTCGCCGGCGCGGTGCTGACCGAAACCATCTTCTCCTGGCCGGGCATCGGCAAGTGGCTGATCGACGCCATCAGCCGTCGCGACTACCCGGTGGTGCAGAACGGCATCCTGCTGGTCGCCACCCTGGTCATCCTGGTCAATTTCGTCGTGGACATCCTCTACGGCCTGGCCAACCCGCGCATTCGCCACCAACGCTGAGGAGCCAGCCGATGAACGCCATGCACAACGCTCCCGCCAGCGACCCGAGCCTGGTCTACCCGTCCCCGCTGAAGGAATTCTGGCAGGCCTTCGCGCACAACAAGGGCGCCCTCGGCGGCCTGCTGTTCATGCTGCTGATCGTGTTCTGCGCGCTGTTCGCCCCCTGGGTCGCCCCCTACGATCCGAGCGAGCAGTTCCGGGACTTCCTGCTGACCCCGCCATCCTGGCTGGAAGGCGGCCAGGCGCGCTTCCTGCTCGGCACCGACGAGCTGGGCCGCGACCTGCTCTCGCGGCTGATCCACGGCGCCCGCCTGTCGCTGCTGATCGGCCTGTCCTCGGTGGTGATCTCGCTGATCCCCGGCATCCTCCTCGGCCTGCTCGCCGGCTTCTCGCCGAACCGTGCCGGGCCGCTGATCATGCGCCTGATGGACATCATGCTGGCGCTGCCGTCGCTGCTGCTGGCGGTGGCCATCGTGGCGATCCTCGGCCCGGGCCTGATCAACACCGTGATCGCCATCGCCATCGTCTCGCTGCCGGCCTACGTACGCCTGACCCGCGCCGCGGTGATGACCGAGCTAAACCGCGACTACGTCACCGCCTCGCGCCTGGCCGGCGCCGGCACCCTGCGACTGATGTTCGTCTGCGTGCTGCCGAACTGCATGGCGCCGCTGATCGTCCAGGCCACCCTGAGCTTCTCTTCGGCGATCCTCGACGCCGCCGCCCTCGGCTTCCTCGGCCTCGGCGTGCAACCGCCGACCCCCGAGTGGGGCACCATGCTCGCCTCCGCCCGCGACTACATCGAGCGCGCCTGGTGGGTGGTCAGCCTGCCCGGCCTGACCATCCTGCTCAGCGTACTGGCGATCAACCTGATGGGCGACGGCCTGCGCGACGCCCTCGATCCGAAACTGAAGAACGCGGCATGAGGAGCACAACCATGAACAGCGCATCCGTATCCGCGCCACAGGAGACCGCCGCATGAGCCTCCTCGATATCAAGAACCTCAGCGTGCGCTTCGGCGACACCACCGCAGTGCCCGTGGTCGACGGCCTCGACCTGAGCGTCGACAAGGGCGAGGTGCTGGCCATCGTCGGCGAGTCCGGCTCCGGCAAGTCGGTGACCATGATGGCCCTGATGGGCCTGATCGACGCCCCCGGCTGGGTATCCGCCGATCACCTGCGCTTCGACGGCCACGACATGCTCACCCTCAAGGGCCGCCAGCGCCGGCGCATCGTCGGCAAGGACATGGCGATGGTCTTCCAGGACCCGATGACCGCCCTCAACCCCAGCTACACCGTCGGCTACCAGATCGAGGAAGTCCTCCGCCTGCATCTCGGCCTGCGCGGCAAGGCCCTGCGCCAGCGCGCCCTGGAACTGCTCGAACGGGTCGAGATCCCGGCCGCCGCCAGCCGTCTCGACGCCTACCCGCACCAGCTCTCCGGCGGCATGAGCCAGCGCGTGGCGATCGCCATGGCTATCGCCGCCGAGCCCAAGCTGCTGATCGCCGACGAGCCGACCACCGCCCTCGACGTGACCATCCAGGCGCAGATCATGGAGCTGCTGCTGAACCTGCAGCGCGACCAGGACATGGCGCTGATCCTGATCACCCACGATCTCGCCGTGGTCGCCGAGACCGCCCAGCGCGTCTGCGTGATGTACGCCGGCGAAGCGGTGGAGATCGGCGGCGTGCCGGCGCTGTTCGACCGCCCGACCCATCCCTACACCGAGGCGCTGATCAAGGCGATCCCCGAGCACTGTGCCGGCGAAGCCCGCCTGGCCACCCTACCCGGCATCGTTCCGGGGCGCTACGACCGCCCGCGCGGTTGCCTGCTGTCGCCACGCTGCCCCTATGCCCAGGAGCATTGCCGCCAGGAGCGGCCGGCCCTGGAGGCGCACGAGCGCGGCGCGGTGCGCTGCTTCTATCCGTTGAACCTGCTGAACGAGGTGGCCTGATGGAAACCGTTCTGACCGCCCGTGATCTGACCCGTCACTACGAAGTCTCCCGCGGCCTGTTCAAGGGCCATGCCCAGGTGCGCGCGCTGAACGGCGTATCGTTCGAACTGGAAGCCGGCAAGACCCTCGCCGTGGTCGGCGAGTCCGGCTGCGGCAAGTCGACCCTGGCGCGCGCCCTGACCCTGATCGAGGAACCCACCTCCGGCTCGCTGAAAATCGCCGGGCAGGAGGTCAAGGGCGCCAGCAAGGACCAGCGCCGGCAGTTGCGCCGCGACGTGCAGATGGTCTTCCAGAACCCCTACGCCTCGCTCAATCCGCGACAGAAGATCGGCGACCAGTTGGCCGAGCCGCTGCTGATCAACACCGCGCTGTCGCGCGAGGAACGCCGCGAAAAGGTCCAGCAGATGATGCGCCAGGTCGGCCTGCGGCCGGAGCACTACCAGCGCTACCCGCACATGTTCTCCGGCGGCCAGCGCCAGCGCATCGCCCTGGCCCGGGCGATGATGCTGCAACCCAAGGTGCTGGTGGCGGACGAGCCGACCTCGGCCCTCGACGTGTCGATCCAGGCCCAGGTACTGAACCTGTTCATGGACCTGCAGCAGCAGTTCCGCACCGCCTACGTGTTCATCTCGCACAACCTGGCGGTGGTCCGCCACGTCGCCGACGACGTCCTGGTGATGTACCTCGGCCGACCGGCGGAGATGGGGCCGGCGGACAAGCTCTACGAGAACCCGCTGCATCCCTATACCCGCGCGCTGCTCTCGGCGACCCCGGCGATCCACCCGGACCCGACGAAGCCGAAGATCCGCATCCAGGGCGAACTGCCGAACCCGCTGAACCCGCCGGAGGGTTGCGCCTTCCATAAGCGCTGCCCCTACGCCACCGAGCGCTGCCGCAGCGAGGTGCCCGAGCTGCGCCTGCTCGACCAGCGCCAGGTGGCCTGCCACCACGCCGAGCAATTCCTCGGCTGAGCGCCACGGGGCGCTCGCCGCCCCGCAGCCCTTCAGAGCTGGCGCAGCAGCGCCAGCCTTACCCCGAACCCTATCAACAACCCACCGAAGCCCCACTGCTGCAGGCGCTGTGCCCGCGGCCGGGACGCCAGCCAGCGGCCCAGGCGGCCACCGGCCAGCGCATAGGCGCAGTCGAAGGCCAGGCCAACCAGAACCAGGACCGTACCGAGCGCGGCGAACTGGACGGCCAGCGAACCGGCCCCGGGACTGACGAACTGCGGCAGCAGCACCGAACAGAACAGCAGGGCCTTGGGGTTCAGCAGGTTGGTCAGGAGTCCGCGCAGCAAGGCCCGGCGGTCGGCGTAAGGGACCACCGGCGCGGAGCCCGCGTCGCTGGTCGGCAAGGCCAGTCCGCCACCGCGCAGCATCTGCAGGCCAAGCCAGGCGAGGTAGGCGGCGCCGAGCAAGCGCACCAGGTCGAAGGTCCAGGGAGCGGTACGGAACAGCAGCGCCAGTCCAGTCGCGGCCATCAGCACATGGCAGGCCCGAGCCAGCGCCAGGCCGAGGGCGGTGACCAGCGCCGCGCGACGGCCCTGGCGGGCGCCGGTCTGGAACAGCAGGAGCATGTCTGGTCCGGGCACCAGGTAAACCACCGCCAGGGCAATCAGGAAAGCGCTCGTGTCCATCGTATCGGCTCCAGAAAGGTGACCCGGATAACGATTCTATGCCCGCAAGGCAGGGCAGGTGCTTGCGTTTTCCACCAGCCTATCCATTCTATTTGGCAGTAAATTCCACTCTCTGGAGACTATCCATCCGGATATGCCAAGATGAAACTCGACGCCTATGACCACCGCATCCTCGCCGCCCTCCAGCGCGACGGCCGCCTGAGCAACGTCCAGTTGGCCGAGGAGATCGGCCTCTCCCCGTCCCCCTGCCTGCGCCGCGTGCGCCTGCTGGAAGAGGCCGGGGTGATTCGCGGCTACCAGGCCAGCATCGACCGCGACGAGGTCGGCCTCGGCCTCACGGTGTTCGTCGGGATCAAGGTGGAACGCCACCGCCAGGAGCAGGCCGAGGCCTTCCACCGTGCGGTGGTCGACCTGCCGGAGGTGATCTCGGTGCACCTCGTCTCCGGCGAGTCGGACTTCCTCCTGCAAGTGGTGGTCCCCGACCTGCGCGCCTACGAACGCCTGCTCAGCGAGACCCTGCTGCGCCTGCCCGGGGTCAGCGACATTCGCAGCAACTTCGCGATCAAGACGGTCAAGGCGCCCTCGCCGCTGCCGCTCGGCCACCTGGCCGGCTGAGCGCTCAGCCGCGGAAGAAGCGGTAGAAGCGCAGCAGATCGGCCTGCTGCGTCGCCAGGTCGCTCTCGACGAAGGTTACCTCGCTATGCGCGGGGCTTTGCGCCAGGCGCGAGAGGTCCAGTGGATGGACGAAGCCCAGCAGCGGATAGCCGCCCATGCTCTGGCGGTCGGCCATCAGCACGATGGGTTGGCCATCGGGCGGAACCTGGATAGCGCCCTCCACCACGCCCTGCGACCAGGCGCGCGGCGCCCCGCGCAGTGGCTCGCCGGCCAGGCGGACACCCATGCGATCGGACCGCGGGCTGATTCGCCAGGCGCTGGCGAAGAAGGCTTGCCGGCTGGCTGCGTCGAAGGCCGCCGCATCGCCGCCGAGCAGCACGCGCAAGGGCCGCTGCTGCCGGTAGTCCGGCTGGAAACGCCAGGGCACGCTGGCATCCCACGGACACGCCGCTCCCGCTTCGGCACACGGCAGGCAATCGCCCTCCGCCAGGATCCGGCCATCGCCCTGTAAACCGCCGAGCCCGTCGCGAACCTGGCAGGCGACGCTGCCCAGTACCGGCCTCGCCCGGAAACCGCCGGCGCAGGCCAGGTAGGCACGCTGCCCGGCCTCGGCGAAGCCCAGTTCGATGCGTTGCCCGCGGCGGACCCGGAAGCGACTCCAGGGCAGGCATTCGCGACCGTCCACCGTCAGCGCCAGGCGCGCTCCGGTCAACGCCAGCCAGGTCGCCTCCACCCTGCACTCCAGCACCAAGCCGCCGAAAGCGATTTCCAGCAATGGCGTCCCCCAGGGATTACCGAGCAGACGATTGGCCCAGGCTGCCGCCTGGCGGTCCAGAGGGCCGCCCGGGGATACGCCGAGGTGCTGCCAGCCGCGCCGGCCGTCGTCCTGCAGCAGGCTCTGCGGACCCGCCTTGACGACCCGCAAACCATTCATTCGCGCCCGCCCAGGTCGAGGAAAGCCTCGCGCCCGATGGCGACGAAGCGCACCCGGTCGCCCAGCGCCAGTGGGCACGGAGGAGTGGCGGCCGGATCGAAGGGACGCCACGGACTGCGTCCCAGCAGGTGCCAGCCGCCGGGCGAGGCCTGCGGATAGATCGCCGTCTGCGCCTCGGCAATGGCCAGGCTGCCGGCCGGTACGCGCGCCCGCGGGGTGGCCCGCCGCGGCAGGACCAGGCGCGGATCGAGGCCGCCGAGGTAGGCGAATCCCGGAGCGAAACCGATCGCGCCGACCCGGTATTCGGCCGCGCTGTGCAGTTCGATCACCCCTTCGCCAGTCAATCCGCAGGCAACCGCTACCGTCGCGAGGTCCTCGCCGGCGTACCAGACGGGAATCTCGTGCAGGCGCCCGGCATCCTCGGCGGGGCGCCAGGCATGCCACTCCGCCAGCAGCGGACCCAGGCGTTCTTCCAGTACCTGCGGAGCGATGCGGTAGGGGTCGTAATGCAGCATCAGGGTGGTCCAGCCCGGCACCAGATCCCTGACGCCTTCGCCGAGCCCCTCGCGCAGACGTCTGGCCAGCTCGGCCAGGCGCACAGACAGGTCCACTTCGGGCTCTTCGGCGAGCGTCAGCAGCAGGGCTTCGGCACCAGCGGGTTCGATGCGGATCACAGGCTGTCCAGGGCCGCGCGCAGGCGCCGGAGGACCGCCAGCGACTGCGGGTTGTCGCCATGCACGCAAAGACTGTCGGCGGTCAGGCGCAGCGGGTTGCCGTCGTAGTCGGGGAAGGCTTCGCCGCGGGCGATGGCCAGGGCCTGTTCGATGATCCGCTGCGGATCGTGATGCACCGCGCCGCCAAGCCGCCGCGGCGCCAGCCGACCGTCCGGCAGGTAGGCGCGATCGGCGAAGGCCTCGAACAGCAGCGGCACGTCGGCCTCGTCGGCCAGTTCCAGCTCGCGGCCGTTGTCGGCCAGGGCCAGCACCATCAGCGGCAGGCCCTTGCGATAGGCGGCGCAGGCGTCGAGCACGGCGCGCAGCAGCTCATCGTCGCCGACCAGGTCGTTGTACAGCGCGCCATGCGGCTTGACGTAGGCCACCTGGGTACCGAGGGAACGGCAGAAAGCGTCCAGCGCGCCGATCTGGTACAGCACCATGGCATGCACCTCTTCGGCAGAGCAGGCCAGCGAGCGCCGGCCGAAGCCGCTCAGGTCGGGATAGGCCGGGTGCGCGCCGATGCTCACGCCATGGCGTACCGCCAGCTCCACCGCGCGCCGCATGGTGAGCGGGTCGCCAGCGTGGAAGCCGCAAGCCAGGTTGGCCTGGTCAACCAGCGGCATGCTGTGGACATCGTCGCCCATGCGCCAGGCGCCAAAGCTTTCGCCCATGTCGCAGTTGAGCAGGATACGCCGGCCGGTGTCGTTCATTGTGCGTTCCTTTCGAGGCCAGGATTACGGAAAAATGAGCGCAGTGCTGGCGAATTAGCGTCAGGTAGCATACTCAGGCACTGAGAACAGGAGTAAATTCTCCTCTTTTGCACCGACGACCTTGCATTCATGAAAGTTCTCATCCTGGCGGCCTATGCGCTGAGCATCCTCTATGTCCATTTCCGCGGCCGGGTACGCCACAAGCTGTCGCGCCAATTGAGCGACCACTCCAGCTTCCTCGCTCCGATCAACTGCCTGATGTACCTGTTCTCGAAGGTACCGAACCGCCCTTACCTGGCACCGCAGACCTTCCCCGAACTGCAGGTTCTGGTCGACAACTGGCAAGCCATCCGCAGCGAGGCGCTGCACCTGCACGACGCCGGCAACATCAAGCGTTCCGAACAGTACGACGATATCGGTTTCAACTCGTTCTTCAAGAGCGGCTGGAAGCGCTTCTACCTGAAATGGTACGACGAGGCCCATCCCTCCGCCGGACAACTCTGCCCGCAGACCACCGCCCTGTTGCGGCAGATTCCCTCGGTCAAGGCGGCGATGTTCGCCGAACTGCCGCCGGGCTCGAAGCTGGTGCGACACCGCGATCCCTACGCCGGCTCGCTGCGCTTCCACCTGGGACTGTTCACCCCCAACGACCCGGCCTGCTTCATCGAGGTGGACGGCGAGCGCTACCACTGGCGCGACGGCGAGGCGGTGGTGTTCGATGAAACCTTCATCCACTACGCGGAAAACGCCACCGAACACAACCGCATCATTCTCTTCTGCGACATCGAGCGGCCGCTGACCCAGGGCTGGGCCACCGCCTTCAACCGCTGGTTCAGCCGCAACGTGATGGCTGCCGCGGCCGCCCCGAACAACGCAGGCGACCGGACCGGCGGACTCAATCGGATCTTCGACAGCCTCTACAAGATCCGCCTGCAGGGCAAACGTTTGAAGAAGCGCAACCGCAAGCTCTACTACCTGCAGAAATGGGGCTTCTTCGCCCTGGTACTGGCTTTCATCCTGTGGATCTGAGGCCCGGCGACGCAACGCCCCGATAGCTCCGTGGGGCGTATGACACCAACGGCGTCATCCGCCGATACCTCGCCGAAATGGCGGATAACCGCTCTGCGGTTATCCGCCCTACGCCACGGACAACGCGAAGTCCCGATAGCTCCGTAGGGCGCATGACGCCAACGGCGTCATCCGCCGACACCCCGCCGAAATGGCGGATAACCGCTCTGCGGTTATTCGCTCTACGCCACGGACAGCGCGAAGTCCCAATAGCTCCGTAGGGCGGATGACGCCAACGGCGTCATCCGCCGACACCCCGCCGAAATGGCGGATAACCGCTCTGCGGTTATTCGCCCTACACCCCGCAAAGCCCAGCAGTCCCGGCAGTTGGCAACGAAAAGGCTCCCTTGGGAGCCTTTTTCATTCATCCGTTCAGTACACGTCGCGTCGGTAACGTCCTTCGTCGGCCAGGCGTTGCAAGGCCTCCTCACCGAGCACTTCGCGCAGCACCCGGTCGACACCGCCGGCCATGCCCTGCAGGCTGCCGCAGACGTACAAGGCCGCACCCTCGTCAATCCAGCGCCGCAGTTCATCCGCCGCTTCATGCAGGCGGTCCTGGACATAGATCTTCTCCGCCTGGTCGCGGGAGAAGGCCAGGTCCAGGCGTTGCAGCTCACCCCTGGCCAGGGCTTGCTCCAGCTCCGCACGACAGTAGTAGTCGTGGGCGAAATTGCGTTCGCCGAACAGCAGCCAGTTGCGCTTGCGCCCGGCGGCAATGCTGGCGCGCAACAGGCTGCGCAGGCCGGCGAGCCCGGTACCGTTGCCGATGAGGATCAGCGGCACGTCATCCTCCGGCAGGTGGAAGCCCGCGTTGCGGCGCAGGCGCAGGGTCAGCGCGGCGCCGAGCGGCAGGTACTCGGTGAGCCAGCCGGAGCAGATGCCCAGGCTGCCGTCGGCATGCTGCTCCTGGCGTACGATCAGTTGCAGGTCGCCATCGCTCTGCAGCGACGCGATGGAGTACTGGCGCACGGAAAGCGGAATCAGCGCATCCAGCAGCGCCTGCGGGTGCAAGCCGACCAGGTGTTCGAAAGAGTCCGGCAGCAAGCGCCCAGCCAGGGCCTGCTCCAGGCTCTGCTCGACGCCCTCGACCGCCACCCGCGCCTGGCCGTCCAGGTTATGCCGCTGCAGCCATTCGCGGATGCGCGCGGGCGCCTGGTGCGGGACGATCTCCAGCAGATCGCCGGCGCGCCATTGGATGGCGCTGTCGGTCGGCGCACGCAGGTCCAGCAGCCAGGTCGACTCGCCCTGGCTGCCAGGATTCAGGCACTCCCGCCGCGCCAGCGACCAGACCTCGAAGGCCGGCGCTTCCCAGGCCGCCGGGGCGGCACCGCCGGTCACCTCGGCCAGGCTTTCCTGCCATTGGCGCAGGGCCGCGGCGTCGCCATCATCGACCTCCACCGGGGCGAACAGGCTCCGCGCGCCCTGCCCCTGCAACCAGCCCTGCATGCGCCGGGCGAAGCCGCAGAACTGCTCGTACTGGCGATCTCCCAAGGCCAGCAGGGCGTAGCTCAGGCCATCGAGGCTGGCGGCCTGGCCAAGCACCTTGCGTTCGAAGCCGCGGGCGCTGTCCGGCGCCTCACCGTCGCCGAAGGTGCTGACCACGAACAGCGCCTTGCGCGCCTCGGCGAGTTGCCCGGCATCCAGGCGCGCCAGCGATTCGACCCGCACCGGCAACCCGGCCGCCTGCAACTGGCCGGCGCTCTGCCAGGCCAGTTGCTCGGCAAAACCGCTCTGGCTGGCGTAGCCGATCAACCAGGGCTCGCCGCTGGCGCCGGCGCTGCCGCCCAGGTCGGCGCGGCTCGCCCGTACCGCGCGTTTCTTGCGCCGGCGGTCGAGGTAGAGCAGCCAGCCGGTGATGAAGAACAGCGGCATCGCCAGGCTGGCGAGCATCATCAGGATGCGTCCGGCCATGCCGAAATAGCTGCCTACGTGCAATGCATAGACGCTGGCCAGCAACTGGCTGCCGAAAGAACGGTCGCTATAGCGCTGGTCGCTTTTCACCTGGCCGTTGGCCGGGTCCAGGGTCAGGGTGTTGAAGGCACGCTCGTGCGGCGCGTCGGTCAGACGATAGAACACTGTCGCCGGCTGGCCGCCCGCCGGCGGCAGGCGCAGGTTGTAGGCCTGCAAGCGGTCGCCGCCGGCCTGGCGGATGCTGTTCCATACCGCCGCGTAGTCGACCACCAGCGGAGCCGCATCGGCCGGGCGCTCGCCACGTCCGCCCGGCTTGCCGCGCTGCGCCTGCTGGCCGGCGGGCGCGTCGTCGAGCAGTTTGAACAGGCCGTTGCGGTACCACTCGTAGGACCAGTACAGGCCGGTCAGCGCAGCCAGCAGGTAGAGCGCCAGGCACCAGGTGCCGGCCACGGCATGCAGGTCCCAGTTGAAACTGCGCCCCTTGCGCGACCAGTCGAGGGTCAGCCAGGCGCGCCAGTCGAAAACCTTGCGCGGCCAGCGCAGGTAGAGACCGGACAGGCAGAAGAAGATCAGGATCAGGGTGCAGACGGCGGTGACCTGCTTGCCGTACTCGCCCATGGCGAGGAACCGGTGCAGTTGCATCATCAGGTTGAAGAAACCCTCGCCGCGCGGCTCGCCGACGAAAGCCCCGGTGTAGGGATCGATCCAGCGCGACTCGCCGCGGCGCTGTCCCGGCGGCGGGGTATAGAAGATCCGCCCGGCCTTGTCGCTGTCCATCTCGACCCAGACGAAGGCCACTTTCCGCCCCGGCTCGGCACCTTCGATACGGCGCACCAGTTCGTCCAGCGGCAGCACACCCTCGGAGCGCTTCTGCACCACCAGCACGTCAGGGTTGAGCGCGCGCATCAGCTCGTCCTGGAACGACAGGGTCGCTCCGGTGACGCCCATCAGCGCCAGCACCAGGCCGGCGCTGATACCGAAGAACCAATGCAACTGGAACCAGACTTTCTTCACAGGATCACCTTCACGGCCGCCGCGCGGCAACAACGGGACTACGCCGACGCCAAGCGCCGGCCAGACGACACGAGGACGTCGGCGGGCAATTCTATTTGATAATCAGTTGCGATAAAGCCGAATTAACGTTCTTTACGCTCTATTTACCCACCTGGATGCGGGAAAGCCCCATCCCGTAGAGGGAATGGGGCTTTCGTGGGGAGCGAGAGCGGCTGTCAGAAGTGGAAGTTGGTGCTGAACAGTATCGTCCTTCCAGCGGCCTGGGACGCATAGTGCGCCGCATAGGCTTTGTCGAAGTACTTCTTGTCGAACACATTCTGCACGTTCAACTGGAAATCGACGTTCTTGCTCAGTTTGTAGCTGGCCATTGCGTCATAGCGCCAGTAATCGGGGACATAGACGGTATTGCCAACGTCGCCATAGACCTTGTCGACATAGAAAGCCCCGCCGCCGATGGTGGTCTTCGGGAAGATGTCATAGGTGGTCCAGAGACTGAAGCTGTTCTTCGGCGTATTTGGCATCTCGTTGCCGTTGTTGGAAGCCGCCGATGCGTTCACATTGCCGTTACGCCCAGCCTTACCGGCATCGACCAACTCGCTGTCCAGGTAGCTGTAGCCCGCGAACACCTTCCACTTCTCGGTCAGCTTGCCGCTGGCGCTCAACTCCACGCCGTCGACGCGGGATTGTCCGGCGTTGTCGTAGGTCTGGTTGGCGACCAGGATGCGGGTATTGTCCTTGTCGGTGCGGAAGATCGCGGCACTCAGCTCCAGCCGCTCGTTGAAGAAAGCCCACTTGGTACCAAGCTCGTAGTTCGTGGTTTCTTCCGGCTCAAGGTTGTTGCTGATGGCGAACCCGTCGACAGCATTCGAGGTATCCCCATTATCGAGCATGCTACCCGGCGGCGTAGCCGAAGTGGCGTAGGACGCATAGATGCTGCCGTTGGGTACAGGCTTCCACACCAAGCCTGCCTGCCAGTTCCAGAAGCTCGACTTGTCGCTGAGTTTGGTAGCGGGTCTTACACCGTGGTTCTTCGCCGTAGTTTCGAAACTATCGAAGCGCGCGCCAATATTGACCTGCCACTGCTCGTTCAGGTCGATGGTGTCGAACGCATATATTGCCTTGGTGGTGCCGACCGTATTCAGCGGCGCATATTTCCGGGTAATACTGCCATTCCATGGATCGTGCGGATTGGGATTTTCCAGACTAGTGCAGTTATAGCCGCTAGGCGCCCCGATCAGCGATGGATTGCACTTGTTGCTGCCCAGGCCGGTATTGGTATCGACGGTATACCCATCGCGCTTGCTGTCTTCTCGGCTGAACTCCAGGCCGGTGCTGAAGCTGTTCTTGAAGCCACCCAGGTAGAACTCTCCAAACAGGTCAGTCTGGTTGACTGCTGTGGTGGTGGTACTTACCCGATTGTTCTGGCGGCGCCAGACCGAGCCATTGTTGATGTTGCCCTGGCTGTCATCCGGTTGTGTCCACAGATAGTCCTGATGACTGTTGCCGTAACGCGAGGTATTGCGAATAGTGAGGCTGTCAGTCAGATCATGCTCAACGGTGATGGTACTGGTATCGATGCGGCTCTTCTGGAAATCGCGCCCCGTCAGCCCATAGAAATTGCCTCGATCGACATTCACCGGTTTGTCCGGATTGTGCTTGCTGCGATCGCTACTCTTGGCATAGGGAATGCCCGAATCCGGGGTATCGTCACTTTCCAGGTGATAATGGCTGACGGTCACTCGGGTCGGCGAGCCAAGACCGAAGGTGAGCGACGGCGCTACGCCCCAGCGACTGACATCGACTTCATCGCGGCCCGCGACATTGGCATCGTGCTTGAGAAGATTCAGCCGGAATGCCGCATTGCCATCGAGGAATTCCTGGTTGAGGTCCAGGGTGTAGCGGCGAGTCTGGTCAGAACCATAGGTGAAGCCTCCATCGATGAAGTTCCCAGCCTTGGCCTGCTTGCTGACGAGATTGAGGCTGCCGCCGGCCGAGCCCCGTCCTCCGAATGCCGAGTTAGGGCCCTTGCTGACCTCGATCTGCTCAAGGTTGAAGATCTCGCGGGTCTGTGCACCAGTATCGCGTACACCATCGACGTAAGTATCGCTTTGCGCATCGAAGCCGCGAATGAATGGCCGGTCACCGGTGGGATTGCCGCCCTCGCCCGCGCCAAAGGTAATACCTGGAACGGTACGCAGTGCATCCTGGAGAGACACGGCGGCGGTATCCTTGATCACCTGCTTTGGTACTACCGTGACGGAGCGCGGCGTATCCAAGAGCGGCGCGGTGTACTTCTTCGACGCCGAGCGGTCGACGTTGTAGGTGGTTTCGTCCTGCTGCTCGCCGACGATGGTGGCCGCATCCAGCGACAGTACGCGGTCCTTGTCGGTCTTTTTCTGCCCGGCCTCGTCGGCGTGGGCTGCCTGCGGTGCGGCGATGGCGGTGATGGCCACACCGATGGCCGAAGCCAGCAGACGTTGCGAAGAAACGGCGGTATCCGTGGACTGACGCGACATTCGAAACCCCTCCCCGGGAGCTGTGAAGGTCGCGGAATTTATTGCAGATCAGAATTGTTATCAATTATTACGGATTCGCATTCGACAGGAATTTACATTCTTTACAATTTTCTCATTACATTTTTTCCCATCTCGCTCGTCTGGAACATTTGGCGGTTTTACATGGCCAATGCAAATCAATATCATTGGCAATCATTTCGCCTTCATGGACAGCGCCATGTTGCTGCATATTCCCGCCATCTTCACCGCCGAGGAAGTCTCCCGGATCCGCGCAGCCCTGGAGCAGGCGGAATGGGCCGACGGCAAGGCGACCGCCGGCTACCAATCGGCCAAGGCCAAGCACAACCTGCAACTGCCGCAGGACCACCCGCTGGCCCGGGAGATCGGCGAAGCCATGCTGCAGCGCCTGTGGAACCATCCCCTGTTCATGTCCGCCGCCCTGCCGCTCAAGGTCTTCCCGCCGCTGTTCAACTGCTATACCGGCGGGGGCTCGTTCGACTTCCACATCGACAACGCCGTGCGCGACATCCATGGCGGCCGCGAGCGGGTCCGTACCGACCTGTCCTCGACCCTCTTCTTCAGCGACCCGGAGGACTATGACGGCGGCGAACTGGTGATCCAGGACACCTACGGCCTGCAACAGGTGAAGCTGCCCGCCGGCGATCTGGTGCTCTACCCCGGCACCAGCCTGCACAAGGTCAATCCGGTCACCCGCGGCGCGCGCTACGCCTCGTTCTTCTGGACCCAGAGCCTGGTCCGCGAAGACAGCCAGCGCACCCTGCTATTCGAAATGGACCAGTCGATCCAGCGACTCACCCGCGACGTCCCCGACCACCCCTCGCTGATCCGCCTCACCGGTACCTACCACAATCTCCTGCGGCGCTGGTCGGAACTCTGAACATGCGCCACCTGCTGCTTCGTCACGAAGCGCTGGACGCCGAAGGTTTCGCCGCACAACTGGCCGGTACCCCGGGCGAGGTTGCCCAGGCCATCCTCGGCGCTGCGCGCGAGGGCCTGACGGAAGCCCAGGCCCTGCTCGGACAGATCCTTCTGGACGGCCAAGGCATCCAGCGCGACCCGAGCCTGGCGCGGACCTGGTTCACGATCGCCGCCGAACGCGGCCACGCAATGGCGCGCAATATGCTCGCTCGCTGTCTTGAACATGGCTGGGGCGGCCCGGCGGATCCAGCCGCGGCAGCCGTCCACTATCGGATCGCCGCCCAGGCCGGCCTTGACTGGGCCCGCTACAACCTGGCCAATCTCCACGCCACCGGCCGCGGCGTGCCCCAGGACCAGCCGCGCGCCTATGCGCTGTATCGGCAAGCGGCCGAGCAGGGCCACGCCAAATCGATGAACCTGGTGGGGCGCTACCACGAAGAAGGCCTGGTGGTCGCTCGCGACCTGGCGCAAGCTGCGCACTGGTATCGACGTTCCGCCGAGGGCGGCGATTTTCGCGGCCAGTTCAGCCACGCCGCGATGCTCAGCGCCTCGGGCCGCCATGCCGAAGCCGAAACCTGGCTCCGGCGTGCCCTCGAAGGCGGCAACCTGAACTTCCTGCGCAGTGCCCGCCATGGCCTGGAGCAGTCGGCCCACCCGCCATTCCGCAGCCTGGCGCTGGCCTACTACCGACGCGCGGCGCAGTTGGGCGACGACACCGATCGAGAGGCTCTGGAACAGGCGCTCGAACGTCACGGGTACGCACGACTGCCCGTCTGACGAACAACGCCCAACCCTTTGTTCACACCCACATAACACTTTTTTGACAAGCCTTTCCCTACCCTCGCCGCTTCATCGAGGCGAGCGACGATCGCGCCTCCGGTCCATCGTACGAGGCTATCGTGTCCCCCACTCCACCAAGCGTTACGCGCAATCGCATCGACTGGGCCGGCCTGGGCTGGCTGTTCCTGTTCTTCTGGTTCTTCTCCGGCATCACCCAACTGCTCCTGCTGACCTCCGGCAACAGCGGTTTCTCCGGTTTCCGCAACGCCATGGTGCTGAGCACCATCTGGCTTGCGCCGGTGTTGCTGTTCCCGCGCTGGACCAAGCCGCTGGCCGCCGTCATCGGGCTGGTGCTGTGGGCCGCCTCGCTGGTCGGCCTGAGCTATTTCGGCATCTATCACCAGGAATTCTCGCAAAGCGTGATCTTCGTGATGTTCGAGTCGAACACCGCCGAGGCCAGCGAATATTTCAGCCAGTACTTCAACCCCTGGATGACCCTCGGCCTGGTGCTCTACAGCCTGGTCGCCATCCTCCTCTGGCGCCGCCTGCGCCCGGTCTACCTGCCGCGCTTCAGCGCCCTGCCGGTGGCGGTGCTGCTGATCGTCGCGACCATCGGTTATCCGTTCTACAAGCAACTGGTCAGCCAGGGCCGACCCTTCGACGAAGCCCTGGACAAGGTCCAGGCGCGCATGGAACCGGCGGTGCCCTGGCAATTGCTGATCGGCTACCAGCAATACCGCCAGCAACTGGGCAGCATGCAGGCGCTGTTGCAAAAGAACGCGGCCCTACCGCCGCTGAAGAACCTCGTCGATGCCAATGGCGATACGCCACGCACGCTGGTCCTGGTGATCGGCGAATCCACGTCGCGCAAGCACATGAGCCTCTACGGCTATCCACGCGAAACGACCCCGCAGTTGGACGCACTGAAGGCCGCGAACCGGAACCTCACGGTATTCAACAACGTGGTGGCGTCGCGGCCATACACCATCGAGGTGCTGCAGCAGGTGTTGACGTTCGCTGACCAGGAGCATCCCGACCGCTTCCTCACCGATCCGTCGCTGATGAACCTGATGAAGCAGGCCGGCTACAAGACCTTCTGGATCACCAACCAGCAGACCATGACCAAGCGCAACACCATGCTGACGACCTTCGCCCAGCAGACCGATGCGCAGTTCTACCTGAACAACCAGCGCAGCCAGAACGCCAGCCAGCTGGACGGCGCGGTGCTGGCGCCCTTCGCCAAGGTGCTGGACGACCCGGCGCCGAAGAAATTCATCGTGGTCCATCTGCTCGGCACCCACATGAACTACAAGTACCGCTATCCCGCCGACTACGCTCGCTTCGTCGACCGCCAGGGCGCCCCGGCGGCCCTCAGCGATGACCAGGTGGAGGTCTACAACAGCTACGACAACGCCGTGCTGTACAACGACTACGTGGTCTCCAGCCTGATCAAGGGCTTCGCCAACAGCGATCCGAACGGTTTCCTGGTCTACCTCTCGGACCATGGCGAGGAAGTCTTCGACGAAGCCCCGCACGACCGTCTCGGCCGCAACGAAGGCGACCCGACCCGCGGCATGTACACCGTGCCCTTCCTGGTCTGGACTTCGCCCAGCTGGCAGCAGACCCATCCGCGCGACCTGCAGGCCCTGGTCGACCGACGCTACAGCAGCGAAGACCTGATCCATACCTGGTCCGACCTCGCCGGCCTCAACTATGACCTCTTCGATCCGACCAAGAGCCTGGTGAGCAACGACTTCCAGCATGAAGTCCGCTGGATCGGCAACCCCTATGCCCACAATGGCTTGCGCGACTTCGACAAGCTGCCGCTGGACAAGGCCGACGCCGGGCAGCAGGTAGCCCAGGCCGGACGACCCGCGCCAACGACGCCGCGCGCACCGTCCCGCCAGCCGAACGAAGGCTGACCGCCGCCAAGGAATGCGCCCCGCCGAGCGGGGCGTTTTTCCATCCGTAGCGCCCTCAGGGCAAGACCAGGTTGCCCTGCTCGTCGAACGGCCAGAACGGGTTGTAGGCAATTTCCCAAAGGTGTCCATCCGGGTCGGCGACATATCCGGAGTAGCCACCCCAGAACACTTCCTGCGGCATCTTGGTCGCCTGCCCGCCGGCCGCCGTAGCTGCGGAGAACAGACGGTCCACCTCGTCCCGCGAGGCGCAGTTGCAGGCCAGGGTGATAGCCGCGAAGCCGGTCGGGCGATCTTCCACCTGCGCATCCTCGGCGAGGGCGCTGCGTCCGTAGAGGCCGAGGACCAGGTTGCGGCCCTTGAGAAATACCACCTGCTCGTTGCCGTCCGAAGAGGGCTGCCAGCCCAGCGCCTGGTAGTAGAGAGAGGAGCGGGCCAGATCGGCGACCCCGAGGGTCACCAGGGAAACACCATTGCCTGTCATGTCGGCGTCCTTGTCATGGGTTGTCGAACAAGGCTGACACGAGCGCCGCGAGGCTTCCAGAGCGACATGAAAAAGCCCCGCCGAGGCGGGGCTCTTCGTAGCAGAGGCGACTGCGCTAGAGGTAGAACGCCTTCAGCGGCGGGAAGCCGTTGAACTCCACCGCACTGTAGCTGGTGGTGTAGGCGCCGGTAGACAGCCAGTAAAGGCGGTCGCCGCTCGCCAGGTTCAGCGGCAGGCCATACTTGTAGTGCTCGTACATGATGTCGGCGCTGTCGCAGGTCGGGCCGGCGATCACCACCTCTTCCATCTCGCCCTGCTTCTCGGTCCAGATCGGGAACTTGATCGACTCGTCCATGGTTTCGATCAGTCCGGAGAACTTGCCGACGTCGGCATAGACCCAGCGCTCCACGGCGGTCCGCGACTTGCGGGCGACCAGCACCACTTCGCTGACCAGGATGCCGGCATTGGCGATCAGCGAACGGCCCGGCTCGAGGATGATTTCCGGCAGGTCGTCGCCGAAGTCCTCCTTGAGGAAGCGGATGATCTCCTCCGCATAGGTTTCCAGGTCGTTGGTCTTGGTGATGTAGTTGGCCGGGAAGCCGCCGCCCATGTTGATCATCTTCAGGACGATGCCGTCTTCTTCCTTCAGGCGCTCGAAGATCACCTTGACCTTGGCGATCGCCGCGTCCCACACCGAGATGTCGCGCTGCTGCGAACCGACGTGGAAGGAAATGCCGTAGGGCTCCAGGCCCAGCTGGCGGGCCAGGATCAGCAGGTCCATGGCCATGTCGGTCTGGCAGCCGAACTTGCGCGACAACGGCCAGTCTGCGGTAGTCGAGCCCTCGGTGAGGATACGCACGTAGACCTTGGCGCCGGGAGCGGCCTTGGCGATGTTGCGCAGGTCGGCTTCGGAGTCGGTGGCGAACAGGCGCACGCCCTTCTCGTAGAAGTAGCGGATGTCCTTGGATTTCTTGATGGTGTTGCCGTAGCTGATGCGCTCCGGACCGACGCCGGTCTTCATCACCTTGTCCAGTTCGTAGATCGAGGCGATATCGAAGTTCGAACCCTTGTCGCGCAGCAGCTCGGTGATTTCGGTAGCGGGATTGGCCTTCACCGCGTAGTAGATCCTGGCGAAGGGGAAGCAGTCGGTCAGTTGGTCGTAGGCATCGGCGATGGTCTGCTTGTCGATGACTACAAAGGGGGTTTCCTGCTTGTCGGCGAAGGCCTTCATGCGCTGGAAGGTTTCAGGGGCGAAATAATCCTCGACCTTGATGGACATGGTTGGGACTCCCAATGGCAAAACACATGGATTCGTAGGGGTGAAGCTGAACGTCTAATCCGTTTCCCCACTTTGGTTCGCCTACTTCCCAAGGCATGTCGCCGAGTATCACCTGCCTGCCGGCAGCCACCGCCTGTTCATCCTGGTAGGTCGCGCGCGTGTCCCGCGCGACGACCTGGCCGCTTGAGCAGCGGACGTCGCCTTGCCACAAGGCGATCTCTCGTCGTCAGTACTTGAGCCGGATGGATCGTTTCCAGCATGGACGTTCGGGCGCGAACTTTAGGACCAAGGGGACGCGAGATCAATAAAAAAATGCCGCGATTTCGCCTCCGCCTGTCGCACCGCCGGATTGACCTGCTCAGCCTTTACCCCATGTGCATGACAGTGGAATGTCCCCGTCCGCCCAGCGTTCAATCGGATGGACGAAAAACGTCCCGCGCAGGCCTTGCGCCTACACCCGGAACGCGCCGATCAGGCGTTTCAGCTGGGTCACCTGGGCGCCCAGTTCGCGGCTGGCCCGTTCGGTCTGGCTGGCGCCTTCCGCGGTGCGCTCGCCGGCCTGGTTGATCTCGACGATGTTCTGGTCGATATCGTGGGCCACGGCGGTCTGTTGCTCGGCGGCGGCGGCGATCTGCTGGTTCTGGTCGACGATCATGCCCACCGCGCCGAGGATATTCTCCAGTGCCTGCTGCACCTGCGCCGACTCGTTGACCGTGCCATCGGCGGTATGGTGGCTGCTGCCCATCGCCTTCACCGCCGCATCGACGCCGCCCTGCAGGCGCAGGATCATCTGTTCGATCTCGGCAGTGGATTGCTGGGTGCGCTTGGCCAGCGTGCGCACCTCGTCGGCCACCACCGCGAAACCGCGCCCCTGCTCCCCGGCACGAGCGGCCTCGATCGCCGCATTGAGCGCCAGCAGGTTGGTCTGTTCGGCGATGCCCTTGATCACATCCAGCACCTGGCTGATCGAGGCGCTGTCACTGGCCAGGCGATTGATCGCCGCCACCGACTGGTCAATCTCGCCGGCCAGGCGCTGGATGCTACCCACCTGCGACTCGACCAGGCTGCGCCCGCTGAGGGTTTCCTGGTTCACGCTGTTCGCGCTGCTCACCGCCATCGCCGCGCTGCGCGCCACTTCCTGGGCGGTAGCGGCCATCTGGTTCATCGCCGTGGCCACCTGCTCGATCTGGCTGCGTTGCCCGGCTACCGCCTGGTTGCTTTCGGCCGACACCGACTCGACGCGGAGGGTCTGCCGCTCGACCTCGCCGACGGTCTGGCTGACCCGCTCGATCAGGTCGTGGATCTTCGCCACCGATTCGTTGAACGATTGTCCCAGCTCGCCCAGCTCGTCACGGCTGCGGGCCTGGAAGCTGACCGTCATGTCGCCGCCGGCGACGCGCTCCATCATTCGCCCGAGATCCTTCAGGGTGGCACGGGTGGAAACGTAGAAACCGCCGTAGAGGTATAGGATTGCGGCAAAAACCACGGCCAGCGCGGCGACTAGCAACAGCATCTGCGTGCGCACCTGTTGCAGGCGCTTTTGCAACTGGGTATCGAGATAGCCGAGAACGGCGTCGTCGAGCTGGTAGGTCTTGTCCATCGCCGCGCTGACCTGATCGTAGAACTGCGTCCACGGGGTATCCAGCGTCTCGGCCACGATCACCCGGTCCTCGAACAACTGCCCCAGGCTCTTCAGGGTCTCGCGACTGGCCTGGGCGGCCTCCTCGAGCAGCTGTGGGCTGCCGGCCAGGGACTCCTGCAGCTTCAGGCCATACTCGCCATGCAGTTTCTCGAACTCCAGCAGCAGTTCGTCGAGCCGCGCGCTGGAGGACGAATTGAGGAAACCCTGGCCCAGGGAGTAGGCGCCGATGGCGCGCCCCTTGCTGATGGCCGCCGTCACCTCCGGCGTTATCGAGCCGACCAGCTCGCTGAGCTGGCGCACCTGGCGCTGGCTGTCCTGGCTGAGCCCGGCCTGGGCGATGAGCAACTTGATGAATACCTGTGCGCTACCGAGCAGCTTCTCCGCCCGTGCGCCCTTGCCCTGCAGGGACCCTTCGGCCTCCACGGCCTGCAAGCCGTTGAGCAACCGGTCGCGCTGGGCCTCGAATTCGGCTACCGCCGCACCATCCTCGCTGAGCGGCGCCAGCGCCTCGAGCCGCCCGCGCAGCCCCTTCTGGACGTCCGCGATGCGCGCTTCCAGATCGCCGGCCTTGCCGGACTGGCCGATGACCGCATTGATCTGCAACAGATCGTTGAGGGACTCCAGGCTACGCCGGATCTGAAGTCCGCTACCCAGCAGCGTCAAGCTCTGCAGTTCGATCCGGGTGTCGCTGAACTGGCGATAGGCATCGCGCACCAGATAGAAGCTGGTGATCAGCAGCGGCAGGAAGAACAGCACGCTGATCAGGCCGAACTTCATGCCGAAGCTGAGCCGGTTCATCAGCGCGATGGCGGGATAGAGTACGGTCTTCACCCAGACGTCTCCTGATTGTTCTTATCGTTCTGAGAGATGCCGCCGCGTGGCGACATTGACGCACGGAGTCCGCTCGGTAATGGCCTTTCGAAATCATGCGGACACGTTCACCTGTGTACCCGATATCGGCCTGGTGTTCTGTAACTTAAGGTTAACGGGGAATCGCAGGCGGATTCCCCGTCGCTGCGCTCAGAGGAACAGCGCGCAGAAGGCGAACACGGCGTACCAGAGCACGGCCGCGCGCACCAGCAATTGCCAGAGCGCATCCAGGCTGGCGACGCCGGCGGCACCCAGTTCGACCGCTTCGACATCGCTGGCGACCCGTCCGGCCTTGCCCAGCAGCGCGGCCGCCGAGATGTCCCAGGCCAGCAGCCAGTGCAGCAGCACGCGGATAACCGCGAGGAAGTTGCCGACCAGGGCGAAGCTCAGCACCAGCGCACGCACCGGCAACCAGTCGAGGATATGCCGGACGCGCGCCGCCTGTTCGCGCAACGCCGGCTGGCGGGCGTGCTCCAGCGCCAGTGCCAGCAGGCGATAGGCCAGGGCCGCCACCGGGCCGAGCAAGGCATACCAGAAGATCACTGCGAAGAAGCTCTGGTAGCCCTGCCAGAGCAGATGGCCGTGCACCCGGCCGATCAGTTCGCTCTCGCTGCCGCCCAGGATCCCCAGATCGCGTTCGGCGACATGGAAGGCAGCCTGGGCCTCCTCGCGCCGCCAGGCGTCGCGGAACGGCCCGAGGTCGGCCATGACGTCGCCGCGGCCGAGACTGTAGACCACCACCAGAAGATGCAGCGGAAGGCTCAGCCAGCCATAGGCCAACGGCTGCAGCAATGTCAGCAACAGGGCCAGCGGCAGCAACGGCAGGACCACCGCGAGCAGCAGCCCCAGCCAGGAGCGGCGGGACACCGAGGGCAGGTCCTCGACCAGGCCCAACCAGGCGAGCCAGGCGCCATCGCGCTGGATACGCCGGCGCCAGCCGGAGAACTTCTCCAGCGCAAGGGCCAGCAGCAACACCAGGAACGTCATGTTTCCTCCTTGGAATCGGTCAATCCGGCGCGGTAGCGCGACCAGTCGAAAGCCTCGCCGGGATCGGTCTTGCGCTCCGGGGCGATATCGCAGTGGCCCTGGATGCGTTCCGGGGTGATCGCCGGGAAGGCCGCACGCAACAGCCGCGTCAGCCCGACCAGGGCAGTGTACTGCGCGTCCGTGTACGGTTCCGTGTCGGTCCCCTCCAGTTCGATGCCAAGGGAGAAGTCGTTGCACGCCTCGCGACCGTCGAAGCAGGAAACCCCGGCATGCCAGGCGCGGTCGTGACAGGAGACGAACTGGGTGATGGCGCCGTCGCGTTCGATGAGGAAATGCGCGGAAACCGTCAGGTGGCGGATCTCCTCGAAATAGGGATGTTCGTTCGGGTCCAGGCGATTCTGGAAGAACGCCTGGACCTTGCCGGTGCCGAACTGTCCCGGCGGCAGGCTGATATTGTGGATGACCAGCAGCGACACCGCGTCCCCTTGCGGACGCAGGTTGAAATTCGGTGAAGGGCAGTGGCGGACGCCACGGACCCAGCCGGTAACGGAATCGAAATGCATACGGGCTCCTGAACGAGCCCCCACTCTAATCCAGCGGCGCCGGAATGACGATCAGGCGGGCTCTGGATCGGCCGCTTCGACATGCTTCGAGGAAAGGTATTACCCGCAAGAACGAAAAGACCCGGCATCCGCCGGGTCCTCGAGAAGCGGCTAGGCGCCCTTGAGGCGCCGCAGGTTGCCGATCACCGACTCCAGGGCCCGGTCGAACAGCAAGGCATCGTCCAGCAGGCGTACCGCCTGCCGGCGAAACTCCACCGCCAGGCCCATGCGGGTCTTTTCCAGGACCTTCATCCCGGTGCGATTGACGAAGATGTAGCGACCGGTGGGCCGGATCACTGCCGCCAGCTTGCAGCGCAGCTTGTGCTCGGCGTCCTCCTGGATCTCCACCCAACTGCCGACACGCAGCGCATCGACCCGCAGCAGTGCCTCGTCGTTGTCCGGCAGGCGCACTTCGCTCTCGACAGGCGCCGGGGCGGCGTCCGGCGAGGTCAGGACGATTTCCTCGACCACCCGCAGCATGACCGGCGCCCGGGGCTTTTCCGCGGCCGTGCCCGGGCTCGCTTCGTCGAGCAGGGGGCTGTCCGCGACCGCCGCCTCGCCGCGCTTGTCGCGCTGCAGACCCTGGACATGCAGGGTTTCCAGTTGGCTGAAGAATTCTCCGGTGGAAAACGGATCGAAGGCTGCGCTGGCCAACCCCTCGCGCAGCGCCTTGAGCAGGCCAGGTACACGCTCCAGCAACTGTTGGCGGGACAGCGGATCGTCATGCGGGCCGACGCTCCAGATCAGCTCGTCCATGGTATCCAGGGCCTCCCGCCACTCGGCCGAAGCCTTGCCATGCTTGAGGCAGATCAGCAGCATCACCTTGCTCCAGGCATCCCGCAGCAGACGCACCACCACCTCCGGCAGGACCTTGCCGAGCAGTCGCTGGTTCAGCACCTGCTCCACGTCCTGCCGAGCCAGTTCGGCCTTGGCGCGGCCTTCCTCGGCGTCGCGGGTGCGCTGCTCGAGGAGCTCGCTGCGGCGGCGCTCGTCGCCGGTGAAGGCAATGAAGTCCTCCAGCAACTCGGCGAAGATCGCCGGGTCGTCGACGAAGTCGTTCAACAGCCGCATCACGACCTGTTCGATCTTCTGGTACAGGCTGTCGCGCCGGGCATCATTGTGTTCGGCCCAGCCCAGCGACGCGGATGCGATCTCGTTGAGCAGGCGACGCGCCGGATGGCTACCGCGGCTGAAGAAGGTCTTGTCGAGCAGGGCCACCTTGAGCATCGGGATCTGCATCCGACCGATCAGGGCCTTCAGCGAATCAGGCAGGGTGCGGTCGTCGAGAATGAACTCGAACAGCATCGACACCAGGTTGATGACGTCATCGTCCACCTGGCCGACCACCCGAGAACGGCCGCTCTTGTGGCTGACCCGCTGGAGCAGTTGGTCGACCCCGTCGCGGACGTCGAACTCCGCGGCGCCGGGGCCCGGCAGGTGCTGCTGCAGGTGGGAAAGCAGGCGCATCAGGTCGTTGCTGGAAATCGGCGCGGCATTCTCAGGCGTTTCGCGACGGTAGAAGGAAGGATTGTCGCGGACCTGCGCCAGCAGTTCCTGCAGCGCGCCGAAGACTTCCTGCTGGCCGCCGTCGAGTAGCGCAGCCTGTGCCTGCAGGGTCCCGGCATCGCGTACCGCTTCGGGACGGACAGCGGGCTGACGCCGCGGCAGTGCGGATTTGAGTTCCGGCAGCACGCCCGCAGCAACCAGGATCTGGTTGGCCTCGGCGTACAACTGGTCGCAATGGGCCAGGACGTACTTCTCGAACAGCTTGAGAATGATCAGCTTGACCTTGATCTCGACGCCGAGCCCCTGGCAGGCATCGAGGAAAGCCGCGGTCAGCGGACGCGGAGCGAGGGGATTGCTCTTCTCGTCGACCTTCCGCCCGACCAGGGTGTTCAGGCGGGTGCTCAGGTGGGCCAGCGCGGTGGCATCGCGGCTCATCACCCGCGCCACCATCGCGTCCACCGCGACGGACTCCTCCAGTTCCTCGTTCTGTACCAGGCTGAGGCTGTCGAAGGACACGGTATCCAGGGTCGGCACGGATTTGCCGGACTGTACCTGGTTGAGCGCCGAGAACTCCTCGAAGACCTTCTGCAGGTAGACCCGCTCGATACTCTTGCGCTTGAGGCGCAGGTCGCGCATGGCTTCGAAGAAAGCGTTCTGTTCGAGGTTGCTGGTGGCTCGGTCGGCCATTTCGAAGAGGGTGTCGTCGGCGTTGTCGAACAACGCCTGCAACGCCTGTTTCAGCTGCAACGCCGCCTTGTCGCGCACCTGCACGAGGATGACCGGCAGGCGCCCCGCTCCGGCGTTCGGCGACGGCTCGGAAGCGACCCTGGTCAGGTGCACCACATTGGCATCGTTCTGCATCGGGACTCTCCTGCCACCCTCGCGGCCGCGCATGGAATGGCAAAAATCGGGCACAGAGGATCGATTGGCGTCGTCCGTAACGTCAATTTCCAGGCGTCAAAAACAAGTATCTACATTCATTATAGAGATACTTTCAAATCTAGATAGAGGGTTTTCCTATAGACATGACTCTCTTCACACAAGCGAAGGCCGATGAATGGCGGCCGTCCCGACCGGCGCCCAGGCAGGCACAGACGCCGTCCGCTGCGCTCCGTATAATCGCCCGATCTCGTACAGGAGCCCGCCATGCCTAACCTCACCCTTGCCGACCTCCAAGGCGAAATCCAGGCCAACGTCCGCACCGCCCTGGCGGAAGACGTCGGCGGCGGCGACCTTACCGCTCAGTTGATCGATCCACAGCGCGAGGCCGAGGCCCGGGTGATTACCCGCGAGCACGCGACGATCGCGGGCCGCGCCTGGGTCGACGAGGTCTTCCGCCAGGTCGATCCCCGAGTGCTGGTGACCTGGCAGGTGGAGGACGGCCAGCGAGTCGAGCCGAACCAGATGCTGTTCCAGCTAAAAGGTCCGGCCCGCGCCCTGCTCACCGGCGAGCGCAGCGCGCTGAACTTCCTCCAGCTGCTTTCCGGTACCGCCACCCGCAGCCAGCACTACGCCGACCTGGTCGCCGGCACCGCGGTGAAGCTCCTCGACACGCGCAAGACCCTGCCCGGCCTGCGCCTGGCGCAGAAGTACGCGGTCACCTGCGGCGGTTGCCACAACCATCGCATCGGCCTCTACGATGCCTTCCTGATCAAGGAAAACCACATCGCCGCCTGCGGCGGTATCGATCGGGCAATCGCCGAAGCCCGGCGCATAGCACCCGGCAAGCCGGTGGAAGTGGAAGTGGAGAACCTCGATGAACTGCGCCAGGCACTGGAGGCCGGCGCCGATATCGTCATGCTCGACGAGCTCAGCCTGGACGACATGCGCACCGCCGTCGCCCTCACCGCCGGCCGTGCCAAGCTGGAAGCTTCCGGCGGAATCAACGAGGGCACCCTGCGCAACATCGCCGAGACCGGCGTCGACTACATCTCCATCGGCACCCTGACCAAGGATGTCAGGGCCGTCGACCTGTCCATGCGCCTCACCCTCTGAACGAATCGCAGGTAATAAAAAGCCCCGCCGAAGCGGGGCTTTTTATTACGACTGGTGCCGGATAGAGGAATCGAACCCCCGACCTTCTCATTACGAATGAGCTGCTCTACCGACTGAGCTAATCCGGCGGCGCGGGGAAGGTATCACTCGGCACAGCCGGATTTCAACCGATATTCCCCCTCACATGGGAATCCAACCCTGAATCCAGAAACGTGGCGCCTCACCGCCGCCGTGGATTTCCAGGTAGCGCTCCTCGGCCGCGGTCAGCCCCGGCACCTCGAGCAGCAACACGCGCCCCAGCACGACAATGACAACGACAGCCAGGCCCCGACAGAGCCAGCGCTGTGCGGGGGACGGCGCGACCGGCTTCGACCAGCGTGCCATGGCGATGCCTACCAGCAAGGCCAATACGGTCTGGGTGAAGGGCATGACGAACACGCCGTCCACCTGGGCCAGGACCAGGACCGAAACGAGGGCCAGCCACAGTCCGGCATCCATCGGATCGCCCTGTTCACGCAGGTAACGCGCGCCGCGAAGCAGACCAAGGGTCATCAGTCCAACCACCAGAAGGCCAGCGACCCCGCCCCATTCAGCGAACCACTGCAGCAGCATCTGGTGCGGGTGGGCACCGACGCTGTTCGGCACCGCCGAGAAATGCATGGGCCCGACCCCAAGCAAAGGATGGGCTACGAACATGCCCCAGGCATCTCGCCACAACACGTCGCGCAGAGACAGACCACTGCGCATACCGGACATGAGGGTCATGTCGATACCTAGCCAGGTCGGCAAGGCAACCATTAACAGGAAATAGAGCGCCAACCCGACGAATGCCGCGGACAACTGGACGATCAAAAAGCGGCGCCCCACGGGGCCGATCCAGCAAAGCGCAAGATGCGCGACGGCGAAACCCAACCAGAGCCCGCGTCCAGCCAAGGCGAAGGAGATGCACCATTGGATGGCCAGCAGCAGCATGACAAGCCAGGACAGTCTGAACCGCCCGGTCTCTCGCAGGTACAACCCCAGCGCAGCCATCAGCGGCAGCAGCATGGCCTGGAACTGCCCCATGGTCCGGACGTTGGAAAAGCCGCTGAGCAGAACCCTGGGATTCAACTCACGGAGCCCGCTGACGAAGGCCGCGAGATAGGAAAGCAGGAACTGGTAGCAGAAGAACCCTCCCAACACGACCAGCCCCCAGATAGCGGCACGGCGAACCCACTCGGGACTGACGGAAATATTGAAGGAGAACAGCATCAGGCCGGCGAATACCGACCACTCCTTGAGCGCCCAGGAAGAATTATCAGAAAGAAAGGAGGAAAAAACACCCAGCCCGAGAGTCAACAATAGAGCGGCAAAAACCTTTCGCCTAATAAGCGAAGAAGGAAAATACAAGAAAAAAAACAGTGATGAGCCACTCAACAACAGCAACTGGAATATGCGCTGCTGGTCGTGCCAGTTCGGAGAAACCCCATAATGAATTACAGTCGAAAGCAGCATAGCTGCTATCAGGGATAGCAGTGCAAGCCCTACGAAAGAAGGCAAAGCAGTCCCGTCTTGCCAGATCACTCTTGTTCGATTCATCGCGAGTCCATAATGAAAAAACCCCGCAATGCGGGGTTTTTTCTTTTACCACTAGACCAGACCGAAAAGCCTATTAGGATTTCGGGCAATTGGCCGGAGCGTAGTTGGCTTTCCAGTTGGTCGGCGAACCAGTGATGCCGCAGGTCCATACTCCTTTATCATCACGCTTGACAGTGATGACAGCGCCAGCAATACCTTTACCAGAAGAGCCGCCCAAGGTACCAGAAATCTCCGGAGTTGCGGTATCAGCTTTGTCAATCTTGATCTGCCCCTTACCGCTACCAGTAAGCAGAGTAGAACTGGTAAAGCCAAGATCATACTCATCGTTTTTGGGAGAATCGTTGGAAACGAGCTTCTTGCCTTCCAGAATCGCCGACTCCGCAGCGGTCTTCAGCGCGCTGATTTCACTCACGGCACGGGTCACCTGGGTACGGGCGGTGTAGTCCTGATATTGCGGGATGGCAATGGCGGCTAGGATGCCGATGATCGCGACCACGATCATCAGTTCGATCAGAGTAAAACCCTTCTGAGCTTTCATGAATATCTCCATGTGGTATGTATAGGCCAAACGCCTTCCCCCTCCAAAGCAGGTTGCATGCCAACCTTTCAAACTCCCTCCTTTCGCAACTCTTACGGGGACTTCGAAAGTGTTCCGCTCTCCCCTGCCGGCAATATGTGACACTTTTTGGCATCTCGGAATCGTCGGTTTGGCAGCCTTTGGCATCTGCGTTATAAGTCTCGCTCCAAGCCTTCTTCAGATGTTCCCCAATGAACGATTCCACGCCTCTCAGCGGCCTTGCCAAGCAACTGGTCCTGAACGAACTCCTCGACGAAAAGACCGCCCGCCAGGCCCAGGTGCAGGCCGCGCGCAACAAGCAGTCGCTGGTCAGCCACCTGGTCCAGGCCAAGCTGGTGCAGAGCCGGGCGCTGGTCGAGGTGGCCGCCGAGCAGTTCGGCATCGCCTATTGCGACCTGAACAGCCTGGATCGGGAAAGCATTCCGAAGGATGTCATCAGCGAGCGCCTGGTCCGCCAGCACCGCGTGTTGCCGCTGTGGAAACGCGGCAACAAACTGTTCATCGGTCTCTCCGACCCGACCAACCATCAGGCGGTCACCGATATCCAGTTCAGCACCGGCCTCACCACCGAAGCCCTGCTGGTAGAGGACGACAAGCTCGGCGTAGCCATCGAGAAGCTTTACGAGGGCGCCATGGACGCCCTCGGCGACCTCGGCGATATCGATCTCGACGGGGTCGATGTCGGCAAGGCGGAAAGCGCCAGCCAGGACGACGGCGGCGACGATGCCGAAGACGCCCCCGTGGTGCGCTTCGTCAACAAGATGCTGCTCGACGCCATCCGCGGCGGCTCTTCCGACCTGCACTTCGAGCCCTACGAAAAGACCTATCGGGTGCGCTTCCGTACCGACGGCATGCTCCACGAAGTGGCCAAGCCGCCGATCCAGTTGGCCAGTCGTATCTCTGCTCGTCTCAAGGTAATGGCCGGCCTGGATATCTCCGAACGACGCAAACCGCAGGACGGACGGATCAAGATGCGCGTATCGAAGAACAAGTCGATCGACTTCCGCGTCAACACCCTGCCGACCCTGTGGGGCGAGAAGATCGTGATGCGGATCCTCGACTCCTCCAGCGCGCAGATGGGCATCGACGCACTGGGCTACGAAGAGGACCAGAAGGAACTCTACCTGGCCGCGCTCAAGCAGCCACAGGGCATGATCCTGGTCACCGGCCCCACCGGCTCGGGCAAGACGGTTTCGCTGTACACCGGTCTGAACATCCTCAATACCACCGACATCAACATCTCCACCGCTGAAGACCCTGTGGAGATCAACCTGGAAGGCATCAACCAGGTCAACGTCAACCCGCGCCAGGGCATGGACTTCTCCCAGGCGCTGCGCGCCTTCCTGCGCCAGGACCCGGACGTGATCATGGTCGGCGAGATCCGCGATCTGGAGACTGCCGAGATCGCCATCAAGGCGGCGCAGACCGGGCATATGGTGATGTCCACCCTGCACACCAACAGCGCCGCCGAGACCCTGACCCGCCTGCTGAACATGGGCGTGCCGGCGTTCAACCTGGCGACCTCGGTGAACCTGATCATCGCCCAGCGCCTTGCGCGAAAACTCTGTTCGCACTGCAAGAAAGAACACGACGTGCCGAAGGAAACCCTGCTTCACGAAGGTTTCCCCGAAGAGCTGATCGGCACCTTCAAGCTGTATTCGCCTGTAGGCTGCGAAAACTGCAAAGGCGGTTACAAAGGTCGCGTCGGTATTTATGAAGTGGTTAAAAACACCCCCGCCCTGCAGCGGATTATCATGGAAGAAGGCAACTCCATCGAGATCGCCGAGCAAGCCCGCAAAGAAGGCTTCAACGATCTGCGCACCTCAGGCCTGCTGAAAGCCATGCAGGGAATCACCAGCCTGGAGGAAGTCAACCGCGTGACCAAGGATTAATCCATGGCGGACAAAGCGTTAAAGACCAGTGTCTTCGTATGGGAAGGCACTGACAAGAAAGGCACCAAGGTCAAGGGCGAGCTGTCCAGCCAGAACCCGACCCTGGTCAAGGCGCAACTGCGCAAGCAGGGCATCACGCCGGTCAAGGTCCGCAAGAAAGGCATTTCCCTGCTGGGGGCGGGGAAGAAGATCAAGCCTATGGACATCGCCCTGTTCACCCGCCAGATGTCCACCATGATGGCCGCCGGCGTGCCGCTGCTGCAGTCGTTCGACATCATCAGCGAAGGCTTCGACAATCCGAACATGCGCAAGCTGGTGGAGGAGATCAAGCAGGAAGTTGCCGGCGGCAACAGCCTGGCCAACTCGCTGCGCAAGAAGCCGCAGTACTTCGACTCGCTCTACTGCAACCTGGTGGACGCCGGCGAACAATCCGGCGCCCTGGAAACCCTGCTCGACCGGGTCGCCACCTACAAGGAAAAGACCGAGGCGCTGAAGGCCAAGATCAAGAAGGCCATGACCTACCCGATCGCGGTGATCGTCGTCGCCATCATCGTTTCGGCGATCCTACTGATCAAGGTGGTGCCGCAGTTCCAGTCGGTGTTCGAGGGCTTCGGCGCCGAACTGCCGGCCTTCACCCAAATGGTCATCAATATCTCCAACGTGCTTCAGGAATGGTGGCTCCTGGTACTGCTGATGATGGGCGGCGCCGGCTTCCTGCTGAACCACGCCTACAAGCGTTCGGAGAAGTTCCGCGACGCCACCGACCGAACGGTACTGAAGCTGCCTATCGTCGGCGCCATCCTCTACAAATCCGCCGTGGCACGCTACGCGCGGACGCTGTCGACCACCTTCGCCGCCGGCGTGCCATTGGTGGAAGCCCTCGACTCGGTTTCCGGCGCCACCGGCAACGTGGTGTTCAGGGACGCGGTGGGCAAGATCAAGCAGGACGTGTCCACCGGCATGCAGCTGAACTTCTCCATGCGCACCACCAACATCTTCCCCAGCATGGCCATCCAGATGACCGCCATCGGCGAGGAGTCGGGCGCGCTGGACGACATGCTGGCCAAGGTCGCTGGCTTCTACGAGCAGGAAGTGGATAATGCCGTGGACAACCTGACCGCGCTGATGGAACCGATGATCATGGCGGTCCTCGGGGTCCTGGTCGGTGGCCTGATCATCGCCATGTACCTGCCGATCTTCCAGCTGGGCAACGTCGTCTAAATGACCCTCCTCGACTACCTGGCCAGCCATCCGCTGGCCTTTGTCTTGTGCGCTATCCTCCTTGGCCTGCTGGTTGGCAGCTTCCTCAACGTCGTCGTGCATCGCCTGCCGAAGATGATGGAGCGCAACTGGAAGGCCGAGGCCCGCGAAGCGCTCGGGCTGGAGCCGGAACCCAAGCAGGCGACCTACAACCTGGTGCTGCCGAATTCGGCGTGCCCGCGCTGCGGCCACGAGATCCGCCCCTGGGAAAACATCCCGCTGGTCAGCTACCTGGCGCTGGGCGGCAAGTGCTCGTCCTGCAAGGCCGCCATCGGCAAACGCTACCCCCTGGTGGAACTGGCCACCGCGCTGCTTTCCGGCTACGTCGCCTGGCATTTCGGCTTCACCTGGCAGGCGGGCGCGATGCTCCTGCTGACCTGGGGTCTGCTGGCGATGAGCCTGATCGATGCCGATCACCAACTGCTGCCGGACGTGCTGGTGCTACCGCTGCTCTGGCTGGGCCTGATCGCCAACCATTTCGGCCTCTTCGCCAGCCTCGACGATGCGCTGTTCGGCGCGGTGTTCGGCTACCTGAGCCTGTGGTCGGTGTTCTGGCTGTTCAAGCTGGTGACCGGCAAGGAGGGCATGGGCTACGGCGACTTCAAGCTGCTGGCCATGCTCGGTGCCTGGGGCGGCTGGCAGATCCTGCCGCTGACCATCCTGCTGTCGTCGCTGGTCGGGGCGATCCTCGGGGTGATCATGCTGCGCCTGCGCAACGCCGAAAGCGGCACGCCGATCCCTTTCGGTCCCTATCTGGCGATTGCCGGGTGGATTGCTTTGCTCTGGGGTGATCAAATAACCCGGACCTATCTGCAATTCGCCGGATTCAAATGACCCAACCCTGGATACTAGGCCTCACGGGCGGTATCGGCAGCGGCAAGAGCGCAGCCGCCGAGCATTTCATTTCCCTCGGCGTCCACCTGGTGGACGCCGACCATGCCGCCCGCTGGGTGGTGGAGCCGGGGCGTCCGGCCCTGGCGAAGATCGTCGAACGCTTCGGCGACGGCATCCTCCTGCCCGATGGCCAGCTCGACCGCGCCGCCTTGCGCGAGCGGATCTTCCAGGCGCCGGAGGAACGGCGCTGGCTGGAGCAATTGCTGCACCCGCTGATCGGCGCGGAGATCGTCCAGTACCTGGCCAGGGCCGAATCGCCCTATGCCATCCTGGTCTCGCCGCTGCTGGTGGAGTCCGGCCAGCGCCAGATGACCCACCGCGTGCTGGTGGTGGATACCCCGGAACATCTGCAACTACAGCGCACCATGCTTCGCGACAAGGTCTCCGAGGAGCAGGTGCGCTCGATCCTCCAGGCCCAGGCCCGGCGCGACGAGCGCTTGAAGCACGCCGACGACGTGCTGGTCAACGACGGCGACCTGTCCCACCTGCAGCGTGAAGTCGAGCGACTGCACGCCTTCTACCTGACCTTGCGAGGAGGCCGAGCATGAGCCAGCCCCTGACCGTGGAGTGCCCGACCTGCGGCGCGCCCGTCGAATGGAAAAGCGACAACAAGTACCGCCCCTTCTGCTCCGACCGCTGCAAGCTGATCGATCTCGGCGCCTGGGCCGCCGAGGAACATGCGATCCCCGGCGACACCCTGGAAGACGACATCTTCTCCGCCGACCTGCCGCCTCGCGAGCATTGAACGCAACGGGCCAGCCAATCCGGCTGGCCCGTTCCTTCAGGGGCGCATGAAAGCGTAGTCGCGCTGGTCGTCGAGATTCTCCGCAAGAAACTGCAGTTCGCTGGCCAGGTCGCCAGCATCGCGCTCCGCCCGGTTCAGTTCGACGATTGCGCTGAGCAACGCGCGCAGGCGCATTGCCCGGTCCGCCTCGTCGCTCTTCGACAGCAACTCTCGCAGGCCCTCTCGGGCCCATTCATGGACACCCATGTTCCGCTCCTCACCTGGGAAAACGGCAGGATCGCGGCCGGCTTCGTCCGAAACACTGACGCAAGTCAGCCGCCGCCCGCCATGAACCTGGCGAATGACTGGTCATCAGGGCTTGCGCTCTTCGTCCTTCCAGGGCGCCTGCAGGTAGCGCGTGCGATTGAAGGTTTCCAGCCACTCCGGGTAGTAGACCACCAGGCCGGTGATCACCGTGCCGTTGATGAAGGCCTCGGGGAACATGATCAGCCACAGGTAACCGGCGAAGTCCTCCAGCCAGGGCGGCATCGGGAAAAGGCCGTCGATCCAGACCACGCCAAGGCCGAGCAGCAGGACCACCACCGCGGTGAGGGCCGCCGGGAAGAAACCGCAGCAGAAGATGTAGACGAACAGGTTGCGCGGCTGGCGCTTTTCCACGAACAACGCCGCCAGCTCCGCGATCAGCGCGGGGATCGCCACCAGCAGCACGCCGTTGACGCCGATCGCCAGCCAATCCTGGCGGCCGAGCAGGCACAAGCCCAGTTGCGCCACCAGCCCCACCACGATCGCCAGCGGCCAGTCGAGCAGCAAGGTGACGGCGGTCATACCGATGAAATGGAAGGACAGTCCCGACTCGAAGTCCCGGCGCACCAGCCAGAGCAGGAACAGCCCGAGCATGGTACCGAACACCAGGTGCTGGCGGCGGGTATCGCTGACCAGCTCGACCCAGGGCGCGCGCCAGGCGGCGAGCAGCAGCACCGGCGCATAGATGGCCCAGCCCAGTTCCAGGCTTTCCGCCGACAGCAATTCGGCAGCGATCACGGCTGCAGTTGTTCCAGGGCGATGCGCAGGGCCACCGGCGAATCCAACTGGCGGGTTTCCAACACGCGGCGCTGCTCCAGCCTGACCCAGAGGACCTTGCCCTCGTCCGAGGCATAGCGAGAAGCGATGGCCGCGTCGCGATCGAGCAGCACCGGATAACTGTAGTCACGCATGGCCGGCACCGCGAAAAGCCGGGAAATCAGCGCCGGCATGCGGCTGATGTCCGCCAGGAACAGCGCGTGGCGTGCCTCCAGGTAGCCCTTTGGGCGTTCCGCCAGCGCCGCCTTGACCAGCTTCGAGCCGTCCATGTCCCGCGCCACCAGCAGGACCCGGGTGGAGTCGTCCAGCGAGTGCGCCTTTTCGAACTGGTCCTGCAACGTCCAGGGCTCCAGGGTGGAGCCCTTCTCCACGGCCAGCGCCAGGCCGGGCAGCAGCATGGCCAGCAGAACCCAATGCAGTCGTTTCACGCGTGTCCCTCCCGAGTGGAAAATACCTGGATGTCCTTGCGCCGCTCCCAGTCCGACTGGGCTCGCCAGAATGCCTGTGCCTCCTCGGCGGCATCCAGGACGAAGACATGGGATTTGCCGATCCCCTCCCTCGCCAGGCGTGCCAACACCTCGTCGAGCATCCGCCGCGCCAGCCCCAGCCCTCGATAACCGGGATCGACCACCAGGTGCTGGAGGTAACCACGGCGACCGTCATGCCCGGCCATCAGGCAGGCGATCACCTCCCCTTCGGTTTCGACCAGCAGGCTCAGCCCGGGGTTGCGTTGAAGGTAGGCGAGGAAGAAGGGATAGGCGTCCTCCGCACGGAGGCGGATACCTGGCGTTCGCGACCATAGCGCGAAGAGTGCCGGGTGATCGGCGGCGATGACGCTGCGAAGTTGCATCGGAACGGCTCCGGCCCAAGGGAAACGGCAGTGTACACCGAGCCTCGCCGCTGGCGCGCTCCGGGACGGATTGTCGCGGCCGGAGCGCCTGTGGGCTGGAAAGCGGGCCCGCCGGCAGACTAAGCTGAGCCCATGAACGAAGCGGATTATCTGCGCCTGCTCACCCGTCAGGCCGAACAAGCCAACGACTTCCTCTCCAACGCACGTAAATGGGACCGCGAGCGCTGGGTCTGCCAGCGCTTCCTCGAGGCCCTCAACGTGCCCTATCGCCAGGAGGATTTCGCCGCCCCCGGGGAACAGCCGCCGGACGTCCTGTTCAAGGGTGCCGGCTTCGAGGTGTTCTTCGTCCTCGATGAAGGTCGCCGGCTGAATGAGGAGTGGCGCGAGGAACTGACCCGTCGCCGCCAGGCCGTCAGCCTGCGCCAACTGATCCGACGCGAAGAGCGGCCACAACGGATCGCCGCCGCCGAGCTGCAGGCACGACTGGCGCCAACCCTGCGCAAGAAGGCGCACAACTATAGCGAGCGCGGCATCGACCACGGCGAACTGGACCTGCTGGCCTTCGTCAACCTGAAGCGCGCGGTGCCCGATTTCAATACGCCCTTCCCGCCGCCCACCGAATACCTGCGCCAAGGCTGGCGCTCTCTGTCGATGGTCGGTCCGACCTTTGCCCGGGTGCTCTTCGCTCACTCCGGCGCCCCCGAATTCCTGCGCGCCAACCTCGGCCGCAGCATCCTGTTCGACGCCGGGGTAGGCCTGTGAGCGAAGGGCGGGTGAAGTGGATCGGCGTGCGCTCCGGCAGCCGCGCGCCGATCCAGGAACTGGAGGCGGTGGAGGCACGGCGCGGCCTGGGACTGACAGGCGACCACCCGCACCCGCCGCGCCAGGTCACCCTGGTGCAGTGGGAACACATCGAGGCCCTCGGTACCCTGCTGGGCAGGCCGCTGTTGCCCAACGAGATGCGCCGCAACATCGCCGTCGCCGGCATCAACCTGCTCAGCCTGAAGGACCGTCGCTTCCGCCTCGGCGGCGCGCTGCTGGAAACCACTGGCTGGTACCAACCCTGCGGACGCCTGGAAAAGCACATCGACCACCGCACACTGAAGAGCGTGCGCGAACAGGGCGGCATCACCGCGCGGGTGATCGGCAGCGGAGTGATCCGCCTCGACGATCCGCTGGTGATCGAGCCCCCTGTCTGTCTAGAATGACCGACATCGAAAACGGAGGCCTGCCATGTCCAGCCGACTGAGCCCCGAAGACCAGCAGAAGGTCGAGCAGTACCTCGCCTCGCCGCTGCACCAGGTCGAGCGTGCGCCGTTCCGCCCGTGGTTCCTGATGTTCGTCCTGCTCGCCGTGGTCATCGGCCTGGGCCTGCTCAGCCGCCTCCTCAGCTACCTGGCCTGAGTCGTCCGGTCGAGCCACGCTCCCGACGACCGCCTCACGGAATTCCCACTATGAGATATCCACATGTCCCATCGCATCGTGATCGTCGGCGGCGGCGCCGGCGGGCTGGAGCTCGCCACCCGTCTCGGCCGCACCCTGGGTAAACGCGGCAAGGCCCAGGTCACCCTGGTCGACGCCAACCTCACCCACATCTGGAAACCCCTGCTGCACGAAGTCGCTGCCGGCTCGCTCAACTCCTCCGAGGACGAGCTGAACTACGTCGCCCAGGCGAAGTGGAACCACTTCGAATTCCAGCTCGGCCGCATGCAGGGCCTGGATCGCGCCGGCAAGCGGGTCCGCCTGGCCGCACTGGTGGACGAGAATGGCGTTGAACTGGTTCCCGAGCGCGACATCGCCTACGACACCCTGGTGATCGCTGTCGGCAGCACCACCAACGACTTCGGCACCGAGGGCGCTGCGGAACATTGCATTTTCCTCGATACCCGCGCCCAGGCCGAACGCTTCCACCGACAACTACTCGGCCAGTACCTGCGTGCGCATACCGGGCACGACGCGAACAACAACGCAGTGAGTATCGCCATCATCGGCGCCGGCGCCACCGGCGTCGAACTGGCTGCGGAACTGCACCACGCCGCGCAGATGCTGGCCGCCTACGGGCTCGACCGGATCCGCCCGGAAGACCTGCACATCAGCCTGGTCGAAGCCGGCCCGCGGGTGCTGCCGGCGCTGCCCGAGCGTATCAGCCAGCCGGTACACCAGACCCTGAGCAAGCTCGGCGTACGGGTGATGACAGGCTCCGCGGTGAGCAAGGTAGATGCGGACGGCCTCTGGACCGGCGACGGCGAATTCGTCCCGGCGACGCTCAAGGTGTGGGCGGCGGGCATCCGGGCTCCGGCCTTCCTCAAGGAACTCGACGGCCTGGAAAGCAACCGTATCAACCAACTGGTGGTCCGCCCGACCCTGCAGACCACCCGCGACGACGACATCTTCGCCTTCGGCGACTGCGCCGCCTGTCCCCAGCCGGCGCAACCGGGAGAGCAACCGCGCAACGTGCCGCCACGCGCCCAGGCCGCGCACCAGCAGGCCTCGCTGCTGGTGAAATCGCTGCGTGCCCGTCTCGAAGGCAAGCCGCTGGGCGAATATCACTACCGCGACTACGGTTCGCTGATCTCGCTGTCGCGCTTCAGCGCGGTCGGCAACCTGATGGGCAATCTGATGGGTAGCGTCATGCTCGAAGGCTGGCTGGCGCGGATGTTCTACGTATCGCTATACCGCATGCACCAGATGGCGTTGTACGGTCCGCTGCGCACCGCGATGCTGATGCTTAGCGGCCGCCTGCGCAGCACCGAGCCACGCCTCAAGCTGCACTGAGCCATTACGCCCCGTTTGCCGTCGGCGCGGGGCGTTCCTTCAACAGCGAAGCTGGCGCAACTGCGCCAGCCGACTGGCGGTACGCTGCATGTCCGCAGGCAGGTCGCTGCCCTCGACCAGGTCCGGCAGCGCCTTTTCGGCACTCAGGAAAAAACGCCGGTCATTGTCGTAAAGGACGTCGACGAGATTGATGAAGCGCTGCTGGGCGGCGACCGAACAGCGCGCCATCGGCGGTACGCCCTCCAGCACCCAGGTAGAGAAGCGTTCGCCGAGGGCAAGGTAGTCCATCACCGCGGTTGGCGCCTCGCAAAGGTCGGCGAAGGCGAACCACACCAGGTCGCCGCACACCGCGCGCGCCTGCAACGTCCTCGCGCCGCTTTGCAGGGTCACGCGTTGCGAGGGCTCGGGCGCGGACAAGCCCAGCTCGTCCAGGCAAGCGCATGAGGCTGGCCAGCAATACCCGCCGCTGGCATAACCGGAAGCGATCTCCTGCCGCGGCGAAATCGTCCGGTAGTCCCGGGCGCCGGCTACTTCCAGCACTTCCATGCGCGTCTCGATCAACCGGATCGCCGGCAGGAAGCGTTCGTGGTAGAGCGGATTGGGCAGCAGTTGCCGCGGCGCGTAGTTGGAGGTGCAGACCAGGGTGATCTTCCTGCGGAACAGCTCCCTGAACAGGCGTGTTATCAGCATCGCGTCGCCAATGTCGTGGACATGGAATTCGTCGAAGCAAAGCAGCCGGCAGTCTCCTAGCAGTTCGTCGAGCGCACCGCCCAGGGCATCGGGCCGCCCCTGGCGGCGGAACATACCGTCATGAAGCCGGCGAAAGAACGCATGGAAATGCGTCCGGCGCAGGCCCTGCAAATCGGCGCTGCGAAAGAAGCCATCCATCAGCCAGCTCTTGCCGCGCCCGACCGGCCCCCACAGGTAGAGGCTGCGCGGCGCTTGCCGGAATAGCGACGGACCTCGACGCAAGCGCTCCGCCAATCGATCGAGATGAAGAATGGCATTGCCCTGGGCTGCGTCCAGCACATAGCCGCGCCGTTGCGCCTCTTGGTGGAAATAGCGGGCTACGGGCGTTGTGGGCTTGGTGCCGGTCATGGGTGAACGCCACGAAAAAGAACCGAAAGACACACTCCGTTGATGCTCAGCCTGAGAGGGCCCTTAAACCGAGAACGGCATTCTAGCGCTGCGTCCTGCCCATGCTCCAGCCGCCAGACCGAACGGCGGGCGATAGTCGGACAGGCCCTTTGATCATGACCGCCACGGTCGCGATACGGAGTCGCGCTCAGCCGCTACTTCCGCCCCACTGTTTCCGCCGCTTCCGCTGCCGAGCCCATTATCACCGGAGTTTTTCCTACAGCAGTCCTCCCAGTCCCCTACGAAAACCAAGAAGTTCTACCGGCCAAAGCCAGAAAACTACGATTGTCGCCGTTTCAGCCTCGCCTCAGGCTATCGCCCACTCGATTCTCCGCCTTGAAACCGATCGTTCTGCACATGCCTGCGGATATCGGCTTCTTTTCTCTGCAAGAACCGCGCTCCGGGCCGATTGACCATGCATCCAGCTTTTCCGCGTAACCAGGCTAGCCTTTCTTTCCCACCTCCCTCTCCAAAACCTTCCGGCAGTTCCACTTCGATTGTTCCATCCCTCAGGGCCGGACCGCTGCTCCGTACGGGCCTCATGGGAATGGCCATGTTGTCGTCCTGCCTTGCCAATGCCGCCCCGGATGCGGGGCAGGCGCTGCGTGACGTGGAAAGCCGACGCCTGAACCTGCCCGCGCCGGTGGAACTGGACGCCGAGCGCCCCAGCCCCGAGGACGGCGTATCACGGGCTGCCGAAGAGGGCGGCCCGACGGTGCTGGTCAAGCGCTTCCAACTCAGCGGCAACAGGCAGTTCGACGATCGATGCCTGCTGGCGCTCCTGCACGACCTGCCGGGCCAGGAACTCAATCTGAGCCAATTGCACGCCGCCGCCGCCCGCATCGGCGATTTCTATCAGGAAAAGGGATATGTGCTGGCGCGCGCCTTCCTCCCGGCACAGGAAATCCAGGATGGAACGGTACGCATCGAAGTGCTCGAGGGACGCTACGGCAGGATCGAACTGCACAACACGTCCCGAACGCTGGACCGCGTTCTACTCCGCCCCTTGAGCGCACTCGAACGAGATACCGCGGTCCAGGGCTCGGAGCTGGAGCGTGCGCTTCTGCTCCTGAGCGACATTCCCGGCCTCCAGGCCAAAGGCACCCTGCTGCCGGGCCAGGCGCAGGGAACCACGGACTTGCGCGTCGAGGCCCGCCCCGGCCCGCTGGTCGGCGGCAGGCTGGAGGCAGACAACTATGGCGGCCGCTACATGGGGGAATATCGCCTGGGAACCACCCTCGACTTCAACAGCCCGCTGCGACTGGGCGACCAGGCGAGACTGAGCCTGCTGGGCAGCGACCGGCACCAACGCTACTACCGTGCAGCCTATCAACTGCCCCTTGGTTCCCGAGGCACGCGCATCGGACTGGCCCACGCCGAGACGACCTATCGACTGGTACGCGATTTCTCGCGCCTGGACGCCCATGGCCGGGCCATTACCGACAGTCTGTTCGTCAGCCAGCCCCTGCTGCGTAGCCGCAGCTTAAGCCTGTCCACCCAGTTGCAATATGAAAACAAGCGACTTCGCGATGACCAGGAGCGTACCGGGAGGCATAGCCGCAAGGAGATCCGCCTGTGGACCGCCAGCATCAGCGGAAACGCCCAGGACCGCTTGTTCGGCGGTGGACAGAGCGGCTTCTCGCTGGCCTATGCCCACGGCCAGCTCGCCATCGACTCCGGCGAAGAGCGGCTGCTGGACCGCTACACCATCGGTACCGCCGGCAGCTTCGACAAGATCATGCTCAACGCCGTACGCCTGCAGCACCTGGGCGACCGCCTGCAGTTGTTCGCCCAACTCAACGCCCAGTGGAGCGGCGGCAACCTCGACAGCGCGGAACAGTTCGACATGGGCGGCCCCTACGGCGTTCGGGCGTTCCCCCTGGGCAGCTACAAGGGCTACGGCGACGAAGGCTGGCAAGCCAGTGCGGAGCTGCGCTACAGCCTGGCTCCGGGCTGGCAGCTGAGTTCGTTCGTCGACCAGGGCGCGGTGAAATTCCTCAAGCACCCCAACACCACGGAAGGCAATCGCAACCGCATGGCCGCCGTCGGCAGCGGCGCAACCTGGTACGGAACGGATCACCAGGTCAGCCTGACCGCCGCCTGGCCCCTGAGCCAGGAAAACAACATCGAGCCCGAGCGCACTCCCCGGCTGTGGTTGCAAGCGACCCGCTACTTCTGAGCAAGCTCCCGCCCGCCATGCCGGCGGGCCCCACTGAAAGGAAAAGCCATGAACAAGAGCTATACGCTGGTCTGGAACCAGGCCACAGGCTGTTGGAACGTCGCAAGCGAAGGTACCCGTCGGCGCAGCAAGAGCGGACGCGGCAAGGCGCTCGTAGTCGCCGGAGCGTCACTGCTCGGCCTGTTCTGCCAGGCCCCCGCCTTCGCCCTGCCCAGCGGCGCCACGGTCGTTTCAGGCGATGCCGGATTCCAGACATCCACCGATGGCCGGCATATGGTCATCGACCAGCAGAGCCACAAGCTGATCACCAATTGGAACGAGTTCAGCGTCCGTGCCGATGAGCGGGTCAGCTTCCACCAGCCGGGCCAGGACGCCGTCGCCCTGAACCGGGTGATCGGCCGCAACGGCAGCGATATCCAGGGGCGGATAGATGCCAACGGCAAGGTCTTCCTGGTCAATCCCAACGGCGTGGTCTTCGGCAAGTCCGCCCAGGTCAATGTAGGCGGCCTGGTGGCTTCCACCCTGGACCTGGCCGACAGGGACTTCCTCGCCGGCAACTACCAGTTCTCCGGCGACTCCGGCGCAACCGTAAGCAATGCCGGCAGCCTGCAAGCCAGCGAAGGCGGCAGCATCGCCCTGCTGGGCGCCCGGGTCAGCAACGACGGCGTGATCCAGGCGCAACTCGGCGACGTGGCCCTGGGCGCAGGCCAGGGCATCAACCTCAATTTCGACGGCGACGGCCTGCTCAACCTGCAGGTGGACAAGGGCTCGGTCGACGCTCTCGCACACAACGGCGGCCTCATCCGCGCCGATGGCGGCCAGGTGCTGATGAGCGCCCGCAGCGCCGACAGCCTGCTCAAGACCGTCGTCAACAACCAGGGCACTCTCGAGGCCAGGACGCTACGCAGCGCGGAAGGACGCATCGTCCTCGACGGCGGCGAACAGGGGACCGTGCGGGTGGCCGGCAAGCAGGACGCCAGCGCCATCGGCGGAGGCAATGGCGGCCTGGTGCTGAACCAGGGCGCGAACGTCGAGATACAGCGAACCGCGCAGGTGGACACCCATGCCGACCAGGGCGCAACCGGCACCTGGAGGATTCTCTCGCACGAGGTCAGCGTAGCCGCTGTCGGCCAGGCAAACGCTGCCGGTGATGGTTCCGGCCAGGTCCATGTAGCGCAGGGCCCAGCCGGGGCCAATGCGTCCGATAGCAACGGCGTGACCATCGTTCAGCAGCAGCCGGCCGTCGACCTCGCCGCCGGCGCCAACGGTACCTCCGCAGTGCAGAGCCAGAGCGGCGCCAACATCGGCTCGGGCGCCAATGGCATCAGCGTCGTGCAAAGCCAGAATGGCGCCAATATCGGCGCCGGCGCGAGTGGCATCAGCGTCGTGCAGAGCCAGAACAGCCCCAATATCGGCTCGGGCGTCAATGGCGTGACTGTCGTGCAGAGCCAGAACGGTGCCAATATCGGTTCTGGCGCAAGTGGCATCACCGTTGTGCAAAGCCAGAATGGCGCAAATATCGGTTCAGGCGCGAGTGGCATCAGCGTCGTGCAGAGCCAGAGCGGCCCCAGCATCGGCTCGGGCGTCAATGGCGTCACAATCGTGCAGAGCCAGAGCGGTGCCAACATCGGCCCCGGCGTCAGCGGAATCGATGTCGTCCAGACCCAGACTCTCCCCAACCTGAGCCCAGGCGCCAATGGCTCCAGCATCGTCCAGGTCCAGACGCTACCCGATATCGCCGCCGACGCCGGCAATGTGCATGTCGTGCAGGTCCAGACCGGCGGTAACAAGGTCTTCGGCAACTCCGCCACCAACGTCAGGTCACGTACCGTTCAGGCCCGGAGCAACGAGAATGTCGGTTCCGGCCTGGCGAATCCAAGCAGCGCGGGAAAAGGCCCGACGTTGCATGCCGATACCCTGGCCCGCAACCTTTCCACAAGCAACGTCGAAGTGGTCGCCACCCGGGGCAACGCGCATGTCGGCGCGCCGCTGTCCTGGGACAGCGGCAACGGCCTGACGCTAACCGCCGAGCGCGGGGACCTCAGGATCAATGGCGCGCTGACGGCCCAGGGGGAAAACGCCAGCCTTACTCTCAATGCCGGGCAGCGCCCTCTCCGTATCGACGACAGCCTCTCTCTCACTGGCCAGGGAGCCCGGGTCGAATTCAATTCGGACAAGGGTTATGCCCTGGCCGAAGGCACCCGGATCACCCTGTCCGGCAAGAACGCAGGATTCCGCGCCAATGGGCGGGACTACAGCGTGATCCAGGACCTGCAGCAGTTGCGCGGCATCGATAGGGACCTGGGCGGCAGCTATGTCCTCGGCAATCGAATCGCAGGCGGCAACTCCAGCTTCCTGTCGATAGGCAACGCGAGCGCCTTCGGCGGTACCTTCGACGGCCTGGGCAACACCATCGATAATCTCGCCGTCTACGGCACCGGCGCCTACTCCGGCCTGTTCAGCGTCAACCGGGGCACCCTCCGCAACCTGAACCTGGAACGCATTTCCGCCGATGGAGCACAGGCCACCCACTACAACGTCCAGGTCGGTAGCCTGGCCGCCGTCAACCTCGGTCGCATCGACAATGTGAACGCCAGCGACATCCGTATCGCCGCGGCCTCGAAGCTGAACAGCCTCGGCGGGCTGGTCGCACTGAACCTGGGCAGTATCGACAACGCCAGCGCCAGCGGCACGCTGGTCGGCAACCGCCACACCTATGCTCTGGGCGGACTCGCAGCCGAAAACATCAGCACAGCCAGGGGCGTGGCCAGCATCTCCAACAGCCGGGCCGATTTTGCCATCTCCGGCCAGTTGAAGGACCATGCCAGCCACTACGGCGCGGGGGGCCTGGTAGGCAGGAACCGCGGCGGCCTCATCCGCAGCAGCGGCAGTCAGGGAACGCTGTCGCTGAGCGGTCACGGAATGAACCTGGGAGGACTGGTCGGATACAGCTCCGCCGGCGGACTGGCGGACGTATCCGCCTCCGTCGACGTCTCAGGCAACGGACAGCACGGCCTGTACGGAGGGCTCATCGGCCTCAACGTAAACAGTGGTATCGCCCACGCCACGGCCAGCGGCAAGGTCCGGGGCACAGACGCGGAAGCACTGGGCGGGCTGATCGGCCGGAACCTGAACGCGGCCATCAACAACGCCAGCGCCCATGGCGATGTCAGCCTGCAAGACGGTCGCTACCTGGGAGGCCTGATCGGCCACAACCAGGCAGGCAATCTGGCCAACGTCAGTGCCAGCGGCAACCTGAGTGGTGGGTCGCTGCTCCAGGCCGGCGGCCTGATCGGTCTCAACGCCAATGCCTCGCTGGTCAATGCCTCCGCCAAGGGCAATGTCGCTACCCGCGGAGCAGAAGCGGTTGGCGGTCTGCTCGGAGAAAACCTGTACGGCTCCGTCATCAACGGCTCCGCCAGTGGCGAAGTCACCGACGGCAGCGGCAAAACCCTGGGTGGCCTGATAGGGTCCAACCTCGGCGGCAATCATTCCAACCTGAAGGCCTCCGGGTGGGTAAACGCAGGGGCGAACAGTGACGTGGGAGGGCTGATCGGCCACAACCGGGGCGGCAACCACAGCACCCTGGCGGCATCCGGCAATGTCACCGGGGGCAAGGGCAGTCGCGTCGGCGGACTCGTCGGCTATAACGATGCCGCCTCGCTGACGAACGTCTCGGCTTCGGGCAACGTCAGCGCCAGTGGTTCCAGGGCCATCGGCGGGTTGATCGGCAGTGACCTGCGAGGTTCGCTGATGCTCGCCAGCAGTCATGGAATCGTGAACGACAAGACCGGCCACAACCTGGGAGGGTTGGTCGGCCGCGGTGAAAACACCTCGATCCGCTCCGCCAAGGCCAGCGGTGCGGTGAGCGGAGGCGCCGGGATCAGGGCCGGCGGACTGGTCGGCTCCCTGGAGGGCTGGCAGGCTCTCATCCTGGGGGCCTCGGCCGGCGGCGATGTGACGGCGGGCTACGATAGCTATATTGGCGGGCTGGTGGGCTTCAGCACCGCCACCATCAGCGGCGCTTCCGCTTCCGGCAAGGTCGGAGGCTCGGGTCTGCTGGGCGGCCTGGTCGCCTGGAACCAGGGGAATGTCATGGGTTCTTCGGCCAGCGGCAGGCTGGAGCCACAAATCCCCAACCAGATCCATGGCGGACTGATCGGCATCAATTTTGGCTGGCAGTCCTGGAACTCGGTATACGGGGCTGCGGCGACCGTTCCAATGATAGGTCGCCACTACAACCTGTGAATCGATTCTCCCGGTACCCGTACCGGGAGGCTTCCTGTTCGATGGAGCGGCCGGGCCTCAGGGCCCGCCGCCTCCAGACGCTCGATGAATGCCATGCGGGAAGGCCAGGCGTCGGAGAAACAGGGCTGGAAGAGCGGCCCCTCCTCCTTCCCACAGGCCAGCATTCGGAAAATAAGGGTACAGAAACGAAAAAGCCCACCTTCGCAGGTGGGCTTTTTCGTCTTGAATATGGTGGGTCGTGTAGGATTCGAACCTACGACCAATTGGTTAAAAGCCAACTGCTCTACCGACTGAGCTAACGACCCAAGTATGAGGTGGTCGGGGTAGAGAGATTCGAACTCCCGACATCCTGCTCCCAAAGCAGGCGCGCTACCGGACTGCGCTATACCCCGATTGGAAGTTGGCTCCGCGACCTGGACTCGAACCAGGGACCCAATGATTAACAGTCATTTGCTCTACCGACTGAGCTATCGCGGAACGTCTTTCTTCCAACCCTGGACGCTTCCGGTGTTGCTGGATTCGCGTCTCAGAGGCGCGCCATTTTACGGATGCGCGCGGGCATGTCAACCCTCTGATCCAAAAAGTTTTTCTTCTTTTTCCACGAGCGGCAAAACGGCCCTTCCACTGCATGCGGCAGCGCTCTCGCTCCTACCGGACGCCCATGAAAAAGCCCCGCCGAAGCGGGGCTTTCCCTGTCCGTCCACGAAGAGGTCAGGCGAAGACGATCTCGTCGCCTTCCACCTTCGCCGAGATACTGGCACCCGGCGCGAATTTGCCGGCCAGGATCAGTTGCGCCAGCGGGTTCTCGATCCAGCGCTGGATGGCCCGCTTCAGCGGGCGTGCGCCATAGACCGGGTCGAAGCCGACGGCGATCAGCTTGTCCAGCGCCTCCTGGCTCAGTTCCAGGCTCAGCTCGCGCTCGGCCAGGCGCTTGCGCAGGCGACCGAGCTGGATCTCGGCGATGCCGGCGATCTGCTCGCGAGCCAGCGGCTCGAATACCACCACTTCGTCGATCCGGTTGATGAATTCCGGACGGAAGTGCGCATTGACCGCGTCCATCACTGCGGCACGTTGCGCCTCGCGGTCGCCGGCCAGCTCCTGGATCTGTGCCGAACCGAGGTTGGAGGTCATCACCACCACGGTGTTGCGGAAGTCCACCGTACGCCCGTGACTGTCGGTCAGGCGTCCGTCCTCGAGCACCTGGAGGAGAATGTTGAATACATCCGGATGGGCCTTCTCCACCTCGTCCAGCAGCACCACCGAGTAAGGCTTGCGGCGGATCGCCTCGGTCAGGTAGCCGCCTTCCTCGAAGCCGACGTAGCCCGGAGGCGCGCCGATCAGGCGGGCCACCGAGTGTTTCTCCATGAACTCGGACATATCGATCCGCACCAGCGCCTCCTCGGTATCGAAGAGGAACTCGGCCAGCGCCTTGCACAACTCGGTCTTGCCCACCCCGGTCGGGCCGAGGAAGAGGAACGAGCCGCTCGGCCGGTTCGGATCGGCGAGGCCGGCGCGCGAACGGCGCACGGCGTTGGACACGGCGACTACCGCCTCGTCCTGGCCGATCACTCGCCGATGCAGCTCCTGCTCCATGCGCAGCAGCTTCTCGCGCTCGCCCTCGAGCATCTTCGACACCGGGATACCGGTCCACTTGGAAACCACTTCGGCGATTTCCTCGTCGGTCACCTTGTTGCGCAGCAACTGGTTCTCGGTCTTGCCGTGCTGGTCGACCATCTGCAGGCTGCGTTCCAGGTCCGGGATGGTCTGGTACTGGATGCGCGCCATGCTCTCGAGGTCGCCCTTGCGCCGCGCCGCCTCCATCTCCTGCTTGGCCTGCTCGATCTTCTGCTGGATCTGCGCCGAGCCCTGCACCTCGGCCTTCTCGGACTTCCAGATCTCCTCGAGGTCGGCGTATTCGCGCTCGAGCTTGACGATATCCTCCTCCAGCTTGGCCAGGCGCTTCCTGGTGGCTTCGTCGTCTTCCTTCTTCAGCGCCTCGCGCTCGATCTTCAGCTGGATCAGGCGACGGTCGAGACGATCCAGTTCCTCCGGCTTGGAGTCGATCTCCATGCGGATGCGGCTGGCGGCCTCGTCGATCAGGTCGATGGCCTTGTCCGGCAGTTGCCGATCGGTGATGTAGCGGTGCGACAGCTTGGCCGCGGCGATGATCGCGCCGTCGGTGATGCTCACCCCGTGGTGCACTTCATAGCGTTCCTTGAGGCCACGGAGGATGGCGATGGTGTCTTCCTCGCTCGGTTCGTCCACCAGCACCTTCTGGAAGCGGCGCTCCAGCGCGGCATCCTTCTCGATGTACTGGCGATACTCGTCGAGGGTAGTAGCACCGACGCAGTGCAGCTCGCCGCGCGCCAGAGCCGGCTTGAGCATGTTGCCGGCGTCCATGGCGCCTTCCGCCTTGCCGGCGCCGACCATGGTGTGCAGTTCGTCGATGAACAGGATGACCCGGCCTTCCTGCTTGCCCAGTTCGTTGAGGACCGCCTTCAGGCGTTCCTCGAACTCGCCGCGGAACTTGGCACCGGCGATCAGCGCCCCCATGTCCAGGGCCAGCAGGCGCTTGTCCTTGAGGCCGTCCGGCACTTCGCCGTTGATGATGCGCTGGGCCAGGCCCTCGACGATGGCGGTCTTGCCGACGCCGGGTTCGCCGATCAGCACCGGGTTGTTCTTGGTCCGCCGCTGCAGGACCTGGATGGTCCGGCGGATCTCGTCGTCGCGACCGATCACCGGGTCGAGCTTGCCTTCCTCGGCGCGCTTGGTCATGTCGACGGTGTACTTGTCCAGCGCCTGGCGCGACTCCTCGACGTTCGGGTCGTTCACCGCTTCGCCGCCACGCAGGTTGGCCACGGCATTCTCCAGCGCCTTGCGCGACACGCCCTGGCCGAGCAGCAGCTTGCCGAGCCTGGTGTTCTCGTCCATCGCGGCCAGCAATACCAGCTCGCTGGAGATGAACTGGTCGCCCTTCTGCTGGGCCAGGCGGTCAGCCTGGTTGAGCAGGCGTGCGAGATCCTGGGACAGGTTCACGTCGCCGGTCGGGCTCTGGATCTTCGGCAGCGCGTCGAGTTCTTTGTTGAGGCCGCTGCGCAGGGCGGCGATATCGAAGCCGACCTGCATCAGCAGGGGCTTGATCGAACCGCCTTGCTGCTCGAGCAGGGCGGAAAGCAGGTGCACCGGCTCGATGGCCGGATGGTCATGGCCAACGGCCAGGGACTGGGCGTCGGAGAGCGCCAGTTGCAGCTTGCTGGTCAAACGGTCTATTCGCATGGGTCGTCCTTCCTTCTATAGAGCGGGCCGGAACGATGGGTGTCCCTGATGAAGAAAAGCCCGCCGAGATGACTCAGTAGATAAGGGCGATTTTCCGCGGTTCAAGCGACCGGACCGTGACATCGGTCAGTTGCCGCCGGATAACCTGCGCGGGCCTAGTCCTGGAGCCAGACCAGGCTGGCAAAACGGCCGGTACGCGACGAGCGGCGGTAGGAATAGAAGCGCGCGGTATCGCTGAAGGTGCAGAAGCCACCGCCATGCACGGCGGTGACGCCATGGGCGCCCAGGCGGATCCGCGCGAGTCGGTAGATGTCGGCCATGAAGCGGCCCGGATTGGCGCTAGGTACGAAAGCCGAGCGCGCCTCGGCGTGCGCAGCGACGAATGCATCGCGGACCTCGCCGCCGACCTCGAAGGCCTGCGGGCCGATCGCCGGCCCCAGCCAGACCAGCAGTTCGTCGCCGGGCACGCCCAGGCTGTCCACCGTCGCCTCCAGCACGCCCGCCGCCAGCCCGCGCCAGCCGGCATGGGCCGCCGCCACGCGGGTGCCCGAGCGGTCGCAGAACAACGCCGGCAGGCAGTCGGCGGTCATGATCGTACAGGCGACGCCCGGCATCGCGCTCCAGCTGGCGTCGGCCCTGAGCACCCGGCTCGGGTCGGCCTCCACCACCGTCACTCCGTGCACCTGGTCCAACCAGCTCGGCCGGCATTCCAGACGCTCGGTCAGGCGTCGGCGGTTTTCTTCCACGGCGCGCGGATCGTCGTCGACGTGGGCGCCAAGGTTCAGACTGTCGAAGGGTGCCTGGCTGACCCCGCCACTGCGCGTGGTCACGCAGGCCCGCACACGGGCCGGCGCCGGCCAGTCGGGGGTCAGCCAGGCGTTCATCCGACGAACGCCTCGCGATCCTGGCGCAACAGGCTGAGCAGCCAGAGGAAGTCTTCCGGCAGCGGCGACTCCCACTTCATGCGCACGCCGGTGGCCGGGTGATCCAGTTCGAGGAAGCGCGCGTGCAGCGCCTGCCGGGGGAACTCGCGAAGAGTCTGGACCAGGGTCTGGCTGGCCACCGGGGGAATCCTGAAGCGCCCACCGTAGACCGGATCGCCGACCAGGGGATAGCCGATATGGCTCATGTGCACGCGGATCTGGTGGGTACGCCCGGTCTCCAGCTTGACCCGGGTATGGGTGTGCGCACGGAAGCGTTCCAGCACGCGGTAATGGCTGACCGCCACCTTGCCGGCGTCGACCACCGCCATCTTCTGCCGCTGCACGCCATGCCGTCCGATCGGCGCATCGATGGTGCCACCGGAGGTGATCACGCCGATCACGATCGCCTCGTAGATGCGGCTGACCGACCGTGCCTGCAGTTGCGCCACCAGCTTGGTGTGGGCCTCCAGCGTCTTGGCCACCACCATCAGGCCGGTCGTGTCCTTGTCCAGGCGGTGGACGATCCCGGCGCGCGGCACATTGGCGATGTCCGGGACATGGTAGAGCAAGGCATTCAGCAGGGTGCCGTCCTGATGGCCGGCAGCCGGATGGACCACCAGGCCGGCGGGCTTGTCGATCACCAGGATGTGCTCGTCCTCGTAGACGATTTCCAGCTCGATGTCCTGTGCGAGCCACTCGCCCTGGGCTTCCTGCTCGGCCTCCAGGACGAGTTGCACGCCGCTGTGGACGATGTCGCGCGGGCGCAGCACGGCGCCGTCGACGGTCAGGCGTCCGTCCTTGATCCAGCCGGCCAGACGGGAGCGGGAGTGTTCGGGAAAAAGCTGGGCGGCGATCTGGTCGAGACGCTGGCCACCCAGCTCGAACGGCACCTCGGCCGCGCGTTGAATCATATCGGACATGAGTAGGAGACGATGCTCAGCGCGGCTTTTGGAATCGGCTACGCGCTGTGGTTAAATACGGGGTCTTTGTCCCAGGGGGTGCCTGGGGCGCCAATCATAACAGACGGTTGAGGCCAAGCCGACCGTCCCAGGGACGCAAGCCGCCATGCAAGTGAAACACCTGCTGCTGATCGCCATCCTCGCCCTCACCGCAGCCTGCTCCTCGAACAAGGAGACTGTCGACGAGAACCTGAGCGAGAGCCAGCTGTACCAGCAGGCGCAGGACGACCTCAACAACAAGAGCTACAACAGCGCCGTCACCAAGCTGAAAGCCCTCGAATCGCGCTATCCCTTCGGCCGCTACGCCGAGCAGGCCCAGCTCGAGCTGATCTACGCCAACTACAAGAACATGGAGCCCGAAGCCGCCCGCGCCGCCGCCGAACGCTTCATCCGCCTGCATCCGCAGCACCCCAACGTCGACTACGCCTACTACCTCAAGGGCCTGTCCTCCTTCGACCAGGACCGCGGCCTGCTGGCGCGCTTCCTGCCGCTGGACATGACCAAGCGCGACCCGGGTGCCGCCCGCGACTCCTTCAACGAGTTCGCCCAGCTCACCAGCCGCTTCCCCAACAGCCGCTACGCCCCGGACGCCAAGGCGCGCATGGTGTACCTGCGCAACCTGCTGGCGGCCTACGAAGTGCACGTCGGCCACTACTACCTGAAGCGCCAGGCCTATGTCGCCGCCGCCAACCGCGGTCGCTACGTGGTGGAGAACTTCCAGGAAACCCCGGCCGTCGGCGATGGCCTGGCGATCATGGTCGAAGCCTACCGTCGCCTGGGTCTCGACGACCTGGCCAGCACCAGCCTGGAAACCCTCAAGCTCAACTATCCGGATAACGCCAGCCTCAAGGATGGCGAGTTCGTCGCCCGCGAAAGCGAGGCCGACACCCGCTCCTGGCTGGCCAAGGCCACCCTGGGCCTGATCGAAGGCGGCGAGCCGCCGCCGCACATGGAAACCCAGGCCGCCAAGGACGTGATCAAGCAGTACGAGGATGCCGAGCGGGAGATCCCCGCCGAACTGAAGCCGGAAAACCAGGATCACAGCGCCGACGACGAGAAGCCGGAGAGCGATGACGACGAAGACTCCGGCCGCTCCTGGTGGAGCTACATGACCTTCGGTCTCTTCGACTGATCGCACGAAACACCGAAGGGAGGCGCAGGCCTCCCTTCTTTTTGCCCGCCGCCATGCCTCTCCCAGCGCCAAACGCCGCACAGCCTGGACCTTCCCGGCTGGGATCGAGCCGGCGGCTTGGCTAAACTGCAGCTTTCTCCAGCCTCCGAGATCACCATGGGCCTTTTCCGCCTCCTGTTCTGGATCGCCCTGATCGCCATCGCGTTCTGGCTCTGGCGTCGCTTTACCCGTCCCACTCCGCGCCAGCAGCAACGTCCGCAGGACGAGCCGAGCGCATCGCCGATGGTCCGCTGCGCCCATTGCGGCGTCCACGTGCCGCAGGCCAACGCCCTCGCCCACGAACAACGCTGGTATTGCAGCCAGGCGCACCTGCGCCAGGACCAGGGCGACCGTGCGCGCTGAACGGCTACGGCTGAGCGAGGAGCAGGGGCAACGCATCCTCCGTCTGTACCACCTGTACCGCCTGACCATCGGCCTGGTACTGGTCCTGCTGATCTCCAGCGAACTGGAAGATCAGGTCCTCAAGCTCGTCCACCCTGAACTGTTCCATGTCGGCAGTTGGTGCTACCTGGTCTTCAACATCCTGGTCGCGCTGTTCCTGCCGCCGTCACGGCAATTGCTGCCGATCTTCATCCTCGCGCTCACCGACGTGCTGATGCTTTGCGGCCTGTTCTACGCAGGTGGCGGCGTACCCAGCGGCATCGGCAGCCTGCTGGTGGTGGCGGTGGCCATTGCCAACATCCTGCTGCGCGGGCGCATCGGCCTGGTCATCGCGGCGGCGGCCAGCCTCGGTCTGCTCTACCTGACCTTCTTCCTCAGCCTGAGCAGTCCGGACGCCACCAACCACTACGTCCAGGCCGGCGGCCTCGGCACCCTGTGCTTCGCCGCCGCGCTGGTGATCCAGGCCCTGGTGCGGCGCCAGGAGCAGACCGAAACGCTGGCCGAAGAACGCGCCGAGACGGTCGCCAACCTGGAGGAACTCAACGCATTGATCCTGCAGCGCATGCGCACCGGCATCCTTGTGGTCGATAGCCGTCAGGCCATCCTCCTCGCCAACCAGGCCGCCCTCGGCCTGCTCAGGCAGGACGACGTGCAGGGCGCCAGCCTCGGCCGCCACAGCCCGATGCTGATGCACTGCATGAAGCAATGGCGCCTGAATCCCAGCCTCCGTCCGCCGACGCTCAAGGTGGTGCCGGATGGCCCGACGGTGCAACCCAGCTTTATCAGCCTCAACCGCGAAGACGACCAGCACGTGCTGATCTTCCTCGAAGACATTTCGCAGATCGCCCAGCAGGCGCAGCAGATGAAGCTGGCCGGTCTCGGCCGCCTGACCGCCGGCATCGCCCATGAGATCCGCAACCCGCTGGGCGCGATCAGCCACGCCGCCCAACTGCTGCAGGAGTCAGAGGAACTGGATGCCCCGGACCGACGCCTGACGCAGATCATCCAGGACCAGTCGAAGCGGATGAACCTGGTCATCGAGAACGTCCTGCAGCTCTCCCGTCGCCGCCAGGCCGAACCGCAGCAGCTCGACCTGAAGGAGTGGCTTCAGCGGTTCGTCGACGAATACCCCGGCAGGCTGCGCAACGACAGCCAACTGCACCTGCAGCTCGGTGCCGGCGACATCCAGACCCGCATGGACCCACATCAGTTGAACCAGGTGCTGAGCAACCTGGTGCAGAACGGTCTTCGCTACAGCGCCCAGGCGCACGGGCGCGGCCAGGTCTGGCTGAGCCTCGCGCGCGACCCGGAGAGCGACCTGCCGGTGCTGGAAATCATCGACGACGGTCCCGGCGTACCGGCGGACAAACTGAACAACCTGTTCGAACCCTTCTTTACTACAGAAAGCAAAGGCACCGGCCTGGGCCTCTATCTCTCCCGCGAGCTCTGCGAGAGCAACCAGGCACGGATCGACTACCGCAATCGCGAGGAAGGCGGCGGCTGCTTCCGCATCACCTTCGCCCACCCGCGCAAACTCAGCTGACGGAAGCCGCACGCATGAGCCGACAAAAAGCCCTGATCGTCGACGATGAACCGGATATCCGCGAACTGCTGGAAATCACTCTCGGCCGCATGAAGCTGGACACCCGCAGCGCCCGCAACGTCAAGGAAGCCCGCGAGTTGCTGGCCCGCGAGCCGTTCGACCTGTGCCTCACCGACATGCGCCTGCCGGACGGCAGCGGCCTCGATCTGGTCCAGTACATCCAGCAGCGCCATCCACAAACCCCGGTGGCCATGATCACCGCGTACGGCAGCCTGGACACCGCGATCCAGGCGCTCAAGGCCGGTGCCTTCGACTTCCTCACCAAACCGGTCGACCTCGGTCGCTTGCGGGAGCTGGTGGCAACCGCCCTGCGCTTGCGCAACCCGGAAGCCGAGGAAGCGCCGGTGGACAACCGCCTGCTCGGCGAGTCGCCGCCGATGCGCGCCCTGCGCAACCAGATCGGCAAGCTGGCGCGCAGCCAGGCGCCGGTCTACATCAGTGGCGAGTCCGGTAGCGGCAAGGAGCTGGTGGCGCGCCTGATCCACGAGCAGGGGCCACGTATCGAGCGGCCGTTCGTGCCGGTGAACTGCGGCGCGATTCCCTCCGAACTGATGGAAAGCGAGTTCTTCGGCCACAAGAAAGGCAGCTTCACTGGCGCTATCGAAGACAAGCAGGGCCTGTTCCAGGCCGCCAGCGGCGGCACCCTGTTCCTCGACGAAGTCGCCGACCTGCCGATGGCCATGCAGGTCAAACTGCTCCGGGCGATCCAGGAAAAGGCCGTGCGCGCGGTCGGCGGCCAGCAGGAGGTCGCCGTCGACGTGCGCATCCTCTGCGCCACCCACAAGGACCTCGCCGCCGAAGTCGGCGCCGGGCGCTTCCGCCAGGACCTCTACTACCGCCTCAACGTCATCGAGCTGCGCGTACCGCCGCTGCGCGAACGCCGCGAGGACATCCCGCTGCTCGCCGAACGCATCCTCAAGCGCCTGGCCGGCGACACCGGCCTGCCGGCCGCCAGGCTGACCGGCGACGCACAGGAGAAGCTGAAGAACTACCGCTTCCCGGGCAACGTCCGCGAGCTGGAAAACATGCTGGAGCGCGCCTACACCCTGTGCGAAGACGACCAGATCCAGCCTCACGACCTGCGCCTGGCCGATGCGCCGGGTGCCAGCCAGGAAGGCGCCGCGAGCCTGAGCGAAATAGACAACCTCGAGGACTACCTGGAAGACATCGAGCGCAAGCTGATCATGCAGGCGCTCGAGGAGACCCGCTGGAACCGCACCGCCGCGGCCCAGCGCCTGGGCCTGACGTTCCGCTCGATGCGCTACCGCCTGAAAAAGCTGGGCATCGACTGAAAGTGAAAAGGCCTGTCCGAAGACAGGCCTTTTGGTTTTCGCTCCTCAGAGGCGACCAGCCGGGGCGTAGGGGACCGGGTCGATGATCGGTTCCCGCCCGCTCATGAGATCCGCCAGCAGACGGCACGACGCCGGTGCCAGGACCAGCCCGTTGCGGTAGTGCCCGGTATTCAGCCAGAGCCCGTCGAAGCCAGGCACCGGACCGATATAGGGGATGCCTTCGGGAGAGCCCGGGCGCAACCCTGCCCAGTGGGCCACCGGCTGCATGTCCGCCAGTTCCGGCAACAGTTCTGCCGCAGACGCCCTGAGGCTTTCCAGCGCCTCGTCGGTCGGCGTCTTGTCGAAGCCCGAATGTTCCAAGGTGCTGCCGATCAGGATGTGGCCGTCGCGCCGCGGAATCGCGTAGCGCCCCTTGGCCAGCACCATGCGCGGCAGGAAATCCGCCGCGCACTTGTAGAGGATCATCTGCCCTTTCACCGGTACCACGGGCAGTTCCAGGCCAAGCGGCTTCAACAACTCGCCGCTCCAGGCGCCCGCCGCCAGCAGCACCTTGTCGCCACGGATCTCGCCACGCGAGGTCGCCACGCCGAGCACTCGATCGCCGTCGCGCAACCAGCCGCGCACCTCCGTCTGCTCATGCAGTTCGAGATTGGCGAATTGTTGCAGGGATGCCCGCAATGAGCGCGCCAGGCGAGGATTGCGCACATTGGCCACGCCCGACATGTAGACCGCCCGCTGGAAGCCGGCGCCCAGCCCGGGCACCGCCGCGTAGGCCTCCTCGATCGGCACTTCCTTCAACGGCCGGGTGTGCTTGCGTGCCCACTGCAGTGCCTCGGTCTGGTCGTCCAGGTCCAGCCAGTACAGGCCAACGGTATGGACCTCGGGATCGAGCCCGGTCTCGTCGAGCAAACGTTGCCCCAGGGCCGGGTAGAAGTCCTGCGACCAGTGCGCCAGGGCGGTCACCGCCGGGCTGTAGCGCCACGGATAGAGCGGCGAGACGATCCCGCCTCCCGCCCAGGATGCCTCACGCCCACTCTCGCCCCGCTCCACCAGGGTCACCCGCAGTCCGGCGAGCGCCAGCTCCCGGGCGGTCAACAGGCCGATGACGCCAGCGCCCACTACCACAACTCTTTCCGACACCAGGGCCTCCACGATCACACAGGGGTTGCAGAAAAGTCGGTCATACGCCTCATCCCGCAGCTGATTGAGGCAACGGGGAAAATCCGGCGAGATACGACCGTCGCGGAATGATACGAGCAAAAGGACCGCCTGCCATGGTCGAAAGGTCGCAGAGAGCGTTGACGCTCACCGAGCTGCTGTTTGCGCTGGTTCTGCTGGGAATACTGGGAAGCCTGGCGCTGCCCGGGATGGCAGCCTGGCTGGACGGCAATCGCGAGCGAAGTGTGTTGCACGAGCTGAGCGCGAGCATCCAGCTGGGCAGAACCCATGCCGTCGCCTACCAGCGCCCGGTGACGCTCTGTCCGTCGACCGATGGCCGTCACTGCGGCAGCGACTGGGGAGAGGGCTGGCTGCTTGCGGAAGACGGTGGGGAACGGCTTCTCGTGGGACGCGCGCTTGCAAAGAAGGAAAGGCTCCGCTGGAACCGTTCGAACCGCCTCAGGTTCCTCCCCAGCGGCCAGCTCAACATTCACAACGGGCGGTTTCTGCTCTGCGGAAGGCATACCGTTGCCTGGCAACTGATCCTCAACCGGCAGGGCCGGCTCCGTACCGCGAGCGCCAGGGAGAACCGGGAGAAACGTGAGCTATGCAGCACTTCCGGATGATCATGGACCAGTTGTCCTGCCCCACGGGCCGACCGTCAACGACCGCAAGACGCTCCCAGGCCCGTTTGGCATGCTTTCCAGGCGTAGACCCCCTGGAGCAACCGCATGTCATATCGTTCCAACTCGACCGGCTTCACCCTGATCGAGTTGCTGATCATCGTCGTCCTGCTGGCCATCATGGCGAGCTTCGCCATTCCGAACTTCAAGCAGCTGACAGAACGCAACGAACTGCAGAGCGCCGCCGAGGAACTCAATGCGATGCTGCAGTACGCTCGCAGCGAAGCCGTGTCCCAGAGGCGCGCGATCAGCATCCAGGCGCTGAAGGACAAGGACTGGGGCAAGGGCCTGAGCATAGGTGTCCTGGCCTCCGGCTCGATCGCCGCGCCCCTGCGCAAACACGACGGCTTCCGTGCCGCCACGCTGACAGCGAAGGAAAAGAGCGCCGTGGAACATCTGACCTTCACGGCCAACGGTACCCTCGTACCGCCAACGGAACGAACCTTCGCCATCTGCCAGAACGGCAAGACCGACGGGGGCCGCGTGCTGAGCATCAGCCAGGCCGGCCGGATCCAACTCGAACCTTCCTCCAAGGCGCCCCAGTCATGCTATTGAAATCGCGACACAGGTCGCTGCACCAATCCGGCTTCAGCATGATCGAAGTGCTGGTCGCCCTGCTGCTGATCAGCATCGGCGTGCTGGGCATGATCGCCATGCAGGGCAAGACCATCCAGTACACCGCCGACTCGGTCGAGCGCAACAAGGCAGCCATGCTCGGCAGCAACCTGCTGGAAAGCATGCGGGCGAGCCCGAAGGCGCTGTACGACGTCAAGGACCAGATGGCCACGCAATCCGACTTCTTCAAGGCCAAGGGGTCGGCGTTCCCCACCGCGCCGTCCTCCTGCACGCCATTGCCCGACGCGATCAAGGACCGCCTGGGATGCTGGGCGGAACAGGTGAAGAACGAACTGCCAGGCGCTGGCGACCTGCTGAAGAGCGACTACTACATCTGCCGCAGCTCAAAGCCGGGCGACTGCGACGGCAAGGGCTCCATGCTGGAAATCCGCCTTGCCTGGCGCGGCAAGCAAGGCGCCTGCGTCAACGCCGCCGACAGCAGCGCCGACACCTCCCTCTGCTACTACACCCTCAGGGTCGAGCCATGAGCATGAACAACCGCTCCCGACGGCAATCGGGCCTGTCCATGATCGAACTACTGGTGGCCCTCGCCATCAGCAGCTTCCTGATTCTCGGGATTACCCAGATCTACCTGGACAACAAGCGCAACTACCTGTTCCAGCAAGGCCAGGCAGGCAACCAGGAAAACGGACGCTTCGCCATGATGTTCCTGGACCAGCAACTGGCCAAGGTGGGTTTCCGTAGGCGTGCGGACGACCCCAACGAGTTTGCCTTCCCGGCGCAGCAGAAAACCGCCTATTGCGAGGCATTCAAAGCCGGCTCGACCCTGGTGCCCGCCGTGGTCAAGGCCGGCCAGAGCGGATTCTGCTACCGCTATCAACCGGCGCCAGGCGAAGCCTACGACTGCGAAGGCAACTCGATCACCACCCCCAGCGATCCCTTCGCTACCGCCCAGGCCATCACCGCACGCGTTCTGTTCGTTCCCGCGACCGCCGATGTCCCCGGCAGCCTCGCCTGCTCCGCGCAGACAATCAAGGAAAAAGGCCAGGAGATCGTCAGCGGCCTGGTCGACTTCAAGCTCGAGTACGGCGTCGGCCCGACCATGGCCGGCAAACGCGAGGTGGAAAGCTTCGTCGAACAGGCCAACATCGCCGACCGTCCGGTGCGTGCCCTGCGCTACTCCGCGCTGATGGCCAGCGACAAGAACCTGCGCCAGGGCGACAGCAAGACCCTGGACGATTGGATCACGCTCTACCCCTCGTCCAAGACCAGCCTGCAAGGCAACGACAAGGACCGCCTCTACCAGATCGCCAAGGGCAGCCAGACACTCAGGAATCTCGTGCCATGAACAACTTCCCTGCACAACAGCGCGGCGCCACGCTGGTCATCGCCCTGGCGATCCTGGTGATCGTCACCCTGCTGGCGGTCTCGAGCATGCGCGAAGTGGTACTGGAAAGCCGCATCACCGGCAACGTCATCGAACAGACTCGCTTGCAGAACGCCGCCGAGTCCGGACTCCGCGAAGGCGAGCGGCGCTTCGTCAACACCCTGCGTCCGCCGGAGCCCGGCACCGGTTGTACGGCCGACAACGTGGCCCGCCCCTGCCTGCTGGACCTCGCCGCGCTGAACCTGAAGCTGGCGGACACCCACCAGAATCCGGTCGGCGTGCTGAAGGGCATCGCCAATACCTGGATGAGTTACCGCGGCAGCGACATCAGCAGCGCGACCACCGCGGGCACGCTCTACAGCGTGCAGTGGAACAACCTGCCCATTCCCTCGGGCGGCCAGGTCAACGAAGCGGAAAGCCCCGAATACGGCAACCTGATGCGCGGCATCGGCACCTTCTACTACGAGACCAATAGCGTCGCGCGCAACCAGACCAACAGCGAAACCGTCCTGCAGACCGTTCTCGCCCGTCTCTATACCAACTGATCGAGCCTCGCATGAAATCGGTACTCCACCAGATCGGCAAGACCTCGCTGGCAGCCGCGCTCAGCGGCGCCGTCCTGCTCTCCGCCCAGACCACCCACGCCGCCGCCCTGTCGGTCAGCCAGCAGCCGCTGATGCTGATCCAGGGCGTCGCCCCGAACATGCTGGTGACTCTCGACGACTCGGGCAGTATGGCTTATGCCTATGCACCGGATAGCCTGGTCAACAGCCGCAACAACGTCTATTTCGCGTCGAACAGCTACAACCCGATGTACTTCGACCCGAATACCCAGTACAAGCTGCCGAAAAAGGTGACCCTTTCCAATGGCCAGATCCAGGTGCAGGACTATTCCAAGCCCAGCTTCACCGCGGCATGGCGCAACGGTTTCACTCAGGAAGGCCGGGTAAACCTTTCCCGTGACTACAGGCCAACGGTGCAGTACCAGGGCGGATCGGGAGCAGGCACCGAGTCCAGCATCGACTGGTACGGGGCTCCTGCCTTCTACTACCAATACAGCGGGGGCCGCGGTTGCAGCCTCACCACTTCGAGTTGCTACACCCGTGTGGAAATCAGCGGCGCGGCCCAGCAGCAGAACTTCGCCAACTGGTACTCCTTCTATCGTACCCGCGCCCTGGCCACCCAGACCGCCGCTAACCTGGCGTTCTACAGCCTGCCTGAAAACGCCCGGATCAGTTGGCAACTACTGAACAGTTCCTCGTGCCTGATCGGCAGTGGCTCCAGTAACTGTTACAACAACTACCTGAGAGACTTCACCGGGCAACATCGGGTGAACTTCTTCAACTGGCTGGAGAACCTGTCGGTCGGAGGTGGTACTCCGCTGCGTCAGGCCATGACTCGAGCAGGGGAGTTTCTCAAGAAGACCGGCGTCAACGGCCCCTATGCCTATCGACCTGGTACCCAGACCTCGCCGGAATACAGCTGCCGTGGCAGCTATCACATTCTGATGACCGATGGTCTTTGGAACAACGACTCGGCCAGCGTAGGCAATGCCGACAGCACGAGTCGTAGCCTCCCCGATGGCAAGAGCTACAGCAGCCAGACGCCTTACAGGGATGCTGCGTCCAATACCCTGGCCGACCAGGCCTTCCATTACTGGGCCACCGATGCCCGGCCGGATATCGACGACAATATCAAGCCGTACATTCCCTACCCGGACCAGGCCAATCCCTCGGCGGAGTACTGGAATCCGCGCAACGATCCGGCGACCTGGCAGCACATGGTGACCTATACCCTGGGCCTGGGCCTGACCACCAGCCTCACCAGCCCGAAGTGGGAGGGTTCCACCTACTCCGGCGGCTATGACGAAATCGCCGCCGGGCGCCTCAGCTGGCCGAACGCTTCGAATAACCATAGCAACAACGTCTATGACCTGTGGCACGCCGCAGTGAACTCCCGGGGCGAGTTCTTCAGCGCCGACTCGCCGGACCAACTGGTCGCGGCCTTCCAGGACATCCTCAACCGAATTTCGGGCAAGGACCTGCCGGCATCCCGCCCCGCCATCAGCTCGTCCCTGCAGGAAGACGACACTGGCGACAAGCTGACCCGCTTCGCCTACCAGACCAGCTTCGCCAGCGACAAGAACTGGGCTGGCGACCTGACCCGCTACAGCCTGACCACCCAGGACAAGGCCACCGTGCAGACCAAGCTGTGGAGCGCGCAGAGTATCCTCGACGCGATGCCCAACGGTGGAGCTGGCCGCAAGATCATGATGGCCGGATCCGGTACCTCGGGCCTCAAGGAGTTCACCTGGGGCAGCCTCAGCGCCGACCAGCAGCGGCAGTTGAACCGCGATCCGGACCGCAACGATGTCGCCGACACCAAGGGCCAGGACCGAGTGGCCTTCCTGCGTGGCGATCGCAGCAAGGAGAACAGCGACAACTTCCGCACCCGCAACTCGATCCTCGGCGATATCATCAACTCCTCGCCGGCGACGGTCGGCAAGGCCCAGTACCTGACCTACCTGGCCCAGCCGATCGAGCCCAGCGGCAACTACTCCACGTTCGCAGAAGCACAGAAAACCCGTGCCCCGCGGGTATACGTCGGCGCCAACGACGGCATGCTGCACGGTTTCGATACCGACGGTAACGAGACCTTCGCCTTCATCCCAAGCGCGGTCTTCGAGAAGCTCCACAAGTTGACCGCCCGCGGCTACCAGGGCGGCGCCCACCAGTTCTACGTCGACGGCTCGCCGGTGGTCGCCGACGCCTTCTTCGGCGGCGCCTGGCATACCGTGCTGATCGGCAGCCTGCGCGCCGGCGGCAAGGGTCTGTTCGCCCTCGACGTGACCGACCCCGCCAACATCAAGCTGCTCTGGGAAATCGGCGTGGACCAGGAGCCCGACCTTGGCTACAGCTTCCCCAAACCCACGGTCGCCCGGCTGCACAACGGCAAGTGGGCCGTGGTCACCGGAAACGGTTATTCCAGCCTGAACGACAAGGCCGCGCTGCTGATCATCGACCTGGAGACCGGGGCCATCACCCGCAAACTGGAAGTCACCGGCAGGACCGGCGTACCCAACGGTCTATCCAGCCCTCGCCTGGCAGACAACAACAGCGACGGCGTAGCCGACTACGCCTACGCCGGCGACCTGCAAGGCAACCTCTGGCGCTTCGACCTGATCGCCGGCAAGGTCAACCAGGACGATCCGTTCAGCCGAGCCAACGACGGCCCGGCGGTGGCCTCGAGCTTCAGGGTGTCTTTCGGTGGCCAGCCGCTCTATTCGGCGGTCGACTCCGCCGGCGCGGCGCAAGCGATCACCGCCGCGCCCTCACTGGTTCGCCATCCGACACGCAAGGGCTACATCGTGATCTTCGGTACCGGCAAGTATTTCGAGAACGCCGACGCCCGGGCCGATACCAGCCGCGCCCAGACGCTCTACGGCATCTGGGACCAGCAAACCAAGGGCGAAGCCGCGGGCAGCACACCCCGACTGACGCGCGGCAACCTGCAGCAGCAGACCCTGGACCTCCAGGCCGACTCGACCTTTGCCTCGACCGCTCGCACCATTCGCATCGCCAGTCAGAACCCGGTCAACTGGCTGAACAATGACGGCAGCACCAAGCAGTCCGGCTGGTATCTGGACTTCATGGTCAACGGCACCCTGAAGGGCGAGATGCTGATCGAGGACATGATCGCCATCGGCCAGGTGGTGCTGCTGCAAACCATCACCCCGAACGATGACCCCTGTGCCGACGGCGCCAGCAACTGGACCTATGGCCTCGATCCCTATACCGGCGGTCGCACCAGCTTCACCGTGTTCGACCTGGCACGCCAGGGCGTCGTGGACTCGAAATCCGACTACAGCTACAACAAGCAGAACGTCGCGGTATCCGGTACCGAGCAGAAAGGCCTGGGAGGCTTGACGCTGAGCACCAACGAACAGGGCAATCCGGAAGTCTGCTCCTCGGGCGAATGCCTGACCGTGAACCCCGGTCCGAACACCCGTGGCCGCCAGAACTGGCGCCCCATCGAAGGAAAGAACTGATATGAAAGTGCTGCCTATGCTGCTGGCCCTGGCCGTTCCCGGCCTCTGCTGGGCCGAAGATCCCCAGACCTTCGAAGGCGCTGGCGTGGTCTTCGAAGTCCAGGTCGAGAAGAACCTGGTGGACATCGACCACCGGCTCTACCACCTGCCCAACAGCACCGTCAGGAACGGCATGCCCAGCCTGTTTCAGGTCAAGCCGGGCTCCGTGGTGTCCTACTCTGGCACCGTCAGCCAGCCGTGGTCCACCATCACCGATATCTACATTCACAAACAGATGAGCGAACAGGAGCTGGCCGAGATGATCGAGAAAGAACAGCCCCGCCAGGACGGGGAGGAGCAGCCCCGATGAGGACAAGACAGAAGGGCTTCACGTTGCTGGAAATGGTGGTGGTAGTGGCGGTGATCGGCATCCTCCTCGGCATCGCCATTCCCAGTTACCAGAACTACGTGATCCGCTCCAACCGCACCGAGGGGCAGGCGCTGCTCTCGGACGCGGCCGCGCGCCAGGAACGCTACTACTCGCAGAACCCCGGGGTCGGCTACACCAAGGACGTGGCCAAGCTGGGCATGAGTTCGGCCAACTCGCCGAACAACCTGTACAACCTCACCATAGCGACGCCCACCAGCACCACCTATACCCTGACCGCCACGCCGATCAACTCGCAGACCCGCGACAAGACCTGCGGCAAGCTGACCCTCAATCAGCTCGGCGAACGCGGCGCAGCCGGCAAGACCGGCAACAACAGCACCGTCAACGACTGCTGGCGCTGAAACGAAAGAGCCCCTCTACGAGAGGGGCTCTTTCATTGCGCACGGTTCACAAAGCCTTGACCCGCAGTTCCTTGGGCATCGAGAAGGTAATGTTCTCCTCCCGCCCCTCCAGTTCCTGCTCCTCCGACGCCCCCCACTCGCGTAGCTGGGCGATCACGCCGCGCACCAGCACTTCCGGCGCGGAAGCGCCTGCGGTGATTCCGATGCGACGCACACCGTCGAACCAGCCGCGTTGCATGTCCTCGGCGCCGTCGATCAGGTAGGCCGGCGTGCCCATCCGCTCGGCGAGTTCGCGCAGGCGGTTGGAGTTGGAACTGTTGGGGCTGCCCACCACCAAGACCATGTCGCACTGGTCGGCCAGTTCCTTCACGGCATCCTGGCGGTTCTGGGTGGCATAGCAGATGTCGTTCTTGCGCGGTCCCTGGATCTGCGGGAACTTGGCGCGCAGGGCATCGATGACCTTCGAGGTGTCGTCCATCGACAGGGTCGTCTGGGTCACGTAGTGCAGGGCTTCGGGCTTGCGCACCTCCAGCGCGGCGACGTCGGCCTCGTCCTCCACCAGGTAGATGGCACCACCGTTGCTGGCATCGTACTGGCCCATGGTGCCTTCCACCTCGGGGTGCCCTTCATGCCCGATCAGCACGCATTCGTGGCCGTCGCGGCTGTAGCGCACCACTTCCATGTGCACCTTGGTCACCAGCGGGCAGGTCGCGTCGAAAACCTTCAGGCCGCGCCCCTCGGCTTCCTTGCGGACCGCCTGGGAAACGCCGTGGGCGCTGAAGATGACGATGACGTTGTCCGGCACCTGATCGAGTTCCTCGACGAAGATGGCGCCGCGCTGGCGCAGGTTGTCCACGACGAACTTGTTGTGCACCACCTCGTGACGCACGTAGATCGGCGGACCGAAGACATCGAGGGCACGGTTGACGATCTCGATGGCGCGATCCACGCCGGCGCAGAAGCCGCGGGGATTGGCGAGTTTGATTTGCATGGCGGTCTCGTGGGCGACGCGGTGATTGGACGAATGAACCTTGCTACCGCCCTCCCCGCTTGGGAAGGGCGCAGCGACCGACGGTTCAGGCCGGCTGGACGTCGATGATCTCGACTTCGAAGGCCAGGGTCTTGCCGGCCAGCGGATGATTGAAGTCGACGGTAACCTGCTGCTCATCGAACGCCTTGACCACGCCCGGCAGTTCGGTCTTGGCCGCGTCGTTGAAGATCACCAGCAGGCCCTCGGCCAGCTCCATGTCCTGGAACTGGTCGCGCGGCATGATCTGCACGTTCTGCGGATTCGGCTGGCCGAAACCCTGCTCGGGAAGAATGCTCAGGGTGCGCTTGTCGCCAGCCTTCAAGCCGAACAGCGCCTGTTCGAAGCCCGGCAGCAGGTTGCCGTCGCCGACCTTGAACGAGGCCGGCTGCTTGTCGAAGGTGCTGTCGACGACGTTGCCGTCCTCCAGCTTGAGGGCGAAATGCAGGGTGACGCGGCTCTCCTGGCCAATGCGGGTCGACTCAGCCATGGGCGGCTTCTCCGGATTTCTTCGATCTGAACATGTCGAGCGCCAGCATGACGGCGCCGACGGTGATGGCGCTATCGGCCAGGTTGAACGCTGGGAAGTACCAGCGGTTCTGCCAGTGCACCAGGATGAAGTCCACCACGTGGCCAAGGACCATGCGGTCGTAAAGGTTGCCCAGGGCGCCGCCGAGCACCAGCGCCAGGGCGATGGCCAACCAGGTCTCGCCTTTCTTCAGGCGTTTCAGCCAGACCACCAGGATCGCGCTGACGACGATGGCGATCAGGGCGAACAGCCAGCGCTGCCAGCCCGAGCTGTCGGCCAGGAAGCTGAAGGCGGCACCGGTGTTGTAGGCCAGGGTCCAGCTGAACAGATCGGGGATCACCACGATCTGCTGGTACATGCTCAGTTCGGCCTGGAAGAACGCCTTGCTGACCTGGTCGAGGACGAACACCAGCACGGTGATCCACAACCAGGGCAAGCGCCCGAAACGATCGACGTCAGGCATAGTGGCGAACCTCGCCGCTGCCTTCGATGTTCTCGATGCAGCGACCGCACAGGTCAGGATGCGCAGCGTGCTGACCGACGTCCTCGCGATGGTGCCAGCAACGACCGCACTTGGCGTGGGTCGACTTGACCACTTTCAGCTTGAGGCCGGCGACTTCGCTGTCCACCGCGTCGGCCGGAGCCGCCGACAGCGGCGCCAGGGTCGCGGTCGAGGTGATCAGGACGAAGCGTAGCTCGTTGCCCAGCTTGGCCAATTGGGCCTGCAGCGCGTCTTCCGCATACAGGGTGACCTCGGCCTGCAGGTTGCCGCCCACGGCCTTGGCCGCGCGCTGGTTCTCCAGCTCCTTGTTGACCGCGGCCTTCACCGCCATGACCTGTTCCCAGTACTGGCGATTCAGCGTCACGTCGGCCGGCAGTTCGCTGAGGCCGTCGTACCAGGTGGCGAGCATTACCGACTCGGCGCGCTCGCCGGGCAGGAACTTCCAGACTTCCTCAGCGGTGAACGCCAGGATCGGGGCGATCCAGCGCACGAGGGCCTCGGCGATGTGGAACAGTGCGGTCTGGCAGGAGCGCCGGGCGACGCTGTTGGCGCCGGTGGTGTACTGGCGGTCCTTGATGATGTCCAGGTAGAACCCGCCCAGCTCCTGTACGCAGAAGTTGTGCACCTTGGAATAGACGTTCCAGAAGCGGTACTCGCGGTACGCCTCTTCGATCTCGCGCTGCAAGAGCAGGGCGCGATCGACCGCCCAGCGATCCAGGGCCAGCATTTCCTGGGGCGGCAGCAGATCCGTGGCCGGATCGAAACCGTTCAGGTTGGACAGCAGGAAGCGCGTGGTATTGCGGATCCGCCGGTAGGCATCGGCGCTACGCTGGAGAATCTGCTGGGATACCGCGATCTCGCCCGAGTAATCGGTCGAAGCCACCCACAGGCGCAGGATGTCGGCGCCCAGGGTATCGATGACGGTCTGCGGCACCACGGTGTTGCCCAGCGACTTGGACATCTTGCGGCCGGACTCGTCGACGGTGAAACCGTGGGTCAGCAACTGGCGGTACGGCGCATGGTTGTCGATCGCGCAGCCGGTCAGCAGCGAGGAGTGGAACCAGCCGCGGTGCTGGTCGGAACCTTCCAGGTAGAGATCGGCGACCGGGCCGCTGGCATGGCCGATCCGGTGGGAACCACGCAGCACGTGCCAATGGGTGGTGCCGGAGTCGAACCAGACGTCCAGGGTGTCGTTGATCTTCTCGTACTGCGCGGCCTCCTCGCCGAGCAGCTCGGCGGCGTCGAGCTTGAACCAGGCTTCGATGCCTTCCTTCTCGACTCGCTGTGCGACCTCTTCCATCAGCTCGACGGTGCGTGGATGCAGTTCGCCACTGGCCTTGTGCAGGAAGAACGGGATCGGTACGCCCCAGTTGCGCTGGCGCGAGATGCACCAGTCGGGACGCCCGGCGATCATTCCGTGCAGACGCGCCTGGCCCCAGCCCGGGACGAATTCGGTCTGGGTGATGGCTTCCAGCGCTCGCTCGCGCAGGGAAGCACCCTGCCTGGGCTGCTTGTCCATGCCGACGAACCACTGCGCGGTGGCGCGATAGATCAGCGGCGTCTTGTGCCGCCAGCAGTGCATGTAGCTGTGATTGATGGTTTCGTGGGCCAGCAGGCTGCCGACCTCTTCCAGCTTGGCCACCACGTTGGGGTTGGCCTTCCAGATGAACTGACCGCCGAAGAACGGCAACGAGTCGACGTAGACGCCGTTGCTCTGCACCGGGCTGAGGATGTCGTCGTTGCTCATCCCGTAGCGCTTGCAGGTGTAGAAGTCGTCTTCGCCGTAGGCCGGCGATGAGTGGACAATACCGGTGCCGGCGTCGAGGGCCACGTAGTCGGCCAGGTACACCGGCGACAGACGCTCGTAGAACGGATGGCGGAAGTTGATCAGCTCCAGCGCCTCGCCCTTGGCGGTGGCGACCACCTTGCCCTCGCGCTGGTAGCGCGCCAGGCAGGACTCGACCAGGGCCTCGGCCAGCACCAGGTAGCGATCGCCGGCATCGACCAGCGCGTAGTCGATCTCCGGATGCACGTTCAGTGCCTGGTTGGCCGGGATGGTCCAGGGCGTGGTGGTCCAGATGACGATCTGCGCCGGCTTGTCCAGGGCCGCCAGGCCGAAGGCCGCGGCCAGCTTGTCGGCATCCGCCACCGGGAAGCCGACGTCGATGGTCGGCGACTTCTTGTCGGCGTACTCGACCTCGGCCTCGGCCAGCGCCGAACCACAATCGAAGCACCAGTTGACCGGCTTCAGGCCCTTGAACACGAAGTCCTGCTTGACCATTTCCGCGAGGGCGCGGATTTCGTTCGCCTCGTTGGCGAAATTCATGGTCTTGTAGGGGTTGTCCCACTCGCCGAGCACGCCCAGGCGGATGAAGTCGGCCTTCTGCCCTTCGATCTGCTCGGCTGCGTATTCGCGGCACAGTTCGCGGGTCTTGTCCGCCGGAAGATTCTTGCCGTGGGTGGTCTCGACCTTGTGCTCGATGGGCAGGCCGTGGCAATCCCAGCCCGGCACATAGGGCGCGTCGTAGCCCGCCAGGGTCTTGGAGCGGACAATGATGTCCTTGAGAATCTTGTTGACCGCGTGACCGATGTGAATGCTGCCGTTGGCGTACGGAGGGCCATCGTGCAGGACGAACTTCGGACGGTCGCCGCCAATGGCCCGCAGCTTCTGGTACAGACCGATGTCGTTCCAGAACTTCAGGGTTTCCGGCTCGCGCTGGGGCAGGCCGGCTTTCATTGGGAAGGCGGTTTCCGGAAGGTTTAGCGTCGCTTTGTAGTCGGTCATCTCAGGGCCTGTTCAGGATCTCTTCAATCAAGCGGTTGGCCCAGCCAGTAGGCCCGGGCGGCGGCGATATCCGCGAGAATCGCCGCCTTGAGTGCCTCCAGGGAGGCAAAACGCTGCTCGTCGCGCAGCTTCTGGTGGAAGGTCACCTGCAGATGCCGGCCGTATAGATCGCCGGCGAAATCGAGCAGGTGCACTTCCAGATGGGGACGGCCGTCGCCGTTCACCGAAGGGCGGGTGCCGATGTTCGCCACCCCCTGGCAACGCTGACCATCGACCAGCGTACTGACCAGGTAGACCCCGTTCAACGGCGCCTTGCGCCGTTTCAGTTGAATGTTGGCCGTGGGCGAGCCCAGTTGCCGGCCGAGTTTCTGTCCATGCAGGACCCGTCCGCTCAGGCTGAAGGGACGCCCCAGAAGGCGCTCGGCGAGATGCAGGTCGCCCTCGGCCAGGGCCTGGCGGACCCGCGTGCTGCTCACCCGCACACCGTCCAGTTCGACGGTGGTGGCCGCCTCGACGGTGAACCCCTGCTCGCGACTGGCGTTCACCAGGAAGGCGAAGTCACCGGAGCGGTCGCAGCCGAAACGGAAATCGTCGCCCACTTCAAGATGCCGCACCGCCAGTCCATCGACCAGGACCTGGCGGACGAACTCGGCTGCCGACAGCTCGCGCAAGCGGCGGTTGAAGGCCAGGCAGAGCACCACGTCGACGCCCTGCCCACGCAGCAACTCGAGTTTCTCGCGCAGGCGGGTCAGGCGCACCGGCGCCGAATCGGGGGAGAAGAACTCGCGCGGCTGCGGCTCGAAAATCACCACGCAGCTGGGTACGCCCAGCTCCAGCGAGCGCTCGCGCAGACGCGCCAGGATAGCCTGGTGCCCGAGGTGGACGCCGTCGAAGTTACCGATGGTGGCGACGCAGCCCCCGGCCAGGGGCTGCAGGTTGTGTAGTCCGCGAAGCAGCTGCATAGCACGCTTATTGCTCAGAAAGTGGTCGATTATACGCGTACCGGGCGCCGGACAACAGGCAAAACGGCATGATCCCGCCGCCAGCCCGGACGCGCTTCACAGCACCGCCCGGCGGGAAAAGTCGCGCAGGCGGAAACCCAGCAGCGCGAGCATACCGAAATAGGCCAGGAGACCGGCAACCACCAGCAGGCCGAGGCGCAGGAATCGCTCCAGCATGGCGCCCTGCTCCCAGGCCGGCAGCCAATGCATCGTGGCCAGCAGCACCGCCGACATCGCCAGCACCGCGACCACCAGCTTGACCAGGAACTTCGCCCAGCCCGGTTGCGGCAGGTACAGACGCTGCTTGCGCAGTTGCCAGTAGAGCAGGCCGGCATTCAGGCAGGCGGCCAGGCCGATGGACAGGGCCAGGCCGGCATGCTGAAGCGGGCCGATGAAGGCCAGGTTCATCAGTTGGGTGGAAACCAGGGTGAAGAGCGCGATCTTCACTGGCGTACGGATGTTCTGCTGGGCATAGAAGCCCGGCGCCAGAACCTTGACCAGGATGATGCCGAGCAGGCCGACGGAGTAGGCGACCAGCGCGCGCTGGGTCATCGCCGCGTCCACCGTGGTGAACTTGCCGTACTGGAACAGCGAGACGGTCAGAGGTTCGGCGAGGATCGCCAGGGCCAGCGAACAGGGCAGCACCAGCAGGAAGCACAGGCGCAGGCCCCAGTCGAGCAGGCGCGAGTACTCATGGCGATCCTTGTTCGAATAGGTCTTCGCCAGCATCGGCAGGAGGATCGTCCCCAGCGCCACGCCCAATACGCCGGAAGGCAGCTCCATCAGGCGGTCGGCGTAGTACATCCAAGACACCGAACCGGCTGCCAGGAACGAGGCGAAGATGGTGTTGATGATCAGCGAGATCTGGCTCACCGAGACCCCCAGGATCGCCGGCAGCATCAGCTTCATCACCCGCCAGACGCCGCTGTCCCTGAGGTTCAGGCGCGGCAGCACGAGCATGCCGATCTTCCTCAGGTGCGGCAGTTGATAGAGGAGCTGCAACAGGCCGCCGGCCAGCACCGCCCAGCCCAGCACCATGACCGGCGGATCGAAATAAGGCGTGAGGAACAGCGCGAAGCCGATCATTGCGACGTTCAGCAGGGTCGGCACGAAGGCCGGCACCGAGAAGCGGTTCCAGGTGTTGAGGATCGCGCCGGCCAGGGACGACAGCGAGATCAGCAATATATAAGGAAAGGTCACCCGCAGCAGGTCGGTGGTCAGGGCGAACTTTTCCGGGGTATCGGCGAAGCCCGGCGCGGTGACCCAGATAACCCAGGGCGCGGCGAGGATGCCGAGCGCCGTGACCAGCGCCAGCACCAGCGTGAGCAAGCCGGAAACGTAGGCGATGAAGGTCCGCGTCGCCTCCTCGCCCTGCTGGTTCTTGTACTCTGCCAGGATCGGCACGAAAGCCTGGGAAAACGCCCCTTCGGCGAAGATCCGCCGCAACAGGTTGGGCAGCTTGAAGGCGACGAAAAAGGCGTCGGTGGCGAGGCCGGCACCGAAGATCCGCGCCAGGATGGTATCGCGGACGAAACCGAGGACCCGCGACAGCATGGTGATGGAACTCACCGCCGCCAATGATTTGAGAAGATTCATGGATGTCGGGCTGCCGGCATGTCGAAATTGATCCTGTCCAAGACCGCGACCGGCCGGGCCGGTTCATCGCGCGAGTACGCCCTCGCCGCCGAACGGCGGTCCGCAAGGGCGCGCCGAGTGTAGAATGCGCGCCGGAATAAATCACCCGCAAGAAAGCAGGCGACATCCGTCGCCGATCTTTCCGGCCGCATGTGCAGCCCCTTGACAACCCCTGGAGGCGACGGCATTATTCGCGGCCTTAATTTGTTCGCTATTTACCCAGTTTTTTTCGAGGAGCTCGACGGTGGCCAACACACCTTCCGCCAAAAAACGCGCCAAACAGGCTGAGAAGCGTCGCAGCCACAACGCCAGCCTGCGCTCCATGGTGCGCACCTACATCAAGAACGTCGTGAAAGCCATCGACGCCAAGGACCTGGAAAAAGCCCAGGCCGCCTTCACCGCCGCTGTACCGGTGATCGACCGCATGGCTGACAAAGGCATCATCCACAAGAACAAGGCTGCTCGTCACAAGAGCCGTCTGAGCGGCCACATCAAGGCCCTCAGCACCGCTGCCGCCTAAGGCACGCCTTGCTCGAATAAAAAACCGGCCAATGGCCGGTTTTTTATTGCCCGCGACTCGCTCGCTTCAGCGAGCGGTCGGCCATGGCATGAGGGGAATCGCCGTCACCGCGTTCTGCGGACTACCTTCGATCACCCGGTCGCTGTAGACCAGATAGACCAAGGCATTGCGCTTGCGATCGAAGAAGCGCACCACCTGCATGCTTTTGAACACCAGCGAAGTGCGCTGCTTGAACACCTCTTCGCCATCCTTGAGTTCGCCACTGAACTGGATCGGCCCCACCTGGCGACAGGCGATCGACGCCTCGGCGCGATCCTCCGCCAGCCCCAGGCCGCCCTTGACCCCACCGGTCTTGGCGCGCGACAGATAGCAGGTCACGCCCTGCACCTTGGGATCGTCGAAAGCCTCGACGACAATCTTGTCGTTCGGCCCGACCCACTTGAACACCGTGGAAACCTCGCCGATCTCCTCCGCCCCGGCAAGCGCCGGCAACAGCAGCAGACCACCCAGCAACCCCGCGAGCTTGCGCATTCGCCCTCTCCTCAGACCAGAACCAGATTGTCGCGATGCACCAGCTCCGGCCCATCCACGTAGCCAAGCAAGGCCTCGATGGCATCCGTCGGCTGACCGAGGATCTTCTGCGCCTCCAACGCACTGTAGTTGACCAGGCCGCGCGCCACTTCGCGCCCGCCCTGGTCCACACAGACCACCATCTCGCCGCGACGGAAGCTGCCCTGGACCGCCTTGACCCCAACCGGCAACAGGCTCTTGTGATCCTGGCTCACCGCCTTCACCGCCCCATCGTCCAGCACCAGGGTGCCGCGCATCTGCAAGTGGCCGGCCAGCCATTGCTTGCGCGCCGCCTTGCGACTGCGATCAGGGGTCAACAGGGTGCCGAGGCGTTCGCCGGCGCGCAGGCGGTCGAGGACACGCTCGATACGCCCACCGACGATCACCGTATGCCCGCCGGAACGCGCCGCCAGGCGCGCCGCCCGCAGCTTGGTCTGCATTCCGCCGCGCCCCAGGGCGCCGGCACTGCCGCCGGCCACCGCATCGAGCTGCGGATCATCGGCACGCGCCTCGTAGATCAGTTGGGCATCGGGATTGTTGCGCGGATCGGCGTCGAACATCCCGTCGCGATCGGTAAGGATCACCAGCAGGTCGGCCTCGACCAGGTTGGCCACCAGTGCCGCCAGGGTGTCGTTGTCGCCGAAGCGGATCTCGTCGGTGACCACCGTGTCGTTCTCGTTGATCACCGGAACCACGCCCAGCTCGACCAGGGTCCGCAGGGTGCTGCGGGCGTTCAGGTAGCGCTTGCGGTCGGAGAGGTCGTCATGGGTCAGCAACACCTGGGCGGTCTGCAGGCCATGCAGGGCGAAGCTGGACTCCCAGGCCTGCACCAACCCCATTTGCCCCACCGAGGCGGCGGCCTGGAGTTCGTGCATCGCGCTAGGTCGGGACACCCAGCCCAGGCGGCTCATACCGGCGGCGACGGCGCCGGACGACACCAGCACCAGCTCGATGCCGGCGCAATGCAGCGCCACCATCTGCTCGACCCAAACGGCCATGGCATTGCGATCCAGCCCACGGCCATCGGCCGTCAGCAGGGCGCTACCGATCTTCACCACCCAGCGCCGCGCGCCAGTCACCTTGTCCCGCATACCCTCAACCTTAGAAGCCCAGGCTTCGACTCTTCAGCCCCGCCGGCCCGCCCGGCGGGGTATCACGCCATCAGGGAACGTAGAAGATCTCCGGACCGTCGCCGTCGTCTTCCTCATCATCGAAATCATCGTCATCCACCGCACCGGCGTTCTTCAGACCCGAACGCCGCAGCGCTCGCGCATCGTCCAGGGCCTGCAGACGGGCCCGCGCCTCGTCCTCGATACGCCGGTCGAGTTCGGCCAGTTCCTCGGCATACTGCGGATCTTCTTCCAGGCGCAGGGTACGCTCGTCGAGATAGCGCATGATGTCCTGGCTGAGCGCCTCGGTGCCATCGCGCTCCAGGGCGGAGATCACATAGACCGGGCCTTCCCAGCCCAACCGCTCGATCACCGCCTGCTTGCGCGCCTCGCGCTCGGCCGGATCGAGGATCTGGTCCATCTTGTTCAGCACCAGCCAGCGCTCGCGCTCGGTCAGCGCCGGACTGAAGCGACCCAGCTCGCGAACGATGACCTCGGCGGCATCGGCCGGATCGCTTTCGTCCAGCGGCGCCATGTCCACCAGATGCAGGAGGATGCGGGTCCGCGCCAGATGCTTGAGGAAGCGGATGCCCAGCCCGGCGCCTTCGGCGGCACCTTCGATCAGGCCGGGAATGTCGGCGACCACGAAGCTCTTGTAGCGACCGACACTGACCACGCCGAGGTTCGGCACCAGGGTGGTGAACGGATAGTCGGCCACCTTCGGCTTGGCCGCGGACACTGCACGGATGAAAGTGCTCTTGCCGGCATTCGGCAGTCCCAGCAGGCCGACGTCGGCCAGCACCTTCAGTTCCAGCTTGAGGTCGCGCGCCTCACCCGGCTTGCCCGGGGTGGTCTGGCGCGGCGCCCGATTGGTACTGGATTTGAAACGGGTGTTACCGAGGCCGTGCCAGCCCCCCTGAGCGACCATCAGCCGCTGACCGGGCTCGGTCAGGTCGCCGATGATTTCCTGGGTATTGGCGTCGATCACGGTGGTACCGACCGGCACTGGCAGGATCAGGTCGTCGCCCTTGGCCCCGGTGCAGTCCTTGCTGCCGCCGTTCTCGCCGCGCTGGGCATCGAAACGGCGGGTGTAGCGATAGTCGACCAGGGTGTTCAGGTTGACGTCGGCTTCCAGGTAGATGGAACCGCCGTCGCCACCGTCGCCGCCGTTGGGACCGCCCTTTTCGATGAACTTCTCGCGACGAAAGCTCATGAGGCCATTGCCGCCGTCACCGGCTTTCACGTGGATTGATACTTCATCGACGAATTTCATGGATATGCCTCCCACCACGAGGGCGGGTTAACAGAAAAAAACATAGGATACAGGATGCCCCGAAAGCAGGGCATGGCCGGAAGCCGGCGCAGAAACAAAAAAGCCCCGTCGCGAGACAGGGCTTTTTCAGCGAGCTATTGCTTAGGCAGCAACGATGCTCACGTATTTGCGACCAAAGGCGCCTTTGGTCTCAAACTTGACCACGCCGTCCACTTTCGCGAACAGGGTGTGGTCCTTGCCCAGGCCAACGCCGTAACCGGCGTGGAATTTGGTGCCGCGCTGACGAACCAGGATGTTGCCAGCCTTTACAGCCTGGCCGCCGAACAGTTTCACGCCAAGGCGTTTACTTTCTGAGTCGCGGCCGTTGCGGGTAGAACCGCCAGCTTTTTTGTGTGCCATGAGTCATATCCTCCAGAAAGGAATTAGGCCTGAATGCCGGTGATCTTGATTTCAGTGAACCACTGGCGGTGGCCCTGACGCTTCATGTGGTGCTTACGACGGCGGAACTTGATGATGCGGACCTTGTCGTGACGGCCGTGGGAAACCACTTCAGCGGTAACCTTCGCACCTTCGACGACCGGCAGGCCGATTTTCACGTCTTCGCCATTGGCAACCAGCAGGACGCGGTCGAAATCGATCGCTTCGCCGGTAGCGACGTCGAGTTTCTCGACCTTGAGGAATTCGCCTTCGGTGACTTTGTGCTGCTTGCCACCGGTAACAATCACTGCGTACATGTGTATCTCCGTTAAACCTGCTCACCCGACGCTTTATAGAAGTAGGAATCGGCCGGCATGGCTGCATGGGGTCGGATCGGACGCCCGTGCAATTGCGTAAGGCAGGGTATGCCAAGGAAGTTCAGGGCCCGCGATTGTACGGAAAGGTCCAGGCCGAGGCAAGTGCCACGGGCCTTTCCTTGACAGTCCCCCCCCTGCCACCTAGCATGCCGCGCAATCTTTGTGGAGCTATTGTCACTGATGCAACCCCAGGCCTTCTACCGCGTGGTGGCGGAAGATTTCACCGCCGTCGACGGGATCATCCGTCGCCAACTCACCTCCCGCGTTCCCCTGGTGGAAAAGATCGGCGACTACATCATCTCCGCCGGCGGCAAGCGCCTGCGTCCGCTGCTGGTCCTGCTCGCCGGCAAGACCCTGGGCTACAAGGGCGACGACCTCTGCCTGCTGGCCGCCACCATCGAATTCCTGCACACCTCCACTCTGCTGCACGACGACGTCGTCGACGCCTCCGGCCTGCGCCGCGGCCGCTCCACCGCCAATGCCCTGTGGGGCAACGCGCCGAGCGTGCTGGTAGGCGACTTCCTTTATGCCCGCTCCTTCGAAATGATGGTCGAGCTGGGTTCCATGCCGGTCATGCGCATCATATCCCAGGCCACCCGGGTGATCGCCGAGGGCGAAGTGCTGCAATTGTCCAAGGTACGCGACGCCAGCACTACCGAAGAGACCTACATGGAAGTGATCCGCGGCAAGACCGCGATGCTTTTCGAGGCCTCGACCCACAGCGCCGCCGCGCTGTGCCAGGCCGGCGAGGAACAGTCCGAGGCACTGCGCCGCTTCGGCGACTACCTGGGAATCGCCTTCCAGCTGGTGGACGACCTGCTCGACTACCGCGGCGACGCCGCGACCCTCGGCAAGAACGTCGGCGACGACCTCGCCGAAGGCAAGCCCACCCTGCCGCTGATCGTCACCATGCGCGACGGCACCGAGGAGCAGGCCGCGCTGGTACGCAAGGCCATCCAGCAAGGCGGCAGCCAGGACCTGGAGAGCGTCTGTGCCGCCGTCGAGGCTGCCGGCGCCCTGGACTATACCGCCAACCTCGCCCGCGACTACGCCGCCCGCGCCATCGCCTGCCTGGATACGCTGCCGGACAACGAATACCGCTCCGCCCTGGTCGAACTCAGCGAATTCGCTGTCGCCCGTACCCACTGAACCGGGCTCGACTTGTGACGAACGCCGCCGTTTTCACGGCGGCGTTTTCGTTTTGCGACGAAAGGCACGATCAAGACTTGCTATTACGATAATAAGAATTATTCTCATCTCACAGTCTTGTCACGGAGATGAGCGCCATGACTTATTTGATCGATGCCTGGCTTGATCGGCCACACCCCTACCTGCGGATCCTGCACCGGGAAACCGGGGAAATCTGCGCAGTCCTGGAAGAAGACGCGCTGGACGAACTGCGTGACCAGGGCGGCCTGGACCTGCACGAGTTGAACTCGAGCGAACCGCTGATCCTCAAGGAGCTGGTACGCAACCTGTTCCTCTTCTGCTACGCCCGCGCCCTGCGCTGAGCCTTTGCGATGACGCCAGGACGCGTCATCCGTGCGCCGCTGCCCGGGAGGCGGATCGCACGAACGGAGGCAAAGGCGCCTCCGGCCGGTTCCGGGAAGGTCACGGACGACCTTCCCGGAGTCACTTTCCTCATGTCCCGGTCTTTCCGCAACGCCTCGCCCGAGCACGCCGGCAGCCCCTCGCCGCGATAGGGATTCCTGCCTGATCCACATCAAGCCGACCTCGCCTGAAAGCCGTTACAACAGCGGCGTGACCGTCGTCCTGCCGACGGCCGCATAACGAAAAAAAGAATGGACCGTGGCCGAGGGGACCGCCCCAGGCCTACGCCTAAGGATGAGGAAATGCCTGCTTCTTTCCCGCGCCTCGGCTTGCTCGGCGCACTGTGCTCCATCGTTCCCCTGCTCCATGCCAGCGAACCGACCACGGACGCTGCGCTCATCGAAAAAGGCCGCTACGTGGCCCAGCTCGGCGACTGCATCGCCTGCCATACCGGCCCGCAGGGCGCGCCGATGGCCGGCGGCCTGGAGCTGAAGACGCCAATGGGTACCATCTACTCGACCAACATCACTCCCGACCGGGAGACCGGCATCGGCCGCTACAGCTTCGAAGAGTTCGACCGCGCCATGCGCAAGGGGGTGACCGCCGAGGGAGTGAATCTCTATCCGGCGATGCCCTACCCGTCCTACGCCAAGATCAGCGAAGAAGACATGCGTGCGCTGTACGCCTACCTGATGCACGGCGTGCAACCCGTCACCCAGGCGAATACGCCGAGCGCGATGAGCTGGCCGTTCAACCAGCGCTGGGGCCTGTCGCTGTGGAACTGGGCGTTCCTCGACGACGCGCCGTTCACCCCCTCCAGCGACGCGGACCCGGTGATCAACCGCGGCGCCTACCTGGTACAGGGGCTCGGCCACTGCGGCGCCTGCCATACTCCGCGCGGCATCGCCTTCCAGGAAAAAGCCATGAGCGAAGCCGGTCGTTCCGGGCAGTTCTACCTCGCCGGAGAAACCGTCGAACAATGGCAAGCCCTGAGCCTGCGCAACCTGTGGACGGTGGAGGACACCGTGCAGTTGCTGAAGACCGGGCAGAACCGCTTCGCCACGGTGTCCGGCAGCATGACCGATGTCATCCACCACAGCACCCAGCACTTCAGCGACGACGATCTGCTGGCCATCGCCAGCTACCTGAAGTCCCTGCCGGCCGGCAAGGACGACCTGCCCATGCCCGACAGCGAACGCCCACTGGCAGCACCGGTCGACCTGTACAGCTCGCGGGGCGGTCTCGGCTACGCGCAGTTCTGCTCCGACTGCCACCGCAAGGACGGCAGCGGCGTCCCGGGCATGTTCCCGCCGCTGGCCGGCAACCCCACGGTCGCTTCGGCCAACCCGAGCACGCTACTGCATATCACCCTTACCGGTTGGAAAACCGCGCAGACCGCAACCCACTCGCGGGTCTACACCATGCCCGGCTTCGCCCAGCTGGAAGACCGCGAAATCGCCGAGATCCTCAGCTTCGTCCGCAGCAGTTGGGGCAACCAGGGTTCGTCGATCGATGCCGGCCAGGTGAAGAAACTGCGCCAGCGGATCGAGGCCGGCAACGGCCCGGCCACGACCTTCGTCTCTCCACGCCTGGCGGACATGCTCGCGGCGCCGAACGCCGAACAGGTGGTACGCGGCATGCGCCTGCACCTGGAGACCCGCGAGCTGCTGCCGGCGAACGTCGGCAACCAGTTGAACTGCACCAGTTGCCACCTGAACGCCGGAACCGTAGCCGACGGCTCGCCCTTCGTCGGCGTCTCGGCGTTCTTCCCCAGCTACGCGCCCCGGGCGGGCAAGGTCATCGGCCTGGAGGAACGCATCAACGGCTGCTTCCGGCGCTCGATGAACGGTAAGCCTCTGCCGCCGGACTCTGCCGACATGCAGGCGATGGTGGCCTACTTCGACTGGATGAAGAACAACACCCGGCCGCAGGACAAGGTCGCCGGCCGCGGCGTCGGCAAGGTCGACCCGGCGCTGAAGCCCGACCCGGAGAACGGCCGCAAGGTCTACGCCCGACAATGCGCGGTGTGTCATGGCGAGAATGGCGAGGGGCTGAGGAACAGTGCCGGCGAGATGCTCTTCCCACCGCTGTGGGGCGACGAGTCGTTCAATATCGGCGCCGGCATGGCGCGGACCTTCACCGCTGCCGCCTTCGTCAAGCACAACATGCCGATCGGCTTCCAGGAACGCTTCCCGCTCGGCCAGGGCGGCCTCAGCGACCAGGACGCAGTGGACGTCGCGGAGTACTTTTCGCACCAGCCGCGCCCGGACTTCCCGGACAAGATCAAGGACTGGCCGAAGGACAAGCGTCCGCTGGATGCCCGCTACTGATGCCGCCATGAAAAACGCCCCGTCGATGCGTCGACGGGGCGTTTCGCTCCTTCCTGGGGCCGATGCGCCTCAGAGGATTTCCAGCAGTTCGACGTCGAACACCAGCACGCTGTGCGGGGGAATGCTGCCGACGGCCTGGCCGCCATAGGCCAGTTCGCTCGGTACGTGCAGGCGCCACTTGGAGCCGGCGTTCATCAGTTGCAGCGCTTCGACCCAGCCGGCGATCACGCCGCCCACCGGGAACTCGGCCGGCTGGCCACGCTGGTAGGAGCTGTCGAATACGGTGCCGTCGATCAGGGTGCCGTGGTAGTGGGTGCGCACGGTATCCTCGCGGGAAGGCTTGGCGCCCTCGCCAGTGCTCAGCACTTCGAACTGCAGGCCCGAGGGCAGCACGGTCACGCCTTCGCGCTTGGCGTTCTCGGCCAGGTAGGCGCGGCCTTCGCCAGCGGCGGCTTCGGCCTTGGCCTGGGCTTCGGCCTGCATGCGCTCGCGGATCACCTGGAAGCTGGCCGACAGCGCCTCGCCGGAAACCCGGCTGTCGATACCTGCGAACGCATCGGACAGGCCGGCCAGGACTGCGTCCAGGGTCATGCCCGGAACCGGATTCTCGCGCAGTTGGTCGCCCAGTTGACGGCCGATGCCGTAGCTGACACGGGCTTCGTCAGTGGTCAGGTTGAGTTCGCTCATGGCGCTGCTCCGCTGTGGGGTCGAAAAAGGGCGGCCAGCCTAGCACAGAAGGCCCTTCCCCCCTACCGGCGCAGCCGCTTGTGCTCAACCCTGGCGGATCGACAGCGGCAGCCCGCCGATAAACGAACCCGACTCGGCCAGGAGTCCACACATCTCGTCATCGACATCGGCGCACACCAACTCCACCGGAACCCTGTCCAGCCCGCGCAGTACCTGGCGCGCATGCTCCACGGAGCGCAGGCTGACCGGCTGGCCGAGATCGTCCTCCACCGGATAGGCGCGGTCGCCCATCTGCGCCTCCAGGACATAGATGCCGCCCTCCAGCGACACCAGGTGCAAGGCGTCGATATGTCCGGCCTGGACCCGGCCGGCGAGATCCTGCATGTTCATCGCGAACCTCTCGAGGTTGCGCAGGCAGCGGAAGCCTCCAGGTTTCCGCCAACCGCCTCGGTCCCGACAGCGCCGGCCCGACTCCCGGCATCGTCCGGCCGGCAGGCCCCGACGATGCGAAGGACGCCCGCTCCCGGCGTCCGCCCGATATCACAGGAAAGTCTTGCCCAGGCGGCAGGCAACGCAAGCCGGAAACGCCGCCGCCCGTCCGTTTTACAACGGCCGGGCGGCGCGAGCGAAACACTGGAGAGGGTCGTCAGTGACGGGTCTGCTTATCCAGGTAGCCCATGGCGAACGCCGAGAGCACGAAGGTCATGTGGATGATCACGTACCACATCAGCTTGTTGTCCGGCACATTCTTCGCGTCCATGAAGATGCGCAACAGGTGGATCGAAGAGATCGCCACGATGGAGGCGGCCACCTTGTTCTTCAGCGAGCCGGAATCCATCTTGCCCAGCCAGCTGAGCTTTTCCTTGCCTTCGTCGATGTCCAGTTGCGAAACGAAGTTCTCGTAGCCGGAGATCATCACCATGACCAACAGGCCGCCAACCAGAGCCATGTCGATCAGTGAGAGCAGGACCAGGATCAGGTCGGCCTCGGCCATCGCGAAGATGTTCGGGATGACGTGGAATATTTCCTGGAAGAACTTGATGGTCAACGCCAGCAGCGCCAGCGACAGGCCCATGTAGATGGGAGCCAGCAGCCAGCGCGAGGCGTACATGGCGTTTTCGAAAAAGCGTTCCATGGTCTCTTGTGTGTATGTGCAGGGGAAAATGGGGCGGCGAGTATAACGCAGCGGCCGGCGGTTTTTATCCAGAAAATCTGTGGATAAATATGTGCACCGAGCCGGGATGGATCCCGCCAGCGATGATGGCACGGGGCCTCGGCCGGATTGCTCAGGCTTTGCCCAGGCGCCGCTCAGGATTCCGGGCGAAACAGGTAGTCGCCGACATGCGGCCGTCGTTCGCCATTGAGTCGGCGCAGTTCGCCCTGCAGGTGCAGGCGCCAGATCGGCGGGTCGACGGCTTCGATATAGCCTTGCTGGGCCAGGCAGTCGGCAATCGCCTGCAACACCCCTTCGGCCACCAGCGGTCCGTGGAAGGGGCCCTGGGCCTTGATCGCCGAAGGCTGGGAGCCGGACATGCCGGCGGCGCAAAGCAGGGTCCAGAGTCCGTTCTCTCCGGCCAGCGGCCTGACCACGCATTCGATTCGCGTGGTCAGCCCCAGACAAGGGCGGATGAGGCAGAGGTTACGCGGCATGGCGGCATCCTCACGGGGGTTCCCAGTTTTGAGCCTACACCTGCCGCCAGGTTCCGCATAGCGCCGGCGGGAACTTGTCCACAGGGCTGAAACGCACGAGGGCGGGGCTTTCCAGCCCCGCCCTCGACAGGTTCCGACAGCGCGCCAGGCTCAGTCCTTCTTCGCCGCGGCCTTGTCCTTCGCCACGACGGTCTCTTTCTCCGCCGGTTTGTCCTTTTCCTTGTCGTCCTCTTCCATGCCGAGTTCGGATATCTCCTGCAAGCGCGCCACGACCAGATCGTTCACGCTGCCTTTCGGGAAGCGTCCCTTCTCGTCCTGGGCACCGACCGGCTTGCCCACCAGCAGCGCCAGCGCCTCGTCCACCTCGCGCACCGCGTAGACGTGGAACTGCCCGGCGCGCACCGCCTGCAACACGCGCTCGTCGAGCATCAGGGTAGTGACGTTGGCGCGCGGGATGATCACACCCTGTTCGCCGGTCAGGCCGCGCGCTTCGCAGAGGCGGAAGAAGCCCTCGATCTTCTCGTTGACGCCGCCGACCGCCTGCACCTCGCCGAACTGGTTGATCGAGCCGGTAATGGCGAAGCACTGCTTCAAGGGCGTCCGCGACAGCGCCGAGATCAGCGTGCAGACCTCGCCCAGCGAGGCGCTGTCGCCGTCCACGTAGCCGTAGGATTGTTCCAGGGCGATGCTGGCGGAGATTTCCAGGGGGAACTCCTGGGCGTAGCGGCTACCCAGGTAGCCGGTAAGGATCATCACACCCTTGGAGTGGATCGGCTGGCCGAGGTTGACTTCGCGCTCGATATCGACGATGCCGCTGCTGCCCGGATAAACGGTCGCGGAAATCCGCGCCGGCACGCCGAACACCGAGTCGCCCACCTCCAGCACGGTCAGTCCGTTGCACTTGCCGACCGCGGCGCCAGCGGTGTCGATCAGGATGATCCCCGCCAGCATGTCGTCGAGGATCCGCGCCGACACCCGTCCGGTGCGGGTCTGCTTGGCCTTGAGGGCACGCTCGATGTGGCCGAGCTGGATCACCTCCTCGTTCGCCAGCTGACGGATGAAATCGGCTTCGCTGACCAACTGGAACAGATCGCCGATCCGTGCCGAAAGCCGCCCCTGGTGCTCGGCCAGGCGCGCGCTGTAGGTCGCCAGTCGCGCCACCGCCGCGCCGCTGAGGGGCGCCATGCCCTCTTCCGAGGTGCGCGTCTTGAGCAACTGGGCGAACTGTTCGAGGCTGTCCTCGCCCAGCGGGATGTCCTCGTCGAAGTCCACCAGTACCCGGAACATCTCCTGGAAGTCCGGATCGAGGTCCTGCAGGGTGTAGTAGATCTGCCGCGAGCCGATGATGATCACCTTCAGTTGCAGCGGGATCACCTGGGGGGTCAGGGAAACCGCAGCCAGGCGGCCGAGTTCGGCCAGCGGCGACTCCATCTTCAACTGGCGCGACTGCAGGGCACGCTTGAGCGCGTCCCAGACGAACGGCTCGCCAAGCATCTTTTCCGCTTCCAGGATCAGGAAGCCGCCGTTGGCCCGGTGCAGCGCCCCCGGACGCAACTGCCGGTAGCTGGTGTAGAGCGCCCCCTGGTCCGAGCTGTACTCGATGCGGCCGAACAGGTTGTCGTAGGTCGGGTGCGACTCGAACACCACCGGCGCGCCGCTGGTCGCGTGGTGGACGATGGCCTGGTTCGGCGCGTACTGCTCGATCAGCCCTTGCTTGCGCTGGGCGTCGGTGCGGCTGTCGTCGACCAGTTGGTCGACCACGGTCTTCAGCAGGTTCAGTTGCATCGCCTGCAGGTAGGCGCAGACGCCCGGGTTGTTGTTGTACTTCTCCACCAGAGGCGCCAGCAGGGGCTGCAGGGCCAGGGTGATGGTTTCCTCGTTGAGCTCGCGCAACTGGTTGCTCGACTCGCGCTTCCACTGCGGCAGGCTCGCCAGTTCCTCGTTGAGGTACTCCTCGAGGGCGGCGATATCCTTGTGGAAACGCTCGCGCTCGGCTTCGGGCAACTGGGCGAATTCGGCCTCGTCGAGGGCCTTGCCGTCCTTCATCGGGGTGAAGGCGACGTTGGCGCTGTCGCGGTACAGCGCCACGTCCTTCTCCAGGGCGCGCCGCTCCACCGAGTCCAGGGCGCGGTCGTAGCGCTGGTTGAAAGCGCGGTCGACGGCGTTCTTCTTCTGCTGGTAGGCCGGATGCTCGAAGACCGCCGGGAAGGTCGACATCAGGTTGTCGATCAGACGGTCGATGTCGGCGCTGAATTCGGTCGCGCTGCCCGGCGGCAGCTCGATCACCCGAGGTTCGCGCGGCTCGTCGAAATTGTTCAGGTAGACCCAGTCGGAGGGCGTGGCGACGCGCTTGCCCTCGGCTTGCAGATAGCGTTTGACGAAGGAGAAGCGTCCGGTCCCCGGCTCGCCCATGACGAATACGTTGTAACCCGGACGCGGCATCGCCACACCGAACTGCAGCGCCTCGACCGCACGCTCCTGGCCCAGCACGCCGCGGAAGGGCTCCAGGTCATCGGTGGTGTCGAAGGCGAATTGCTCGGGAGCGAACGGGCGGGTCAGTTCTTCTGGCGCCAGGCGCAGGCCGGCAGCGACGGAATCGGGCATCGGGAATCCTTGCATCGGGCGGCAGATCGCCGCGGGGTGTCGTCGCCCGCATTCTCCCCCCAGCCTCGCGCCACTGACAAGGCGCGGATGGCGCTATCTCACCGATGTACCAGGTCGGCGCAGCGCAGGCAGTATTCCGCCGCAGGCAGGGCGGCCAGGCGCGCCGGTTCGATAGCCTCGCCACAGCGCTCGCACTGGCCGTAGCGACCTTCCGCCAGGCGCAGGCGGGCCAGGCCGACCTGGCGCATCCCCGCCTCCGCCTCGGCGAGCAGGCCTTCGAGCACTTCGTCGTTCTGGCGCTGCACCGCCTGCTCGGCAAAGTCCGGCGAATGGCTGCGCGCCAGGTCCCGGCGGATCGCCGCGGCGCGTGCCGCGTACTCGGTCGCCAGGGTTTCCAGGGCGGTAGCGGGGTCGAAAGCGCTCATATCCACCTCCTGCATGAGGAACGGCTGACCAAGGCCGGTTTCGCTCAGACCGACCAGAACTTTCCCAAGTCTGGACGGTTCCAAGCGGATTGCCGCTGACGCCGGTCAATTTTCGCCCGGCATTGCGCGCTGCCACCCATTCGGTGCCTTGACACCCCGGTGGCATTCCGAAAAGCTCACGGCGTCGCTGGCCCGCTCCAGATGGCTCCGATCCACCTCAAGAGAGAACAAACGATGAAACGGATTCTGCTCGGTACCCTGTTCGCCGCCGCCTCCTTCAACGCTTTCGCCGACGCTCCCGGCGGCGCCGGCTGCGGCTGGGGCAACATGCTCTTCAAAGGCCAGCGCGGCGTGGCCACCCACGTGGTCGCGGCGACCACCAACGGTACTTCCGGCAACAACACCTTCGGCATGACCACCGGCACCAACGGCTGCCATACCAACGGCGCGCTGTCCTATGGCGGCAAGCCCCTGCTGGTGCTCGGCAGCATGATGGACGAGCTCTCCGAAGACATGGCCAAGGGCAATGGCGAAGCGCTGACCACCTATGCCGTGGTGCTGGGCGTGCAACCGCAGGACCGCGAGCACTTCGCCGCCGTCACCCATGAGCATTTCTCCGAGATCTTCAACAAGACCGACGCCACCGCCGCCGACGTCTATGCCAACACCCAGGCGATCCTGAAACAGGACGCCCGCCTGGCCAAGTACGCCGAGCAGGCCTGAGCCTCGCCGCCTGCCCGTTCGCGGGCAGGCCCCTTTCCCCAAGCATTAAGCCTTGCCGATGCCGAAACGCCTGTTGCCCTGGATGGCGCTGTGCGCCTGCTCCCCCCTTCTGGCTGCGCCCACGGTTCCCGAGGCCCGCCTCCAGCAACTGGCCGCCGATCCCTACTGGATCGCCCTCGGCCACTACGAACGCGGCAAGCTCGGCGGTTGGCGCAGCTACGTCGACGACGAGCGGTTCTTCCTCGCCGACAACGGCGAGAGCCACCCGGACGCCGAACTGGCGGCCACGCTAAAGGCGCTCTATGCCTCGCCCAGCCTTGGCGACAAGCACGCTCAGTGCGTCTACCCGGCGCGCACCCGCTGGCTGCGCCAGCAACTGCAACTCGACGACCTGCCGCAGCCGCAGTGCGGCGAATACGACAACTGGTACCGCGACATCAACCCGCACAGCGCGGTGCTGGTGTTCCCCGCGGCCTACCTGAACAGCCCGTCGTCGATGTTCGGCCACACCCTGCTGCGCATCGACCAGGCCGACGTCACCAGCAACAACACTGCCCTGCTCAGCTACGCGCTGAACTTCGGCGCCTACATCGAAGGCATGGACAACAGCATCCTCTATGCCTGGAAAGGCCTGATGGGCGGCTATCCCGGCCTGTTCGCGCTGGTCCCGTACCGGGAGAAGCTGGCCGAATACAGCCGCCTGGAGAACCGCGACCTCTGGGAATACAAGCTGAACCTGACGCCCGAGGAGACCGGGCGCATGGTCGAACACGTCTGGGAACTCAAGCAGGTCCGCTTCGACTACTACTTCTTCGACGAGAACTGTTCGTTCCGCCTGCTCGAACTGATGGAGATCGCCCGCCCGGGCATCGAGCTGACCGAGCAGTTCCCGCTTACCGCGATCCCCACCGACACCGTCCGCGCGGTGAAGAACGCCGGGCTGATCGAGCGCATCGACTACCGGCCGTCGCGCGAGAAGGAACTGCTCGCCCGCGCCGAACCGCTCGACCATGCCGAGCGCGACTGGGCCAAGCGCCTGGCGGACGACGACAGCCTGCTCGACGCTCCCGACTTCAAGGCCCTGCCGATGCCGCGCCAGGCGCTGATCCAGGACGCCGCCTTCCGCCTGGTGCGCTACCGCGCCACCGGTCAGGCGCGTGACAGCGGCATCGCCTCGCGCAGCTACAACCTGTTGCGTGCGATCAACCGCAACCCGCCGCCGGACCTCCAGGTCGAGCGCCCCGGCCAGCCGGAAGACGGCCACGAGTCACGGACCTGGCAGTTCGGCGTCGGCAGCCGCGATGACCGCGCCTTCGCCGAGTACGGCCTGCGCATGGCCTACCATGACCTCGCCGATAACGCCTATGGCTTCCCCCTCGGCGCGCAGATCGAGATCGGCCAGCTCAAGCTGCGCCAGTACGAAGGCAACCGCTGGCAGTTGCAGAATCTCGACCTGGTCACCATCCGCTCGCTGACCCCGCGCAACCAGTTGCTCAAGCCGCTGTCCTGGCAGGTCGCCGGCGGCCTGGAGCGGGTGCCGGGCGAGGACGGCGACGAAAACCTGGTCAGCCACCTGAACGGCGGCGCCGGCGGCAGCTGGATGTTCGGCGACGACCTGCTGCTCTACGCCATGGGCACCGCGCGGATCGAGAACAACAGGGACTTCGCCGCCGCCATCGCCCCGGCGGTGGGCTTCGACAGCGGCCTGCTGTGGCGCAACCCGCTGGGCAACCTGACCCTGGAGGCCAAGGGCGACTACTTCCACAACGGTGAAGTGCGCCGCAGCCTGGGCTTCGTCCAGCAGGTGGAGCTGGGCCGCGACCTCGGCCTGCGCCTGAGCGCCGAACGCGAGTTCAGCCATGTCGGCAAGCCGATCAACGAGGTGAAGCTGGAGCTGCGCTGGTACTACTACTGAGCCAGCCTCCGGCGCACCTCCATCAGGGCGAAGCCGAGCAGGTTGAGGCCTTGCCAGGTCGCCGGCTCGGCTGCCAGGGGATCGCTCGCGGCCAGGCCGATGCCCCAGATCGCGTCCACCGGGCTGGCCTCGACCAGCACCCGGTCGGCGGTGCCCAGAAGGTATTTCTTCAGCGAAGCGTTCTGGCCGAACTTGCCGAGGTTGCCTTCGATCACGATTCCCACCCGCTCGGCGTTCCAGCGTGCCTCGTCGAAGCCGGCGACTTCGCGGCCGAGGGCCTTCGCCTCGCCTGGGCTGCGCGCCGCCAGGATGCGCTCGAGCAACCTAGGGTCGTCGAACAAGCGTGCCTTGGCCGCCATCATGTAATGCTCGGCGCTGGCGTAGCGCACCCCGTCGAGCTTGAACGAAGCCTCGTACCACTGGCTGAAACAGCTCTTGCCGACCTTGTCATCCGTCGCCGGGCGATGTCCCCAGAAATACAGGTATTTGAAGCTTTCGCCGGCCGCGCAGCGCTGGCGCAGCCGCTCGACGTCCATTATCTCGCTCATCGGCATTCGTCCCTGGAGCCCGTGAAAAGACGCCAAGGATATCCCGAAGTGGTGTTCAGGCGCGTATCTGCGCCCAGTCCAGGCCGAAACGCGCCAGGTACTTGCGCAGCCGGTCGGCGTCGTTGGGGTTGCGCTTGTCCTGGCGCGAAACGGCAAACAGCCGGCGTCCCGCCTCGGAAAGGGTCTTAGCCCCGCGGCACACCTCCAGCACCGCCTGCAGTTGCAGGCGGTCGAACAGATCCAGGACCTCCACCCGCTGCCCCAGCAGATCGGCCAGTGGCTCCCGGCCCGCATCGAGCCCCCAGGCCTGGCGCAGGCGGAGGATCTCCTCCTCGACCAGCGCCTCGTCGATCCGCCCGCTGTCGGCCAGGGTCGCCATCCGTGTGATGGAAGCCGACAGCTCGCGGAAGTTGCCGGCCCAGCGCGCTTCGCTGGAACCGGCGAAGGCCAGGTAGCGACGCTTGGCCTCCAGGTTGAAACGCACCTGCCGCCCTTGCTCGCGGGCGTGCCGCTCCAGTTCGAAGTCGATGTTCGGCTCGATGTCCTCGCGGCGTCCAGCCAGGCCCGGCAGCTCGAAGGTCCACAGGTTGATGCGGGCGAACAGGTCCTCGCGGAACAGGCCTTCGGCCACTCGTCCGCGCAAGTCGCGGTGGGTCCCGGCGATAAGCTGGAAGTCGCTCTCCACCTCACGGTCCGAACCCAGCGGGAAGAAGCGCTTCTCTTCGATAGCCTTGAGCAGCATCGCCTGTTCGTCGGCGCCCAGCTCGCCGATCTCGTCGAGGAACAGCATGCCACCGTCGGCTGCGCGCAGCAGGCCTTCGCGCGCATTCTGCGCGCCGGTGAAGGCGCCCTTGACGTGACCGAACAGTGCCGACATCGCGCCGTCGCCGCGCAAGGTGGCGCAGTTGACCTCGACGAAACGCCCGTCGAGCTGGTGCCGGCTGCGCTTGAGTTCATAGATGCGCCGGGCGAGGAACGATTTGCCGGCACCGGTCGGCCCCACCAGCAGCATGGGTGCCCGCGAACGCACGGCGACCCGCTCGATCTGCTCGATGGAGCGGTTGAAAGCGGCATTGCGCGTGGCGATTCCCGACTTGAGAAAAGCCAGGCTTTCCTCCTGTTCGCGGCGGAACCGCGAGGCGATGCGGTCGTAGCGGGACAGGTCGAGGTCGATCAGCGTCGCCGAGCCCTCGGGATGGCGCGCCTCGTCCTTGCGCCGCGACGGCGAGGTCTGCACCAGCCGGGCCGGCAGGTAGCGCGCCTCGGTAAGGAGGAACCAGCAGATCTGCGCGACATGGGTCCCGGTGGTGATATGCACCAGGTAGTCCTCGCGCTCGGTGTCGAAGGGGTAGGCGCTGACGAAATCGTGCAGGGCGCCATAGACCTCCTCGAAGTCCCAGGGGTTGCGCAGTTCCATCTGCTGCAGGCGGACCTCGGTATGCGGCGACACCGCGGCGATGTCGGCGCGAATCCGCTCGGCCAGGCCGAGGTCGCGGGCGTCGTTGCCGTGGATCAGTTCGAGGCGGTCGATCAGCAGGTCCGGCTGCTGGCACAGGCCGATGCTCGGCCGCCACTTTTGCCAGCGCGCCGCGCCCTTGCCGAGACGGTCGAGGGTGGCGCCGATGAAGCCGATGGCGACCGTGCGTTTCATCACTGCTTATCCTTCAAGATAAAGATCGATATGAAAATATATAGAAATAGCCAGGCATCTCTCCATCGAATTCGCCGACGAAGCGCAATAAAAAATTTATTCACCTTTAAAATCAAACAGTTAAGCAAGAAACAGTCTCATCGATAAAAACCTGGCACGCCGCTCGCTATATCCATTTCGACCGCATCGCCCATGCAGGCCGACGGGTCGGGACTCCAGTCCCGCCGGTGCCCGAGCCCACCCCTGGTGTCGGCGTCGTGCATGCCGCCCGCAACAACGACGGTCATTCGCGAATGACGGCAATGCCGCTTCGCGGTTCGATAGCTCAGCCTGGTAGAGCAACCATCCACGAAATGGTCTGTCGCGGGTTCGACTCCCGCTCGAACGTTGCCTTAACGGCAATCACTCAATGGCAACACCCGCCGGTGTGGCCGAGGCGAACTGCGCAAGCGGCCAGGAAGGCCGGAGAACGCAAGGGAGCCGAAGCCGCCGCCGGCCCGTCCGGCCCGCGGTTCGGGCACGGGGCAAGGCAGGCCGGGGATCGAGGGAATCGATCGTATGGACAGGACGTCCGCCAGGCCAACCTCCTCCGCGCTCCACCCACGACGCTCGACGGGCCGGCAACACCGGCACCACGGAAGAATGAAAGGAATGAAGAGATGAAAATGCTGAAGCGCTTTATCGTGAAGAAGAACGAACGCGGCCTGCTGTATTCCGAAGGCGACTTCCTCGCCGTGCTCGAACCGGGCACCTACCGCCGCTTCGATCCGTACGACCGCCTGAGCCTGGAAAGCTTCAGCCTGAACACCCCGCAGTTTGAACACCGCCTGGCCGGCTACCTGCGGCAGAGCGAACCGCAACTGGTGGAGCGCTACTTCACCCGGATGGACCTGGGCGACAACGAGGCCGGCCTGCGCTACGAGGACGGCGTGCTGGTGGAGTTGCTCGCACCGGGCAGCCGCCGACTGTACTGGAAAGGCCAGACCGAGCAGCGCCTGGAGCGCATCGACCTGACCCAGGACTATCGATTGTCCGCCGCGCTGGTCGCCCAGTTGCACCAGCCGAACCTGCGCGACCGCGCCCTGGCGGGCCTGGACGCAGTGTTGCTGGTCCAGGTGCCGGCGTTCCAGGTCGGCGTGCTCAAGGTCGACGGCGCCCTTGCCGGCCTGCTGCAAGCTGGACAATACGGTTTCTGGCGCTACAACCGGCAAGTCAGCGTGGAACTGGTCGACACCCGTATCCAGGCGCTGGAGGTCAGCGGCCAGGAGATCCTCACCCGCGACAAGGTCAGCCTGCGCCTGAACCTCGCCGCCAACTGGCGCTACAGCGACGTGCTCACCGCCTTCTCGCGGCTGAGCAAACCGCTGGAGTATCTGTACCGCGAGCTGCAGTTCGGCCTGCGGGCGGCAGTGGGCACCCGTACCCTCGACGAACTGCTGGAGAACAAGCAGTCGATCGACGAAGCGGTCAGCGCCCACCTGGCCGCCAAGCTGGAAGACAGCGGCCTGGAAGTGAGCGGCCTGGGCGTGCGCGACATCATCCTCCCGGGCGAAATGAAGACCCTGCTGGCGCAGGTGGTGGAGGCGGAGAAGGCGGCCCAGGCCAATGTGATCCGCCGCCGCGAGGAAACCTCGGCGACCCGCTCGCTGCTGAATACCGCGAAGGTCATGGAGGAAAACCCGACCGCGCTGCGTCTGAAGGAACTGGAAACCCTGGAGCGGGTGGCCGAGCGCATCGACCGGATTTCGGTATTCGGTGGCCTGGACCAGGTATTGAACGGACTGGTCACGCTGAAGCAGGCCTGATCACGAACGATAGCCGCGCCGTCGACAAGACGGCGCGGAGCACAAGGAAAGCACGATGAAAGACATGAATATCCTCGAAGTGGCCGGCGGCAAGCCGATCAAGCTCTGGACCCAGGGCGTCCCGGTGGAGGAGGAAGCGCGCCAGCAGTTGCTGAACACGGCGAAGATGCCCTTCATCTTCAAGCACCTGGCGGTGATGCCTGACGTACACCTGGGCAAGGGCTCGACCATCGGTAGCGTGATCCCTACCCTCGGCGCGATCATCCCGGCCGCGGTGGGCGTGGATATCGGCTGCGGAATGATCGCCGCGCGCACCTCGCTGGTCGCTGCCGACCTGCCGGACAACCTGCACGGCCTGCGCAGCGCCATCGAGCAGGCGGTACCCCACGGCAAGACCTTCGGCCGCCGCGACCGCGGCGCCTGGCACGAGGTACCGGAGGCCGCCGACCAGGCCTGGAAGGCGCTCGCCGGTCGCTTCAAGGCGATCACCGACAAGCACCCGAGGCTGGAGAAGACCAACAACCGCCAGCACCTGGGAACCCTCGGCACCGGCAACCACTTCATCGAGGTCTGCCTGGACGAGGCCGACCGCGTCTGGTTCATGCTGCACAGCGGTTCGCGCGGGGTCGGCAACGCCATCGGCAACCTGTTCATCGAACTGGCCAAGGCGGACATGCGCCAGCACATCGCCAACCTGCCGGACAAGGACCTGGCCTACTTCGAGGAAGGCAGCCGGCACTTCGACGACTACGTGGAAGCGGTCGGCTGGGCCCAGGATTTCGCCCGGCAGAACCGCGCGCTGATGATGCACGCGGCGATCGAGGCGGCGCGCCAGGTGATCCGCAAGCCGTTCGAAGCCAACCTGGAGGCGGTCGATTGCCACCACAACTACGTGCAGAAGGAGCGCCACTTCGGCCAGGAGGTACTGGTCACCCGCAAAGGCGCGGTGTCCGCGCAGAAGGGCCAGCTCGGCATCATTCCCGGCTCGATGGGGGCGAAGAGCTTCATCGTCCGCGGCCTCGGCAACCAGGAAGCGTTCTGCTCGTGCAGCCACGGCGCCGGGCGGACCATGAGCCGGACCAAGGCGAAGAAGGTCTTCAGCGTCGCCGACCAGGCGCGCGCCACCGCCCACGTCGAATGCCGCAAGGACGCCGACGTGATCGACGAGATCCCGATGGCCTACAAGGACATCGACCGGGTCATGGAAGCCCAGCGCGAGCTGGTGGAAGTGCTGCACACCCTGCGTCAGGTGGTGTGCGTGAAAGGATGACGGGCGCCCTGTGGCGCCCGCTGGGGAAGAATCGAAATGAACAGGGAAGAACGCCATCCGCTCCCCGCCGCCATGCGCGAGCGGGTACTGGATGAGCTGGAACGGATCGAACGCGAGCACGACGTAGTCGTGCTCTACGCCTGCGAGTCGGGCAGCCGGGCCTGGGGCTTCGCTTCGCCGGACAGCGACTACGACGTACGCTTCGTCTATGTGCATCAGCCCGAGTGGTATCAGCGCGTCGAGGAACCTCGCGACGTGATAGAACGTCCGCTGAGCGACGAGCTGGACATCAGCGGCTGGGAACTGCGCAAGGCGTTGCGCCTGATGCGCAAATCCAACCCGGCCCTGCTGGAGTGGCTCGGCTCGCCGCTGGTGTATCGGGAAGAGCCTGGCGTGCGCGAGGAACTGCTCTGGCTGGGCAGCGCCTTTCACTCCGTACCAGGCAGTCGCCATCACTACCTGTCGATGGCACGCAAGAACTACCGGGGCTACCTGAAGGGCGACAGCGTCCGGCTGAAGAAATACCTCTACGTCCTGCGTCCGTTGTTCGCGGTGCGTTGGCTGGATGCAGGCCTGGGCTTGCCGCCGGTGGCGTTCGAGAGGCTAGTGGAAGCCACGCTGGACGATCCGTCGCTGCGCGAAGAACTGGATGCCCTGCTGAGCCTCAAGCGTCAGCGCGACGAATCGGCCTACGGCCCTCCGCGCCTGGCGCTGCAACGCTTCATCGAAGCGGAGTTGCTCCAGGCCGAACGAGGGGCCACCCAACCAACCGGCGCGCGCCAGGACAGCCGACTGCTGGATCGCTACCTCCACGACAAGATATGGCAATACACAAGGGAAACCTCATGAGAAAGGACCTCATCGAACTCGACGGCAGCGAAGGCGGCGGGCAGATCCTGCGTAGCGCCCTGAGCCTGTCGATGACCAGCGGCCAGCCGCTGCGCATCCGCAACATCCGTGGCCGGCGCAGCCGTCCGGGGCTGCTGCGGCAGCACCTCACCGCGGTGCGCGCGGCGGCGGAAATCTGCGCGGCCGAGGTCGAGGGTGCCGAGCTCGGCTCACGCGAGCTGGCGTTCCGGCCCGGTGCGATCCGCGCCGGCGACTACGCCTTCGCCATCGGCTCCGCCGGCAGTTGCTCGCTGGTACTGCAAACCCTGCTGCCGGCGCTGCTCGCGGCCAACGGCGAAAGCCGGGTGAGGATCAGCGGCGGCACCCACAATCCACTGGCGCCGCCGGCGGACTTTCTCCGCGACAGCTGGCTGCCGCTGTTGCAGCGGATGGGCGCGGAAGTCGACCTGGAACTGCTGCGCCACGGCTTCGTACCCGCCGGCGGTGGCGAGCTGCTGGCGCGGGTACGCCCGGCACGCTGGCGGCCGCTGCAACTGGAGCATCCCGGCGCGGCGCTGCGGCGCCAGGCGCGGGCGCTGCTCGCCGGGATTCCCGGGCACGTCGGCGAGCGTGAGCTGGAGAGGGTCCGCCAGCGCCTCGGTTGGAGCGACGAAGAACGCCAGCTGGAGTTCCTCGCGGAGGACCAGGGGCCGGGCAACGCCCTGCTGCTGCGGATCGACTGCGAGCACATCTGCGCGACCTTCTGCGCCTTCGGCCAGGCCGGCGTCAGCGCCGAACGGGTGGCGGAACAGGTCGCGACGCAAGCCATCGGCTGGATGGAAAGCGGCTGCGCGGCGGACGAGCACCTCGCCAACCAATTGCTGCTGCCCATGGCCCTGGCCGGCGCCGGCAGCTTCACCACGCCGCGGCTGAGCGCCCATCTGCAAAGCAACCGCCGGGTTATCGAACGCTTCCTGCCGGTGAGGATCGGCGACCAGGCGCTGGACGGCGGCGGTCATCGCATCGTCATCACATCGGCTTGACGAATTCCTCACCAATGCCGACCTAGACTCGCGCCGGACCTGCCAGCGGGCCCGGCGCGAATCTCCGGGAGCCCCATCCCGGCGGTCGAGGAGTCCCGGCCATGTCTTCTTCGCGTCTCGGCGTGCTTGTCCTCGCCCTGATCCTGCTCACCGCCACCCTGCTCGGCGGCTGCGAAAGCACCCACCAATACCTGCTCGCCAAGGGCTACCCGCCCGCCTATGCCGACGGTTTCGACGATGGCTGCGGTAGCGGCCGCCAGGCGGCCGGCTCGATCAGCGGCGAATTCCGCAAGGACGTCCCCCGCTACCTGCGCGAGGCGATCTACGCCAGCGGCTGGGGCGACGGCTTCGAGCAATGCCGGTCGATGGCGCGGAGCGAAGAGCGGCGGCGTTTCGAGGAGCGCCAGTGGGACGACCGCGACGACGATTGGCAGCGCGACCGCGACCGCGCGTTGGCCCGGGCCTTGCGCGAGCGCTGAAGCACGCTGCGACAACCATCCGCAGCACCGATCCCGGTGCGCTTGATCCACGTCAAGCCGGGCAGCGCGCCGCTGGCCTCTCCTCACAGGACCGGTTGTAACGCCTGATAAGGAGAAAAAAAGATGCAGTCCTCGCAACTGCTCCCGCTTGGCAGCCTGTTGCTGTCGTTCGCCACGCCCCTCGCCCAGGCCGATGCCCTGCACGACCAGGCCAGCGCGCTGTTCAAACCCATCCCCGAGCAGGTCACCGAGCTACGCGGCCAGCCCATCAGCGAGCAACAGCGCGAACTCGGCAAGAAACTGTTCTTCGACCCGCGCCTGTCACGCAGCCATGTGCTCAGCTGCAACACCTGCCACAACGTCGGCACCGGCGGCGCCGACAACGTACCGACGTCGGTCGGTCACGGCTGGCAGAAGGGGCCACGCAATTCACCGACGGTCTTCAACGCCGTGTTCAATGCCGCGCAGTTCTGGGATGGCCGTGCCAAGGACCTGGGGGAGCAGGCCAAGGGTCCGATCCAGAACAGCGTCGAGATGCACAGTACCCCGCAGTTGGTCGAACAGACCCTGGGCAGCATCCCGGAATACGTGGACGCCTTCCGCAAGGCCTTCCCCAAGGCCGGCAAGCCGGTCAGCTTCGACAACATGGCGCTGGCCATCGAGGCCTACGAGGCGACCCTGGTGACTCCGGACTCGCCCTTCGACCTGTATCTCAAGGGCGACGACAAGGCCCTCGACGCACAGCAGAAGAAAGGCCTCAAGGCATTCATGGACAGTGGCTGCAGCGCCTGCCACAACGGCATCAACCTGGGCGGCCAGGCCTACTTCCCGTTCGGCCTGGTGAAGAAGCCCGACGCCAGCGTGCTGCCCAGCGGCGACAAGGGCCGCTTCGCCGTGACCAAGACCCAGAGCGACGAGTACGTATTCCGCGCCGCGCCCCTGCGCAACGTCGCCCTCACCGCGCCGTACTTCCACAGCGGCCAGGTCTGGGAACTCAAGGACGCGGTGGCGATCATGGGCAACGCCCAGCTCGGCAAGCAGTTGGCGCCGGACGACGTGGAGAACATCGTCGCCTTCCTGCACAGCCTGAGCGGCAAGCAGCCGCGCGTCGAATATCCGCTGCTGCCGGCCAGCACGGAGACCACGCCGCGTCCCGCGGAATAACCGCCACAAGGAAAAACGGGGCTCCCCTGGAGCCCCGTTTTTCCTCTATGGGACGACCTCAGACCACGCCCTGCGCCAGCATCGCATCGGCGACCTTGACGAAGCCGGCGATGTTCGCCCCCTTCACGTAGTTGACCCGCCCCTGCTCCTCGCCGTACAGCAGGCAGGCATGGTGGATCGACTGCATGATGCCGTGCAGCTTGGTATCCACCTCGCCCTCGCTCCAACGCAGGCGCATGGCGTTCTGCGACATCTCCAGGCCGCTCACCGCCACCCCGCCGGCGTTCGACGCCTTGCCCGGCGCGTAGAGGATGCCGGCCTCGAGGAACAGGTCGACGGCTTCCAGGGTCGAGGGCATGTTGGCGCCTTCGGCGACACAGACGCAGCCGTTGGCCAGCAGGCGCCGCGCATCCTCGGCATCCAGTTCGTTCTGGGTCGCGCAGGGCAGCGCGATATCGCAGGCCAGGCCCCAGGGCCGGCTCCCTTCGAGAAACTGCAGGGAAAACTGCTCCGCCATCTCGCGGATGCGCCCGCGGCGCACGTTCTTCAGCTCCATCAGGTATTCCCACTGCTCGTCGGAGAGCCCCGCCTCGGCATACAGGGTGCCTTCGGAATCGGACAGCGAGATCACCTTGCCGCCCATTTCCATGACCTTGCGCGCCGCGTACTGGGCGACGTTGCCCGAGCCGGAGATCGCCACCCGCTGGCCGTCGAAGCCGCGGCCACGATCCTTGAGCATTTCCTGGGCGAAGTAGACGCAGCCGAAGCCGGTCGCCTCCGGGCGGATCAGGCTGCCGCCATAGCTCAGGCCCTTGCCGGTCAGCACCGAGGTGAACTGGTTGGACAGGCGCTTGTACTGGCCGAACAGGTAGCCGATCTCACGCGCGCCGACGCCGATGTCGCCGGCCGGCACGTCCAGGTCGGCGCCGACGTGGCGGTACAGCTCGCTCATGAACGACTGGCAGAAACGCATCACCTCGGCGTCGCTCTTGCCCTTCGGATCGAAGTCGGAGCCGCCCTTGCCGCCGCCCATGGGCAGAGTGGTCAGGGAGTTCTTGAAGACCTGCTCGAAGGCGAGGAACTTCAGCACCCCGAGGTTGACCGAGGGATGGAAGCGCAGGCCGCCCTTGTAGGGGCCGATGGCGCTGCTCATCTGCACCCGGTAGCCACGGTTGACCCGTACCCGGCCCTGGTCGTCGACCCAGGGTACGCGGAACAGGATCGCCCGCTCGGGTTCGACGATGCGTTCGATGATGCCGGCTTCCAGGTAGTGCGGGTTGGCCTCGAGGAACGGCCAGAGGGAACGCAGCACCTCTTCCACCGCCTGGTGGAATTCGGGCTGATCGGGATCGCGCCGCTTCAGGCGCTCGAGGAAAGCGTCGACGGATTGCGTCATTTTTCTCACCGGTTTCTAGTTTTGTGAACAATTTTTTGCGCGTGACTCTAACAAGCCAGGCGGCACCTAGAAAGTGCGAAATGACGCATTGATGAATCTTTATGGTGCAAAACTGAAACTTTCCGGGTCCGCCAGAACGGCTCGGGCCAGAGCACGCGCCCGGAACCAGGCTGCCTCCCGGGCGGGCCACGCACTGTTGAAGGGCGACGAAAGCACCGTTCGCGTGCATCCCGGCGCCAGATGCGAAAGGGCCTCCCCCGCCAGGGGGAGGCCCTTCCTCTACCTACGGCCGGGTCTAGAAGTCGTAGGTCGCGGACAGGCTGAACACCTGTCCCTTGCTGGTTGCCCTGCCATCCAGCCGCCCGCCGCCCAGGCGATCCTGGTTGACCGTCTTCAACGGCACCTCCTTGACGAATTGCCGCGAGTAGGCCGCGTCGATCGACAACTCCGGCATCGACTGAAAGCGATAGCCGGCGCCCAGGGAGGCGAAGTAGCGATCGCCGTCGGGAATCCGCGGGTCGCGGGTGGCATTGTGGGTCGGCGTCTGGTCGTAGGCGACCCCGGCGCGCATGGTCCACTGTTCGGTCACCTTGTAGTCGCCGCCCACCGCCAGGGTCCAGGTGTTCCGGTAGGTGTAGGGGATGGAGACGATCGTGTTGCCGTGGGACTTGAGGGTCAGGTCCTGGAACGACGACCACTCGGTCCAGGTGGCGCTGGCGCCCAGGCTCAGACGGTCGTTGAACTGGTGTACCCAATCCAGCGAGGCGTAGGCGGGGATATCCAGGCGCGCCGAGGCGGAAGCGCCCATGCGCAGGTCCAGGCCCGGATAGGCCAGGCCCGGGGTGCCGCCCTCGATGGCGCCCTCGGTCAGTCCACCGTCGTGGTCGTAGAGGTTGTAGTGCCCCTTCAGCTTGTTGCGGATCTTCGCGTGGTAGGCGAAGCCCAGGGTGTCGCGGTCGGTCGGCTTCCAAACCGCGCCGGCGAAGAAGCCGGGCGAGGTGTTGTCCACCTTGACCCGCATCAGCGCGGACGAGTTCGAGGCCGGGAACGGAATCCCGCCCATGCCCGGGGAGTTGGCGGCCGAGGCATAGAGATCGAGGTTCTGGCTGACGAAGCCGGAGGTGCGCTGGATGATCACCCCGGCGCCCAGGGAGAAGTTGTCGTTGACCTTGAACGACAGGGAGCCGGTCAGGCCGATCGTCTCGATCTTGGTGTCCACCGCGAAATCGCGGCCTTTCCAGTTCGGGTCCCAGGTGCTGCGCATTCCCATCGGAACGACCTGGCTCAGACCGAAGGCGAAGCGGTCGTTGATCGGTACGACCAGGAAGCCGGTCGGCAGCCACGCGCCGAATCCGGCCTGGCCGCCATCGTTGGTACCCAGCTCGGGGGTGCCCGGCCCGTCCTGGTAGCCGCCGGTCATGGGATTACCCTGGTAGTCGTAGGCATCGCCGTTGTACTTGATGTCGATATCGGCGTAGTTGACCGTCAACTGGGCGATCCGCTTGTCGATGAACGCCATGGCCGCCGGGTTGTTGAACGCGGCGCTCGGATCGTTGGGAAACAGCGAGCCGCCTGCCATCGCACGGCCCCAGCCCGCCGTGTTGGTGGTCGGCACCATGAAGCCGCCGGCTTGCGCCTGGGACGTGCCGAACAGTCCGCCGACGATCAGGGCGCAGAGCAATGGCAATGGTTTTCTGGCAAACAGGCAGGAAATATCGTTTTTGTTGTTCAAGGTTTCACCCCTGGTGGACTGCTAGTGCACGGGGCACGATGGTCGGCCTGCTTGAGCGTCCTGGCGGACACCCTCCCCCAGACCGTTTTCCATGTGCGAACGAGATTCTGCGCCGCTTCCGGCGGAAACTCCCTCGGACCTGCCGGCCCGCGAAGGACGCCTGGCAGCGGGAGCGCGAAACCGCTGGCGCCGAGGGCGCCAGCGGCAGCCCGGATTACGGGTTGACTACGAAGGCCGGGGTCGGCTTCACGCTCAGGCTGTTGATCTTGCAGTTGCCTGCCAGCGACTGATTGCTGGCGCTGAGGGTATTGGTGGCGTTGCTCCAGGAACCGTTGACGGTGCTCGGGCCACAGGTAGAGGAGAGAATCTTGAAGCCGACGCCATCGACCTTGCCGGCGGTGGTGCTGGAAACGGTCAGCTTCCACGGCAGGCCGGTCATCTGCGGCACGCTGCACAGGGTGTTGCTGCCGCTGACGGTGACGCTGTCGATCGAGGCATAGGAACCATCGGCGGCGGTCTTGCCCTTGAAGGTGATGTTGCAGGTCACTGGCAGATTGAGCGACGCCGGCGAGCTCACGCTGATGGTGCCAGGTGCGGTGAAGGCCGAGTTGACCGGGGTGATGGTGGCCGCGCTGGCCATGGACGAAACGCTCAGGCAGAGAGCAAGAGCAGCAAAGGACGGCAGGGACTTGATGGATTTCATTGTTTTGTATCCTTCCAGTGAGTTGGCAACGCTCGCGGTTGCCGAGCCTTGATCATGCGGCAGGATCGTCGCCGACCCGCCCCCACGACCACCTTGTGCCTTCCCGTCCGATCCACCTGCCAGGCGAACCACACCACCCGCCTTGGCCGTGCGTACCGGGATCGGGAGAGGCTTTACCTCATGAGTCCTATCCGGTGCCGACGCTGACGGTCCCCACGACGAGCCGGGACAGACCGGATATCGGAAAGATCCGATAGGGTTTGCCAACCCGCCGCGCCTCGAGATGCCCACCTGGCCGACCTCCGCGAACGCAGGCCTGACAGGGCTGGCAATCACCACGAAGGGGCAGTGGACCAGTCAACGACGGGAGCCAGAGTACGGTCAGCGCGGCTCTGGAAAAGCCTAGCGAAAGAAGGGGGTTGCCCCTCCGAAGGAAGGTCGGTGAATGCCGTGGAGGGCGGACGAAGCGTCGTCGCGAAGGAATCCTGATACCTCTGTCAACATCCGCGTCGGGAAGAAACGCACCATGACGGGGCGTACCTACCAGAATTGGCAGCTCGCGAAGCCACCCAGCCAACCCAAAGTTAGGTTGCCAACTATCGGTCGGACGAGGACGGCACGCGAACGAGACCCGGCTGCAACTCGAACACCTCCACGCCCTCCGGCGTGGAGCGTCCGATCTTGACCTGTTGCGCCATCACGCTGGCGCCGGGAGCCTGGCGAAAGTCCACGAACAGCCGGTCACCCTCGTGGCGTATCGCCTCCGGCGGCACGACGATGGCCTGTTCGTTGCGATAGGTGGTGACCGTCAGCTTGGCGCTCATTCCCAGACGAATCTTCTGCAACTGGCGGGGATCAAGCGGCGCTACCGACACTGTCACCTCGAACTGCGGGCTGCCTCCCTGGGCCATGCCGGGCAGAGCCTGACCACCGAGGGCGGCGATGACGCCCGCCAGCGTGGTGCCCTCGAAGCCGTCGCCACTGATTTCCACCGCCTGCCCTTCGCGCAACTGGTTGATATCCAGTTCGGAAACCTTCGCAGATACCTTCAGCCGCTCGACGCTGGCCAGGCCGAACAACGCCTGGCCCTGCCCCAGCTTGCTACCGGCCTGCACCGGTTCGCGGCTGCCCTGCTCGCCAGCCAGGCCGGGCGCCGCGACGACGATACCGGCAAAGGGCGCGCGCACCGTACGGCCATCCAGCTGGGCCTGCAGCGTCTCGTATTTCACGCTGGCGTTGGCCAGGTCCATTTCGGCGATCTGGCGATTCTCGCCCTGCCCCTTGGCGCGGGTCGACTCCACTTCCCGCCGGGCCGCCTCCAGGTCCATGCGCTGCTGGCTGGCCTGTTGTTCGAGATCGTCGAGTTCGTTGCGCGGGACGATCCCGCGCTGGAACAGCTCGCGGGTCTCGCGCAACTTGCGCTCGGTGCTGCTCTGCGCCAGCTGCGCGCTGCGCAGGGCACGACGGACCCGCGCCATGTCCTCGCCACGCTCCCAGTCGCGCAGGTCCTGCAGGGTGCGACGGGCCTTGAGCAACGCCGACTGTGCCTCGCGCACCTGCACGGCGATCTCGCGGGTGTCCATGCGCAGCAGCTCCTGTCCTTCCGCGACCCGCTGTCCCGGCTCCACCAGCAGCGCCTCGACATTGCCGGCGAAGGGCGCCGCCAGGGTCACCACGCGCCCCGGTTCCAGGCGTCCGACCAGGCCGATCTGATGCACCAGCGGGGCCGCCCGTACGGCGACCCAGCGCTCCCCTTCCGTGCGTTTCGCGGTGCCGCCGGCGAGGACCAGCCAGGCCAGCGCCGCGACAACCGCCAGGCCGGCGGCGAGCGACAATGCCGGCCGGCGCAGGAAGGAAAACCGGTCAGTGGTCATTGAGCGAAATCTCCCAGCTATCCAGGGTCATGCCGACGATCAGGTCGAGCTGCGTCTGCGCATTGAGAAACGAGATCAGGGCATTCAATTGGGTGTTCTCGACGTTGCGCAGGTCGGTCTCGAAGCTCAGCACCTGGAAGTTGCTCGAACGCCCGACGCGCAGCTTTTCCCGTTCGATCTCCAGCTTGCGCCGCGACAACGCGGTGGCGCGCTGGGCGATCTGGTACTGGCGCCAGCGCGTGCCGAGGTCGCGCACCGCATCGATGACGTTCTGCTCCAGGGTCTGCCGGGCATCCTCGATCAGGATCTTCTGGTTCTCTACGTCGACCTGGGCGCGCACCTCGGCCTGCCGGCGGCTGAGGTCGCCGATGGGAATTTCCACCTGTACCCCGGCGTAGCTGTCCCAGCTGCGTGAATTGTCGCCACCGCCCTCGCTGTAGCGGTCGCGGATCTGGCTGGCGCCGCCCACCAGCGAGACATCCCACAGGCGCTGGTTCTTCGCCAGCACCAGGTTGAGGTCGGCCTGGCGACTGCCGATCAGGCGTTGCAGGTATTCCGGTTGCTGCTGCAGGGCGGTCCTGATCGCCTGCTGGCGGTCGACCTCGATCGGCGTGGCGGCCAGCGCATCGCTGGCGCGGATTTGCGTCGACAGGTCCAGCGCCAGCAGTTGCAGCAGGGCCAGGCGTGCGCTGTCGACCTGGTTGGTGGACTCCTCGACATTGAGCTCCTGGCTGGCGACGTCGGCCTCGGTCTGCACGATCTCGAATTCGGCCATTCGCCCGGCGCGGATCATCGCCCGGTTGACCTCGAGCAGCTCCTGGGTCCGCGCCAGGGCTTCGCGAGCGATGCGCGCCTGCTCCTGGGCGCGCAGCAGCTCCCGGTAGGCGCCGATGACCTGGCTGATGGTCTGCGACACGCTGGCCTTGAGTTGCAGGCGATTGGCGTCTTCGGAGAGACGTGCCAGGCGCAGCGGCGCGGTGGTGACGTCCCAGCCCGCATCGCGCAGCAACGGCTGGACGACGGTCAGGTCGAGGCCATCGCTGCGGTAGCGCCCGGCCTCGTCGGCGGTGCGGAACTGCTTGACCCAGGCCAGGCTGAAGCGAGTGCCATATTCGCCAAGCAGGGTCGCGGTGGGCGAGACATTGCTGGTCCTCGTGCGGTCTTCGGTGGCGCGGTTGGCGCGATAGTCGCCGCGCACCACCAGCTTCGGGTTGAAGGCGTCGGCGGCGACGCGCAGGTCGAACTTCTGCGCGATCCGTTGCAGGTAGGCGCTACGGATTCCACGGTTGTTGCGCAGGCCAAGATAGACCGCGTCGCTCAGGCTGAGGTCGATCACCTGCTCGCTGAGCAGCACCGACCTGCCCTGCTCGCGGGCCATGCTCGGTACGTCCGGACTCAGCGCCGGGTTGACGCTGGCCGCCACCGGAAGAGCGGCGACCAGCCACAGCACGCCCAGGCCCCACCTATTCATCGCGCAGCGCCTCGACCGGTTGCAGGCGAGCCGCCGAGACCGCCGGATAGAGCCCGAAGAACAGCCCCACCAGCAGGGTACTGCCCATCCCCAGCGGCAGGGCCGCGTAGGCCAGGGAGAAGGTCCAGCCGGAGAACCTGGCGTAGAGATACGCAGCCGCCACGCCGAGCACCGCGCCCGACAGCGCGCCCGCGGCGGTCAGGGTCACCGCCTCGATCAGGAACAGGTTGCGGATGTCCCGCTGGCGCGCGCCCAGCGCCATGCGCACGCCGATTTCCCGGCGGCGTTCGGCGACACTCATCAGCATCACGTTCATCACTCCGACGCCGCCGCCGAGCAGGGAGATGATCCCCAGTCCGGCCAGCAGGTAGGTGAAGGTCCGGGTCTGCCGCTTGAGTCCATCGAGCACCTGCTGCGAGACCTGGACCTGCGCCTCGTGGCCGGGCAACCGCGCCGTCAGGGCCGCGCCCAGGGCCGCGCCGACGCTATAGACGTCCGCTCCCGGCGAGACCCGCGCCACCACATGGCTGACCTCGGCGGCCGGCTGCAGGCGCGGCATGCCCGGCGCCGGCACGAACAGCGAGTCGTTGGCGGCGAACGGCAAGAGAGCGGCGCTGGCCTGCGGCTGGAGAATGCCGATCACGCGAAACAGATAGTCGTTGACCGTCAGTTGCTCGCCGAGGCGCAGCGGATCGCCGGGCGCCCCCAGGGCCTCGGCGATTGTCGCGCCCACCACCACGTAGGTGTCGTGATCGTCGAAGCGCGAGAGGAAACGTCCTTCGCGCAGCCGCAGCCTGGCGGCAGCCGCGAGCCCGGCGCTGGCGCCGACGATACTGGCGTTGCTGGTGCGTCCGTGAAAGGTCACCGGCGCCGAGTACAGGCCCAGCGCCGCCAGGTGCTCCAGACCGGCCACGTCGCGGAGCAGCGGTTCGGTGTCGAGCGACGCCGGCATCGGCATCGGCGCCTGCGGGGCGAACGGGAACTGCACCACCAGGGTGTCGGTGCCCATGTCCTTGAAGATGCTCATCGCTTCGTCGGTCGCGTTGCTGCCGATGTTCAGCATCGCGATCACCGATGAACAGCCCATGACGATACCCAGCAACGCCAGCAGCGAGCGGCGCCCCAGCCCGCGAAGACTGGCGAGGGCCTCGTGAAGCAATTGCCGGGGCGACGGGCTGGAGCTCACCGGCAGGCCTCCGCCAGGTCCTCGTGCACCTCGCCATGCCGCACTGTCAGTTGGCGCCCGAGACGGGCGGCCAGGCTGGGATCATGGGTGACCACCACCAGGGTCACCTGGCGCTCGCGGTTGAGGGTGAGGAGCAGCTCCAGCACTTCTTTCGCGGTGCTCGCGTCGAGGTTGCCGGTTGGTTCGTCGGCGAGGATCAGCGCCGGCTCGCCGACCAGCGCGCGAGCGATGGCGACGCGCTGCCGCTGGCCGCCGGAAAGGTCCGCCGGACGATGGCCGGCGCGCTCGGCCAGGCCGACCCGGGCGAGCATCGCCTCGGCCCGCTCCAGTGCCTCGCGGCGCGGCATCCCTCGATAGCTCAGGGGCAGCGCGACGTTGTCCAGCGCGTTCAGCCGCGGCAACAGGTTGAAGCTCTGGAAGACGAAGCCGATCAGGCGGTTGCGGATCGCCGCCAGTCGGTCCCCGTCGACGCTGAAGATGTCGTGCTCGGCGAAGCGGTAGGCACCGCTGTCCGGGCGGTCGAGCAGGCCGAGGATATTCAGCAGGGTGCTCTTGCCCGAGCCCGACGCGCCGACGATCGCGCAGCTTTCTCCGGGAAAGATGTCCAGGCAGACGTCTTTCAGTATCTGCAGCGGCTGCCCCCCCAGGAGGTAGCCCTTGCCGATCCCCCGCAGGGAGATCAATGATTCGTGCTTGTTTGTTGTTGGCATTCGCACCCGACCGCTCGCATCCCTTCAAGGCCCGCCCGGTCGTACCGCCGCAAGGCCGGCGATACAGGCCGAACGGCCATACTGCTGATGATGGAGACAGCGCACAAGCCGCCACCACCGGCAACGCTACCCCGAGGCGCCAGCGCCGAGCGAAGGTAGCGGCTGGTCCGCCCGGCCAATGCCGGTACTCGATTCCGCCGGGCTTCGCCATATGGCGCGGCCTCTCCGGGCAGGCGGTATTGAGCGCACGGATCGGCTGCGCAGACCACTAGCAGAGCTGACACCATCGCAGCCGTCGATGCACCCCCATCTTTAGTTAGGTGAAGGCTCAGGCATGCTGCGTGGGAGCCTCCCCCGGGTACCGCCGATGGAGGTGTCCCTGCGCAGTTCCCATGTTCCCCAGCGCATGGCTCGTTGAATTCCAGGCATGAAAAAACCGCCGGCCGGCAACGCCGGCGGGCGGTTTCTCGAGGGTGCGCTTACGCCAGTTTCTTGTAGCGCACGCGGTGCGGCTGGGCCGCGGCGTCGCCCAGGCGCTTCTTGCGGTCCGCCTCGAACTCGGTGTAGTTGCCTTCGAAGAAGGTCACCTTGCCATCGTCCTCGTAGGAGAGGATGTGGGTGGCGATCCGGTCGAGGAACCAGCGGTCGTGGGAGATCACGATGGCGGAGCCGGGGAAGTCCAGCAGCGCCTCTTCCAGCGCACGCAGGGTTTCCACGTCGAGGTCGTTGGACGGTTCGTCGAGCAGCAGCACGTTGCCGCCCTGCTTCAGGGTCAGGGCCAGGTGCAGACGGCCACGCTCACCGCCGGAGAGGTCCTTGACGAACTTCTGCTGGTCGGCGCCCTTGAAGTTGAAGCGACCGACATAGCTGCGCGACGGGACTTCGTAGTTGCCGATCTTGATCTGCTCGAAACCGTCGGAAACCTGCTCCCACACGGTCTTGTTGCCTTCCAGGCTGTCACGGCTCTGGTCGACGCTGGCGATCTGCACGGTCTCGCCGATCTCGATGGTGCCGGAGTCCGGCTGCTCCTTGCCGGTAAGCATGCGGAACAGGGTCGACTTGCCCGCGCCGTTGCCGCCGATCACACCGACGATGGCGCCCTTGGGAATGCTCAGGGACAGGTTGTCGATCAGCACGCGGTCGCCGTAGCCCTTGGTCACATTGTGCAGTTCGATGACCTTGTCGCCCAGGCGCGGACCGGCCGGGATGTAGATCTCGTTGGTCTCGCTGCGCTTCTGGAATTCCTGCGACTGCAGTTCCTCGAAGCGCTGCAGGCGCGCCTTGGACTTGGCCTGGCGGCCCTTGGCGCCCTGGCGTACCCACTCCAGCTCGGCCTTCATGGCCTTGGCGTGGGAGGCTTCCTGCTTGGCTTCCTGGGCCAGGCGGGCGGCCTTGGATTCCAGCCAGCCGGAGTAGTTGCCTTCGAACGGGATGCCATGGCCACGGTCGAGTTCGAGGATCCAGCCGGCGACGTTGTCGAGGAAGTAGCGGTCGTGGGTGATCGCCACCACAGTGCCGGGGAAGTCGTGCAGGAAATGCTCCAGCCAGGCCACCGAGTCGGCGTCCAGGTGGTTGGTCGGTTCGTCCAGCAGCAGCATGTCGGGAGCCGACAGCAGCAGACGGCACAGCGCTACGCGGCGCTTTTCGCCGCCGGACAGGTGCTCGACCTTGGCATCCCACGGCGGCAGGCGCAGGGCGTCGGCGGCGACTTCCAGCTGGCGTTCCAGGTTGTGTCCGTCGGATGCCTGCAGGATCGCCTCCAGCTTGGCCTGCTCGGCGGCCAGGGCGTCGAAGTCGGCATCCGGCTCGGCATAGGCGGCATAGACCTCGTCCAGCCGCGCCTGGGCCTGCTTGATCTGGCCGACGGCCTCTTCGACGATGTCGCGCACGGTGGCCTGCGGGTCCAGCTTGGGCTCCTGCGGCAGGTAGCCGACGTTGATCCCCGGCATCGGCCGGGCCTCGCCTTCGATCTCGGTGTCGACGCCGGCCATGATCCGCAGCAGGGTGGACTTGCCCGCGCCGTTCAGGCCGAGCACGCCGATCTTGGCGCCGGGGAAGAACGACAGGGAGATGTCCTTGAGGATTTCACGCTTGGGCGGAACGATCTTGCCGACCCGATGCATGGTGTAGACGTACTGAGCCAAAACGAGCACCTCATGAAGAAAAGGAAAAAAACTCGGCCAAGTATATGACAGACCGAGAGAAAGCTGGCCAGCCACCCCGGTTTTCGTGGGGCGGGGCGCTTTGCCGGCGGATGTTCGCCGTCCGATTCCAGGCCGCTACGGTGACGCTGAGCAGCGTACTGGCCGCCCTTACTGTCTCCGCTACCCTCGTCCTGTCAAAGGCGTTCTGCCTGAGCGAGGCGGCGACCATCGCCCCGTGCGAGGTCTGGGTGGGCCTGGCACTGCTCGCGGCCATGGTGCTGCCGCTCAAGACCTGACGCGAAGCAAGGCGTGGGGAGATCCAGCCTGCTACAATTGATCCAAATCAGTCTCAAAAGAACAAAAAAAACCTCAAAAATGACACTCGCTCCCAGATCCGCCCAGCTACCCGACTCCCCGCACAGGGACAGTCTCGACCCAGCGCCAACCCCGTCGTCTCAGGACCAGCGCCTGCTCAAGGCCTTGGCCACCGCGATGGTCAATCATCCGCGCGCCACCATGGGAGAACTGGCGGAACTGGCAGGAGTGAGCAGGGCAACCCTGAACCGTCATTGCGGTACCCGCGAAGGTCTCAAGCGGCGCCTGGAAAGCCATGCCAGGAGTACCCTCGAACGCCTCACCCACAGCGCCGCCCTGCAGCGGCTGGAGCCGCGGGAAGCGCTACGCGAGCTGATCCGGGAACACCTCGCCCAGCGCGACCTGCTGGCGCTGCTGATGTTCGAGCAGAACCCGGGACGCCAGGCCGGGCATGGGGACGCCAGTTGGCAGTCCTATGTCGAAGCCCTGGACGCCTTCTTCCTGCGCGGCCAGCAGAAGCGTGTGTTCCGTATCGATATCAGCGCGGCGACCTTCAGCGAACTCTTCATCGTCCTGATCTACGGCATGGTCGATGCCGAGCGCCGCGGTCGCGCGGCCAGTGCCGGGTTGTCCGCCACGCTGGAGGAGCTGTTCCTGCGTGGCGCGTCGAACCCCGCACAACCTGCCAGCCCTTGAGCGGGCGGCAGTTGCCACCCGCTAGCACCGTTTCCCACACGTTTACCCGCTCAACTCCTGCCGCCTCGATGTACCACCAGGCTCCGTCCCTCGTCCCAGCCTCCGCCGAGCGCGCGGAACAGGTCGACCAGGGCGATCTGCCGCTGGGTGCTGCCGTCGATGAAGGCGATCTCGTTGAGGAAGCTGCTGCGCTGCGCATCGAGGTAGCGCAGGTGGTTGTCGACGCCACTCTCGTAGCGTGCCTTGGCCAGCTTCAGGGCTTCGTTGCTGCTGTTCGCCAGGGCGCGCAGGGCCTTCTCTTCGCGACGCAGGGTATCGCTGGCCGCCAGGGCGTCGGCGACCTCGCGGAAAGCGGTCTGGATGGTCCCCTCGTAGGCGGCCACCGCCGAATCCTTGCGCGCCTCGGCCAGGCTCAGGTTGGCACGGTTGCGCCCGCCATCGAAGATCGGCAGCGTCAGCGTCGGCAGGAAGCTCCAGGAGCGCGAGCCGCCATCGAACAGGCCGGACATTTCCGCGCTGGAGGTGCCGAAGCTGCCGGTCAGGCTGATGCGCGGGAAGAACGCCGCGCGCGCCGCGCCGATATCCGCGTTGCGCGCCCGCAAACGATGTTCGGCGGCAAGGATGTCCGGGCGTCGCTCGATCAGCTCGGACGGCGTGCCGGGAGCGATGTCCTGCAGCAGCTTCGGCCGCTGCCCCGGACTCCGCGGAATCGCCTGCGCGGCATCGTCGCTACCCAGCAGCAACACCAGCGCGTTGAATGCCTGCTGTTTCTGCCGCAGGTTGCGCTCCTGCTCGGCGCGCGCCTGCTCCACCAGGCCAAGGGCTTCCTGGTAGTCCAGCGCGGTGGCGGCGCCGGCCGCGCGGCGCTGGTCGATCAGGGCGAAGGAATACTCGCGGCTGACCAGGGTCTGACGGGTCAGCGCCAGGCGCCGCAGGGCGCCGTCATAGCTCAGGTAGGCCTGGCTGACCTCGGCGACCAGGGCGATCCGTGCCGCGCGCGCTGCCTCCTCGCTGGCCAGGTACTGTTGCAGGGCTGCGTCGGTCAGGCTCTTGACCCGACCGAAGAGGTCCAGTTCGTACTCCGGCAGGGCCAGCCCGACCTGGTAGCTGCTGGCCACTTCCGAGCGATTGCCGGCGGACAGGTCGGCCGGCTGCCGCTGGCGGTTGCCGGTGGCAGCGGCATTCAGGCCCGGAACCCGGTCGGCGCGCTGGATTCGGTACTGCGCGCGGGCCGCCTCGATATCCAGGAGGGTCTGACGCAGCGAGCGGTTGTTATCCAGGGCCACGCCCACCAGGCGGCGTAGTTCGGCATCGACGATGAAACTCTTCCAATCCAGCGTGTCGATCGCCGCGCCCTGGCGCTGGGCGGCGGCGCCGCTCCAGCTGTCGGCCACCGGCGCGGCGGGACGTTCGTAGGTCGGCGCCATGGAGCAGGCACCGAGGGTCAGGGCGATCAGCAGCGCCGATACGCCGAAAGCAGGTTTGCGCATCTCGTTCACTCCCCGGCCGAAGCGGCCTGTTCGATGGGTGCCGGCTTGCTGCGCAGCAGCGACAGCAGCCAGACGAAACAGATAGGTACGAACAGCACGCCGAGGAAGGTGGCGCTGAGCATCCCGCCGATCACTCCGGTGCCGATGGCACGCTGGCTCGCCGCGCCGGCACCGCTGGCCAGGGCCAGGGGTATCACGCCGAGGATGAACGCCATGGAAGTCATGATGATCGGCCGGAAGCGCAGGCGCGCGGCCTCGATGGCGGCGTCGCGCAGGCTATGCCCCTGCTCCCAGAGTTCCTTGGCGAACTCGACGATGAGAATCGCGTTCTTCGCCGAAAGACCGATGATGGTGATCAGGCCGACCTTGAAATACACGTCGTTGGACATACCGCTGACCATCACCGCGAGCACCGCGCCGATGGCGCCGATCGGCACGATCAGCATCACCGACAGCGGGATCGACCAGCTCTCGTAGAGCGCCACCAGCAACAGGAACACCACCAGGATGGCGAGGGCGAACAGGCTGGTGGCCTGCCCGGCGGAGACCTTCTCCTGATAGGACAGGCCGGTCCACTCGTAGCCGATGCCGGCCGGCAGCTGCGCGGCCAGGCGCTCCATTTCCGCCATGGCTTCGCCGGTGCTGAAGCCGGGCGCGGCGTCACCGACGATGCGGATCGACGGGTAGCCGTTATAGCGCACCAATTGCACCGGTCCCTCTTCCCATTTCACGCTGACGAAGGCGCTGAGCGGTACCAGGTTGCCAGCAGCGTTAGGCACGTATAGCTCGAGCACGCTTTCCGGGGTCATCCGGTTGCCCTGTTCGGCCTGGATCACCACCCGCTGTTGGCGCCCCGCATTGGTGAAGTCGTTGATCACCTCCGAGCCGAAGGCAGCGGACAGCGTGCCGCTGATGGTCTCGAAGCTCACCCCCAGGGCGCGGGCCTTCTCCCGGTCGATCAACAGGCGCAGTTGCGGCGCTTCGGCCAGTCCTTCCATCATCGCGTAAAGGAATTTCGGGTTGGTCTGGATCTCGCCAAGAAGAGTATCGCGAGCCTGCAGCAGCGCTTCGCGGCCGACCCCGCTACGGTCCATCAGGCGCAATGCGAAGCCGCCGGAGTTACCCAGACCGTTGATCGGTGGCGGCGACACGGCCATGACCGTGCCATCGTCGGGCAGCGCGAAATGCTCGTTCAGCGCGGCGATCTCGGCGGCGGCCGACTGCTCGGCGCCTCGCTCGGACCAGTCCTTGAAGGTCGGGAAGGCCAGCGCGGCATTGTCGCCCTGGCCGGAGAAGCTGAAGCCCGAGATCAGGAACACCGAAGCCACCGCCTCGCGGGACTTGAGGAAGCGCTCGAGCTCCTCGCCGGTGGCATCGGTGCGCACGCGCGAAGCACCAGGCGGCAGTTGCACGTCGACCACCATGTAGCCGAGGTCTTCCGCCGGCACGAAGGCTTCCGGCAGGCGCAGGTAGAAGTAGCCGAGCATGGCCACCAGGCCGGCGTACACCAGCATGAAGCGTCCGGCGCGCGCCACCAGCTTCGAGTTGAGCAGCGAATAGCGCTCGGTGACGCGGGCGAAGCCACGGTTGAAGGCGCCGAAGAAGCCGCGCTTCTCGTGGTGCCCTTCGGGAATGGGCTTGAGCAGCGTGGCGCACAGCGCCGGGGTGAAGGTCAGGGCGAGGAAGCCGGAGAACAGGATCGAGACCGCCAGCGACACCGAGAACTGCTGGTAGATCACCCCCACCGAACCGGCCATGAAAGCCAGCGGCAGGAACACCGCCGAGAGCACCAGGGTGATGCCGACGATGGCGCCGGATACCTGCTTCATCGCCTTGACCGTGGCCTCGGCCGGGGAAATCCCCTCCTCCGCCATGATCCGCTCGACGTTCTCCACCACCACGATGGCGTCGTCCACCAGGATGCCGATCGCCAGGACCATGCCGAACATGGTCATCATGTTCACCGAGAACCCCAGCAGGTACATCACCATCAGCGTACCCAGCAGGCACACCGGCACCACGATGGACGGGATCAGGGTGTAGCGGACGTTCTGCAGGAACAGGAACATCACCAGGAACACCAGGACCATCGCTTCGATCAGGGTGTGGATCACCTTCTCGATGGCCACGTCGACGAAGCGCGAGGTGTCGTAGGGCACGCTGTACTGCATGTCCTCGGGGAAGAACGCCGACAGTTCGGCGAGACGCTGTTTCACCAGGGTAGCGGTCTGGATCGCGTTGGCCCCGGGCGACAGCTGGATCGCCCCGCCCACGGTGGGCGTGCCGTTCAGTCGCGAGGAAATGTTGTAGCTCTCCTTGCCGAGTTCCAGGCGCGCGACATCGGCGAGCCGGACCAGCGAGCCGTCCTGGTTGGCGCGCAGCACTACCTGGCCGAACTCCTGCGGATCGTCCAGGGTGCCCTTCACCGCCAGGGTCGCCGTCAGCTCCTGCGCGGAACTGCCCGGTGCGCTGCCGAAGGCGCCGGCCGGCACCTGCACGTTCTGCCCGCGGATGGCATTGCTCACGTCGTCGATGGAGAGGCCGAAGCCCACCAGCTTCTGCGGATCGATCCAGACCCGCATGGCCGCCTCGGAAGAGAAGAATTGCAGCTTGCCGACGCCCGGCAGGCGCCGCAGCTCGTTGTTGATATTGCGCGCGGCGTAGTCGCCGAGGGCGGTGGTGTCGCTGCGCTGAGCGCCTTCCTTGTAGCTGAGCGCATAGATCAGCAGGAAACCGGCGCTGGTCTGCTCGACCTGCAGGCCCTGGGTCAGCACCGCCTGCGGCATGCGCGCCTCGGCTTTCTTCAGGCGGTTCTGCACGTCCACCTGGGCCAGGTCCGGATCGGTGCCCGGCTCGAAGGTGACGACGATCTCGGCGGTGCCGTTGGAGTTGTTGGTCGACTCGAAGTAGAGCAGGCCCTTGGCGCCGTTCAGCGACTCCTCGAGCACACTGGTGACGGAGTCCACCAGCACCTTCGCCGAGGCGCCGGGATAGGTGGCGGTGATGGTGATCTGTGGCGGCGCGACATTGGGGTACTGCGCTACCGGCAATTTGGAAATGACCAGCAGGCCGGCCAGGGAGATGAACAGGGCCACCACCCAGGCGAAGTTCGGCCGCTTGATGAAGAATTCGGACATCGGAAAATCCTCGGGGCGAACCCGCCCTTACTGTTGCGGCGCAGGTGACTGGGCTTGCGCCTGGGCACCATCCGGCTTCGGCACGATCTTCACCCCCGGCTGCACCGCAGCCAGGCCGCCGACTATGACCCGGTCACCCGGCTCCAGGCCCTCGGTGATCTGCCAGCGCGAACCCTGCATGACGCCGGTACCGACGCTGCGCGACTCGGCGCGCTCGTCGGCGCCCACCACCATCACCTGGGCGCTGCCGTCGCTGGAGCGGTGCACGGCCCGTTGCGGCACCAGGATCGCCTGGTTGTCGATGCCCTGGGGCGTACGTACGCGCACGTACATGCCCGGCAGCAGGACCCCGTCGGGGTTGGCGAACTTGCCGCGCAGGGCGATCTGGCCGGTACCGCGATCCACCGCCACGTCGGCGAACTGCAACGCGCCCTGGCGCTCGTAGGGCGTCCCTTCGACGCGCAGGGTCAGCGCCTGGCTGTCGCCGGCGGCCAAGGTGCCTTTCTTCAGGGCGTCGCGCAGGCGCAGGGCCTCGGCCGCGGTCTGGGTGAAATCCGCATAGATCGGATCGAGCTGCTGGATGCGCGCCATCAGCGTCGCCTCGCCCTGCCCGACCAGCGCGCCCTCGGTCACCAGCGCGCGGCCGATGCGCCCGGAGATCGGCGCAGTGACCGAGGCGTAGCCGAGGTTCAGGCGCGCGGTCTCCAGGTCGGCCTGGGCCGAGCGGGTCGCCGCCTCGGCGCTGCGCAGGTCGGCGGTGGCGGTATCGAAGTCCTGCTGGCTGACCGCCTGGATCTTCACCAGCGGCTCGTAGCGACGCACCCGCGCCTGCGCCTCGAACAGCACCGCGCGGTTCCGCGCCAGCTCACCTTCGGCGCGCGACACCGCAGCCTTCAGCGGTGCCGGATCGATCTGGAACAGCAGGTCGCCAGCCTTGACGTCGGCGCCCTCCTCGAAGCGCTTCCGCACGACGATGCCGGCCACCCGCGCGCGCACCTCGGCGACCCGCACCGGTTCGATCCGCCCAGGCAGTTCCGAACTCAGCGCCAGGGGCTCGGCCTGCACCGTCAGGACCTCCACCGGCAACACCATTTCGGCGGCCTCCTGTCGCTCTTCCGCCGGCCCACAACCCGCCAACGCGATGGCCATAGCCAACGCCCCGATCCTTCCTATTGCACGCAAATCAGCCATGACACACCCGACCGTTGATTGAAAACGGATCGAATGGTACTTTTTCGAGCTAATTGAGTCAATATTGTCTCAAATGATCTTTTGACAGCTAATTCCTTTGGACGCGAGGCCAGTTTTCTGCACAATGCGCACAATCAGAAAAACCAACCGGGACCCATCGATGACCCTGATTTCCCATGACGAGCGACTCATCAAGGCGCTGGCAGTCGCTATCGTCGACCGCCCGCGAGCGACGCTGAAGGAACTGGCCGAGGCGGCCGGCGTAAGCAAGGCCACCCTGCACCGCTTCTGCGGCACGCGGGACAACCTGGTGCAGATGCTCGAGGACCACGGAGAGACCGTACTGAACCAGATCATCCAGGCCTGCGACCTGGAGCATGCCGAGCCTCTGGAGGCGTTGCAGCGCCTGATCAAGGAACACCTCACCCACCGCGAGCTGCTGGTATTCCTGGTATTCCAGTACCGCCCGGACTTCCTCGACCCGCACGGTGAAGGCGCACGCTGGCAGTCCTACCTGGAAGCGCTGGACGCCTTCTTCCTGCGCGGACAGCAGAAAGGCGTGTTTCGCATCGACATCACGGCGGCCGTGTTCACCGAACTGTTCATCACCCTGGTCTACGGCATGGTCGATGCGGAACGTCGCGGACGGGCGGCCAGCTCCAATTCCGCGCATACCCTGGAGCAGATGTTCCTCCATGGCGCCTCCAATCCGGCTCGCTCCTGACCCTCGCACCCGCGGCGGCGCCCCTCTCGTCGCCGCATGGCACGGACCGATCCGCGTGCCGTCGACTTCGGCCGCCCGGAGGCCTGCTCGACACTCGGGAAGATCAGTCCTCACCGGCCCTGCGACAAAGTGCCTCGACAGCCGGAAAGGACCGTGACGCTCGTCGGCGATACTGGCACTTGGCCTTGCTTCCGGGCATCCTAACTGTCTACCGAATCACACCTCCCCCAGGAATTCCGGTCAGTGTCGACCCCCTCGCTAACCCCGTCGCCGCCTCCCGCCGGCGACCCACTGACCGTACCCGACCGACCGGCAGCCAAGGCTGGCCTGCTGTTGCTGGTCCTGTTGATGCTCGGCCTGCTGCTCTGGCAGATGAGCCAGGAGCTGCGCCAGCAGGAACGCTTCGAACACGAGCGAGCCGCGGCCCAGCTCGATCGTCTCAACGACCGCCTGTCCCTGACCCTCGAACTCAAGGCGCGCACCGCCCTCGCCCTGCTCCCGGGCGTGCCCCCCAGCGAGCGTGGCGAGATACAGGGCAGGCTGTTGCCGCGCATCAGCGATGCGCTGCCGCAGGTGCGCCAGTTGCAATGGGTGGACAGCGCCCCGCAGACGGACAGCCCGTCGCCGGAAACGACGCTGCCCGAGCAGTTGCGCCAGCACGCCGGCTCCGGCCTCTACCACTATTGCCTCGACCCGCGCGACGGCGAATCCCTCTACCTGACCCTGCGCGAACCCGGCAGCCGCCGCGACAGTGGCTTCTGGCTGTTGCACCTGGCCAGCGACAGCCTCGCCCAGTGGAGTCCCGACCTGCCCACCGGCAACCTGCTCTGGCGCCTGGAAGACCAATACGCCGGGCGGGTGCTCTGGCATACCCCGGGGAGCACGGCGCTGCTCGACGACATGCAGACCCTCGGCGTGGAACCGCTGCGCAACAGCGACTGGCAGCTTCGCGGGCTCTACGACAGCACGCGAGTGCGGCTCGGCCTGCTGCCGGGAATCGGCGGCGAGCTGGCGATCTTCCTCCTGCTGGTCGGCGTCACCGTGTACATGCTGCTGCGCCTGCACCGCGAGCAGCAAGGCCTGCGCGCCATGACCCTGGCCTCGCAGCGCAGCCTGCGCCAGGCGGCCACGGCACTGGCGGCGATCGACGAGCGGGTGCTGGTGACCCGCGCCGACGGCCGCCTCAGCTACCTCAATCCCCAGGCCGAACGCCTCTTCGGCATCAGTTCGGCCCAGGCCCGCCAGCATCATCTGCTGGGCCTGCTGCCAGACCTCGAGCCAGGCTGGCTGACGGACGCCGGTGGCGACGGCGAGACCCGTAGCGAGCTGCTGCCGCTGCGGGTGCGCGGCGAGCCGCGGACGTTCACCCTCAGCCGCCATCCGCTGGCCAGCTATCCGGCGCTCGCCGACCAGGCCTGGACCCTCCGCGAGCAGATACTCCAGGGCGGGCAGGTCTGGGTGTTGCGCGACGTCACCGAGGAACAGCACGCCCTCGGCGTCCTGGAGGAAACCCGGCGGCGCTACCAGGACATCTTCGAAGGGGTCGGCGTGGCCCTCTGCGTGCTCGACCTCTCCGCCCTGCGCCAGGCTCTTGTGGAGCAAGGCCTGGACAGCTGCGCCGCACTGCGCGCCTGGCTCGCCGGCGAACCCGGGCGGCAGCAGGCGCTGCTGGAGCGGATCCGCATCACCGAGATCAACGATGTCAGTCGCCGCCTGCTACAGATCGATTCCACCGAACAGGCCTGGCAGCGCTTGCTCGACCACGGCCCGCTACAACCGGACAGCCTGCGCCTGCAGGTGATCGAGGCGCTCATCGAGCGCCGGCCGGTACTCGAACTTGAAGCCACGCTGCGCTGCGGCAAGAGCACGCCGCGGCACCTGTGGTTGCAACTGCGCCTGCCGGAAAACCCCGGCGAATGGCATGCGGTGACCCTCAGCCTGTCCGACGTCACCAGTCGCAAGGAAGTCGAACTGTCGCTGATCGAGCGCGAGAAGTTCTGGTCGGACGCGGTCCAGGCGGTGCCCGATACCCTCTACATCCACGACCTGCACGCGCGCCGGGTGATCTTCAGCAACCATCACCTGGGCCAGCAACTGGGCTACAACCAGGAAGAACTGGCGCGGATGGGCGAGAACTTCTGGGAAACCCTGCTGCACCCCGACGACCAGGAATACTACTGGCGCATCCGCAACCTGCAGCACGTGGTCGGCGACGGCCTGCTGCTCGACAGCCAGTTGCGCTGGCGCCACCGCGACGGCCGCTGGCACTGGTTCGACATCCGCGAGCAGGCCTTCAGCCGCGACCGCAGCGGTCGCGTGGCGCGCCTGATCGGCGTGGCCAAGGACATCACCTTCACCGTCGAGGCGAACAACGCGCTGCGCGAGAACGGCCGACGCTACCGCATGCTGGCGGAAAACATCAGCGACGTGATCTTCTCCACCGACGCCGAACTCAACGCCAGCTACGTCAGCCCCTCGGTACAGCACGTGTTCGGCTACAGCCCGGAATGGGCGCTGCTCAACGGCCTCCATCAGACCGCCACCAACCCGCGCCAGCTCGGCCGCCTGAACGGCCTGCTGCGCCGCGTGCGGCACGCCATCGGCGACCGCCAGAAGCTCGCCGAGCTGCGGGAAAACCCTGGCCAGCATCTGTTCGCCCTCGACTGCCTGCGCGCCGACGGACGCAAGATTCCCATCGAACTGCGGATCGTCCTGATGTGGGACGAGCACGACCGCTTCGAAGGCCTGCTCGGCATCGCCCGCGACATCAGCCAGCAGCGCCGCGCCGAACGCGAGCTGCGGATGGCGGCGACGGTATTCGAACACTCCACGGCGGCGATCATGGTCACCGACCCGGCCGGCTACATCGTCCAGGTCAACGATTCCTTCTCGCGCCTGACCGGCTACAGCCCGGCCGACGTGCTCGACCAGCAGCCGCGCCTGCTCACCGCCGACCGCCAGGAAGCCAACCAGCTCAAGCACGTGCTCGCCAGCCTGCAGCACAGCGGCAGCTGGGAAGGCGAGATCCTGCAGAAGCGCAAGACCGGCGAACTCTATCCGTCCTGGGTCGGCATCACCGCGGTGCGTGACGAGGAAGGCGACCTGGTCAGCTTCGTCTGCTTCTTCAGCGACATCAGCGAGCGCAAGGCCAGCGAGCGGCGCATCCACCGCCTGGCCTACTACGACGCCCTCACCCACCTGCCCAACCGCACGCTGTTCCAGGACCGTCTGCATACCGCCCTGCAGCAGGCCGAGCGCAACGGCCAGTGGGTGGTGCTGATGTTCCTCGACCTCGACCGCTTCAAGCCGATCAACGACTCCCTCGGCCACGCCGCCGGCGACCGCATGCTGCAGGAAGTGGCGACCCGCCTGAGCGCCTGCGTCAGCCAGGACGATACCGTGGCGCGCATGGGCGGCGACGAATTCACCCTGCTGCTGCCTTCCCAGGGCGACCGCGAGATCGCCCTGAAACGGGCGATCCAGGTCGCCGAGCTGATCCTCGGCCGTCTGGCCCGGCCGTTCACCCTGGAAGGCCGTGAATTCTTCGTCACCGCCAGCATCGGCGTGGCCTTGTCGCCCCAGGACGGCGCCGAACTGAGCCTGCTGATGAAGAACGCCGACACGGCGATGTACCACGCCAAGGAGATGGGCAAGAACAACTTCCAGTTCTACCAGGCCGAGATGAACGCTCGCGCCCTGGAGCGCCTGGAACTGGAAAGCGACCTGCGCCGCGCCCTTGAACTGGGCGAGTTCGTCCTCCACTACCAGCCGCAGTTCACCGGCGACGGCCGCCGCCTGACTGGCGCCGAGGCCCTGCTGCGCTGGCAGCATCCGCGCCGCGGACTGGTTCCGCCGAGCGAGTTCATTCCGGTGCTGGAGGAGATCGGCCTGGTGGCCCAGGTCGGCGACTGGCTGCTGGCGGAAGCCTGCAAGCAGTTGCGCAGCTGGCACAAGGCCAAGGTGCGGGTGCCGAAGGTCTCGGTGAACCTCTCGGCACGGCAGTTCGCCGATGGCCAGTTGGGCGAGCGGATCGCCGCGATCCTCTACGAGACAGGCATCCCGCCGGCCTGCCTGGAGCTGGAGCTGACCGAAAGCATCCTGATGAGTGACGTCGCCGAGGCCATGCAGATCCTCTCCGGGCTCAAGCGCCTCGGCCTGGCCATCGCGGTGGACGACTTCGGCACCGGCTACTCCTCGCTGAACTACCTCAAGCAGTTCCCCATCGACGTGTTGAAGATCGACCGCAGCTTCGTCGACGGCCTGCCCCACGGCGAACAGGACGCACAGATCGCCCGGGCGATCATTGCCATGGCCCACAGCCTGAACCTGATGGTGATCGCCGAGGGCGTGGAGAGCCAGGCCCAGCTGGACTTCCTTCGCGAGCACGGCTGCGACGAGGTGCAAGGCTACCTGTTCGGCCGGCCGATGCCCGCCGAGCAGTTCGGCATGCTCTACGCCAGCGACGTGCTGTTCATGTTCAACGAGGGCTGAGCCGCCGTGCGGCGCGCTTGAGCGCCGCTTATCCGCGACATGATGGCCTTTCATGTGCCAGCACCCGCCGCATGGGTTAGAATGCGCGCCTTTTCCCAGCACCGATCCTTATGAGGACCGCCATGTTCAGCCGTGATTTGACCCTCGCCCGCTACGATGCCGAACTCTTTGCCGCGATGGAGCAGGAAGCCCAGCGCCAGGAAGAGCACATCGAGCTGATCGCCTCCGAGAACTACACCAGCCCGGCGGTGATGGAAGCCCAGGGTTCGGTGCTGACCAACAAGTACGCCGAAGGTTATCCGCACAAGCGCTACTACGGCGGCTGCGAGTACGTCGATATCGTCGAGCAACTGGCCATCGACCGCGCCAAGCAACTGTTCGGCGCCGATTACGCCAACGTCCAGCCGCACGCCGGCTCCCAGGCCAACGCCGCGGTCTACCTGGCCCTGCTGTCGGCCGGCGACACCATCCTCGGCATGAGCCTGGCCCATGGCGGCCACCTGACCCACGGCGCCAGCGTCTCCTCCTCCGGCAAGCTGTACAACGCCGTGCAGTACGGCATCGACGCCAATGGCCTGATCGACTACGACGAAGTCGAGCGCCTGGCCGTGGAGCACAAGCCGAAGATGATCGTCGCCGGCTTCTCCGCCTATTCCCAGGTCCTCGATTTCGCCCGCTTCCGCGCCATCGCCGACAAGGTCGGCGCCTACCTGTTCGTCGACATGGCCCACGTCGCCGGCCTGGTCGCCGCTGGCGTCTACCCGAACCCGGTGCCGTTCGCCGACGTGGTCACCACCACCACCCACAAGACCCTGCGCGGTCCGCGCGGTGGCCTGATCCTGGCGCGCGCCAACGAGGAGATCGAGAAGAAGCTCAACTCCGCGGTATTCCCCGGCGCCCAGGGCGGTCCGCTGGAGCACGTGATCGCGGCCAAGGCGGTGTGCTTCAAGGAAGCCCTGCAGCCGGAGTTCAAGACCTACCAGCAGCAGGTCCTGAAGAACGCCCAGAGCATGGCCCAGGTCTTCCTCGACCGCGGTTTCGACGTGGTTTCCGGCGGCACCCAGAACCACCTGTTCCTGCTCTCCCTGATCAAGCAGGACATCACCGGCAAAGACGCCGACGCCGCCCTCGGCCGCGCGTTCATCACCGTGAACAAGAACTCGGTCCCGAACGACCCGCGCTCGCCGTTCGTCACCTCCGGCCTGCGCATCGGTACCCCGGCCGTGACCACCCGCGGCTTCAAGGAAGCCGAGTGCCGCGAGCTGGCCGGCTGGATCTGCGACATCCTCGAGAACATGGGCGACGAGTCCGTGGTCGACGGCGTACGCGAGAAGGTCAAGGCGATCTGCGCCAAGTTCCCGGTCTACGGCAACTAAGCGACAAGGCAAGACGAAAGAGCCCGGCAAATGCCGGGCTTTTTCATTTCCTCCGAGGGAGGAGGCGCCGGGTAGCGTTATCGCCGGTCCTCGACATGGATCACCGCCAAGGCCTCGGCATCCTCGCCCCGCCGGGAGCGGCCGTGCATGCCGACGAGCAGCTCGCCGGCGTCCTCCTCCAGTTCCTCGCGAGGGACGAAGGTAAGGATGTCCGGGTGATGCCCGGTCACCACCCAGCCGCGGCCGTTGTCCAGGGTGATCACACCGAAGTCGCCCGCCGGCGTGCCGACCTGTACCGCTCCCCACTCGGCCAGCAATGCCCGCGCCTGGGCCGCGAGGTCCGGCTCCGGCTGCGTGAGGATCACGCAAGTGCCCTGGGCGAACAGCACCCAGGATTTGTCCGCGCCACGGATGCAGTCCCGCCAGGCGCCGATCAATGCGTTCCTGTCCATTTCCACGCTCCTTTGGCGTCGATGCGCCTCAGCGGCCTTCGACGATGCGTTCGAAGCCCTCGCGGATACTGTCCTCCGGCAGGTTGTCGCCGATGAACACGATCACGCTCTCGCGCGCCTCGTCGTCCCGCCACTCGCTATCCCAGTCGAAGCCGTAGAGTCGCAGCACGCCCTGGAACACCAGGCGACGCGGCTCGTCGGCGATGTTCAGCACGCCCTTGTAGCGCAGCAGGGAATTGCCATGCCACTGCAACAGGTCGTCCATGAACTCGCTCAGCCTTTCGAGATCGAGCGGCGTGTCGCTGCGCAGTACCAGGGTGCCGATGCGATCGCGGCTGTCCTTGGCTGCCACCGCTCGCAGCGGGCGCAGGCCGATGCCAGGACCGAGGTCGGCGTTGAGGTTGAAGCCACGTACGTCGAGCAGGTGCGCCAGGTCGATGCGGCCGTGCTCGACCACATGCACCAGCGCCCTCCGGTTGATCCGTTGCAGGCGCTGGCCCAGGGCCTCGAAGGTGGCGGCGTCGACCAGGTCGGTCTTGCTCACCAGGATGCGGTCGGCGAAGCCGACCTGGGCCTGGGCGATGGTTTCCTGCAGGTGACGCTCGGCGTTGGCGGCGTCCACCAGGGTGATGATGCCGTCCAGCACGTAGCGCTGGCAGAGTTCCTCGTCGGCGAAGAAGGTCTGCGCCACCGGCGCCGGATCGGCCAGGCCGGTGCACTCGATCACCAGGCGGTCGAAGTCGATTTCGCCGTTGTCGCGGCGCTCCAGCAGGAGGAACAGGGCCTTTTCCAGGTCGGTGTTGATCGAGCAGCAGACGCAGCCATTGGACAGCGTCATCACCTGCACCGGCTCGACGCCGAGCAACTGGCCGTCGATCGGCGTCTCGCTGTACTCGTTCTCGATCACCGCGATCTTCATGCCGTGCTCGGCCTGCAGCAGGTACTTGAGCAGGGTGGTCTTGCCGGCGCCGAGGAAGCCGGTGAGCACGGTGACGGGGATCGGGGCGTGGTTGTCGTTGGCTACTTCGGACATGCGCAACTTCCAGAAAAGACGCGGGCCACGTCAGACGTGGCCCGCGGAAGGATGGGGATTCAGCAGCAGCGGATCGGCCGACCCTTGCCGCCACCGTAGCGCGCCTCCTGGCGCTCGCGGAAGAACTCCTCGTAGGTCATCACCGGCTTGTCCGGGTGCTTGTTGCGCATGTGCTCGACATAGGTGTCGTAGTCGGGCATGCCGACCAGCATCCGGGCGGCCTGGCCCAGGTATTTGCCCATGCGGCTGAGGTCGTTGAACATGGCGAGTTCCTCGTTAAGGCTCCCTGGCGAACCGGGGAGCGCGGCCGGTCAGGCGTCGGGGATGGGCTCGAACGGGGTTTCCTTGTCGGTCCGCTCGCTCTTGCCCCAGGCCGCGATGCCGACCTTGATGGCGTAGAACAGTACGCTGAAGACCACCAGCAGGAACAGCACGGTCAGACCGGCGTTGATGTAGGCGTTCAGCACCACGTGCTGCATCTGGCCGATATCCTTGGCCGGCGCCAGCACCTGGCCGGCATCCAGCGCGGTGGCGTACTTCTCGCCAAGAGCGACGAAGCCGACCGCCGGGTTGCTGTCGAAGATCTTGATCAGGCCCGCGGTGGTGGTGCAGATCAGCAACCAGGCCGCCGGCAGGATGGTGACCCAGACATACTGCTGGCGCTTCATCTTGATCAGGACCACGGTGGCGAGCATCAGCGCGATGCCGGCGAGCATCTGGTTGGAAATGCCGAACAGCGGCCACAGGGTATTGATCCCGCCCAGCGGGTCGACCACGCCCTGGTACAGCAGCCAGCCCCACAGCGCCACGCAGCCGCCGGTGCCGATGATGTTGGCGGTCCACGACTCGGTCTTCTTCAGCGCCGGCACGAAGTTGCCCAGCAGGTCCTGCAGCATGAAGCGCCCGGCACGGGTGCCGGCGTCCACCGCGGTGAGGATGAACAAGGCCTCGAAGAGGATCGCGAAGTGGTACCAGAAGGCCATGGTGTTCTCGCCCGGCAGCACCTGGTGGAGGATGTGCGCGATCCCCACCGCCAGGGTCGGCGCGCCGCCGGCACGGGCCAGGATGGTGGTCTCGCCGATGTCCTGGGCGGTCTGGGTGAGTTGCTCCGGCGTGATGGCGAAGCCCCAGCTGCTGACGGTCGCGGCCACCGCGTTGACGTCGGCGCCGACCACCGCCGGCGGGCTGTTCATGGCGAAGTAGATGCCCGGCTCGATCACCGAGGCGGCGACCATCGCCATGATCGCCACGAAGGACTCCATCAGCATGCCGCCGTAGCCGATGTAGCGGGCGTCGGGCTCGCGGTTGAGCAGCTTCGGCGTGGTCCCCGAGGAGATCAGCGCGTGGAAGCCGGACACCGCGCCGCAGGCGATGGTGATGAACAGGAACGGGAACAGGCTGCCTTTCCAGACCGGGCCGGTGCCGTCGGTGAACTGGGTCAGGGCCGGCATCTTCAGTTCCGGCATGACGATCAGGATGCCGATCGCCAGGCCGATGATGGTGCCGATCTTGAGGAAGGTCGACAGGTAGTCGCGCGGCGCCAGCAGCAGCCACACCGGCAGTACCGAGGCGACGGCGCCGTAGCCGATCAGCATCCAGGTGATCTGGATTCCACTGAAGGTGAAATGCGGCGCCCATTCCGGACTGGCCGCGACCTGCCCGCCGAGCCAGATCGAACCGAGCAGGAGGAACACCCCGATGATCGAGATCTCGCCGATCCGGCCGGGGCGGATGAAGCGCATGTAGACGCCCATGAACAGCGCGATGGGAATGGTCGCGAGGACGGTGAACATGCCCCAGGGGCTGTCGGCCAGAGCCTTCACCACGATCAGCGCGAGCACCGCGAGGATGATGATCATGATCAGGAAGGCGCCGAACAGCGCGATAGTCCCGGCCACCTGGCCCATTTCCTCGCGCACCAGCTCGCCCAGCGAGCGGCCGTTGCGACGGCTGGAGATGAACAGGACCATGAAGTCCTGCACCGCGCCGGCGAGGACTACGCCGGCGATCAGCCAGAGGGTGCCGGGCAGGTAGCCCATCTGCGCGGCAAGGACCGGACCGACCAGCGGACCGGCGCCGGCGATGGCGGCGAAGTGGTGGCCGAAGAGGATGTGCTTGTTGGTCGGGACGTAGTCCAGGCCATCGTTGTTGAGTACCGCGGGAGTGGCGCGGTTGGGGTCCAGTTGCATCACCTTGCTGGCGATGAACAGGCTGTAGTAACGGTAGGCGACCAGGTAGATGGCCACCGCCGCCACCACGATCCACAAGGCGTTGATCGCTTCGCCACGACGCAGGGCGACGACGCCCAGGGCCGCGGCGCCCACGATCGCCACCACCAGCCAGGCGAGGTGACGTAGCAGGCTATTGTTATTGTTCATAGTGTTTGGCTTCCGACAGATGGAGGGCGCAGTTCTGCAGCGAAAATTCTAGCCGCGAACCGACCAGGGGTCATACGACCTTAGTCTAGAGCGGTTACCGCGCGATGGCGGTAGGCGCAATGTCGCAGGAATCCGCCGGAAAAGTCCATGGCCGACAAGGGCCGGCCAGGCGAAAACGCTTCGGCGCGACCTTGCCCTCTCCGTAGGAAGCGCCCTGGGAAAACGCCGCATGCCCAAGCCGTTCGTCTGCCGTGGCAACGAAGGCGGCAACCTCCGGCGGGCAGGCCGCGCACACGAAAAAGCCCGCCGTAGCGGGCTCTTTCCTGGGCCTGAGGTCTCAGGCCGGTTGCTTGGCGTAGCGCGCCAGGGTGCCGTCGCGACTCATCACCGCCAGGGTGTTGCTCAGGACCTGTTCGCCCGTCGCATCCTTGCTCGCGAAGATCTCGCCGAAATGCTGCTGGGTGACCTGGGCGAAGTGCGCCCGGTCCTTGGCTTCCACGCCGAGCAGCACGGCATAGGCGTCGAGCGCTTCGCCCTGGCCCTTGGCCATGTCCTCGGCGATGTTGTCGAGCATCCCGTTCATGGCGAAGATCGAGCGGCCGCCGTAGCCCAGGCGTGCATTGGTGTTGCAACCGTTGGTCCCGGAGGTCATGCCGAAGGTGGCGTTGCCCGAGGTACCGTTGGTGGTGGTGGCCAGCAGGTGCGGGAACAGGCCGCGCTGGCCCTCGAACACCATGTTGCCCCAACCACAGCCATTACCGCCTGCCGCGTCGGCGTGTGCCGTCATGCTGCCCAGGCTCAGCAGCCCCAGAACCAACCCCTTGCTCAAAAGTCGCTTGTCCATGTCTGCGCTCCGCAGTTGTATTTTGGAGAAAAACGCTTTAGCAGCTTTGGCGAGACTTGACGAACTGTCAAACTCGGACACATGCCGCCGATCCAGCCGCACAGGCGGGGACGGACGGCACCGCCGATCGAATTCCGCCACTTCCCCGCCGGCATGGCTTGGCTATAGTGGTATCCAGCAGCGCGCACCGAGGGATCGCGACATGAGTGACCAGCACGACGAACGTCGACGTTTCCACCGGATCGCCTTCGACGCCGACAGCGAGATCCTCCAGGGCGAACGGCGCTGGGAGGTCTTGCTCCACGACGTCTCCCTGCACGGCATCCTGGTCGGCCAGCCGCAGGACTGGAACGGCGACCCGCAACGGCCCTTCGAGGCCCGCCTGTACCTGGGCCTGGATGTACTGATCCGCATGGAGATCAGCCTGGCCTGGGCTCGCGACGGCCTGCTCGGCTTCGAATGCCAGCACATCGACCTCGACTCCATCAGCCACCTGCGCCGCCTGGTGGAACTGAACCTGGGCGACGAGGAACTCCTCGAGCGCGAGCTGGCCCTGCTGGTCAGCGCCCACGACGACTGAGGCGGGTCACTCGAAGAGGGCGTCCAGGGCCTGCTCGAGGCGCGTCACGGCGATCACCTGCAATCCCGCCGGCGCCTCCTTCGGCGCGTTGCCGAGGGGTACGATGGCACGCTTGAAACCATGCTTGCCGGCTTCCTTCAGGCGCTCCTGGCCGCTCGGCACCGGACGCACCTCGCCGGACAGCCCGACCTCGCCGAACACCAGCAGGTCGTGCGGCAGCGGGCGGTTGCGCAGGCTGGACATCACCGCCGCCATCAACGCCAGGTCGGAGGCGGTTTCCAGCACCTTGACCCCACCCACCACGTTGAGGAACACGTCCTGGTCGTAGGTCGGGATACCGCCGTGCCGGTGCAGCACCGCCAGCAGCATCGCCAGGCGGTTCTGGTCGAGGCCCAGGGTCACCCGCCGCGGATTCGCCAGGTGACTGGTGTCGACCAGCGCCTGGACCTCCACCAGCATCGGCCGCGAGCCTTCCCAGGTGGCCATCACCACGCTGCCGGGCACCGCTTCCTGGGCCCGCGTGAGGAAGATCGCCGAAGGGTTGCTCACTTCCTTCAGGCCTTTGTCGGTCATGCCGAACACTCCCAGTTCGTTGACCGCGCCGAAGCGGTTCTTCACCGCCCGCAGCAGGCGCAGGCGGCCGTCTGATTCGCCCTCGAAATACAGTACGGTGTCGACCATGTGTTCGAGCACCCGCGGGCCGGCCAGGGCGCCTTCCTTGGTCACGTGGCCGACCAGGAAGATCGCCGTGCCGCTCTGCTTGGCATAGCGCACCAGCATCGCGGCGCTCTCGCGGACCTGGGCGACGCCGCCCGGCGCCGATTGCAACTGCTCGGTGAAGATGGTCTGGATCGAGTCGATCACCATCACCCGCGGCTGCTCCTGGCGCGCGGTGGCGATGATGGTCTCGATGCTGGTCTCGGTCATCACCTTGAGCTTGTCTTCCGGCAACGACAGGCGCCGCGCGCGCATCGCCACCTGCTGCTGGGATTCCTCGCCGGTGACGTACAGCGCCGGGACGCGGCTGGCCAGGTTGCAAAGGGTCTGCAGGAGAATGGTCGACTTGCCGATGCCGGGATCGCCGCCGATCAGCACCACCGAACCGTCCACCAGGCCGCCGCCGAGAACCCGGTCCAGTTCGGTGGAGCCGGTCGTGAAGCGCGGCATTTCCTCGACGCTGACCTCCGCCAGGGTCTTCAGGTTGGCCTGCTGGCCGGCCCAGCCGCCGCGGCCGGAGCCGCTCGGCGCGGCCTCGACGACGGTCTCCACCAGGGTGTTCCAGGCCCCGCAGTCCGCGCACTGGCCGGCCCATTTCGGGAAGGTCGCGCCACACTCGGTGCAGCCGTACATGCGCTTGGCCTTGGCCATGGGAACTCCTCTCGCGGGCAAAGCGCAGATGATAGCCGCTGGCTTGATTCCGATCAGCCTCGATCGACCGCGCTTCGCGCAACACTGATGGCCGGACAAGGAGACTTCCATGCGCACACTGCTGTTCCTGCACCTGCTGGGTGCCGCGATCTGGGTCGGCGGCCACCTGGTCCTGGCCCTCGGCATCCTCCCCGGCGCCCTGCGCCGCCGCGATCCCCAGGCGATCCGTGCCTTCGAGCAGGTCTACGAGCGGATCGGCATCCCCGCCCTGCTGCTGCAGGTGGTCAGCGGCCTGTGGCTGGCCAGCCTGTGGCTGCCGTTCGACCACTGGTTCGGCGCCACGCCGGTGGCCCGTGCCCTGCAGCTCAAGCTGCTGCTCCTGGCGGCGACCGCCGCCCTGGGCGTGCATGCGCGCCTGCGCCTGATCCCGAACCTGGACGCCGAGAGCCTGCCGAAGCTGGGCTGGCACATCGCCGCGATCACCCTGGTGGGCCTGGGTTTCGTCGCGGTCGGACAGAGTTTCCGTTTCGGCGGCGCCTTCTGAGCATGCCCACATGAAAAAGGGCGCCGGAGGCGCCCTTTTTCATGCCGTTGTCGTGAATGAATCAATGGCCTTTTCCGTTGGCCTTCCTCAGCCTCTCGGCGATTTCGTCCTTGAGTTGCACCCGTTGCTGCTTCAACCCCTGCAGCGCCAGGTCGTCGAGGGGTTCGCGACCGCCCTCGACCTCGTAGATGCGCTTGTCGAGGCTCTCATAGTCCGCCGCCAGGCGAGTGAAGTGGGCGTCGTTGCCATGAAGTTGCTTCAGTTCGGCATGAAAATCCGGAAACTCCCGGGAAAGCGGATGTTGCTCGAGCGGCATGACGGACCTCCTCTGACGTTGTATACGACACCTCCAGACTAGCCCAGCAGGCCTCCTCCGAACATTGCCCCCGATCACCTCGCCGCCGCAGTGCCGTTCAGTTCGCCGCGTCGCAGGCTTTCCACGCTGTTGCCCAGCGCATCGCGGGCGCCAAGGTCGGCACCGCGCGCCGACAGCGCCTGGAGCAGCTCCTCGCGCTCGAACAGCGCCGCGTACATGGCCGCGGTCTGCCCTGCGCCGTTGCGCTGGTCGGGGCTGCATTGCGCGCCGATCAGGCGCCGGGCGATGCGGACCTCGCCCTTGAAGATGGCGCCCATCAGGGCGGTGTTGCCGCGCGCATCCTGGACGCAGGGGTCGGCCCCGGCCTCCAGCAATTGTTCCACCGCTCCGCCATGGCCGTGGTAGGCGGCCAGGATCAGCGCGGTATAGCCCTTGGCATCCTGCACATCGAGGTCGAAGCCGGCCTCGACGAACTCCTTCAGCATGGCCTGGTCACCGCGTCGGGCGGCATCGAAGAAGTAGTCGCGCAACCGCGCTTCGACCTCGACCCCATGCACCTCGCCAGCTTGCGCGGCCAGCGCCGCGAGCAGCAAGCCTGCCAGAATCCAACCTCGCATCGTCGTCATCTCCCACCAAACCGATAGAGGAAGGGCGGCCTGGATGGCCGCCCCGGTTGCGATCAATCCTGGAGCTTCGCCGCCAGTTGCCGGACGCGCTGCAGATCGGCCCCGGCCACCTTGGCCAGGCCCGTGCCGTAGTCGCTGTCAGCCTTGTAGAAGTAGGAAAGCATGATGTACTTGCTCTCGTCGTCGGTGATCGCCAACGCCCCGCCGAGACTGGCGATCAGGTCGGCCTGGTCCTTCTTGCCGTAGGAGCGGAACAGCTCGCCGGTCTGCTTGAAGTTCTGCTCGCGCTGGATCTTCGCCTGCTGGGTGGTGCCGCTCAGCGGGGTCCGCACGTATCGGGCGCTGGCCTGCTCCTCGCGCGGATCGAGCCGGCTCGGCTGGTAGTTCACCCCGCTGGTACTGTGTCCGGCGTTCAGCGCGCCGTCCTGGTTGACGGTATTGACCTCGCTGCGCGGGCGGTTGACCGGCAGGCCCAGGCCGTTGGCGCCGACCCGGTACATCTGGGTATCGGCGTAGGCGAACAGCCGTCCCTGGAGCAGGCGATCCTCGGAGGGCTCGATGCCCGGCACCAGGTTCGACGGCGCCATGGCGACCTGTTCGGTTTCCTGGAAGAAGTTGTCGACGTTGCGGTTCAGCACCATCTGGCCGATCTTGCGCTCGGGAATGCCCGGCCAGATCTTGGTCGCGTCCAGCGGGTCGAAGTCGAATTTCGCCAGGTCCTCGGGCTTGAGCACCTGGATGTACAGGTCCCATTTCGGGAAGTCGCCCTTCCGGATCGCGCTCACCAGGTCATTGGTCATGTGGCTGTAGTCGCGCCCCTGGACTTCAGCCACCTGTTTCGGATCGAGGTTCTTCTGGCCCTGCAGGCTCTTCCAGTGGAACTTCACGTAGTGCACTTCGCCCCTGGCGTTGACCAGCTTGTAGGCATGCACGCTGTTGCCGTCCATTTCCCGGTAGCTGGCCGGGGTGCCCTCGTTGGAATACAGCAGGGTCAGGGTGCGGGTCGCCTCCGGCACGTGGGAGAAGAAATCGAAGCGTCGCGAGTCGTCGTCGAGGTTGCTGCGCGGGTCCGGCTTGAAGGCATGGACCATGTCCGGGAACTTGATCGCATCGCGGATGAAGAAGGTCGGGAAGTTGTTGCCCACCAGGTCCCAATTGCCGTCTGCGGTATAGAACTTGGTGGCGAAACCGCGCGGATCGCGCAGGGTTTCCGGGGAGTGGTTGCCGTGCACCACCGCGGAGAAGCGCACGAATACCGGGGTCTTCTCGCCCTTGCGGAAGACCTTGGCCATGCTCAGGTCGCTGATATCGGCACTGGCGACGAACTCGCCATGGGCGCCGGTGCCGCGGGCATGCACCACGCGTTCGGGAATACGCTCGCGGTCGAAACGTTGCAGCTTCTGCAGCAGTTGCACGTCCTGCAGCAGCACCGAACCGTTGGGCCCGGCGGTCTGCGAGTTCTGGTTGTCGCCCACTGGCGCACCGTTGTCACGGGTCAGGGTCGCGGCCTGCACGGACAGCGACAGGAGGCTGGCGGTCAGGCTTGCCGCCACCAGCAGGCGGCCGGGACGGAAGGCGTTCAGGGAAGGGTTCATGGAAGAGCTCCTAATGGCTTGTCAGGCGTCTTGTTGCGCCCGACCAAGGTAAGGAGCGCCGCCGGCGACGCTAAATTGAAAAACCTCACCGCGCCGATTAGGAATATCAATGCGCCCATGAATCGCAAAAAGAAATAAAAAAGACCGCCAGCCGAAGAAAGCCCGCGCTGGTGCACCAGGCACTCCCAGTCCGCTCGCCGGTAAACGAGTTCACCTTCGTTATTTGCCTGCGAAGTTAGGTCGGAGAACCTCGCCACTCCAACTTCAACTTCCGGCATCTGCATGGCGCAGTTCAAAGTTGCCGAAGTTGCTTTGTCTTCTTTCTTGGCGAATTCCTGAAAATCGACATGAGTGTAATGTTTTTCCTCTAAACTTCGTTTCTCCCCACAAGACCCGACGCAAACGTATGCCTTGCGAATTTTCGCGTTGCCGGGGGGAACCAACACACCAATCTTCCAGCCTGAGCAACTTGCCGAAGGCTGCATTAGACTGCCTTTACCTATTAGCGAAATACAGGGAGTGAACCCATGGGTCTTCTGAGTGAATTCAAAGCCTTTGCCGTCAAGGGCAATGTCGTGGATATGGCTGTCGGTATCATCATCGGCGCGGCCTTCGGCAAGATCGTCTCGTCCTTCGTGGGCGATGTGATCATGCCGCCGATCGGACTGCTGATCGGCGGAGTCGACTTCTCCGACCTGGCGATAACATTGAAGGCCGCCGAAGGCGACGTGCCGGCGGTGGTGCTGGCCTATGGCAAGTTCATTCAGACCATACTCGACTTCGTCATCGTGGCCTTCGCCATCTTCATGGGGGTCAAGGCGATCAACCGCCTCAAGCGCGAAGAAGCCGTCGCGCCGTCCGAACCGCCAGTGCCGAGTGCCGAGGAAACCCTGCTGACCGAGATCCGCGATCTGCTGAAAGCCCAGCAGAACAAGTCGTGATCGCGTCGGCGGAACAATGAAAAAGGGCCCGAACGGGCCCTTTTTCATTGCCGGACAACACGCCGGGCGGCAGCGTTATCCGCCGCTACTGCGCGGGCACGCACCTACCAGTAGTTCTCCACCGCCACCTGCCCCGGGCGCCGGGTCAGACTGAGGTTCATGCCGCGAGCCTTCAGCACGGCGCGGGTGTCCTCGATCATCTGCGGGTTGCCGCAGAGCATCACCCGCGAATGCTCCGGGGTCAGTTCCAGGTCGGCGGCACGCTCCAGATCGCCGTTCTCGATCAGCGTGGTGATACGTCCGTTCAGGCAACCGGGTACCTGCTCGCGGGTCACCACCGGGATGAACTGCAGCTTGTGGGCATGCTCGGCCAGGTATTCGCGCTCGGCGAGGCCGGCGATCAGCTCGCGGTAGGCCAGCTCCTTGCTCTCACGCACGCTGTAGACCAGCTTGATGCTTTCGAAGCGCTCCCAGACCTCGAAGTCCTGCAGGATCGAGACGAACGGCGCCACACCGGTACCGGTGGCCAGCAGCCAAAGGTCACGACCATCCACGAAGCGGTCGAGGGTGAGGAAGCCGAAGGCCTGGCGATCGACCAGCAACTGGTCGCCCTCGCGCAGGCGGCTGAGTTCGCTGGTGAACTCGCCGTCCGGGACGACGATGGAAAAGAAGTCGAGGAATTCGTCATGAGGCGCCGAAACCATCGAGTAGGCGCGCCAGACGATACTGCCGCTGGGCTTGTACACGCCGAGCCGGGCGAATTGCCCGGCGCGGAACCGGAATCCCGCGTCGCGGCTGGTACGCAGGGTGAACAGGTTGGGAGTCAGAGGCTGCACGTCGAGCAGCGTCTGGCGGGTGAATTTCTCTTCGCTGGCGGTCATGGTCCGCTCCGGATACCGATACTCCCCTAGTGTCCCGCAAAGCACCCGGCAGAAACACCCGCAAGGCTTGTGGCTATCCCCGCTGACGGGAATAGCCAGCGGCCGATCAGCGCTTGCGGTTGACCACCTGGGCCGCGCGCAACACGTCACTACCGATCTGCGCCTCGTAGTTCTTCCACAGCGGCTTCATGGCGTTGCGCCAGGCCTCGTGCTCTTCCGCGCTGAGGCTGACCAGGCGGCTCTTGCCGGCTGCCAGCAGGTGCTCGCGCTCCTTCTGGTTGAGCGCTTCGGCTTCCTTGTTCACCACCAGGGTGACCTCGTCGACGATGCTCTCCAGTTCGGTGCGGGTCTGGTAGGGAATGCCGGTCCAGAACGCCGAACTGGTGATCAGCATGTAGCTGAGCGCGCCGTGATTGGTCTCGGTGATGTACGGCTGCACGCTGTCGATCTTCTGTCCGGCGAGGTTCGACCAGGTGTTCTCGGTGCCCTGCACGCTGCCGGCCTGCATGGCCTTGAGGGTCTCGGCGTAGGACAACTGCTTGGCGGTGGCGCCGAGCATGGCGAACTGCGCTTCCAGCACCGACGACGGCTGGATACGGAAGACCAGGCCCTTGGCATCGTCCGGCCGGTGCAGCTCGCGAGTGGCGGAAAGTTGCTTCATGCCGTTGTTCCAGTAGGCCAGGCCATAGATACCGTGCTTGGCCATGGAGCGCAGCAGTTCGCGGCTCTTGTCGCGCTTCTGGAAACGCTTCAGGGCCTCCAGATCATCGAACAGGAACGGCAGGTCGAACACCTGGAGTTGCTTGGTATAGGGCTCGAACTTGGACAGCGAGGTGGCCAGCATCTGCACCTTGTTGGCGCGCAGGGCCTCGATCTCGTCGGCGTCGCCGAACAGCGTCGAGTTGGGGTAGACCTCGACCTTGACCTTGCCCGGCAGACGCTCCTCGGCAAGCTTCTTGAACAACAGCGCCCCCTTGCCCTTGGGCGTGTCGTCGGAGACCACATGGGAGAACTTGATCACGATCGGGCCGGCGTCCTCGGCATGGGCGACGGCGGAAACGGCGAACAGTGCGGCGAACGCCACACCGACAAACGGCTTGAACATCGATGTACCTGTGCGATGGCAACGACGAGCCCCGCGACGGCTCGCACGGGTCTCGTTCGGGAAACGGGTTGGGTGACGGTCACCGCTCGAAGTGGCGAAGGCGCCCGTCCAGGCGCTACCGGGTCATGACAGGCGCTATCGAAGCCCTAGCCCGGTTATTATTGGCGTGCCCGGCTGGATGACTCGTCGGTAAGGAAACGACTAACCAGAGCCGGGTAAAGAATTTTTCGGCATATCCGTGTGCCGCACAAGCTGGAGAACTCCAACCAGCTCTCAGTTTCGACAGATTGTTAATTGACGAGCGGGATTCGCCCCGCCGGGAACCCGATGCCTCTATTCGCCCCCCCCTTCGCCCAGCTCGACCTGGTCCGCCAGCCCGAGCAGGACGGCGAGCCCCTCCAGGCGTTCGACGCCGCCGACGAATACCTGCTCAACCAGTTGCACGAACGGGGCGTGACGGCGCAATGCCGGGTGCTGGTCCTCAACGACGCCTTCGGCGCCCTCGCCGCGAGCCTGGCGCCGCACGTCCAGGTCACCAGCAGCGGCGATTCGCACCTGGGCTTCCTCGCCCTGCGCAAGAACCTCGCGCGCAACGGCCTCGACCTGGGCTCGGTGCGCTTCGTCCCGGCCAGCGAAACCGCCGTGGGGCCCTTCGATCACGTACTGGTCAAGGTGCCGAAGACCCTCGCGTTGCTGGAGGAGCAACTGATCCGCCTGCACGGCCAACTGGCACCGGGCGCGCAGGTCGTCGCCGCGGGGATGGTCAAGCACTTGCCGCGCGCCGCCGGCGACCTGCTGGAACGCTACATCGGCCCGATGCACGCTTCGCTGGCGGTGAAGAAGGCCCGCCTGCTGATCGCCGAGGCAGCGGAGCGCCCGCAACCGCGCTCGCCCTATCCGACCCGCTATCGCCTGGAGCAGCCGCCGCTGACGCTGCTCAACCACGCCAACGTATTCTGCCGGGAGGGTCTCGACATCGGCACCCGCGCCTTCCTCCCGCACCTGCCACGCAGCCTCGGCGCGCTACGCGCCGCCGACCTGGGCTGCGGCAACGGGGTGCTCGGCATCGCCTACGCGCTGCTCAACCCGCAGGCCGAGCTGACCCTGGTGGATGAGTCGTACATGGCCGTGCAGTCGGCGCGGGAAAACTGGCGAGCGGCGCTGGGCGAGCGGCCGGCGACGTTCCGCGCCGACGATGGCCTGGCCGGCCAGGCGGCGGGCTCGCTGGACCTGGTCCTGTGCAACCCGCCGTTCCACCAGCAGCAGGTGGTCGGCGACTTCCTCGCCTGGCGCATGTTTCTCCAGGCTCGCGATGCCCTGGCGGCGGGCGGCGAACTGTGGATCGTCGGCAACCGCCACCTGGGCTACCACGCCAAGCTCAAGCGGCTGTTCCGCGGGGTCGAGCAGGTCGCGGCGAATCCGAAGTTCGTGATCCTGAAAGCGGGAAAATAGTCAGCCGAGCGCCGCCGGGGTGTCCACGTCGCGGAGTACGCCCGGATCGTCGCACGGCACCTCGCACCAGGCCGGACGATGGGCCTGCAGCACACGGCGCGCGCCCTGGTCGCCGTCCAGTTGCGCAAGCGCGTCCCAGAAAGCGCGGCCGAACAGCACCGGATGGCCGCGCTGACCGTCGTACAGGGGAAACACGATGGCTTCGGGAGTGGCCATCGCGGCCAGACGCTCGAGGGTATCGGCGGCGATCCAGGGCATGTCGCCGAGCAGGACGGCGATGGCCCGGGCCGTGCTGTTCCTCGCCGCCGCGACGCCGGCGGCCAGGCTGTGGCCCATGCCCAACGATGCATCGAGGCTGTGGACAAGCCGCTGCTGCGCCGGCAGGCCCAGGCTCGCCGGGGTGTCTCCGGCACGCACCACCACCCGCACCTCGGCGAACGCCTCGCGCGCCCGCGCCACGCTGGCCGCCAGCAGGGTCGTGCCATCAGCCAGGCGCGCCAGGCGCTTGTCGCTGCCGAAGCGGCGCCCCTGCCCGGCCGCCAGGACCAGGCACAGCACCTCGTCGGCGGCGACCATCAGAGCCGCTCGCGGGGAATGCCGTTGCGGATGCGAAGAATGTCCGCCAGCACCGCCAGGGCGATTTCCGCCGGCGTCTTGCTGCCGAGGTTGAGGCCGATCGGCGCGTGGATCCGCGCCAGTTCGGCATCGCCCAGGCCGCCGATGCGCCGCAGGCGCTCGAAGCGTTTCTCCGAGGTCGCCCGCGATCCCATCACGCCGATATAGAAGGCTTCGGTACGCACCGCCTCGAGCATCGCCAGGTCGTCGATCTTCGGATCGTGGGTCAACGCCACCACCGCCGTATCGGCGTGGCAACCGCCGTCGGCGATGAACAGCGAGGGCAGCTCGCGACGGATCTCGATGCCCTCCAGCACCACGCCGCGCAAGGCTTCTTCGCGCGGGTCGCAGAGGATCACCTCGAAGCCCAGGCCCTTGCCGAACTCGGCGCAGGCATGGGCGACGCTGGAATAGCCGGCCAGCAGCAGGCGCTGGGCAGCGCCGACGCGCAAGCGCACGCACTCGCCGTCGCGTTCAGCCCGAGGGCCGTGGCTGGAATCGTCGCGCAGGCTGCGCGCGCCGCTGCCCAGCTCGACCTCGCGCAGCAGGCGGCGCTGACCAAGCAACGCCGACTCCAGCTCGCGCAGATGGGCCTGGACATCGCAGTCCGGCGCCAGGTTTTCCACCAGTACGTCGAGGATGCCGCCGCAGGGCAGGCGGATGTTCGAGTTCGGGTCGTCGCCCTCGCCGTAGCGCACGATCACCGCGGGATCGGGGAAACCGCCGGCGGCGACCCGTTCGAGGAAATCATCCTCGACGCAGCCGCCGGACAGCGAGCCGATCCATTCACCGCTGGCGTTCACCGCCAGCAGCGATCCCGGCGCGCGGGGCGCCGAGCCATAGGTCGTGAGCACGGTACAGAACCACACCCGTTCGCCGCCCACGGACCACTTCAGCGCCTTGCGGACCACCTGTAGATCGAGGTGTTGCACGATTCACTTCACCTTGACGGTATGCGCCGAAGCGCTCTCCATCTTCAATTGCGCGACCTGTTGGGGACCGAGGTCACCGGGCAATCCGCCCCAGGTCTGGCGCAGGTAGTTGAGCAGGTCCGTGAGTTGCTCGTCGTCGAGTTTCCCGGCGAAACCGGGCATCGGTTGCATGCGTTCGAAGCCGGTGAACTGCTGTTCGACGATGCCGTCTTCGATCACTCGCAACAGATTACGCGGGTCTTGCAGGCGCAGGGTAGTGTTGCCGTTCATCGCCACCGCGATATGCGGCTTGCCCTCGCCTTCGCCGCCGTGGCAGCCGGCGCAGACGTTGAGGTACTGCTGGCGACCGCGCTTGCCGCTGTCGTTCAGCTGCGCCTCGGGCAGCGCCTGGACCACCTTGGCCGGCGGCGGCTGGTCGCCGAGCAGGTAGGTGGCCATGGCTGCCAGGTCGCTGTCGTCGAGGTGCTGGGTGCTGTGGTGCACCACCGGGAACATCTCGTTGAACATGCTGCCCTGGGCGCTCATGCCGTGCTTGAGGAAGCTCGCCAGGTCCGGCTGGGTCCAACCGCGCGCGGCAAGGGCGCCGGGCAGCAGGCTGGGCGCCAGGTAGCCGTTGAGCAGGCCGCCGCTCAGGCGCTTGTCCTGCTCCAGGGCGCCGGCCAGGTTGCGCGGGGTATGGCACTCGCCGCAGTGGCCGAGCACCTCGACCATGTACTGCCCGCGCTTCCAGGCCTCGCTGCGCCCTTCCTCCGGCTGCAAGCGCACGCTCTTGCCGTAGAGCAGGTTCCAGCCGGCCAGGCCCATGCGCACGTTGAACGGGAAGCTCAGGCTGGTCTGCGGCGCCGGCCGGGCGATCGGCTCCTGGGCCATCAGGTAGGCGTAGATGGCGTCGGCATCCTCGCGCTCGATCAGGTGATAGGAGGTGTAGGGCATCGCCGGATAGAGGTAGGCGCCGTCCTTGCGCTTGCCCTCGGTAAGAGCGGCGAAGAACTCGTCGGCGCTGTAGGCGCCGATGCCGTGTTCCTTGTCCGGGGTGATGTTGGTGCCGTAGATGGTGCCGAACGGCGACTGGATCGGCAGCCCGCCGGCGAACGGCGCGCCGCCCTCGGCGGTATGGCAGGCCATGCAGTCGGCGGCGCGGGCGAGGTATTCGCCGCGCTTGACCAGCGCCGCGTCGGCGCTGGCGGCGGAGGCCAGGAACGGCGACAGCGCGGCCAGCGCCAGGGCGAGGCCGGAAAGGGTCAGCTTCATCCTCAAGCCTCCTTGACCAGGCCGAGTTCGTCGAGCACGTCGCGGGTGGCGCTGTAGTAGCGCACGTAGCCGGTGCAACGGCAGATGTGATGGCCGAGGCTGTCCTCGATCGCCTGCTCCAGCTCGCTGCGCTTGATCGGCTGGCGCTGGGCTTTTTCCACCAGCACGGTGGCGGCGTTGACGAAGCCCGGCGCGCAATAGCTGCACTGGAAGGCGAACTGGTCGACGAACTTCTGCTGGATCGGGTTCAGCTCGCGGATGTCGCCATTCTCGTCGCGCTGGGCATGGCCCTCGATGGTGCGAACCTTCTTGCCGTCGAAGTAGTGCGCGCCGGTGATGCAGGTGCGCACTTCCTCGCTGGTGCCGTCCGGATTGTCGACGATCACCACGCAGGCATGGCAGATGCCCTGGCCACAGCCCAGGCGCGAGCCGGTGAGGTTCTGGTATTCGTGCAGGTAGTCGATCATCGGCAGGTCTTCGGCGACCTCCACCGGACCGACGGTTTGACCGTTGAGGGTCATCTGGAGCTTGCGGTTAGCCATGGAGGGCCTCCTTGATGCGGGCGGGAGTGATGGGCAGGTCGCGGACGCGCTTGCCGGTGGCGTGCGCCACGGCGTTGGCGATGGCGCCGACCACCGGGATCATCACCACCTCGGCGATGCCTTTGGCCGGATCGGTCGGCGACAGCGGCGGGAGGATCTCCGCCGTCTGGTTCCAAACCGCCACGTCCTTCGCCCGCGGCAACCGGTAGCGGTTGAAGTTCCAGTCCCCTTCCGCAGGGCCGCCCTCGTAGAGCGGCATTTCCTCCAGCAGCGCATGGCCGATACCCATGGCGATGCCGCCCTCCAGCTGGCCCTTGACCAGCTCCGGCACCAGCACCCGGCCGCACTCGATCCAGGAATGGTGGTCGAGCACCTGCACCTCGCCGCTGCCCTTGTTCACCTTCAGCTCGACCAGGGTCGCCACCGGACTGTAGTAGGTGACCATCGCGTTGTTCAGCTGGGTCGCCGGATAAGCCGGATTCTGCCGGTCGAGCAGGTGGAAGCCGGCGCTGTTCATCATCGCCTTCTTCACTCCCGGCGCGCCGTCGCCGTACTTCACCGCCATGGCGTCGAGCGGCAGGCGCTCGCGCACGCCATCGATGACGAAGTCCGCCTCGGCCCAGCTCCAGCGGTTGAAGCCGTGGACGCTGACGCCGGTGACCAGGCCCATCTCGTGGGCCTTCTTCGCCAGCTCGGCGAAGGGAATCGGCGCCAGGCCGTTGCCGGTCAACTGGCCGTCGACCCATACCGCGTTTTCGCGGCGCACCACATAGGGATTGGCCTGGCCGCCGAACGGACCGCTGCGCCACAGCTCCAGGGCCGCCGGCCACAGGCCGTGGTTGAACAGCACGCGCGCGGCTTCGCGGGTGGCGTGGCTGAAATAGAACGCCGAGTTGGTCGCCGACGACGGCGAGGCCAGCTTGCCGACCCAGCGCGGATCGCGTAGCGCGGCGTCCTGCTCGGCCTGGCTCATCAGGTAGGGATTGCCCTTGGTGGTGAGCCGCAGCTCGGGCCATTCGGTCTCGGCGGTCTTCACCTCGTCCGCCGGACGGCCGAGGAAGTCGCCGACCACGAAGGCCTGCGAGGTGGACATCCCGGTACCGATCTCGGTGCCGATGTGGCGCAGGCTGATGCGCCCGTCGGCGCTGAACTCGATGCTCGCCATCGGCGCCTCGGCGCCGGTGCCGAAGTCCTTCTGGCAAATGGCGAAGCCGACCCCATACCAGTTGTCCGGGTCCTCCGCGTCGAAGCGCTTCTTGCGTGCGTCGCGGTCCTTCCAGACCTCGTGGGCAGCGGCCTTGTCGAGGATCTCGTGCAGGCGCAGGGCACCGGCCGGGACCGCGCCCTGGGTGTTCTTCATGCCCGAGCGCAGGGCGTTGCGACGACGCAGGTCGATGGCGTCGACGCCCAGCCGGCCAGCGATCTCGTCGACCATCATCTCGGTCGCGGCCATGGTCTGCAGGGTACCGTAGCCGCGCATCGAGCCGGCCTCCACGCCGCGCGAATGATAGGCGGTGACCGCCAGGTCGTTCTGCGGCATGTAGTAGATCGACTGCGCGGCGGTGGCGCCCACCGCCGCCACCGAGGCGCTGTAGTTGGCGCGCCCGCCGCCGTCGGCGCTCATGTCGGCGCGGAAGATGCGGAAGCCGAGGTCGTTCCTGTCTACCGCCAGTTGGTAGCGGATGTCGAACGGGTGGCGCTTGATGCCGCTCTGGAACTGCTCGTAGCGGTCGTTGGCCAGGCGCACCGGCACACCCTCGCCATACAGCGCGGCGAGCGCGGCATAGAAGACGAAGATGTTGTTGTCCTTGGAGCCGTAGCCGACGGTATAGCCCGGATGGATGTTGAACTTCTCCAGGGCGAAGCGCGACGGCTTGATCATGTGCACGCTTTCGTAGGCGACTTCGAACGGGCACTGGGTGGCGACCACGAAGTGCAAGGTCTTGCTCGCCGCGTCGTACCAGCCGTTGCCGTTGTCCGGCTCCAGTGCCGCCGGCTCGATCGATGGGGTCTTGTAGCGCTCGTCGAAGACCAGCCAGTCCTGCGGCGGGTTTTCCAGTTGCTCGGCCATGCGCTTGGCATGGAACAGCCCCTGCTCGGTGAGGTCGCCGTGCAGCTTCGGCTCGCTGGTCCATACCGGTTTGCGGTTGAGGATGGTGGGGAACAGCATCGAGTCCTTCAGGCTGGAGAACTCGTCGTCCTCGTAGGGCGTCTTGCCGCCGACCCGGACGAAGCGATAGCTGCCGTAGGGATCGCCCTGGTACAGCGGGGCCTGGGCGCCATAGCGGATCGCCTTGTCGTTGAACTTGAGCTTGAGCTTGGCCCGGCGGAAGCGCTCGAAGTCGTTCCAGATCAGGATCGCCACCGGATGGCCGATGAACATCGGCACCTTGCCCGGCGGCAGGAGCGGATCGGGCGAATGCGCCTCGGGGAAGACGATGCCGTCCTTCTCCAGGTCGGCGGCGGTGACGATACGGTCCGGCTGCAACTCGGCGCCCAGCCAGGAAAGGTCGTGGCCTTCGTAGATGCGGTCGGCGCGAACGGTCTTCAGCAACATGGCGTGGCCTTGCTGCTGCGGCCAGCCGGGCATGTCCCTGGCGCGGATATCGCGGGCGAACACCTTGTTGCCGCAGACCTTGGACAAGGCGTCGTTACGGAAACGGACCTGACCGTTGCCCGCCATCCAGCGCTGGGCGGAAACGGTCACCTGGTTCTCGAACAAGGCAGCGAACGCCTGGCTGCCGAGCGGCGCCAGGGTGACACCCACGCCGGCGATCAACCCGCCCTGGAGAAAGGCGCGCCGGGATATATCACGGTTGGACATGCAAGTTCCTCTGGGTGGTACGGTTCCCACCCATGTCGTTATTCAGGCTTGAACAGCTCGTCCGGACGGACGAGGTGGAGCACGCAGGCGGAAAAACCTGACTCAGGAGTTAATTTTAGCGACAAGTCGCACCCGAGGAAAAGTCCCGTCTACCGCTGGAAGGCCCCATGGACACTCGACTTTGGTCGCCTGCCAGGCCGGCTCCAACCTTTTCGTGCGCTTCTCTGAATCTTCGATTTCGGCAATGGCAACAGCCAAGAGGTAACCACATGTTACTCTCCGCCCTCCTCTCGAAACGCCCGACCCCAGCATGTCCAGCCAACCCAGCTCCCTGCTCCGCCATCGTCCCTTCCTCGCCTTCTGGCTGGCCCGCGTCTGCACCGCCAGCGGCTTCCAGATGCTCACCGTGGCCATCGGCTGGCACATCTACGAACTGACCGGCAATGTCCTCGACCTGGGCCTGGTAGGCCTGGTCGAATTCCTCCCGCGGGTACTGTTCATGCTCCACACCGGGCATGTTGCCGACCGCTACGACCGACGCAGGATCGCCGCCCTCTGCCAGGCCGGCCAGGCCCTGGTGGCGGTGGCACTGGTGCTCGGCGCGGCTTCGGGAGAGATCACCCGCAACATGATCTTCGTCCTCGCCTTCGCCCTCGGTACCGCCCGCGCCTTCGAAATGCCGACCACCCAGGCGCTGCTGCCGAACCTGGTACCGGCCGGGCTGTTCCCGCGCGCGGTGGCCGCTTCGGCTTCGGCGATGCAGGCGGCGACCATTGCCGCCCCGGCCCTCGGCGGCCTGCTCTATGCGTTCGGTGCCTCCTGGGTCTACGTGCCGACCGCGACTCTCTACGTCCTCGCGTGCGTCCTGACGCTCAGCCTGCCGGTACGCAACCAGCCGCTCACCCAGGGCAAGGCCACCCTCGACTCGCTGCTCGCCGGCATCCGTTTCATCCGCAGCCGACCGGACATCTTCGGGGCGATCTCCCTCGATCTGTTCGCCGTGCTCCTCGGCGGCGCCACCGCCCTGCTCCCGGTGTTCGCCAAGGACATCCTGCTCACCGGGCCCTGGGGCCTCGGCCTGCTGCGCTCGGCTCCAGCGGTGGGCGCCCTGGCAATGTCGTTCTGGCTGGCGCACTTCAGCATCGAACGCAACGTCGGGCGGATCATGTTCCTCTCCGTGGGCATCTTCGGCCTGGCAACCATCGCCTTCGGCCTGTCGAAATCGTTCTGGCTGTCCCTCGGCGTGCTGGTGGTACTCGGCGCCGCGGATATGGTCAGCATGGTCATCCGCGGCGCCTTCGTGCAGCTCGAAACCCCCGACGAGATGCGCGGCCGGGTCAGCGCGGTGAACGGCCTGTTCATCGGCGCCTCGAACCAGCTCGGCGAGTTCGAGTCCGGGCTCACCGCACACTGGTTCGGCACGGTACCGGCAGTGGTCCTTGGCGGGATCGGCACCCTGGTGGTCACCGGAGCGTGGATGAAGCTGTTCCCTAGCCTGGCGCAACGCGACCGCCTGCACTGAGGCCAATGCCGTCGCGCGCCGCTGCCCCGACAGCGGCGTATCGGCGATAACGCCTGGGGCGTTATCCGTCCTCCCCATGGAACACCGCACCTTCTCGGCAATAAGAAAGCCCGGCATCGAGCCGGGCTTTTCTCGCACCTTGCGGCGTTATCCCCGGTGTCAGGCGGGGCGCCGCATCTCCCGATGCAGGCGGTCGACGGTGCGCTCGCTACCGTTGTCGGCCAGGCGCAGATCGACGCGCCCCATGTCCTTGTGCAGACGGTCGACGGTCTGTTCGCTGCCGTTCTCGGCCAGGCGCGCCTCGCGGCTGGTCATGTCGCGGTGCAAGCGATCGATGGTCTGCTCGCTGCCGCTTTCGGCGACCCGGCGTTCTTCCTGGACGCGCGGCGCCTGGGTCTTGCGCAGGCGTTCGAGGGTACGGTCGGAACCGTCGGAGGCGATCAGTTGTTGGGCACCGCGCAGGGCGATGGATTCGACCCGCGGTGCAGCGAAGGCGGCATTGGCGGTCAGGGTAGCAAGGGCGATGGCGAGGATCAGCGGGCGTTTCATGGCAGTGGCTCCAGGTATTCGTTACGTGGGGCCATTCTCTGTTCGGGAAACTCGATTGGAAAACGAAGCGCGCCAATAGTATTCATCGACGTTTGAAATAGTGCGAAGAACCGCTCTAGTACAGGAGTTACAGCAAGAATACGCCTCTCCGACCGGCCTTGGCACGGATTGACGGCATCGATATGAAAAATCGAAGAAATCGAAAGTTTGAGAAAAACACTCGGAATTGAGCACGGACCTCCCTCTCCGCAGAACCGGAGAGGGGCTCCGTCAGCAGCCTCCGGAACGGAGGCCGGCAGGGTTCAGAAGCGCGCCACCACGTTGAACAGGACCCGCGTCTCGCGCTTCCCATCGCGCTGGTCGGCTGGCTCGCCGATGACCTGGCGGGCAATCTCCGGGTTGAACGACAACTGGTCGGTGAGGTTGAAGCGCACCCCGGCACCGATCGAGCCGAGCTTCTGCTGCTCGTCATCGTCCACGTCGAGGTTGTAGGTCTTGCCCCAGTCGTAGAAAGCGTAGGCCTGGTAGCTGCGCAGCCAGCTATAGCCCACCGCCTGGCCATAGCGCGGTTCGAGCTTCAGGGCGAAGCCACGGTCACCGGTGATGTTGCCCGGGGCGAAGCCGCGACCGATCCCGCTGCCGCCGACGCCGAAGCGCTCGCTCGGCAGCAACGGGTCGAAGCTGTACTGCCATTGCAATTCGCCATACACCGACCAGGGTCCACCGAGCCCTTGCAGACGCCCGATGTTGCCGTTGAGATAGACGAAACGTCCGTCGGCCACTTCGCGGGAACGACGTTCATCGTCCTTCTTGGTCGCGCCCCACATGTCCAGGCCGATGTTGTTGCGCACCTCCGCCAGGTTGATGCCCATCCAGCGGTCGACCCAGTCATAGGTCAGGCGTTGCTGGAACACCCGCACATGGTCACGACCGGGGTTCGAGGCGTCGCTGGCGAAGTCGCGCAGGCGGGTCTCGGTATCCTTCCACTGCAACGCCAGGCCGCCGCTCAGGTTCTGCGAGCGCGAGCGGATGAAGGGATGGTTGTAGGAAATGCTGCCTTCGGTGCTCTTGCTGACGCTGTCGAAGGGGAATACCGAGTCCGGAATGTCCGGGTTGACCTTCGAATAGGAACCCATGATCTGCAGGGTATCGCCGGCGAACATGCCACCCAGCGGCAACGTGCCGCGCAACTGGATGTAGCGGGTGGCATCGCTGAACGGCGAGATCGCGCCGAGCACGTCGATCTGCTCGTAGAAGCCCAGGCGGGAGAACTCGGTGGCGCCGAAGGCCAGGGTGGTCGGGTCGGTGTAGTGCGAGCCGCGGTTGTCGAGGCTGACGAAGCCTTCGTATCGCTGCTGTTGCAAGGCCACGTCGAGGTTCGACGAGCCCAGCGCCTGACCCGGGCTGAGCACGCTCTGCACGTTGACCCCCGGCAGGTCGCCGACCAGCAGCAGGCCGCGCTCCAGGGTATCGGCATCCAGCGGACGTTTTTCGGTCAGCGGCGCGAGCAGTTCCTCCACTCGCACCCGCGGCCCATCGACGGATCCCTTGATCTGCACGTGTTCGAGGTAACCCTCGATCACCTGCAGGCGTACCTTGCCGCCCTCGATGCTCTGCTCCGGCACCACTACCTGGGTCAACAGGTACCCGTCCTGGCGGTACTTGGCGGTGAGGCGGTTGGCCAGGTCGACCAGTTCGGCCAGGGACACCTGCTTGCCGAGCATATGCTGGTAATAGGACTCGAGCACCGCCTTGTCATAGCGGGTGTTGCCTTCGATGCGTATCTCGCGCAGTTCGAAGCGGATCTGTTCGCTGCCTTGCGGCGCGACCTGCTTGGGCACCACCAGCGGCGCCTCGGGCTTGGCTTGCGGCTCGCTGCGGGGCTTGAAGCGTTCATCGAGCTGGGATGGCTGTACAGTCCCTGGCAACTCCACGGCGGCGGCGGAAGCAGCCAGCATCCCGCAGCCACAGAGCGTCACCCAGCGAAGCGTCCATTGCGAAGGTTTCATCATTCACCTCGGGCAGATGACGCACTACCGCCCGGAGACGATAGTGCGCATTGCGAAAAGGGTTAGAAATTCAGAGGCTTGTTGAAGCAGCTCCAGTAGTCGGCCAGGTAGCTCTGGTTCGAGCAACCCGCCCCACTCTCGGCCTCTGCCCTGAGCGGACGATCGGTGAACTGCCCCACCCGCTTGGCGCTGGCGTCCTCCGCCGGACCCGCGGCGGTAGCCGGCAGCAGGTTAGGATCGCTGACGTCCATGCCCAGAGCGTAGGCGCGCAGGAACGGGTTTTCGAGGAACGGGTTTTCCAGCGTGGTGGTGCGGTAGACCGCATCCCCGGGGGTATCCGGATCGCGCCCCTTCTGCAGTTCGCGCAAGTCGGAGAGCGCTGCCAGTTGCCCCAGGTCGCCCGGCGTGACCGGCAGCGGCAGGATGCTCAGCAGGTTGCCCTGGTAGTTGAGCTGGTAGTTGCCGCTGGTGAGGGCAAGCCCACCCTGGAGGATGTCGTACTGGCCTACGGCTTCGCCGCCCACCCGACCGAGCCCGCCGGCGAGCACCTGACCGGCGCTATCGCCATTCTTCAGGCCGGAAACCTGATAGGTCAGCGCCGGGTCGGCGGTGCCGACCTGCTTGCTCTTGGCATCGGCGAATACGTTGAGCAGCGCCTTGGTGATGGTCAGGTCATTACCCTGGTAGGCCAGGTCATAGTTGCCACTGGTCAGCACCAGGCCGCCCTGGTTGATGCCATACACACCCACGTTCTCGCCTGCGTCGCGGTTCAGCCCGCCGGTCAGGATCGAGCCGGCGCTGTCACCGTTCTTCAGGCCGCTGACCTGGTAGGTCAGGCTCGGGTCGGCGTCGCCATAGACCTTGGTCTTGCCGTCGGCGATCACATTGAGCAGTGCCTTGGTGATGGTCAGGTTGTTGCCCTGGTAGCTCAGGTCGTAGTTACCGCTGTTCAATGCCAGGTCGCCCTGGTTGATGCCGTACACGCCGACATTCTCGCCAGCCACGCGGCTCAGGCTGCCGCCGTTGAGCACGGCACCGGCGGTGTCGCCGTTCTTCAGGCCGCTGACCTGGTAGGTCAGGCTCGGGTCGGCGTCGCCATAGACCTTGGTCTTGCCGTCGGCGATCACATTGAGCAGTGCCTTGGTGATGGTCAGGTTGTTGCCCTGGTAGCTCAGATCGTAGTTGCCGCTGTTCAATGCCAGGCCGCCCTGGTTGATGCCGTACACGCCGACATTCTCACCAGCCACGCGGCTCAAGCTGCCACCGTTGAGCACCGCGCCAGCGGTATCACCGTTCTTCAGGCCGCTGACCTGGTAGGTCAGGTTCGGGTCGGCGTCGCCATAGACCTTGGTCTTGCCGTCGGCGATCACATTGAGCAGTGCCTTGGTGATGGTCAGGTTGTTGCCCTGGTAGCTCAGGTCGTAGTTACCGCTGTTCAATGCCAGGTCGCCCTGGTTGATGCCGTACACGCCGACATTCTCGCCAGCCACGCGGCTCAGGCTGCCGCCGTTGAGCACGGCACCGGCGGTGTCGCCGTTCTTCAGGCCGCTGACCTGGTAGGTCAGGCTCGGGTCGGCGTCGCCATAGACCTTGGTCTTGCCGTCGGCGATCACATTGAGCAGTGCCTTGGTGATAGTCAGGTTGTTGCCCTGGTAGCTCAGATCGTAGTTGCCGCTGTTCAATGCCAGGCCGCCCTGGTTGATGCCGTACACGCCGACATTCTCACCAGCCACGCGGCTCAAGCTGCCACCGTTGAGCACCGCGCCAGCGGTATCACCGTTCTTCAGGCCGCTGACCTGGTAGGTCAGGCTCGGGTCAGCGTCGCCATAGACCTTGGTCTTGGCATCGGCGATCACATTGAGCAGTGCCTTGGTGATGGTCAGGTTATTGCCCTGGTAGCTCAGGTCGTAGTTACCGCTGTTCAATGCCAGGTCGCCCTGGTTGATGCCGTACACGCCGACATTCTCGCCAGCCACGCGGCTCAGGCTGCCGCCGTTGAGCACGGCACCGGCGGTGTCGCCGTTCTTCAGGCCGCTGACCTGGTAGGTCAGGCTCGGGTCGGCGTCGCCGTAGACCTTGGTCTTGCCGTCGGCGATCACATTGAGCAGTGCCTTGGTGATAGTCAGGTTGTTGCCCTGGTAGCTCAGATCGTAGTTGCCGCTGTTCAATGCCAGGCCGCCCTGGTTGATGCCGTACACGCCGACATTCTCGCCAGCCACGCGGCTCAGGCTGCCGCCGTTGAGCACGGCACCGGCGGTATCGCCGTTCTTCAGCCCGGAAACCTGGTAGGTCAGTGCCGGATCGGCGTCGCCATAGACCTTGGTCCTGGCATCGGCGATCACATTCAGCAGCGCCTTGGTGATGGTCAGGTTATTGCCCTGGTAGCTCAGGTCGTAGTTACCGCTGTTCAATGCCAGGTCGCCCTGGTTGATGCCGTACACGCCGACATTCTCGCCAGCCACGCGGCTCAGGCTGCCGCCGTTGAGCACGGCACCGGCGGTGTCGCCGTTCTTCAGGCCGCTGACCTGATAGGTCAGGCTCGGGTCAGCGTCGCCATAGACCTTGGTCTTGGCATCGGCGATCACATTCAGCAGCGCCTTGGTGATGGTCAGGTTATTGCCCTGGTAGCTCAGGTCGTAGTTACCGCTGTTCAATGCCAGGTCGCCCTGGTTGATGCCATACACACCCACGTTCTCGCCTGCGGCGCGGTTCAACCCACCGGTCAGGATCGAACCGGCGGTATCACCGTTCTTCAGGCCGCTGACCTGGTAGGTCAGGCTCGGGTCAGCATCGCCATAGACCTTGGTCTTGGCATCGGCGATCACATTCAGCAGCGCCTTGGTGATGGTCAGGTTATTGCCCTGGTAGCTCAGGTCGTAGTTCGCGCTGACCAGACCCAGGCCGCCCTGGTTGATGCCATACACACCCACGTTCTCGCCAGCCACGCGACTCAGGCTGCCGCCGTTAAGCACCGCGCCAGCGGTATCGCCGTTCTTCAGGCCACTGACTTGGTAGGTCAGGCTCGGATCGGCATCGCCATAGACCTTGGTCTTGGCATCGGCGATCACATTCAGCAGTGCCTTGGTGATGGTCAGGTTATTGCCCTGGTAGTTCAGGGTGTAATTGCTGCTGACCAGGCCCAGTCCACCCTGGTTGATGCCGTACACGCCGACGTTCTCGCCAGCCACGCGGCTCAGGCTGCCGCCGTTGAGCACGGCACCGGCGGTATCGCCGCGCTTGAGACCGGAGACCTGGTAGGTCAGCGCCGGATCCAGGTCGCCGTAGACCTTGGTCTTGGCATCGGCGATCACGTTCAGTTGTGCCGGGGTGATGCGCAGGTCGTTGCCGACGTAGCTGAGGGTGTAATTGGCCGTGTTGAGGCCCAGCCCGCCCTGGAGTATCCCGTAGTTGCCGACGTTCTCCCCGGCCACCCGGCCGAGGTTGCCGCTCAGCACGCCAGCGGCGGTATCGCTGTTCTTCAGGCCACTGACCTGGTAGGTAAGGGTCGGATCGGCGTCGCCATAGACCTTGGTCTTGGCGTCGGCGCTGACGATCAATTGCGCCGGCGTGACGGTCAGCTTGCCGTCCTGGCGCACCAGTTGGTAACGCTGGCTGAAATACTCGCTGCCATTGGCGTTACCGGTGATCGCGTACTGCCCGACGTTCGACGCCTGGGTCGCCGTGGTGCTGGCGGTCGCCTGGTAGAGGTCGTTGAACTGGCTGTTGACGTAGGCGTCGATGGCGTTGATGCCGGACATCGTGGCCGTCAGAGTCGGATTCACATCACCGTAGACGCGGGTAGCGTCATTGGCGGTCAGGGTGGCGGTCTGCTGGCGGGAAAGGATGTCGCCGGCAGTGGTGGTGGTCTTGAACATCTCCACCTGGGCGCGCTCGGCGAAGCTGTTGAACGCTCCCTCGCGCATGAACAGGTCCAGGCGGGTATCGACGCGGCTGGTCTTGCCGCCGAGGCCGAAGATCAGTTCCTCGGTCAGGCCGGTGCCGACGTCGTACTGCAGCTCGTCGGTCACGCCGATCACGCCGCCGAAGCCCTTGACGCCCCAACTGGTGCCCCAGTTTCCGGTCCAGGTGGTGACGCTGCCGTTGCCGGCGGCGACGGTGAACCCGCTGGGCGCACCGCCGTTCGGGGTGGCGGTGACGTTGCTGCCGTTGACCTGGTAGCGCAGGTTGGTCACCAGATAGTCCGACGAGTCGTTGGTCGGGAAGCTGGCGGAACCGCTGACCCGCCGATAGGGCAGCGCGGTGAACACCAGGCGGTCGAACTCGCTGTTGCCGTCGGCGGTCAGCGTGTAGTTGCCGGTGGTGCCGACGCTGTTGGCCTCGAGAATCCGCGTACCGACGCTGGAGACGATGTTCTGCGCGGTGCCGGTCATGCTCTGGTTGATGAACGGATCGAACACCGTGCCGCTCGTGGTCACACCGGTGGCGTTGCTCTGCCGGTACTTGAGCGTACCGTTGAAGGTCTGCAGCGCCAGGTTGCCGGCGTAGTTGTCCCAGGAAGCCAGGTCGATGCTACCGGCGCGGCCGGCGAGGTTGGCGGCGATCAATGCGGTACCGGCCTGCTGGCTGATCTTGCCGGCGGTGCTGGTCTGCATCCACAGGGTGCCGCTGCCCAGGTCGACGATGCCGCTGGTCTGCGGCGTGCCGCCGCTGAGGAAGCTGATGTTGCCGCCGGCGCGGATTGCCAGGCTGCCGTTGCGGAACAGGATCGGCGCAGAGATATCCACCGCACCGGCAGGTCCGGTGGCGATCAGCTCCAGGCCGCGACTGGCGCCGCCCAGGTTGCTGGTGATCAGCGGCGCTTCCACCGACAGCCGGTCGCTGGCGCTGAGGGTCACCTTGCCGCCTGCCAGCGCCCCGGTAACCACCGAGGCATTCACCGTCGCGTCGCCGCTGGCGCCGTTGGCGCCCCCCACCGAACCTGAGGTGCCGCCGGATGCGACGATGCGCAGGGTGGTCGGGTCGAGCAGCCAGGTGCCACCGTTGCCGTAGGGTGCGGCGACGCTGACGTAGGCGCTGTCGGCGATGCTCAGGTTGACCTTGCCGGAGGTCTCCACCAGGCCGCCGTTGCCGCCCTGGGCGCCGCCGCGCGCGAGGATCCGCCCGTCCATGCGGGTATTGCCGTCGGACCAGACCACCGCCAGGCCGCCATTGCCCTTGCCGGTAGCCGAGACGTCGATGCTGGCGCCCTTGGCCAGCGTAGCGTTCTTCGCTCGTGGCAGCTCGCCGCGGCCCTGGAAGTCGCCGCCGATGCGCACGCTGCCGCCCTGTGCGGCGCCGCGGGCGTCGATGCTGGCGGTGCTCGCCAGGGCCACCTGCTGCCCGCTGACCAGCACGTCGCCGCCGCTCTTCGGACCGCTGACGTCGATCTTGCCGGCGACCTGGATGTCCCCGGACTTGCTTACCAGCGCCACGCTGCCCTCGCGCACCTCGGTACCGCGGGCGAGGATCACGCCGGACAGGTTGACCGCGTTGTCGACCACCCGGGAAGCCTGCTCGGCGGTGATCAGCACGCTACCGCCGTCGGCCTGGATCGCGCCGCCGTTGCTGACCAGCGCCTGGGCATCCTGCGGCTTGCGGGTAACCGGGTCGGTCACGGCGATGGACACCAGGCCATCGCCGTAGAGGTCGATGGTCGCGGCGTTGCCGGCGGCCATCGCCACGGTGCCGAGACGGGCGTTGATCACGCCGTTGTTGGCCACGGACGGCGCGACGAAGGCCGCCAGGCCTTTCTCCGCGACGCTGATGCTGCCGTCGTTGACGATCCGCGCGTCGGGGTTTCCGGGCTGGTCGAAGATCAGCTTGCCCTGGCGGAAGTGTTCGTCGCTGATGTTCGCCGTGGTGGTGATCAGGGAGCCCACGTCGACCTTGGCCGAGCCGCTGAATACCACGCCGTTGGAGTTGTAGATGATCACCTGGCCGGGCGCGGAGATGCGCCCGGCGATCACACTTTCCTGGCCTGCGGTGACCCGGTTCAGGGTCGACGAGGTCACGCCGGGCTGGTTGAAGCGCACCGCCTCGTCGGCGGAGACGTCGAAGCCCTTCCAGTTGATGATCGCGCGCTGGGTGCTCTGGTCGATCAGCGTGGTCTTGCCCTGCTGGCTGATCTTGATCTCGTTGGGGTTGAACTGGGCACCGGTAGGTGCCGCCATGGCCGCGTTGATGCTGGCGATGGCGAACATGAGGGTGCTGCTGGCGGCAAGGACGAAACGCCCTTCCCTACCAGCTTTCGAAGAGGTGCGCTTGCCGCGCTGGCTATCCGGACGGACCATGAAAATCTCCCTATCTGCGTGGCGCACGTCAGTTTTCCAGCACTGCATTTCGTCAGTTAAATGACGAAAATCTGAGAAGCAATTCACATTGCGCCTTGTGTGCCAAAAAAATGCCTTTCAGATCAAAAATTGTCCACTTGAAAGGGCGACCGTTCGTCGGAGTGACTCAAAAATGACACTACAGAGGTTAAATATGTAATACCGTCAAAAAACCGACAATACTTTCTGGATAATCACTGTCAAGAAAACCGGAAGACCTCCCTGGCACGCGGGTTTGCTAGGCTAGGCAGCCCCCGTCCGCTGCCGCCAAGGAACCGTCCATGAGCCATGCCCTGCGCGCCGTTTTCCTCGACCATGCCTCCCTCGACCTCGGCGATCTGGACATGCGCCCCCTGCACGCCGCCTTCGACGAGCTGCAACTGCATGCCGCCAGCCAACCGCAGGAAGTCGCCGCGCGGCTGCACGGTGCGCGGGTCGCGATCAGCAACAAGGCGCCGATCGACGCGCAATGCATCGCCGCCTGCCCAGAGCTGGAACTGATCCTGGTCAGCGCTACCGGCACCAACAACATCGATCTCGCTGCCGCTCGCGAGCGCGGTATCGTCGTCGCCAACTGCCATGGCTACGGCACGCCCTCGGTAGCCCAGCACACCCTCGCGCTGCTGCTGGCCCTGGCTACGCGCCTGCCGGACTACCAGCAGGCGGTACGCGGCGGCCGCTGGCAGCAATCCAGCCAGTTCTGCCTGCTGGACTTCCCCATCGTCGAACTGGAAGGCAAGACCCTCGGCCTGCTCGGCCATGGCGAACTGGGCGGGGCGGTGGCGAGGCTGGCGGAGGCGTTCGGCATGCGTGTGCTGCTCGGTCAGTTGCCAGGACGGCCCGCCCGGGCGGACCGCCTGCCGCTTGGCGAACTCCTGCCACGGGTCGACGCCCTGACCCTGCACTGCCCGCTGACCGAGGACACCCGCGGGATGCTCGGCGCCGCCGAACTGGCGCTGATGAAGCCTGGCGCCTTCCTGGTCAATACCGCCCGTGGCGGCCTGGTCGACGAACAGGCGCTAGCCGACGCCCTGCGCGGCGGCCACCTGGGCGGCGCCGCCACCGACGTGCTCAGCGTCGAGCCGCCGAGAAACGGCAATCCGCTGCTGGCCCCCGACATCCCGCGCCTGATCGTCACCCCCCATAACGCCTGGGGCAGTCGCGAGGCGCGGCAGCGCATCGTCGGCCAACTGGCGGAAAACGCAGAGGCATGGAAGGCCGGGCGCGCCCTGCGGGTAGTCAACGCCGGCTGATACGGCGCTGCGGGCACCGCGCACGGATGAACGGCGATCCTCGCCGACAATCCATGCGGGTATGCCAGGCCCAAGCCTGTTAAGATTTCCCATTTTTTCCGGAGCCCGCATGGACCCTCGCAGTGAAGTGCTGCTGCGCCAGCGCCACCTCTTCGCGACCCCGCTGCTGCTGGCCGGCCTGCCCGCCGACGACCTGCTCGCCGAGCTACCGCAGGCCCAGGGCTGGAGCTGGCACGCCGGCGAGCAGGCGCAGTTGGACGCCCGCTTCCCCGACCGTAGCCGTTTCGACACGCGCGCGCCGACCGGCGCCTGGACTTCGGCCGTTCTGTTCCTGCCCAAGTCCCGCGAACTGACCGACTACCTGCTGGCCAGCCTGGCCGCCCGCCTGCCCGGCGGCGAACTCTTCCTGGTCGGCGAAAAGCGCGGCGGGATCGAGCGCGCGAGCAAGCAGTTGGCCGCCTACGGCAAGCCCCGCAAACTGGATAGCGCGCGGCATTGCCAGCTCTGGCAGGTGCGTATCGAACAGGCGCCGGCCGAGCCCGACCTGCACGCCCTGGCCCAGCGCTACAGCCTGCCGCTGGCCGATGGCGAGCTGCAGGTGGTGAGCCTGCCGGGGGTGTTCAGCCATGGCCGCCTGGATCGCGGCAGCGCGCTGCTGCTGGGGCAACTGCAAGCCCTGCCCGGCGGCCATCTGCTGGACTTCGGCTGCGGTGCCGGGGTACTCGGGGCGGTCCTCAAGCGTCGCTACCCCGCCAGTCGCCTGAGCCTGCTCGACGTCGACGCCTTCGCTGTCGAGAGCAGCCGACTGACCCTCGCCGCCAACGGCCTGGACGGCGAAGTGATCGCCGCCGACGGCATCGACGGCGCGCCGCGCGAACTCGCCGCGATCGTCAGCAACCCGCCCTTCCACCAGGGCGTGCACACCGACTACCAGGCCTCCGAGCGCCTGCTGCAACGCGCCGCCGAGCACCTGGCGCCGGGCGGCGAACTGCGCCTGGTCGCCAACAGCTTCCTGAAGTACCCGCCGTTGATCGAACGCCACCTCGGCCCCTGCCGGACACTCGCCGAAGGCGACGGTTTCCGCATCTACTCCGCCCGTCGCTCCTGATTTCTGCCTGGAACCCTGTGAATGAAGCTTTTCCTCTCCCTGCCCGCACGCCCGCAGCCAGACCCTTCCGTGGCCACCCGCCGGGAGGCCGCCGATGACTGACCTGAACGCCAGCCAGGGCCAGCAATTGCGGCGGGTGCTCAAGCCGCGCCACCTGAACATGATCGCCATCGGCGGCTCCATCGGCACCGGGCTGTTCGTCGCCTCCGGGGCCACAGTGGCCACCGCCGGGCCCGGCGGTGCGCTGCTTTCCTACGCACTGATCGGGCTGATGGTGTACTTCCTCATGACCAGTCTCGGCGAGATGGCCGCCTACATGCCCGTTTCCGGCTCGTTCTGCACCTATGGCAGCCGGTTCGTCGAAGATGGCTTCGGTTTCGCCCTCGGCTGGAACTACTGGTACAACTGGGCGGTGACCATCGCCGCGGAACTGGTGGCGGCGCAACTGGTGATGAGTTTCTGGTTCCCCGAGGTGCCGGGCATCTACTGGAGCGCGATCTTCCTGGGCATCATGTTCGGCCTCAACGTGATTTCCGCGCGCGGCTTCGGCGAGAGCGAATTCTGGTTCGCCCTGATCAAGGTAGTCACGGTGGTGATCTTCATCGGCGTCGGCCTGGCGACCATCTTCGGCATCATGCATGGCGTGGAGTCGCCCGGCTTCAGCAACTTCACCATGGGCGACGCGCCCTTCGTCGGCGGCTTCCAGGCGATGGTCGGGGTGGCGATGATCGCCGGCTTCTCGTTCCAGGGCACCGAACTGATCGGCATCGCCGCCGGTGAATCGGAAAATCCGCGGAAGAACATCCCGATCGCCATTCGCCAGGTGTTCTGGCGCATCCTGATGTTCTACATCCTGGCGATCTTCGTGATCGGCATGCTGATTCCCTACACCGACCCGAACCTGCTGAAGAACGATGCCAGCGACATCAGCGTGTCGCCCTTCACCCTGCTCTTCGAGCGCGCCGGCTTCGCCGCGGCGGCCGGGGTGATGAACGCAGTGATCCTCTCGGCGATCCTCTCCGCCGGCAACTCCGGCATGTACGCCTCGACCCGGATGCTCTACAACCTCGCCCTCGAGGGCAAGGCACCGCGCCTGTTCTCCCGCGTCTCGCGCAGCGGCGTGCCACGCAACGCGCTGTACGCCACTACCCTGGTCGGCGCCCTGTGCTTCCTCACTTCGGCCTTCGGCGACAGCACCGTCTACACATGGCTGCTGAACACCTCGGGCATGTGCGGCTTCATCGCCTGGCTGGGCATCGCCATCTCCCACTATCGCTTCCGCAAGGGTTACCTGGCCCAGGGCGGCCGCCTGGAAGACCTGCCCTACCGGGCCAAGCTGTTCCCCTTCGGGCCGCTGTTCGCCTTCGCCCTGTGCATGGTCATCACCCTCGGGCAGAACTACCAGGCGCTGGTGGGCGAACGCATCGACTGGATCGGCCTCCTCGCCACCTATATCAGCCTGCCGCTGTTCCTGGCGATCTGGCTGGGATACCGCTGGAAGAAGCGCGCACGCTTCGTTCGCTACCAAGAAATGGACGTCAGCCCGACCAATACCTGACTCACCCTGCCGCCCAGCGATTCCTCGCGGATCGCTGCGGATGCCGGCACGTTTCCTTGCGATCAGGCTCCCTCGCCGCCCTCCCGGACGAAAGTTTCCGTCCCGGGCTTGCCCAAGCCGCCCGGCTTGGGCAGAATGCGCCCCGTCCTAGGGGAGTAGTCTCCCGCGAGCGCCGCACCGGCCTCGCCCGGCACGCGTCAACACACTTGGTCCGCAGACCATGGCGCGCGCGACCCAAGCCTGCCCAGACAGGCCAAGGGTTTGACAAGACCTATGACACGCACGATCTGACCCGGGGCGGGCAGATGGCGCGTGTCATGGTGATTGGTCGACCCGCCCCTTAGGAAGCCTGATGGAATCGCTGTTCGTCCCTACCCTCATCGTTGCCCTCGCGGAAATCGGCGACAAGACCCAGTTGCTGGCACTCCTGCTCGCGGCGCGTTTCCGCAAGCCGTGGCCGATCATCGCCGGCATCGTCGCCGCCACCCTGGCCAACCATTTCGCTGCCGGCGCGGTGGGCGCCTGGGTCGCCAGCTTCTTCTCGGAAGCCACCCTCAGTTGGATCCTCGCCGCCTCCTTCATCGCCGTCGCCCTGTGGACGCTGGTACCGGACAAGCTCGACGACGAAGAGTCCGGACTGAAGAAATACGGCCCCTTCCTCACCACCCTGATCGCGTTCTTCCTCGCCGAGATGGGCGACAAGACCCAGGTCGCCACGGTCATGCTGGCCGCCCAGTATCCGCATTTCTGGCTGGTGGTGATCGGCACCACCCTGGGCATGCTGATCGCCAACGTACCGGTGGTACTGATCGGCAACCTGGCCGCCGACAAGCTGCCGCTGACCCTGATCCGCCGCCTGGCCGCGGCCGCCTTCGCCGCACTTGGCCTGTACGCCGCCTGGCACGCCGCGCAATTGACCGGCTGGCTCTGAAGGACTGCGCCGCCGGGCCCGGGATGGCTGGGCGGCCAATGCAAAATGCATAGGAACGGCTACAGTTCAGGCAGGCACCGGATGCCTGCCCCACCACTCGCCCTCGAGAGCCGGAGATGCCCTCACACGACCTGAAACGACTCGCCCGCCATCACATCGAGCTGTCCTGGAACAAGGGCCGCATGGCGTTGGTGGAGCAGTTGCACAGCAAGGATTTCCTCTACAAAAGCTCGTTCATCGGCCGTCCCCTGGATACCGCCGGCTATATCCGCCTGCTGCAGGACATCCGCACGGCGATGCCGGACCTGGAGGTCGTGGTCGAAGACTGCATCGGCGAGGAACGCAAGGTGTTCACCTGGAGCACGCTGATCGGCACCATCGTCCGGCCGACCCTGGGCTATCCGGCCAGCGACAAGGTGCTGAGCATTTCCGCGATGGGCTTCTGGGTGTTCAACCCGCAGGGCCAGTTGCAGGAGCTGTGCACCATGTTCGACATGGAGAGCTTTCGCGCCCAGCTGGGACTGCAGACCCGACCCTTCGCGGAAAAAGCGCTGCCCTAGCCAACCGTCCTAGGCATTGAAATAGCCGTTGTCGCGGAACCAGTCGATGGCGCGCAGCAGGGTGTCGTCGAGGGCGGTGGTGGAGAAGAAGCCGAGTTCCTCGCGGGCCTTGCGTCCATCGAGGAACTGCCCGCCAGCCATCACCTCGATGGCGGTTTCGTCGAGCAGCGGCAACTGGCCGCTGACCCGGTAGCGCAAGCGGCCCAGGGTGGCCAGCGCGCGAGCCATGGCCATCGACATCGGCTGCGGCGCAGGCTGGCCGAGCAGCTCGGCGATGCGCCGGGTCAGGTCGGCCATTTCCAGGTTGTGCCCGGTCAGCAGGTAGCGCTCGCCGATACGCCCGCGCTCAAGGGCCATCAGCAGTCCGCGCCCGGCTTCGGCGGCATCGATGACGTTACGCTGGCCGGCGACGTAGTGGGTCATCTCGCCATTGCCGATGGCGGTGATCACGCGCCCGGTAGTCGGGCCGATGTCCAGTTCGCCGAGTACCATGCCGGGAATCCCGATCACCACCGGCAGGCCGTTGCGCGCCTGCTCCCGGGCCTGCTCGTCGAGCGCCCATTTGCACAGCACGTAGGAACTCTTGCCGCTCGGCAGGCTGTCGTAGAACAACCCCTCGTGGCCCGGTAGTCCCTGGGGATGGCGGGGCATGGCATATGCCGAACCGACATAGAGGATGCGCGGCACCCTGGCCTGCAGGCAGGCGGCATAGAACGGGTTGGTCTGGCCCAGCGCGCTGGCCACTTCCTCCTGCCAGCGGCGCGGCCGCGAAGGATAGTAGCCGGCGCTAAAGATCACCCCGTCGAGGCCGCGCAGGGCGCGTTCCAGGCCGGCGTGGTCGAGCATCTCGGCGACCCGGCACTCGGGCTCCAGATAGGCGAGACGCTGGATCTGCGAAGAAGGACGGTGGATCAGCACCAGATCGTGACCGGCGGCCCTGATGGCGCGCGCGGCGTGATGTCCCAGCAGGCCGGTGGCTCCGAGTACGGCGTATTTCACATGAGCTCCAGGGCGTGAGAGTGGCTGTTCGTCCACGGGTCCCGCAAGCGGGTCGGCCAGCAGTCTAGGCCGAACACCGGCGAGATACCAAACAGCAGGTTACGGAAATACACAACAGGCGTTTCCGATGGTAAGCCTGTCGGCGCGCCGGCCGCCCCCCGCGACCGCGCGCCCTGGCCTCACTTGCCGCGCCTGGCCTGCTGGTACAGCGGCATCACCTTGGGAATCGCGGCCTGGAGATTGGCCATCCGCGAACTGTCGGAGGGGTGGGTGCTGGTGAACTCGGGCTGGCTGGCGCCGCCGCTGGCCCTGCCCATCTTCTGCCAGAGGGTGATCGCCGCTTCCGGGTTGTAGCCGGCGCGGGCGGCCAGCTCGAGACCGATCAGGTCGGCTTCGTTCTCGTTGGCACGACTGTTGGGCAGGGTCATCAGGTAGTCGACGCCGGTATTGGCCAGCTGCAGGCTTTCCTGGCCGAGGCCGGCCAGGGCGCCGATCTGGCTGGCCACCTGCACGCCGTAGGCCTTGGACATGGCCTCGCGCCCATGCTCGCGCAGGGCGTGGGCGATCTCGTGGCCCATCACCGCGGCTATCTCGTCGTCGGTGAGCTTCAGCTTGTCGATCAGCCCGGTGTAGAAAATGATCTTGCCGCCGGGACCGCAGTTGGCGTTGAGCTCGTCGCTCTTCACCACATTGACTTCCCAGTTCCAGCCGGTGGCGTCCGGGCGGAAGGCGGCGGTCTGCGGGATCAGCCGCTGGGCGATCGCCTTGACTCGCCGCGCGTCGGCGCTGCTGGTATCGAGCACGCCGGCGCTTTTCGCCTCGCCGAGAGTCTTCTGGTACGACTGGGCGTACATCTGGTCGACTTCCTGGCTGGACAACATGCTGAACATATATTGCTTGCGGTCGACGCCGACGGCGCCGCCACTGGTGGTGTTCACTGCCTGGCAACCGGCGAGCAGCAGCGCGCCGGCGAGGGTGGCGAATCGGAAGGGATGAGCCATGGTCCTTTGTTCTCCTCTGAAGGCCGAGCGCATGGTAGGCCGCGCCTCGAACGCCGGCAACAGCCGTTGGCGAGGAAATCTCCGACGGCCGATTAAGGATTTGCCGTCCTCCTGCCGATAAGCTCCTCAGAGACAATTCCAACAAGGGTCAGAAGTCCCATCATGAAGCTCAAGTCGATCCAGTTTTCTGTCGCCGCCCTCGCCGGCGCCAGCGTTCTAAGCGTCGTCGTGGTGCTGGTGCTGTACGCCCTGTTCGCCGGCGCGCGAACGCAGGAGCTGGTGCAGCAACGCACCCAGGGCCTGCTGGAGAAGGTCATCAACGAGCGCCTGGTGGCCCTGGCCCGCGCCCAGGTCAGCCAGATCCAGCGCGAGCTGGAGTATCCGCTGACGGTGGTCCACGGCCTGGCCAACAGCACCCGCCTGCTCGGCGAGCCGGGCGCCGACGGCATGCCGCAGCTGAACGCCAGCCGCGACGAAATCTCCGCGCTGCTGCGCAGCACCGTGCAGAACAACCCCAAGCTGCTCGACACCTTCATGGCCTGGGAACCCAATGCCTTCGATACCGATGCCGCCTTCGCCGGGCAACCCGGCAAGGGCTACGGCCCGGACGGCCGCTACCTGCCCTGGTGGTATCGCGGCGCCGACGGCAAGCCGATCGTGGAGGCCATGGCCGACAGCATCGATAGCGAAAAGCTGCTGCCCACCGGGGTGCGCGAGAACGAGTTCTATGCCTGTCCGAAAGAGAACAAGCGTCCCTGCATCATCGACCCGGCCCCTTACGAAATGGGCGGCAAGACCGTGATGATGTCGTCCTTCAACGTGCCGATCATGGTCGGTGACCAGTTCCGCGGCGCAGTCGGTGCCGACCTCTCGCTGGCCTTCATCCAGGACCTGCTCAAGCGCGCCGACCAGCAGCTCTACGATGGCGCCGGGGAAATGGCGCTGATCGCCAGCAACGGCCGCCTGGTGGCCTACACCCGCGACGACAGCAAGCTCGGCGAGCCCGCCGGCAGCGTCCTCGACGGCAACGAAGTGGACAACCTGAAGAACCTCACGGTCGACCAGCCGCTCTACGACATCGACGCCGAGCACGGCCACATCGAGCTGTTCCTGCCTTTCACCATCGCCGACAGCGGCGTGCGCTGGACCCTCATGCTGCAGATTCCCCAGGCGGCGGTATTCGGCGAACTGCAGCAACTCCAGGGCGAGCTGAGCGACCAGCGCCAGCAGGATATCCTCGGCATGAGCCTGGCCGGCCTGGTGGTAGCGGCCCTCGGCCTGCTGGTGGTCTGGCTGGTCGGCTACGGCATCGCCCGGCCGCTGCGCCAATTGGTCGGCATGCTCGACGACATCGCCCAGGGCGAAGGCGACCTCACCCGCCGCCTGAGCAGCGAGCGCGCCGACGAGCTGGGCTCCATCGCCAAGGGCTTCAATACCTTCCTTGGCAAACTGCAGAACATGATCGGCCAGGTGGTGCAATCGGTGCAGAAGGTCAGCGACTCCTCGGAGCACACCGCCGACATCGCCATCCGCACCAACCAGGGCGTGCAGCAGCAACTGGCGGAGATCGAACTGGTGGCCACCGCGGTCCACGAGATGACCGCCACCGCCCAGGACGTGGCGCGCAACGCCACCCACGCCGCCGAGGCAGCCAACCACGCGGACCAGGCCGCGCACCAGGGCAAGCAGATCGTCGAAAGCAGCTCGGCGGCGATCCAGGCCCTGGCCAGCGAGATTGGCCGCGCGGTCGGAGTGGTGCAGAACCTGGCCAAGGACAGCGAAAACATCAACGCGATCCTGGTGGCGATCCGCGGTATCGCCGAGCAGACCAACCTGCTCGCCCTCAACGCCGCCATCGAGGCCGCCCGCGCCGGCGAGCAGGGTCGCGGTTTCGCGGTGGTGGCCGACGAGGTACGCAACCTGGCGCAGAAGACCCAGCAGGCCACCGAAGAAATCCAGAGCATGATCCAGCAGTTGCAGCAGGGCACCCGCGACGTGGTGAAGGTCATGCAGGACAGCCAGGAGCGCACCGACGACAGCGTGCGCCATGCGCGCCAGGCGGCCGAGGCGCTGGAGTCGATCACCCAGGCGGTATCGGTGATCAACGACATGAACACCCAGATCGCCAGCGCCGCCGAGGAGCAGAGCGCGGTGGCCGAGGACATCAACCGCAACGTCGCCAACATCGGCCAGGTCGCCAACCAGGTGGCCGGCGGCGCCGACGAGGCCTCGCAGGCCAGCGCCGAGCTGACCCGCCTGGCCGAGCAGCAGCGGCGCCTGGTGAATCAGTTCAGGGTCTAGCGTCAGGCCGGGGTCAGGCACTCCGGCCCGTCGGCTTCAGGCTTGTTGACGAAGCCGGCCAGGGCCACGCTGCGCAGGTTCGGCTGGGGCTTGGCGAGCAGGCTTATCAGCGCCGGCAGCGGCGTGTCCGGAGCCAGCCAGGTATCCTGCTCGGCCTCGTCGAGCAGCAGCGGCCGGCGGAACTCGGCGGCCGCCTGGGATACCTGGGCCACGCTGAGCCAGGTTTGCCCATGCACCGGATAGGCCTCCCAGATGCCGGCGAAGAACAACAGGCGCTCGCCGGTGGAGACCCAGTACGGACGCTTACGCACCCCGCGCCATTCATAGAAGCCGTTGGCCGGCAGCAGGCAGCGGCGCTGCTGGAACGCCTCGCGGAACATCGGTTGCTCGGCGAGGGTTTCCGCCCGTGCGTGGCTGGGCGTACGCGACAGGTCGGTGAGCCAGGCCGGGGTCAGCCCCCAGCGCGCCAGGTCGGCGCGGCGCGCACCGGCGTCCTCGCGAACCATCAGCACCTGGTTCGCCGGAGAAATGTTCCACTGCGCCCGCCAATCCGCCGGAAAGCCCGGCAGGGCCGCCAGCGACAGATTCCAGCGGAACAGGGCGTAACGACCACTCATGCTTGGCACTGCCTGGTGAGGGAAAGCCGCACAGTGTAACCCGAAGCGCCACACTGGCCTTGCCGAACGCAAGCTGAATGAAACCCAATCTTAACTTGACGCGCCTATCCTCCAGGCTTAAGGTGCCGCCCGCATTCTGTAACCCGCACAGGAGTCCTGCATTGGACAACAGCCCTAGTCGATTGCGACAGGTCCATCCGGCGAGCTAGTCCAGCAGAACCCTCTGCCACTGCCTCGCCGAACATGGCGGACAGTGGCGATCCGCATCCCGTCCGGGATGACGCATCCCCATTTTCCCTTCGTGTCCCTTCCCTCGCGCCAACGCGCAGCGGGAAGCCGCGGTCCTGCGCAATCCATCGTCCCTTATCCGCGCGGACCGTCGGCCCGCGCCAGCTCCGGCCGTCGGCCGGCAACGAGGTGAAACATGGATTGGAAAGTATTTCTCCTGCGCGTCGCGGTCGCGCTGGCCCTGGGCGCCCTGATCGGCGCCGAACGCCAGCTGCGCCAACGCCTCACCGGCCTGCGCACCAACGCGCTGGTCAGCACTGGCGCCTGCCTGTTCGTGCTGATGACCCAGGGCGTGCCCGGCCTGGCCGGCGACGCTTCACGGATCGCCGCCTATGTAGTCTCCGGGATCGGCTTCCTCGGCGGCGGCGTGATCATGCGCGACGGCCTCAACGTGCGCGGCCTGAACACCGCAGCCACCCTCTGGTGCACCGCCGCCATCGGCGTCCTGTGCAGCATGGGCCTGCTGCTGGAGGCCACGCTCGGCAGCCTGGTGGTGCTCTGCGCCAACATCCTGTTGCGCGACATCGCCCAACGCCTGAACCGCCAGGACGTGTTGCCGGCCAGCGAGGCCGAGCAACGCTACGAAGTGCAGATCGTCTGCCGCGCCGAGGACGAGATCCAGGTTCGCAGCCTGATGCTGCACAGCCTCGGCAGCAGCGACCTGCGCCTGCAATCGCTGCACAGCGAGGATCTGGACAACCCGGCCAAGCTGGAAGTCCGCGCCGAACTGCTCGGCACCCCCGAAGCTCCGGCGCAGCTGGAACGCCTGGTCAGCCGGGTCAGCCTGGAGAAGGGCGTCAGCTCGGTGCGCTGGCAGGTCTTCGAACTGGCGGCCGACTGAGCGGCGGCCGCCTCAACACAACAGGCTGCCGGGGCCGCAGGGCTCCGGCGGCTCCTCGGCCAACGGGGCGGCGGCGTTGTAGGCGAGGATCAGTTCTCGCGCCCGCTCCGTCTGCCCGTCCGCCACCAACAACGCCAGCAGTCCGCCAGGCGGCAGTTCGCCGATGGCGCCGACCAGGTGGCGGCCGCTGACATGGGCGGCGATCCCTTCGCTGGCGAGCATTCCCACCAGCATCTCGGCCTCCAGCAGGTCGGCCGGCTCATATACGCGCTGCATCAGTCATCCTCCCGGCGGACGTTCAGTGACCAGTCCTGCCCATCGGTGCGCAGGTCGAACAGGATCGGCCGGCAGCACACCGGGCAGTCCTCGTAGTACTGCTGGTCGCCGGCGCTCAGGTCGAGCAGCGCCTCGGCCGGTTCCCCGCAGTAAGGGCAGCTATAGGCCTGGCTTTCGAGCATCGCTGCACCCCCTATGAGTTCCGTTTATAATCGCGCGGTTCAATTTTCGGCCACCCCCTTGGGCGGCCTTCGCAGCATCCATATGGAACCAGAAAGCATGATGGGCGAGTTCGAAGCCATCCGACCCTACAGTGACGCCGAAGTCCCCGCGGTATTGCAACGCCTCCTGAGCGACGACGCCTTCCTCGGCGCCCTGGTCCGCTACCGCTTCCCGCGCCTGGCCGGTCCCCTCGGTTGGCTGCTCAAACCTCTTATAGCCCATCGCCTGGCCCGCGAGGTCACCGGCATCCGCAGCGTCGCCACGCTGCAGGACAAGTTCGAGCCCTACGTCGACCACACCATCGAGAAGGCCACCGATGGCGTCACCTACTCCGGGGTCAATCGCCTCAAGCCAGGCTGCGCCTACCTGTTCATCGCCAACCACCGCGATATCGTGATGGACCCGGCCTTCGTCAACTACGCCGTGTACCACGCCGGCCTGCCGACCCCGCGCATCGCCATCGGCGACAACCTGCTGCAGAAATCCTTCGTCAGCGACCTGATGCGCCTGAACAAGAGCTTCATCGTGCACCGTTCGCTGAGCGGCCGGCGCGAGAAGCTCGCCGCCTACCAGACGCTCTCCGCCTACATCAACCACTCGATCCGCGAGGACCGCCAGTCGGTGTGGATCGCCCAGGCCGAAGGGCGGGCCAAGGACGGCGACGACCGTACCGACTCGGCGATCCTCAAGATGTTCCACATGAGCCGCAAGGACGAACCCTTCGCCGAAATGGTGCGCGCCCTGCATTTCATCCCGGTGTCGATCAGCTACGAATACGACCCCTGCGATCTGGCCAAGGCCCGCGAGTTGCACACCCGCGCCAGCACCGGCGAGTACCGCAAGGCGCCGGGCGAGGACGATGCCAGCATCGCCCTGGGCATCACCGGCTACAAGGGCCGCGTGCACATCAACTTCGGCGCCGAGCTGGAGGGCGAGTTCAGCGACGCCAAGCAGCTGGCCGCCGAACTGGACCGGCAGATCCTCGGCAACTACCGTCTGTTCCCGGTGCACTACCTGGCCTACGAGATGAGCGAGAACCGCGACCCGGGCCTCGCCGTCCCCACGGCCGAGAGCCTGTTCGGCAGCGAGGAGCTGGAGAAGGCGCGCAAGGAATGGAACCGCCGCCTGGAGCAATGCCCGGCCGAGCAGCGCCCCTGGCTGGTGCTGCAATACGCCAACCCGGTGCTCAACCAATACCGGATCAAGCAGCAATCCTGAAGACGAAAGCCCGGCGCCGCCGGGCTTCTCCATCGGGCAACGGCTTCGAACCCGCAGGCGATGGACGGATAACCGCGATACGCTTATCCGCGTGCGGTTCGGCTCGCCGAGGCAGGGCTCTCAGAGCCGCGTGCTGGCCCAGCTGACCAGCAGCGCCAGGCCCAGGCAGGCGGTGCCGAATCGGTAGAAGAACAGGTTGATCCGCAGGGTCGCCTCGTCCATCGGCAATGCCGCCTCCCCCGCCTCGCCCTCCGCGGCCCAGCGCGCCAGGGCGCGACGCTCGCGTGCGCGGGTGGCCAGCAGCAGCCAGGCGCCGGCGACACCGAAGAACAGCGCAAGGCCGTTCACGGCCTGGGCGGGATGGGCGAGGAACAGCGCCCACAAGGCTTGCAAGGACATCGATAACCTCCGCAACAGGACCACACGCCGGGGCTACCGAATAACGCCTTGGGTGAGCTGATGACAGGACGGACCGTCGGGGACGGCAGGGAAGGACTGGTCGAATTCTATCCAGAATGCATGAGCGACGGCCAGCGGCACCCGGGTTGTCGCGACGAAGCGCAGCGGTTAGCAGCAATCCGTCTAAAAAAGGCGCGGCCTCGCCAGAGTGACCGACTAGTCTGAAAGTGCTTTGCCGGTCACAGAACCCCACCCAGGCAAACGACAACACAGGAGAGTCGTCATGCTGGAAACCGCACCCCACGAACATAACTATCTGATCGACCACCTGGACGAGATCGAGGCCGTGATCGTCGATCTTTCCTTCAATGTCCAGGACGACCGCTGGCTGGTGTACTGCACCGCCTGCGGCCATGAACACCTCGACCTGCCTGAGACCGACGAACGCATCAGCATCGGCGAGCCGGACCCGTTCCACCAGGCCGCCTGAGTTTCCCGAGCGCATGAAAAAGCCCGGCATCCGCCGGGCTTTCTCGTTACCGCCGGCTCATTGCTGGCCGAGGGTCTGAGCGATGGTCGGGTCCTTGAATACGCGGGTCAGGGCGTCGCTGAGCACCTCGCTGACCAGCTTGCTGTTGGTCGCCTGGTTCGGCGCCATGCCGAAGCGCTGGTTCAGCGAGGCGCCGTAGCGACCGGTGTAGCGCCGGCTGCTGTTCTGCACGTCGGCGCGGAAGGTCGCGGTGATGTCGGCCTGGGTGACGTAGACGCCGTCCTTCGGCGACTGGTACTTCAGCTCGGCCAGGGTCAGGGTCAGTTGCGGCGCGTTGTAGGCGTTGGCCGAAGGCGTGTAGCCGAGCAGGCGCACGGCCGTCTCGGCCTGGGCCTGGAGCTTGGGCACCACGTCCTCGCTACGGACGGTCAGGGTGCTGGTATCGGCGTAGAGGCCGCCGCGAGTGCCCAGGGACGGGCCGGGACGGCCATCGACCACCTTGACCACCACCGGCTGGCCATGGCCGACGGCGGTCAACGGTCCTTTAAGGACCGGTTGCGGGTCCAGTTGTTGCGGGCTCAGGGCGCAGCCGCCGAGAACCAGGGCGCTTGCGGTCATCAGGCTGAGCAACAGGCGATGCAGCATGCTCATCTCTCCATGGGTTGGGCACGAATGGCCGGCAGTATAACGGCGCCGCGAAGGCACCGCAGCATTGCCTTGGACGTTCGCCACGGGGCGCGGTTCCTCGCCTGTGGCAGGTGGCGCAGGGCACGCATGCCCGGCGTTTGGCAGATACGGCGCGGCGGATTGTCCCAGGGGGCTTTCGCCGGCGGGCACTTCGTGACCGGGAATGGGAAAAAAGTCTAAGGAGCGGGGTATTTTTTGATTTTCACCGTTATAATCGCCCCCCGATTATAAGGACGCCTCCTGATCGGGTTCCGGCCCCCGCGCCATCCCCCCACAGAGAGCCGCCAGTAGAGCGCTGCCCCATGAGGCAGACGCCCTGAAACGCCTGTAGCGAGTTTTTCGGCAAGGAATGCCGCATGACCCCGCACGATTCTGCGAAGGCATGCCCGCGACAGACGAGCCCTTCCGGCCCATGTCTCCAAAAGAGCGTGGATCGAAGGTATTTCACTACTTCACGAGAGTGTGGCGAGCAATGAAGAGTTTTGCGTCGGTAAGTGCGCCATTAGCGCTTGAAACAGCCCCCCGCAGACGCGACCGCAGCGGATACCTCATGACCAGAGCCTGACGGCCCGTTCCGTCGCGAATGTGCTTGCACGACCGGATGCCCGCATGGGCCAGCCAGGCTGCCAGATCGCCAGCCCCGCGCCCGGCATCCATAGGCGATGACGCCCGGCGTCCCGCCGTTGTTGCGAAGAATCGGACATGACGGCTCCCTCCGCCGCTGCCTGCCGGCCCGTACCGGCCTCGGCCCCGCCCCGTCTGTCGTCAATTTGGTGCTGAAGATTTTGGAGAAGCGTTAATGGCGCAAAACGATCACGAAACAGTCGACATGCTGCTGGTAGGCGCCGGCATCATGAGCGCGACCCTGGCGGTCCTGCTCAAGGAACTCGACCCCAACCTGAAGATGGAAGTCGTCGAACTCCAGGAGTCCGGCGCGATCGAAAGCTCCAACCCGTGGAACAACGCGGGCACCGGCCACGCCGGCCTGTGCGAGCTGAACTACACCCCGCAGTCGGCCGACGGCAGCATCGACATCAAGAAAGCCGTGGGCATCAACACCATGTTCGAGGTGTCGAAGCAGTTCTGGTCGCACCTGGTCGCCAAGGGCACCTTCGGCTCGCCGAAGACCTTCATCAACCCGGTACCGCATCTGAGCTTCGTGCGCGGCAGCGAAGGCATCGCCTACCTGAAGAAGCGCTTCGAATCGCTGACGAAGCACCACGCTTTCGAGACCATGGTCTACTCCGAGGACAAGGCCACCCTCGCCGAGTGGATGCCGCTGATGATGCCGGGTCGTCCGGCCGACGAAGCGATCGCCGCGACCCGCGTCGAGGGCGGTACCGACGTCAACTTCGGCGCCCTGACCAACCAGCTCCTGCAACACCTGGCGCAACAGCCGGGCGCGCAGATCCGCTACAACCAGAAGGTCACCCACCTGCGCCGCGCCGATAACGGCTGGCGGGTCACCGTCAAGGACACCCGCAACGGCGGCGACCGCGAGATCCAGGCACGCTTCGTCTTCCTCGGCGCCGGCGGCGGCGCCCTGCCGCTCCTGCAACTTTCCGGCATCCCGGAAGGCAAGGGCTTCGGTGGTTTCCCGGTGAGCGGCCAGTGGCTGCGCTGCGACAACCCGGAAATCGTCAAGCAGCACCAGGCCAAGGTCTACAGCCAGGCCGAGGTCGGCTCGCCGCCGATGTCCGTGCCGCACCTGGACACCCGTGTGGTGGACGGCAAGAAATCCCTGCTGTTCGGCCCCTATGCCGGTTTCTCCACCAAGTTCCTGCGCCATGGCTCGTTCCTCGACCTGCCGCTGTCGGTACGCCCGGGCAACATCCTGCCGATGCTCTCGGTGGCCCGCGACAACATGGACCTGACCCGCTACCTGATCGGCCAGGTCATGCAATCGCCGGAACAGCGCCTGGAAGCCCTGCGCAAGTTCTACCCCGAAGCCAGGGCCGAGGACTGGCGCCTGGAAGTCGCCGGCCAGCGCGTGCAGATCATCAAGAAGGATCCGAAGAAAGGCGGCATCCTGCAGTTCGGCACCGAGCTGGTGGCCGCCCACGACGGCTCCATCGCCGCCCTGCTGGGCGCCTCGCCGGGCGCCTCGGTGACCGTCTCGATCATGCTCGGCCTGATCGAGCGCTGCTTCCCGGAGCAGGCCCGCTCGCCGGAGTGGAGCGCCAAGCTGAAGGAAATCTTCCCGGCTCGCGAGAAAGAGCTGGAAAGCGACGCCGAGCTGTACCGCAGCGTCAGCAGCCGTTGCAGCGAGGTGCTGGAACTGACCGCGAAGAACGACGTGCAGGCCCCGGTCAACGCCGAGTGAGCCGCGCGCTATGGAACAAGCCGCCTTCGGGCGGCTTTTTCATTTGTGGAGTCAGGCGCCGGCCTCGCAATTGATCATCCAGGACACCCCGAAACGGTCCACCAGGGTACCGAAACAGGGCGACCAGAAGGTCTTGCCCAACTCCAGCTCGACCCGCCCGCCGTCCTCCAGCAAGGCGTCATAGCAGCGCCGCGCCTGCTGCGGGTCGCGGGTATTCAGTGAAAGGGAAATCCCGGAGATCGGCTGCAACGCCGGCCCGTGCCCGTCCGAGGCCATGATCTGGCTGTCGCCGATCTGCAGGTTGGCGTGCATCACCTTGTCGCACCAGCCTTCGGGCACCACCACCGGACCGGGCGCCTCGTCGAAACGGAACAGGAAACTCACCCTGGCACCGATGGCGTGTTCATAGAAACGCAGGGCCTCTTCGCAACGGCCGTTGAAGCAGACGTAGGGCTGGACGTACATGGGAACCTCAGCAGGCTGTTTTTCCTGTGAGTGTAGAAAAGCAGCAGCCGACAGGCAGCCTCTCGCAGAGCGAATAACGCAGTCCTGGCCATTCGCCCTTCCCCGCCGCCCTGGCGATCCGCGACCGCGGCGGGGCCCGCGCGGCGTCTATCGACCCTTGCCACCACCAGCCGCCATTCGGATGCTGGCGTTCTCCGACGGGCGTGACTCGGCGGACCGCGCAACGAAAAAACCCGCCGAAGGGCGGGCTTTTCGCTGCATGGCCGGCTCAGGCGCCCTTGGCCGCCTGCAGCGCTTCGATGTAGGGCACGGCCTGGCGCTGGTCGGCGACCAGGGCGACGAAGTCGTTGCCCTTGGCGTCGCGCGCGTCGAGATCGTAGCCGGCCTCGCGGAAGAAGGTGAGGAAGCGCTCGAAGTCGTCGATGCGCAGACCGCGATAGGCCTTGATCAGCTTGTGCAGCGAGGGGGGGGTGTCGTCGGCCGGCTCGACGCCGAGGAACAGCTTGATCGACTCGTCACTGATCTCTTCGCCAATGATCTGTTTCTTGTCTTTGCGCATCGCTTTCTCTCAACGGCTCTGGGGCCGGGCTCGCCCGGCGCGGGATAAGGCCAGGCAGTTTACTCCCGGCGCGCGGCGAGGCTCAACGCGCGCGTACCGCGCCGGTGTGCAGGTCCGCCCAGACATGGCCGTTGGGATAGGCGAGGAACTGGCAATAGACCGTCTGGTTGCGCAGCAGGTCGAGCAACGCCGGGTACTGCGCCAACGGGTAGTTGAGCGTGAGGGTGCGGGTCCCGGCATCGTAGACCGGCTTCTTCAGGCTCTTGCCTTCGCTGTCGAACTGGATCAGCACCTGGGCCAGGGTCGCGCCCTTGCTCAGCGGTTTGCCCTTCAGGCGCAGCAGGGTCGGCGTGGTGATCGGGATCGGCTGCTGGTTGGACTGCCGCTGGTTGCCCAGCACCACGCTGTACTCGGTGATCTGGATCAGTTGCTGCTGCTCCGGCGCCTCCTGGCGCAACTGGCCGTCGTCGGGCGGCAGGAAGCGCGCGTGCATCGGGGGATTCTCGGCGGCCAGGCCGGCCAGACTGACGAACAGGAGCAGGGAGCCGCACAGGCTACGGGCGAACATCGGGACCTCCGGACAGGGCGAGCCGGCACTCTAGCATGGCTGCCGACCCGCCGCCGAAGCGAAGCGCTCAGGCGAACTGGGCGCGCATCCAGTCCCGGTAGGCCGGCGCATCGGCGCTGCCTTCGGCAGGCGCCCAACTGGCGAACTCGCCTTCGCCGAGCGGGCGGTAAGGCCCGGCCTTGCATTCGAACAGGATGCTGTCCGGCTCCAGCACCACCAGGGCATGGAACACCCCGGGCGGCAGGTCGACACCGGGGCAGTCCCCAGCGGCGCTCAACTCGCGCTTGTCGAGGAGTTCCCCGTCCTCGGCGAAGACCAGCAGGCCGAGACGGCCCTTGAGCACGATCAGCGCCTCGGCCTTGCCCGCATCCAGGTGCCGGTGCGGCGGGATGTAGGTATTCGGCTGGAGGCCCACCGCCATGCGGTGGCAGGGCTCCTCCATGCGGTGGAAGTTGTGATGCTGGCGACCACGCGGCGCGTTACCCGCCCCGCTCGCCAGTTCGGCGAACAATTGCTGGTCGAGGTAGCGCGGTCCGGCCATCTCAGAGCCCCTTGACCGCGAAGATGCCCGCGGCGTTGCGCCAGTAGCCCTTGTAGTCCATGCCGTAGCCGAACACGTAGCGGTCGGCGCAGTAGAGGCCGGTGAAGCTGGCCTTGAGGTCGGGCCGGGCCTTGCGCTCGTGTTCCTTGTCCACCAGTACGGCGGTGTGCACCGCGCGTGCGCCGGCATGCTTGCAGAAGTCGATGATCGCCGAGAGGGTGTGCCCTTCGTCGAGGATGTCGTCGATGATCAGCACGTCACGGTCGATGAAGGAGATTTCCGGCTTGGCCTTCCAGAACAGTTCGCCGCCGGAGGTCTCGTTGCGGTAACGGGTCGCATGCAGGTAGGACAGTTCGAGGGGGAAGTCGAGCAGCGGGAGCAGCTTGCCGGAGAAGATCAGGCCGCCGTTCATCACGCAGAAGACCACCGGGTTGGTCTCGCCGAGATCGCGGTTGATCGCCTCAGCGACGCGACCGATGGCTGCCTCGACCTCGTCGTTGTTGAACAGGCAGTCGGCTTCCGCCCTGACTTGGCGGATGTGCGCGAGATCGACGGACATGGTGCTTCTCCCTGGCTGGGCTGAGAAAAAGTCGGCAAAGGTACTCATCCGGTCGCCATCGGGCAACCCCCGGCGGTCGAGTGCGAATCAGAATAATGGTCCAGACTGTGCGGAATGCATTACGCTAGCGCAATTTTTTTGCCCGCCCCCGTTGGAGACAGTCGCCCATGCCCGTACATGAGATCCGCCACCCCCTCATCCGCCACAAACTGGGCCTGATGCGCCGTGCCGATATCAGCACCAAGAACTTCCGCGAACTGGCCCAGGAAGTCGGCGCCCTGCTGACCTACGAGGCGACCAAGGACCTGCCCCTGGAACAGTACGAAATCCCCGGATGGGCCGGCCCGGTGACGGTGGAGAAGATCTCCGGGAAGAAGATCACCGTGGTGCCGATCCTGCGCGCCGGCATCGGCATGCTCGACGGCGTGCTCAGCCTGATTCCCGGCGCCAAGGTCAGCGCGGTCGGCGTCGCCCGCAACGAAGAGACCCTGGAAGCACGCACCTACCTGGAAAAACTGGCGCCGGACATCGCCGAGCGCCGCTCGCTGATCATCGACCCGATGCTCGCCACCGGTGGCTCGATGGTCGCCACCATCGACCTGCTGAAGAAGGCCGGCAGCAAGGAAATCCGCGCCATGGTGCTGGTCGCCGCCCCCGAGGGCATCGAGGCGGTACGCAAGGCCCACCCGGACGTGATCATCTATACCGCCTCGATCGACGAGAAGCTCGACGAGAACGGCTACATCATTCCGGGCCTGGGCGACGCCGGCGACAAGATCTTCGGTACCAAGCAGAAGGAAGCCTGAACATGGGCGATGCCTTCCAGGAGCCGCTCTGGCGCCAGGTGCTGTCAGGCGCGCAGATGCTGTTCGTCGCCTTCGGCGCGCTGGTGCTGATGCCGCTGATCACCGGTCTGGATCCCAACGTCGCGCTGTTCACCGCCGGCCTCGGGACCCTGCTGTTCCAATTGGTGACCGGGCGCCAGGTACCGGTGTTCCTCGCCTCCAGCTTCGCCTTCATCACCCCGATCATCCTCGCCAAGGGCCAGTTCGGCCTGGCCGCGACCATGGGCGGGGTGGTCGCCGCCGGCTTCGTCTACACCTTCATGGGCCTGGCGGTGAAGATCAAGGGCACCGGCTTCATCGATAAACTGCTGCCGCCGGTGGTGATCGGCCCGGTGATCATCTCGATCGGCCTGGCGATGGCGCCGATTGCGGCGAACATGGCGATGGGCAAGGCCGGCGACGGCAGCGAGTTGCTGCCGTACCGCACCGCGATGATGATCTCGATGCCGGCGCTGCTCACCACCCTGGTGGTGGCGGTATTCGGCAAGGGTATATTCCGCCTGGTGCCGATCATCGCCGGCGTGCTGGTCGGCTTCGCCCTGTCGTTCGTCTTCGGCGTGGTCGACACCGCCGCGATCGTCGCCGCACCCTGGCTGGAGCTACCGAAATTCACCGCGCCGGAATTCAACTGGCAGGCGATCCTGTTCATCGTCCCGGTGGCCCTGGCCCCGGCCATCGAGCATATCGGCGGGGTCATCGCGGTGGGCGGCGTCACCGGCCAGGACTACCTGAAGAAGCCCGGCCTGCACCGCACTCTCCTCGGCGACGGCCTGGCCACCTCGGCTGCCGGCCTGTTCGGCGGACCGCCCAACACCACCTACGCGGAAGTCACCGGCGCAGTGATGCTGACCAAGAACTACAACCCGAAGATCATGACCTGGGCGGCGGTGATCGCCATCACCCTGGCCTTCGTCGGCAAGTTCGGCGCGATCCTGCAAAGCATCCCGGTACCGGTGATGGGCGGCATCCTCTGCCTGCTGTTCGGCACCATCGCCTCGGTCGGCATGAACACCCTGATCCGGCACAAGGTCGATCTCTCGGAAGCACGCAACCTGGTGATCGTCTCGGTGACCCTGGTGTTCGGCATCGGCGGCGTGCTGATCGGCAGCGGTACCGGCCCCGACGACATCGGCCTGAAGGGCATCGCCCTGTGCGCCATCGTCGCCATCGTCCTCAACCTGTTGCTGCCGGGCAACGACGGCTGGCAGAACAAGGCGCTCGACGAACAACACAAGGATTCACACTGAAAACAACGGACGGAACACTTCGCTGTTCCGTCCATTTTCCACCCGCCACGTTATTTTCAAAAGCATGTAGCCAATCGCTTACTACTTTGTAATTAAACTTCCCTGTATTTTCCAAATAATCACGTCATCTAACTGGCAGAGGCTTATTCGCGCTGCTATATAGCCAGTCAAGCATGACTGGCGAGCCGCTCTGCGCCGCACCCGGCGCGTCGCCAGCCATGAACTTCGAGTTTGGCGGATATATAAGGCCGATCATTTAAAGTCGTGGGAACTTTATTTATCCGCCAACATCGTCCTGCGCCACCGACATTCGTTATCGACAGGAAGTTAGAGATGAATAAACGCATTCCGGCAGTCTTGTTGTTCTGTGCCTGCGCCAGCCTGCTGGGCACCGCCCAGGCCGCCGGTACGCTGATCGGCCAGGTCGGCGTGCAGATGGTCATCGGTGCCGGCTGCACCATCATCAACGGCAGCGTCAGCGGCGGTATCAACCAGTGGGGAACCCTGGACTTCGGCAGCCATTCCGACCTCACCAACGTGGTCGACGCGCAGACCGTCGGCACCAGCGGCAATATCCAGATCCAGTGCAGCACCGGCCTGACCCCGAGCCTGACGGTGAACGCAGGCCTGCACGCCAGCGGCGGCCAGCGCTACATGCAGAACACCACCACCACCAGCAGCACCATCGCCTACAACATCTATTCGGACGCCGCGCGCAGCGCGCTGATCCAGGCCAACACACCGGTGGACATCTCCTCGGTCTCCACCGGCACCGCGGTCAACATCCCCCTCTATGGCCGCGTGGTGCCCACCGGACAAAGCACACCCACGCCGACGGCGGGGACCTACACCGACACCCTGCTGGTCACCATCGCCTGGTAAGACGCGCCGCCAGGCGCGGCGCCAGGCAGCATGGTCCTGGGGGGACCGATGAGCCTGAACCGCTACTTCACCGGAGGACTGCTCTGCCTGCTCGGCTGCAACCCGGCAAACGCGCAGACCGCCACCATCGTCCTGAGCGCCACGCTGCTCCCGGCCTGCGAGGCAGGTAGCGTCGGCAGCGGCGGCGCGATCACCTTCGGCACCCTCGACTTCGGCCAGTACGCCTCCCTGAACAACGCCATCAGCGCCACCAGCCAGCAAGGCGCAGGCTCCATCCGGGTCAGGTGCGTCAGCGGCCAGACCTATGCGATCACGCTCGACGGCGGGCTCTACGGCAGCGTCGCCACGCGGCGCATGGCGAACATCGCCAACACCGCCCTCACCCTGACCTACAACCTGTACAGCGACCGCCCCGGCGGCATCGTCTGGGACAACACCACCGGCGTTGCCGCCACCGGCAACGGCAACGACCAGTGGTACCCCATCTACGGCCTGGTGCCGGCACAGACCACGCCGGTCGCCGGGACCTACCGCGACACCGTCAACGTGACCATCAGTTGGTGATGCCGATGTCCAGCCGGCGTCTATTCCTGTCGCTTCTCCTGCTCCCGCTGCCGAACCTGGTCGCGCATGCCGATCCATCGCCGATCAGCCGCGCCTTCCAGGTCCAGGCGGTGGTCGCCAACGGCTGCGCCTTCGGCACCGCCATCAGCAACAACGCCTATGACCTCGGCACCCTGAGCTTCGGCACCCTCGGCAACCTGGCCAGTCCGGTTAACGTCGCCAGCAGCTCCGGGGCCGGCTCCATCGTCCTGACCTGCACTCCGGGAATGACCGTCTCCGTCGCCCTCGACTACGGGGTCAATGGCGGCAGCAGCAGCCAGCGCTACCTGAAGCGGGTGAGCGGTAACGAGACCCTCGCCTACCAGCTCTACCAGGATGCCGCCTACTCCCAGGTCTGGGGCAACGGGGCACTCGCGCGGACCATCGCCAACTTTCCCGCCAGCACCCAGACCTACACGGTATACGCGCGCCTGTTCGCGGTCGGCAGCCTGCCGTCCGCCGGCAACTACCGCGATACCGTCACCGTCACCCTTTCGTTCTGAGCCGTCATGGAGGATCACATGCCCAGTCCACACCTACCTCTCCGCCCCGGCCGCTGGCTTGCGGCGCTGCTGGCGCTGCTCCTGGGCGGCCCGGCACAAGCCGCCAGTGCGGTGCTGATCTGGCCGATCAACCCGGCCATCGAAGCCGACCAACCGGCCACCGCGCTGTGGCTGGAGAATCGCGGCAAGCAACCGGTGACCCTGCAGGTGCGCGTGCTCGGCTGGTCCCAGGCGGATTTCCAGGACGTCTATCGCAACCAGCAGGCAGTGATTCCCAGCCCGCCCTTCGTCAAGGTCGAGCCGGGCCGCCGGCAGCTGGTCCGGCTGATCCGCCAGGGCGGCCAGCCCAGCACGCCGGAGGACGCCTATCGGGTGCTGATCGACGAAGTGCCCGACGGCAGCGCGGGGCAGACGCAACGAAGCCCCGGTCTCGCCCTGCAGTTCCAGATGCGCTATTCGGTGCCGCTGTTCGTCAGCGCCGACGGCGTCTGGACCCAGCCGCGCAGCGATGTCGAGCGCGACCCGGCCGACGCGACCCGGCCGAAGCTGGCCTGGCGGCTGGTCGAGGAACAGGGCAAGCGTTACCTGCAGGTGCGCAACGAGGGTAGCGTGCACGCCCGCCTGAGCCATGTCCGCTGGGAGGGCAACGGCCGCAGCCTGGCGCTGCTGGACGGCCTGCTCGGCTACGTGCTGCCCGGCCGGCAGATGCGCTGGCCGCTGCCGCCGGGGCTGCTGCCGGACGCCGGCATGACCCTGAAACTGCAACTGGCGGACAACGACGCGCCGATCAGCGTTCCCGGCTACTGAGGCGGACGTCGGTCCCGTGCCTCGCCCGTGTCAGCGGCGCTCTCGCCACCACCGCTCGCTACTGATCGGCCTGGCGCTGCTCTCCCCTGTCCATGCGGCGGACTACCTGGCCGGACTGCCGCCGCCGCAACCCGCTCCGTCCGGCGGCAGCAACGTCCTCTACTACCTGGAACTGGTGATCAACGGCCGCGACAGCGGCCAGGTGGTGCCGGTCAACGCCGGCGATGGCCATTACCTGCTCGACGCCGCGGCCCTGCGCGAAGCCGGCGTGCGCCTGCCTGGCAACCCCGCCGGACAGGTCGCGGTGGACGCCCTGCCCGAGGTCCGGGCGGACTATGACAGCGCCAGCCAGCAACTGCACCTGCAAGTGCCGCCGGACTGGCTGCCGGAGCAGCGCTTCGACGATCCCGGACTGGTCGCCCGCGCCCCGGCGCGCAGCAGCCTCGGCGCGCTGTTCAACTACGACCTGTACTACTCGGACCCCGCCGACGGCGCCACGCCCTGGCTTTCCGCGCTGCTCGAGCAACGCCTGTTCGACGGCTTCGGGGTGATCTCCAACACCGGCGTCTACACCCGCTATTTCGGCGACGCCGACAACCTCGACAGCCGCTACCTGCGCTACGACACCTACTGGCTGTACAACGACGAACGCAACATGCACAGCTACCAACTGGGCGACTACGTCAACGGCGCGCTGAACTGGACCACCCCGGTACGCATGGGCGGCTTTCGCTTCGCCCGCAACTTCGGCGTACGTCCGGACCTGGTCACCTATCCGCTGCTGCGCTTCGACGGCCAGGCCGCCGTACCCAGCACCGTCGACCTGTTCATCAACGGCTACAAGGCCAGCAGCGCCGACCTGCAACCCGGTCCCTTCGCCATCAGCAACGTGCCGTACATCAACGGAGCCGGCGAAGCCACGGTGGTGACCACCGACGCCCAGGGTCGACAAGTGGTGACCAGCCTGCCGTTCTACGTATCCAACACCCTGCTGGCGCGCGGCCTGAGCGATTTCGACCTGTCCGTCGGGCGCCTGCGCGACGACTACGGCCTGCGCAACTTCTCCTATGCCGACAACGCCGCCAGCGGCATCTACCGCTACGGCGTCAGCGACCGCCTGACCCTCTCCACCCACGCCGAGGCCGCCAGCGACCTGCGCCTGCTCGGCATCGGCGGCGACATCGCCGTGGCCACCTTCGGCACCCTCAGCCTGGCGGCCAGCGGCAGCGACGGCCAGGGCGACAGCGGCCAGCAATACCTGCTCGGCTACTCCTACTATTCGCGACGGCTCGGCCTCAGCCTGCAACACATCGAGCGCAGCGCCGGCTATGGCGACCTCGGCACCCTGGACGGCGAGTACCAGTTGAGCCGGCGCACCGACCAGGCTACCGCCAGCCTGACCTTCGACGAGCAGGGCACCATCGGTACCGGCTACTTCGACATCCGCGCCCGCGACGGCAGCCGCACGCGCCTGGCCAACCTCTCCTACAGCCGCCCGATCGGCAGCCGCAGCAGCTTCTACCTGGCGCTGAACAAGGATCTCGACGGCGACGGCTACAGCGCGCTGATGCAACTGGTGATTCCCTTCGACATCAACGGCCTGCTGAACATCGGCGTCACCCGCGACAGCGACCGACGCTACAGCGAGCGGGTGATCTGGAGCCGCTCCACGCCGAGCCAGGGCGGCCTCGGCTGGAACCTCGGCTATGGCGGCGGCGCCAGCCGCTACCAGCAGGCCGACCTGACCTGGCGCATGCAGAACGTGCAACTGCAGGGCGGCCTTTATGGCGAGACCGGCAACTACACGCGCTGGGCCGATCTCAGCGGCTCGCTGGTATGGATGGACAACGCCGTGTTCGCCAGCAACCGGATCAACGACGCCTTCGTCCTGGTCAGCACCAAGGGTTATCCACAGGTGCCGATCCGCTACGAGAACCAACTGATGGGCAGCACCGACGACAACGGCCACCTGCTGGTGCCCTGGGTCGCGGCCTACTACCCGGCGAAGTTCCAGATCGAGCCGCTGGACCTTCCGGCCAACGTCAGCGCGCCCGAAGTCGAGCAGCGCGTGGCGGTACGCCAGGGCAGCGGCCTGCTGCTGGATTTCCCGATCCGTGCCGTAGTCGCCGCCAGCATCAGCCTGGTGGACGAGCGCGGCGAACCGCTGCCGCTGGGCAGCCAGGCCGAAGAAACCGGCAGCGGCCAGCGCGCCAGCGTCGGCTGGGACGGCCAGGTCTATTTCGAAGGATTGCAAAGCGACAACCAGCTACGCGTGGTCCGCCCCGACGGCCGGGCCTGCCAGGCACGCTTCCGCCTGGACACGCGCAAACCCACCGTCAGCCAGGTCGGCCCGCTGACCTGCTCGGCCCCGATCGGAGATACGCCATGAGCCGCCACTCCACGTCCGCCTGCCTGCTCGGCTTCGCTACGCTCTGCGCCAGCCCGTTGCTGCTCGCCGCCTGCACCACCAGCTCCGGCACCGGCAATTTCGGCAGCCTGAGCTCGTTCACCGTGGCCAGCACCGCCCAGACCATCACCGGCACCACCGGCTTCAAGTGCACCGGCAGCCTGTTGTCGATCCTCAGCACCAACACCATCGACGCGACCATCGCCAGCACCGCCAATCCGCTGGGCACCACGCCGCGGCTGTACAACGCCGCCAGCGGCACCTACCTGCCCTACAGTATCTGCAAGGACAACGGCTGCGGCACCGTCTACAACGTCGGCTCGACGGTACGCTGGAGCAGCACCACCTTCCTCGGCATCCTCGGCCTGTTCAACGCCACCGACGGCAGCCTGCCGCTGTACCTGCGCACCGCCACCGGGGTGACCCTGCCGGCCGGCACCTATACCGATACCATCGGCCTGAACTGGGCCTGGCACCTGTGCGCGGCGGGCATCGGCCCAGTCTGCGTATACGACGACGGCACCGCCAGCAGCAGCGTCAACGTTACCCTGACGGTGCTCAAGGACTGCTTCATCGACAGCGCTCCGGACCTCAGCTTCGGCAGCGCCGCGCTGGTCTCGGCCTTCACCGCGGTGAACCAGAACATTGGCGTGCGCTGCACCCTGAACGCCACCTATACCATCGGCTTCGACAACGGCAACAACTTCAGCGGCGGCTGGCGGCGAATGCTCAGCGGCGCCAACGCGATCCAGTACAACCTCTACAAACCGGGAGACTCGACGGTCTGGACCACCAGCAACACCCAGGCAGGCACCGGTAGCGGCGCCGCGCAGAACGTGCCGTACCGGGCCATCGTCAACCCGGCCCAGGGCAACGTCCCCGCCGGTACCTACAGCGATACCGTGCGGGTGATCCTCACCTACTGAGTCAGGCCGGCTGCCGGGACGCCTTCCAATCCTCGCCGCCCTCGCCTTCCCGTCGCAGGCTCCAGTCCTTCAGGTGCTCCAGGCTGGCGCGATAGGGCTTGAGGCCGATCCCCAGCAGGACCACCGCACCAAGCACCGCGGCCAGGGTCACCAGCAGCAGCGAGTAGCGCAGCGCCATGTCGTCGGCGAAGACGAAATCGGTGACCAGCGCCACCGCCGTCGGGCCCACGCCGAGACCGAACAGGGTGACCACGAACAGGTAGATCGCCGAGGCCTGGCCGCGCATCGAGTTGGGCATGATCTCCTGGATCGCCGCCGGGGCCACGCCGAACGGCATGCTCAGGAAGAACACCGTCGGCGCCATCAGCGCCGCCGCCCAATTGGCGTTGTCCAGCAGCGGATAGACCAGAGTGAAGGGAATCACCGCCCAGGCGGCGAGCAGCCCGACGCGCATGTTCGCGTCGCTGCGCCCGCGCTTCGCCCAGTAGTCGGCCAGGCGCCCGCCGAAGACGATGCCGAGACAGCCGAACACCGCGACGATGCTGCCGTACACCACTCCGACATGACCGGCGTCCCAGCCGTGGGTGCGGACGAAGAAGGTCGGCACCCAGGCGCCGCTGCCGTAGCCGGCGAAGGACAGGCAGGCGAAACCGAAGTTGTGGCAGAGCACGGTCTTGCGGTTGGCCCGCAGGTAGGCGCCGACCTCGCCCAGCGGCACCGCCACGCCTGCGCCGACTCCGCGCCGGGCCGGCTCGCGGATAGCCAGCAGCAACAGGCAGAAGAGCACGCCGGCGGCGCCGAGGATGAGGAAGATCAGTTGCCACGGGCGCACCTCGCCGAACAGCGGCAGATGCACGTCGCCCTGGGCCGAGGCGAACTTGATCACCAGCCCGCCGAGCAGGAAGGCCAGCCCCGAGCCCAGGTAGATGCCCATCGAGTAGACGCTGATCGCCGTCGCCCGACGCTCGCGCGGGAAGCTGTCGGCGATCAGCGAATAGGCCGCTGGCGACAGCGCCGCCTCGCCGACCCCGACGCCGACCCGGAAGGTGAGGAATTGCCAATAGCTGCGCGCCAGACCGCAGGCCGCGGTCATCGCGCTCCACACCAGCACGCCGAACAGGATCAGGCCGCGCCGGCTGCGGTTGTCGGCCATGCGTCCGAGCGGGATACCGCAAAGGGTGTAGAACAGGGCGAAGGACAAGCCCATCAGCAGGCTCATTTCCGTATCGCTGATGGCCAGGTCGCGGCGGATCGGGCCGACCAACAGGTTGAGGATCTGCCGGTCGATGAAGGACAGCACATAGGCGACCATGAGGATCGCCACCGTGGTCCAGGCCGCAAGGTTGGAGGGATAGCCGTTATTGTTGTTATGCATGCCGAACTCCTGGACGCCGCCGAAGCGGCGGATGCGAAGGGAGGGTCGACAGGCAGGATAAGCCGGCAACATCCGGGCTTATACCCAGGGCAAGGGACTATAGAACTGCTGAATGCGGGAAGCGGGTTCCGGCGAATGACCGCCAGGTCATTCGCCGCCGCATGCGCTCAGAGCCTGTCCAGCATCTCGCGAGCTGGGCGGGGAAGCGGAGCTGACGAGCGGCAAATGAGCACTTCAAAGCCGTCATACCGCGCCGCGCAGCGGATCATGAACAGGCTCTCAGAGCGGCCTGGCCAAGCGCCCGCTCATCTCGGCCAGGGCGCCGACCCAGGCGGGGTGGTCGTTGAGGCAGGGAATCAGCACCAAGTCCTCGCCGCCGGCACTGATGAACTGCTCGCGGCCGCGCATGCCGATTTCCTCCAGGGTCTCGATGCAGTCGGCAACGAACGCCGGACACATCACCAGCAGGCGCTTCACCCCGCGCTGCACCAGTTCGTCGAGCTTGGCGTCGGTATAGGGCTCGATCCACTTGGCGCGCCCCAGGCGCGACTGGAACGACACCGACCAGCGCCCCTGCTCCAGGCCGGCGCGCTCGGCGAAGGCCTCGGCAGTGCGCAGGCACTGGCTGCGGTAGCAGAGGGCGAGGGCTTCGGGGCTGACGTTGCGGCTGTTCTCGGCCAGCAGGTCGTGGGCAGGATCCTTCACCAGCTTGCGGATGTGCCGCTCGGGCAAGCCATGGAAGCTCAGCAACAGATGGTCGTGGGGCTGCTGCAGGTACGGACGCACGCTTTCCACCAGGGCATCGAGGTAGACCGGCTGGTCGTAGAACGGCGGCAGCGTGCTGACCTCCAGGCCCAGGCGATGGGCGGCGATCACCCGGCGCACCTCCTGTTCGGCGGTGGTCGTGGTGCTGTCGGCGAACTGCGGATACAGCGGCGCCAGGGTCACCCGCCGGATACCGCGGCGCGCCAGGTCGAGCAGGACCTTCTCGATGGCCGGCTGGCCGTAGCGCATCGCCAGTTCCACCGGTCCATGCGGCCAGTGCGGCTTCATCGCTTCCTGCAGGCGACGACTGAGGACGATCAGTGGCGACCCTTCGTCCCACCAGATCGAGCTGTAGGCGTGCGCCGATTCGGCCGGACGCTTGATCAGGATCAGCGACACCAGCAGGCGCCGCAGCGGCCAGGGCAGGTCGACCACGTAGGGATCCATGAGGAACTGGTCGAGATAGCGGCGGACATCCTCCACCCGGGTCGAATCCGGGGAGCCCAGGTTGAGCAACAGCAGGGCATTCTCGGTCATGCCTGATCCTTTCGTCGGGCGTCCAGGACATCGGCCAGCGCCACGTCCAGGTCGGTGAATTGAAAACGGTAGCCGGCGTCCTGCAAGCGTTGCGGCAAGGCTCGCTGGCCGCCGAGCAGCAATCCGGACATTTCTCCCAGCCCGAGGCGCAGGACGAACCCGGGGGTCGGTATCCGCGCCGGCTTGTGCAGCGCCCGGCCCAGGGCCTTGGCGAAATCGCGGTTGCGCGCCGGGTTGGGAGCGCACGCATTATAGGGACCGCTGGCATCGGTCCGCCGCAAAAGAAAATCGATCAGCTCGATTTGATCCTCGATATGAATCCACGGCATCCATTGCCGGCCGTCACCCAGCGGTCCGCCCAGGCCGAGCCGGTAGAGCGGCAACAGGCGCCCGAGGAAGCCGCCCTCGGGGGCCAGCACCAGGCCGGTGCGCAACAGCACGACACGGGTGCCGAGCTTCTCCGCCTCGCGGGCGATCTGCTCCCAGGCTAGGCATAGCTCGCTGGCGAAATCCTCGCCGGCCGCCGCCCCCTCCTCGGTCACCGGGCGCTCGCCGCTGTCGCCATACCAACCCACCGCAGAACCCGATAACAGAAGGTCCGGGCGCTGCTCGCGAGCGTCCAGCCATTCCACCAGGCGCTCGGTAAGGCGTACCCGGCTTTCCCACAGCAGGGCCTTGCGCTTGTGACTCCAGGGTTTGTCCGCGATCGGCTCGCCGGCCAGGTTGACCACCGCGTCGAGCGGCTGGTCGCCGTACTCGTCGAAACGATCGATGCCGCGCACGCCGACGCCGCACAGCGATTCCACCTGCTGCGGCCGCCGGCTGAACACGGTCAGCCGGTGCCCGGCCTGTCGCCAGCGGGCGCACAGGCGGCGCCCCATCAGGCCGGTACCGCCGGTCAAGAGAATGTGCATGGCTGTCTCCTCGTTTTGCCTGCGTGCCCTTTCAGTCTGGACCCTGGACATCGATCTGCCCGATGACCGTGCATCCTTCCCCCATTCCGGCGTTATCCTGTGGATGGAAGATCCGTCGGCTCCGGCCGGGGAACCCTGGCGTCGTTTTCGACTCAGCCAAGGAACAGGGCTTGCATCGCACTGGTGCCTTAGTGAACGGCGCCAGCCGTCTATTCTTCAGATAACTCGGTTGATACTTCCGAACGGAACGTCTGAAGGTTCGACAGGCCAGGAAGCGAGCCGTGCGCCGCAGGCGCGCCATCGGCGCGATGCAAGGTGCGCCTCGAAGCACGCGCAATACTGTACATTAAATCAAGCTTGTACAAGAAACCTGATTCGCCTGTCCAGACGCTACACAACCAGAGAGGCATGTCATGAGCGTCCCCATCGCCATCATCGGTACTGGCATCGCCGGGCTTTCCGCCGCCCACGCATTGAGATCCGCCGGCCAGACCGTACAACTGTTCGACAAGGGCCACGGCAGCGGCGGCCGCATGGCCAGCAAGCGCAGCGAGGCCGGCACGCTGGACCTCGGCGCGCAATACTTCACCGCCCGCGACCGGCGCTTCCTCGACGCCTTGCAACACTGGCGCGAGGAAGGCTGGGTGGACGAGTGGAAACCCGCTCTCTACCAATACCGCGACGGCCAGCTGAGCCCCTCCCCGGACGAGCAGCCACGCTGGGTCGGCATCCCACGGATGAGTGCGATCACCCGCGCCCTGCTCACCGATCTGCAAGTGGTCTTCTCCTGCCGCATCACCGAGGTCTTCCGCGGCAAGCAGCACTGGCACCTGCAGGACGCCGAGGGACAGAACCACGGTCCGTTCAACCAGGTCCTGATCGCCATCCCCGCTCCCCAGGCCACGCCGCTGCTGGCCAGCGTGCCGAAACTGGCGGCCACCGCCGCGAGCGTGGTCATGGAGCCGACCTGGGCGGTGGCGCTGGGCTTCCGCGAGGTACTCGACACCCCGGTGCAGGGCTGCTTCGTGCACGACAGTCCGATCGCCTGGCTGGCCTGCAATCGCAGCAAGCCGGGGCGCGACACCACCCTCGACACCTGGGTGCTGCACGCCACCAGCCAGTGGAGCCGGCAGCACATCGACATGGCCAAGGAGGACGTGGTCGAGCACCTGCGCTGCGCCTTCGCCGAAGTGATCGGCTGCGCCGTACCGGAAGCCGCCTTCAGCATCGCCCACCGCTGGCTCTATGCACGCCCGGCGGAGGCCCACCAGTGGGGCGCCCTCGGCGATCCCGACCTGGGCATCTACGCCTGCGGCGACTGGTGCTCCAGCGGCCGCGTCGAAGGCGCCTGGCTCAGCGGCCAGGAAGCCGCGCGGCGCCTGCTGGAACATCTCTGAGGGGATCGGGCCGTCGCCTGGCGGCCCGATGTGACAAGAAAATACCTATACAAATACATTGACCTGTACAAGATAAGTTCTAGGATGTGTCGTATGACCGCCTGGCTGTCGAGCTGCGCGCGAACCTCCTTTCCCCTCGGGAGACGACACCGATGCACGAATCTCACCCTTCCCTGACGCCCCGACTCGGCATCAGCGCCTGCCTGCTCGGCGAACCGGTGCGCTTCAACGGCGGCCACAAGCGATCCGCGCTTTGCGAGGAACTGGCGCGACACGTCGAGTTCGTCTCCTTCTGCCCGGAACAGGCCATCGGCCTGGGCACGCCGCGCCCGGCGATTCGCCTGGAAGGCACTCCGGAAGCCGCCGAGGCGCGGAGCCGCGACGGCCTGGCGGTCGGCGGAGCGCTCGCCGAATATGCGCGGAGGGTGGCGCAACGGGCGGATACGCTGGACGGTTTCATCTTCATGCAACGCTCGCCGTCCTGCGGGCTGCAACGGGTCAAGGTCTATCCAGAAGGCGGCGGCGCGCCGCGCGCCGAAGGCCGTGGACGCTTCGCCGCAGCCCTTTGCGAAGCCTTGCCGGAGCTACCGGTGGAAGAAGAAGGCCGGCTGCACGATCCGGTCCTGCGGGAGAACTTCCTCACCCGCGTGTATGCCCATGCCCACTGGCAGGCCCTGCGCCAGCGCGGCCTCAGCCATTCGGCCATCGTCGCCTTCCATAGCCGCTACAAGTACCAGTTGCTGGCCCATTCGCCGGAGCACTACCGCAGCCTCGGCCGCCTGCTCGGCGAAGCCGGCCACTACCAGCCGGAAGCCCTCGGCACTCGCTACTTCGGCGAGCTGATGCAGGGCTTGCGCCGCTGCGCGACCCGCGGCAGCCATGGCAACGTGTTGCTGCACCTGAGCGGCTACCTGAAACGCGACCTCGCAACCGAAGACAGGCGTGAATTGCGCGAGCTGATCGAGCAATACCGGCATGGCAGCGTGCCGCTGGTGGTACCGCTGACCCTGCTAAAGCACCACTTCCGTCGCCACCCGCATGCATACATCGCCCAGCAGGCCTACCTGCAACCGCACCCGACCGAACTCGGCCTGCGCAACGCGCTCTAGGATTTCCCGATGAACTCGCCCCACCTCGAACGCGGCGGCCTGCCGATCCGCGAAGTCACTCGTCTGACCGGCGTCCATCCGGTCACCCTGCGCGCCTGGGAGCGCCGCTATGGCCTGGTGGTGCCGCAACGCACCGGCAAGGGGCACCGGCTCTACAGCGAAGAGCAGGTCGAGCGCATCCGCCGGATACTCGTCTGGCTCGAGCGTGGCGTCGCCATCAGCCAGGTGCGCGCGCTGCTGGAGCGTCCGGAGGAAACCCCGGCGGCGGATGTCGAATCCCCCTGGGAACGCCTGCACGAACAGCTGCTGGACGCCATCGCCGCGCTGGCCGAGCGACGCCTCGACGATCTGTTCAACCAGGCCGCGTCGCTCTATCCGGTAGCGACCCTCTGCGAAAAGCTTCTGCAACCCTTGCTGCAGCACCTCGAACGACGCTGGCAGGGACAGTTCGGCGCGCGCATGGAGCGGGCCTTCTTCTTCTCCTGGTTGCGCAGCAAGCTGGGCGCCCGCCTTTATCACCAGCAACGGCTGCAACAGGGCACGCCGCTGCTGCTGGTCAACCAGTCCGAGCTGTCGCTGGAACCGAACCTCTGGCTGTGCAGTTGGTTGCTCGGCAGCGGCGAGGTGCCGCTGCAGGTCTTCGACTGGCCGCTGCCACCGGCCGAACTGGCCCTGGCCTGCGAACGCCTGGAAGCTCGCGGCGTGTTGCTGTACGCCAGTCATCGCCTCAATCCGGAGCACCTGCCGCGCCTGCTGGCAGGGGTGAGCTGCCCGGTGGTGCTGGTCGGACCGGCCGTGGAGATCCAGCGCGAAGCCTTCGAAACCTTGGCGCTAACTGGCCTGCTGCTGGCGAGCACGCCCCTGGAAGCCCGCCGCCTGCTCGGCGAACGAGGCCTGTTGAACCCATGAACGGACTTCCGATGAACCTGATCTGGTTTCGCTGCGACCTGCGAACCACCGATAACAGCGCGCTCCTCGCCGCCGCCGATGGGCGCCCTTGCCTGGCTCTCTACCTGCTCAGCCCGGCGCAGTGGCGGGAACACGACGATGCGCCCTGCAAGGTCGACTTCTGGCTGCGCAACCTGGGCGAGCTGCAACGCCAGCTCGCCGCGCTGAACATCCCGCTGCTGGTGCGCGACTGCGGCCACTGGCGGCAAGCCCCGGAAGTCATCGGCCGGCTCTGTCGGGAGCTGGGAGTCGGCGCGGTACACGTCAACCAGGAATACGGGGTGAACGAGGAACGCCGCGACCAGGCCGTCGGCCAACGCCTGCGTGAACAGGGCGTGGCCTTCCACAGCCACCTCGACCAGCTGTTCTTCACCCCCGGCTCGGTGCTGACCCGAACTGGCGGCTATTTCCAGGTGTTCAGCCAGTTCCGCAAGGTCTGCCACGAACGGCTGTACCAGGCCCTGCCGGGTGTCCGCCCGCGTCCGCAGCCCCAACCACCGCACGCGCTGGCCAGCGACCCGCTGCCGGATGCCGTGCCCGCCTTCCCGCGGCCGGCCGATAGCTTGCGCCGCCTCTGGCCGGCAGGCGAAGAGGTAGCGCAGGAACGCCTGCGCGACTTCGCCGACCAGCACCTGGCCGACTACCATGAACGGCGCGACTTCCCGGCGCTTCCCGGCACCAGCCAACTGTCGCCCTACCTGGCCGCCGGCGTACTCTCGCCCAGGCAATGCCTGGACGCCGCGCTGGTTGCCAACCGCGGCGAGTTCAGCGGCGGCCAGCAAGGCGCCGCGACCTGGATCAACGAGCTGCTCTGGCGCGAGTTCTACAAGCACATCCTGGTCGGCTACCCCCGGGTCTCCCGGCACCGCCCCTTCCGCGAGGAGACCGAAGCCCTGCGCTGGCGCCAGGCCCCGGCGGAACTCGAAGCCTGGCAACAGGGGCGCACCGGCATACCGATCATCGACGCGGCAATGCGCCAGTTGCTCGCCACCGGCTGGATGCACAATCGCCTGCGGATGGTGGTAGCGATGTTCCTCAGCAAGAACCTGCTGATCGACTGGCGCGAAGGCGAACGCTGGTTCATGCGCCACCTCATCGACGGTGACCTGGCGGCGAACAACGGCGGCTGGCAGTGGAGCGCATCCACCGGCACCGACGCGGTCCCCTACTTCCGCCTGTTCAATCCGCTCTCGCAGTCCGAACGCTTCGATCCACGCGGCGAGTTCATCCGCCACTGGCTGCCGGAACTGGCCGGCCTGGAGCGCAAGGCGATCCACGATCCGTCCAGCCTGGGGCTGTTCGCCGGGGTCGACTATCCACGGCCGATGGTCGACCTGAAGGCCAGCCGCGAACGGGCGCTGGCGGCTTTCCGCAACCTGCCGCCGCGCGATGGTCGCGCGTAGGGCGCGTCAGCGAGCTATCGCCTCCCGCCAAATGGCTCGCTCTTTCCATGGGGCGGTGAGGCGTGGTGGAAGAATCGCAGGCATGAAAAAGCCGGGATGAACCCGGCTTTTTTCGACCGTGCCGACTAGATCGGGATCTTGTAGAACAGGCTGTAGGACTCGATACCGTCGTTCGGCTGTTTCAGGCCGGCGTTGGAATAGTGGATCGCCCGAACGCCGACCGACTGGCCGTTGGCGAACTTCAGGCCGGCGCCGATGCGGTCTTCGAAGTTCAGGGAGGAACCCAGGTTCTGGTCGCCGACACGGGTGCCGGAGAACGCCGCCACGCCGATACCGGCCTCGATGAATGGCTTGATCGAGTCGCCGGCGAACTCGTAGACGAATACCGGAGCGAACGACAGCGAATGCTTGCCGGCGCCTTCATCGCCACCTTCCCAATAGGTGTAGCCCGCATCCCAGTAGCCGGTCAGGCGCCCGGTGGAGGTCTGCCACCAGCTCTTGTCCCAATCCCAGCTCAGGCCCAGGCGATAGGTCATGCCCGACTGGCCGGTGGCACCGACGGCGGCCGAGACGTCCGCCGCCTGAGCGGAGGCCACGTGGACGGAGGAAAGTGCGGCCAGAACGGCCAGCGGAAGTAGTTTCTTCATTGAAACGTCCTTTTCGAAAGTTGCATGAAAGCCCCCGCATTCAAGCTGCGCATTATAAGAGCGCACTTACTAAAGCAGATACTAGACCAAACGCTTTAGTTCAAAAAATCGCTGTCACGTCTGCCAGGAACGACTAAACGACTAATTTTCCTACGCTTTCCGGGCTTCCCCAGAGGATCGGCAGGATCCTTTCCATCTCCTCCGGCAGCGCGCTGGTCCAGAAACGCGGCGTCGCGGCCTGGCCAGAGGCCAGTAGCGCCCGCGCCGACAATACGCGCTCCAGCTGCCGGGCGACAGCCGCTCCCGTATCGATCACCGCCATCTCCGCCGGGATCAGCTCGGCCAGCAGGGGTTTGACGAAGGGATAATGAGTACAGCCGAGGATCAGCGTATCGCAGCCCTGTTCGAGGATGGGCGCCAGCAGGCGTTCCAGCAGTGCCCGGGTTTGCGGCCCATAGAGATCGCCGGCTTCGATGCGCTCGACCAGCCCCGGACAGGGCTGAGTGAAGACCTGTACGTCGCTGGCGAAGCGGTCGAGCAAGGCGGCGAAACGCGCGCTCTTCAGAGTTCCGGTGGTGGCGAGGACGCCGACCCGACCGTTGCGGGTGGCCGCCGCGGCCGGCTTCACCGCCGGCTCCATGGCCACCAGCGGCACCTGCGGATAACGTTCGCGCAATTCCGCCGCAGCCGCTGCCGTCGCGGTATTGCAGGCCAGTACCAGAGCCTTGGCGCCCTGCTCCAGAAGGAAATCACCGATCCGCTCGCAGCGTTCGCGGATGTACTCCGCGCTCTTCTCGCCGTAGGGCACATGGGCGTTGTCGGCGACGTAGAGCAACGATTCGGATGGCAGGCGCGCACGAATCTCACGCAATACGCTGAGCCCGCCGACCCCGGAATCGAAAACGCCGACCGCGGCCGACTCAACCGCCATGGCGTTGCCCGCAGACGGCACAGGAAGGATCGCGACGCACCCGCAATTCGCGGAAGCGCGTGCCGAGGGCGTCCACCAGCAGCAGGCGGCCCACCAGCGGTTCGCCGAAACCGGCCAGCAGCTTGAGCGCCTCCAGCGCCTGCAGGCTACCGACCAGCCCCACCAGCGGACCGATCACGCCGGCCTCGCTGCAGGTCAGCTCGGCCTCGCTGCCGTGCCCGTAGAGGCAGTGGTAGCAGGGGCTTTCGTCGCGGCGGGTATCGAATACCGAAAGCTGGCCCTCGAGACGGATCGCCGCGCCGCTGACCAGCGGCTTGCCGGCGCGCACGCAGGCGACGTTGACCGCCTCGCGGGTGGCGAAGTTGTCGGTGCAGTCGAGCACCAGGTCGACCGCCGCCACGGCGGCATCGAGGGAGTCCTCATCCAGCGCGGCGCTATGGCTGACCAGGCGGATCTGCGGATTCAGCGCGCCCAGCCGGCGCATCGCCGACTCCACCTTGCCGATACCCACGCTGGCGCCATCGTGGATGACCTGCCGTTGCAGGTTGGTCAGGTCGACCGTATCGAAATCCGCCAGGTGCAGCTCGCCGACCCCGGCCGCGGCCAGGTACAGCGCCACCGGCGAACCCAGGCCGCCAAGACCGACGATCAGTGCGCGGCTGCGCTTCAGGCGCAGCTGGCCCTCGACGTCGACCTGCGCCAGCAGAATCTGGCGACTGTAGCGCAGCAGTTCCTCGTCGCTCAGCATGCCCATTGTCCGAGTGTGATCCGCTCGTTGCCGCCGAGGTCGCGCAACGTATGTACCCCGGCGAAGCCGCGGGCGCCGAGCAGTTCGCGCACCGCCGCCCCTTGATCATAGCCGTGCTCGAGCAGCAACCAGCCTTCGTCCAGCAAATGCTGCGGCGCCTGGGCGACGATCTGGCGGATATCGTCGAGGCCATCGCTACCCGCGACCAGCGCGCTCTTCGGCTCGAAACGCACGTCGCCCTCGCTCAGGTGCGGATCGCTGGCAGGGATATACGGCGGATTGCCGACGATCATCCGGAAGCGTCGGCCATCGAGAGCGGAGAACCAGTGGCTGCGGCGCACCTCGACGTTCTCCAGGAGCAGCCGCTGGCGATTGCGCTCGGCCAGCGCCACGGCCTCTTCCACGCGGTCCACCGCAGTCACCGTCCACAGCGGCCGTTCGCTGGCCAGGGCCAGGGCGATGGCGCCGGTGCCGGTGCCCAGGTCGAGCACGGTAGCGGTGTCCGCCGCGAGGGTCGCCAGCGCGGTTTCCACCAGCAGTTCGGTGTCCGGGCGCGGGATCAGGGTGTGTGGCGCGACCTCCAGGTCCAGGCTCCAGAAGCCCTGGTGGCCAAGTATGTAGGCCACCGGCTCGCCGTTGCGCCGACGGGCGATCCAGTCGTCGAACCGCTCGTTGGCCTCGCGCGGCACGATGCGCTCCGGCCAGGTACGCAGGAAGCTGCGCGGCTTGCCCATCGCCGCCGCCAGCAGCAACTCGGTGTCGAGCCGGGCGCTGGGCGAATCGGGCAGTTGGGAATCCTTGAGAAGGGTACAGATAGTGGTCATGTCAGTCGCCCAGGGCCGCCAGTTGATCGGCCTGGTATTCCTGCAGCAGCGGCTCGATCACCTGTTCCACCGCGCCCTCCATCACCTCGCCCAGGGAGTACAGGGTGAGGTTGATGCGATGGTCGGTGACCCGCCCTTGCGGGAAGTTGTAGGTACGGATGCGCTCCGAGCGGTCGCCCGAGCCCACCAGCAGCTTGCGCGTGCTGGCGATCGCCTGCTGCGCCGCGGCCTGCTGCTGGTCGTTGAGCTTGGCCGCCAGCCAGGCCATGGCCTTGGCGCGGTTCTTGTGCTGCGAGCGCTCTTCCTGGCACTCGACCACGATGCCGCTGGGAATGTGGGTGATGCGCACCGCCGAGTCGGTCTTGTTGACGTGCTGGCCGCCGGCACCGGAGGAACGGTAGGTGTCCACCCGCAGGTCGGCCGGGTTGATCTCGATCGCTGCCTGCTCGTCCGGCTCCGGCAGCACCGCGACGGTGCAGGCGGAAGTGTGGATCCGGCCCTGGGATTCGGTTTCCGGCACCCGCTGCACGCGGTGCGCGCCGGACTCGAACTTGAGCTTGGCGTAGACGTTGTCGCCCTCGACCCGGGCAATCACTTCCTTGTAGCCACCGTGCTCGCCCTCGTTCTCCGACAGCGTCTCGACCCGCCAGCCCTGGCGCTCGGCGTAGCGCGAATACATGCGGAACAGGTCGCCGGAGAAGATCGCCGCCTCGTCGCCACCGGTGCCGGCACGGATCTCCAGGAACACGTTGCGGCTGTCGTTGGGATCCTTCGGCAGCAGCATGCGCTGCAGGCTGTCGCCGAGGGCGGCGAGGCGGCCGCGCGCTTCGGCGACCTCCTCCTCGGCGAGGTCGCGCAACTCCGGGTCGCTGTCCTTGAGCAACGCCTGGGCGCCCTCGAGGTCGGCCTGCACCTTGCGGTAGTCGCGGAACGCCAGGATCACCGGTTCGACCTCGGCGTACTCGCGGGAATAGGCGCGGAAGCGGGTCTGGTCACTGATCACCTCGGCGTCGCCGAGCAGCGCCGTCAGTTCTTCGTAGCGATCGCTGAGGACATCCAGCTTTTTCAGCAGAGAAGCTTTCATGCAGGCATAGGTACCGGTCAGTGGCGCGGCGCGCCCTCGTCGAGGGCGAACAGCTCCTGGGCCAGGGCCAGCGCGTCGATGCGGCCCTCGGCGGACATTTTCTTCATCTGCACGCTGGGCGCGTGCAGCAGTTTGTTGGTCAGGCCGCGGGCCAGCTGGGCCATCACCTCGGCGGGGTCGGCACCGTTGGCCAGTTGCCGCTGGGCCTTGCCCAGCTCCTCATCGCGCAGGCGCTCGGCCTGCTGCCGATAGGCGCGCAGCACGTCCACCGCGGCCAGTTCGCGCAGGCGCTGCATGAACTCGGCGACGCCGCTGCCGACCAGTTCCTCGGCGGCCTGGGCAGCGCCCTGGCGGCTCTTGAGATTCTCCGCCACTACTTCGTGGAGGTCGTCGACGCTATAGAGGTAGACGTCGTCCAGTTCGCCGACTTCCGGCTCGATGTCGCGCGGCACGGCGATGTCGACCATGAACATCGGCTTGTGCTTGCGCTGCTTCAGCGCGCGCTCCACGGCGCCCTTGCCGAGGATCGGCAACTGGCTGGCAGTGGAGCTGATGACGATATCGCTGTTGGCCAACTCCTCGGGTATCTCCGAAAGCAGCACCGCATGGGCGCCGAACTGCTCGGCGAGCAGGCTGGCGCGCTCCAGGGTGCGGTTGGCCACCACGATGCGCTTCACGCCTTGCTCGAACAGGTGGCGCGCGACCAGGGTGATGGTCTCGCCGGCGCCGATCAGCAGCGCCTGGCTGCGGTGCAGGTCGCTGAAGATCTGCTTGGCCAGGCTCACCGCGGCGAACGCCACGGACACCGGGTTCTCGCCGATGGCGGTATCGGTGCGGACGGTCTTCGCCGTACTGAAGGTGGCCTGGAACAGGCGGCCGAGCAGCGGACCGACGGTGCCGGCCTCGCGCGCGACGGCGTAGGCCGACTTCATCTGGCCGAGGATCTGCGGCTCGCCGAGGACCATCGAGTCGAGGCCGGAGGCCACGCGCATCATGTGGCGCACCGCGTCTTCGTCCTGGTGCACATAGGCACAGGCGCGCAACTCGTCGAGAGTCAGGCGATGGTAGTCCGCCAGCCAGGCGAGCACGTCGTCCGCGGTCGGATGGTCGATCTCCAGGTAGAGTTCGCTCCGGTTGCAGGTCGACAGGATGGCCGCCTCGCGGCTGGTGGTCAGGCGGCAGAGCTGCTGCAGCGCCTCGACCATCTGTTCCGGAGTGAAAGCCACGCGCTCGCGGACAGCCACCGAGGCGGTCTTGTGATTGATGCCGAGGGCAATGAAGGCCATGCAGGATCGCTGAGCTAATCGGGGAAACGCGCAATTCTCCTACTTCGCCAAGGGCAGGACAACCATTGCCGATGTATTGACCCCATAGACAGCTTCGTCGACGCCCGTCCCGGCCCCCTTGGGCTTGCCGGACGGCTTATGTCATGATGGCGCCACCCTCGCAGGTTCAAGGCCGGCTTTCTTCCTCTATGAACAAATCCCTTGCGCTGCTGACCGTCACGCTGCTGCTCGGCGGCTGCCAGTCACTTATCCACAAGACTCCCGATGGCACCCCGCCGGTGGAAGACACCGCGGTCGAGACCAAGGCCAAGCCGGAAAAGTACGCCTCCTTCAGCGAGGACAGCCTGTATTCGCTGCTGGTGGCCGAACTGGCCGGGCAGCGCAACCGCTTCGACATCGCCCTGAGCAACTATGTGGTGCAGGCGCAGAAAACCCGCGACCCCGGGGTTTCCGAGCGCGCCTTCCGCATCGCCGAATACCTCGGCGCCGACCAGGAAGCCCTCGACACCTCCCTGCTCTGGGCGCGCAGCGCGCCGGACAACCTCGATGCCCAACGCGCCGCCGCGATCCAGTTGGCCCGCGCCGGGCGCTACGAGGAGTCCATGGTGTACATGGAGAAGGTCCTCAACGGCCAGGGCGACACGCACTTCGACTTCCTCGCCCTGTCTGCCGCGGAGACCGACCCGGATACCCGCGCCGGCCTGCTGCAGAGCTTCGACCACCTGTTGAAGAAATACCCGAACAACGGCCAGTTGCTGTTCGGCAAGGCCCTGCTGCTGCAACAGGACGGCCGCCCGGACGAAGCCCTGACCCTGCTCGAGGACAACTCCGCAAGCCGCCACGAAGTGGCCCCCCTGCTGCTCCGCTCGCGCCTGTTGCAGAGCATGAAGCGCAGCGACGAGGCCCTGCCGCTGCTCAAGGCCGGGATCAAGGAACACCCGGACGACAAACGCGTGCGCCTCGCCTACGCGCGCCTGCTGGTGGAGCAGAATCGCCTGGACGACGCCAAGGCCGAGTTCGCCGGACTGGTCCAGCAATTCCCCGACGACGACGACCTGCGTTTCTCCCTGGCGCTGGTCTGCCTGGAAGCCCAGGCCTGGGACGAAGCCAGGATCTACCTGGAAGAACTGGTCGAGCGCGACAGCCACGTCGACGCCGCCCACTTCAACCTCGGACGCCTCGCCGAGGAACAGAAGGACACCGCGCGTGCCCTCGACGAGTACGCCCAGGTTGGTCCGGGCAATGACTTCCTCCCGGCGCAACTGCGCCAGACCGACGTCCTGCTCAAGGCCGGTCGCGTCGACGAAGCCGCCCAGCGCCTGGACAAGGCGCGCAGCGAGCAACCCGACTACGCCATCCAGCTGTACCTGATCGAAGCCGAGGCGCTGTCCAACAATGACCAGCAGGAAAAGGCCTGGCAGGCCATCCAGGAGGGTCTGAAGCAGTACCCGGAGGACCTCAACCTGCTCTACACCCGCTCGATGCTGGCGGAGAAGCGCAACGACCTGGCGCAGATGGAAAAGGACCTGCGCTTCGTCATCGCCCGCGAGCCGGACAACGCCATGGCCCTCAACGCCCTCGGCTACACCCTGGCCGACCGCACCACCCGCTACGGCGAGGCCCGCGAGCTGATCCTCAAGGCGCACAAGCTGAACCCGGACGACCCGGCGATCCTCGACAGCATGGGCTGGATCAACTATCGCCAGGGCAAGCTGGCCGACGCCGAGCGCTACCTGCGCCAGGCGCTGCAGCGCTACCCCGACCACGAGGTCGCCGCGCACCTGGGCGAAGTCCTCTGGGCCCAGGGGCGCCAGGGCGACGCCCGGGCCATCTGGCGCGAATACCTCGACAAGCAGCCCGACAGCGACGTGCTGCGCCGCACCATCAAGCGCCTGACCGGCGCCGAGACTCCTTGAAACCATGCGTCTACGTCTTTTCCTCGCCGCCTCCGCGCTGGCCCTGCTCAGCGGCTGCGCCGGCCTGACCTCCCACGAAGCCCTGGAAGGCCAGGGCGATGCGCAGACCTGGAAAACCCACAAGCAGCAGCTCAGCGAGCTGGATGCCTGGCAGATCGACGGCAAGGTCGGCATCCGCGCCCCGCGCGACTCCGGCAGCGGCACCCTGTTCTGGCTGCAGCGCCAGGGCTACTACGACATCCGCCTGTCCGGCCCGCTCGGCCGCGGCGCAGCACGCCTGACCGGGCGTGAAGGCGCGGTGAGCCTGGAAGTCGCCGGTCAGGGCCGCTACCAGGCGGAGTCCCCGGAAGCCCTGCTGGAAGAACAACTAGGCTGGCGCCTGCCGGTCTCGCACCTGCTCTGGTGGGTACGCGGCCTCCCGGCGCCGGACAGCAAGAGCCGCCTGACCCTCGACGCCGACAGTCGCCTGGCGCGCCTGGAACAGGACGGCTGGCAGATCGAATACACCCGCTACGCCGAACAGAACGGCTACTGGCTACCCGAGCGCCTGAAGCTGCATGGCCAGGACCTCGACGTCACCCTGGTGATCAAGGACTGGCAGCCGCGCCAGCTCGGCCGCTGACATGAGCGTGCGCCTCAGCCTGCCAGCCCCGGCCAAGCTCAATCTGTTCCTGCATATCCTAGGCCGCCGCGACGATGGCTATCACGAGTTGCAGACCCTGTTCCAATTCCTCGACCACGGCGACGAGCTGCATTTCGAAGCCCGCCAGGACGGCCAGGTACGCCTGCACACGGAAATCGCCGGGGTGCCGCACGACAGCAACCTGATCGTGCGCGCCGCGCGCGGGCTGCAGGAAGCCTCCGGCAGCCCGCAAGGCGTCGACATCTGGCTGGACAAGCGCTTGCCCATGGGGGGCGGCATCGGCGGCGGCAGCTCCGACGCCGCCACGACGCTCCTGGCCTTGAACCATCTCTGGCAACTCGGCTGGGACGAGGACCGCATCGCCGCCCTGGGCCTGCGCCTGGGCGCCGACGTGCCGGTCTTCACCCGCGGACGCGCAGCTTTCGCCGAGGGCGTGGGCGAAAAGCTCACCCCGGTGGACATCCCGGAGCCCTGGTATCTCGTCGTGGTTCCGCAAGTACTTGTCAGCACAGCAGAAATTTTTTCAGATCCACTGTTGACACGCGATTCTCCCGCCATTAAAGTGCGCACCGTTCTCGAGGGGGACAGCCGAAACGACTGTCAGCCGGTAGTCGAGAGGCGTTACCCAGAAGTTCGTAACGCTTTGATCTTGCTAAACAAATTTGTTTCAGCTAGATTAACCGGCACTGGAGGTTGTGTGTTTGGGAGCTTCCCAAACAAAGCTGAAGCTGATAAAGTCTCGGCCCTTCTTCCAGACCACCTTCAGAGGTTCGTCGCCAAAGGAAGCAACGTTTCGATGTTGCACCGGAAGCTGGAAACTCTGGTCTGAGAAAGGAATGCCGAAACGGCATTCGAGCAATACCACAGGGGCGTCGCCAAGCGGTAAGGCAGCAGGTTTTGATCCTGCCATGCGTTGGTTCGAATCCAGCCGCCCCTGCCATTTTCCTCTTCTGTATTTCATCCGGATCCCTTCGGTCGACACAGGTACCTGTAGCGTGTCCAAGATGATGGTCTTCACGGGGAACGCTAACCCCGATCTTGCACGACGCGTCGTGCGTCAGCTGCACATTCCTCTTGGCGATGTTTCAGTTGGCAAATTCTCCGATGGCGAAATCAGCGTCGAAATCAACGAAAACGTCCGCGGCAAGGACGTATTCCTGATTCAGCCGACCTGCGCGCCGACCAACGACAACCTGATGGAACTGGTGGTGATGGCCGATGCCTTCCGCCGCTCCTCGGCCACTCGTATCACCGCTGTCATCCCCTACTTCGGCTATGCCCGCCAGGATCGCCGTCCGCGCTCCGCCCGCGTGGCCATCAGCGCCAAGGTAGTGGCCGACATGCTGACCGTCGTCGGGGTCAACCGTGTCCTCACGGTCGACCTGCACGCGGATCAGATCCAGGGCTTCTTCGATATCCCGGTAGACAACATCTACGGTTCCCCCGTGCTGGTGGACGATATCGAAGACCAGCGCTTCGAGAACCTGATGATCGTCTCCCCGGACATCGGCGGCGTGGTGCGCGCGCGCGCCGTGGCCAAGTCCCTGGGCGTGGACCTTGCGATCATCGACAAGCGTCGTCCCAAGGCCAACCAGTCCGAAGTGATGCACATCATCGGTGACGTCGAAGGCCGTACCTGCGTACTGGTAGACGACATGGTCGATACCGCCGGCACCCTCGGTCACGCCGCCAAGGCCCTGAAAGAGCACGGCGCCGCCAAGGTCATCGCCTACTGCACCCACCCGGTGCTGTCCGGCCGTGCCATCGAGAACATCGAGAAATCCGTACTGGACGAGCTGGTGGTGACCAACACCATCCCGCTGTCCGCCGCTGCCCAGGCCTGTGGCCGCATCCGCCAGCTGGACATCGCTCCGGTCGTTGCGGAAGCCATGCGCCGGATCAGCAACGAAGAATCGATCAGCGCGATGTTCCGCTGAGGCCCAGCCTCGGCGAACGCGCCTGAACGAAAACGCCCCGCTCCGGCGGGGCCTTTGAAATCGCCCGAACGCTGGTCGCAAGCGTTCGGGCGCATTGTTATTTTTGGAGATACACAATGGTCGACTTTATTCTGAATGCCCAAGTGCGTTCCGATCTGGGGAAAGGTGCGAGCCGCCGCCTGCGTCGTAACGCCGGTCTGGTTCCTGCTGTCGTTTACGGCGGCGACAAAGAGCCCCAGTCCGTAACCCTGGAACTGCGCGAAATCGCCAAGCTCCTGGAAAACGAGGCTGCCTTCAGCCACGTGATCGCCCTGAACGTTGGCGGCGCCAAGGAAACCGTACTGATCAAGGCCCTGCAGCGCCATCCGGCGAAAGGCTTCGTGATGCACGCCGACTTCCTGCGCGTGGTCGCCGACCACAAGCTGACCGCCCACGTACCGCTGCACTTCATCAACGAAGAAGTAGCCGTTGGCGTCAAGCAAGCCGGTGGCGAGATCTCCCACACCATCTCCGAAGTCGAAGTTTCCTGCCTGCCGAAAGACCTGCCGGAATTCATCGAAGTCGACATGGCCAAGGTCGAGCTGGGCCAGATCGTTCACCTGTCGGACCTCAAGGCTCCGAAAGGCGTCGAGCTGGTACAACTGGCCCACGGCAACGACCTGGCCGTTGCCAACATCCACGCTTCCCGCGTGGTGAAGGAAGAAGGTAGCGAAGAAGGCGCCGCCGAGTAATTCATTACTCGATCGCCTTTTTATAGAGAGGGGCTCCCGTCGTGACTGCCGTACAACTGATCGTTGGCCTGGGAAACCCGGGTCCTGAATACGACCAGACCCGGCATAACGCGGGGGCCCTTTTCGTTGAGCGCCTGGCGCATGCCCAGGGCGTCAGCCTCGTGGCTGACCGCAAGTATTTCGGCCTGGTCGGCAAGTTCAGCCACCAGGGCAAGGACGTTCGTCTGTTGATCCCGACCACCTACATGAACCGCAGCGGCCAGTCCGTAGCGGCGCTGGCGGGATTCTTCCGGATCGCCCCGGACGCCATCCTGGTGGCCCACGACGAACTCGACATGCCCCCTGGCGTCGCCAAGCTCAAGACCGGCGGCGGACACGGCGGGCACAACGGGTTGCGCGACATCATCGCCCAGCTCGGCAATCAGAATTCTTTCCATCGCCTGCGGCTTGGCATCGGCCATCCGGGGCACAGCAGCCTGGTTTCCGGTTACGTGCTCGGCCGCGCCCCGCGCAGCGAGCAGGAACTGCTCGACACCAGCATCGACTTCGCCCTCGGCGTGCTGCCGGAAATGCTCGCCGGGGACTGGACCCGGGCGATGCAGAAGCTGCACAGCCAGAAGGCCTGAACCACTTTTCTAGCGCCTGTCTGAGCGCGAGGGACATAGCATGGGATTCAACTGCGGCATCGTCGGCCTGCCCAACGTCGGCAAGTCCACCCTGTTCAACGCCCTGACCAAATCCGGTATCGCGGCGGAAAACTTCCCGTTCTGCACCATCGAGCCGAACAGCGGCATCGTGCCGATGCCCGACGCGCGCCTGAACGCCCTGGCCGAGATCGTCAAGCCCGAGCGCGTACTGCCGACCACCATGGAATTCGTCGACATCGCCGGCCTGGTGGCGGGCGCCTCCAAGGGTGAGGGCCTGGGCAACAAGTTCCTCGCCAACATCCGCGAGACCGACGCCATCGCCCACGTGGTGCGCTGCTTCGAAGACGACAACGTGATCCACGTGTCCAACAGCGTCGACCCCAAGCGCGACATCGAGATCATCGACCTCGAACTGATCTTCGCCGACCTCGACAGCTGCGAGAAGCAACTGCAGAAAGTCGCCCGCAACGCCAAGGGCGGCGACAAGGAAGCCCTGGCCCAGAAGGCCCTGCTGGAAAAGCTCATCCCCCACTTCACCGAAGGCAAGCCGGCGCGTTCGCTGCTGAAGAACCTCGGTGACGAGGAGAAGCGCCTGGTACGCAGCTTCCACCTGCTGACCAGCAAGCCAGTGATGTACATCGCCAACGTCGCCGAGGACGGCTTCGAGAACAACCCGCACCTGGATGTGGTGAAGGCCATCGCCGAGGAAGAAGGCGCGGTGGTGGTGCCGGTGTGCAACAAGATCGAAGCCGAGATCGCCGAGCTGGAAGACGGCGAAGAGAAGGACATGTTCCTCGAGTCCCTCGGTCTCGAGGAACCCGGCCTGAACCGTGTGATCCGTGCCGGCTACGGCCTGCTCAACCTGCAGACCTACTTCACCGCCGGGGTGAAGGAAGTCCGCGCCTGGACCGTCCGCGTCGGCGCCACCGCCCCGCAGGCCGCCGGCGTGATCCACACCGACTTCGAGAAAGGCTTCATCCGCGCCGAAGTGGTCGCCTACGACGACTTCATCCAGTTCAAGGGTGAACAGGGCGCCAAGGAAGCCGGCAAGTGGCGCCTGGAAGGCAAGGACTACATCGTCAAGGACGGCGACGTGATGCATTTCCGCTTCAACGTGTAATCCCCTTCCCGTCCCAGGAAAGCCCCGGCCAAGCGCCGGGGCTTTTTCGTTCCCGTCCCTCCTCACCGCCCGCTCTCCGGCGATCCGACCCCTTCCGTCTAAACGATTGAAAGATCAGAAAATTATCTAGCCCCAGGGGTTGACAGCCCCGCCCGAGATACGGAAAATGCGCGCCACTCGGCTACATAGCTCAGTCGGTTAGAGCGCAGCATTCATAATGCTGATGTCCCAGGTTCAAGTCCCGGTGTAGCCACCATATTTTTCAAGGGGTTAGCGCAAGCTAACCCCTTTTCTTTTGCCTGTGGTGACTACAAAGTGACTACAGCGTGTCTACCTCTTCCCTCACCCCTGCCTCTGCCCTACCCTTCGGTCATCAGCCAGTAGAGACAAGGGACATGTTCAGCGAACTCGGCTTTTCTATGTTTGACGTGCTTCTTCCCATTGCCTGCACTATCGGTGCGATCTTTGGGAGCCTGGCACAGACAATGGTCGCGAATTACAACCTCACTCACCTTCCCCGCCAGGAAGGAGATATGAAACTCGCCTCGACTCAACTACAAGAACTTCGCTCCGCATGGCTATTCATGCGGCTTTTTGTTGGAGGCGTATTAGGCTTCGTTGTTGGGCTGTACTTCATTGGAGCACTACAAGAGACACCAGCAGTCTTTGCAAAGATATGGGCTCTATCCTTCGTTGTGGGTTATGCCGCTCCGAAGATTTGGGTCGTTCAGGAGCGAAACCTCCTCAGCCGTATTGATAGCTCCCTGGACAAACCTGAAAAGGCTTCTACTGGTGTACCTGACTAGCGAAGTGCTTTATCTGATACAGCGGGGAGAGGCTCATAGCCGAGGCCAAATGCTCCGGCGATAGGTGCGCATACCGCATGGTCATCGTGATCGAGGAGTGGCCGAGGATCCGCTGTAGGGTCAGGATGTCCCCTCCCCCCATCATGTAGTGGCTGGCGAAGGTATGGCGGAGAATGTGGGTCATCTGGCCCGGCGTCTGGAACCCACAACGCTGATAGGCGCAGCGGAACGCGGCGCGGCAAGACATGAACAGGCGGCCAGATCCAGGCATGCCCACCTTGAATATCAACCTCTCCAACTCATCCGGGATCGGCACTGATCGGCTCTGCCGATTCTTGGTCCGGTGATAGTGCACCTTGCCGCCATGCACAGCGCCCCGCGTCAGGCTTTCCGCCTCTTCCCAGCGGGCTCCCGTGGCGAGACACAACAGCGCGACCGGATAGGTATGGTTGTTCGTACTGGCCTTGCACTCTTCCAGCAGTCGAGCGACCTGATCCAGGGACAGAAACGTCAGTTCGACCTGATCCGTCTTGATTTGCCGGACCTTGCCCAGCGGGTTTTCCTTGTGCCAGGAGCCCAGGCGAATCAGTTCAGAGAAGACCGCCGACAAGTAGCGTTGCTCGTGATTGACCGTCTCAGGCTTCACCTCGGTCAAGCGACGTTGCCGGTAGCGTGCCCACGCCAACGAATCGAACTCGAACGCCAAGGGGTTCCCTAGCCGCTTCGCCAGCGCCTCGCAGCGCGCCAAGCGTTGCCTGCCATCCTTCAAGGTGCAGCCGTGGAGGTCATACCAAACCTTCACCAGATCGGAGAGACGGTCATCCAGCGGTCGGCCCGTCTCGCCCTTCACGGCGAAAAAATCCTGCTCATAGCGAATCGCGGCAGACTTGGTGGCGAAGCCTTTCTTGCGAATCCTGCGCCCGGAACGACCATTCTCATAGAAGTCAGCCGTCCACGTCTTGCCGTCCTTGCGTACCGTCATATCGCATATCCCTTGCGCAGATAGCGATCACACATGAGCTTGTGGATATGCCTTTCCAGATCGCGACGAGTCCAACCCTTGGCGAGATAGTGGTCTTCGATAACGTGCCAGAACTCCAATTTGCGGGCGGACTCAATAGCCTTTTTTGCCGGGACACGCTCCCGCGCGATCAGGCTCACGAACTGGCCAAGGAACATCTCGCAGTTACGTCCACTGAAACCCTTGGCAGTCTTGTAATAGCGCCGATACTCGGTGCGCTCGATCAGCGGATCGCACTCGACCTGGACGCGAGCATCCTGGCTGATCAGGCTCCAGAAGGCGTCATACATGCCCTCCCGGGAGAGCACACGGAATGCCTCGCAGGCATAGTTCCACAGCCCCTGTAGGTGCGGGCAAAGGCCCTCGTAGGTGCGGCAGCCGATGACCTCTCCCGAGGCCATACGCGAGCCTTCGGAGAACTGCTGGACGATGGAGTGGTGGAAACGGAATTCGAGCCGCCAGACCGTTTCCAGGGGGTTATAGGCCGGGTCGCCATCGCCGAACGGATCCCCGTTCAGGGTCGCCCACACGCTTTCCCAATAGTCGAGCTTGTCGGTGGCCCGAGCCTGGAGGGTCTTGTTATAGATCGACAGTTGCAGGCCGTTGGCCGAGCCGAACATGTACGTCTCGCCACGCCCGTAGACCGAGGCGTTGCCGTCGAACTCGATCCGCTCGATCCCACTGATTTGCCGTACCCGACGCGAGCGGCAGTGCATGCGATCAACGAGATCAGCCGGAGGCGTCCAGCCCTGCACATCCAGCGCGATATGCACGGCTGCTTGGTTGGTCTCGCAGTGACTCAGCACCGCTGCGGCCAGGTCATCCAGCACGCCCTGGAGGATACGCGGGTCGGCGCCGTCAATGGCGTGGGGCGACACCTCGATCTTGAGGTGCGAGCCAATGGTGTCGACCTTGATGTTGTGGTTCTTGATCAGCAGGATCAGGCCCATTTCGGCGTTCTGCAGGCGGTACTGATAGCCAGAGTCGCGACCGATACGGCCCTTGGACCATTCGTAACCGGCGAACTCGACCACATCCACCGACAGGTCAAACAGCGCCATGACTTCCGGCCGGAGCTTGCCGTTGTACAACTGCCGCACGGTGTCCACGCCACACCGCAGGATGCGCACGCCTGACAGGTCGGTGAACTGTCCATTGAGCGGGTCCATGAAAAGCATCCCCTTCGGGGACTTGTGGAAATCCCCGTTCTCTTCGAGGACCAGTCGCGTTGGATGGATCGGAGTCTTCATGTTCTTTACCCGTTAATGAGGTTCTATGGGGTTGCTGATCGGGGGTTATCTGACGTGTTACAGGGGCGTCGGCCGCGCCTTCGGCCTATCGCTCATGCCTTGCGCTCCCGGCCGGCGGCGCGGCCCGCCCCTCATGGCGGCACCCCTACCGCCGCTAGCGCCGTCATCACCGACCACCAGTGATGCAGCGCCCAGCCCATCGCCACCGGGACGAGGAATTCCCAATCGATCATTTGTGCCTCCAGGGCCGCGAGGCGTATTCGGAATCGGGGACGATGGTCAGCGGCGACTGGCCCCTGGCCGGTGCGTCTGCGGACGCGGCAACAGGCGCTGCCGGAGCGATGCTGGCCACCGCGCCGGCCTGCCTCCCGGCACAGGTGACGGTCTGTTTCCAGTCCTCATAGCGAAGCTCTACGACGCACTCGCCCTTGGGCGTCACCCGGTAGCCGGAGCCGATCAGTTGCCAGCTAGTCAGTTCCAGGCGCCGGCCCGTGGGATCGTCCAGGGCGAACAGGTAGATATCGCCCCGCGACTTGCGGTAGGCGTGGGCGAGGATGGAGATCCGCCGATCGGCGAAGGGATGGGCGTTCAGATCAACAGGCGCAGCAGCAGGCCCATCAGGTACAAGCCCAGGAGGAAGAAAGCTATTCGCAGCAGGACGCGTTGGAGCAGCCACAGCAGCGGGCGCAGCAGGGGCTTGAGCAGGGTCGCCAGGAGCGTCGGCAGGTGTCGCAGCAGCCGGAGCGCCAATCGTGCGCAGAGGCCCCATATACCAGACAAAGCCAATAGTGCCGGCCAGCAATGCCAGTAGAAGAACCAGCTTAGGCGACCGGAAGAGGCTCTTGCCCGCCTTGGTGTCCTGGGTCTTGCCGGTGGCCGTGGACTGGTAGAGGGCGAAGGTCTGCTTTCGGATCCGCTTGTACTCGATGATGGTGCCATCGGCGGGCGGACGGTTGAGTTGGGCGTCATGCTGGGCCTCCTTGTAGCGGCCAGGGATGCCGATCACCGCGAGGTTGGAATGCTTGTAGGCCATCTCGCAGGTCATGCGGATATCGTCGCGGATGTAGGAGATGTTCGGCGTGGTGAGGACAATGTCCCAGTTGAAATGCCGATGCCGGGTCCAGGCGTCGAGCCAGCCCATGGGGCGGTCGGCCGCGTGGGCCGCTTCCGGTCCACCGGGATAGTCGAAGCGCTCGAGGTCTTTTTCCCGCCAGGACTTGGGAAACAGCAGTTGGGTTTCGTCGAAGATCAGGAAGGCCCCGCGGGGCGCCCACTGGAACCACGTGCGCATCTTTTCGAGGTCTTCCAGCGACTCCAGATCGAGGTTGATGATTTCCGCCGTGTTGGGCAGGTCCGGGAAGACCTGATAGGCCCGCTCCAGGGTGAAGCCGCGCACGTTGGTGATGATCACCCGCCCGTCTTTCAGCGCGGGCACGGCGTCATCCTGGATCGCGCCGGAGGTCTTGTAGGAGCCATTGGGGCCGTGGTGGATCTTGATCGACACGGATCACCTCCCAATGAACGGCACGAAGCGCATGCAGAAGCGCGTCGCCGCCGCGACCATGATGATGTTCAGCGCCTGCGGCACGCCGAAGAAGGCCAGCCCCGCCGCAATCGGCCCCGGCAGCGCGGAATACATGCTGCGGATCATCTGCGGCACGCCGAGGCTGTCGATCAGTTCGCGGGCGGCGGTGTAGCTGACATCGATCAGCAGGATCAGGGTCTGGAGCGCGGCGTACATCGACGCCTTGGTGGCGACCACCAGTCCGTCGCGCACGAAGTCATAGATGCCTTGGGCGAAGAAATCCCAGATCCACTGGAAGAAGGCGATGATCTGATCGAGAAAACCGGAGAGCCATTCCATAGGGTCAGTCCTTCAGCAGAATGAGGGCGGCGATCAGCGCGGCCATTAGCAGCAGCGCCACGCGCAGGCTGGAGAGTTGGCCGGCGTAGTCGGAGATACAGAGGGAGTAGGACTTGCCCCAAATGGTCATGGGCTCGCAGGGCAGTTGCCCGCCGCCTTCCGCCAGGTTGAGGTCGAACGCGCCCTTCATCTGATCGACGTTGGCTTTCACTTTGGTCTTGAGTTCTTTCTTGGCTTCCTCGACCTTCTTTTCCCAGGTGGCGATGGCGTCATCCCAGGTGCCGGGCGTGGGTTCCTTGAGTTCGCCGCCGGGGCCTTCGGGGCCGGTGGAGCAGTTCTCTTTCGCCGGGTCGCAGGTGCCGTTGCCATCGCCGCCCGTGCCGCTGCCGTCACCGTCGCCGCTACCATCGCCCCCGCCGTTGCCGTCCCCTCCCCCGCTGCCGTCGCCGCCATTGCCGGTGCCGCCGTCGTTGCCGCCGCCGTTGTTGTCTCCACCGCCATTGCCATCGCCGCCGCCGTCGCCATCACCGCCCGGCGTGGTCGGGTCGGTTGGATCCGTGGGATCGGTCGGGGTCTTGACGCAGGTAGTCCCCGACCACGACCAGCCGGGCGGGCAGCCGGGATCGTTCGGGTCGGAAGGATCGGTGTTCGGGGTGTCGGGTGGGTTCAGCGAATCGCCGGTCTGCGCGAAGGTGTAGGAATCGGCACCGCAGCTTTGGCCGGTGCCCTTGAGAATGTAATTGCAGAAGCCGGTCGTAGTGGAGCCTTTGACCAGATAGCAACTGGCCGGGCTGGGGTTGCCGCCGTACTCGCAGCTCTGATAACAGGCGCTCGGTGCGCCGCCGTCGCCGACATAGTTCCGCCCGCCCGAGGTGACAACAGGCGAGTCCGGGCCCTTGGCCGGGAACAGTTCGCCTTCCTTGCACTCTTCAGGCGGCGGCTTGCAGGCGCCATCGGCGGGATCGAGTTCTTGTTCCGGAGGGCAGCTATCGCCAGTCAGGATGGCAGTCTTCGTCTGCCAGGTGATTCCTCCAGTACCCGAAACATTGCACTGAACTTCCTTGTAGCTCAGTTTGTTGATTTCCTTTATCCAGTTGGCCGACGTGTTATCGAAGTAGTACTGGCACGCCGCCGTATAGGATGGAAAGAAGGCCGTGGGCTCTCCGGGGATGGAAATCTGCCATTGGTAGAAGTCCGCGCTCGCCAAGGAATGCCATAGCAACGAGACCAGCAGGCCCAGCAGCGGAAGAATTCGGCCAAAGCCGGAACGTGCGTTGTTACTCATCCAGTCACCCATGAAAAAGCCCCCTGCCGGAAACTCCGGAGGGGGCTTCCGCCTCGGTCTGTTCGGTTAGAAGAATTCGCCGGTCCGGTACCCGGTGATGAAGGCGCCGGCGAAGAACGCCCCCAACCACACCGACCAGAGCACCCGTTACGCCTTGCGCAACATGCTGTAGATCAGGCCGGCAACGGCCAGGATCACCAGGGCGCCGACGATGTAGCCGCCAATGGCCTTCATATCGCCCTGGCCATCGGTGATCGCCGATTCCACCGCGCTGGTGTCGATCACCCCGGCGAAGGCCGGCAGCGAGGTCGCGGCGGTGACGGAACCGGCAATGCACAGGTTGCGGAACGAGGCGACCGGGCTGAACTTGGCGATGCGTTGCTTCATTGCTTTCATGGTGTTTCCTCTCTACTTGGCTTTACGAAGAAGTGACGCGACCCAGCCAATCAAAAGCCCCGTCACGAACGATCCCAAGACGCCAGCGGCACCGATGCCGAAGGCTTCCGGGGAGAAACCACCGTTGACCAGGATGTCCACGTATCCAGCGGCCTCGGGCGGAATCAGGTAGGCCTGTTGCCATGCGAGTTCGCGACACGCCATGAAGCCCTCGGGGGTCGAGGTCCACGCGGTACACACCTGCACAGCGACAACGCCTGACATAGCGATCAGTCCTCAAACAGCCAGGGAGGCCGCTAGGCCGTCGATCCAGCCCCAGGCGTAGCCGGTGGCCAGACCTACCGCGAACAGCGAGAGATAGCGGAGCATCGCGGCCTCCTACGGCTTACGCCTTGGCGTCCGGGGACTTGTCTTGTTTGTCCTGGCCCTGCGGCTGCTGGGCCGGGCGCGGGGCTTGGGCTTGTGCTTGCGGGCGGGCCGGGGCTTGGGCGGTCAGCGCCATCGGCTTGCCGCCCACAGCCAGCAGATCCACAAGGACTTGGGTATTGGTGATCCGGCCGAAACGGTCTTGGGTCGGACGGACCACGCTGGCGAACTTGCAGAGCACCGGCTGACCTTCGAAGACGATGGCGTCCAGCAGGGTCGGCTCGATGTTGTATTCGCTGATCTCGAAGCCCTTGGCGTTGCCACGGGCGCCTTCCGGGATCGGGGCGATGGACTGGACCGAGGCGTAGATTTCCCCGGTCTTGGTCGAGGTATAGGTGTCGGTCTTGGTGACCCACAGTTCGACGACGCCGCCTTGGGTTGCAAACATGTTCATCGGTGTTTCTCCTTCAATTCGCCTTTTTCGGCGTGAGTTAGCCCGCTGCTGCAATTCGGCTCATGTGCCGGTGATTCAGCGGAAGTGATTGCTTAGGAAAAGAAGAGCCTTTTTTACCGAGTTTCAGTGAGTTCTAGTGGAGCTATATCAACACAGATAAAGCGCCTAAAATCGTTTCTGAGGAAATATCAAGCTACTGAACTTATTGAGCAACAAAGTGCAGTAACGAGCATTTCGATTTTCGCCGAAATGAATAACTTTCAAGTCTGTTAACACCAAGGGCTCTGCCCTTGTCATCCCGCTCTTGCCGCCGAGGGCTCGGGAGCGCGGGGCGGAGGAGCTGCCCCACACTCCCAAGCAGAGGCTGTTTCAGGGGCGAGGCGTTCAAGGGTGCGCTCCGCCCGTGCTTCCGTTCGCCGGAACGGTGAGGCTGTTCCGACGAGCCGGGAGCGCGGCCCTTGACCGGATCGGCCACGGTGCGGGCGGCCTGGATCAGGCAGAGCAGGAGCAGCGCTTTCAGGGTGTCAGCGAGCATGGGTCAGCCCTCCAGGACACGCAGCAGGTCCTGCTGCTCGGGGTGAAAACTCACAGATTCTGGTTCCGCCAAGGCCCGCATCACATATCGGCCCCACTGCTCGGCCATCGCCTCGGCGATACCGATATAGGTCCGGCTACGGTCCTTCCAGCGGTCAGGGCCTGGCGCCATGTAATGCACGACCGGAGAACGTCCATCGACGATACGGGTCGGCTCCAGAAGCGGCAGGTTCTGCAACCAGAGGTGCGTTTCCTTGCGCTCGCCATGTCCGAACATCCAGGGCTGGATGATCTGGTCCGGCTTGCGAATATGGCTGGAAATCACAGACTTGGGGTTCTCCAGTGCCTTGAATCGAATAGGCGCCGACAGCAGGGTACGAACGAACTCCAGGGCACGTGCCTGACGACCGTCAGCAATTTTCTCGGGAAACCAGCGGGCACCCGAGGTAGCCAGGTCAGTGCAGGGCGGGTGGGCAATCAGCAGATCCCACCCCCAGTCCAGCATTTCCAGGACATCCCCCTGGACGTGTTCCCCTTCGGTTTCCGAAGGCAGCAGATCACAGCTCACGGCGTAAAAACCAACCCGGGCCAGAGCATCGCGGACACGCCCGGAGAACTCGCAGGCAATCAGTGCGGTTGGCTGTCTCATAAGGCAGTCACTCCAAGACGAAAGGTTTGTGCAGTCGAACGCCGGGCGTAGGTTTCCCGCTGTCGTACACAACGTGCCAGTACTTCGGCGGACGCCGGGACGGGTCGTGTTTCGCGCAGAAGGAACGGGGACGGCAGAGCCAACGGCCACCTTCCCGATAGGGCAGCCCAGGGGGCCGGCAGTCCGGACACGGCGACGGGCTGTGCAATGGGGTGGCCTGCCTTGCGGACCAGCACACAGAGCAGGCGCAGTCCGGGGCGTGGGTTTGGCGCAGGTAGTAGGGACTGGCGGCCATGGCTCATTTCTGCCCCCTACGACCACAGCGATAGTCTTCAATCGCCCGACGGAGCCAAGCATTCTCGATCTGGTCGATATCGACAGTCAGGCCGCCCCAGGTCACGACCCTGCCGGAAACGCTGCCGACGATGCCCGCGAAGCAGAATTGGAAGGTTTCCATCGGCATTGGGCGATCACTCGGCATCGTAATCACCCTGGCAGAAGATCGATTTGCCCCGGTCGAGGTCACGGCGAATACGGTGCAGGTTCACCACGCGGCGACGGCCAATCTTGGCAGTCGGGATCGTCTTGGTCTCCACCCAGCCCCGCACCACGTCTTCCGTGATGTCCTCCAAGCCCAGCATCTGTGCGAAGACCGCCTGCGAGCAGAACGGCGCGGTGCGGAAGTCCGTGACCTTTTCCACAGCACCCGTTACGGTGAACCCCACTATTCCAGACTCTTCCATGTATTCCCCCTATACTCGGCAACAGGTTGCCTCATGCGATATGTACAAATTACACATGTACATAATACACAGCAAATGGCGTGTGTACATAGGACATTTATGGTTTTTTGTAATGACCGAGCGTCTTTCTGATAGAGGGCTTCGATTGCTCCAGGCAGCAAGCATCAAAGAGCTTGCAGAAGCCGGAACTACGGACTATGTCCGCTGGCAAAACATCAAGAGAGGAAAAGCGAGGATTGGGGCAGACGAGATCGAGACCTTAGCCCGTGCGTTCCCCAGCTACCGCTGGTGGCTCCTAACGGGTGAAGTCATGCCTGAGCAAGGACAGACGAGTCCTGACTACGATGAGGCCAATCGAAACTTGGCCAATCCAAACGCGGGATAGCGATCACACAGGAAGTAGCTAGGCGCTGGTACGCCCGGAGTAATGGTACAAGTATTAGCTAAATATCTAGACAGAGTTTAAATGGCGAAACTTAAGGCTAGGAATATGCCGATCTACGTAGATAACGTAAGAATAAAATGGAGAGGAAAAGAATGGTGCCATTTAGTAGCTGATACGCTAGAAGAGTTGCATGATTTCGCCAAGCTTTTAGGTTTAAAGAGAAGCTGGTATCAGTATTCGGCATCATATCCGCACTATGACATAACGACTTCTGCAAGGATAAAGGCTCTGGAGTTGGGGGCTCTTCCTGGGTGTAGAAGAAAAATAATATCTTGTGCTAAAAATTTAAAGGCCGAGCAGGGGAATCTAGGTTTAAGGGTTAAGGAAGTAAATCCACAGCTTAAATTATTCTGAGCCTGTGTTGGCCAAGGCAGGCGCGAGGGATAGGGAATGTATATAAAAGAAGAGACATTGGATGATCTTCTTAATAAAGTATACGACAGGCTCTTAAAAAAGAGAGAAAGAATAATAGCGAGCAAAGGGGCGTTTACTGAGATAACTGGGGCTTTACTTCATCTAAAAAACCCTCGTGCCCGCTTGAGTCGGGCGGAGGGAAAGGGAAAGTTGTTTAGCTGTCTTGGTGAGTTGGCTTGGTACTTGGCTGGCTCTAAGGATCTAAATTTTATCCGTCACTATATCCCCATGTACAAGGACAGCTCCGATGATGGGCGCACTGTTTATGGTGGATATGGCCCGCGGATGATGGGGGAGGGAAATAAAAATCAGCTCCAATCAGTTATAAGATTGCTGAGTGATAAAAAAACATCGCGGCAAGCTGTAGTGCAGCTTTTTGATGCTAAGGATATCTTGAAGCCTAGGAAAGATATTCCATGCACATGTACTCTTCAGTTCTTAATTAGAAAGCAAAGGCTGCATATGTTCACTTCAATGAGGTCGAACGATGTATATCTTGGCCTGCCGCATGATGTGTTTGCCTTCACGATGATACAGGAAATTTTAGCGCGCTCTTTGGGGTGTGAAATTGGAGAGTATAAGCACTACGTCACAAGCCTGCATCTTTACGAAAAAAACTTTGAAGAAGCCAGAGGTTATGTGAATAGTGGCTTTCAGCAGATTTCTAAAATGCCAGCTATGCCTGAGGGAGATCCGTGGCCAAGTATAAATAAGCTGTTAGAGGCCGAGAGAAAAATACGAGGCGGCGAGGAAATAAGTGTTAAGGATCTTTGTCTTGATGAATATTGGGCTGATCTTGCAAGGGTTTTCCAGTTTTTCACATATACAAAGGATAAAGTGGAAGCCGAGAAAATAGAGAGAATACTACGTGAGATGATCTCCGACGTGTATATGTCATATCTAGAAAAAAGAAGGCAAGACAAAGATCCCTCAATAGAGACAGCACCCGCACAACTGGAAATACTCCTTCATGCTAAGGCCTAAATGCGTAAAATAATAATAGAGTTAATAGACTTATTAAGAGATCAGAGATTACTAGCCTCTGACGTTGTACCTTGGGCGGCTCCGATACCATCGTTTGGTGATCCATCGCTAGCGGCAGTAGCGACCTTAGGTTTAAATCCAAGTAATAAAGAGTTCGTTGATAATCAAAATCAGGAGATCCAAGGTGGTGAGCGGCGGTTTCATACACTGAATTCGCTTGGTCTAGAAAAGTGGGAGCAGATTTCAGAAGGACATATTAAGCTTATCGAGGAGTCTTGTAGGGAGTACTTTTCTAGAAATCCGTATAACACTTGGTTTAAGTCTCTTGACTTATTAATTAGTGGAACTTCAAAATCTTATTACAATAAGCTTTTTCATGCGGTTCACTTGGATTTGATTCCTTTTGCAACGCATACAAAGTGGGCTGCTTTAACTAGCGCTCAAAAGAGAGCTCTTCTTGATGCCTCCAGCAATACGCTGGGGCAGATAATGAAGGGTACTCCGATAAGGGTTCTAGTTCTTAATGGAAAGACCGTTGTGGAAAGGTTTGAAGGTATGATTGGTCGCAAGCTAAATATGCAGAATATTCCAGATTGGGATCTAAAGAGGAATAATATTGCGAGTGTAAAAGGCTTTTCGTATCAGGGGGTTATAAATAGAATATCCGATGTTAGTTTGGATAATCCGATTTTGGTTCTCGGATTTAATCATAATATTCAAAGCAGCTATGGGGTGACGTCGAAGGTTAGGGCGTCAATTAGAGACTGGATAGCCAAGCAAACTGCTGAGGTGCTCTGATGCGGAAGAGAGATATAGAAACCGCTCGTAATTTGGACGCTCAATTATTAGCATATTCAAATGAAGTGAGGGGATTGCCTGGGGTTGAGTTTCCTGAGAACAGAGAGACTCTCATTGCTCAGCTAATAGATAGTATTAGAAGGATCAAATACGTTGAAGTGATTCGGCAAAGAAGGCTGAGCCCCCTAAGAGGAGAAGCTGGAAGTGATATGTTTGATCCGATTAAAGCGGCGGTAATTCATGCTAAAAATGGAAATATAGACGAAGCTAGTTGGTTGATATTCCTGGCAACTCATTTCGGTAAGAGTGGTAAGGATGGATGGTCACTTGCGCAAGTCTTTTATAGTGCTCTCGGGCAAGGTTTCACCTGGGACTGGAAAAGAGCAACCTATAATCCTGATAGAATGGTTGAGTGGCTTGAGCGGAATTACCAGGAAATTTCGGATAGGAAATATCGTTTTGGAAACCATAGAAAATACGAATCGATGAATCCAGCACGGAGGAGTTTTACTGGTATTGTTTTAAGGAGTTATGTTCATTGGGTTCTTGCGAGCGGCTCTCACACAGATTTGTTCGGTAAAGCACTTGAACGTCGTAATCAAGACCCGAGACAGGCATTTCGTGATCTATATGAGTCGATGAGTGCTGTTTATCGTTTCGGCAGAACAGGTCGCTTTGATTATCTTACGATGATCGGGAAAGTCGGCGTTGCCAACATCCAAGCCGACTCCACATACATGGGTAATGCTACAGGCCCTTATGATGGGGCTAAGCTGCTTTTTTTAGGGCATACTAATGGTGAAGCGTCTAGGAGAACACTTGATCAATGGATAGTGAGCCTAGACACTTATCTTGATGTCGGTATGCAAGTCCTAGAGGACGCTCTCTGCAATTGGCAGAAGTCCCCCGGGAAATATATTCAATTTCGCGGCTAGCTATTCTTCTGTCCAGCGGTATCTAACCTTTAGCTTTTGCATGTGGTTCTGTTTGATTATACCTCGGTATTGAAGTTGTCCAACGATGATTCCCGGGGATATGCCAAGCCTCTTAGAAAGCTTAAGTACACCCCTCATGTTATCCTTTAATGCGGGTAACTCAGGCAAAACATCTGGAGGTATAAGAAAATTTTGAGAGAAGGTATTGGCCTCTGTTTCGCGGATATCTTCATTATTATTCCCTCCTTCTACGAATACACTATCCTTATCATGGAGGATTAGATGTGCGGCCTCATGGTAGAAGGTGAACCAGAAGTGATCGTCGGATAAATATCTAAAACTAAGCATTAGAAGTGCTTTTGAGTTTGATATAAATTTTGTGGCTCCGCTTGCTTGGCAGCCACTAGGTGTTCGTGCAATAACAACAGCGACGCCATTTTTTGCACAAATGCGCTGCAACTCTGGTAGAAAAATACTTGGGTCTGGTTCAAGTGTTAGTTTTTTTATCTCATGGAGAGATTCAGCAAATTTCTCTTTGTTCCAGGGGGCGCAATCCAAGAAATCTGCTTCTGTCTCGCATTGTTTTATCCATGCAGCAACAGCCCCTAATTGAGGACTAAATGCTTGAGAGGTTCTAAATTTTGCGAGCTCCGGCGTGCTTCTATAAGATTCTCTCCAAGAATCAACGCTGGAAACATCAAAAAAATTAAGGCAATTAATTAAGTTTCTTGCCGGTGAACGTGTTTTCGGAATCCAGCCATATCTTTGCATGCTCGGAATTGGTAGTTCAGATAGCCATTGGTTCTCTGCTTCGGAGATTGGGCTATTAACCACCTCCAAAAATTCTACGTATAGTTTTTCTCTTCTAAGCCAAAAGCCTGGGGATGCACCAAGAACTTCTGATAAGCGTATAGCAAGATCATCATTAATTCTTGCATCTCCTTTCAGCAATGAGTCTGCAAGCTCATGACTTCCGCCTAGCATATTTGCGAAGTCAGAAAAACTAATTTGCTTTTCCTCCAGTACGTCAGAGATTGTCTCTCCCGGTGGGCAGACTGATCCATGCGTAAACTTTGATATCTCAAGCATCTTTAGATATCTCCATGAGTTTAATTCTACGTACCATTTGCCAGTTTACATTGCCATGCGGGTCCAGAGGCATTTTCAGATCAACGGCACAAAAAATTGCATGATATCCCTCGGATAGCGGCATGGAGAATGAACCTGGAGGAATTTTAGATAAGAACTCTAGTGAGAACGGGAGATCAAATAGATTATCTGCTGCACAGATATCATCTATCCTTCTGTGAAGGATTCTAACTGCTGCTAGCGGTAAATTCCTCTTGGCTGCTGACTCTTTTAGGCATATAGACCTTATCTTCTTATCAGCGAAAGAGATATCCAGAGCCATACTATTTGGCCTTAGATATAATGTGATAATTAGAACGCACACTCACTCCTTGAGAAGCCTGCTGGCAGGGGGCTATCAGGCTAGGGTAACGGCAAAACACGGATAAAGCAAAGGTGACTACATGGCCAGCTTTTCCCGAAAGGCTCTGGCTTAGTGAGGTTAGAAGGTGGCTATAAAACCCGTTCTATGGGGCTCTCTGGCCCAACGGGGAAGGGCGTAACGGATTCATAATGCTGATGTCCCAGGTTCAAGTCCCGGTGTAGCCACCATATTTTTCAAGGGGTTAGCGCAAGCTAACCCCTTTTTGTTTTGGTCGGCAGACTACAAACCGACTACAAACCGTCTACGCCCCCCTTTACCGATTTACGGTTCGCATAAAAAAGCCCCGCATCTGCGGGGCTCTACGATCAACGTCACTGCTATCCGTGAGCAAGCAGCGGCTCAATCTCATGTTCGATCTGCTTGCCATTCGCCGCATAAGCAGTTGCTAACGAATACTCACTCTGGAGATTCATCCAGAACTGAGCGGACGTATCAAAGTAACGCCCCAGACGAATCGCCATATCTGCGGAGATACCACGCTGCTCACGAACGATATCGTTCACTGTCGGAGCGGAGACTTTCAAAGCGCGTGCTAGAGCAGCTGGAGAGATATCAAACTCCATCAGAAACTCATCGCGCAATATTTCCCCAGGATGGATGGGGCGCATACCATTGGTAGCCATGGTCCACCTCCTCAGTGGTAATCAACTATTTCGACTTCTTCGGGACCCGCATCCGTCCAGACGAAACAGACACGCCACTGGTCATTGATCCTGATGCTATGTTGGCCCGCCCGCTTTCCCTGCAACGGCTCCAACCGGTTTCCAGGTGGAGAGCGCAGGTCTCGAAGCTCCGTAGCCGCATGAAGCATTGCGAGCTTACGCGTAGCGACTGTGAGGATCGCTCCCCACCGCCTCGAAAGACCCGTCTCAAAAAGCTGACGAGTCTCGTCGCAGCGAAAGGTCAGAATCATTAATTAACCCTTAACGTTAAGCGTTAACTTCACTACAGATTACCACAGATCCTCATGTGGTCAATTTGTAGCCAGACTGAGTAATCGGAGAAAAGCGCATCGCCGATTCCAAGTGCTCCGGCGACAGATGTGCATACCGCATCATCATCGAGGAATGCCCGAGGATCCGCTGTAGGGCCACGCCATGCGCAGCGCCCCGTGTCAGGCATTTCATCTTGCTTTGGATGCCAGGCATGCCTCATTGAAACAGTTCGAATCATTTGATAATCATTATCGATTTGTTTAGCTTTGCCGCCCATCAAAACAACAGCAACTCGGAAATCTCCTCATGCCCCGCTCCATCCCTTTGCGCCCGGCTCCCCTGGCGCTTTCCCTGTCCCTCTTCGCTTCGTTTTCCGCTCCTGCGCTGGCTGCCGATCCGGTGGAGCAGCAGATGGTGGTGATCGGCTCGCGCGCGCCGACCAGCATCAGCGAGTTGCCCGGCACGGTCTGGGTGATCGAGCGCGAGCAACTGGACCAGCAGACCCAGGCCGGCGTGCCGCTGAAGGAGGCGTTGGGACAATTGATCCCGGGCCTGGATATCGGCTCCCAGGGTCGTACCAACAACGGCCAGAATCTGCGCGGACGCAGCGTACTGGTGATGATCGACGGGGTGTCGCTGAACAGTTCACGGGGCATCAGCCGGCAGTTCGACTCCATCGACCCATTCAACATCGAGCGCATCGAGGTGATGTCCGGCGCCAGCGCGGTGTACGGCGGCGGCGCCACCGGCGGGATCATCAACATCGTGACCAAGAAGGGCGTCGGCGGCGACACTCGCTTCAACACCGAGCTGGGCGCCCGCAGCGGCTTCCAGAGCCATGAGGACCACGACCTGCGCGCGGCGCAGTCGATCAGCGGCGGCAACGACCTGTTCAACGGCCGCCTGGCCATCGCCTACCAGAAGAACGGCGCGGCCTACGACGGCAGTGGCGACCAGGTACTGACGGACATCACCCAGACCGACCTGCAGTACAACAGGTCGGTGGACCTGATGGGCAGCCTTGGCTTCACTTTCGCCAATGGCCACAGCCTCGATCTCGGCCTGCAGTACTACGACTCCGGCTACGACGGCGACCGCGGCCTCGATCTTGGGCGCAACTTCGACGCCCTGCGCGGACGGGCACCCTATTCGATCAAGGGCGGCGTCGACCTCGACCGCGAGCCGGAGAGCAAGCGCCATCAGTTCAACGCCACCTACCACGCGCCGGAAGTGCTGGGTCACGACCTCTACCTGCAGGCCTACTACCGCAACGAGAAGATGGCCTTCAATCCCTTCCCTACCATCCGCTACAGCAATACCGGCGCGATCAACTACGGCACCTCCTACTACTCGGCCTCGCAGCAGGACACCGACTACTACGGGATGAAACTGGCCCTGGTGAAGACCTGGGAGCGCGCCAGCCTGACCTACGGGGTGGACCTGGACCGGGAAAAATTCACGTCCGACCAGATGCTCTTCAACCTGCCGCTCGCCGCCGCCAGCGGCGGGCTGGTAGCCAGTGAACAGGCCAAGCTGGGCCGCTACCCGGACATCGATACCGACAGCCGCGCCTTCTTCCTCCAGGGCAGTTGGAAGGCCACCGACGACCTGACCCTGAGTGCCGGCGTGCGGCGCCAGTCGATGAGCACCGACGTCAGCGACTTCGTTGCGGCGAACCAGCAGATCCTCATCGCCAACGGCCTCGGCAAGACCGCCGACGCGGTTCCGGGCGGGAGCAAGGACTACGACGTCAACCTGGTCAACGTCGGCGCCATCTACAAGCTGAACCTGCAACAACAGGTCTGGGCCAACTACAGCGAAGGCTTCGAGCTGCCGGATCCGGCCAAGTACTACGGTTTCGGACGCTACGGCGCAGCCGACGGCAATGGCCACTACCCGCTGTTGCAGGGGGTCAGCGTGAACGACTCGCCGCTGGACGGGATCAAGACCAAGCAGGTCGAGCTGGGCTGGCGGCACACCGACGGTGCCCTGGATACCCAGGTGGCGGCGTTCTATTCTTGGTCGGACAAGAGCATCAAGTACGACTCGAAGACCCTGGCGGTGCTGCAGCAGGACACCAAGAAGCGCAACTACGGCCTGGAGGGCCAGGCTACCTACTGGCTGGACGATCACTGGCAGGTCGGCGTCAACGGCCTGGCCATCCGCTCCCAGGAGAAGGTCGACGGCCGCTGGCTGAAGCAGGACGTGACCTCGGCCAGCCCGTCCAAGGCCGGCGCCTTCGTCGGCTGGAAGGACGACCAGCGCAGCCTGCGCCTGCAGGGCGTGCGCACCTTCAACCTGAACGACGAGGCGGGCAACAAGATCGACGGCTACGCGCTGTTCGACCTGCTCGGCACCCAGGCGCTGCCGGTGGGCACCCTCACCGCGGGCATCCAGAACCTGCTGGACAAGGACTACACCACGGTCTGGGGACAACGCGCGCAGGTCTACTACGGCGGGCTCGCACCAGCGGGACTGTTCGACTACAAGGGACGGGGGCGGACCTACAGCCTGACGTATAGCGTGGAGTTCTGAAGCCGTCCTCGACAGTTCCCCTGTCCCTCCAGGGAGAGGGGAACTCGTGGGAAAGAGCTTCCGCCTCTCTCAGCAGCAACCGCCCAGCGGACTCAAGCGATACTGCGGCGGCAACTGGTCGAGGCCGCTGACGGTGACGTTGAGGTTCTTCCACAGGCCATCCTTGATCCCGTAGATGCAGCCATGCACGGACAGCGACTGGCCGCGGTGCCAGGCGTTCTGGACGATGCTGGTGTGGCTGACGTTGGCCACCTGCTGGATCACGTTGAGCTCGCAGAGGCGGTCGACGCGCTCTTCCTCGGTCGGCAACTGCTCCAGGTGCTCGCGGTATTCGTAGGCGAGGTCGCGAATGCTGCGCAGCCAGCCGTCGATCAGGCCGAGCTGGTCGTTGTGCAGGGAGGCGCGCACGCCGCCGCAGCCGTAGTGGCCGGTGACCAGGATGTGCTTGACCTTGAGCACGTCGACGGCGAACTGGATCACCGACAGGCAGTTGAGGTCGGTGTGCAGCACGACGTTGGCGACGTTGCGATGGACGAACAGGTCGCCGGGCAGCATGCCGACGATTTCGTTGGCCGGCACCCGCGCGTCGGAGCAGCCGATCCAGAGGTACTCGGGGGTCTGCTGGCGGGCCAGCTTGGCGAAGAAGTCCGGGTCTTCCTGCTTGATCGCTTCGGCCCAGCGGACGTTGTTCTCGAACAGTTGCTGCAAGTCGCTCATGGCATGCCCCTCGTTTGACCGGTGCAGCACCTTACGGAAGGCGATGCCCGTTTGACAAGCGTCACAGCGCGGCGTGGCTACGCCACCAGCGCTGCTGCGCCAGCGGCTGCATGGCGACCTGATCATGCCAACAGGCGTGCCAGGCTGCGGCATCCTCTGCCAGGCGCGGCCAGTCGGGCTGTTCGAGGTCGGCGAAGAGTTCCCGTTCCAGCCAATCGCGGCCGCTGCGCAGGAGCCGGCGGAAGGCGCGGTCGGTGAGCGCGCGGCGGTGCACCGCCTCGAAGCGCCACCAGGGGGACTCCTGTACCGCCTCGCGCGGCTGGCTGAGCACGGCGGCGCCGGAGGCCGGATCGAAGGACAGCGGCTGGAACAGTCCCAGGCACGGCGCCGAAGTACCGGTGGCGGCCAGCAGCGGGCCGTCGTCGCGCAAGCGGGCGACCAGACTGGCGGTGGTCTGCGAAGGCCGCCAGAAGCTGCCGGCGTGCATGCATACCTGGCGGTTGTTGTGGCGGCGGAAGTGGTCCCCGCGCGGGCCATGGTGGCGCAGCGCGGCGAACAGCGCGTGCCAGTCCGGCTCACCAGGCAGGCTGTCGAGGAAGCGCTGGTTGATCCGACAGCGCCGGTGCGCGCCGCCGACCCAGGGTAGCAGGCGGGTGTCGAAGACCCGCGCGAAGTGGAAGTCGCCGCGACCATCCCAGCAGCCCTGGCGGCGAGCCTGGTCCTCGAGGTCGCGGCTGCACAGGTCGAATTCGTGGCCAAGGGTCAGGGCGTTGGAGATGGCCCAGCGCTCGACCTTCTTCGCCGCCCACAGGTTGCCGGCGGTTTCCAGCACCCAGGCTTCGCCGGGGTCGGCGATGAGGAAGCTGTTGTCGTAGCGGATGCGCTTGTCGCGGTAGCCGGCCGGGCCGCCCTGGCCGTAACGCTGCAACAACCCGGTGATCACCTCTAGCGCCTCGCGGGCGCTGGCGCCGCGCTCCAGTCCCAGGCGCAGCAGGTCCATGCCGAGCAGCGCGGTGCCGCGCTGACGGGTCAGCTTGGTGAACACCGCTTCGTTGCCGATGGCCACGCCGTGCTCATTGACGCCCATTTCCGCGCCCCAGATCCAGCTCGGCTGGCTGATCACCAGCGCATGTCGCTGGGCGGTCTGGGGAATGTCGAGATAGGTGGTGCGCAAGCGCGCTTCCGGATCGTTGCGCACCGCCGGCAGGCGCAGCAGACGCTGCGGTTCGGCGGGCTCGCGGTCACTGTTCTTGGCGAACCAGGTCTGGCCCTGGTGGCGAAGGATCAGGGTGTCGCACATGGGGGGCTCCAGTCTGCGCATCCTGCCACCGGCCGCTGTCGACCTGACTTCGCACTCCCGCGAAGGGTTACCGCATGAAGGGACCTGCCTGCGGTATGCAGGCGAGAATCGGAATGCTGGTAAGGGTACGGCGGTGCCAGAAGGCCAGCCAGCTACTCCAAGTGATAGCTAGTTGCCGGCAGGGAAGCGGAGCAAGCCTCAGTCGAACAGGGTACAGGCCATGACCAGGGCGTCTTCGCGCCCGCCGACGGCGGGGTAGTAGTCGCGACGGCGGCCGATCTCGTTGAAACCGTAGCGTTCGTAGAGGCGGTAGGCGGCCTGGTTGGAAGCGCGCACTTCGAGGAAGCATTCGCGAGCCTGGTGGCCGGCCGCCTCGCGCATCAGGTGTTCGAGCAGGCGCAGACCGAGGCCACGCCCCTGGCTTTCGGGCTTCACCGTGATATTCAGCAGGTGCGCCTCGTCGAGGATGATCTGGATGACGCCATGGCCGACCTGCTGGCTACCCTCGAACATCAGCCAGCAATGGTAGTTCTTCAGGCCTTCGCTGAAGATGCCACGGGTCCAGGGGTGGCTGAAGGCGGCATATTCGATTTTCAGCACGGCATCGAGGTCCGCCTCGGTCATCGGGCGGAAGGAAATCGCATCGCTCATTGAATCTCGCTCGACCAGCGCTGACGGACACGGCGCATGGCGCGCCACAGCTCGCCCTTGAGGGCGGGTTCTTCCATGAGGGCTTCCAGGCCTGGCACGGCCCAGGTTGCGCCCAGACCGTCCACCTGCAGCTCGCGGAACAGGCTGCCCTCGTCGCCCTCGCCGGCGAAGCGGATCGCCGGCAGGCCGACCAACCACAGGCAGCGGCTACGCTCGCTCTCCTCCATGCGCGCGGCGACGAAGCTCTGGACGAACTCCAGGGCCGCCTGCGGCCCCTGGTCGAGGTTGCCGCGCGCCAGCAGCGGCCAGCGTACCGGTTCGCCGATCAGCCGCGGGCTGTCCGGCAGGCCGGCGGCGCGCAGCAGGTCGCGCAGCAGCAGGTAACCCGGATCGCGGCTGGCGAAGGGTTCGCCGGTGGGCAGTTCGACCAGCAGGGTGCAGGAGCCCGCCTGCAGCAGTTGCAAGGCGAAGCGCGGCGGCGGGGCCTGGACCGCCGGCGGCTCGGCCGGGGCCTCTTCGACCGGCGCGACCGGCTCGGCTTTCTTCGCCGCCGGGGCGCCCGGCTTCGGCAGGCTGATCGGGATCCCGCGGCCTTCCACGGGCGCGGCGGGAGCCACGCTCGGCGCGCTGGCCGGCGCCTCGGCTTGCGGGACGCGGGCCTGCGGCGCATCGATCGCGGCGCGCGCACGCACAGGCACCGCCGGCTCTTCCCGGGGCGGGGTCTCCAGCAACTCCGGCCGCGAGGGTGCGGCGAACGGCAACGGCTGGCGGGGCAGCCAACTGGTTATCTGCATCGCGCCCAGGAAGGCGCGGCGACGCTGTTCTTCGATCAAATCTCGGGCACCGGCAATTAGGCGATGCGCGGGGACGGTTTCGCCCCCGGCGTTCAGGCAGGCAATGATAGCGGTTCTTCGACCTCGGCGGAGCGGCTTTGTCCCGCCATGCGACGGTTCGCCCTCAACGCGGGGCGACGGTGAAGATATTGACGTTGCCCTGCAGCTTGAGGGTGCCGTCGATGCGTGCGCTGACCAGGTTGGTCTGCACCAGCCCGGGATCGGTACCGCGCGCCTTGTTGGCGCCAGCGATGGTGAAGCGCAGGTCCTGGAAGCTGGTGTCCTTCAGGCCGACGCGCAGCACCGGGCGGTTGAAGGCGGCGCCGTCGCCGCCGAAACCGTCCTTGATGGTCACCACGTCCAGGGTGACTTCGTCGAAGCTGAACTTGCCGCTGATATCGTCGATCACCAGGTAGTTGTTGCCGCTGCCGGCCGGCTGGATCGCCAGGCGCGCGCCGCAGCCGCCGGCGCAGCGCGTCTGCGAAGGATTTTCCTGGAGATTGAGCGAGGCGCTGATGCTGATCCCGGCCTGGCCGACCACGTCGTCCAGATCGCTATCGCCCAGCGAGCGCAACTCGGCCCCGGCCGATGCGCTGAACAGCAGCGCCAGCGCCGCGAGGATGCCGATGCCGCCTGCCAGTGGATGAGTCTGCTTGGCCATGTGCTGCGTACCTCGTTTCCCGCCGCCACCTCAGAGGTTGTGCGACGTCACCTTCAGGTAGTTGAAGCTGAGCCCGGATATCTCGTTGCGGCCCATGTTGTAGCCGCCGGTCGGTACCTGCCCGTAGCCTGGCCGGGTACCACCGATGTTGAGGTTCTCGATCACCAGGCTGGTGCGCGGCGCATTGGCGTAGAAGTCAGCGGCGTTGGCCAGGGTCAGCTTGGGCAGTTCGAAAGTGAAGTTGCCGTCGGCGGTGACCGAGAACAGCAACGGCTGCGACTTCCCGTAGCCAAGCGCGACGCTGGCATAGGCGTTGGTCAGGTAGACGGTGCGCGCGGCCTGCTCGGCGGCGCTGACGCAACTGGGCGAGCCAGCACCGCAGGACATGATCTCGAAAGTCTTGGCGTAGAGGTTCAGGCGCATCTCGCCAACCAGTTGGCTGCGTGCGTTGGCGCCCCAGAAGCGCAGGTAGGAACCGTCCATCGCCAGTTCGGAGAAGTCCAGGTTGAGCACATCGGTGCGCGTGGAAGTGACGCCGAAGTCGAAGCGGATGCCGGCGTCGACCTTTTCGCTGGCCCGGCTCGAGCAGTTGCTGCCGGCACCGGCGTAACCAGCGATGCACGGCTGGCCGCCGGCGCCGCTCACCAGGCTGGGGAAAGCCAGCTCGATCACGTCCGCGGTGTCCGGCAAGGTGCTGACCACCCGCCCGTCGTCGAGCTGGGTGGTCAGCACCGAACCCTTGGCCAGACTCAGCTTGAACGGGAAATTGAGACGGCCGAGAGTCACCGGCGCCAGGGTGCTGCCCTTGTTGCTGCCAGTGGCGGCGACGTACAGCTCCTTTACCGTGATCGGCACGTTCTGCCCGGTGGCGGTGTTGGTCACGCCATTGATCGCGATGGTGGCCTTGTTGCCGTCGACCATGGCGCTGTCGAGGACGAAGCCGATGCCGGCACCCTGCACGTCCGACAGTTGCTCGTCGTCGAGCGCTGTCATCTCGGCATGGGCGAAGGGGGCGGCCAGCAGGGCCGCGAGCAGGCAGGCGCGACTCATCTCAGCAGCCCTTGTTCAGGCCGCCCAGGCAGGTGTCCTGCCGTGGAATGCCATTGAAGGCCTGACCGAAGTCGACCTTGATCGGCGCCGTTCCATCGGCGTTGCGCGACATGTTGAGGAAGGCACCGGCCAGCGCGGCGACCAGCTTGGAGGGATCCTGCTGGTCGCGCCACTGGACGTTCTGGCTCTGCATCGAGATGAAGAAGCCTTTCGACGAGTCGATGAAGTTCTGCGCGTTGTTCGGATCCACGGTGCCGATCGGGAACGACTGGTACTGGGCCAGGTTGAAGCATGTCTGGGCGCCCATCAGCTTGCAGTCGTTGGAGGTCAGGAAGGGCAGCAGGACGTTCACCAGGCTGCCGATGATGGTGCTGTCGTGCATGTCCAGGGCCGTGCCGTTCTTCAGGCCGATCATGGCAGCGCGGATCGGGTCGGGGTTGCCGGAGCTGTTCACCAGCTCTGCCTGGGCGGTGTACTGAGAGCTGCCGGTGAGAGTGATGGCGGTCTTCGCCGCCAGGCAGTCGAGGGCCAGCAGGCCGCAGGAAATGCTGCCTCCCAGTTGGCTGCCGGTGCCGTACAGGTCCACCGGCACGTTGCCGGTGAGGGTCTTGATATCGCCCGAGAGGTAGCCCTTGGCTTCGCCGAAACCGATACGGATGCCGACCATCTTGCTGCCGTCGTAGGCGAACTCGATGTAGGGATTGCTGATGAGGAACGGGTTGATCGCGCCGGTGGTGTCGTTGACCGTGCCCAGGGCGAAGTTGTCGATGGCGATGTCGGCACTGCCGGCAAGCTCGCCGCTGCGGTTGTACTGGCCCAACTGCAGCTTCTTCATGTTCAGTTGGGTCTCGATGTCGGCGCCGAAGTTGATGCGGGTGAAGTTCAGTCCGTTGGCGGCGTCGGTGGTGAGGTTGATGAAGGCCTGGCCGACCACGTCGGAAAGCTGGTCGTCGTCCAGCGACTCCATCCTCGCCTGGGCGGTGGCAGCCAGCAGACCGGCGCCGCAGAACAGCGCGCAACGCAGCAGGAAGGGCAGACGACGGGACATGGGCTCACCTCTTGTTCTTCTCGTGGCCGACGGCAGAGACACTGCGACCTGTAGTCACTATAGAAAGCCCCGGGCGAATCGGGGCCGACCCATAGTCGAGAAAAACCGGCGAACGACGCGGTCGCCGCGCTCGCTGCAGCGGATGAGCGGTCGCTCGGCCAGGATGGATGTTACCCATCGTCACACGGGGGTAACGTCAGCCTTTCACTGCTGGCGGAACAGGCCGATCAGATGGTCGGCGATGGCGCCCTTGATGGCGTTGAGGCTGAGCAGGGAGTGTGCGCTGAGGCGGGCGGGGTTGATCCGGTGCAGGTGTAGCGAGGGCATGCGCGCTTCGTACTCGCGCAGGTCGCCCTTGACCAGGATCGGCAGGAACACGTCGTCGTGAGCCTGGTAACGCTGGATCAGCAGTTTCAACCCTTCCTGGAACGGCAATTCCTTCGACGCCACCAGGCGGTGCTCGCCGGGAATCTTCAGGTAGAGCCCGCGATAGCCCATGGTCTCGCCCGGCAGGATATGGATCCCGGTGGGCTCCACCGCGGCCAGCGGGATATCGTGGAAGGTGTCGTGCCAGGCCTGCTCGCTGGGCAGGATGGTGATGCCGCCATGGTCGCTCTCGGGAATCACGAAGCTGTAGTTGCTGTAGAGCTTCTCGACATAGGCCGAGTAGATGCACAGGCGGTTCTCGAAACGTTTGAGGAAGGCGATCGCCTCGCTGCGGTTGGTGATGGCATCCAGGTCCCAGGCAAGGTCACCCTGGTTCTGCAGTTCGGCCCAGCGGGCCTCGGCGTAGGCGGCGTCGTTCAAGAGTCGGCATTCATTTGGAATAGACAGGCCAGGGGACTTCAGCAGAAAGCGTGCCAGCCCCTGGAAGCCCCATTCCCCGGACCAGGCGGGGCAGGAAAGTCCTTACGCAGTCATAAACTGCCGCTTTTCGACACTTCGGTGATAGCCAGATGCCATCCACCGATACCGGGCCCGTACCTGCGCCGCAGACGTGTCGACGGCCTGCATCGCACTCATCGGCGGCGTCTGCGTCGCCCGTGCCTTTGCAGTACAATCGGCGCTTTTTCCACGGACCGGCCCTCCCGATGATCGACCCCCGACGCGTACTGCGTGCGCTTGCCGAACACTGGGCCCTGCTCGAGCCTCTCTGCGAGCGCTTCGATGCCGGCACCCTGAGCCTGGCGGAACTGCGCAGCCAGTTGAACACCCAGTTACCGGAAAGCAACCCGGCGGAAATCACCGCCCTGCTCGACCAGTGGATCCGCCTGGATATCCTGGTCCCGGTGGCCAAGAGCCCCAACCGTTTCGAGCTGAACGCGCAGATCCACGACTTCCTCGCCTACCTGCGCCACGAGCATCGCCTTGGTCTGTGCCTGGAGATCGAGGCCTACCTGCGCCATCTGGAGCGCCTCGCCGGGTACATCCAGGACGCCTTCGAGACCCGCGACAGCCAGGACCTGGCGCGCCAGCTGCGACTGCTCGACATGCGCGTGCGCGATGTACTGAAGAAGCTCGGCAATGACGAGCAGGCACTGATCGGCGTGGCCGAGCGGGCCAAGACCAGCGACCGGCAGATTCCCCTGGCGCAGCGCTACGCGGAGGTCCTGGCGACCTGGGACGAGTACGTCGAGCCGATGATCCAACTGGTCAGCGCCGACGGCGCCTTCGAGCAGGGCGTGCGGCGGGTCGAACAGGTCCTGCTGCGCCTGCTCGGCGAACAGCAGCGCCTCGGCCACCTGGTCGACGACGACCTGGTGCTGCGCACCCACGCGCGCATCCTCGAGATGCAGACCAACGCCCAGCTGACCTTGCGCCGCGCCCGCGAATTATTGCTGCCGCTGCGCGAGGAAGCGCGCCGGCACAACGCGGTGACCCGTGGCGCCGCCCTGGCGCTGGCGGCGATCCGGCGCAAGGGCCTGGATGCCGTGCCGCAGGCGGCGATGCCGCTGTTCACCCGGCCGCAGAGCACCTTCCTCGGCACCGCCTCGCAGGTCGAGAGCTACGTCTTCGCCCTCGCCCGCTTCGAGCCGAAGCCGGCGCAGTTCCCCAAGTCCAGCGGCACGCGCAAGAGCAACGGGCCGGCGCGACCACCGCGGACCGCGCGGGAAATGATCGAACGCTGCCAGGCGGCGCTGCCGCTGCCGGACCTCATGCAATGGCTGCTGGCCCAGGAACCGGACGGCGCCACCGACGAGTTGCTCTACTGGTTCTCCCGGCTGTCGCGCGACGCGCGCTTCCAGCGCGAACGCCTGCAACGCCGCGAGTACGAAACCACCGAACATTGCGTCAGCCTCTGCTCCTTCGCCCTGAACCCCGCCGCCAAGGACAAGGGCCAGGCCAGGGACGCAGACACCCTTTCCGCGAGCGAAACCCATGCATCTTGATCTCTCCGAACTGACCCAGCTCGCGCCAATCTTCCGCGAGCTGTTCAAGGGCTACCACATCAGCCACCGCGACCCCGAGCTGTACACCCAGCTGTCCTCGCACCAGGACCAGTACCGCGGCCTGTTCCGCGCCATGGGCTTCGAGCTGGTCTGCGACACCCGCGGCTTCTACTACTTCGTCCCGGAGCAGGTCGGCGCCCAGGTGAACAAGACCGCCCAACGCCTGGCGCTGTTCACCTTCATCCTCGTCGAACACCTCGCCGACCAGGGCCGCGACCCGCTGTCCGTGCTGGACGGCGGCAGCATCGGCCGCGAAGAGCTGCCGCCGCTGCTGGAGAAATACCGCGACCTGTTCCTCCAGGCCGAGGTGCAGACCCAGGAAGAACTGGAAGAGAAGGTCATGCGCCGCCTGACCCAGCTCGGCTTCGCCTCCGAGGACAGCGGCGTGTACCGCTTCATGCCGCCGATGCACCGTTTCCTCGACGTCTGCCTGTCGGTGCAGCAGGACCGCAACCTGTCCGCCAGCCTGCACGCCGACCTGCCGTTGCAGACGCCGGTGCTGGTCGATGACGGCGAGATCGAACCGCTGATGGCCAGCGACGAAGAATTGTCCGAAGAGAGCGAGGAAGACGCTCTCGCCCGCGCCATCGCCGAAGAACACGCGCAACAGGAGGCTGACGCATGAGCCAGACCCGCTACGGCATCCGCCGCTTCGCCCTGCTCAATACCGCCGGCTACAGCCTGGGTATCTTCCCGCTGGAAAACCCGCTGTCGATCTACGGCGCCAACAACCTGGGCAAGAGCGCCTCGATCAACGCCCTGCAGTTCCCGATCCTTGCCCGCCTGTCGGACATGAGCTTCGGCAAGTACAGCATGGAGCAGTCGCGGCGCTTCTACTTCGCCTCGGACACCAGCTACATCCTCCTCGAACTGATGCTGCCCCACGGTCCGCACGTGATCGGCGTGGCCGGGCGCGGCCCGGGCGGCGGCTTCGGCCACCAGTTCTTCGCCTACGCCGGCGAGCTGAGCCTGGACCACTACCAGAAGAACGGTACCTGCCTGCGCCAGCGCGAGCTGTTCGCCAACCTTGAGCGCGAAGGCATCAAGGCCTACGAGGTGAAGCCGGAAGAGCTGCGCCGCCTGCTGGTCGGCGGGCACACGTCGATCCCGCTCGACCTGACCATGATCCCGCTGCGCTCCACCAGCGAGCAGAGCCTGAAGACCTTCCGCTCGCTGTTCATCAACCTGCTGCACATGCGCGAGATCACCGCGGCCAAGCTCAAGCAGCTGTTCCTCGACGCCTTCGAGCACAGCCTGCGCTCGGGTAATGTCGACTACATCGCCGCCTGCGAGGAGGCCTTCCGCGACGTGCGGCGGATGGAGCAGGACTACCAGGCGCTGGTCGCCGCCGGCCCGCTGGTGGAAGCCCTGGCCAACGGCGTGACCCAGCGCGACGTACTGCGCGGCAAGATGCACCGCCTTTCACCGCTGCTCGACAGCCTGCTCGGCACCTGGCACGACTACGCCGGGGCGCGCCGCGAGGAACTGCTGATCCAGCACGAGCAATACCGCGCCGAGCAGGACGGCCTGCAGAACGAACAGCGTGGCGGCACCCAGGAGCTGATGCGCCTGGAGCGCGAGATCGCCGGCATCCAGCGCTGGCTCGGCGAGCTGTCGGTGCTCAAGACCCGCTTCGCCCTGGTCGACGACGCCAAGGTCCTCGAACAACAGCTGCTCGCCGCCAAGGATGCCCACGACGAACTGGCCGGCGCCCTGGCCCATTCGCGGCAGTTCTCCAGCGAAGACCTGGAAGAGCGCCTGCGCGACCTGGAAAAACGCCTGAAGAACGTCCGCCAGCAGCTCGAACACGCCGACAACAACAGCTACGCACGCCTGCGCGAGGAGTTCAGCCAGCAGGACGTGGAACGCCTGATGCGTCTGTTCAACGGCGCGCTGTTCAGCCTGCCGCTCGGCGAGAACGGGGTGAACCTGGATGACGGCGACGTCTGGGTGAAGAGCGTCGAAGCCATCCTCGACCACTTCAAGGGCGAGCATTTCGAAGCCCCTGGCCTGAGCATCGACCTGTCGCACATCGAACCGCCGGCGTTGCAGGCCCTGGCCGACCGCGCCGCCCTGCGCGACCAGAAGGAGCGCCTGGAGAAGGAGCTGAAGCAGCTCAAGACCCAGCAGAGCGTCGCCGCCGACCGCGCCGCGAGCAAGGCCCAGGCAGAGAAGCTGTACCAGGACGTGCTGGATGCGCAGAAGGCCCTGGAAGACTTCCGCCGCACCCAGACGCTGACCGCCGAGGAGCCCGAGAAGCTCGCCGAACTGGCCCAGCTGGAGGCGTCCCAGGACGAACTCAAGCGCTCCAGCGACGCCTTCGCCGAGCGCGTCCAGCAACTCTCCGCGCGCCTGCAACTGGTGGCCCGGCAACTGGGCGACCTGGAGGCCAAGGAGCGCACCCTGGAAGATGCCCTGCGCCGCCGCCAGCTACTGCCGGCCGACCTGCCCTTCGGCACGCCGTTCATGGAGCCGGTGGACGACTCGCTGGACAACCTGCTGCCGCTGCTCAACGACTACCAAGACACCTGGCAGGCGCTGCAGCGCATCGACGGGCAGATCGAGGCGCTGTACGCCCAGGTGCGCCTGAAGGGCGTCGCCAAGTTCGATAGCGAAGACGACACCGAGCGCCGCCTGAAGCTGTTGATCAACGCCTACGCGCATCGCCAGGACGAGGCCCTGACGCTGGCCAAGGCGCGCCGCGCGGCGGTCACCGACATCGCCCGGACCCTGCGCAACATCCGCAGCGACTACGACAACCTGGAACACCAGTTGGCCCTGTTCAACCGCGAGATCAACAAGCGCCAGGTTTCCAACCTGCAGAGCTTCCGCATCGTCCTCGCGCCGAACAAGGATGCGCTCAAGCACATCGACCAGATCATCCACAGCGCCGGCCAGTACGAGGAAGGCGAGAACCTCTCGGTGTTCGACCTGACCCAGAGCGCCGAGCAGGACGCGAAGAACGAGGAGGCCAAGGAATACCTGGCCCGCCTGGTCGCCGCCAACCACAACCAGTTGGGCCTGAAGGACCTGTTCGAACTGGCCTTCGAGATCACCAAGGTCAACGGCCAGCCGATCATGCACACCGACATCGACGGCGCCGCCTCCAACGGCACCACCATGACCATCAAGGCGCTGACCAACATGTACCTGTTGCTGCACCTGATGGACCGCGAGCAGGCCGGGCGCGTGCGCCTGCCCTACTACCTGGACGAGGCGGCGGACATCGACGAGCGCAACCAGGCCGCGCTGCTGGAGACCAGCCTGCAACTGGGCTTCGTGCCGATCCTGGCGAGCGTGAAGCCGCAGGTTTCCGCACACGTGGCGATCGACCTGGAAGGCGGTAGCGGCCCGAACGGCATCTATATCGACGAAGCGGACTGGAAATACATCCGTCGCCGGGATGCCGCCGCCAGCGGCGAAACCCGCGCAGCCAGCGAGCCGGAGGAAGCCGGCGAACCGGCGTGAAGCGTCTGCCACGGCCCTGCCTGACAGGGCCGTGGACTTTTCCGATAGGCCCGAGGCTCCCGCGAAGATATAATTGGTTACATTCGCATTTGTAACCCACGGGGAGAATCCATGCCTGTTCGACTTCTCAACCGTTTCCGCCACGCCGCCCTGGCGTGCCTGCTCGGTTCGCTTTCCCTCAATGCGGCGGCCGATCCCGTCACCCTTACCCTCTACAATGGCCAGCACGCCGCCACCGGTATCGCCATCGCCAAGGCCTTCCAGGACAAGACCGGCATCCAGGTGAAGATCCGCAAGGGCGGCGATGGCCAACTCGCCAGCCAGATCACCGAGGAAGGCGCACGCTCGCCGGCCGACGTGCTCTACACCGAGGAATCGCCACCGTTGATCCGCCTGGCCAGCGCCGGCCTGCTGGCCAAGCTGGAGCCAGAGACCCTGGCCCTGGTCGAGCCGGAGCACGCCGGCGGCAACGGTGACTGGATCGGCATCACCGCCCGCACCCGGGTACTGGCCTACAACCCGAAGAAGATCGACGAGAAGGATCTGCCGAAGAGCCTGATGGATCTTTCCGATCCGTCCTGGTCCGGCCGTTTCGGCTTCGTGCCCACCAGTGGCGCCTTCCTCGAACAGGTCGCCGCAGTGATCAAGCTCAAGGGCCAGGAGGAAGCCGAGGATTGGCTGACCGGCCTGAAGGCCTTCGGCTCGATCTACACCAACAACGTCACCGCCATGAAAGCCGTGGAGAACGGCGAGGTCGACATGGCGCTGATCAACAACTACTACTGGTACACCCTGAAGAAGGAAAAGGGCGAGTTGAACTCGCGCCTGCACTACTTCGGCAACCAGGACCCGGGCGCGCTGGTCACCGTCTCCGGCGCCGCGGTGCTCAAGTCCAGCAAGCACCCCAGGGAAGCCCAGCAGTTCGTCGCCTTCATGCTCAGCGAGGAAGGCCAGAAGGCGATCCTCAGCCAGTCCGCCGAGTACCCGATGCGCAAGGGGATGCAGGCCGATCCGGCGCTGAAGCCGTTCGCCGAACTGGACCCACCGAAACTGACCCCGGCCGATCTGGGTGAGGCCAGCGAGGCCCTCAGCCTCGAACGCGACGTTGGCCTGAATTGATCGGCGCCGCCTCCACGCCCGTGCGCCTGCGCACGGGCTCGCGCCGGCGAACGCCATTCTGGCTGCTCCTGCCGGTCCTGCTCCTCGCCCTGCTGGCCAGCCTGCCGCTGCTCTACGTCGCGGCCAAGGCCTGGGACGCCGGCTGGCACAGCGCCTGGCAACTGCTCTGGCGCCCCTACGTATTCCGCTTGCTGGGCAACACCCTGTGGCTGATGTTCGGCGTGACCCTGCTCAGCGCCCTGCTCGGCCTGGCCCTGGCCTGGTGCGTGGAGCGCAGCGACCTGCCGGCGCGGCGCTTCTGGAACGTGGTGCTGTGCCTGCCGTTCGCCATCCCCGCCTTCGTCAGCAGTTTCACCTGGGTTTCGCTGAGCCCGATGTACGAAGGCCTCGGCGGCGCCATCCTGGTCATGACCATGTCCAAGTATCCGCTGGTCTACCTGCCGGTAGCAGCGACCCTGCGCGGCATCGATCCTTCCCTGGAGGAGTCGGCGCGGATGCTCGGTCTGTCGCGGCGCCAGGTGTTCCTGCGGGTCACCCTGCCGCTGCTGCGCCCGACCCTGGCCGCCACCGGACTACTGGTGGCGCTGCACATGCTGGTGGAGTTCGGCGCGCTGTCGATCCTGCGCTACCAGACCTTCACCACAGCCATCTACCAGGAATTCGAACTGGAGTTCAGCAACGCCACCGCGGCGATGCTCTCCTCGGTACTCCTGGCACTGTGCTTCCTGCTGCTCTGGCTGGAGTTGCGCATGCGCGGCCGCGGCCGCCTGGTACGCACCGGCCAGGGCAGCGCGCGGCGGGCCGAACGGGTCCGCCTGGGGCTTGGCAAGTGGCCGATCCAGGCGCTGCTGGCGACGCTGGTGCTGGTCGGTACCGGTATCCCCCTGGTGATGCTCGGTTATTGGCTGTACGAAGGCTCCTCGGCCAGCTTCCCGCTGATGGAAATCGCCTCGACCCTGCTTTCCTCCCTGTCGCTGGCCTTCGGCGGGGCCCTGCTCAGTTGCCTGCTGGCGCTGCCGGTAAGCATCCTGGTGGTGCGCTACCCCGGCGCCCTGGCGCGCTGGACCCAGCGCCTGCCGTACCTGCTGCAAGCGTTGCCGGGACTGGTGATCGCACTCTCGCTGGTGTACTTCTCGCTGCACTACCTGCCAGCCACCTACCAGACCACCGGCTTGCTGCTGGTCGCCTATGCCCTGCTGTTCATGCCGCTGACCCAGGCACCGATCCGCGTGGCCCTGGAAAAGGCCTCGCCGCAGTTGGAGGAAGCCGCCCGCACTCTCGGCCAGACGCCCTTGATGGCCTTCCTGCGGATCACCCTGCCGATCATCTCGCCGGCCATCGGCGCCGGCTTCGTGCTGGTGTTCCTCGACACCATGAAGGAACTGACCGCCACCCTGGTGCTAGGTCCCACCGGGCTGTCGACCCTGGCCACCTCGGTCTGGGTGCACACCGCCAACCTGGAGTACGCTGCCGCCGCACCCTACGCCGCGCTGCTGATCCTGATCTCCGGCTTGCCGGTGTACCTGCTGACCACCCGGGCGCATCTCAGCACTCACTGACACCCACTTCCCAGCAGGCAGGCATGAACGAAAACGCCGCTTACCCAGGTAAGCGGCGTTTCTTTTTGCCGGTCCGACAATCAGCGGCGGGCGGTTTCCTTCAGAGGAATCTTCGGCGCCCACTCCAACCATTCGTCATTGGCCGAATCGAACAGGGCGAAGGTCTGCCCCGGCTTGGCGGGCTCGCCCATCTGCGCATTGTTCGGGGTGGCGAAGGCAATGCCGCCCTCCATCAGCGCCTCCATCGACTCGGTGCGTAGCGACAGACCCTTGAACAGGCTGGCGTCGACGCCGAAGCCGCTGGCATTCCAGAAACGGCTGCCGGTACGCACCAGCGGTACGTAGCGCGGTTCGATGAGGATGCTGATCAGCACCCGGTCGGCCTGTTCGCCCAAGGCCAGGTCGACGACCTTGCCCACCGGGATCTGCCGGTAGGTCACCAGGTTGCCCGGCTTGATCGAGCCCTTGCGCGGCGCACTGAGGGTCAGCCGCAGGCCGCTTTCCCGGCCCAGCAGGTTGGGCGCTTCGGCGAGAGTCTGGAAGCGTGCCTGGCGCTCGCCCGGCGTGCTCGACGGCAGCGCCTCGATATAGGGGCCGCTAACCAGGGTTCCGAGGTTCTCGGTACGCAGCAGGCCGAGCGCCGGACGCACCACCCAGAAGCGGGTTCCGCTGCGGGCGACGCGCTCGCCGGCGGAAGTCAGGCGGGCCTTCATCAGTACCCCGGAGAGGTCCGGGTTCAGCTCGACGCTTTCGATCTTGCCGATGTCCAGGCCCTTGAAGCGGATCGGCGTGCCTTCGCGTAGGCCGTCGGCATTGTCGATGCTCAGCTGGATTTCCACGCCACGGGCCATCGCCGCCTCCTCGCTGTCGAAGAGGGTGAAGCGACGCACCTTGGTCACGGTCGGTGCCTTCGGATCGAGGGTGTCGAAGGAAATCCCGCCGGTGATCAGGGTCTGTAGCGACTCGCTCTTCACCTGCACGCCGCTGAGGTTGCCGGTCAGGGTGATCCCGCTGGAGTTCCAGAAGCGCGTCGAGGTATTCACCAGGTGCGCGTACTCCGGCTCGATGTGCACACCCACCACCACTCGCTGGCGGTCGCGCGACAGCTGGTAGCTCTGCACGCTGCCGACGCGGACCTGGCGGTAGAGGATCGGCGCGCCGATGTCGATCGAGCCGAGCTTGTCGCTGGTCAGCACCAGGTGCAGGCCGGGCGCGTCGGTGTTCAGCGGCGGCGCTTTCGGGCGGATGGTGAACTCGCGACTCGGCGCGCCGCTCTTGGCGAAGCGCACGTCGATGTAGTTACCTTTCACCAGGGCCTCGAGGCCGGTGATGCCGGCCAGGGAGATGCTTGGCTTGACGGTCCAGAATTCGGTGCCTTCCAGCAGCATGTCCTCGACCCGCGGATCCATCGCCAGGTCGGCAGTGGCGCTGCTGTAGTCCTTGCCCATGTCGATCGACTTGACCAGGCCGACCTGCACGCCGTTGAACATCACCGGGGTGCGGCCCGGATCGATACCACTGACGTCGTTCATCTTCAGCTTCACGCGCAGACCGGCCTGGGCCGCGTCGTAGTCGTCGTACAGGCGGAACGGCTTGCTCGGATCGGTCGGCGGGCTGTCGGTGCGGTTCTCCGGGGTGGAGAAGGCGATACCGCCGGCGACCAGGGTCAGCAGCGACTCGCTGTGCACCTTGAAGCCGGACAGGCCGCCGGAAATGGAGATGCCGCTGGCGTTCCAGAATCGCGTGTGCTTGCGCACCAGGTCGGCGTAGGCCGGCTCGATGTGCACCTTGATCTCGATGGTCCTCTGGTCATCGCCTAACTGGAAGCTCTTCACCTGGCCGACCTGGATCTGCCGGTAGAACACCGGGCTGCCCTGCTCCAGGGAGCCCAGGCGATCGGCCTTGAGGGTCAGGTGCAGGCCGGGCAGCTTGTCGGAAAGGGGTGGCGGCTCCTTCAACGCGGTGAAGTAGCGTTCTTCCTTCTCGCCCTTCACCGGATCGACCGCGATGTAGACGCCGGAGACCAGGGTTTCCAGGCCGGTGACGCCAGCCAGGGAAACACGCGGCTTGACCAGCCAGAAGCGGGTGTCCTTGCTCAGGTACTCCTGGGCTTCCTTCTTGATCTCGATGGTCGCGACCACGCCCTTGATGTCCTTGCTGACATGCAGGTCGGTCACCTTGCCCACCGAGATGCCCTTGTACAGCACCTCGGTCTTGTTGGCCTGGATCCCGTCGCCGCTCTCGAAGCGAACCTGGATGTCCACGCCAGCCTGGTCGAAGGCACGCCACGCCAGCCAGGCACCGATGGCCAGGGCCACCAGCGGCAGCACCCAGATCGCCGACCAGTTCGAGGTCTTGTGTTTCTTCGGACTTGGCAGATCACTCATTCTCGTCATCCAGATTGGTGTTGTCCCAGATCAGCCGGGGGTCGAACGTCACGGCGGCGAGCATGGTGAGCACCACCACGCTGGCGAAGGCGGCGGCGCCGAGGTTGGCCTCGATGCTCGCCAGGTTGCCGAAATTCACCAGCGCCACGAGGATGGCGATGACGAAGATATCGAGCATCGACCAGCGCCCGATCCATTCGATGAAGCGATACATCAGGATACGCTGGCGGGCCGACATCGGCTGGTGCCGCTGTACCGAATAGAGCAGCAGGGCGATGCCCACCAGCTTGAAAGTAGGAACCAGAATACTGGCGACGAACACCACCATGGCGATGGGGAACATGTCGGCATGCACCAGTTCGACCACGCCCTCCATGATGGTGGCGGGCATTCCGCTGCCGAAGAGGTTGACCGTCATGATCGGCAACAGGTTGGCGGGTATGTAGAGGATCGCCGCGGTGATCAGCAACGCCCAGGTGCGCGTGAGGCTGTTTGGGCGCCGGGCGTGCAGCACCGCACCGCAGCGGCTGCAACGCGGATGCTCGTCCCCGTCGGCGCGATTCAACTGGTGGCACTCGCCGCACACCAGGATTCCGGCATCAAGCGCGCGCATCGTCGTCCTCGCCGCCCAGCGCTTCCCATACCTGGTGCGGCGACATGGTGACCTCCAGCCAGACCTGGGTGAACAGCAGCGCCACGAAACAGGCCAGGCCGATGCCCAGGCTGAGGTCGGCCATGTCGATCAGCTTGACGATGGAAACCAGGATACCCATGAGGTAGACCTCGAGCATCCCCCACTCGCGCAGATGGTGATAGCCGCGGTAGAGCAGCATGCCGATGTGACGGGCGATACCGAAACGCACGCTGATCATCACCAGCAACTGGCAGAGCAACTTGACCAACGGGATCACCATGCTGCACAGGAATACCAGGATGGCGACGCCCTGCATGCCACTGTCGTAAAGACCGAGCACTCCCGTCCAGACCGTATCGCTGCGGGTCTGGCCGAGCAGGCTGAGATTCATGATCGGCAGGAAATTGGCTGGGATATAGAGAAATAGCGCCGTCAGAACCAGCGCGAAGCAACGGCGTTTCCATTGATGGCGATGCGCGGCCAACTCGAAACCGCAGCGCGGACAATTGGCTTTCTCGCCCGGTCCCAGGGGTTCCCGGCGCATCAACAGATCACACTCATGGCAAGCAACCAGTTCTTCCAGGGGAAGATCCTGCAGGCCACGGACATCGGTATCGGACATGAATGAGCTCGGCTGGATTTGTCGGCTATTGTAGACGAGCGCACAGTGCAAATCGCGTCTCCCATGCCCTCGGAAGTACGCCGCCCGGCAGCTCTCGAAGTTTTTCGATTACCGTCCGCAGCGCTGCTGGCTTGCCACTTTTCCGCGCGCAAAAGCAAAACCCCCGGTCATCGCTGACCAGGGGTTTTGGGATAGGAGCTTGACGATGACCTACTCTCACATGGGGAGACCCCACACTACCATCGGCGATGCGTCGTTTCACTTCTGAGTTCGGGAAGGGATCAGGTGGTTCCAACGCTCTATGATCGTCAAGCAATTCGGTTGGATATCCGTTCGCTTGGGCTTACGTCTATCCGGATTCAGGTATGTGATTTCAAGGTGTTTGCGGTTCATGCGAACTTTCGGTTCGTCGACTTCACCTTACAACACACAATCGTCAGATTGTTTGGGTGTTATATGGTCAAGCCTCACGGGCAATTAGTACTGGTTAGCTCAACGCCTCACAACGCTTACACACCCAGCCTATCAACGTCGTAGTCTTCGACGGCCCTTCAGGGGAATCAAGTTCCCAGTGAGATCTCATCTTGAGGCAAGTTTCCCGCTTAGATGCTTTCAGCGGTTATCTTTTCCGAACATAGCTACCCGGCAATGCCACTGGCGTGACAACCGGAACACCAGAGGTTCGTCCACTCCGGTCCTCTCGTACTAGGAGCAGCCCCTCTCAAATCTCAAACGTCCACGGCAGATAGGGACCGAACTGTCTCACGACGTTCTAAACCCAGCTCGCGTACCACTTTAAATGGCGAACAGCCATACCCTTGGGACCGGCTTCAGCCCCAGGATGTGATGAGCCGACATCGAGGTGCCAAACACCGCCGTCGATATGAACTCTTGGGCGGTATCAGCCTGTTATCCCCGGAGTACCTTTTATCCGTTGAGCGATGGCCCTTCCATACAGAACCACCGGATCACTAAGACCTACTTTCGTACCTGCTCGACGTGTCTGTCTCGCAGTCAAGCGCGCTTTTGCCTTTATACTCTGCGACCGATTTCCGACCGGTCTGAGCGCACCTTCGTACTCCTCCGTTACTCTTTAGGAGGAGACCGCCCCAGTCAAACTGCCCACCATACACTGTCCTCGATCCGGATCACGGACCAGAGTTAGAACCTCAAGCATGCCAGGGTGGTATTTCAAGGATGGCTCCACGCGAACTGGCGTCCACGCTTCAAAGCCTCCCACCTATCCTACACAAGCAGGCTCAAAGTCCAGTGCAAAGCTACAGTAAAGGTTCACGGGGTCTTTCCGTCTAGCCGCGGATACACTGCATCTTCACAGCGATTTCAATTTCACTGAGTCTCGGGTGGAGACAGCGCCGCCATCGTTACGCCATTCGTGCAGGTCGGAACTTACCCGACAAGGAATTTCGCTACCTTAGGACCGTTATAGTTACGGCCGCCGTTTACCGGGGCTTCGATCAAGAGCTTCGCTTGCGCTAACCCCATCAATTAACCTTCCGGCACCGGGCAGGCGTCACACCCTATACGTCCACTTTCGTGTTTGCAGAGTGCTGTGTTTTTAATAAACAGTCGCAGCGGCCTGGTATCTTCGACCAGCCAGAGCTTACGGAGTAAATCCTTCACCCTAGCCGGCGCACCTTCTCCCGAAGTTACGGTGCCATTTTGCCTAGTTCCTTCACCCGAGTTCTCTCAAGCGCCTTGGTATTCTCTACCCGACCACCTGTGTCGGTTTGGGGTACGGTTCCTGGTTACCTGAAGCTTAGAAGCTTTTCTTGGAAGCATGGCATCAACCACTTCGTCATCTAAAAGACAACTCGTCATCAGCTCTCGGCCTTGAAACCCCGGATTTACCTAAGATTTCAGCCTACCACCTTAAACTTGGACAACCAACGCCAAGCTGGCCTAGCCTTCTCCGTCCCTCCATCGCAGTAACCAGAAGTACAGGAATATTAACCTGTTTCCCATCGACTACGCTTTTCAGCCTCGCCTTAGGAACCGACTAACCCTGCGTCGATTAACGTTGCGCAGGAACCCTTGGTCTTTCGGCGTGGGTGTTTTTCACACCCATTGTCGTTACTCATGTCAGCATTCGCACTTCTGATACCTCCAGCAAGCTTCTCAACTCACCTTCACAGGCTTACAGAACGCTCCTCTACCGCGTCACTTACGTGACACCCGCAGCTTCGGTGTGTGGTTTGAGCCCCGTTACATCTTCCGCGCAGGCCGACTCGACTAGTGAGCTATTACGCTTTCTTTAAAGGATGGCTGCTTCTAAGCCAACCTCCTAGCTGTCTAAGCCTTCCCACATCGTTTACCACTTAACCACAACTTTGGGACCTTAGCTGGCGGTCTGGGTTGTTTCCCTTTTCACGACGGACGTTAGCACCCGCCGTGTGTCTCCCATGCTCGGCACTTCTGGGTATTCGGAGTTTGCATCGGTTTGGTAAGTCGGGATGACCCCCTAGCCGAAACAGTGCTCTACCCCCCAGAGTGATACATGAGGCGCTACCTAAATAGCTTTCGAGGAGAACCAGCTATCTCCGAGCTTGATTAGCCTTTCACTCCGATCCACAAGTCATCCCCTACCTTTTCAACGGGAGTGGGTTCGGTCCTCCAGTCAGTGTTACCTAACCTTCAACCTGCTCATGGATAGATCGCCCGGTTTCGGGTCTATACCCAGCGACTAAACGCCCTATTAAGACTCGCTTTCGCTACGCCTACCCTATACGGTTAAGCTTGCCACTGAATATAAGTCGCTGACCCATTATACAAAAGGTACGCAGTCACCTAACAAGTAGGCTCCCACTGCTTGTACGCATACGGTTTCAGGTTCTATTTCACTCCCCTCTCCGGGGTTCTTTTCGCCTTTCCCTCACGGTACTGGTTCACTATCGGTCAGTCAGTAGTATTTAGCCTTGGAGGATGGTCCCCCCATGTTCAGACAAAGTTTCTCGTGCTCCGTCCTACTCGATTTCACTTCAAAGATCCTTTCGCGTACGGGGCTATCACCCACTATGGCCGCACTTTCCAGAGCGTTCCGCTAAAATCAATGAAGCTTAAGGGCTAATCCCCGTTCGCTCGCCACTACTAAGGGAATCTCGGTTGATTTCTTTTCCTCAGGGTACTTAGATGTTTCAGTTCCCCTGGTTCGCCTCTTGCACCTATGGATTCAGTACAAGATACCTAGGTTATCCTAGGTGGGTTCCCCCATTCAGAGATCTCCGGATCAAAGTCTGTTTGCCGACTCCCCGAAGCTTTTCGCAGGCTACCACGTCTTTCATCGCCTCTGACTGCCAAGGCATCCACCGTATGCGCTTCTTCACTTGACCATATAACCCCAAGCAATCTGGTTATACTGTGAAGACGACATTCGCCGAAAATTCGCGCTTGAACTCGCAAATTTTACCTTGACTTGAATGATCACCAGTGAAAGAGATCATTCAGTCTTACTTCTATCACATACCCGAATTTTTAAAGAACAGTTCTGGTGCAAAGACCAGAAATCAATGTTCATCTACGAACATTCATTTCTGAGCTTTCGACGATTGTTTGGATGGTGGAGCCAAGGAGGATCGAACTCCTGACCTCCTGCGTGCAAAGCAGGCGCTCTCCCAGCTGAGCTATGGCCCCGTATCGGATCACGCAGCACACCAACAATTGGTGGGTCTGGGCAGATTCGAACTGCCGACCTCACCCTTATCAGGGGTGCGCTCTAACCAACTGAGCTACAGACCCAATCGTCTAACCAGTGAATCAAGCAATTCGTGTGGGAGCTTATGAAGAAGCCGGGATCTTCGATTAAGGAGGTGATCCAGCCGCAGGTTCCCCTACGGCTACCTTGTTACGACTTCACCCCAGTCATGAATCACTCCGTGGTAACCGTCCCCCTTGCGGTTAGACTAGCTACTTCTGGAGCAACCCACTCCCATGGTGTGACGGGCGGTGTGTACAAGGCCCGGGAACGTATTCACCGTGACATTCTGATTCACGATTACTAGCGATTCCGACTTCACGCAGTCGAGTTGCAGACTGCGATCCGGACTACGATCGGTTTTATGGGATTAGCTCCACCTCGCGGCTTGGCAACCCTTTGTACCGACCATTGTAGCACGTGTGTAGCCCTGGCCGTAAGGGCCATGATGACTTGACGTCATCCCCACCTTCCTCCGGTTTGTCACCGGCAGTCTCCTTAGAGTGCCCACCCGAGGTGCTGGTAACTAAGGACAAGGGTTGCGCTCGTTACGGGACTTAACCCAACATCTCACGACACGAGCTGACGACAGCCATGCAGCACCTGTGTCTGAGTTCCCGAAGGCACCAATCCATCTCTGGAAAGTTCTCAGCATGTCAAGGCCAGGTAAGGTTCTTCGCGTTGCTTCGAATTAAACCACATGCTCCACCGCTTGTGCGGGCCCCCGTCAATTCATTTGAGTTTTAACCTTGCGGCCGTACTCCCCAGGCGGTCGACTTATCGCGTTAGCTGCGCCACTAAGATCTCAAGGATCCCAACGGCTAGTCGACATCGTTTACGGCGTGGACTACCAGGGTATCTAATCCTGTTTGCTCCCCACGCTTTCGCACCTCAGTGTCAGTATCAGTCCAGGTGGTCGCCTTCGCCACTGGTGTTCCTTCCTATATCTACGCATTTCACCGCTACACAGGAAATTCCACCACCCTCTACCGTACTCTAGCTCAGTAGTTTTGGATGCAGTTCCCAGGTTGAGCCCGGGGATTTCACATCCAACTTGCTGAACCACCTACGCGCGCTTTACGCCCAGTAATTCCGATTAACGCTTGCACCCTTCGTATTACCGCGGCTGCTGGCACGAAGTTAGCCGGTGCTTATTCTGTTGGTAACGTCAAAACAGCAAGGTATTAACTTACTGCCCTTCCTCCCAACTTAAAGTGCTTTACAATCCGAAGACCTTCTTCACACACGCGGCATGGCTGGATCAGGCTTTCGCCCATTGTCCAATATTCCCCACTGCTGCCTCCCGTAGGAGTCTGGACCGTGTCTCAGTTCCAGTGTGACTGATCATCCTCTCAGACCAGTTACGGATCGTCGCCTTGGTAGGCCTTTACCCCACCAACTAGCTAATCCGACCTAGGCTCATCTGATAGCGTGAGGTCCGAAGATCCCCCACTTTCTCCCTCAGGACGTATGCGGTATTAGCGCCCGTTTCCGGACGTTATCCCCCACTACCAGGCAGATTCCTAGGCATTACTCACCCGTCCGCCGCTGAATCCAGGAGCAAGCTCCCTTCATCCGCTCGACTTGCATGTGTTAGGCCTGCCGCCAGCGTTCAATCTGAGCCATGATCAAACTCTTCAGTTCAATACTGCTTGGGTTTTGAGAAAACCCTAAACTTGGCTCAGCAATCGCATTCTCTTAAAAAGAGATAAAACTCTCGAATTCACGAGTGTTACTTGCGTTGCTGATAATCTTGCGATCACCAGTCTTACATCACAAGCACCCACACGAATTGCTTGATTCGACTTGTTAAAGAGCAGTTGGTCAAGGCTTTCGTCTCAACCGAGGCCGCGCATTCTACAGCAACCTCTCGTTCCGTCAAGCGTTATTTTCGAAAATTTTCTTTTCTACTCAACCGCTTGCGCCGACCTTCAAACCATCTTCCGATCAGCGGGAGGCGCATTCTACAGCGTTCAAATTCGCTGTCAAGCACCTCGGTGAAGCTTCGTTTCGAGCCCCTTTCGGGACCGAACCGCTGCGGCGGACAACCTGCCGGAGCGCTTCACCACCCCTGGGAGAGAATCCGTAAATCCTTGATTTTCAAGCACTTACTCTTCGTCGTCGCCGGGAGTGGTGCGCATTATAGGGAGATAGAAACTGGCGTCAACACTTATTTGAAACTTTTATTACGAAACACCGTGACGAGTTCGAAGCCTGGGCAGGCGGCGAGCGATCGAGGGTAGCCGCAGCAGCATGAGCGACGCACCAGCCACAGCGTACAGGGTCCACTCCTCCAGGTCTGCCCGCACCACCCAGAGCATGTGCAACAAGCCGAGCCCAAGGATCAGGTAGACCAGGCGATGCAGCTTCTTCCAGCGGCTACCGAGCTTGCGCATGGCGAAGCGGTTGGAAGTGATCGCCAACAGGAACAGGCAGACGAATCCAAGCATTCCCACGATGATGTAGGGACGCTTGCTCAACTCGATGCCCAACTGCCCCCAGTCCAACCCCAGGATGAACACGCAGTAAGCGCTCAGGTGCAGCAGCACATAGGTGAAGCACCACAACCCCAACTGGCGGCGCACGGCGATCCAGCCCGGCCAGCCGCTCAGCTTCTGCAGTGGCGTCATCGCCAGGGTGAGTAGCAGCAATACCAAGGCACCCAGCCCCAGTCGATCGACCAGGGTCTTGCCCGGGTCAGGTCCGAGGGCAAAGATCCAGGCTTGGTACAACCACCAGGCCGGTACTGCCAGCGCCCCCAGGAATACCGCAAGGCGCAGATACCAGTAGCGCATCAGTAGTACTTCCTCAGATCCATGCCGCTATAAAGGGAAGCGACCTCACTCCCGTAGCCATTGAACATCTGCGTATCCCGCACATTGGGACTGAACAACCCACTGGGCAGGCGCCGCTCGCGGGCCTGGGACCACCGCGGGTGGTCGACCTGCGGATTGACGTTGGCATAGAACCCGTACTCGTTGGCGGCAATGCTTTCCCAGGTGGTCTTCGGCTGCTCGCGGACCAGACTGATACGCACGATAGACTTGATGCTCTTGAAGCCATACTTCCACGGCACCACCAGGCGCAACGGCGCGCCATTCTGGTTGGGCAACAGCCGCCCGTACATGCCCACCGCCAGAATTGCCAGGGGATGCATCGCCTCGTCCATGCGCAAGCCTTCCATATAAGGCCAGTCGATCACCGAGAAACCGGAGCGTTGGCCGACCATCTGTTCCGGACGCTGCAGGGTTTCGAAACGGACGAACTTCGCCTGCCCATTGGGTTCGACCCGCTTGAGCAGGTCCGCCAGGGGAAAGCCCAGCCAAGGGATCACCATCGACCAGGCTTCCACGCAGCGCAGCCGATAGATGCGCTCTTCCAGTTGGTAGGGTTTGACGAAATCCTCGAGGGCATAGGTACCCGGCTTGCCGACCTCGCCGTCGATCACCACCGACCAGGGCTCGGTCTTCAGGGCCGAGGCGTTTTCCGCCGGGTCGCCCTTGTTCGGCCCGAACTCGTAAAAATTGTTGTAGTGGGTGGCGTCCTTGAATGGCGTGATCGCCTCCCTCTGGACATTCACCGCCTGCCAGCGGGTCTGCGGTAGCTTTTCGGCGAACCAGCCCGGCGCCGGTACCGACTCGACGCCGGCATAGCGCTGTTCGTCGGCAAAGCCCAGGCGCGGCAGGCCGCTGGCCAGCGCCAATCCGGCGAAGGAAGCACCGAGCAGACGCCGACGGGACAGGTAGAGGGTTTCGGACGTGACTTCCGACTCGGAACAGTCGGAACGGGAGGGAATCTTGATCAGCATGACGGGCTCCGCAATGACCAGCTTTGTGCCAGTAGACTACGGAGCCCGTTGGAAATTACATCAGCTCGGCTGCTTCCGGCGACGCAGTTGCAGCAGGTATTGCACAGGACCGGAGGCCGCGTAGGCAAGGAACAGCAACAGGAGGATGCGCGGCGGGTCGGTAAAGACCACGGCGAAGGCCAGCACCACGATAAGGATCGCCACGAACGGCACCCGGCCGCGCAGGTCGAGATCCTTGAAGCTGTGGTACTTGATGTTGCTGACCATCAGCACACCAGCGGCGGCGACCAGCAGGGCGACGAGGAAGGCAACCTTGGCGCCCTGGATCTCGAAATCGCTGAACGCCCATACCGTGCCCGCCACCAGCGCCGCGGCGGCCGGACTGGCCAGGCCGATGAAATAGCGCTTGTCGGCCTTGCCGACCTGGGTGTTGAAACGAGCCAGACGCAGGGCGGCGCCCGCAACGTAGATGAAGGCGACCATCCAGCCGACCTTGCCGAGGCTGCCAAGCGCCCATTCGAAGGCGACCAGCGCCGGCGCCACACCGAAGGCGACCATGTCCGACAGCGAGTCGTACTCGGCGCCGAAGGCGCTCTGGGTGTTGGTCAGGCGAGCCACGCGGCCGTCCAGTCCATCGAGGACCATGGCCACGAAGATAGCGATGGCGGCGTTGGCGAACTGGCCGCTCATGCCATTGATGATGGCGTAGAAGCCGGAAAACAGGGCCGCCGTGGTGAACAGGTTGGGCAGCAGGTAGATACCGCGGTGACGAACCTTCCGCCCTTCGGCGTCGTGCCCTTCTTCTATATGTTCGTCGATGGGCAGCAGGCTTTCTTCGTCGGAGGCCTTGTTCGGCTCCTCGGGACGTTCACTCATGGACAATTCCTTGGGAACTGATGGGGTACGAATATGCCGACAGCACTTCTGACTAGGAAGACAACTCCGCCGGCCCAGGCTTTATACCAGATCGCCAGGCAAGAACGAAAAAACGCGGCCGGGGCCGCGTTTCTTCGTCTGTCGCCGGAGCCGCTTAGTTCTTGCTCTTGTCGACGATCTTGTTGGCTGCGATCCACGGCATCATCGCGCGCAGCTTCTCGCCGATCTGCTCGATCGGGTGAGCGGCGTTGTTGCGGCGGTAGGCAGTCATCGACGGGTAGTTGGCCGCACCTTCGGTAATGAACATTTTCGCGTACTCGCCGTCCTGGATGCGCTTCAGGGCGTTGCGCATGGCAGCACGGGACTCGGCGTTGATCACCTCCGGACCGGTTACGTACTCACCGTATTCGGCATTGTTGGAGATGGAGTAGTTCATGTTGGCGATGCCGCCTTCGTACATCAGGTCGACGATCAGCTTCAGCTCGTGCAGGCACTCGAAGTAGGCCATTTCCGGCGCGTAACCGGCTTCGACCAGGGTTTCGAAACCGGCCTTGACCAGCTCGACGCAACCACCGCAGAGAACGGCCTGCTCACCGAACAGGTCGGTTTCGGTCTCGTCCTTGAAGGTGGTTTCGATGATACCGGTACGACCGCCGCCGACGCCGCAGGCGTAGGACAGGGCGACGTTCTTGGCGTTGCCGGAAGCGTCCTGGTAGATGGCGATCAGGTCAGGGATGCCACCGCCCTTGACGAACTCGGAACGCACGGTGTGACCCGGGGCCTTCGGCGCGATCATGATCACGTCGAGGTCGGCGCGCGGGACGACCTGGTTGTAGTGGATGGAGAAGCCGTGAGCGAAGGCCAGGGTGGCGCCCTTCTTCAGGTTCGGCTCGATCTCTTCCTTGTACAGGCGGCCCTGGAACTCGTCCGGGGTGAGGATCATGACCACGTCGGCTGCAGCGACGGCGGTCTTCACGTCGGCAACCTTCAGACCGTGCGCTTCGGCCTTGGCCACGGTGGCGGAGCCGCTACGCAGGCCCACGGTGACGTCGACGCCGGAGTCCTTCAGGTTGCAGGCATGGGCGTGGCCCTGGGAGCCGTAGCCGATGATGGCAACTTTCTTGCCCTGGATGATCGAGAGGTCACAGTCTTTATCGTAGAAAACGCGCATGGGAATTCCCCTTCAGTAAGGCCTCGCGGGCCTGCTTTCAGTTCAGATGCTCAGAGTCTTGTCGCCACGGGCGATGCCGGTGACGCCACTGCGGACCACTTCCAGGATCGACGCGGTGCCGATGGCCTGGATGAAGCTGTCCAGTTTGTCGCTGGTACCCGCCAGTTGCACGGTATAGACGCTACTGGTGACGTCGACGATCTGCCCACGGAAGATATCGGTGGTGCGCTTGACCTCGGCGCGCTGGGCGCCCGTGGCCTTGACCTTCACCAGCATCAGCTCGCGCTCGATATGGGCGCTTTCCGACAGATCCACCAGCTTGACCACTTCGATCAGCTTGTTGAGGTTCTTGGTGATCTGCTCGATCACCTCATCGTGCCCCACGGTGGTCAGCGTCAGACGCGACAGGGTCGGGTCCTCGGTCGGCGCCACGGTCAGGCTTTCGATGTTGTAGTTGCGTTGGGAGAACAGGCCGACCACACGGGACAATGCGCCTGGCTCGTTTTCCAGCAGCAGGGAAATGATGTGTCGCATGATCAGGTACGCTCCGTCTTGCTCAGCCACATGTCGCGCATCGCGCCGTCACGGATCTGCATCGGATAGACGTGTTCGCTGGCGTCCACCTGGATGTCGAGGAAGACCAGGCGATTCTTCATGGCGAACGCCTCCTCCATCTTCGGCTTCAGATCCTTCAGGTCGGTGATGCGCATGCCGACATGCCCGTAGGCTTCGGCAAGCTTGACGAAGTCCGGCAGGGATTCCATGTAGGAATGCGAATAACGGCTGTTGTACTGCATGTCCTGCCACTGGCGGACCATGCCCAGGGCACCATTGTTCAGGTTGACGATCTTCACCGGCAGGTCGTACTGCAGGCAGGTAGACAGTTCCTGGATATTCATCTGGATACTGCCCTCGCCGGTCACGCAGGCGACATCGTCGTCCGGGAAGTTGAGCTTGATGCCCATCGCCGCCGGGAAGCCGAAGCCCATGGTGCCGAGACCGCCGGAGTTGATCCAGCGATTGGGCTTGTTGAACTTGTAGTACTGCGAGGCGAACATCTGGTGCTGGCCGACATCGGAGGTGATGAAGGCATCGCCATGGGTAACCTCGTAGAGCGTCTCGATGACGGTCTGCGGCTTGATGATGCTGCCGTCGCCCTTGTCGTACGGGAACAACCCACGGTTACCACGCCACTCGTCGATCTGCTTCCACCAGGCAGCCTGGGCATCCTGGTTCGGGGTCTCGCCGATTTCCCTGACGATCGCGACCATTTCGGTGAGAACGCTGTCCACCGGGCCGACGATCGGGATGTCGGCCTTGATGGTCTTGGAAATCGACGCCGGATCGATGTCGATGTGGATGATCTTGGCGTTCGGGCAGAACTTCGCCGCACCGTTGATGACCCGGTCGTCGAAACGCGCGCCGACCGCGAGGATCACGTCGCTGTGATGCATCGCCAGGTTGGCGGTGAAGCTGCCATGCATCCCGAGCATGCCGAGGAACTGGCGGTCCGCGCCGGGATACCCGCCGAGGCCCATCAGGGTGTTGGTCACCGGCAGGTTGAGCATCTGCGCCAGCTCGGTCAGCGGCGCCGCGGCATTGCCCATGATCACGCCGCCGCCGGAATAGACCACCGGGCGCTTGGCGGCCAGGAGCATCTCGGCGGCCTTGCGGATCTGTCCCGAGTGACCGCGAACGGCCGGGCTGTACGAACGCAACTTGACCTTCTTCGGATAGGAATATTCGAACTTCTGCGTCGGGTCGCCCATGTCCTTCGGAATATCCACGACCACCGGCCCCGGACGACCGGACTGCGCCAGGTAGAAGGCCTTCTTGATCACCTCGGGAATTTCCGAGGGATGCTTGATGATGAAGCTGTGCTTCACGATCGGCCGGGAGATCCCGACCATGTCGGTTTCCTGGAACGCATCGGTACCGACCATGTTGCTCGGCACCTGGCCCGACAGGATCACCATCGGGATGGAGTCCATGTATGCGGTGGCGATACCGGTGATGGCGTTGGTCGCGCCCGGGCCGGAAGTCACCAGCACGACACCGGGCTTGCCGGTGGCGCGGGCGTAGCCGTCGGCCATATGGGTAGCCGCCTGTTCGTGGCGCACCAGGATGTGGGTCACGTCGTGCTCCTTGAAGAGCGCGTCGTAGATATGCAGGAGGGCACCACCCGGGTACCCGTAGATGTACTTAACGCCTTCGTCGCGCAACGAGCGGACGACCATTTCAGCGCCAGATAAAAGCTCCACGTTTTCACCTCTAGAACGCTATACGGCCACCCAGGGGCGGGCGACCGAAATTCGGTTGGCTGCCCGGCAGAGCATGGGTGACGGTAGTCACCGGCTACGTCAACTGCCGATTGAGCAAACTTGGAAGGGCGCCTGGTGTTACGGAGCTCTTCCACCCAGCGCGAGGTAACGCGAAGCAGGGTGTAACTTTCGGCGCGGGTAGGCACCTCATGGTCTGCCGGAGAGGGGACTGGGTTGCAGACGGCCCGCTACAGCGAGCTTGGATTCTTCGCATTCGTCGAACGCAAGTCAAGCTTTATTCTGAAAATTATCAAAAAAAATTCCAAGGAAGCTGCCATACCCTTCCATAAAAAAGCTGATCAATGACCAAAAACAGATTTTATGGCTATAAAATTCCGATTTAGAGCAAACTTTTCCAAAATGCCCATGATTCCCGCGAGGACTTGCCACGGCGAGGCCGTCTCCGGCGGCGGTTGTGATGCCGTGCAGCATGCCGCGCTGGCGGATTTGGTTATAGTTAGCCGCAGTTAGCGCATTCCAAGGACTCCGCATGCGACGCATGATCCTCCCGGCCAGCTTGTTGCTCGCCCTCTCCTCTTTCGCCATGGCCGCCCCGATCTACAAATGGGTCGACGCCGAGGGCGTCACCCACTTCGGCGCACAACCGCCGCAAGGTGCGCAAGCGACCACGGTGAATACCCAGACCGCCCCGCCGCCGGACAACTTCCCCCTGCCCCCCTCGACACCGGCACCGACCATCCAGCAGAAACCGGCCGATCCCGAGCAGAAGGCGATCGACGACAAGGTGAAGCAGCAAGTGGCGAAGGAAGAGGCCGAGCGCAAGCAGTTCTGCGAAGAGACCCGCAACAACCTCGCGCAACTGAAGAACAACCCGCGCGTAAGGGTCGACGAAGGCAAGGGCGAACTCCGTCGCCTCGGCGAGGAAGAACGCCAGGAGCGAATCGCCAAGGCCGAAAAGGCGATCCAGGAGAATTGCCGCTGAGGCGAACACAGCCCCGTCCCGCAGCAGGGGGCTGACCCGGCTCTCCACCTTGCTTGAAGCAAAGAAAAACCCGGCCTGTAGCCGGGTTTTTCTTTACTGCCGAAGCTTCATGACGGCCCGCCGATCAGCCGGTCGAACTCGCCAAGCGCCGCCAGCAGGCCGGCGACTTCCTCGCCACGCTGCGCATAGGCCACCTCGGCCATGGCCAGGATACCCGAGGCCTGCGGCAAGGCGCTGTCGCTTTCGAGAATCAGCTTCATCCGCGGCAGGAAGATCCATTGCAGCCATTGCTCGAGCGCCAGCGTATCCACGCAGAACGGCTCGGGGCTGGCCAGCGCTTCCGGGGCGGGGCGGCTTTCGCTCCACCAGCCGAGGGCACGCAACTCACGCTCGATCAGCAGCAACTGGTCGGCCAGCGCATAGACCCGTCGATCCATCAGGAGCTGACCTTTGCCTTCTGCCGGGCCAGCGCAGCGCCGGCGGAGTCTCCCTGCTTCTCCCGCGCCTGGGCGATCAGTTCCCAGAGCCCGGCCTGCAAGGCCGGCCGGCCATTGGCGTAGCTCAAGCCACGGCGCGCGACCTGCTCGGCCTGAGCCGCATCGCCCTGGGCCAGGCGCACCTGGGCCAGGCGATAGAGCACCTGAGGCTCGCGCGGAGCGATGCGCTGGGCTCGCTCGAGGCTGGCGGCGGCACTGTTCAGGTCGCCGCTACCCTGCTGTTGCTGGGCGGTTGTGAGCATCGCCAGGACCGGCCCGTCCAACTGCTCGTCGGCCGCCAGGCTGCCGGCCGAGCCGGAGGCCGGAATGCCGGTGGGCGCGGAACGACTGGCGCCGCTGGGCGGCATGTTGTAGCTGCCGCCCAGCGGTGGAGTGGAGGCGCTGCTGGGCGGAGCCTGGTACTGGGTGCCGGTGCCGAGCGGAGCGCTGCTGATCGGCGCGGCGCCGGACTGCGCCGGGAAAGTCTGGATCGGTGCGGAATTGGCGCCCTGCGGCACCATCACCACCACGCCGGAGTCGCCGCCCTGGGGAATGCCCTGGGTGGCGGCGCCTTGCTGGGTACGCGGTACCTGGGTACGGGTGATGCGGAAACCGCCGCTTTCCTGGTTGGAAACCGGAGTGCCCGAATCCACCACCGGGATTGCCCCGTGCTGCGGGCTGGCACAGCCCGCGAGCAGGGCACTGCCGGCAAGCGCGGCGAATACGAAAATCTTCTTCACGTCAGGTCCTCTCGGATCAATTCAGCCAGCCACGTACCCAGTCCATCACCTCGCCGGCGGGGTTCTGGCTCCCGCAGCCTGGGCCCTGGGCGGGCTCGCTGCCACGAATATAGGGCATCTGTACGGCATTCGGGCAATCCGCCGCCGAGCCCTGCCCGGTCTGCGCGTCGACCCAGGCCATCACCACGTTCTCCGGCATCGGCATTTCCAGCGATTGCGGATGCGCCTTGCGCATGAAGCTGGCCCACACCTGCAAGGCACCGGTGGCGCCGGTAAGCGGCGTCTTGCCGTTGTCGTCGCGACCGAGCCAGACCACAGCCTGGAGGTCGCCGCCGAAACCGGAGAACCAGCTATCGCGCGAGTCGTTGCTGGTGCCGGTCTTGCCGGCGAGGGTCAGCGACGACGGCAATTGACTGTACACCGAACGCCCGGTGCCTTCGCGCATGACCCGTTGCATGGCGTTCTGCACCAGGTAGACGGCGCCCGAGTCGAAGCGCTGTTCGACCTGGAACGGATAGCGCTTGAGCGGCTGGCCGTCGGCAGTGAGGACGCTGCGGATCCCCCGCAACGGCGTGTTGAAGCCGCCGCTGGCGATGGTCTGGTACATGGTGGCGACCTCCATCGGACTGAGCGAACCGGCGCCCAGCAGCATCGAAGGATAGGCCGGCCAGTCACGGTTGATACCCAGCCGGGCGACGGTCTGCAGCACGTTGGGCACACCGACGTCGAGGCCGAGCTTGGCGGTGGACAGGTTGTAGGAGTTTGCCAGGCCCTGGTACAGGAAGATCGTGCCATGCGAGCGCCGGTCGTAGTTCTGCGGTCGCCAGACCTGGCCGTCCTGGCCTTTCACCGCGAAGGGCTCGTCCTGCACCCAGGTGGTCAGGGTGTACTTGCTCGGCCGCTCGAGAGCGGTCAGGTAGACCGCCGGCTTGATCAGCGAACCGATCGGCCGCACCGCGTCCAGGGCCCGGTTGAAGCCGGCGAAGCGCGGGTCGCGACTGCCGATCAGGGCCTGGATCTCACCGGTTTCCGGATTGGTCACGACCATCGCCGCCTCGACCTGGTCGACCCCCTTGCGCCCACTGAGACGCTTGAGCGTTTCGTTGACGGAGGTCTCGGCCTTCTCCTGCAGGATCGGATCGAAGCTGGTGAAGATGCGCAGCCCTTCCTCGGTCAGGTCCTCGTCGCGGTAGTCCTGGCGCAACTGGCGCTTGACCAGGTCGAGGAAGGCCGGATAGGAGCTGTCGGCCATGCTGCCCTGCCGGGTCACGCCGAGCGGGCGCAGCTTGGCGGCGTCGACTTCCTGCTGGGTCGCCACGCCCTGCTCGGCGAGCACGTCGAGCACCAGGTTGCGCCGCGCCAGCGCACGATCCGGGTAACGCCGCGGGTTGAAGTAGGACGGCCCCTTGACCATGCCGACCAGCAGCGCCACCTGGTCGAGCTTGAGCTCGGCCAGCGGCTGGCTGAAGAAATACTGGCTGGCCAGGCCGAAGCCATGGATCGCTCGTTGCCCATCCTGGCCGAGGAACACCTCGTTGAGATAGGACTCGAGGATGTCGCGCTTGTCGTAGTGCAGCTCCAGCAGCACCGCCATCATCGCTTCGTTGATCTTGCGGCTCAGGCTGCGTTCGTTGCTCAGGAAGAAGTTCTTCACCAACTGCTGGGTCAGGGTGCTGCCGCCCTGGCGCAACTGGCCGGCCGTGGTGTTGACCCACACCGCCCGCGCCACGGACTTCAGCGACACACCATGGTGGTTCCAGAAGTCGCGATCCTCGACCGCGACCAGGGTGTCGATCAGGTAGGTCGGCACCTGGTCGAGCTTGACCAGGATGCGATCCTCATGGTGCGCCGGATACAAGCCGCCGATCAGCAGCGGCTCAAGGCGCGCCACCGCCAGTTCCTTGCCGTTGGCCTGGCTCAGCCCGCTGACGTAGTTGCCGTTGAAGCGCACGCGCACGCGCTGGGCCGGTTCCGCGCCTTCGTAGAACTGGAAGCCACGGGTATTGAGTTCGACCGCGCTGGCCGCCACCGATACGGTTCCAGGGCCGCTCACGCTGGGCTCGCGACGGTAGCCGAGGGCGTCGAGTTCGCGCAGGAAGTCTTCCCTGCTCAGCTTCAGGCCGTTGAACAGCTCCAGCGGGCGGGCATAGACCTTCGCCGGGATGGTCCAGCGCCGGCCGGAGAATTTCTCCTGCACCACGGCATCGAGATAGATGGCGAAGCCGGCGAGGAGCACCAGGCCGACGAGGCCGAGCTTGAGAGCCCAGCTGAGCCATTTGTTCAGGCCGGGTGCCGGGCGTGCTTTGCTGTTACGGGAACGGGGGGATCGGGGACGCGTCATGGCGGCGCATTATACGTACTTTATCCACAGCGGACAGACACCGCATCGGCGGCATCCACGGTCTGCGCGGCCCCGGTGGATAGACGCGGCGGCAGCGCGGCGCATTCGACCGGCGATCCGGCAAATGGTTGCTATCCGCCAGCGAGGTTTGCACTGTCACCCCTTCCCGCCATAATGCGGGTTTTCGCATATTTCAGAGGCAAGGATATCCCGTGAGCCAGACCCTGATCGCCGCCCTGCAGAACCCGGCCCTCTACCCCCACCCGGTGGAGCGCTTCGAGGTCATCGAGACGCACATCTCCTGGGTCCTGTTGACCGGTCCCTACGCCTACAAGATCAAGAAGCCGATGGATTTCGGCTTTCTCGATTTCACCAGCCTGGACAAGCGCCGCTTCTATTGCAACGAAGAGCTGCGCCTGAACCAGCGCCTCACCGACGATCTCTACCTGGAGGTCCTGCCGATCACCGGCAGCGAAGAGGCGCCGCGGATCGGCGGCGACGGCGAGGCAATCGAATACCTGCTGAAGATGCGCCAGTTCCCGCAGGACAACCTGCTGGCGGCAATCCAGGGCCGCGGCGAACTGTCCAACCAGCATATTGACGAACTGGCCGAGCAGATCGCGCACTTCCACCAGAACACTCCGAAGGTGCCGCTGGAGCACCCGCTGGGCACCGCCGAGTCCTGCATGGCGCCGGTGCGGCAGAATTTCGAGCAGGTTCGCCCGCTGCTCAAGGACAAGGCCGACCTGCAACAGCTGGATGCCCTCGAAGCCTGGGCGGAAAGCAGCTTCGAACGCCTGCTGCCGGTGCTCCAGGAGCGCAAGGCGAAGGGCTTCATCCGCGAATGCCACGGCGACATCCACCTGGGCAACGCCGCGCTGATCGACGGCAGGGTAGTGCTGTTCGACTGCATCGAATTCAACGAACCGTTCCGCTTCACCGATGTCTGCGCCGACTTCGCCTTCCTCGCGATGGACCTGGAAGATCGCGGCCTGAAGTGCCACGCTCGACGCTTCGTCAGCCTCTATCTGGAACACACCGGCGACTACCAGGCCCTGGAACTGCTGAACTTCTACAAGGCCTACCGCGCCATGGTCCGCGCCAAGGTCGCGCTGTTCAGCCTCGGCTACCAGACCGATGCCGTGCAGCGCGCCGCGACCCTGCGCCAGTACCGCAACTACGCCAACCTGGCGGAAAGCTACAGCGCCATTCCCTCGCGCTTCCTGGCGGTCACCCATGGTGTCTCCGCGGTCGGCAAGAGCCAGGTGGCCATGCGTCTGGTGGAGGCTCTGGGCGCCGTGCGCCTGCGCTCGGATATCGAACGCAAGCGTCTGTTCGGCGAGCAGCCGGAACACGACAGGGGCCAGTTCGCCGCCGGCATCTATAGCAGCCAGGCCAGCGAAGCGACCTATGCGCACCTTCACCAGTTGGCCGCGAAGATCCTCCAGGCCGGCTATCCGGTGATGATCGATGCCGCCTACCTGAAGCAGAATCAGCGCCAGGCCGCTTGCCACATCGCGGAAGAAACCGGCGTGCCGTTCCTGATCCTCGACTGCCAGGCGCCCGAAGCGGTGATCGCCGGCTGGCTTGCGCAACGCCAGGCGGAAGGCAAGGATCCGTCCGACGCGACTCTCGACGTGATCCGCACCCAGCAGGCTACCCGCGAGCCGCTGACAGCGGCGGAGACGGTCCAGAGCAAGCGCGTAGACACCCACGACGCGGCCAGCCTCGACGGGCTGGTCGACGGCATTCGCCAGCGCCTGCCCGGTCTCTGAACGAACTGCCATGGCGCCCGCCCCTCCAGGGCGGGCGCCATGCCGCTGCTCTTCTATACTCACGGCGAGCCTTCTGCACAGGACGCCGCCCATGAACTCGCCCCGTCAGCTCGACTCGCCGCTCTACCAACTGCTCCACGCCGAAGACATCGAAGGCTTCAACCGACAGAAGCCGGCCGACGGCTGGATCGACCTGGCCGGCGGCGACTTCCGCGGCCTCGACCTGCGTCTGCTGGATGCCGCCCGCGTCGACTTCAGCGATGCCTATTTCCGCGGCGCCGACCTGCGCGGCGTGGATCTGCGCGAGGCGCGCCTGGAGGGCGCCAGCCTGGCCCATGCGCAGATATCCGGTACGTATTTCCCGTTGCGCCTGGCGCCGGACGAGATCCGCATGTCGGTGAACTTCGGCACCCGCCTGCGCTACCTGCCGGAGCCCTGAGAAGCGGAAGGACCACGCCAGGCCACGTTTTGCCGGGAGGCCGCTACACTTCTGGCAGGTACCCGGCCGGCTGAGGATCGGTCCCGGACCGCCTACGCCGGATCGTAAGGGCGAAGGCCGCTCGCGTCGGCCATCTCGCTCCATCGCGCCGGCCCTGTCGGCTCCGGACCGGTTCCAGGCAGTTCCGCGCCATCACGCTTCTGAGCGGCATCGCAAGGACCGACGATGAACGACGAACTGCTGAACCTGAAAAACCTCGGGAAAACCTCGACCCAATGGTTGCATGCCGTGGGTATCCACAGCGCCACCGATCTGCGTCGGCTCGGCTCGGTGGGAGCCTATCGCGCGGTCCGCGCGCGCGGCTTCCGAGCCTCGAAAGTCTTGCTCTATGCCATCGAAGGCGCACTCCTCGACGTTCACTGGAACGAGCTGTCCCCAGACCACAAGGCCGCACTGCTCGGCGAGCTGGAGACTTTCCCCGTGCGAAACAAGAGCTAGCTCACACCTGCCACGGGAAGATATTTACTCCCCCCGGGCGCCCACCTATCGTCTCGTGGACGTTCGTACCTCCTCTCCCGACCAGGCAGCTCAAGGAAATGGCCATGTATCTACTCGGCGAGCAACCGGCGTATGCCGACCAATTGATCAATCGCCTGCAGGGAATCCCTCACCGCTTGCTCGAAGGCCTGGCACCCAGCGGCCCCGCCCTGGAACTGGAACGTAGCGACGACCTGGAACGCGAGCTGCCCGCCGACCAGGTATTCCTGGTGGAAAGCGGCCTGCTGCATGCGCTGGTCGACGAACGCCCACTGTTCTACCTCCAGGAAGGCGACCTCCTCGGCCTTCGACGCGGACTCGAGCTCCCCGCCTGCCGGCATGCCAACGAAGAACCGATCCGCCTGCTGCCCTATTCGCGCGATGCGCTGCTCCAGCACATCCATGCTGACCAGGAACGTCAGGAACTGCTATTGCAGTACCTGATCGGACAGACTGCCCTGCTCGGCGATGCGCTGGCGCACCTGAAGCAGCCGGAAGTCCGCCCGGCCACCGGCTTCCGCCACTTCGCCGCGGGCGAGGCGCTGATCCGCCAGGGCGACGATGCGGATCATGTGTTCATCATCATCGAGGGGCATGCCGAAGCGCTGGTGGACGGCCAGAAAGTCGGCGATGTGCAGAAGGACGAGATCTTCGGCGCCATGGCCGTGTTCACTCGCGAGAAACGCAGCGCCACGGTGGTCGCCAGCGAACCCTGCACGGTGATGGTGATTCCCAAGGAGCAGTTCCTCGGCCTTATGCAGAACAACCCGCGAATCGCCCATAGCCTGATCGAAGGCATGGCCCGGCGGATAGACCTGCTTAACCGGGAAGTGACCCAGCTGCGCCTGCGCCGCAGCGCCTGAGGCCCATTCCAGAGGGCTCGCGACTAGCTAGCAGAAAAGTTTGGCGAAAGCGTTTGACATGGAAATGAGAATCATTATTATGTCACTCAACTGGTCGCGAGATCAGCCGGTAAGCTGAGAGACCCACGCAGTCGGACTCTTCAGATTATCTCCTCATCAGGCTAATCACGGTTTTTGACCCGGCACTTTGCCGGGTCTTTTTTTGCCTGCGATTCGGCCGGAGACGACCGTTCATCGGCTGGCGATGGAATGAATGAGAACCGGCTTGACCTGATAATGAGAATAGTTATTATTACACCAACTGGTCGCGAGGCCAGCAGGTAAGCTGAGAGACCAAGCAGTCGGACTCTTCAGATTATCTCCTCATCAGGCTAATCACGGTTTCGACCCGGCACTTTGCCGGGTCTTTTTTTGCCCGCGAAAACGTAGCGCGATACACGGCTCCAGGCCTCGCGCCCTTCCTTCAACGTGCCTTCTTCATCTCCGCGCAATAGTCCTTGTCCGGCTGTGCCGGCGTGTACCAGGCGTAGTCGGCCTCACGCGTCGTTACCGCCTGCCCGGCCTCGACCAGCATCAGTACCTGCGCACCCTTCTCCGCACCAAGGTCGCGCAGGTGGACCGGTACGCCGAGGTCGCGCCGGGCGTGGAAGCTGCCGGCGACGAGCATCGCCGGCAGTGGCGCATCGCGAAAACGCTCGGCCATGCGGCGGTCACGTTGCTGCTGGACGGCGAGCATCGCCGGCAATTGATCGTCGGGAAGCATGCCGCAGTGGGACTCGCGAATCTGCGCAAGCAGCGGCAGGCGCACGCTGTCACGCCTGGAGGCCGTTCCGGGAAGCGGCGGACGCTCCCTGTAGATGCGCATGATCTCGCTCCGCTGGAGGTTCGCCGCCAGCAACGGCGCGGGTTGCGCAACCGCCCAGGACACCAGGGGTCCGTACTGCGTCCAGTCCCAACCTTTCTGCCAGTCCAGGGCCTGCTCCAGGTTCGCCACCGGCTTGCCGGTCCCGAGTTGTGCGCGGACCGCATCCACCCGTGGTTGCTGGCCGGGATCGAGCATTTCCAGCAGCAGGCTGCCCTGCGCCCGATATTCGCCCAGGGCCTGCGCCAGCCACAGTTCCACGGCATGATGATCGGGATTGTCGTGCTTCTCGCCGACGATCACTCGCGGCGCGGCCGCCAGGCGTGCGACCAGTTGCTGCGGGCTCAGCGTCACGCCGCTGCGCAATTCGACTATTCGTCCCGTCTGCGGATCGTCGCGCCCTTCCGCGCTCTGCCAATCAGGCAGCGGCGGCAGTTGGGACTGGCAGCCGCCCAGCAGCAGACAGAAAGCGAACAGGCGAATGCGCATGGCGACTCCTTCAACGGGCGACGATCAGCGGATGACCTCGCTCGGGATGACGCTGGACCAGGACCTCGAGGCCGAACACCGCGCGCAACGGCTCGGGGCGCAGGACTTCCTCGGGCGTACCGAGCAGGTGCGGGCGACCATTCTGCAACAGCAGCAGGCGGTCGCAATAGCGCGCGGCCAGGTTGAGATCGTGGAGGATCACCAGCACCGAGGCACCGCGGCGGGCGAAATCATGCACCGCCTGCAGGGTGGTGTGCTGGTGCAGCGGGTCGAGCGCCGAGGTCGGTTCGTCGAGCAGCAGCACCTGCCCCGGCTCGCCCGGCCACAGCTGCGCCAGCACCCGCGCCAGGTGCACGCGCTGGCGTTCGCCGCCGGACAGCGCCAGGTAGCTGCGCCCGGCCAGATGGCTGGCGTCGGCCGCCGCCAAGGCCTCGGCGACGATCTGCACATCGCGCTCGCGGCCGCTGGAATGGGGCAGCCGACCGAAGCCGACCACCGCCTCCACCGGAAAGGCGAAGCCCAGCGACGAACTCTGCGGCAGCACCGCCAGGCGCTGCGCGCGAGCGACGCCCGGCCAGTCGTCGAGGCCGCGCTCGTCGAGCAGCACCAGCCCTTCGGCCGGCTCCAGTTCGCCACAGAGAGCGCCAAGCAAGGTGCTCTTGCCAGCGCCGTTGGGGCCGAGTACGCCGAGCATCTCGCCAGGCCGCAGCTCCAGTTCGAGGCCTTCCAGTACAGTCTTTCCGCCACGGCGGATGGACAGGTTCTCCACGCGCAGCATCAGGCCCGCCCCCGCAATAGCAGATAAAGGAAGAACGGCGCGCCGATCAGTGCCGTGACGATGCCGATCGGCAACTCCGCCGGAGCCAGCGCCAGGCGCGCCAGCAGGTCGGCAAGCAGCAGGAGAATGGCGCCGGCCATCATCGAGGCCGGCAGCAACGTCCGATGATCCGGACCGGCAACCAGACGGATCAGGTGCGGCACCACCAGGCCGATGAAGCCGATCATCCCCGCCGCCGCCACTGCGGCGCCGACGCCAAGGGCAGTGCAAAGCACCAGTTCGGCCTTCAATCGCTCGACGTCGAAGCCTAGGTGACGGGCCTCGGACTCGCCGAGCAGCAGTGCGTTCAGCGCATCTGCCCGGCGCGGTAGCCAGCAGGCCACCAGCAGCGCCACCAGCAGCAGCGGCCAGAGTCGTGGGTAGCTGGCGCCGTTCAGGCTGCCCAGGTTCCAGAAGGTCAGGGTACGCAAGGTGGCGTCATCGGCGAGATAGGTAAACAGTCCGATCACCGCGCCGGACAGCGCGGTCAAGGCGATCCCTGCCAACAACATGGTGGCCACGCTGGTCTGGCCATCGCGGCGGCCAAGTCGATAGACCAGCCAGGTCACCCCCAGGCCGCCGCCGAAGGCGCACAGCGACAGCAGGTAGGGCGCTAGGAACGCCGGCAAGCCACCCAGCGAGGCGCCGAACACGATGGCCAGCGCCGCGCCGAGGGCCGCGCCGCTGGACACCCCGACCAGCCCTGGATCGGCCAGCGGGTTGCGGAACAGGCCCTGCATCGCCACCCCGGACAGCGCCAGCACCGCGCCCACGGCCAGGCCGAGCAGGGTCCGCGGCAGGCGGATCTGGCCGAGGATCATTTCCGCCTGGGCCAGGCCCGTTCCATCGAGCGGCAGCCCGGCCAGGCGCAGCGCGGCGCGCAGGGTATCGCCCAGCGGCAGGCTGACGGGACCGAGGGCGAGGGACAACCAGAGGACCAACACGAGCGAAATCCCCAGCGCACCGAACAGTGCGCGGGGGCGAACAACCGATTTCAATGGGCGGCTTCCGTACTCAGCGGTTTCGCGGAAGGATAAAAGGCTGCGGAGAGAGCCGCCAGGCCATCCGGCAGGCGCGGACCGAGGCCGCCCACCAGGAGCGTCGGGTCAAGCACCAGCAGACGTCCGTCACGCGCCGCGCGAGTCGCGGCGAGGCCGGGGTTCTGCTTGAGCAGCGCGGCACGCGCCGCATCACCTTCGAGGCTGCGGTCGGCGATCACCACCGCGACCGGATCGAGCGCTGCCAGGGCTTCCACCGAGATCGGCTTGTAACCCTCATGGGTAGCCAGGTTGCGTGCTCCGGCTCGGTTCAGGACCCAATCGCCGCCGGTATTGCGCCCGGCTACCAGCAACTGACCCCCGGCGTTGCCGATCACCAGCAGGACGCCCGGGGCCGGCTGACTCTTCTGCGCGGCCGCGATCCAGTCCGCCTGGCGCCGCAGCCGCTGACGATAGTCAAGTTCGGCGGCCTCGGCGCGCTGGGGCACGCCGAGCCAGTCGCCGAGCTTCTTCAGATTGCTTTCCAGTGCCTCCAGATCCGGCTTGGCGGAGAGGGTCTCGACCCGCACGCCGGCGCCTTCGAGCTGCTTGAGTACCGGCGGAGGCCCCATTTCCTCGGTGCCGATGAGGATATCCGGGCGTAACGCCAGCACGCCCTCGGCAGCCAGTTGGCGCTGGTAGCCGACGCTCGGCAACTGTTTCAGCGCCTGCGGATGCTGGCTGGTGGTGTCCACCCCGACCAGCTTGCTCTCGCCGCCCAGCGCCACCACCCATTCGCTCAGCGAGCCGCCCGCGCTCACCCAGCGTTGCGGCAGCTCGGCGGCCTGGCCCATGCCGGTGCCGAGCAGGATGCCCAGCGCCAACCCGTTGAATAGTCGATCGATACGCATGATCTCTCCTCAGAGCGCCTTGAAGGATTCGGCCAGTTCGCGCCAGTCGTCGCGCTCGGGCTCGCCGGGCTTGCGTGCGCCGAACAGTTGCACGATCAGTTCGCCGTCGGCGTCGAAGGCCTCCCAGCTGGTTACGATGCCATCGGTGCTCGGCTTGCGCACCCGCCAAAGCTCGGCGATGCCGGTGGTCTTCAGGTGCAGGTTGAATTCCGGATCGAGCACGTTGAACCAGTCGTCCAGCCACTTCAGGTTGCACACAGGCCCGGTATGGATCTGGATGCAGTGGGCGTTGCCGACGAACACCATGATCGGCAATCCGCTTTCGGCCGCCGCTTCGAAGAGTTTCGCCAGGTCGCCCTTGTCCAGGCGCTCGGCCCATTCGCCGCCAGCCAGGCGCAGCGCCTGGGTGCGCTGCGCGCCATGCTTCTTCAGCAGGGCGTGGAAATGATGGGTGTCCTTCAACGCGGCCCAGCCTTCGCGCAAGGCGGCGGCATCGATCTGCGCATCGACGAGCGCCGCAGCCGGTGCGCGGGGTTCGTGCAGCGCCAGCACGGCATCCTGCTCGGCAGCCCGCAGGCGCTCGACCAGCGGTTCCCAGGCGCGGACGTCGCTGGCCTCGGTAAGGAACACCTTGTGCACCGCCACGCCCTGCTGGTCGAACACCTGGATGCTGCGCTGGGTACCCCGCGCTGTCTCCTCGGCAATGGCGAAGACGGCGTTCCACCCCCCCAGGAACAGGCGCAGGTCGATATCCGGCGAGACCACCAGGCCCATCTGCCCATTGGCAGAGACCGTCACTTCGCGATACGGCCCCTTGCGTTCGTGGACGCAATGCTCGTTGCGGGTCAGCGCCATGATCGGCCCCAGTTCGCCGAGCGCCGGCAGCAAGGCGGCCCAGTCCGGCCGCAGGCGCACGGCATCGATGCCGACCCGGCTGGCGACCAGCTCGCCTTCGCTGACCTGCAACAGCGCGGCGGCGTCGCGCGCGCGTAGCTGCGGTCGCTCGGCGCGCAGGTCCTGCCAGGCGCGGTAAAGCTCGGCAGGGGAATGGGAAAGGCTGGGAGTGCTGCTCATCGACGGTTCCTCGGGCATATCCGGTTCGGTCGCGCTACGCGCAAAAACAGGTGAACTTTGCCACAAAACGCATATCTGAATCCATTTGATAATTATTTGCATTAGCGTTTTTCTGGCAGTACCTTGTGCGCCCGACGTCCCCCTGGCTATTCGCCACCGGCCCGACCCAAGGAGTCCCACATGCCGCTCTCCCCGCCCTTCGCCCTGCGCCCCTGCCTGGCCCTGCTGTTGCTCAGCCCTTCCCTGGCCCTGGCGGGGAACGCCGTCCCGCTGACCCCGACCACCATCACCGCCACCCGTACCGAGCAGGCAGTGGATTCGGTGCCAAGCACCGTCAGCGTGCAGACCCGCGAACAACTGGACCGGCAGAACGTCAACAACATCAAGGAACTGGTGCGCTACGAACCGGGAGTCTCGGTCGGCGGCGCCGGCCAGCGTGCCGGGATCACCGGCTACAACATCCGCGGCATCGACGGGAACCGCATCCTTACGCAGATCGACGGGGTCGAACTGCCCAACGACTTCTTCAGCGGCCCCTACGCGCAGACCCACCGCAACTACGTCGATCCGGACATCGTAAAGCGCGTGGAAATCCTTCGCGGCCCGGCCTCGGCGCTGTACGGCAGCAACGCCATCGGCGGCGCGGTGAGCTACTTCACCCTCGACCCGTCGGACATCATCAAGGACGGCAAGGACGTCGGCGCCCGGCTGAAGGCCGGCTACGAGTCGGCCAGCCACTCCTGGTTGACCTCGGCCACCGTCGCCGGCCGCGCCGACGACTTCGACGGCCTGCTGCATTATGGCTACCGCCAGGGCCACGAGACCGAATCCAACGGCGGCCACGGCGGCACCGGGCTCTCGCGCAGCGAAGCCAACCCGGAAGACGCCGACAGCTACAGCCTGCTCGGCAAGCTGGGCTGGAACTACGCCGAGGGCAGCCGCTTCGGGCTGGTCTTCGAGAAGTACAAGAGCGACGTCGATACCGACCAGAAGAGCGCCTATGGCGGCCCGTACGACAAGGGCAAGCCGGCCATCCCGCCGAGCATGCTGCCGGGCGGCATGTACCAGTGGCGCAAGGGCAACGACACCCTGACTCGCGAGCGCTACGGCCTGGAGCACCATTTCCTGCTCGACAGCCCGGTCGCCGATCGCATCCAGTGGAGCCTGAACTACCAGTTGGCGAAGACCGACCAGGCGACCCGCGAGTTCTACTACCCGATCACCCGCAAGGTCCTGCGTACCCGCGACACTACCTACAAGGAACGCCTGTGGGTCTTCGACAGCCAGTTGGACAAGAGCTTCGCCATCGGCGAGACCGAGCACCTGCTGAGCTACGGGATCAATCTCAAGCACCAGAAGGTCACCGGCATGCGCAGCGGCACCGGCACCAACCTGGACACCGGCGCGGACAGCCCGCGCGATGCCCTGGAACGCAGCAGCGACTTTCCCGATCCGACGGTGAAGACCTACGCCCTGTTCGCCCAGGACAGCATCAGCTGGAACGACTGGACCTTCACTCCCGGCCTGCGTTACGACTACACGCGCATGGAGCCGCACATCACCGACGAGTTCCTGCGCACCATGAAGCAGAGCCAGAACACCGCGGTCGACGAGTCGGACAAGAAATGGCACCGGGTTTCGCCCAAGTTCGGCGTGACCTACGACTTCGCCCAGCACTACACCTGGTACGGCCAATACGCCCAGGGCTTCCGCACGCCCACCGCCAAGGCGCTGTACGGTCGATTCGAGAACCTGCAGGCGGGCTACCACATCGAGCCTAACCCCAACCTCAAGCCGGAAAAGAGCCAGAGCTTCGAGACCGGGTTGCGCGGCAAGTTCGACGAAGGCAGCTTCGGCGTAGCGGTGTTCTACAACAAATATCGCGACTTCATCGACGAAGACGCCCTGAATACCGATAGCACCGGCGGCAACGGCCAGACCTTCCAGTCCAACAACATCGAGCGGGCGGTGATCAAGGGCGTCGAACTCAAGGGCCGCCTGGAGCTGGGCGCCTTCGGCGCGCCGCAGGGGCTCTACACCCAGGGCAGCGTGGCCTACGCCTACGGTCGCAACAAGGACAACGGCGAGCCGATCAACAGCGTCAACCCACTCACCGGAGTGTTCGGCCTGGGCTACGACGAAGCAGACGGCAACTACGGCGGGCTGCTCAGCTGGACCCTGGTCAAACGCAAGGATCGCGTCGACGACAGCACCTTCCACACCCCGGATGGCACCGCCAGCCAGTTCAAGACCCCGGGCTTCGGCGTCCTCGACCTCAGCGCCTACTACAGGCTGAGCAAGGACCTGACCCTCAACGCCGGTCTCTACAACCTGACCGACAAGAAATACTGGCTGTGGGATGACGTGCGCGGCTACGACAGCGTCGGCGAGGCTTCGGCGCTGGCCCCGGCCAACATCGACCGACTGTCCCAGCCAGGCCGCAATTTCGCGGTCAACCTGGTCTGGGACATCTGACCCGTTACCCCTTCGCACACGGAAGTGCCCCCATACCCAGCGCCTGGCCATGCCGGGCGCTTTCCATGCCACAGGTGAAAGCCGTCCTCCGGATCAGGGATAATGATCCCGGCAAACGGAGCGCCCATGATCCACCTGTGTCCCTCTTCCCATCTCGCCGAAGGCAACAGCCGCGGCTTCCTCGTCGATGAGCGGCGGCTGTTCGCGGTGCGTCGCGACGGCCGCGCCTACATCTACCTGAACCGCTGCCCGCATCGCGGCATCCCGTTGGAGTGGCAGCCCGATGCCTTCCTCGACGACAGCGCCAGCCTGATCCGTTGCGCCAGCCACGGCGCGCTGTTCCTCATCGAGTCCGGCGAGTGCGTCGCCGGCCCCTGCGCTGGCGAGCGCTTGCGCGCCCTGCCCTGCCGGGAAGACGCCGAAGGCCTCTGGGTGGAGCTGGACGACTGACCCAACGGGGGATGGGCGGCAAGCCGCGAGGCAACGGCTAGGCTTGCGGCACAAAGATAAAAAAGAGGAAGGAACGCGCCATGCGCCGATTCAGCCTGCGCTTCGTCCTGCTGCTCCTGTTCGGCCTGCTGCTCTATGCCTGCCGCAATGAACCGGGCCCCGTACGGCTCGCCCCTGGCGTAACAGCGGCGGATTACCGGACTTTCTTCATCCAGGCGGTACGCGCCGAGGGGCACCGCATCGACTTCGAGGAGCGTTTCGATACGGCCGTGCGCCGCGCCCTGGAGGCCAAGGGCTATCGCTACCACGCGGAACACGGCGACCTGCGGGTGATCTACGCCCTCGGCCTGCAACGCCAGCCGGGCCTGGAAATGCGCCCGGTGATCACCCAGGATGGCGTCTTCACCCAGACCCAACTGACCGAAGACACCGAGGCCAGGCTGGCGCTGCGCATCCTTGACGAAAGCAACGGCAGGGTCCTTCTGGAAAGCGTGCTGAGCCGCCAACTGCACGATCCGGCGCTGACCCAGGAAGCGTTCGACCGCGGCGTCGCGCAGTTGCTGAAGGACTTCCCGAGTCGCAGTCAACCTTGAATGTCACAGGCCGTCGAAGTCGTCCTCGCGACGCTCGGCGCTCTCGCCGGGTGCCGACAGCCGGGGCGGCCGCCGTTGCAGCCACCACAGGGCGGCGATCCCCAGGGCAGCCATTGCGCCGCGGAACAGCAGGCCGAACAGGTTGCCGTCGGCCTCCATCCCGCCCTCGATCCAGGCAATCAATAGCCGCGACAGGGTCAGGATCGATTGCAGCAGCACTATCAGGATCAACGCCGGCTGCACCAGCGAAGCCCGGCGCAGGGCGAACAGCAGGAACAACGCCAGGGCGAACTGATGGCCGCCATAGAACACCCGCGCATCGCTGACCGCCGAAGGCTCCATCAGCAGCATGCCACTGAGATTGGCCATCTCGTAGGGACGCACCCAGTACAGCACTCCCAGCGCGCCCCATACCAGCGCCTGAACCAGCAAAACCAAACGGGCGAAGAGCATCCCCTTTCTCCTCGGGCCTGTTGCCCCAGCGGTCAGTTCGACACCGGCGGCGAACGCCCCGGCAACCCTAAGGACAGCAGACCCAAACCGCGCCGACGAGTTCGCTGCGACAATCCGTCCCTGCCCAACGGCAACCCGGCGCGGCGGGCAGCGCATCGCTTCGTCACAAGTGGATACAGCTCACCGGCTGGGTGGCGGCGGGTGCCAGCGGTATGCTCCCGGCATTCGCTCGCAGCAAGGAGAATCCCATGCGCCGCTTCGCACCCCTGGCCGTCCTGGCCGCCACCCTGCTCCACGGTTCCCTGGTCCAGGCCGCCGAACCGCTGGCCATCGACGTCCACCGCGACGCCAACTGCGGCTGCTGCAAGGACTGGATCAAGCACCTCGAAGCCAACGGTTTCAAGGTCACCGACCATGTGGAAGCAGACATGAGCGCAGTCAAGAGCCGTCTCGGCGTGCCCTACAGCATGGGCTCCTGTCATACCGGAGTGATCGACGGCAAGTTCGTCGAAGGCCACGTGCCGGCAGCCGACATCCTCAAGCTGCGCGAACGCGCCGACCTGGTCGGCGCCGCCGTACCGGGCATGCCGGTCGGCTCGCCGGGCATGGAAATGGGCGACCGCCAGGACGCCTACCAGGTCGTCGGCCTGACCAGGAGCGGCCAGGCCTCGGTACTGGCGGAGTACCCGGGACGCTAACGAAAACGCCGTTTTCCCCAGGGAAAACGGCGTTTTTCCTTGTAGCAGGACGTGAGGATCACTCCGCCAGGCTATCGACCTTCCTCTGCGGCGACAGCAGCCCGTCGGCGCGGAACATCGCCTTGATCCCGCGCACCGCCTGGCGCAGGCGGTCGCGGTTCTCGATCAGGGCGAAACGCACATGATCGTCGCCGTAGTCGCCGAAGCCGATCCCCGGCGACACCGAGACCTTGGCGTCCTGCAACAGCTTCTTGGCGAACTCCAGCGAGCCCAGATGCGCGTAGGGCTCGGGGATCTTCGCCCAGACGTACATCGAGGCCTTCGGGTTCTCCACCATCCAGCCGGCCTCGCGCAGCCCCTTCACCAGGACGTCGCGGCGCTGCTGGTACTGCCGGGCGATATCGCGGACGCACTGCTGGTCGCCTTCCAGAGCGGCAATGGCCGCCACCTGCAGGGGCGTGAAGGTGCCGTAGTCGTGGTAGCTCTTGATCCGCGCCAGGGCCGAGACCAGCTCGGGATTGCCGACCATGAAGCCGATCCGCCAGCCGGCCATGTTGTAGCTCTTCGACAGGGTGAAGAACTCCACGGCGATATCCTTGGCACCCGGTACCTGCATGATCGACGGCGCTTTCCAGCCGTCGTAGACGATGTCTGCATAGGCCAGGTCGTGCACGACCATCACGTCGTACTGCTTGGCCAGCGCCACCACGCGCTCGAAGAAGTCCAGCTCGACGCACTGCGCGGTAGGGTTGGAGGGGAAACCGAGAATCATCATGCGCGGCTTGGGAATCGATTCGCGGATCGCCCGTTCCAGCTCGTTGAAGAAATCGATGCCCGGCACCAGCGGCACCGAGCGCACCTGGGCGCCGGCGATCACCGCACCGTAGATGTGGATCGGATAGCTCGGGTTGGGCACGAGGATGGTGTCGCCATGGTCGAGGGTCGCCAGCATCAGGTGCGCCAGGCCTTCCTTGGAGCCGATGGTGACGATGGCTTCGCTTTCCGGGTCGATCTGCACGTCGTAGCGGTCACGGTACCAGTGCGAGATGGCCCGGCGCAGGCGCGGGATGCCACGCGAGGTGGAGTAGCCATGGGTGTCTTCGCGCTGGGCGACGGTGCAGAGCTTCTCGACGATATGCGGCGGGGTCGGCCCGTCGGGATTGCCCATGCTCAGGTCGATGATGTCCTCGCCACGGCGACGAGCGGCCATCTTCAGTTCGGCGGTGATATTGAAAACGTAGGGGGGAAGGCGGTCGATGCGCGCGAAACGGCGCGCAGGGCGTGATTCAGCCATGCTGTCCTCGGAGTAACGTAAGCGCCCGGAACCGTCCGAGCGACGCCGACCGCTGCGGCGGCCTGGAAAGCGCAAGCCAGGCGCTTTCTTGTCGGCGAACATAAAGGCCGATAGGCTGCTTGTCGAGTCCCCCCTCGCGTTTTTCATTCCATTTCACAGGAAAAGGCCCATGTCCCGACGCTACTGGCAACTCGATGTGTTCGCCGAGCGTCCGCTCACCGGCAACGGTCTGGCCGTATTCGACGACGCCAGCGCCCTCGATGACGCCGCCATGCAGGCCTGGACCCGCGAACTGCGCCAGTTCGAGTCGATCTTCCTGCTGCCGGGCGACGACCCACGGGCCTTCCGCGCACGGATCTTCACCCTGGAGGAAGAACTGCCGTTCGCCGGCCACCCGCTGCTCGGCGCCGCCGCCCTGCTCCATCACCTGCGCGGCGGCGACAACGAACAGCACTGGACGCTGCACCTGGCCAGCAAGTCGGTGGCCCTGCGCAGCGTGCGGGCGGGCAGCGGTTTCTACGCCGAGATGGACCAGGGCCGCGCCGAATTCGGCGCCACCCCGGACGCCGGGACCTGCCGCTGGTTCGCCGAAGCCTTCTCGCTATCGGCCAACGACCTGTCCGGGCATCCGCCGCGGGTGGTGAGCACCGGCCTGCCCTACCTGCTCCTGCCGGTGACCGCCGAGGCACTGGGTCGAGCCCGTCAGGTCAACGATTTGCAAGAAGCCCTGGATAAACTCGGCGCGGCGTTTGTCTATCTGCTCGACGTCGACGGGCGCGAGGGCCGCACCTGGGACAACCTGGGGCTGGTGGAAGACGTGGCTACCGGCAGCGCTGCCGGTCCGGTCGCCGCCTACCTGGTGGAATACGGGCTTGCCGCGCGCGGCGAACCCTTCGTCCTGCACCAGGGACGCTTCCTCGACCGGCCGAGCCGACTCGACGTCCAGGTCGCGACAGACGGCGGCGTCAGGGTCGGCGGCCACGTCCAACTGCTCGCCCGCGCCGAGCTGCTGACCTCGGCCTGACGGTCGGGGTGGCGCTGGCGGCGGACGACGACAACACTGAAGAAGCGAAACGTACAGGAGAACCGCCATGCTCTGGCGCAAAGGACGACGCAGTGACAACGTGATTGATGCCCGGGGCGAAGGAGGCGCAGGCGGCGGTGGCGGCATGCGCATCGGCGGCAAGGGCCTCAGCCTGGGTGGGGTGGCCATCGTGGTGGTGGTCGGCCTGCTGATGGGCCAGGACCCGATGCAGATCCTCGGGTCGCTGCTCGGCCAGATGGACAGCCCGGCGCCGGCCACCCAGCAGCAGGCCGGCGGTCGGGCCCCGGCGGCCAATGACGAGCAGAGCGAGTTCGTCCGCTCGATCCTCGGCGACACCGAGGACACCTGGGAACAGATCTTCGCCAGCGGCCAGGCACAATACCAACAGCCCAAGCTGGTGCTGTTCAGCAATGGGGTGAATTCCGCCTGCGGCTTCGCCTCGTCGGCCACCGGGCCGTTCTACTGTCCGGCCGACCGCCGGGTCTACCTCGACCTGGAGTTCTTCCGCGAGATGGAACAGCGCTTCTCCGCCGCCGGCGACTTCGCCCAGGCCTATGTGATCGCCCACGAGGTCGGCCACCACGTGCAGAACCTGATGGGCATCTCGGCCAAGATCAACGCAGCCCGCCAGCGCGGCGCGCGCATGGAGGGCGCCAACGGCCTGTCGGTACGCCAGGAACTGCAGGCGGACTGCTTCGCCGGGGTCTGGGCCAACCGTGCACAGCAGCGGCTGAACTGGCTGGAGCCGGGCGACATCGAAGAAGCCCTGAACGCCGCCAACGCCATCGGCGACGATCGCCTGCAACGCCAGGGCCGCGGCATGGTGGTGCCGGATTCCTTCACCCATGGCTCCTCGGCGCAACGCATGCGCTGGTTCAAGACCGGCTTCGAGAGCGGCTCGCCGGCCAGTTGCGATACCTTCAAGGCCCAGACGCTCTGAGCCTCGCCGCCAGCCGGGCGCTTAGCGCCCCGGCTGGCTTCCCAGCGCATTCAACTGATCGGCCAGTTCCCTGGCCTCGTAGACCGAAGCCAACCCGTCGAGATAGACCTTGCCGTTGCGGATCGGCTCGCGCACCCGCGGCGCCAGGCGCAGGCGCCCGTCCACCAGTACCGCGAGAGTGCGCCCCCGGGCCTCGCCGGTCAGCGCGGCCAGGCGGCGGGCGGCCGGTTCGGTGAAGGTGACTTCGACGCCGGGTCGACCGTTCTGGTCGTACAGGACCTCGGCGCGGAGTACGTCAGCCTGGGTCAGGCTGGGCTTCAGCGCCACCAGCATGGCCTTGCCCTGCGGGTCGGCCAGGGTGCGGAACGCCGCGGAAGGCGTGCTGGCGGTGGCATAGACCCCGAAGCTGTGCTGCGGGATCGGCAGCGGATCGCTGGCGCAGGCGGCCAGCAGCAGCGCCAGGCCCAGCGGAAGGAGTGCGAGTTTCGAGCGTTTCATGATGAGGTACTGCAGAAAACCTGGGCGGAGCGTCCGTCCGGACGCCAACGCCTATGTTAACGCCGCCCGCGCCGGGCGGGCGAGCAGGCCCTTCCGCGAAGCGACGATCGACTAGACTGGCGGAAATTCACCCATCTCCCGCGAACTGGTATGATGCGCGCCTTTTCGAGCCGTATGAACCCCACGCAGGCCGCCGCGAGGCCCCTGGCGTGCGTGGGTCGTTTCATGCGGCTCGCGCATTTTCGGGACTCAGCCGTCTGCCGGGATCGTTCGCGATACCGCGCCGACGAGACAGCGATGCAACGCCCGCCACGCGGAAATTCGGTTTTCCCTGGTCGGCGGCCGGCTCCGCGGCCGGCCACTTCTGCTGGCGCCATGGGGATCGTTGCAGAGCACATTCAGGGGAATCCAACATGCTGGAAAAGCTGTTTCAACTAAAGGCGCACAACACCACGGTGCGCACCGAGATCCTGGCGGGGATCACCACCTTCCTGACCATGGCCTACATCCTCTTCGTCAACCCGAGCATCCTCGGCGAGACCGGCATGGACAAGGGCGCGGTGTTCGTCGCCACCTGCCTGGCAGCGGCCATCGGCTCGACCATCATGGGCCTGATCGCCAACTACCCGATCGCCCTGGCCCCCGGCATGGGCCTCAACGCCTTCTTCACCTACACCGTGGTGCTGCACATGGGCCACAGCTGGCAGGTCGCGTTGGGCGCAGTGTTCATTTCCGCCACCATGTTCTTCCTGCTGTCGATCTTCCGCATCCGCGAATGGATCATCAACAGCATCCCCCTGCCGCTGCGCTCGGCGATCGCCGCCGGTATCGGCCTGTTCCTCGCACTGATCGCCCTGCAGAACGCCGGCATCGTGGTGGACAACCCGGCAACCCTGATCGGCATGGGCGACCTGACCAAGCCGGCACCGATCCTCGCCACCCTCGGCTTCATCCTGATCGTCGCCCTGGAGGCGCGTAGCGTCACCGGCGCGGTGCTGATCGGTATCCTGGTGGTCACCGCCATCGCCATCCTGCTCGGCGTGACCCAGTTCGGCGGCGTGGTCTCGATGCCGCCGTCGCTGGCGCCGACCTTCCTCCAACTGGACATCAAGGGCGCGCTGGACATCGGCCTGGTCAGCGTGATCTTCGCCTTCCTCTTCGTCGACCTGTTCGACAACTCCGGCACCCTGATCGGCGTCGCCAAGCGCGCCGGACTGATGGGCAAGGACGGCCACATGCCGAAGATGGGCCGCGCGCTGATCGCCGACAGTACCGCCGCCATGGGCGGCTCGCTGCTGGGCACCTCGACCACCACCAGCTACATCGAGTCCGCCGCGGGCGTCAGCGCCGGCGGCCGCACCGGCCTGACCGCCATCGTCGTCGCCATCCTGTTCCTCCTCGCGCTGTTCTTCGCCCCGCTGGCCGGCAGCGTACCGGCCTTCGCCACCGCCCCGGCGCTGCTCTTCGTCGCCGTACTGATGGCCTCGGGCCTGGCAGAGATCGACTGGGAAGACATCACCGTCGCCGCGCCGGTGGTCGTCACCGCGCTGGCCATGCCGTTCACCTATTCGATCGCTACCGGCATCGCCTTCGGCTTCATTTCCTGGACCGCGATCAAGGTGCTGTCCGGGCGCTGGCGCGAACTGAACCCGGCGCTGGTGATCCTCTCCGTGCTGTTCGTGATCAAGCTGGGCTTCTTCAACGCATGAGCCGTCCACAGTTCGACCCCAGCGCCTACGCCGCGCAACTGGAAGACAAGAAGTCCCGCCTCGCCGGATTGCTGGCCCCATTCGCGGCACCCGCGCCGGAGGTCTTCGAGTCGCCGCGCGAACATTACCGGCTGCGCGCCGAATTCCGCCTGTGGCGGGAAACCGGCAACGAGAAGCGTCACTACGCGATGTTCGAGCAGGGCGACAAGCACACGCCGATCCTGATCGAGGATTTCCCCATCGCCAGCCGCCGCATCAACGAACTGATGCCGCGCCTGAAGGCGGCCTGGGCCGACCCGGCGCTGGGCTTCAAGCTGTTCCAGGTGGAGTTTCTCACCACCCTGGCCGGCGACGCGCTGATCACCCTCTGCTACCACCGGCCGATCGACGACGCCTGGCGACAGGCAGCGGAAAAGCTCGCGGCGGAACTGGGCGTGAACCTGGTGGGGCGTTCGCGCGGCAAGCGCATCGTCGTCGGACGCGACTATGTGGAGGAGGAACTGTCGGTCGCCGGCCGGCGCTTCCGCTACCGCCAGCCCGAGGGGGCTTTCACCCAGCCCAACGGCGAGGTCAACCAGAAGATGCTCGGCTGGGCCTACGAGGCGCTCGGCCAGCGCGACGACGACCTGCTCGAACTGTACTGCGGCAACGGCAACTTCACCCTGCCCCTGGCCACCCGGGTACGCAAGGTGCTGGCCACCGAGATCAGCAAGTCCTCGGTCAATGCGGCGCTGGCCAACCTGGCCGACAACGCGGTGGACAACGTCAGCCTGGTGCGCCTGTCGGCCGAAGAGCTGACCCAGGCGCTGAACGAGGTTCGCCCGTTCCGCCGCCTGGCCGACATCGACCTGAAGAGCTACGCCTTCGGCAGTGTCTTCGTCGATCCGCCACGAGCCGGCATGGATCCGGACACCTGCGAGCTGGCCCGACGCTTCGAGCGCATCCTGTACATTTCGTGCAACCCGGAAACCCTGGCGCAGAACATCGCCCAACTGCACGACACGCACCGGATCAGCCGCTGCGCGCTGTTCGACCAGTTCCCCTACACCCACCACATGGAAAGCGGCGTCCTGCTCGAACGCCGCTGAGAGTGGCCGCGCCCCACGGCGCGGCTGTGCCTCAGAGTCGCACCGGGAGGCGCCGCGCCAGGTGCAATCCTTCCGTCGTCACCTCGGCGCCATAGGCCAGCACCTCGACGCCCGCTTGCGCCGCCTCGCGCAACGCCTTGCCATAGGCTGGATCGATCTCGTCGGCGGGGCGCACCGCCTCGACCCCGGAAAGGTTCACGCAGTACAGCTGCACCGCGCGGATCCCCTCCCGCGCCAGCGCCGCCAGTTCGCGCAGGTGCTTGGCGCCGCGCAGCGTCACCGCGTCGGGAAAGGCCGCCACGGCGGTTTCGTCGAAGCCCAGGGTGACGCTCTTCACCTCGATGAACAGTGCGCCCGTGGGGTATTCCAGGCGAAAGTCGGCGCGACTGTTCTCCACGCCGTAGGCCACTTCCCGGCGCAGAGCGGTGAAACCGGCAAGCTCCGCGATGTCCCCGGCCAGCAGCGCCTCCTCTACCAGGCGGTTGGCCCGCGCCGTGTTGACGCAGGCCAGGCGGCCCTGCGGAGTCTCGCTCAGCTCCCAGGTCCCCGGCAGCTTGCGCTTGGGGTCGTTGGAGCGGCTGAACCAGACCCGGCAACCTTCGCTCATGCAATTGAGCATCGAACCGGTATTCGGACAGTGGATAGTCAGGCGCTCGCCGCCGGCGCTCTCGATATCGGCGAGGAAACGCTTGTAGCGACGCAGCAGGCGGCCTTCTTCCAGTGGCTGCTCGAAACGCATCAGGGCCGCCAGTTCTTCAGGCCGCGGGCGATCCGCTCCACCGCTTCCTGCAGGCGCGGCAGGTTCTGGGTATAGGCGAAACGCACGTGGTGGCCGGCCTGGTGGCGGCCGAAATCCAGCCCCGGAGTGAAGGCCACGTGCTCGGTCTCGATGAAGTGCTTGCAGAAGGCGTAGGCATCGCCGCCGAACGCACTGATATCGGCGTAGAGATAGAAGGCGCCTTCCGGCTCCACGGCGATTCCGAAACCCAGCTCGCGCAGGGCCGGCAGGAGGAAGTCGCGACGGCGGGCGAACTCTTCGCGACGCTCTTCGAGAATGGCGATGGTGGTCGGCTCGAAACAGGCCAGCGCGGCCTGCTGGGCCATGCTCGGCGCGCTGATGTAGAGGTTCTGCGCCAGCTTCTCCAGTTCAGGCACCGCCGCTGTCGGCGCCACCAGCCAGCCCAGGCGCCAGCCGGTCATGCCGAAATACTTGGAAAAACTATTCAGGACGAAAGCGTCGTCGTCGACTTCCAGCACCGACGCGGCGTCCACGCCATAGGTCAGGCCGTGATAGATCTCGTCCACCACCAGGTGCCCGCCGCGGGCCTTCAAGGCGCCCGACAGGCCGGCCAGTTCGTCGCGATCGAGCAGGGTCCCGGTCGGATTCGCCGGCGTCGCCACCAGAGCGCCTACACTGTCTGAATCCCAGTGCCGCTCGATGAGATCCGGTGTCAGTTGGTAACGGCTGTCCGGCCCCACCGGCACCAGTTGCGCGGCGCCTTCCACCAGGCGCAGGAAATGCCTGTTGCACGGGTAGCCCGGGTCGGCGAGCAACCAGTGGCGGCCGGGGTCGACCAGCAAGCTGCTGGCCAGCAGCAGGGCTCCGGAACCGCCCGGAGTGACCAGCACGCGCTGTGGGTCGAGGTCGACCCCGTAGCGTTCGCCGTAGAATTTCGCGATCGCCTCGCGCAGCGCCGGCAGGCCGCGGGCGGCGGTGTAGCGGGTATGCCCGGCGGCCAGGGCGGCGCGCCCGGCCTCGACGATCGGCTCGGCCGTGGTGAAGTCCGGCTCGCCGATCTCCAGGTGGATCACATCGTGGCCGGCGGCCTGCAACTCGTTGGCCCGCGCCAGCAGGGCCATGACATGGAAAGGCTCGATGGCCCGACTGCGCGCGCTATAGGAGGTAGCCATGGATATTCCGAACTTTGCGAGGAAAAACCGATTCTAACCAAGCCATTACGCGGGCGACACCAGCCTCGACAACCGGGAGTAGCGCCAAGGTTATCGTTCTGGTAAGTTCGCCCGCTTGCGACCGCGGGGCCGGAGAGCCGGCGAGGGAACCCTGCCGCGGACAGGATTAGCGAAAGTGAGAGGCGGCCATTCATGTCCACCAAAGCAAAACAACAGAGCAGCCAGCAGATGACCCGCGGCTTCGAACCCTATCAGGAAACCAAGGGCGAGGAGTACATGAGCGAGCGCATGCGCGCGCACTTCACCGCGATCCTGAACAAATGGAAACAGGAGCTGATGGAAGAGGTCGACCGTACCGTGCATCACATGCAGGACGAAGCGGCCAACTTCCCCGATCCGGCCGACCGCGCCAGCCAGGAAGAAGAATTCAGCCTGGAACTGCGCGCCCGCGACCGCGAGCGCAAGCTGATCAAGAAGATCGACGAGACCCTGCAACTGATCGAAGACGAAGAGTACGGCTGGTGCGACTCCTGCGGCGTCGAGATCGGCATCCGTCGCCTGGAGGCGCGCCCCACCGCGACCCTCTGCATCGACTGCAAGACCCTCGCGGAAATCCGCGAGAAGCAACTCGGCTCCTGAGCCGGACCGACGGGGCGCCAAGGCGCCCCGTTTCGTTTCCGCCGTTCCCCGCCGCACCGCCCGCGCCATGACCTCTTCCTATGTAGGCCGCTTCGCCCCGACGCCCAGCGGCTACCTGCATTTCGGTTCCCTGGTGGCGGCCGTCGCCTCCTACCTGGACGCACGTGCCGTCGGCGGCCGCTGGCTGGTGCGCATGGAGGACCTCGACCCGCCCCGCGAAGTCCCGGGCGCCCAGCAGGCGATCCTGGAAACCCTGGAGCGCTACGGCTTCGAATGGGACGGCGCGGTGGAGCGGCAGAGCGAACGCTTCCCGGCCTACGCCGCAGTGGTCGAGCAACTGCTGCGCAGCGGCCTGGCCTACGCCTGCACTTGCTCGCGCAAGCAGCTTGAGGGATTCGCCGGGATCTACCCGGGCTTCTGCCGCGACGCCGGGCACGCCCGCGAGGATGCGGCGATCCGCCTGCGCGTGCCGGAGCTGGAATATCGCTTCGTCGACCGCGTGCAGGGCGAAGTCCGCCAGCATCTCGGCCGCGAGGTCGGCGATTTCGTCATCCAGCGCCGCGATGGCTTCTACGCCTACCAACTGGCGGTGGTGCTGGACGACGCCTGGCAGGGCATCACCGACATCGTCCGCGGCGCCGACCTGCTCGACTCGACCCCGCGCCAGCTTTACCTCCAGGAATTGCTGGGGTTGAGCCAGCCGCGCTACCTGCACGTGCCGCTGATCGTCCAGCCGGACGGGCACAAGCTCGGCAAGTCCTACCGCTCCCCGCCACTGCCCGCCGAGCAGGCCGCCGCGCCGCTGACCCGCGCCCTGCGCGCGCTCGGCCAGCGGCCGCCGGCCGAACTGGCCCAGGCCAGCGCCAGCGAGGCGCTGGCCTGGGGCGTCGCGCACTGGGACGCCACGCGCATCCCGCGCTGCGCTACCCTTCCCGAGGAACGCCTGTAGCCCGCCCGGCGGCTTGCCGGCACCCACCCGCAGCCTGTAGCCTGCCGGCCCAAGCATGAGGGAAGCGGCATGTACATCTACCGACTGGTCCTGCTCCTGGTCGTGGGCATCTATCTCTTTTCCCCCGCCATCATGGACTGGTGGATCGACCCCAACGGCGCCTGGTACCGCCCGTACCTGCTGTGGCTGATCCTCATCGTGGTCACTTTCATCCTGCAGAGCCAGCGCGATGCTGACGAGCTTTAGCCTGACCCAGCTGATCCTGATCAGCGTCGCCTACCTCTCCACCCTCTTCGGCATCGCCTGGATCACCGAGCGCGGCTACGTGCCGCGCCGGCTGGTACGCCACCCGCTGGTCTACACCCTGTCGCTGGGCGTCTACGCCAGTGCCTGGGCGTTCTACGGCACGGTAGGCCTGGCCTACCAGTACGGCTACGGGTTCCTCGCCATCTACCTGGGGATTTCCGGGGCCTTCCTGCTCGCCCCGGTGCTGCTCTATCCGATCCTCCGGGTGACACGCGCCTACCAGCTGTCCTCGCTGGCCGACCTCTTCGCCTTCCGTTTCCGCAGTACCTGGGCCGGCGCCCTGACCACGCTGTTCATGCTGATCGGCGTGCTGCCGATGCTGGCCCTGCAGATCCAGGCGGTCACCGACTCGATCAGCATTCTCACCCGCGACCCGGCCCAGGAGCGGGTCGCATTCGTCTTCTGCACCCTGATCACCCTGTTCGCGATCCTCTTCGGCGCTCGCCACATCGCCACCCGCGAACGCCACGAGGGACTGGTGTTCGCCATCGCCTTCGAGTCGCTGGTCAAGCTGGTGATGCTCGGCAGTATCGGCCTCTACGCCCTGTACGGCGTCTTCGGCGGGCCGGAAGGCCTGGAAGTCTGGCTGCTGCAGAACCAGACCGCGCTGACCACCCTGCACACGCCGCTGGCCGAAGGTCCATGGCGAACGCTGCTGCTGGTGTTCTTCGCCGCGGCCATCGTGATGCCGCACATGTTCCACATGATCTTCACCGAGAACCTCAACCCGCGCGCGCTGATTTCCGCCAGTTGGGGCCTGCCGCTGTTCCTGCTGCTGATGAGCCTGGCGGTACCGCCGATCCTCTGGGCCGGGCTGCGCCTCGGCGCCTCGACCACACCGGAGTACTACACCATCGGCCTCGGCCTGGCGGTGGACAGCCCGGCCCTGGCCCTGGCCGCCTTCATCGGCGGCATCTCCGCCGCCAGCGGGCTGACTATCGTGATGACCCTGGCGCTCTCGGGAATGGTCCTCAACCACCTGGTGCTGCCGCTCTACCAGCCGCCGGCGCAGGGCAACATCTACCGCTGGCTGAAATGGACCCGGCGCCTGCTGATCGTCGCCATCATCATGGCCAGCTACGCCTTCTACCTGCTGCTGGGCGCCGAACAGGACCTCTCCAACCTGGGCATAGTGTCCTTCGTCGCCACCCTGCAATTCCTTCCCGGCGCCCTCTCGGTGCTGTACTGGCCGACCGCCAACCGCCGTGGCTTCATCTCCGGGCTGATCGCCGGCATGCTGGTCTGGGCGATCACCATGCTGCTGCCCCTGATGGGGAACGTACAGGGCCTGTACCTGCCGCTGTTCGACGTGATCTACGTGCTGGACGATTCGAACTGGCACCTGGCGGCGCTGTCCTCGCTGGCGGCCAACGTGCTGGTATTCACCCTGGTGTCGCTGTTCACCGAGGCCAGCGACGAGGAAAAAGGCGCCGCCGAGGCCTGCGCGGTGGACAACGTACGCCGTCCGCAACGCCGCGAACTGTTCGCCGGTTCGCCGCAGGAGTTCGCCAGCCAGTTGGCCAAGCCGCTGGGCGCCAAGACCGCGCAGAAGGAGGTCGAGCAGGCCCTGCGCGATCTCCACCTGCCCTTCGACGAACGTCGCCCCTATGCCCTGCGTCGCTTGCGCGACCGCATCGAGGCGAACCTTTCCGGGCTGATGGGACCCAGTGTCGCCCAGGACATCGTGGAGACCTTCCTTCCCTACAAGACCAGCGAAGAAAGCTACGTCACCGAGGACATCCACTTCATCGAGAGCCGCCTGGAGGACTATCACTCCCGGCTGACTGGCCTGGCTGCCGAACTCGACACCTTGCGCCGCTACCACCGGCAGACCCTGCAAGACCTGCCGATGGGCGTCTGCTCCCTGGCCAAGGACCAGGAAGTGTTGATGTGGAACCGCGCCATCGAGGAACTCACCGGGGTCGGCGCGCAGAAGGTCGTCGGTTCGCGCCTGTCGGCCTTGCCCGAACCCTGGAAGGGCCTGCTGGAACGTTTCATCGACGCCCCCGACGAGCACCTGCACAAGCAGCGCCTGGTCTACGACGGCCACACCCGCTGGCTGAACCTGCACAAGGCGGCCATCGAGGAACCCCTGGCGCCGGGCAACAGCGGCCTGGTGCTACTGGTGGAAGACCTCACCGAAACCCAACTGTTGGAAGACAAGCTGGTCCACTCCGAGCGCCTGGCTTCCATCGGCCGCCTTGCCGCCGGGGTGGCCCACGAGATCGGCAATCCGATCACCGGCATCGCCTGCCTGGCGCAGAACCTGCGCGAGGAACGCGAAGGCGACGGCGAGCTGACCGAGATCAGCGAGCAGATCCTCGACCAGACCAAGCGCGTATCGCGCATCGTCCAGTCGTTGATGAGCTTCGCCCACTCCGGCAGCCACCTGCAGGCCCTGGAACCGGTGTGCCTGAGCGAAGTCGCCCAGGAGGCCATCGGACTGCTGTCGCTGAACCGGCGTAGCGTCGAAGTAGAGTTCTTCAACCTCTGCGATCCGGCGCACTGGGTCGAGGGCGACTCGCAGCGCCTGGCCCAGGTGCTGATCAACCTGCTCTCCAATGCTCGCGACGCCAGCCCGCCGGGCGGCGCGATCCGGGTCCGCAGCGAAGCCTCGGAACATACCGTGGACCTGGTCGTCGAGGACGAGGGCAGCGGCATCCCGAAGGCGATCATGGACCAGTTGTTCGAACCGTTCTTCACCACCAAGGACCCCGGCAAGGGGACCGGGCTCGGCCTCGCACTGGTCTATTCGATCGTGGAAGAGCATTATGGACAGATAACCATCGAGAGCCCGACGGATCACCAGCGAGAAGGCGGCACCCGCTTCCGCGTGACCCTGCCGCGGCACCCTGGCCCGACGGCCGAGCTGTAGACGAGCACGTCGAGAGAGCTGAATACATGGCACATATTCTGATCGTCGAAGACGAAACCATTATCCGATCTGCATTGCGACGCCTGCTGGAGCGCAACCAGTACCAGGTCAGCGAAGCCGGCTCGGTGCAGGAAGCCCAGGAGCGCTACACCATCCCCTCCTTCGACATGGTGGTCAGCGACCTGCGCCTGCCGGGCGCCCCCGGCACCGAACTGATCAAGCTCGCCGAAGGCATTCCGGTGCTGATCATGACCAGCTACGCCAGCCTGCGTTCGGCGGTGGATTCGATGAAGATGGGCGCGGTGGACTACATCGCCAAGCCTTTCGACCACGACGAAATGCTCCAGGCCGTGGCGCGCATCCTCAAGGACCGCCAGGAGAACCGCAGCGCGGCCCCGGTCTCCGCCAACGGCGGCAAGGCCGGCGGCGAGCGCGGCGCCAGCCCGGCGGCAGCCGACGGCGAGATAGGCATCATCGGCTCCTGTGCGCCGATGCAAGAGCTGTACAGCAAGATTCGCAAGGTCGCGCCGACCGACTCTACGGTACTGATCCAGGGCGAGTCCGGCACCGGCAAGGAACTGGTCGCCCGCGCCCTGCACAACCTGTCGAAGCGCGCCAAGGCGCCGCTGATCTCGGTGAACTGTGCGGCGATTCCGGAAACCCTGATCGAATCCGAGCTGTTCGGCCATGAAAAAGGCGCCTTCACCGGTGCCAGCGCCGGGCGCGCCGGGCTGGTCGAAGCGGCCGACGGCGGCACCCTGTTCCTCGACGAGATCGGCGAACTGCCGCTGGAGGCCCAGGCCCGCCTGCTGCGCGTATTGCAGGAAGGCGAGATCCGCCGGGTCGGCTCGGTGCAATCGCAGAAGGTCGACGTGCGCCTGATCGCCGCCACCCACCGCGACCTGAAAACCCTGGCCAAGACCGGGCAATTCCGCGAAGACCTCTATTACCGCCTGCATGTGATCTCGCTGAAGCTGCCCGCCCTGCGCGAGCGTGGCAACGACGTGATGGAGATCGCCCGCGCCTTTCTGGCTCGCCAGTGCACCCGGATGGGGCGCGCGCCGCTCAGCTTCGCCCACGACGCCGAACAGGCGATCCGCCATTACCCATGGCCGGGCAACGTGCGCGAACTGGAAAACGCCATCGAGCGGGCGGTGATCCTCAGCGAGAGCCAGGAAATCCACGCCGACCTGCTGGGTATCGACATCGAGCTGGACGACCTCGAGGACGTCTTCGCCGCCGACCTCGGCCTCGGCCCGGCGGGCGCCGCGGCCAGCAACCACGAGCCCACCGAGGACCTTTCGCTGGAAGACTACTTCCAGCACTTCGTCCTCGAGCACCAGGACCACATGACCGAGACCGAGCTGGCCCGCAAGCTGGGCATCAGCCGCAAATGCCTGTGGGAACGCCGCCAGCGCCTGGGCATTCCGCGACGCAAATCAGGGGCCTCGGCCGACTCGTAACACCCTGCAACCTGTTACCGCAGACGTACCGCGTAACAGAAACCGGGTTCATCGGTAACGGGAACCCGGTTTTTTTGTGCCCTTCGCCGACCCACCGAAAACCTCAACCCCTTGATTTTACTGGGTTTCGAAAAACTGGCACGGCATCTGCTTATGTATTGGCACAACAACAATAACAAGCAACGACGAAGACAATAAAAACAACACGTAACGACTCCAGCACAACAAAAACAAAATCGCGGAGGCGCAGCTAACTGATTCTTTTGGAGAGGAGTTGCTGTCGGGACCCGTCCCGCAGCCAGTCGGAAGAAGAATAAAACTGCCTCGAGGCAGCGCACAGACTGGTTGGATCGCTCGACGATCATGGCAGCATCAGCGACCAAAGCAATCCGTTTGCTATTGAACTCCCAGCCTGGGAGATATCCCTGAAGCGACTGGCTCAAGGGACGGGTCGACAAACAAAAACAACAAGCCCGAAATCATAATAAAAACAAAGCACGCACCTACTTGGGGGGGAGCTTCGGCTCCCCCAGTAGCTTCACCCCCTCCCTCCGTTTTCCCCGTTTTTCCTTCGCCTTACACCATTTCCCCATCCAATGCTAGAATCCGCGCAGACTATGCGGCCATCCGCATGCCTTGCCAGATTCACCGCAGCCTTCCCGGCCCTCTCCCGCTTCGCGGGAACAGGATGTACGGCCCCTGTTCGTTTCTGTCAGGATGCATGGCGCAGTCGGTTCCGGCGCCCGGGACGCCCTGTGCGTCGCGGGGCCAAACATTCAACGGGTACAGAACACGCCTCGCCCGAGAGGTCCTGATAATGCCGCAGCATTACCCGACGTCCGTCCTGTTTGAGCAACGCAGGCGTGCAATCACCCACATCGTGCTCCCGATAACACATCCATGCTGAAAAAGCTGATCCAGACCATTCGTTCCCCCCTGCGCCGTCCGCGCGCCGTCCGTACAACCCCGGAAGTCATCGGTAACAACCAGCACTCCCTGCGCCGGGACCAGTTCAGCCGGAACGCCGTCAAGGTCGTCGAGATCCTCCAGCGGGCCGGCTACCAGGCCTACGTGGTCGGGGGCTGCGTACGCGACCAGATGCTCGGCATCGCTCCCAAGGACTTCGATGTCGCCACCAGCGCCACGCCGGAGCAGGTCCGCGCCGAATTCCGCAACGCGCGGATCATCGGCCGCCGCTTCAAACTGGTACACGTGCACTTCGGCCGCGAGATCATCGAGGTCGCCACCTTCCGCGCCCATCATCCGGAAGGCCAGGACGATGGCGATAGCCGCGCGTCCAGCAACGAAAGCGGCCGCATCCTGCGCGACAACGTCTATGGCAGCCTGGAAGACGACGCCCAGCGCCGTGACTTCACCATCAATGCCCTGTACTTCGACGTCACCAGCGAGCGGCTGCTGGACTACGCCAATGGCGTTCACGACATCCGCAATCGCCTGATCCGCCTGATCGGCGATCCGGAGCAGCGTTATCTGGAAGACCCGGTGCGGATGCTGCGGGCGGTACGTTTCGCCGCCAAGCTCGACTTCGAGATCGAGAAGCACAGCGCCGCGCCGATTCGCCGGCTGGCCCCGCTGCTGCGGGAAATCCCTTCGGCGCGCCTGTTCGACGAGGTGCTCAAGCTGTTCCTCGCCGGCCGGGCCGAGCGCACTTTCGAACTGCTGGTCGAGTACGAACTGTTCGCGCCGCTGTTCCCGGCCAGCGCCAAGGCACTGCAGGCCAACCCCGACTACACCGGCAAGCTGATCCGCCAGGCCCTGGCCAATACCGATGCGCGTATTCGCCAGGGCAAGCCGGTAACCCCGGCCTTCCTCTTCGCCGCGCTGCTCTGGCCGGCCCTGCCGGCGCGCGTCGCGCAGTTGCAGGAGAAAGGCATGCCGGCTATCCCGGCGATGCAGGAAGCCGCCCACGAACTGATCAGCGAACAGTGCCAGCGGATTGCCATTCCCAAGCGTTTCACCCTGCCGATCCGCGAGATCTGGGATATGCAGGAACGTCTGCCGCGACGCCAGGGCAAGCGCGCCGACCTGCTCCTGGAAAACCCGCGCTTCCGCGCCGGCTACGACTTCCTCCTGCTGCGCGAAAGTGCCGGCGAGGAAACCGAAGGACTCGGCCAATGGTGGACCGATTACCAGGAAGTCAGCGACAGCGAGCGGCGCAACATGATCCGCGACCTGGTCAGCCAGGAAGACGGCAGCGCCCCGCGCAAGCGTCGCCGCGGCGGCAACAGCGGCCGTCGGCGCCGCGGGCCGCGCAAGGAAGGCAGCGGCGGAAGCGGCGAATGATCCAGCGCGTCTACGTGGCGCTGGGCAGCAACCTGGCCGAACCGCGCGAGCAGATCCAGGCTGCCCTCGATGCCTTCGAGCGGCTTCCCGAGACCCGCCTGGTCGCCGTCTCGCCGCTCTATATCAGCGACCCGCTCGGCCCCGCCGACCAGCCGCGCTTCGTCAACGGCGTGGCGGCCCTCGACACCAACCTGGCGCCGCTCGACCTGCTCGACGCCCTGCAGGCCATCGAACTGGAACAGGGGCGCGTCCGCGACCTGCGCTGGGGTCCGCGCACGCTCGACCTGGACATCCTGCTGTTCGGCGAACAATTGCTCGACCTGCCGCGCCTGAAGGTGCCGCACTACCACATGCAGGCGCGCGCTTTCGTGCTCTATCCCCTCGCCGATCTCGCCCCCGACCTGCGCCTGCCCGATGGCCGCCACCTGCCGGAGCTGCTCGCGGCCTGTCCGTTCGAGGGCATCGAACGCCTTCCGGGCGCCTGACCCTGCCTGCCCGCCGCTGCGCGGATACCTCGCGGCGGGCTCTTCACACTGTTACCGAAAAGCTGACGAAGGACGCCGCGGATGGGCGTACACTGCGCGCGCAACCGCAGGCAGCGCGGCGTTCGGCAGTGGCAGTAACGCCGTAACAATGCGGTAACACCTGCAATTGACTTCGAGCCACCCCATCCGGACTATAAGTGGCCGTTTGCCCCGCGCCGGCTCATCACCGGCCCACCGAGGAGCCTTTCCATGCCTGATGTAACCCTGACCACCCTGCAAGGGTTGAAGCAGAGCGGCGAGAAGATCGCCATGCTGACCTGCTACGACGCCACCTTCGCCCACACCGCCAGCCAGGCCGGCGTGGACGTGCTTCTGGTCGGAGATTCGCTCGGAATGGTATTGCAGGGTCACGACAGCACCCTGCCGGTCAGCAACGAGGAAATGGCCTATCACACGGCCTGCGTGAAACGCGGTAACAAAGGTTCCCTGATCGTCACCGACCTGGCCTTCGAATCCAGCCATTCCGTGGCCCAGACCCTTGCCGACGCGGTCCGCCTGATGCAGGCCGGCGCACACATGGTCAAGCTGGAGGGTGGGGCCTGGCTGGCGGAGCCGATCGCCCGCCTGGCACAGATGGGCGTGCCGGTCTGCGCGCATCTCGGCCTGACCCCGCAGGCGGTCAACCTGTTCGGCGGCTTCAAGGTCCAGGGCCGCCAGGAAACCCAGGCGCGCCAGTTGCGCGCCGATGCCATCGCCCTGGAGCAGGCCGGCGCCGCCATGCTGCTGCTGGAGTGCGTGCCCAGCGTGCTGGCCGAAGAGATCACCCAGGCGGTGAAGATCCCGGTGATCGGGATTGGCGCCGGTGCGGCGACCGATGGCCAGGTGCTGGTCATGCACGACATGCTCGGTCTCTCGCTGACCGGCCGCTCGCCCAAGTTCGTCAAGGATTTCATGCAAGGCCAGGAGAGCATCCCGGCCGCCATCGCGGCCTATGTCCGCGCCGTCAAGGACGTGTCCTTCCCCGCCGCCGAACACGGATTCAACGCATGAACACCGTCAAGACCGTCCGTGAACTGCGCGCCGCGGTGGCGCGCGCCCGCAGCGAAGGCAAGCGCATCGGCTTCGTGCCGACCATGGGCAACCTCCACGCCGGCCATGCCGCGCTGGTAAAGAAAGCCGGCGAACGCGCCGACTTCGTGGTCGTCAGCATCTTCGTCAACCCGCTGCAATTCGGCCCCAGCGAAGACCTCGACACATACCCGCGGACCCTCGCAGCCGACCAGGAACGCCTGCTCGAAGCCGGCTGCCACCTGCTGTTCACCCCGACCGTCGAGGAAATGTACCCCGACGGCATGGACGGGCAGACCCGCATCCATGTTCCCGGCGTCTCCGAAGGCCTTTGCGGCGCCAGTCGTCCCGGCCATTTCGAAGGCGTGGCGACCGTGGTCAGCAAGCTGCTGAACATGGTCCAGCCGGACCTCGCGCTGTTCGGCGAAAAGGATTTCCAGCAGTTGGCGGTGATCCGCAAGCTGGTCCGCGACCTCAACCTGCCGGTGCAGATCTTCGGCGAGCCGACGGTGCGTGCCGCCGATGGCCTGGCGTTGTCCTCGCGCAACGGTTACCTCGACGAGCAGCAGCGCGCCGCCGCCCCGGCGATCTACCGCACCCTGCGGCAGCTCGGCGAACGCATCCGCGCCGGCGGCGAGGACTTCCCGGCATTGCTCGCCGACGCCCGCCAGGCCCTGGAACAGGCCGGGCTGCGCCCCGACTACCTGGAAATCCGCGAGCCGATCAGCCTGCGCCCCGGGGTACCCGGCGACCGCCAACTGGTGATCCTGGCCGCCGCCTACCTGGGCAGCACGCGGCTGATCGACAACCTCTCAGTCCACCTCGATTGACGCATGCCGAGCCCCCGGTTCCCGGGGGCTTGAGCGCTCACCACGGACTCGCCATACTCTGCCGCCCCCCGCGGACCCGATAGGAGTCGCCCCATGCACGCCATAATGCTCAAAGCCAAGTTGCATCGCGCCGAAGTCACCCATGCCGTCCTCGACTACGAAGGCTCCTGCGCCATCGACGGCGATTGGCTGGACCTCTCCGGAATCCGCGAGTACGAACAGATCCAGATCTACAACGTCGACAACGGCGAGCGCTTCACCACCTATGCGATCCGCGCCGAGAACGGCTCGAAGATGATCTCGGTGAACGGCGCCGCGGCACACAAGGCCAAGGTCGGCGACCGCGTGATCATCTGCGCCTACGCACACTACAGCGAAGCCGAACTGGCCAGCCACAAGCCGCGCATGCTGTACATGGCGCCGGGCAACCAGCTCAGCCATACCAGCGAGGCGATTCCGATACAGGTCGCCTGACCTCGCCCTCTCTGGATAAAGCCCGGTTTCATCCGGGCTTTTTCATGTTCAAATAAGTGCGCCATCGAATTCCAACCAGAAGGTCAGCCATGAAGCACCACCTCACTCCGCTGGATGCCACGCAACTCGACAGTTGGCGCGCCCTGGCCGCCCATCGCCAGGAACTGCAGGACTTCAGGATGCGCCAGGCGTTCATCGACGATCCGGAGCGCTTCAAGCGGTTTTCCTTCAGCGCCTGTGGGCTGTTCCTCGACTTCTCGAAGAACCTGATTCGCCAGGACACCATCGACCTGCTGGTGAAGCTGGCCGAGGAAGCACGGCTGAGCGACGCGATCCGGGCGATGTTCGACGGCGAGGCGATCAATGCCTCCGAGCGCCGGCCGGTACTGCATACCGCGCTGCGTCGACCGATCGGCGACAAGGTGCTGGTCGATGGCGTCGACGTGATGCCGGAAGTCCACCGCGTCCTGCACCAGATGACCGAGCTGGTGGGCTACGTGCACAACGGCCTGTGGCGCGGCTATACCGAAAAGCCGATCACCGACGTGGTGAACATCGGCATCGGCGGCTCCTTCCTCGGCCCGCAACTGGTATCCGAAGCCTTGCTGCCATTCGCCCAGAAAGGCGTGCGCTGCCACTACCTGGCGAACATCGACGGTAGCGAGTTCCATGAACTGGCCAGCCGCCTGAACGCCGAGACCACCCTGTTCATCGTTTCCTCCAAGTCCTTCGGGACCCTGGAAACCCTGAAGAACGCCCAGGCCGCACGCGCCTGGTACCTGGCCCAGGGCGGCACCGAGGAAGAGCTTTACCGCCATTTCATCGCCGTCTCCAGCAACAAGGAGGCCGCGATCGCCTTTGGCATCCGCGAGGAAAACATCTTCCCCATGTGGGACTGGGTCGGCGGCCGCTACTCGCTGTGGTCGGCCATCGGCCTGCCGATCGCCATGTCCATCGGCATCTCCAACTTCAAGGAGTTGCTGTCCGGTGCCTACAACATGGACCAGCACTTCCAGACCGCGCCGTTCGAACGCAACATCCCGGTGCTGCTCGGCCTGCTCGGCGTCTGGTACGGCGACTTCTGGGGCGCGAACAGCCACGCGATCCTGCCCTACGACTACTATCTGCGGAATATCACCGACCACCTGCAACAACTGGACATGGAATCCAACGGCAAGAGCGTGCGCCAGGACGGCACGCCGGTCACCAGCGGCACCGGGCCGGTGATCTGGGGTGGTGTCGGCTGCAACGGCCAGCACGCCTACCATCAGTTGCTGCACCAAGGCACCCAGTTGATCCCGGCGGACTTCATCGTCCCGGTGAGCAGCTACAACCCGGTGGCCGACCATCACCAGTGGCTGTACGCCAACTGCCTGTCGCAGAGCCAGGCGCTGATGCTCGGCAAGAGCCGCGAGGAGGCCGAGGCCGAACTGCGCGCCAAGGGCCTGCCGGAAGCCGAAGTGCAGCGCCTGGCGCCGCACAAGGTGATTCCGGGCAACCGACCGAGCAACACCCTGGTGGTCGAGCGCATCAGCGCCCGCCGCCTCGGCGCGCTGATCGCCATGTACGAGCACAAGGTCTACGTACAGAGCATCCTCTGGGGCATCAACGCCTTCGACCAATGGGGCGTGGAGCTTGGCAAGGAACTCGGCAAGGGTGTCTATTCGCGCCTGGTCGGCAGCGAGGAAACCCCGGCCGAGGACGCCTCGACCCAAGGCCTGATCGACTTCTTCCGCGGCCGCCATCGCGGCTGATCCGCCTCTCCCCAAAGCCCGGCCCTAGGCCGGGCTTTTTCATTCCGTCCGGCGATTGACCCCGGCGCCTTCCCCGCTCGCGCCTTTGGCACTTGAACATGGCTCTCGCCTGGCCCACCCTTGGTCGAACCTGGAGAGGGGCCGCGTGCGGTCTCTCGACACCTTGCGGAGCAGAAAAACAAAGGAAACCGCCATGTTCGAGATCAGCGTCCACCCGGTGCCGGACGCCGTCCGCCAGCGTGCCTACCTGAACGACGACGACTACCAGCGCCTGTACCGCCAATCCGTCGAGAACCCCGACGAGTTCTGGGGCGAGCAGGCCAAGGCCTTCCTCGATTGGTTCAAGCCCTGGCACAGCGTCCACCACGGCGACCTGAGGAAAGGCCAGGCCACCTGGTTCAAGGGCGGCCAGTTGAACGTCGCCTACAACTGCATCGATCGCCACCTGGAACGCCGCGGCGAACAGATCGCGATCGTCTGGGAAGGCGACAACCCCAGCGAATCCGCGCACATCACCTACCGCAAGCTGCACCACAACGTCTGCCGCCTGGCTAACGTGCTGAAGAGCCGCGGCGTGGAAAAGGGCGACCGGGTCTGCATCTACATGCCGATGATTCCCGAGGCCGCCTACGCCATGCTCGCCTGCGCCCGTATCGGGGCGGTGCACTCGGTGGTGTTCGGCGGCTTCTCGCCGGACTCGCTGCGCGACCGCATCCTCGATGCCGACTGCCGCACCGTGATCACCGCCGACGAGGGCGTGCGCGGCGGCAAGTACATCCCGCTGAAGCAGAATGTGGAAAAGGCACTGAAGGACTGCCCGGACGTCTCTACCGTGGTGGTGGTCGAGCGCACCCAGGGCGACATACCCTGGGTCGAAGGCCGCGACATCTGGTACCACGAGGCGCTCCACGCGGCCTCAGCCGACTGCCCGGCGGAAGCGATGGACGCCGAGGACCCGCTGTTCATCCTCTATACCTCCGGCAGCACCGGCAAGCCGAAGGGCGTGTTGCACACCACCGGGGGCTACCTGCTCGGCGCGGCGATGACCCACAAGTACGTGTTCGACTACCACGATGGCGACGTCTACTGGTGCACCGCCGACGTCGGCTGGGTCACCGGACACAGCTATATCGTCTACGGCCCGCTGGCCAACGGTGCCACCACCCTCATGTTCGAGGGCGTGCCCAACTACCCGGACGCCTCGCGCTTCTGGCAGGTGATCGACAAGCACCAGGTGAATATCTTCTACACCGCGCCGACCGCGATCCGCGCGCTGATGCGCGAAGGCGACGCCCCGGTCCGCCAGACCTCGCGCAGCAGCCTGCGCCTGCTCGGCTCGGTGGGCGAGCCGATCAACCCGGAGGCTTGGGAGTGGTACTACCAGGTGGTCGGCGAGAAGCGCTGCCCCATCGTCGATACCTGGTGGCAGACCGAGACCGGCAGCATCCTGATCACCCCGTTGCCCGGCGCCACTGCGCTAAAGCCAGGCTCGGCTACCCGCCCGTTCTTCGGCGTGCAACCCGTGCTGCTCGACGAGAAAGGCAAGGAAATCGACGGCGCGGGCAGCGGCGTACTGGCGATCAAGGCCAGTTGGCCGAGTCAGATCCGCAGCGTCTACGGCGACCACCAGCGGATGATCGACACCTACTTCAAGCCCTACCCCGGGTATTACTTCAGCGGCGACGGCGCGCGCCGCGACGAGGACGGCTACTACTGGATCACCGGCCGGGTCGACGACGTGATCAATGTCTCCGGACACCGGATCGGCACCGCCGAGGTCGAGAGCGCGCTGGTCCTGCACGATGCGGTGGCCGAGGCGGCAGTGGTCGGCTGCCCGCATGACGTGAAGGGCCAGGCCATCTACGCGTTCGTCACCCTGATGGCCGGCAGTCAGCCCAGCGAGGCGCTACAACAGGAATTGCTGGCCCTGGTCGGCAAGGAGATCGGCAGCTTCGCCAAGCCGGATCACCTGCAATGGGCGCCCAGCCTGCCGAAGACCCGCTCCGGCAAGATCATGCGGCGTATCCTGCGCAAGATCGCCTGCAACGAGCTGGACAGTCTCGGCGATACCTCGACCCTGGCCGATCCGGGAGTGGTGCAGGGGTTGATCGACAACCGCCTCAACCGCTGACCCGCGCAACCGTCCCGCCGCCCTGCGGCGCGGGACGGTTCCAGTCTCTCCGGCGCCTGGGTTAAGCTCGTGCCTGCCCTGTCGTAGCGAGCCCCCCATGGAAAGCGTCCGTCGCCATATCGAAAGCCAGGTGCTGAGCCTTACCGGGCTCGCCGTCGGCGGTGTCGACTTCGAGTCGCCGAAAGGCGATCCGGGCCTGTTCGGCCCCGATGCCGCCTGCTGGAAGGTCCACGGCGACTTCAGCAGCATGATGATCGGCGGCATCGGCGCGCTGCTCCTGCAGATGCTCCATCCGCTGGCCCTGGCGGGGGTGTGGGACCACTCCAATTTCCGCGACGACCTGCTCGGGCGCCTGCGTCGCACCGGTCAGTTCATCTCGGCCACCACCTACGGCCCGCTGGCCGATGCCGAGCGACTGATCGAGCGGGTCCGGCGCATCCACGAAAGCGTCATCGGCCAGTTGCCCGACGGCACGCCCTACTCCGCCAGCGACCCGGACCTGCTGACCTGGGTGCATGTCGCCGAGGTCAGCAGCTTTCTCAAGTCCTACCTGCGCTATCTCAATCCCGACCTGCCGGGCAGCGAGCAGGACCGTTACTACTCGGAAATCGCCCTGGTCGCCGAACGCCTCGGCGCCCGCGCGGTACCGCGCGACCGCCAGCAGATCGCCGCCTACCTGGAGGCGATGCGTCCACGCCTGCGTTGCGACGAACGCACCCGCGAAGTGGTGCGGATTCTCTTCAACGCACCAGCGCCCAGCACCCTGGCCAGGCCGTTCGGCGCGCTGATGCTGCGCGCAGGCGCCGAGCTGTTGCCGGAATGGGCCGGATCGTTGCTCGACCTCCCGTTCAGTCCGCTGCAACGCCGCCTGATCCGCGGCAGCGTCAGGCGCAGCGTACCCTTGCTGCGCTGGGCGGTGCGCAACGCTTCGATGCATCGAGCCTGCCGGCGCATGGGTCTGCCGCCGGTGAGCCACTGAACTTTCGTGCCGTGACAGCAAGAATACCCGTCCAAAGGCTCTGAAACGGCGCGAATCACGGTCGGAACCTTGAGGCCGTGCCATACTCCAACGCACCGCTTAGAACGGAAAACGAAAGAGAGCCATGCCCAAAGGACTGAAACGCGCTGTCAGCGCCCTGCTGATCACCTTCCTCGTCTATTGCCTGCTGGGCTTTCTGCTCATACCCGGCATCGGGCTGCGCGTCGCCAACCAGCAACTGGCGCAATACGCCACCGTCCCCGCACATCTCGAACGTATCGAATTCAACCCCTTCAGCCTGGAATTGACCCTCTGGGGTCTGCGCCTGGGCGAGGAGAAGAACCCCCAGCTCGCCTTCCGCCGGCTGTACGCCAACCTGCAGCTGGACAGCCTGTGGAAACGCCAGCTGCACCTGGCCGACGTCGAGCTGGAAGGTCCGCATACCGAACTGCTGTTCGACGAGAAGGGCCAGCTCAACCTGGCCAGCCTGTTCAGGATCCCGCCGAGCGAATCGCCCGAGCCTGAACAGCCGAGCGACCCGTTCCCGCTGCGCATCGACCGCATCCAACTGGCCGAGGGCAGCCTGCACTTCCAGGACCTGCGACCGAGCGAGCCGGTGGACTTCAGCTTCGATCCGCTGGGCTTCGAGCTGCACAACCTCAGCACCCTGCCCGACGACGGCGCGAAGATGACCCTGGTCGCCACCGGCCCGAACGGCGGCCGCCTCGACTGGGAAGGCGACCTGACCCTGGTGCCGATCACGTCCAGGGGCCACCTGAGCGTCAAGGATATCCAGCTCAAGGCCTGGTGGCCCTATGTCCGCGACAATGCCCCGCTGGTGCTGGAGAACGGCGTGGTCAGCCTCTCCAGCGACTATCGCCTGGACCTGTCCAAGGACACCCAACTGCTGCTCGACAAGGCCGCGCTGAAACTCGCCGACTTCAGCATCAATTCGCCTCAGGGCAAGCCGCTGGCCAAGCTCGCCAGCCTCGACGTGGCCGCTACCACCCTGGACCTGGCCAAGCAGGAAGTGGTGCTCGGCGAAGTCCGTAGCCAGGGCCTGGAAGCCTGGGCCGCGCGCGAGAAGGACGGCCAGCTCGACTGGCAGAAACTGTTCGCCGACTTCACTCCGCCGCCACGCAAGGCGCCTGCGCCCAAGCCGGCGGAAAACACCGATCCCGCCGCTGCCCCGGCCGACGCGGCGCAGACCACCCGCGAACCGGCAACCGACGGTGCCGCCAAGGCAGCCGCGATAGCCTCGGGCGAAGCGGGCAAGGACAGGCCGGCGGAGAAGGGCACCAGCGTCGCCGAGACGAAAAGGGCAACGGACGACAAAGAGTCCGCCAAGGCCGCGGAAGGCGGCGCTGCCGATAAAAAAGTAGCCAAGCAAGAGACGAGCGAGGCTCCGAAGACCGGCAAGGCAACCGGGCAGGAAACGGCCAAGACTGCGGAGATCGACAAGGCGGCCAACGACAAGCCGCAACAGCTCGCCGGCACTGCAAAGACGCCTCCGCCGGAAAGTACGAAAGCCGCCGCGGAGACGCCCGCCAAGCCCTGGCACATCGTCCTGCGCGACGCCCAGCTGCGCGGCTACAAGGCGCACCTGGTGGATCGCCAGCCGGCCACCGAGGTCCCGCTGGAAGTCGGCCCGCTGGACCTCGACCTGCAGAACGTCGACAGCCTCGGCAAGACCCCCTTCGACCTCAAGCTCAAGACCGGCCTCGGCAACCGCGGCCAGGTCCAGGCCAGCGGCCAGGTGGTGCTCGACCCGGTCAGCGCCAGGCTCAAGGTCAGTACCCGCGACATCGACCTGCGCGTGGCCCAGGCCTACATCTCGCCGTTCATCCGCCTGGAACTGCGCAGCGGCTTCCTTGGCAGCGAGCTGGCGGTCGACCTGAAGAGCGTCGAGCCGCTGGCCTTCAGCGTCGACGGCAGCGCCGAAGTCAGCCAGTTGCATACCCTGGATACCATCAAGGACCGCGACTTCGTCAAATGGACCAAGCTGACCCTCAACGGCCTCGCCTATCGGCACGAGGACAGCCTGTCGATCCAGAGCGTGTCCTTCGAGGAGCCCTACGCCCGCTTCATCATCAACGAAGATCGCAGCACCAACGTCAGCGAGCTGATCATCCCGCAACCGGGTAGTTCGTCCGGCAAGGCCGCCGCCGAAAGCAAGAACGCGCCGGCGAGCAAGCCGCTGGGCATCCACATCGGCGGCGTACGGATCAACAACGGCTCGGCGAACTTCGCCGACCTGACCCTGATGCCGCCGTTCGGTACCGCCATCCAGCAGCTCAGCGGCGAAGTCGGCACCCTCGACACGCGCAACTCGCAGCCGGCCAAGGTGGACATCAAGGGCAAGGTCGACAAGTACGCACCGGTGACCATCGCCGGCGAACTGGACCCATTCGACCCGCTGAAGAAGCTCGACATCACCACCAGCTTCAAGCGCGTCGAGCTGACCACCCTGACGCCCTATTCCGGCAAGTTCGCCGGCTACCGCATCCGCAAGGGGCGACTCAACCTGGACCTGCACTACCAGATCGAACGCAGCCAACTGAAGGCGGAAAACAAGGTCCTGCTGGAAGGCCTGCAACTCGGCGAGAAGGTCGATAGCCCGGATGCCGTGGACCTGCCGGTGAAGCTGGCGGTAGCCCTGCTCAAGGACACCAAGGGCAACATCGATATCCAGTTGCCGGTGGCCGGCGACCTGAACAACCCGGAGTTCAGCGTCATGCCGATCGTCTGGCAGACCCTGCGCAACCTGGTCCTGCGCGCCGTGCAGGCGCCGTTCAAGTTCATCGCCGGCCTCGCCGCCGGCGGTAACGAGGATCTCGGCACGGTACCCTTCGCCGCGGGCAGCGACGAGCTGACGCCAGAAGCCCAGGCCAACCTCGACAAGCTCGCCGATGCGCTCAAGGAGCGGCCGGCGCTGCGCCTGGAAGTGGAAGGCGTGGCCTCCGCCGCGGCTGACGGTCCCTCGATCGGCGCCAAGCGTCTCGAACTGGAATACCAGAACACCTACTACCGCATGCTCCAGCGTCGCGGCGACAAGGTACCGAGCGACGCCAAGCAGCTCGAGGTGCCGGAGAACATGCAGGCACCGCTGCTCGAAGGCATCTACCGGACCCGCCTGAAGCAGCAGCCACCGGCCGAGTGGAAGGAACTGGACAGCGACGAACGCACCGCGAAGATGCGCGAAGCGGTGATCGCTTCCTGGGCCAAGAGCCAGGTGCTGCTGCGCCAGATCGGCCAGGCCCGGGCCACCCGGATCAAGGATTACCTGGTGGAGAAAGGCCAGTTGCCGGACGATCGCATCTACTTGATCGACGTCAGTTTCGCCGAAGGCGAAGACAAGGGTAATGTCGACACCCAACTGCACCTGGATAGCGAGTGATACCTTGCACAAGCGATTCGCCGCCCTCGCGGCCCCCCTGCTCTACCTTGCCTGCGCGAGCGCGCAGGCCGACACCATGCGTTGCGGCAGTGCGCTGGTCAGCGTCGGCGACCGGGCCTTCGAAGTACAGCAAAAGTGCGGCGATCCGGATCACCGCGACGACGTCGGCTATACCCTGGGCAGCTACGATCGGCGGGAATTCAAGGTCGAGGAGTGGGTGTACGGCCCGCGCAACGGCGTGACCTACATCCTGACCTTCGAAGCCAACAAGCTGAAACGCATCGAGTTCAAGCGTTGAATCGCTCGCTTCCGCGCACCGGGCTGGTGGCGTTGCTGTCCCTGCTGCCGTTGGCACATGCTCAGGCCGATTCGCTGCGTTGCGGCAGCCGCCTGGTGAGTACCGGCGACAGCAGCGCCGACGTCCTTGCGCGCTGCGGCGAGCCACGCAGCCGCGACAGCCTGGGTTATCGCGAGGTCGTCGGGGAATGGGGCAAGCGCTACGAGGTCGAGGTCCAGGAATGGGTCTATGGCCCATGGAACGGCATGCTGTATTTCGTCCGTTTCGAGGGCAACCGCCTCAGCGCCATCCAGAGCCGGCGCGGCGACTGAATCCAGCGCCCATGAAAAAGCCCCGCCGGGCAATCTATCCCGGCGGGGCTTCTTTCTACGTGCTCACAGGCGGTCGCTGAAGTCGCGAACTTCCTGTTCGGCCCTTTCCTTGGACCAGCCATAGCGTTCCTGCAGCTTGCCGACCAGGTATTCGGCATGTCCGTCGGCAGCCTGGAGATCGTCGTCGGTCAGATCGCCCCAACGCTCCTTGATCTTGCCGGTGAGTTGCTTCCACTTACCTTTGATCACATCGGAATTCATCGGTCTTCCTCCTGGTGACGAGGGAAAAGGGATCGTTCGGCCCGGGCGCTTACTCGACCGATTTCAGGCCATCGGCGGAAACGGCTTTCACGCCCTTGATGCCCTTGGCGGTCTCGATCGCCAGGTCACGCTCGGCATCGCTCTTCACGTTGCCGGAAAGGGAAACCACACCTTTGTTGGTCTCGACCTTGATATCGACGCCACTGACATTCTTGTTGGCGATCAGGCTGGATTTCACCTTGCTGGTGATCCAGGTATCGGAAACCGCTTCTTCGGTTTTCTGCATAGTGTCGTTGGCCGCCAGGCTGATGGGCTGGGCAGCGAACGCATTGGCCATCGAGAAGCTCAGAGCAGTGGCAGTAGCAGCGGCAATAGCGAGTTTGCTGAATTTCATTGCGGTTTCTCCTATGGATTTCGAAAAACTGCAGCCATTCCTGGCGTCAGTTGCATAGTAGATATCGCAAGCGCTGTGCCAGTTTTCCTCTAAAATAAAATCCTTTAAAAACAATAGGTTAAAAAACAGGTCGGAAGCGAGACGGTTGCAGAATGCCGAATTGGCGATGGCAGGGCTTGCAAAATGCAAGGATTCACCCCCTTCGCCGAGAAGCGTGTCGCGGAAACGAAAACAGGGCCCGAGGGCCCTGTTTTCATCGATCACGACTCGACTTACACGCCGGAAGCTTCGGCGGCAGCCACGTCCTTGATCGACAGCTTGATGCGGCCACGGTTGTCCACGTCGAGCACCAGGACCTTCACTTCCTGGCCTTCCTGCAGCACGTCGGTGACCTTGTCGATGCGCTTGTCGCTGATCTGCGAGATATGCACCAGGCCGTCCTTGCCCGGCAGGATGTTGACGAAGGCACCGAAGTCGACGATGCGCTCCACCTTGCCGACGTAGATCTTGCCGATCTCGGCTTCCGCGGTGATCGCCAGGACGCGCAGCTTGGCGGCCTCGGCGGCTTCCTTGGTTTCGCCGTAGATCTTCACGCTGCCATCGTCCTCGATGTCGATCGAGGCCTTGGTCTCTTCGCAGATACCACGGATGGTCGCGCCGCCCTTGCCGATGACGTCGCGGATCTTGTCCGAGTCGATCTTCATCTGCAGCATGGTCGGGGCGTTCTCAGACAGCTCGGCGCGAGGCTTGGCGATGACCTGGTTCATCTGGCCGAGGATGTTCAGGCGAGCTTCCAGGGCCTGGCCCAGGGCGATCTCCATGATCTCTTCGGTGATACCGTTGATCTTGATGTCCATCTGCAGGGCGGTGACGCCCTTGTCGGTACCGGCAACCTTGAAGTCCATGTCGCCCAGGTGGTCTTCGTCACCGAGGATGTCGGTCAGGACGGCGAACTTCTCGCCTTCCTTGACCAGGCCCATGGCGATACCGGCGACCGGCGCCTTGACCGGCACACCGGCATCCATCAGCGCCAGGGAGGCGCCGCACACGGAGGCCATCGAGCTGGAACCGTTGGACTCGGTGATCTCGGAAACCACGCGAATGGTGTAGGGGAACTCGTCCTGGGTCGGCAGCATGGCGGCGACGCCACGACGGGCCAGACGGCCATGGCCGATTTCACGACGACCCGGGCTGCCCATGCGGCCGCACTCGCCTACCGAGAACGGCGGGAAGTTGTAGTGCAGCATGAAGGCGTCCTTGCGCTCGCCTTCCAGGGTATCCAGCAACTGGGCATCGCGCGCGGTGCCGAGGGTCGCGACGACCAGGGCCTGGGTTTCGCCACGGGTGAACAGCGCGGAACCGTGGGTCTTGCCGAGCACGCCGACTTCGATGCGCAGCGGACGCACGGTACGGGTGTCACGACCGTCGATACGCGGCTTGCCGTTGACGATGTTCTCGCGAACGGTGCGGTATTCCAGCAGGCCGAATACGTCCTTGACCTCGGAAGCCGGGAACTTGCCCTCTTCCTCGCCGGCGAACAGGGCCACGGCCTGATCGCGCAGCTCGCCCAGACGGTTGTAGCGGTCCTGCTTGATGGTGATGGTATAGGCCTGGGAGATCGCTTCGCCCAGCTCTGCCTTGATGGCGTTAACCAGCACGGTGTTTTCCGCCGGGGCTTTCCAGTCCCAGGCCGGCTTGCCAGCTTCGGCGGCCAGCTCCTTGACGGCACGGATCACCGCCTGGAACTCGTCGTGGGCGAACAGCACGGCACCGAGCATCTGGTCTTCGGTCAGTTCGTCGGCCTCGGACTCCACCATCAGCACGGCGTCTTCGGTACCGGCCACGACCATGTCGAGGCTGGAACTCTGCAGTTGCTCGTAGGTGGGGTTGAGGATGTAGCCGATTTCCGGGTGGAAACCGACGCGGGCGGCGCCGATCGGGCCGGCGAACGGAATGCCGGAGATCGCCAGGGCGGCGGAGGTACCGATCATCGCGGCGATGTCCGGATCGGACTTCTTGTTGGTGGAAACGACGGTGCAGACGACCTGCACTTCATTCATGAAACCTTCGGGGAACAGCGGACGGATCGGACGGTCGATCAGGCGCGAGGTCAGGGTTTCCTTCTCGGAAGGACGTCCTTCACGCTTGAAGAAACCGCCGGGGATACGGCCTGCGGCGTAGGTCTTTTCCTGGTAGTGCACGGACAGCGGGAAGAAGTCGCGGCCTTCGGCCGGCGACTTGGCGCCGACCACGGTGACCAGCACGCTGACGTCGTCCATGGTGACCAGTACGGCGCCGGTGGCCTGGCGAGCGATACGGCCGGTCTCGAGAGTGACGGTCGACTGACCGAACTGGAATTGCTTGGTTACCGGGTTCACGGTGTCTTTACCTTCTATGTTGCCTTGGGGGAAATCGGTGGAATGCCGGGAGTCGGACCCGAATCGATTCCTAGAAAGCGCGAAGCTGGAAGCCCGACGCCGATACCCGCCTCGTGTGCGGGTATCGACGCCAGACTTCCAGCTCCTTGCTTCAAGCTGCCGACCGGCGTCGCTTAGCGACGCAGACCCAGACGGCCGATCAGGGCAGTGTAGCGAGACACGTCTTTGCCCTTCAGGTAGTCCAGCAGCTTACGGCGCTGGTTAACCATACGGATCAGACCACGGCGGGAATGGTGATCCTTGCCGTTGGCCTTGAAGTGATCCTGCAGCTTGTTGATGTTGGCGGACAGCAGGGCTACCTGCACTTCCGGGGAACCGGTGTCGCCTTCAGCTTGCTTGTATTCGTTAACGATCTGCGCTTTTTCTTCAACGCTCAGTGCCATGATGGGCTTCCTCTGAGTGAACAGGCCGGGAATCGCTTCCCGTGTTTTAAAAGGAGGAATGACCGTGCCTGCTGACAGCCACCCTCGTATCGGTCTTATGACCGAATCAGTCGACGCGGGGCGATACGCCCGTCGTCGGTCACTTCACCGATACCGATGAAACGACCTGTGTGATCCTGCACCCGCAGCCAGCCGAACTTCGGCGCTTCCGGGGCCCGCACCGGCTGCCCGTGCAGCCAGTAGTACGCACTGTGCTCGGACAACTGCAACACCGGCCAATGCAACAGGCCGCTGTCTTCCGGCATCAGGAATTGGTCCAGCGCTTCCGGACCACCTTCGGCATGCACGCGTTCGAGCGTCTCGAGGGTGATCGCCTGGGCCAGGGCGAACGGCCCGGCCTGGGTCCGCCGCAGTGCCGCGACGTGCGCGCCGCAGCCCAGGACCTGGCCGAGATCTTCCACCAGCGTACGCACGTAGGTGCCTTTGCTGCAGGAAACGGCCAGGGTCGCACAGGGCGGCTCGAAGGAGAGCAAATCCAGGCGCGTAATAGTAACAGAACGCGCCTCGCGCTCCACTACCTCTCCTGCACGGGCGAGCTTGTACAGCGGCTGTCCGTCTTTCTTCAGCGCCGAGTACATCGGCGGCACCTGCTCTATGTCGCCACGGAAGCGCGGCAGGGCCTGTTCGAGATCGTCCCGACCGACGGTCACGTCCCGCTCGGCGAGCAGTTCGCCCTCGGCGTCGCCGGTGGTGGTGGTGATGCCCATGCGCATCACCGTCTCGTAACCCTTGTCGGCATCGAGAAGATACTGGGAGAACTTGGTCGCCTCGCCGAAGCACAGCGGCAGCACCCCGGTGGCCAGTGGGTCGAGGCTGCCGGTGTGGCCGGCCTTCTCGGCATTGAGCAGCCAGCGGACTTTCTGCAGTGCCTGGTTGGAACTCATGCCGCGCGGCTTGTCGAGCACCAGGATGCCGCTGATGGAGCGGCGGATACGCTTCACCTGGGCCACGCTCAGTCCTCGGTCTCGTCGCCGTGGCGGCGGCCGTCTTCGGCCACCGCACGCTCGATCAGCGCCGACAGCTCGGCGCCGCGGCGGATGCTTTCGTCGTAGTGGAAATGCAGTTGCGGCACGCTGCGCAGCTTCATCGACTTGCCCAGCAGCATGCGCAGGTAGCCGGCGGCGTCGTTGAGGATTTCCATGTTCAGGGCGATCTTGCCGGCATCGTCCTGGCCCATGACGGTGATGAACACCTTGGCGTGCGCCACGTCGCGGCTGACCTCGACACCGGTGATGGTGACCAGGCCCAGGCGCGGGTCCTTGATCTCGCGCTGGATCAGTTGAGCCAGTTCGCGTTGCATCTGATCGCCGATACGCTGGGTACGGCTGTAGTCTTTTGCCATTTTTCAACCTGCCTCCAGCGACACCCGGCCACTGGAAAAAAAAGCGACAAACGCCCGGGACAGCTGGAAGCCGGCCCGGGCGCTGTGGTTACGCACTCGCCATCAAAGGCTGCGTGCGACTTCGACCTTCTCGAACACTTCGATCTTGTCGCCGACCTTGACGTCGTTGTAGCTCTTCACGCCGATGCCGCACTCCATGCCGGCACGCACTTCGGCGACGTCGTCCTTGAAGCGACGGAGAGACTCCAGCTCGCCTTCGAAGATGACCACGTCGTCGCGCAGCACGCGGATCGGACGGTTGCGGTGCACCATGCCCTCGGTGACCATGCAGCCGGCGATCGCGCCGAACTTCGGCGAGCGGAACACGTCGCGCACCTCGGCGATGCCCAGGATGTTCTCCCGCAGGTCGCTGCCGAGCATGCCGGTCAGGGCCTTCTTGACGTCCTCGATGATGTCGTAGATCACGTTGTAGTAACGCATATCCAGACCTTCGGCTTCGACGATCTTGCGCGCGCCGGCGTCGGCGCGCACGTTGAAGCCGAACAGCACCGCGTTGGAAGCCAGCGCCAGGTTGGCGTCGGACTCGGTGATGCCACCGACGCCGCCACCGACCACGCGGACCTGCACTTCGTCGTTGCCCAGGCCGCTGAGCGAGCCTTGCAGAGCCTCGAGCGAACCGCGCACATCGGCCTTGAGGACGATGTTCAGGGTCTTCTTCTCTTCCTGGCCCATGTTCTCGAAGATGTTTTCCAGCTTGCCGGCATGGGCTCGCGCCAGTTTCACCTCACGGAACTTGCCTTGACGGAACAGGGCGACTTCGCGGGCCTTCTTCTCGTCGGCGACCACGGTCATCTCGTCACCGGCATCCGGCGTACCGTCCAGGCCGAGGATCTCGACCGGGATCGACGGGCCGGCTTCCTTGATCGGCTTGCCGTTCTCGTCGAGCATGGCGCGGACACGACCGTAGTTGATGCCGACCAGCACCATGTCGCCCTGGCGCAGGGTACCGTCCTGGACCAGCACGGTGGCCACCGGGCCGCGTCCCTTGTCCAGGCGCGACTCGACCACCACGCCACGGCCCGGGGCCGACGGAGTGGCTTTCAGTTCGAGCACTTCTGCCTGCAGCAGGACCGCTTCGAGCAGTTCATCGACGCCAGTACCGAGCTTCGCCGAAACCGGGACGAAGGGAGCGTCGCCGCCCCACTCTTCCGGGATCACGTCGAGAGCGGCCAGGCCGTTCTTGATGTTGTCCGGGTTGGCCTCGGGCTTGTCGATCTTGTTCACCGCGACCACGATCGGCACGCCCGCCGCTTTCGCGTGCTGCACGGCTTCCTGGGTCTGCGGCATGACGCCGTCGTCGGCCGCGACCACCAGGATCACGATGTCGGTCGCCTGGGCGCCACGGGCACGCATCGCGGTGAACGCGGCGTGGCCGGGGGTATCCAGGAAGGTCACCATGCCACGCTCGGTTTCGACGTGGTAGGCACCGATATGCTGGGTGATGCCACCGGCCTCGCCCGCGGCGACCTTGGCGCGACGGATGTAGTCGAGCAGCGAGGTCTTGCCGTGGTCGACGTGGCCCATGACGGTGACGACCGGCGCGCGGGTGACCGCCTCGCCTTCGAACTTCAGGGACTCGGCCAGTTGTTCTTCCAGCGCGTTCTCGCTGACCAGCTTGACCTTGTGGCCCAGCTCTTCGGCGACCAGTTGGGCGGTCTCCTGGTCCAGGACCTGGTTGATGGTCACCGGGGAGCCCATCTTGAACATGAACTTGACGACTTCGGCACCCTTGACCGACATCTGGGCGGCCAACTCGGCTACGGTGATGGTCTCACCGATGTTCACTTCACGCACGATCGGTCCTGTCGGGTTCTGGAACCCGTGCTGGTTGCGCTTCTTCAGCTTCGACTTGCCACCACGACCGCCGCGACGGTAACCATCGCTTTCCTCGTCGGTGCTGCGTGGAGCCACGCGCGGAGCAGGAACCTTTTCCTTCTCCTTGACCGAGGGACGGTGCTGGGTGTGCTTGCGGTCGCGGCGGTCATCGTCCTCGTCACGCTTGGGCACGCGGCGCGGCTCTTCCTTCTTGCGCTCTTCCACGGCGGCAGGCTTGGCCACTGGTTCGGCAACCGCGACATCCGCCACCACGGCAGGCTCGGCACCGGCAGTAGCCGCTGCTTCCTGGGCAGCCTTGGCACGCGCAGCTTCCTCGGCCTTGCGCGCTTCCTCTTCGGCACGCTGGCGGGCAGCGGCCTCTTCGGCCTTCAGACGCTCCGCCTCTTCCGCCGCGCGCTGCTCCTCGAGTTCGCGCTGGCGCTCGGCCTCGATCTCGTCGGGGCTGCGCTTGACATAGGTTTTCTTCTTGCGAACTTCGACGCTCACCGTCTTGCTGCCACCCACTTTCAGCGTGGTAGTGGTCTTGCGTTGCAGGGTGATCTTGCGCGGCTCGCTGGCGCGATCGCCATGGCTGCCTTTCAGGTGGGTCAGCAGGGCTTGCTTCTCGCTATCCGTTACAACTTGTTCGGCACTGGTGTGCGGCAGACCTGCGTCACGCATCTGCAGCAGCAGGCGCTCCACCGGTGTGTCGACCACCTGGGCCAGTTCTTTCACCGTGACTTGCGTCATGCACTTCTCTCCTCAGGCCGCGACTGCTTACTCGAACCAATGGGCCCGGGCGGCCATGATCAACTTGCCGGCACGCTCTTCGTCCATGCCGTCGATGTCGAGCAGATCGTCGATCGATTGCTCGGCCAGATCTTCACGGGTGGTTACGCCACGCAGCGCCAGGTCCAGGGCCAGCTCCTTGCTCATGCCATCGAGGCTGAGCAGGTCTTCTGCCGGTTGTGCGTCGGCGAGCTTCTCTTCGGTCGCAATGGCCTTGGTCAGCAGGCGATCCTTGGCACGGGAGCGCAGCTCGTTGACGATGTCTTCGTCGAAGCCATCGATGCTGAGCATCTCTTCCATCGGTACGTAGGCGATTTCCTCAAGAGTCGTGAAGCCCTCTTCCACCAGTACCTGGGCCAGTTCCTCGTCGACATCCAGCTCGTCGACGAAGCGCTGCAGGATATCCCCGGTCTCGGCCTGTTGCTTGGCCTGGATATCCGCCTCGGTCATCACATTCAGGGTCCAGCCGGTCAACTGGCTGGCCAGACGGACGTTCTGGCCACTGCGGCCGATAGCCTGCGCCAGATTGTCCTCGGCGACGGCGATATCCATGGTATGGGTATCCTCGTCGACGATGATCGCCGCCACCTCGGCCGGAGCCATGGCGTTGATCACGAATTGCGCCGGGTTGTCGTCCCACAGGACGATGTCCACCCGCTCTCCACCGATCTCGCCGGATACCGCCTGGACGCGCGAACCGCGCATGCCGATGCAGGCGCCCTGCGGGTCGATGCGCTTGTCCTTGGAACGAACGGCGATCTTGGCGCGCGAGCCCGGGTCACGGGCGGCGGCCATCACGTCGATCAACTGCTCGGCGATTTCCGGTACTTCGATGCGGAACAGCTCGATCAGCATTTCCGGCGCGGTACGCGACAGGACCAGTTGAGGACCGCGGTTCTCGGTACGGATCTCCTTCAGCAGGGCACGCACGCGGGTGCCAACGCGGAAGGTCTCGCGCGGAATGATCTGGTCGCGGGCCAGCAGCGCCTCGGCGTTGTTGCCGAGATCGACGATGACGTTGTCGCGGGTGACCTTCTTCACGGTACCGGAAATGATCTCGCCGACCTTCTCGCGGTAGGCATCGACCACCTGGGCGCGCTCGGCCTCGCGGACCTTCTGCACGATGACCTGCTTGGCAGTCTGCGCAGCGATGCGGCCGAACTCGATGGATTCGATCTTTTCTTCGATGACCTCGCCGACCTTCGCGCCCGGCTTCTGCTCCTGGACGTCCTCGACGGTGATCTCGGTGGCGGGGTCCTGGTAGTCCTCGTCGGCGACGACGTGCCAACGACGGAAAGTCTCGTAGCTGCCGTTATGACGATTGATCTCGACGCGCAGGTCGACCTCGTCCTCGAAACGTTTCTTGGTGGCGGTCGCCAGAGCCAGCTCCAGCGCCTCGAAAATCACGCCGGCCGGTACGCCCTTTTCGTTGGATACCGACTCAACAACCAGCAGTACTTCTTTGCTCATTGTACGCCTCGCCTTTCAATCCATTGGATCCGCGGATTCGCGTCTCAATCAAAACGGGGAATGATGTTGGCCTTGTCGATCGAATCGATCGGCAGCAGGTACTCGTGATCGTCCACCAGGACCACCACATCCTGCTCCTCCACACCACGGAGAATGCCTTGGTAGTTACGCCGCCCCTCATAGGGCGAACGCAGCCTGATCTTCACTTGCTCGCCGGCATGCTTGGCGAACTGTTCGAGGGTGAACAGCGGCCGATCCATGCCCGGAGAGGACACCTCCAGGGTGTACTCGCCGCTGATCGGGTCTTCGACGTCGAGAATACCGCTGACCTGCCGACTGACGGCTTCACAGTCATCGATGAGGATGCCTTCGGGGCGGTCGATATAGACGCGCAACACCGAATGACGACCCTGGGAAATGAACTCGACGCCCCAGCACTCATAGCCGAGCGCCTCGACCACAGGGGCCAGCAAGGCCTGCAACTGTTCTAGCTTGCTCGACACCTGATCGCCTCGCGTATGTCGTAGAAACAAAAAATGGGCGAAACGCCCATCCCTAAATTGCCACTCGGAACCGTGGCATGGACTGTCCAGCTAACAAAAAGCCCCTAAAAAGGGGCCCTGAAAAACTGGTTGCGGGGGCTGGATTTGAACCAACGACCTTCGGGTTATGAGCCCGACGAGCTACCAGACTGCTCCACCCCGCGTCAAAGCTGGTGCAAGATTATACGACCGACACCCTGATGGGTCAACCGAACCTTGCGGAGACAAACCCCGCAGGACGGGGCTTGCTTATATGGTACCGAGGAGGGGACTCGAACCCCTACAGCCTATGGCCACTACCACCTCAAGGTAGCGTGTCTACCAATTCCACCACCTCGGCAGAAACCTTTCTCTTACTTCTGTTCAGGAGCCGCCGGTACATCGCCCGCACTTTCCGCAGGCTTGGACTGCTCCTGAAGAACCGGCACATCGTCAGCGGCCGGTGCTTTCTCTTGCTTCTGCTCCAGAACTGCCGGATCCGGCAGTCCGATGTGTTGCAGAGCATCAGACTTTTCTTTAGCGAAGTACGCTAAGCCAAGGCTGGTCAAGAAAAAAACCGCTGCCAGTATACCAGTAATCCGACTCAAAAAGGTAGCGGAACCTTGGCTTCCGAAAACAGTTGCCGAAGCACCTGCACCGAAAGAAGCCCCTGCATCCGCACCCTTGCCATGCTGAACGAGGATCAGGCCAACAAGACCCAATGCCATCAGCAGATGCACGACAATTACGACCTTTTCCAGCATCTTCAGCTTCCCGCGGCACGACAGATCGCGCCGAACTCATCCGCATTGAGGGAGGCTCCACCTACCAGCCCCCCATCGATATCCGGCATGCCGAACAACTCGGCTGCACTTGCCGCCTTTACACTGCCGCCGTAAAGGAGTCGCACACCTTTTGCGACCTCGGCATTTTCCGCTGCCAGTTGCGCGCGGATCGCCGCGTGCACTTCCTGGGCTTGCGCGGGGGACGCGGTCAACCCGGTCCCGATCGCCCAGACCGGCTCGTAAGCCACGACTGCGCGAGCAAAAGCTCCAACACCCAACTCGTCGATCACGCTTCCCAGCTGCCTTGCGACAACCTCCAGCGTCTTGCCCGCCTCGCGCTCCACCCGGGTCTCCCCGACACACAGCACCGGCACCAGGCCGCACGACTGAGCCGCGGCAAACTTGCGACTCACAACCTCGTCACTCTCGCCGAGAATCAGGCGACGCTCCGAGTGGCCTACAAGGACCATGCTACAACCGACATCCGCCAACTGACTGGGAGCAGTCTCACCGGTCAGCGCGCCTTGCATCGGCTCGACGGCGCTGTTCTGCGCACCTACATCGATCGCCTTGCCGGCCAGGCCCTGGATGACCTGGCTGATGAACAAGCAAGGCGGCATCACAGCTACATCGACTCCGCTCGGCAACGCCAGCTGACGCAAGCCTTTGATCAACTCGGCCACACTGGAATGCGTACCGTGCATTTTCCAGTTACCGGCCACCAAGGGTCGACGCATGCTGTACCTCGCGGGGCAAAGTGGGCGCAGATGTTACTCAACAGTTTCCAGACTGGCAAGCAAAATCAAGCACATACCTCAGAAACAATTTTTGCCAGCTGTTCGGCGTGGGCACGAACGCTAGCTTCCTCGTCGCCCTCGACCATCACCCGGACCAACGGCTCCGTGCCGGATTTGCGCAGCAGGACACGACCGCGCCCGCCCATTTGCTCGGTGACGCGGACGCTGGCCTCCTTCACCGAGGGGTGCTCGAGCGGATCGTTTTCGCCCTTGAAGCGCACATTGATCAGCACCTGGGGGCACTTGCGAATCCCCTGGCGCGCCTCGGCCAGGGTCTGGCCGCGATGCTTGAGCGCCATCAGCACCTGTAGCGCCGCGATGATGGCATCGCCCGTCGTGGTGTTCTGGCAGCAGACGATATGCCCCGAATTCTCCCCTCCCAGCATCCAGTTCCGAGCCAGCAGTTCGGCCATCACATAGCGATCGCCGACCTTCGCCCGCACGAACGGGATATGCAGTTCCTGCAAAGCCAGCTCCAGGCCGAGGTTGCTCATCAGGGTGCCGACCACACCGCCTTGCAGGCGCCCGCTTTCCTGCAGGTCGCGCGCGATGAGGAAAAGCAGTTCGTCGCCATCCACGACCGCACCGGTATGGTCGACCATCATCACCCGGTCGCCGTCGCCGTCGAAGGCGATGCCGAGGTCGGCATGGTGCTCGACCACCGCAGCCTGCAGGCCATCCAGGTGAGTGGAACCGCACTTGTCGTTGATGTTCAGGCCATTCGGGCTGGCCGCCAGCACCGTCACTTCCGCGCCCAGTTCCCGGAAGACGCTGGGAGCGATCTTGTAGGTAGCGCCGTTGGCGCAGTCGAGCACGACCTTGAGACCGTTGAAGTCGGTGCTGGTCGGCACGCTGCTCTTACAGAATTCGATGTAGCGCCCCGCCGCGTCATTGATCCGCGAAACCTTGCCGAGACGGGCGGACTCCACCACGGTCATCGGCGCATCGAGCAGTTCCTCGATCATCAGCTCGACGTCATCCGGCAGCTTGGTCCCCTGCCCGGAGAAGAACTTGATGCCGTTGTCGTCGTGGGGATTGTGCGAAGCGCTGATCACCACCCCGGCCTCGGCGTGGAAAGTCCGCGTCAGGTAGGCGATGCCGGGGGTAGGCATCGGTCCCAGCAACAGGGTATCGGCGCCGGAAGCGGAGAGCCCCGCCTCGAAGGCCGACTCGAACATGTAACCCGAGCTGCGCGTGTCCTTGCCGATCAGGACCCGGCAGTTGCCCTGCCGGCGGAAGGCCATGCCCACCGCCCAGCCCAGCTTGAGAACGAAGTCCGGAGTAATCGGAAACTCGCCAACACGACCACGGATACCGTCAGTCCCGAAGTATTTTCTGCTCATCTTTTGTCTTCCGTGCTCAATCCGCCATTTCAACGGCGGAGATCATTCGCATCACGTCGACGGTCGCCGCCACGTCATGCACTCGAATTATCCGTGCGCCCTTGGCCAGCGCCAGGGCCGCCAGAGCTAGGCTGCCGTAGAGGCGTTCGTCCACCTCCCGCCCCAGTACCTTGCCGATCATGCTCTTGCGCGAAACGCCGACCAACAACGGCAAGCCCAGGCCATGGAGTGCCTGCAGATGCCTGAACAGCACCAGGTTGTGCTCCAGTGTCTTGGCAAAACCGAAACCCGGATCCAGCAACAGCCGCTCGCGGTCGATTCCGGCCGCCACGCAGGCATTCACACGCTCCTGCAGGAACGCGCCGACTTCCGCCACCACATCCTGGTAGGCAGGCGCATCCTGCATGGTCTGCGGTTCTCCACGCATGTGCATGAGGCAGACCGCCAGGCCGCTATCCACCGCAGCATCCAGCGCACCGTCGCGCTGCAGCGAACGGACGTCGTTGATCAGACCCGCTCCGAGACGCGCAGTTTCGCGCATGACCGCGGGCGTGGAGGTATCCACCGAAATCACGACGTCCAGCTCGCGAGCGATGCGTTCGACTACCGGAGCGACCCGCTCCAGCTCCTCCGTCGGAGAAACGCTGCGCGCACCGGGACGGGTCGACTCGCCGCCGACGTCGATGAGCGTTGCGCCTTCCCGCACCATGCGCTCGGCATGCCGCAGGGCATCGTCCAGCCGGTCGTAACGGCCGCCATCGGAAAAGGAATCGGGGGTGACATTGAGGATGCCCATGACATGTGGGCGGGCCAAATCAAGAACCCGACTGCCGCAAGGCAGTCGGGTCGGGTATTGCGGATTGCTCATTCAGGGCTCTCAGTGCTCGCCGGCCGGCCCACCGATGGGAGGGGTGTTCTCGCGGCGGCCCGACTCTTCCAGGTTGGCCGGCGGGGTGCCGGTACCCGAACCACCCTGCCAGTCACGCGGCTCGCGCGGCACGCGACCGGCCATGATGTCGTCGATCTGGTCGGAGTCGATGGTTTCGTACTTCATCAGTGCGTCGGCCATCATCTCCAGCTTGTCGCGGTTCTCGTCGAGCAGTCGCTTGGCGGTACCGTAGCAGTCGTCGATGATGCGCCGGACTTCCTGGTCGATCATCTTGGCGGTCTCGCCCGACACATTGGCGTGCTGGCTGCCGGCGCTACGGCCGAGGAACACCTCGCCCTCCTCCTCCGCGTACATCAGCGGGCCGAGCTTCTCGGACAGACCCCACTTGGTCACCATGTTTCGCGCCAACTGGGTAGCACGCATGATGTCGTTGGAAGCGCCAGTGGTGACGCCTTCGAAGCCGAGGGTCATCTCTTCCGCGATACGGCCGCCGAACAGCGAGCAGATCTGGCTTTCCAGCGCGCGCTTGGACAGGCTGTAGCGATCTTCCTCGGGGAGGAACATGGTCACGCCCAGGGCGCGTCCGCGCGGAATGATGGACACCTTGTAGACCGGGTCATGCTCCGGCACCAGGCGACCGACGATGGCGTGGCCGGCTTCGTGGTAGGCGGTGTTGCGCTTCTCCTTCTCGGACATGACCATGGTCTTGCGCTCGGCGCCCATCATGATCTTGTCCTTGGCCAGCTCGAACTCGCGCATGTCGACGATGCGCTTGTTGGAGCGCGCGGCGAACAGCGAAGCCTCGTTGACCAGGTTGGCCAGGTCGGCGCCGGAAAAACCGGGCGTACCGCGGGCGATGACGGCAGGATCGACATGGTCGCCCAGCGGCACCTTGCGCATGTGCACCTTGAGGATCTGTTCGCGCCCGCGGATATCCGGCAAGCCGACCACCACCTGGCGGTCGAAGCGACCCGGACGCAGCAGCGCCGGGTCCAGAACGTCCGGACGGTTGGTGGCAGCGATGACGATGATGCCATCGTTCATCTCGAAGCCATCCATCTCCACCAGCAACTGGTTGAGGGTCTGCTCGCGCTCGTCGTGACCACCGCCCAGGCCGGCGCCGCGATGGCGGCCGACGGCGTCGATCTCGTCGATGAAGATGATGCACGGCGCATGCTTCTTGGCCTGGTCGAACATGTCGCGGACACGGGAAGCGCCCACGCCGACGAACATCTCGACGAAGTCGGAACCGGAAATGGTGAAGAACGGCACCTTGGCTTCGCCGGCGATGGCCTTGGCCAGCAGGGTCTTGCCGGTGCCGGGCGGGCCGACCATCAGCACGCCGCGCGGGATACGGCCGCCCAGGCGCTGGAACTTGCCCGGATCGCGAAGGAACTCGACCAGCTCGCTGACCTCCTCCTTGGCCTCGTCGCAGCCGGCGACGTCAGCGAAGGTGGTCTTGACCTGGTCCTCGGACAGCAGGCGCGCCTTGCTCTTGCCGAAGCTCATCGGGCCGCCGCGACCGCCGCCGCCACCCTGCATCTGGCGCATGAAGAACATGAAGACGGCGATGATCACCAGGATCGGGAAGCTGGCGACCAGCAACTGGGTCCAGATGCTCTGCTGTTCGGGCTGCTTGCCCTCGACCACGACGTTGTTGTTGACCAGGTCGCCGATCAGGCCGTTGTCCTGGATCGCCGGGCGGATGGTCTTGAAGGTATCGCCGTCGCTACGCTTGCCGGTGATGACATAGCCATCCACGGTCACTCGCTCGACCTTGCCATCCTTGACCTGCTGGATGAAGTCCGAGTAGTTCAGCGTCTGTGGCTCGCTCGGGCTCGAGAAATTGTTCATCACGGTCACCAGTACCGCCGCGATGATCAGCCACAGAATCAGATTCTTTGCCATGTCGTTCAATTGACTACCCTCTGAAGCCGGCTCCGTCCTGGAAACCGCTTCACACGACGGCCAGACTCCTTCCGGCCAAAAGTACTACACAAGCGCCCGCGCACGCAGGCGTTGTCTGTAACCCTTTATGAACCCTCGCCCGTCCCGGCACAACAGGTCATCGACCAATAGACAGGCTATAGGGTCAATCATTCCAGTCTATTCCCCGCGAAAGCCGCGTGCGAGCAGATACTGTTCCCGCGAACGATCACGCGACGACAGGGGCTTGCGCATCTGTACCTTGTCGAACATTTCCCGGGCCTGCTTGTGGTACTGGTCGAAACCTTCGCCCTGGAAGATCTTGATCAGGAAATCGCCGCCCGGCCGCAGCACACGGCCGGCCAGGTCCAGCGCCAGTTCGCAGAGATACATGGCGCGCGGCTGGTCGGCGGCCCGCACTCCACTCATATTGGGGGCCATATCGGAAATCACAAGGTCTACCGGATGGTCGCCGATCGCCTCGAGGATCCGCGCGAACACCGCGTCCTCGGTGAAGTCGCCCTGGATGAAGGTGACGTCGGGGATGCTGTCCATCTCGAGGATGTCCGAAGCGATCAGCCGGCCGCGGTCGCCGATCACCCGGCTGGTGACCTGCGACCACCCGCCCGGCGCGGCGCCCAGGTCGACCACGGTCATGCCCGGACGCAGGATGCGGTCCTTCTCCTGGATCTCCAGCAGCTTGTAGCTGGCGCGCGAGCGATAGCCATCGCGCTGGGCCATCTTCACGTAGGGATCGTCGAAATGTTCTTTCAGCCAACGCTGGCTGGTTTTGGAGCGGGCCACGGAATACCTCTTCGGGCACCCCCGGTCGGCGGGGGCAGCATCACTTGGACTAAAACTGGGGTAAAATAGACGACTTTTTCCCAGGGGTCTGATTATGGCGCTCACTCAAGAGCAGAAGAAACAGTTCAAATCTATCGGTCACCACCTGAAACCGGTATTGATCGTAGCCGAGAACGGCTTGACCGAAGGCGTTCTCGCCGAACTCGAGCGCGCACTCAACGATCACGAACTGATCAAGGTGAAACTGGCGCTGGCCGAGCGCGACGATCGCCGCGCCCTGCTCGACGAACTCTGCGCGCAGTCGCGCAGCGACCTGGTGCAAAGCATCGGCAAGATGGCGCTGGTCTATCGGAAGAACCCGAAGCCGAACAAGAATCTCTCGAACATCAGCCGTTTCGCCGGCATCTGATGTCCCATCCAACCAAGGTCGGGAAACTTCCCGACCTGGTTCAGACGTATTCCTCGTCCCGCCCCGGTACCGGCTGCAACACCAGCAGCAGGCCACACATCGCCACCGCCAGGTAGTTGAACAGCAGCCAGCGCACCGCCTCGGGCGCCAGCCCACGCACCAGGAAGTACACCAGGCAGAGCAGCGCGACGGCGAGCAACAGCTGACCGCGAAGGTCTCGCCAGAGGCTCCTCGGCCCGTGGCTCGACACCAACACCAGCGCCTGCAGCACCGCACAGAATCCGGCGAAGCCGATCAGCAGCGGCGTCAACGCCGCGGCTACGGTTTCCACCAGCAACGGCGCCAGTCCGGTCTTGGCCAACGCAGGCAGGACCACGAACTGCAGCAACCAGAGGCCGCCGACCCAGAACGTCTGGGCCAGCAGCCAACTGATCGCGCCTGCGCGCAACGGAGCGCGCTTAGATATGGCGAACCTCGACGATCTCGTACTCGACGTCGCCGCCCGGGGTTCTCACCAGCACGGCATCGCCCTCGGTCTTGCCGATCAGCGCACGGGCGATCGGCGAATTCACCGAGATCTTGCCACCCTTGATATCCGCCTCGTCGTCGCCGACGATCTGGTAGGTCACGGTCTCGTCGGTCTCGACGTTGGCGATGTCGACGGTGGTGCCGAAGATCACCTTGCCGCTGTGCGGGATGGCAGTGACATCGATGACCTGGGCGTTGGACAGCTTGGCCTCGATGTCGCGGATACGCGCCTCGACCATGCCCTGCTGTTCGCGCGCCGCATGGTACTCGGCGTTTTCCTTGAGGTCGCCCAGTTCACGCGCTTCGGCGATGGCCTGGCTGATCTGCGGGCGCAGCACGCCCTTCAGGTGTTTCACTTCTTCTTCCAGGGCGCGGGCGCCCTGGACGGTCATGGGGAACTTGCTCATGCCTTGATTCCTGCGTGGAGATCCTGCAGACGCCGAACGGTCTTCTCGGGACCGAACTTGAGCGCCTCACAGATCGCCTGCCCACCCGCAATAGTGGTGGTGCAGCAGATCTTGTGCTGCAGGGCGTTTCGACGAATGGAGTAGGAGTCAGCGATGGACTGCCGGCCCTCGGTGGTGTTGATGATCAGGGTGACCTCGTCGTTCTTGATCATGTCCACCACGTGCGGGCGACCTTCGGTCACCTTGTTCACGCGACGCACCGGCAGGCCTGCGGCCTCGATGACACGCGCGGTACCGGCGGTGGCTACCACTTCGAAGCCCAGCGCGACCAGGTCGCCAGCCACCTGGGCGGCGAACGGCTTGTCGTCTTCGCGGACGCTGATGAAGGCGCAACCGGCGGTCGGGAGAATCTCGCTGGCCCCCAACTGAGCCTTGGCAAAGGCTTCGGCAAAGCTATCACCGACGCCCATCACTTCACCAGTGGACTTCATTTCCGGGCCGAGGATCGGATCGACGCCGGGGAACTTGGCGAACGGGAACACCGCTTCCTTGACGCTGAAGAACGGCGGGATGATTTCCTGGGTGAAGCCGACCTCGGCCAGGGTCTTGCCGGCCATGACGCGGGCGGCGACCTTGGCCAGCGACTCGCCGACGCACTTGGAGACGAACGGCACGGTACGCGAGGCGCGCGGGTTGACCTCGATGACGAAGATATCCTCGCCCTGCACCGCCATCTGCACGTTCATGAGGCCGACCACGCCAAGCTCCAGGGCCATTTTCTTGACCTGCTCGCGGATCTCGTCCTGGATGTGCTGCGGCAGCGAGTACGGCGGCAGCGAACAGGCGGAGTCGCCGGAGTGAACGCCAGCCTGCTCGATGTGCTGCATGATCGCGCCGATCACCACGATCTCGCCGTCGCATACCGCGTCGATGTCGACTTCGATGGCGCAGTTGAGGAAGTGGTCGAGCAGCACCGGGCTGTCGTTGGAAACCTGCACCGCCTCGCGCATGTAGCGCTTGAGTTCTTCTTCCTGGTAGACGATTTCCATCGCCCGCCCGCCCAGCACGTAGGACGGGCGTACCACCAGCGGATATCCGATGGCCTTGGACGCGGCCAGGGCCTCGTCTTCGCTGCGCGCGGTGGCGTTGGCCGGCTGGCGCAGGTTCAGGCGCTGGACCATCTGCTGGAAGCGCTCGCGGTCTTCGGCACGGTCGATGGCGTCCGGACTGGTGCCGATGATCGGCACGCCGGCCTCTTCGAGGGCGCGGCAGAGCTTCAGCGGGGTCTGGCCGCCGTACTGGACGATCACGCCCTTGGGCTGCTCGACGCGGACGATCTCAAGGACGTCCTCGAGGGTCACCGGCTCGAAGTACAGGCGGTCGGAGGTGTCATAGTCGGTGGAGACGGTTTCCGGGTTGCAGTTGACCATGATGGTCTCGTAGCCGTCTTCGCGCATCGCCAGCGCCGCGTGCACGCAGCAGTAGTCGAACTCGATGCCCTGGCCGATGCGGTTCGGACCGCCGCCGAGGATCATGATCTTCTCGCGGCTCGACGGGTTGGCCTCGCACTCTTCCTCATAGGTCGAATACATGTAGGCGGTGTCGGTGGCGAACTCGGCGGCGCAGGTATCGACGCGCTTGTAGACCGGCAGTACCTTCAGCTTGTGGCGATGGCTGCGCAGGTTCTTCTCGGTGACGCCGAGCAGCTTGGCCAGGCGCGCGTCGGAGAAGCCCTTGCGCTTGAGCTTGTACATCAGCTCGCGATCGATGGAGGACAGGCCGAGGGTCTTGACCTTCTCCTCGTCCTTGACCAGGTCCTCGATCTGCACCAGGAACCATTCGTCGATGCGGGTCAGCTCGAACACTTCCTCGACGCTCTTGCCGGCGCGGAAGGCGTCGGCGACGTACCAGACACGCTCGGCGCTGGGCACGGTCAGCTCGCGCTTGAGGATGCTGTCGGCCTCCGGGTCGTTCAGGTCGAGCTTCGGATCGAAGCCGGTGGCGCCGACTTCCAGGCCGCGCAAGGCTTTCTGCACCGACTCCTGGAAGGTCCGGCCGATGGCCATGACTTCGCCGACCGACTTCATCTGGGTGGTCAGGCGGGCATCGGCTTTCGGGAATTTCTCGAAGGCGAAGCGCGGGATCTTGGTCACCACGTAGTCGATGGCCGGCTCGAACGACGCCGGGGTGCGACCGCCGGTGATGTCGTTCTGCAGTTCGTCGAGGGTGTAGCCGACCGCCAGCTTGGCGGCGATCTTGGCGATCGGGAAACCGGTGGCCTTGGAGGCCAGGGCCGAGGAGCGGGAAACCCGCGGGTTCATCTCGATCACCACCATGCGCCCGGTGTTCGGGCAGATGCCGAACTGCACGTTGGAACCGCCGGTTTCCACGCCGATCTCGCGCAATACCGCCAGCGAGGCGTTGCGCATGATCTGGTATTCCTTGTCGGTCAGGGTCTGCGCCGGTGCCACGGTGATCGAGTCACCGGTGTGCACGCCCATCGGGTCGAAGTTCTCGATGGAGCAGACGATGATGCAGTTGTCCTTCTTGTCGCGGACCACCTCCATCTCGTATTCCTTCCAGCCGATCAGCGACTCGTCGATCAGCAGCTCGTTGGTCGGCGACAGGTCGAGGCCACGGGCGCAGATCTCTTCGAACTCTTCACGGTTGTAGGCGATACCGCCGCCGGTGCCGCCCATGGTGAAGGACGGACGGATGATGCAGGGGAAGCCGACCTGCTCGAGCACGCCGTAGGCCTCCTCCATGCTGTGGGCGATGCCCGAGCGCGGACAGGCCAGGCCGATATCCTTCATCGCCTTGTCGAAGCGCGAGCGGTCCTCGGCCTTGTCGATGGTATCGGCATTGGCGCCGATCATCTCCACGCCGAACTTCTCCAGCACGCCGTGGCGCTCCAGGTCCAGGGCGCAGTTCAGCGCGGTCTGGCCGCCCATGGTCGGCAGCAGCGCGTCGGGGCGTTCCTTCTCGATGATCTTGGCCACGGTGGCCCACTTGATCGGCTCGATGTAGGTCGCGTCGGCCATCGCCGGATCGGTCATGATGGTCGCGGGGTTGGAGTTCACCAGGATGACGCGGTAGCCCTCCTCGCGCAGGGCCTTGCAGGCCTGGGCGCCGGAGTAGTCGAATTCGCAGGCCTGGCCAATCACGATGGGGCCGGCACCGAGGATCAGGATGCTCTTTATGTCTGTACGTTTTGGCATGGGACTCTCGTTGCAATAATCAGGACAGGGTTGCGGTGGCCAGCTTCACACCAAAGCCGACGAACAGGGCGCCGACGCCCGAAGTGGCGCCGGCAGCCAACCGTTGCCGCCGGCGGAACCAGGCCGCCAGCCGCACACCGGTGAAAATCAGGAAGCTCAGGTAAAGGGCGCTGACCAGTTCCAGGATCACCGCCAGCACCAGGAACGACAGCCCCGGATAGGCATAGCCGGGATCGACGAACTGGATGAAGAAGGAGATGAAGAACAGGATCGCCTTGGGATTCGACAGGCTGAGCAGCAGCGCCTTGCGGAACGGCTGGTGGACATCCACCTTTTCGGCCTGCGCCGCCGTCGCCTCGGGATTGCGCAGCTTGCGCCAGGCGCCCCGCAGCATGCCGACGCCGAGATAGAACAGGTAGGCCGCACCGAGGTACTTCAGGCCGATGAACAGCATCGGCTCGGCCTTCAGCAGGGAGGCCACACCGAGGGCCGACAGCAGCATCAGCACCGCGTCTCCGAGGAACACGCCGCAGGCGGCCCGGTAGCCGGTCGCCACGCCACGCTGGGCCGAAGTCGCGAGGACGAACAACGAGTTCGGTCCGGGCAACAGGATCACGAAAACCACACCCAGCACGTAGGTCCAGAAATCGGTTATCCCCAGGGTCGGCATGGCTCTGCTCCTCAGCGACGCTCGGCCATCGCCGAGATGAAGCGGTCGAACAGCGGGGCGACGTCATGCGGACCGGGGCTCGCCTCGGGGTGGCCCTGGAAGCTGAAAGCGACCTTGTCGGTGCGCTCGATACCCTGCAGGGTACCGTCGAACAGCGACTTGTGAGTGGCTCGCAGGTTGTCCGGCAGGGTGCTCTCGTCGACCGCGAAACCGTGGTTCTGGCTGGTGATCATCACCACGCCGCTGTCCAGGTCCTGCACCGGGTGGTTGGCGCCGTGGTGCCCGTGGCCCATCTTCAGGGTCTTGGCGCCAGAGGCCAGGGCCAGCAACTGATGGCCGAGGCAGATGCCGAACACCGGGATCTCGGTATCGAGGAATTCGCGGATCGCCTGGATCGCGTAGTCGCACGGTTCGGGGTCGCCGGGGCCGTTGGAAAGGAAGATGCCGTCAGGGTTCAGCGCCAGCACTTCGCTGGCCGGTGTCTGCGCCGGCACCACGGTCAGGCGGCAGCCGCGCGCCACCAGCATGCGTAGGATGTTCAGCTTCACGCCGTAGTCGTAGGCCACCACGTGATACGGCAGTTCACCGGCCGGGATCTCCGGATGACTGTCGCTTTCCAGGTTCCAGACGCTGGAGCGCCACTCGTAGCGCTCGGCGGTGGTGACCTCCTTGGCCAGGTCCATGCCCTTCAGGCCGGGGAAGGCGCGAGCCAGCTCCAGCGCGCGTTCCTCGGTAGCGTCGGCACCAGCCAGGATGCAGCCGTTCTGCGAACCCTTCTCGCGGAGGATGCGGGTCAGGCGACGGGTATCGATGCCGGCGATGGCGACGGTGCCGTTGGCTTTCAGGTAGTCAGGCAGCGACTGCTTGCTGCGCCAGTTGCTGGCGATCAGCGGCAGGTCGCGGATGATCAGGCCGGCGGCCCAGACGCGGTTGGCCTCGGCGTCTTCCGGGGTGGTACCGGTATTGCCGATGTGCGGGTAGGTCAGGGTGACGATCTGCTGGGCGTAGGAAGGATCGGTAAGGATTTCCTGGTAGCCGGTCATGGCGGTGTTGAACACCACCTCGCCAACGGTCTGGCCGTCGGCACCGATGGCTTCACCGCGAAAAATGCTGCCGTCGGCAAGTGCAAGTATGGCTGGCTTAGTCAAGAAGACCTCCCGTAAATCAAGCCTGACTGGTCGCGCAGGTGTAAAAAAGCGGGATGACACCGTGAAGAGTCATCCCGCTTTTTTTCGATTCATGCTGCGCTGCTTTTAGTGGACACACTAAAGCTGTAGTTTACAGAATCGCGACATTCCGGTCCACCAATAAGACGACGTGCGGCAGCGCCTCAGCGTAGGCCGAGCACATCCTGCATGTCGTACAGGCCGTTCTCCTTGCCCTCCAGCCACAGCGCCGCACGCACCGCGCCACGGGCGAAGGTCATGCGGCTGGAAGCCTTGTGGGTGATCTCCACGCGCTCGCCCTCGGCGGCGAACAGCACGGTGTGGTCGCCCACCACGTCGCCGGCGCGCACGGTGGCGAAGCCGATGGTTTCCCGCGCCCGCGCGCCGGTCTGCCCCTCGCGTCCGTAGACCGCCACTTCCTGGAGGTCCCGGCCGAGCGCCTGGGCTACCACCTCGCCCATGCGCAAGGCGGTGCCGGACGGCGCATCGACCTTGTGCCGGTGATGGGCCTCGATGATCTCGATATCCACTTCGTCGCCCAGCACCCGTGCCGCAGTATCCAGAAGCTTCAGGCAAAGGTTCACGCCGACGCTGAAGTTGGCAGCGAAGACGATCGGGATATCCTTCGCCGCTTCGGCCAGCAGCAGCTTCTCGTCGGCGCTGAAGCCGGTGGTGCCGATGACCATCGCGCGGCGCGCCTTGCGGCACTGCTCGATGTTCTTCAGGGTTACGGAGGGATGGGTGAAGTCGATCAGGACGTCGAACTCCTCGCAGACCTTGCCCAGGTCCCCGGACAGCGGCACGCCGATCCGGCCGAGACCGGCCAGCTCGCCGGCGTCCGCCCCCACCAGGGTGCTATCCGGACGATCCACCGCCGCCGTCAGCCCGGCGGCACCGCCGGTCTGCTGAACGGCCTCGATCAGGTTCTTGCCCATGCGCCCGGCGGCGCCCACTACGGCTATACGTCGCATAAAACCACTCCACGCGGAACCCGGACGCGGCTGTCAGGCCGCGCCCATGGCTTTGTTTATAGGTCGTCGAAGAAACGCTTCATGCCTTCGAACCAGCCACTGGCCTTGGGCGAATGCGAGGTGTCGCTCTGCAACGACTTGCGGAACTCCTCGAGCAGCTCGCGCTGGCGCTTGTCCAGGTTCACCGGGGTTTCCACCACCACCTTGCACATCAGGTCGCCGGCGCCGCCGCCGCGCACCGGGGCCACGCCCTTGCCGCGCAGGCGGAACAGCTTGCCGGTCTGGGTGCTTTCCGGAATCTTCAGCTTGACCCGGCCATCCAGGGTCGGCACTTCCAGCTCGCCGCCCAGCGCAGCGTCGGCGAAACTGATCGGCACTTCGCAGTACAGATGCTTGCCGTCGCGCTGGAAGATCGGGTGCTCGCGCACATTGACCACCACGTACAGGTCGCCCGCCGGACCACCCATGCTGCCGGCCTCGCCTTCGCCGGTGAGGCGGATGCGGTCGCCGGTGTCGACGCCGGCCGGCACCTTCACCGACAGGGTCTTCTGCTCTTCCACGCGCCCCTGGCCATGGCAGGAGCCACAGGGATCGGAAATCATCTTGCCGGTGCCGTGGCAGCGCGGGCAGGTCTGCTGGACCGAGAAGAAGCCCTGCTGCATGCGCACCTGGCCGATACCGCCGCAAGTGGTGCAGGTGACCGGTGTGGTGCCGGGCTTGGCGCCGCTGCCGTTGCAGGTCTTGCAACCGACCAGGGTCGGCACGCGGATGGTGACGGTGGTGCCACGTACCGCCTCCTCCAGGTCGAGGTCCAGGGTGTAGCGCAGGTCCGCGCCGCGCTGCGCGCCGCCGCGCGAGCCACCGCGGGCACCGCCGCCACCGAAGAAATCGCTGAACACATCGCCGAAGATGTCGGAGAAGCTCGCCCCGCCGAAACCGGCGCCAGCGCCCCCACCCATATTCGGATCGACGCCGGCATGGCCGTACTGGTCGTAGGCCGCCCGCTTGCTGGCATCGGAGAGGACCTCATAGGCCTCGTTGGCCTCCTTGAACTTGTCCTCGGCTTCCTTGTCGCCAGGATTGCGGTCCGGGTGGTATTTCATCGCCAGGCGGCGGTAGGCCTTCTTCAGGTCCGCCTCGCTGGCGCCACGCTCAACCCCCAGAACCTCGTAAAAGTCTCGTTTCGCCATAACCTTTCCGTCTCAATTAAGGACCCTCCAGACACGCCAACGCGGGAGCAGGCTCCCGCGTGGCGGATCATGCGTACCGGCCTGGCCGGCACGCGGGGCAGAAGCAAGCCGGGGCTTACTTGTTGTCCTTGACCTCTTCGAACTCGGCGTCCACCACGTCGTCAGCGGCTTTCGCCTGCTCGCCCTGGGGAGCGTCTTCGCCCTGCTGGGCCTGTTCGGCGTACATCTTCTGCGCCAGCGGGGTGGAAGCCTGGGACAGAGCGTTCATCTTGGCCTCGATCTCGGCCTTGTCGTCGCCCTTCACCGCCGCTTCCAGCTCGCCCAGCGCCTTCTCGATGGTCGCCTTGTCCTCGGCGGTGGCCTTGTCGCCCGCCTCGGTGATCATCTTGCGGGTCGCGTGAACCAGCGCGTCGCCCTGGTTGCGAGCGGCAGCCAGTTCCTCGAACTTGCGGTCCTCCTCGGCGTTCGCCTCGGCATCGCGGACCATCTGCTGGATCTCATCCTCGGACAGGCCGGAGGATGCCTTGATCACGATGGACTGCTGCTTGCCGGTGGCCTTGTCCTTCGCCGAGACGTGCAGGATGCCGTTGGCATCGATATCGAAGGTCACCTCGATCTGCGGCACGCCGCGCGGAGCCGGCGGAATGTCGGCCAGGTCGAACTTGCCCAGCGACTTGTTCTGCGCGGCCTGCTTGCGCTCGCCCTGCAGCACGTGGATGGTCACCGCGCCCTGGTTGTCGTCGGCGGTGGAGAACACCTGCGACTTCTTGGTCGGGATGGTGGTGTTCTTCTCGATCAGACCGGTCATCACGCCGCCCAGGGTCTCGATGCCGAGGGTCAGCGGGGTCACGTCGAGCAGCAGCACGTCCTTCACGTCGCCGGCCAGGACCGCACCCTGGATGGCGGCACCGACAGCCACGGCTTCGTCCGGGTTGACGTCCTTGCGCGCTTCCTTGCCGAAGAACTCGGCAACGGTCTTCTGTACCAGCGGCATGCGGGTCTGGCCGCCGACCAGGATCACTTCATGGATATCGGAAACATCCAGGCCGGCATCCTTCAGCGCGGTGCGGCACGGCTCGATGGTGCGCTGCACCAGGTCTTCGACCAGGGACTCCAGCTTGGCGCGGGAAACCTTGACGTTCAGGTGCTTCGGACCGCTCGCGTCGGCAGTCACGTACGGCAGGTTGACGTCGGTCTGCTGGGTCGAGGACAGCTCGATCTTGGCTTTCTCGGCCGCTTCCTTCAGACGCTGCATGGCCAGCGGGTCGCCCTTCAGGTTGATGCCGCTTTCCTTCTTGAACTCGTCGACGAGGTAGTCGATCAGGCGGATGTCGAAGTCTTCGCCGCCGAGGAAGGTGTCGCCGTTGGTGGCCAGCACTTCGAACTGGTGCTCGCCGTCGACTTCGGCGATCTCGATCACCGACACGTCGAAGGTACCGCCGCCCAGGTCATAGACGATCACGGTGTGGTCGCCCTTGGCCTTGTCCAGGCCATAGGCCAGCGCCGCCGCGGTCGGCTCGTTGATGATCCGCTTGACGTCGAGGCCGGCGATGCGGCCGGCGTCCTTGGTGGCCTGGCGCTGGCTGTCGTTGAAGTAGGCCGGAACGGTGATCACCGCTTCGGTGACCGGCTCGCCGAGGTAGTCTTCGGCGGTCTTCTTCATTTTCTTCAGCACTTCGGCGGAAATCTGCGGAGGCGCCATCTTCTGGCCCTTCACTTCCACCCAGGCGTCGCCGTTGTCGGCCTTGACGATGCTGTACGGCACCATCTGGATGTCTTTCTGAACCACGTTCTCTTCGAAGCGACGACCGATCAGGCGCTTCACCGCATACAGGGTGTTCTGCGGGTTGGTGACCGCCTGGCGCTTGGCCGGCTGGCCCACCAGGGTTTCGCCATCGTTGGTGTAGGCGATGATCGAGGGGGTGGTACGCGCGCCCTCGGCGTTCTCGATGACCTTGACGTTACCGTTCTCCAGGATAGCCACGCAGGAGTTGGTGGTACCCAGGTCGATGCCAATGATTTTGCCCATATTCACTCTCCAGAAACTTTGATTCCGTGCGACCCGCCCGTGGGTCTCGTGCTCGGTTGACTACCCAGATGGGGTCGTCGCGTCGAATTTCAAGCCTGCTCGTCGATGGACGGCGGGGTTTCCGCCGGCGCCTTGCTGACTACCACCATCGCCGGACGCAGCAGGCGGCCGTTGAGCAGGTAGCCTTTCTGGAACACCTTGAGGACACTGCCCGGCTCGGCCGAAGCGCTTTCCTGCATGGCCATCGCCTGGTGCTGCTCGGGGTTGAAAGGCTCGCCTTCCGGGTTCAGCGCCTCCACCTGGTAGCGGCGCAGGGTGTCGTCGAACATCTTCAGGGTCAGTTCCATCCCTTCGCGCATCGGCTTGATCGCCTCGTCGTTGGGATCGGACATCTCCAGGCCGCGCTCGAGGGTGTCGACCACCGCCAGCAGGTCGCCGGCGAATTTCTCCAGCGCGAACTTGTGCGCCTTCTCGACATCCTGCTCCGCACGCCGGCGTACGTTCTGCAGATCCGCGACCATGCGCAGCGCCTGGTCCTGGGCGGCAGCCAGCTGCTCCTCCAGTTCCTGCACGCGGGCGGTCAGGTCCTCGGCGGCGCCGGTGGGCTGCTCGGGGGTCTGTTGATCCAGGGTCTGCTGTTCGTCAGCCATGCCACTCTCCTTCAAAAATAAGCTGGCAAATACAAGGCGAACGCATAAGTTCGCAACGTTGCCGGCTATATGGGGACGGCTTTCCACGGTTCAAGGGGCGAGCGGCAATTGCCAGCCGGAAAAAATACTGTATAAATAACCAGACAAAACCCACGGAGCCGCCCGCCATGCTGGTTCACCTGTCCGTTCACAACTACGCCATCGTCGAGCACCTGGATCTCGAACTCGCTACCGGCATGAGCGTGATCACCGGCGAAACCGGCGCGGGCAAGTCGATCATGCTCGACGCCCTCGGCCTTACCCTCGGCGACCGCGCCGACAGCGGCGCGGTACGTCCCGGAGCGGACAAGGCCGACATTCTCGCCAGCTTCGACGTCAGTGCCATCGCCGAGGCCCGCGACTGGCTCGCCGAGCGCGACCTGGAACAGGACGGTCCGTGCATCCTGCGCCGGGTGATCACTGCCGAAGGTCGCTCGCGTGCCTACATCAACGGCACGCCTTGCCCGCTGGGCGACCTGAAGAGCCTGGGCGAACTGCTGATCGACATCCATAGCCAGCACGAGCACCAGTCGCTGCTGAAGAGCGAGACCCACCGGCGCCTGCTCGACGAGTATGCCGGCTGCCAGGAGCTGGCGCGCCAGGTGCAGCTCGCCGCGCAACGCTGGAAGCAGACCAGCCAGGAACTCGAACGCCTGTCGCGTAGCGGCGACGAACAGCGCGCCCGCCACCAGTTGCTCAGCTACCAGCTGGAAGAACTGGAAAACCTGTCCCTCGGCGAAAACGAACTGGAAAGCCTGGAGCAGGAGCAGAAGACCCTGAGCAACGCCGAAAGCCTGCTCGCCGCCTGCCGCCAAGTCGTGGAAATGTGCAGCGAGAGCGATGCCGGCAACGTCCTTTCCGCGCTCAATGCCAGCCTCAACCGCCTGACCTCGTTCAGCGGCCAGCCCGCCGCTCTCGGCGAAGCGGTCAATCTGTTGTCCAGCGCGCAGATCCAGGTCGAGGAGGCGATCGGCGAACTGAACCGCTTCGTCGACCACTTCGATGCCGATCCCAATCGCCAGCAGCAGGTCGAGGAGCGCCTGGACGTCATTTACTCCCTGGCGCGCAAGCACCGGGTCCAGCCCGCCGAACTGGCCGACCTGCAGCAGCGCCTGTTCGACGAGCTCGAGGCGCTGAACGCCGACGACGAAGCGGTCGGACGCCTGGGCGACGAGCTGGCCGCCTACGCCCGGCATTACCAGGAAAAAGCCGAAGAACTGAGCCGCCTGCGCCAGGCCGCGGCCGCACCTCTTGCCGCCAGCGTGGAGCAGGAAATGCAGCGCCTGGGCATGCCCGGGGGGCGCTTCGCCATCGTCCTGCATCCCGGCGACAGCGCCGAGCCGCAGGCCAACGGACTGGAAAGCGTGGAGTTCCTGGTCAGCGCCAACCCCGGGCAGCCGCTGAAAGGGCTGGCCAAGGTCGCCTCGGGCGGCGAACTGTCGCGGATCAGCCTGGCGATCCAGGTGATCACGGCACAGACCTCGCGCATCCCCACCCTGGTCTTCGACGAAGTCGACGTCGGCATCGGCGGCCCCACCGCCGAAGTGGTCGGACAGTTGCTGCGCCGCCTCGGCGAACGCGGCCAGGTCCTCACCGTGACCCACTTGCCGCAGGTCGCCGCCCAGGGCCACCAGCACCTGTTCGTGCACAAGGAACGCGGCAGCAGCGAAACCCGTACGGCGGTCGCCACCCTGAACAAGGCCCAGCGGATCGAGGAGATCGCCCGCATGCTCGGCGGCGTCGACCTGACCAAGGAATCCCTGGCCCACGCGAAGAAACTGGTCAACCTGGCCGCCCAGAACTGAACGTTCCTTCAATGGAAAATGAAAACGGCGACCCCAGGGTCGCCGTTTTCGCATGGAACCGTTGCGCGACTACTTCTTCTTGCGCACGTAGAGCACCAGATTGTGATCGACCAGCTCGAAGCCGCGCTCGCGGACGATTTCCTTCTGGCGCTTCTCGATTTCCGCATCCATGAACTCGATCACCTCGCCGGTATCGACGCAGACCATGTGGTCGTGGTGGCCGCTATCGGCGAGCTCGAACACGGCATGGCCGCCATCGAAGTTGTGACGCACCACCAGGCCGGCGGCCTCGAACTGGGTCAGCACCCGATAGACGGTTGCCAGGCCCACGTCCTCGCCTGCTTCCATCAGCGCCTTGTACACGTCTTCGGCGCTCATGTGGCGTTGCTCGGCCGAGTCGAGCATCTGCAGGATCTTGACCCGCGGCAGGGTCACTTTAAGGCCGGCTTTTCGAAGTTCGCTATTTTCAACCATGTCTGCTTTCTCAGCGCGGGATGTTTCGCAGTATCCCGGAATACGGGTATGATCGGGCTTTTATTTGCCCAGCCAAGATAGTGGAAGTCGCTCACCGATGCAAAACGCCAAGCTCATGCTGACCTGTCTCGCTTTCGCGGGGCTTGCCGCACTCGCCGGTTGCTCGTTTCCTGGCGTCTATAAAATCGACATCCAGCAAGGCAACGTCGTAACGCAGGACATGATAGACCAGTTGCGCCCCGGAATGACCCGACGCCAAGTGCGGTTTATCATGGGCAACCCGCTCATCGTCGATACCTTCCACGCCAATCGTTGGGACTACCTCTACAGCATCCAGCCGGGCGGCGGTCGTCGCCAGCAGGAGCGCGTCAGCCTGTTCTTCAACGACAGCGACCAGCTGGCCGGCCTGAACGGCGACTTCATGCCCGGCGTCAGCCGCGACGAAGCGATCCTCGGCAAGGAAGGCAGCACCACCGTCACCCAGCCGGCCGACCAGCAGAAACCGGAAGAGCAGAAAGAAGAGCCGCCGAAACCGGGCTCCACCCTGGAACAGCTCCAGCGCGAAGTGGACGAAGCCCAGCCGGTACCGGTTCCGACTCCCGAACCTCTGGACCCCAGCCCGCAATGACGGCTGGCGTTCCACGAAAAAGCCCGGCATTCGCCGGGCTTTTTCATTTCCGCAGGAAACCCCTCGGCTAACCGCCTTCGCGTTCGCTCCGGGCCCGTGCGGCACGCTGCTTGCGCACCTCCTTGGGATCGGCGATCAGCGGGCGGTAGATCTCCACCCGTTCGCCGGCCTCCAGCACTCGCTCCTCCGGGCGTGCCAGGAGCTTGCCGAAGATACCCAGCGGGCAACCTTGCACATCCAGCCCTGGAAAGGCCTCGCCGATGCCGGAGAGCAGCACGGCCTCGCGTGCGCTGGTACCTGCCGGCACGCTCAGGCGCAGTAACGCCTGTCGCTCCGGCAGCGCGTAGACCACCTCGACGGCGATCTCAGCCATAGAGTTGCTTGGCGCGCTGGCAGAACGCGTCGACCATGGTGTTGGCGGCCTGGGTGAACAGCGGCCCGAGGGTCGCCTTGACCAGCGGCCCGGCGTAATCGAAGGTCAGGTCGAGGGTGATCTTGCAGGCCTTCTCGCCCAGCGCCTTGAACTGCCAGACGCCATGCAGTTCGGTGAACGGTCCGTTTTCCAGGTTCATCTCGATGGAAGCTCCCGGCACCAACACGTTGCGGGTGGTGAAGCGCTGGCTGAGGCTACCCTTGGCCACGGTCAGCTCGGCGCGCATCAGGCTTTCGCTCTCCTCCAGGACCTGGCTGGCCGAACACCAGGGCAGGAACTCCGGATAGCGCTTCACGTCGTTCACCAGATCGAACAGCGCGCGGGCGGGATAAGGCAACAGCGCCGAACGCTGGATATGGGTGCTCATAGAACTCTCACTTCTGCTGTCGAGCGGGCGACTCCCCAAGCATAGCCGGCGGGACGGCGGCATCCGCCACGGCGGCGCGCTGCGCCCGTCGACCGGGGCCAGGGTTCGGCAGAAAAAACGCTCAGCGCAGCCTGACGCCACTTGAAGACTTTTCTTACAAAACCTTGGCCAGCGGCCAGGAAAAGAGTGGGCATTGTCCGAAATTCACCTCTATCCCTCAAGCGCGACGCCGCCCCATAGCGGTGAAGCCGGCGACTCCCTATAATGCGCCGCCTATGGCTAAGCAGAAGAAACACCCTTCGGGGACCATCGCGCAGAACAAGAAGGCTCTGCACGACTATTTCATCGAACAACGCTTCGAGGCGGGCGTCGCCCTGGCGGGCTGGGAAGTGAAAAGCCTGCGCGCCGGCAAGGCCCAGCTGGTCGACAGCTACGTGCTGCTCAAGGATGGCGAGGCCTGGCTGCTCGGCAGCCACATCACGCCCCTGACCACCGCCAGCACGCACGTGATCGCCGACCCGGTGCGCACGCGCAAGCTGCTGCTGCACAAGCGCGAACTGGGCAAGCTGTTCGGCGCCGTGCAACAGAAGGGCTACGCCTGCGTCGCCCTGTCGATGTACTGGAAGAAGCACCTGGTCAAGTGCGAGATCGCCCTGGCCAAGGGCAAGAAGGACTTCGACAAGCGCCACACCGAGAAGGAGCGCGACTCCGATCGGGAGATCCAGCGCGCCATGCGCCACGGCAAGGACGACTGAGCGCGTCCCGGCCCGCGCCTCGCTAGTCTTCCTGCACGCTGCGCCGGCGCTGCGAGCGCTTCATCCTGCGCGCCTCTTCCTGGACCTCCGCCAGGACCTCCTGCACATAGTGGATGTGCTGGTTGGACACCTCCCGGGCCAGCTCCGCCTGACCGCTGATGATCGCGTCGTATAGGCGCTGGTGCTGCTCCATCAGTTGCGCGCGGGTTTCCGTGCGCTGCGCGTACATCCCGCCGATATTGGTCACCACGTTGCGCCGCAACAAGTCGAACAGGCCCTTGATGGTGTGCAGCAGCACGGTGTTGTGGCTGGCCTCGGCGATCGCCAGGTGGAAGCGCGCGTCGGCGGCGCCCTCTTCCGCGCTGACCTGGTCGTTGCGCGCATAGCAGGCCTGGAGCGCCTCGAAGGCCTCGGTCAGGCGCTGGTGATCGAGGGAGGTCGCACGCAGCGCCGCGTAGTAGGCACAAGACCCTTCCAGCGTGTGGCGAAACTCCAGCAGGTCGCGCTGGGCCTCCGGGTTACCTTCCAGCAGGTGCAGCAGCGGATCGCTGAAAGTCGCACCCAGCGATTCGGTCACATAGTTGCCGCCACCCTGGCGGCTGACCAGCAGCCCCTTCGCCACCAGTTTCTGGATCGCCTCGCGCAGCGACGGCCGGGAAACCCCGAACTGCTCGGCAAGCACGCGCTCGGCGGGCAGCCGCTCGCCGGACTTCAGCGTGCCCTCCAGGATCATCGCCTCCAGTTGCGCAACGATGTCATCCGACAGACGGCGCTGCCTGACCTGACCAAATTCCATATCCCGACACCCTTACCCGAAGTTTCGTCGCAAAGCCTCTGCCATGCGCCCAGCGCGAAAAAGAGAGGAAGCGTACCGAGCCGCTCCCCGCACCACAAGCGAGGCGCCACGAGCCCCGCACGAGCATCCTTAGACAAAAGTCGTAGACGGGCAAATTGACACGCCGAACGCTCGACTCTTAACCTGAGCGCTCGCTTTTGTAAATTGGTCTTACCAATTATGCGAGCTTTGCCAGGTTCGGCTGCCCAGCGCCCTTGCACACACAGGTCTTGGCGCGTATCCGATCTGGTCACAGGCAAACCCAACAACAATTAGGGAGCCAACCCCCATGCAAGCCTGGCAACAACTCTATACCCCCCTGGGCAGTCTCGGCCTGTCGGCCGCCGCGGCCGTCATCCCGATCGTGTTCTTCTTCCTCGCCCTGGCGGTATTCCGCCTCAAGGGCCACATCGCCGGCAGCATCACCCTGGCGCTGGCCATCGCGGTGGCCATCTTCGCCTTCCACATGCCCGCCGACATGGCCTTCGCCGCCGCCGGCTACGGCTTCCTCTACGGTCTCTGGCCGATCGCCTGGATCATCGTCGCCGCGGTCTTCCTCTACAAACTGACGGTGAAGAGCGGCCAGTTCGAGGTGATCCGCAGCTCGGTGCTGTCGATTACCGGCGACCAGCGCCTGCAGGTACTGCTGATCGGCTTCTCCTTCGGGGCCTTCCTCGAAGGCGCCGCCGGTTTCGGCGCGCCGGTGGCGATCACCGCCGCCCTGCTCGTCGGCCTCGGCTTCAATCCGCTCTACGCCGCCGGCCTGTGCCTGATCGCCAACACTGCGCCGGTGGCCTTCGGCGCACTGGGCATCCCGATCATCGTCGCCGGCCAGGTGACCGGCATCGACGCCTTCAAGATCGGCGCCATGACCGGCCGCCAACTGCCGTTCCTGTCGATCCTGGTACCGTTCTGGCTGGTGTTCATGATGGACGGCTGGCGCGGCATCCGCGAAACCTGGCCGGCCGCCATCGTCGCCGGCGGCAGCTTCGCCATCACCCAGTACCTGACGTCCAACTTCATCGGCCCGGAGTTGCCGGACATCACCTCGGCACTGGTCAGCCTGGTCTCCCTGACCCTGTTCCTCAAGGTCTGGCAGCCGCAGGGCGCCAGCGAAGCGCTCGCCGCAGGCGGCGGCGCGGCCGTGGCCGGTGGCGGCTTCGGCGGGCAACGCAGCGTCGAACCGTCCGCCTACAGCTTCGGCGAGATCCTCAAGGCCTGGTCGCCGTTCCTGGTGCTCACCGTACTGGTGACCATCTGGACCCTGAAACCTTTCAAGGCCCTGTTCGCCCCGGGCGGCGAGCTCTACTGGCTGGTGTTCAACTTCGCCATCCCGCACCTCGACCAACTGGTGGTCAAGGGCGCACCGATCGCCACCAGCGCCACGCCGATCGCCGCGGTATTCAAGTTCGACCCGATCTCCGCCACCGGCACGGCGATCTTCCTCTCGGCGTTGGTATCGATGCTCATCCTGCGCATTGGAACGAAAATTGGTATTACCACTTTCAAGGAAGTCCTGGTGGAGCTGAAGTGGCCGATCCTGTCCATCGGCATGGTCCTGGCCTTCGCCTTCGTCACCAACTACTCGGGCATGTCCACCACCCTGGCCCTGGTCCTGGCCGGTACCGGCGCGGCGTTCCCGTTCTTCTCGCCGTTCCTCGGCTGGCTGGGGGTATTCCTGACCGGTTCGGATACGTCCTCCAACGCCCTGTTCAGTTCCCTGCAGTCGACCACCGCGCACCAGATCGGGGTCAGCGACACCCTGCTGGTGGCCGCCAATACCAGCGGCGGCGTGACCGGCAAGATGATCTCCCCGCAATCCATCGCCGTGGCCTGCGCCGCGACCGGGATGGTCGGCAAGGAATCCGACCTGTTCCGCTTCACCCTGAAGCACAGCCTGATCTTCGCCGCGCTGGTCGGACTGATCACCCTGGCCCAGGCATACCTATTCACCGGCATGCTGGTGCACTGACCGCGCCCTGATCGGCCGCGCGTCGGCGATACTGCGCAGGAAATGGCCCGGGGAGGCTCGCCTACGATCGTAGGCCCGGCTCCCTTGGCCATTTCCGCCGTATCCCGCTCCACTGCGCTCGATGCAAAACCTTTCGACACAACGGAAGAGCCCAATGATCATTTCCGCTTCCACCGACTACCGCGCCGCCGCCCAACGCAAGCTGCCGCCGTTCCTCTTCCACTACATCGACGGCGGCGCCTACGCCGAGTACACCCTGCGCCGCAACGTCGAGGACCTGTCGGCCATCGCCCTGCGTCAGCGGGTGCTGAAGAACATGTCCGAGCTGAGCCTGGAAACCCGCCTGTTCGACGAGACCCTGGCGATGCCGGTGGCGCTCGCCCCGGTCGGTCTCACCGGCATGTACGCCCGCCGCGGCGAGGTCCAGGCGGCGCGCGCGGCGGCGGCGAAGGGCGTGCCCTTCACCCTGTCGACGGTATCGGTGTGCCCGATCGAGGAGGTCGCCCCGGCCATCGACCGGCCGATGTGGTTCCAGCTCTACGTGCTGAAGGACCGCGGCTTCATGCGCAACGCCCTGGAGCGGGCCAAGGCCGCCGGCGTCACCACCCTGGTGTTCACCGTCGACATGCCGGTCCCCGGCGCCCGCTACCGCGACGCCCATTCCGGCATGAGCGGCCCCTACGCCGCGCCGCGCCGCATCCTGCAAGCCATGACCCACCCGGCCTGGGCCTGGGACGTCGGCCTGCTGGGCAAGCCCCACGACCTCGGCAACATTTCCGCCTACCGCGGCAACCCGACCGGACTGGAGGACTACATCGGCTGGCTGGGCGCCAACTTCGACCCGTCGATTTCCTGGAAGGACCTGGAGTGGATCCGCGAGTTCTGGGACGGCCCGATGGTGATCAAGGGCATCCTCGACCCGGAGGATGCCAGGGATGCGGTGAAGTTCGGCGCCGACGGCATCGTCGTCTCCAACCACGGCGGGCGCCAGCTCGACGGCGTGCTGTCCAGCGCCCGCGCGCTGCCGGCGATCGCCGATGCGGTGAAGGGCGAACTGGCGATCCTTGCCGACTCCGGCATCCGCACCGGTCTCGACGTGGTGCGGATGATCGCCCTCGGCGCCGACAGCGTGCTGCTCGGCCGCGCCTTCGTCTACGCCCTGGCCGCCGCCGGCGAGGCCGGGGTGAGCAACCTGCTCGAACTGATCGAAAAGGAAATGCGCGTGGCCATGGTCCTCACCGGGGCCAAGTCGATCGGCGAGATCAGCGCTGACTCGCTGGTCCGCGAACTGGGCGCCTGAGACGCCCACCAGAAAAGCCTGAAAACGCCCGGGGCGTGACCGTCGTCCCAGGGCCGAGGAAAGCCGATGAGCCTGCCGATTCCCTTTCTCGAGACCGTCGAGCGGCTGATACCGCGCGAACGCCGCTTCGACGACCCGCTGTCGACCCTGGCCTTCGGCACCGACGCCAGTTTCTACCGGTTGATTCCCAAGCTGGTGCTGCGCGTCGAAAGCGAGGACGAGGTCGCCGCGATCCTATCCGCCGCCTACCGCGAGCAGGTCCCGGTGACCTTCCGCGCCGCCGGCACCAGCCTCTCCGGCCAGGCCATCAGCGACTCGGTGCTGCTCGTCCTCGGCGACAACTGGAACGGCCGGGAAATCCGCGCCGACGGCGCGCAGATCCGCCTGCAGCCGGGTGTCATCGGCGCCCAGGCGAACGCCTGGCTGGCGCCGTTCGGCCGCAAGATCGGTCCCGACCCGGCCTCGATCAACGCCTGCAAGATCGGCGGCATCGTCGCCAACAACGCCAGCGGCATGTGCTGCGGCACCGCGCAGAACAGCTACCACACCCTCGCCGGCCTGCGCCTGCTGCTGGCCGACGGCACCCGTCTGGACAGCGAGGACCCGGCCAGCGTCGCGGCCTTCCGCGCCAGCCACGGCGAGCTGCTGGAACGGCTCGCCGAACTCGGCCGCGAGACCCGCGCCAACGCCGAACTGGCCGCGAAGATCCGCCACAAGTACCGGCTGAAGAACACCACCGGCCTGTCGCTGAACGCGCTGGTCGACTACGACGAGCCGCTGGACATCCTCACCCACCTGATGGTCGGCTCCGAGGGCACCCTCGGCTTCATCAGCGCGGTGACCTACGACACCGTCCCGGAACACCCGCACAAGGCCTCGGCGCTGCTGGTTTTCCCCACGGTGGAAACCTGCTGCACGGCGGTCGCGGTGCTCAAGCGCCAGCCGGTCTCGGCGGTGGAACTGCTCGATCGGCGCAGCCTGCGCTCGGTTGAGAACATGCAGGGCATGCCGGAATGGGTGAAGAGTCTTTCCGCCGGTGCCTGCGCCCTGCTCATCGAGTCCCGCGCGGCGAGCCGCACGCTGCTGCACGAACAGCTCGGGCGGATCATGGCCTCCATCGCCGAATATCCGCTGGAGAAGCAGGTCGACTTCAGCGAAGACCCGGCGGTCTACAACCAGCTCTGGCGCATCCGCAAGGACACCTTCCCGGCTGTCGGCGCGGTGCGCGAGACCGGCACCACGGTGATTATCGAGGACGTCACCTTCCCCGTCGAACGACTGGCCGAGGGAGTCAACCGCCTGATCGAGCTGTTCGACAAGCACCGCTACGATGAGGCGATCCTCTTCGGCCACGCGCTGGAGGGCAACCTGCACTTCGTCTTCACCCAGGGCTTCGACTCGCCCGAGCAGATCGCCCGCTACTCGGCGTTCATGGACGACGTGGCGCACCTGGTGGCGGTGGAGTACGGCGGCTCGCTGAAGGCCGAGCATGGCACCGGGCGCAACATGGCGCCGTTCGTCGAGCTGGAGTGGGGCGAGGACGCCTATCGCTTGATGTGGCAGCTCAAGCGCCTGCTCGACCCGCGCGGCATCCTCAACCCGGGTGTGGTCCTCAGCGACGACCCGCAGAGCCACCTGAAGAACCTCAAGCCGCTGCCGGCTGCCGACGAGATCGTCGACAAGTGCATCGAGTGCGGTTTCTGCGAACCGGTCTGCCCGTCGCGCGGACTGACCCTAACGCCACGCCAGCGCATCGTCCTGTGGCGCGACATCCAGGCGAAGAAGCGCGCCGGCGTCGACACCACGGCGCTGGAGCGCGACTACCGCTACCAGGGCATCGACACCTGCGCCGCCACCGGCCTATGCGCCCAGCGCTGTCCTGTGAACATCAACACCGGCGAGCTGATCCGCAAGCTGCGCGGCGCCGACGCCCGCCACGCCGAAGGCGCCACCTGGCTGGCGCGCAACTTTGCCGGAGCCATGCGTGCTGCGCGCTTCGCCCTGCTCGCTGCCGACGGCGCCCGGCGCCTGCTTGGCGCGCCCCTGCTGGCCAGGGCCAGCCGCGGCCTCAGCCAGGCCAGCGGCGGCCGCGTGCCGCAATGGACGCCGGCGCTGCCGCAGCCGGTACGCCTGGCGCCGCCGACCGCCCCGCTCGACGACGAGCGGCCGAGGGTGGTCTATCTCGCCGCCTGCGTCTCGCGTGCCATGGGCCCGGCCTTCGGCGACGAAGAGCGCGAGCCGCTGCTGGACAAGACCCGCCGTCTACTGGAAAAGGCCGGCTACCAGGTGGTGTTCCCGGATAACCTGGACAACCTCTGCTGCGGCCAGCCGTTCGCGTCCAAGGGGTATGCGAAGCAGGCCGACGACAAGCGCGACGAGCTGCTCGCCGCCCTGCTCCAGGCCAGCCGCGGCGGCCTCGACCCGATCTACTGCGACACCAGTCCCTGCACCCTGCGCCTGGTCCAGGGTCTGGACGATCCGCGGCTGCAGATCCACGACCCGGTGAAATTCATCCGCAGTCACCTGCTCGATCGCCTGGAGTTCATCCCGCAGGACAAACCGGTAGCGGTGCACGTCACCTGCAGCACCCAGCACCTCGGCGAGAGCCAGGCGCTGATCGACCTGGTCGGCCGCTGCACCCGCAAGGTGGTGATCCCGGAAGGCATCCACTGCTGCGGCTTCGCCGGCGACAAGGGCTTCACCACGCCGGAACTGAACGCTCACTCCCTGCGCAGCCTGAAGGATGCCGTGCAGTTCTGCGAGGAAGGCGTATCCACCAGCCGTACCTGCGAGATCGGCCTCAGCGAGCACGGCGGGATCGACTACCGCGGGGTGGTCTACCTGGTGGACCGGGTGACGCAGGCGAAGGGCGCGCCTCGGTAGGGCGAATAACCACTCGCGGTTGTCCGCCGGGCCATGCTCCGCAGAAGCGGCGGATAGCGCCGCTGGCGCTATTCGCCCTACCTCACGACTCCCACCGGTAGGGCGAATAACCGCTCGCGGTTATCCGCCGGGCCATGCTCCGCAGAAGCGGCGGATAGCGCCGCTGGCGCTATTCGCCCTACGTCAGGCGAAATGGCTGCTCCGGCGTCGTCGGCCCGCGCCGGGTCGGGCAAAAAATCCGTCGTTAAGCACCTCTTAAGTCAGCCGCGCCTATCGTGCCTTCCACCGCGAGGACATCCCTCGCCGAAACGGAAGCAGGAGGCCTTCATGGCAATTCAACCGTTGCGACTCGATCCGATCACCGTGCTCGGCAAGCAACTGGTCATCGAGCTGTTCGACTGCGTCGACCAGCGCTTCGACGATATCCAGTGGATCGAGGAAAGCATGCTCGAGGCCGCCCGCCAGGCCAACGCCACCATCATCACCTCGGCGTTCCACAAGTTCAGCCCGATCGGCATCTCCGGCGTGGTGGTGATCGCCGAATCGCACCTGGCGATCCATACCTGGCCGGAGTACGGCTATGCCGCGGTCGACGTGTTCACCTGCGGCGACGTGCTCGATGGCGCCCAGGCCGTGCGCGTGCTCAGCGAACGCCTGGGCAGCCGTCGGCACCTGATCTCGAGCATGGACCGCGGCCTCGGCGGCCATCGCCTGGGGCTGCTCAGCCGCAGCCTGGCCGGCAATGGCCCGGTCGACGAAGACAGCCCGACCCTGCGCTGGGCGCTGGGCCAGGGCACGGGGGTGGCCTGATGGATACGCCGATCGAACGCGCCCCGCTGGCTCCCGACCTGAGCCAGGCCCGTTACGCCGTCGACCTCACCGGCCTGGTGCCGGCGGAGGTCGCCGCCGGGCTGCCGCCGCTGCCGCCGAACCACTTCTATTTCTATCCGCCGGACCCGCTGCTGGAAGGCGACGGCGCGATCACCGCGATCGAGGACAGCGACCCCTTCGACCAGTACGTCTACCGCCTGCGCCGGGTGCTCTACCAGGGCCGCACGCGCTGGCAGAACGTGCTGATCGCCGACACCTACAACTACGACCGCGTGCTGATGCTCGACGGCGCGATCCAGAGCGCCGAGAGCGATGAGTCGCTGTACCACGAGCTGCTGGTGCAGCCGGCCATGCTCGCCCACGACGAGCCGCGCGACGTACTGATCATCGGCGGCGGCGAAGGCGCCACCCTGCGCGAGGTGCTGTCCCATGCCAGCGTGCGGCGGGCGGTGATGGTCGATCTCGACCGGGAGCTGGTGGAACTGTGTCGCGAACACCTGTTCCAGTGGCACCAGGGCGCCTTCGACGACCCACGCTGCGAACTGCTCGCCGAGGACGGCCGGGCCTATCTCGAGCGCGACCCGTCGCTCTATGACGTGGTCATCATCGACGTCGTCGACATGCTCGACAACGGCCCGGCCCAGGCTCTCTATACCCGCCAGTTCTACGAGCTGCTGCATTCGCGCCTGCGACCGGGCGGGGTGGTCGCGGTGCAGGGGCTGGAGTTCTCCCACAGCGACGACAAGCCCCACGCGGCCCTCGCCCGCACCCTGCGCAGTGTCTTCTCCCAGGTCCACAGCTACCGCGCCACGGTGCCCTCGTTCCTCTCCTCCTGGGGCTTCCTGCTGGCTTCCGACTGGCTCGACACGAACCACTGGCAGGCCGAGGACATCGACCGACGCATCGAACGCAAGCTCGGCCCGCTGTGGCTCGACCACCTCGACGGCGACTACCTCAAGGCCTGCTTCGTGATGGACCGGGAAACCCGCTTCCTGCTCGCCCAACCGGGACCGGTACTGGAAGACGGCGTACCCTTCGTCGCACCGCCGGATATCGAGGAGATCGAGTTCGGCCCGGCACAATTGCCGGCCCTGGCGAGGACCTGAAGATGTCCGCCGCTCCCCTGGCCAGCGTACCGCTGGCCGTCAACGGCGCGCCCTGCCTGCTGCACCGGGTACGCTTCCGCTCCGCCGCGGACGGCGGCGGCCTGCCGCTGCTGGCCACCCTGCGCGATCCGCAGCCGGCGCTGGCCGTCCTGGCGCAACGCATCGAGCTGAGCGAAGACGCGGAACTGCCGGAGACCGCCGTCGACGACGAGCTGCTGGTGATCTTCGCCAACGCCGGGCTACAGACCGGGCACGCCTGGCGCCAGCGCCTGGAAGCCTGGATGGCCGCCGGCGAGGACGAGCGCCAGCCGACCCTGGAAGCGCCCTCGTTCGGCGAGCGGGTGCTGTGGCGCCCCGGCCGCGCGCTGGTCATCGGCAACCCCGAGCGCTGCCGGGAGCTGCTCGAAGGCCTGGCCGTCTTCGCCTGGCACGAAGGTCACCTGCGCCGCCTGGAAGGCGAGACCGCGGCGGCCTGGGAACCGGCCCAGGCCGATGTCGAACTGACCCAGCTACCGCGCCGTGCCGCCCTGCGGCGCCAGGAACATGTGAACCGGCAGGTGCGACGCACTACACTCTGGCGCATGGCCTATGCCCGCCTGGAGTCGCACCTGGAGAAGCCGCCGCTGCAACTGAACGGCGCTGTGCGCCGGCTCTACAACGAACTGGCCATGCAGGCCGAAGTGCACGATCGCCTGGCGACCCTGGACGACCGCATCGAAGTGCTGCAGGACCTCTACGAACTGGCCGCCGACCGCCTCGGCGAATACCGCTACTTCCGGGGCGAACTGCGGGTCGAATGGCTGATCGTCGCCATCCTCCTGCTGGAGGCCGGCCTGAGCCTGTGGGAATTGTGGAATCACTGAAACGAGGCTGCCATGAGAATACTGCTGGCCGAGGACGACCTGCTGCTCGGCGACGGCATCCGCGCCGGGCTGCGCCTGGAAGGCGATACCGTGGAATGGGTGACCGACGGCGTGGCCGCGGAGAACGCGCTGGTCACCGACGAGTTCGACCTGCTGGTGCTCGACATCGGACTGCCGCGCCGCAGCGGCCTGGACATCCTGCGTAACCTGCGCCACCAGGGCCGGCTCACCCCGGTGCTGCTGCTCACCGCGCGGGACAAGGTGGCCGACCGGGTCGCCGGGCTCGACAGCGGTGCCGACGACTACCTGACCAAGCCCTTCGATCTCGACGAACTGCAGGCACGGGTGCGCGCCCTGACCCGCCGCACCACCGGTCGCGCCCTGCCGCAACTGGTGCACGGCGAGCTGCGCCTGGACCCGGCGACCCACCAGGTGACCCTGTCCGGGCAGGCGGTGGAACTGGCGCCGCGCGAATACGCACTGCTGCGCCTGCTGCTGGAGAACAGCGGCAAGGTGCTCTCGCGCAACCAACTGGAGCAGAGCCTCTACGGCTGGAGCGGCGACGTCGAGAGCAACGCCATCGAAGTCCACGTCCACCACCTGCGGCGCAAGCTCGGCAACCAGTTGATCCGCACCGTCCGCGGCATCGGCTACGGCATCGACCAGCCGGCGCCCTGAAAACCGCCTACCGGAGTCCCCCGATGTCCCGTGCCGCCGTCCCCTCCGTCCGCCGGCGCCTGCTGGTCAACCTGCTGGTCGGCTTCGTGCTGTGCTGGCTGAGCGTGGCGGCGCTGACCTACCACCTCTCGCTGAAGCAGGTGAACCGCCTGTTCGACGACGATATGGTGGACTTCGGCGAAGCCGCCCTGCGCCTGCTCGACCTTGCCACCGAAGACCAGGCCGGCGAGGACGGCTCCATCACCGAGATCATCGAACGCAGCCGCGAAGCGATCCAGGGTCTGCCCCTGCTGCGCCGCGAAAGCGCCCTCGGCTACGCCCTGTGGCGCGACGGCCAGCCGCTGCTGTCGAGCCTCAACCTGCCGCCGGAGATCACGGCCCAGGGCCCCGGCTTCAGCACCGTGGAAGCCCAGGGCACCCACTGGCGGGTGCTCCAGCTGAACATCGACGGCTTCCAGATCTGGATCAGCGAAAACCTGATCTACCGCCAGCACACCATGAACCTGCTGCTGTTCTACTCGCTGTTCCCACTGCTGCTGGCGCTGCCGTTGCTCGGCGGCCTGGTCTGGTTCGGCGTTGCCCGCGGCCTGGCGCCGCTACGCGAAGTGCAGGCCGAGGTCCAGCAGCGCTCCGCGCGACACCTGCAGCCGATCGCGGTGGAAGCGGTGCCGCTGGAGATCCGCGGCCTCATCGACGAACTCAACCTCCTGCTGGAGCGTCTGCGCACCGCCCTCGAGGCCGAACGCCGACTGACCAGCGACGCCGCCCATGAAATCCGCACGCCACTGGCCAGCCTGCGCACCCATGCCCAGGTCGCGCTGCGTTCGGAAGACCCCAAGGCCCACGCCCGCGGCCTGCTGCAAGTCAGTCGCAGCGTCGAGCGGATCAGCACCTTGATGGAGCAGATCCTGCTCCTCGCCCGCCTCGACGGCGACGCCCTGCTGGAGCAATTCCACCCGGTCAACCTCGCCACCCTGGCCGAAGACGTACTCTCCGAACTGGCGCGCCAGGCCATCGACAAGGACATCGAGCTGTCGTTGCACCAGGAGACCGTGCACGTGATGGGCATCGACCTGTGGCTGAAGGCGATGGTCGGCAACCTGGTGGGCAACGCCCTGCGCTACACACCGGCCGGGGGCCAGGTCGAGATCCGCGTCGAGAATCGCGCCCAGCACGCCGTGCTGCGGGTGCGCGACAACGGCCCCGGGGTCGCCCTGGAAGAGCAGCAGGCGATCTTCACCCGCTTCTACCGCAGCCCCGCCACCAGCAGCGGCGAGGGCAGCGGCCTGGGCCTGCCGATCGTCAAGCGCATCGTCGAACTGCACTTCGGCAGTATCGGCCTGGGCAAGGGACTGGAGGGCAAAGGGCTGGAAGTGCAGGTGTTCCTGCCGAAGACCCAGCCGGACGCGACGCGGCCGCCGGCCAGAGGTCCGGACAGCGGGCGGTCACATATCTGATAGCCTGCGCATTGGCCGGGAAAGGGATAGGCTAGCGGCTTCGCAACCTCCCAGGAGACCCGGATGAACATCGGTGAAGCGGCGAAGAAAAGCGGACTGACGCCGAAGATGATCCGTTACTACGAGTCCATCGAGCTGCTCCGCCCAGCCGGACGCAGCGCCAGCGGCTACCGCCACTACAACGAGAACGACCTGCATACCCTGGCGTTCATCCGCCGTTCGCGGGACCTCGGTTTCTCCCTCGACGAAGTCGGCAAGCTGCTCACCCTCTGGCAGGATCGCCAGCGTGCCAGTGCCGACGTCAAGGCCCTGGCGGCGCAGCACGTGCGCGAGCTGAATCGCAAGATCGAGGAGCTCAGCACCCTGCGCGACACCCTGCAGGACCTGGTCGAGCACTGCCAGGGCGACCACCGCCCCGACTGCCCGATCCTCAAGGACCTGGCGTCTGGCTGCTGCCACTGATATCCAGCAGCGGCCAGCGCGCCGTCCAGTTCTTCTCCCGCAGGCGCCGCCGGTAGACCTCCGGCTTGCCGGCGAAATGCGCGGTGGGCCGCACCTTAAGCGCCAGCAGGTCGTCGACGTCCAGCGGTGCCAGTAGCTCCAGGCGTTCGCCGACGAGCCGCAGCGCCACCGCCGTGCACGTTTCCGCCCAGTGGCACAGCGCATCGGCGCAATCCCGGTAGGGCCGGTCGCCGTTGCGCAGGTGCATGCGCGCCTGGTTCTTCACCGACCAGGGTGCCTCGCAGCGACGGCGCAACGCGGCCTCGAAGTCGGCGTCGGCCTGCGGGTCGAGGGCCCGCGGGGCGAAATGAAGTACGTCGATGTCCGCCAGCGGCGTGGCTTCGCCGTAGCCATGCAGATGGTCCCATACCGCGTTGCGCACGAAGCCGGCGCCGATCCAGGCGCCCTCCGGGCCGACCTCGCGCAGCACGCGGAGCAGATGCAGGCGCGAGGAATCGGCGGCGATCAGCGCGAGGATGTCTTCCGCCGTTTTCATCCCAACCGCCGCACCGGCCAGGCGAAGCGTCGCAGCAGGCTGGCCGGCAACAGGGTGATGGCCAGCCCGACGAACACCAGCGCGCAGGCCAGCAGGCTGTCCAGGTCGAGGCGTTCGCCGAGCAGCAGCCAGCCGGCGAGCATGCCCGACACCGGCACCGCCAGGGCGAACGGGGTCACCAGGCTGGCCGGGTAGTGGCGCAGGAGGAAACTCCAGATGGCGAAGCCCACCGTGGTCGCGCCGAAGGCGATGTAGAGCAGCGCGCCGAAGCCGCCCCAGCTCATGTTCAGCACTGCGCGCTCGATGGCTTGCGGACCTTCGAATAGATAGGAAAGCGCCAGCAGCGGCAACGGCGGGACCAGGCTGACCCAGCAGATCAGGCGCAGCATGTCGGTGGCCCCGGAACGCTTGGTGGCGATATTGGCGAAGGACCAGGCCAGCGCTGCGGCGACCACCAGCAGGAATGCCAGCAGGCTGTCTCCCAGCGGCCGTTCCAGGCCGATCAGGACCAGCCCCGCCGCCGCCAGCAGGAGGCCGAACAACCCGCGCGGCGTCGGCCGCTCGCCCAGCCACAGGGCGGCGATGAGGATGGTGAAGAATACCTGGCTCTGCAGCACCAGCGACGACAGCCCGGCCGGCATGCCTTGGGCCATGCCGACGAACAGCAGGCCGAACTTGACCACCCCGAGGAGCACGCCGATCAGCAGGATGCGTCCGAACGGCGCCGGCATCGGCCCGCGCAGGACCAACAGCGGCAGCGCCGCCAGGGCGAAGCGCAGGGCGCAGAACAGCAGCGGCGGGAAGTCGCCGAGGCCGACCTTGATAACGACGAAGTTCAGACCCCAGATCAGGGTCACCAGCAGGGCGAGCAGGATATGTGCAACAGGCATGGCGGCCTCCGGAAAACTTCAGGCCACGCTAGCAGTTGCGTGCGCAAGGGTCGCGATACAGTTGGCGGGAAAAAACATCCGCCAGCCGCTCACTGCAACCAGGGCGGCGGCGGTTCCTCGCGCTCGCCACGCGGCGCGTCGTCGGCCTGGCGCAGCGCCTGGCGACGCGCCTCCTCGCGCTGCGCGGCCTCGATCTCGCGGAGCACCGCGCGCACGTCGGCGGCCTCTTCGGCTTCGACGAAGGTGCCGCTGAGCGGGGTTTCCGCTGTCAGCTCGCCGGCTTCGTAGAGCGCCCACATTTCCTTGGCATAGCGGGTCTGCCTGAGTTCCGGGGCGAAGCGGCCGAAGTAGGCGGCCATGTTGCCGACGTCGCGTTCGAGCATGCTGAACGCATGGTTGTTGCCGGCCGCGTCGACCGCCTGCGGCAAGTCGATGATCACCGGGCCATCCGGACCGAGCAGGACGTTGAACTCGGAGAGGTCGCCGTGCACCAGGCCGGCGCAGAGCATGGCGACGATCTGGCGGATCAGGAAAGCGTGGTGGCGCCGTGCCTCGTCGGGCTCCAGCGTCACGTCGTTGAGACGCGGCGCAGCATCGCCGTCGGCGTCCGCCACCAGTTCCATCAGCAACACGCCATCGAGGAAATCATAGGGCTTCGGCACCCGCACACCAGCCCCGGCGAGACGGAACAGGGCCGCCACTTCGGCATTCTGCCAGGCTTCCTCCTGTTCGCGGCGGCCATACTTCGAGCCCTTGGCCATGGCCCGCGCCTGGCGGCTGTTGCGGACCTTGCGGCCCTCCTGGTACTCGGCGGCCTGGCGGAAGCTGCGCTTGTTGGCCTCCTTGTAGACCTTGGCGCAACGCAGGCTGTCGCCGCAACGCACCACATAGACCGAGGCTTCCTTGCCGCTCATCAGCGGGCGCACGACCTCGTCGATCAGACCGTCTTCGATCAACGGTTCCAGGCGTCTGGGTGTCTTCATCGGTGCTACGCGGTTCCTCGGGGCCAATGTGTAAGGCAAAGGGTCTGACGTTATACGGCAAACGCCGTGCCGAGCACAGCCGGACGCGCCGGCTTTCCGCCGGACTGCGCACCGATCGGCGTACTAGGCCGGTGGCGCGGTGAGTTCGATGCTTTCCGCCACCGCCTGTTCCAGCCGCTGCATCTCCACGTCCAGCGCCTCGGCGCTGTCGGCGTAGCGCCGGGCAACCTCGGCGAAAGCGTCGGCCACGGCGACGAAGGCCTCCACCAGCCGTGGGTCGAATTCACTGCCGGCGCCGGCCTGGATCAGCAGCACCGCCTCGGCATGCGCCAGCGGCGGCCGGTAGGCGTGCCGGCTGGTCAGTTCATCGTAGCGGTCGGCCAGGGCGACGATCCGCGCCGCCAGGGGAATCCGCTCGCCCGCAAGGCCTTCCGGAAAGCCCCGGCCATCCCAGCGTTCGTGATGACTGTAGGCGATCTGCCGGGCGAAGCGGAGGAATCCGGAAGGCTGGCCGAGCCGCCGCTCGGCGCTGGCCAGGGCGTCGCGCCCGGCGCGGGTATGGCCCTGTAGCAGGGCGGTGTCGGCGGCGTCCAGTTGCCCGGGGTTGAGCAGGACCCGGTCGGGCACCGCGACCTTGCCGATGTCATGCAACAGCGCCGACTTGCTCAGCAGGTCGACAGCCTCCGGAGTCAGCTCGTCGGCGAACGCCCGCTGCGCCGCCAGGTGCTCGGCGAGCAGCCTGACATAGCGCTCGATACGCGGAAGATGGCGGCTGCGCGGGTTGTCGCGAAGATCGCCAAGGGTCGCCAGGGCTTCGATGACGGCGTCCTGCAACTGTTGCAGCTGGCGCGTGCGACGGCGCACTTCGAGTTCCAGGTATTCGCTCTTGTCGCGCAGGAAATCGGCATTGGCCTTCAATTGCAGATGGGTACGCACCCGCGCCAGGACGATCGGCGGGCTCACCGGCTTGCCCAGGTAATCCACCGCGCCCAGGGCCAGGCCCTGTTGCTCGTCGTCGCGATCGGCGCGGGCAGTGAGGAACATCAACGGGATGTCGCGGGTCAGCGGATCGGCCTTGAGCCGTCGGCAGACCTCGTAGCCGTCCATGCCCGGCATGTTCACATCGAGCAGGATCAGGTCCGGGCGCGGCTCTTCGACGGCCGCCCGCAGCCCGGCCGGGCCGCTGCCGGCGGTGCGCACGCGGTACTGCTCCTCGAGCAGCTCGCGCATCAGCAGCAGGTTGTCCGGGGTGTCGTCCACCACCAGCACGAGTTCCTGCTCGGGCCTGTCCAGCATGTTCTCCATCGCCCCTCCGGCCTTCGCTACGGGGCCGCCTGGCGGCGACCGTCATTCCGTATTGAAGACGCTGGAGACGACTTCTGCACGTCCGGTCAGGCGCCCGGGGCGACCGTTCAGGGCGTCAGGCGGAAACGCAGTGGCGAATCCTCGGCCTCGGCGCCGTTCTCGCTCTCGCCGAAGGCCCGGCGCTCGATGGGGTCCTGGCCGAAATACTCCTTGATCGGCGACTCGATGGCCTTGCCGCCGGGGCTCACGTGACTGGCGCAACCGCCAAGGAACACCAGGACCACACCGATGACCAGCGCTTTCATCTTCGTACCCCCGTCAGCCCGGCCCATCCGGGCGCTGCGCCGCAGCATGGCGCAGCCCGCCTTAGGGATCGCTTAAGGCATTCAGGCGGCGGCGCGGCTGGCGCGCCACTGGGGCAGGCCGATGAGCACCACGGCGCTGATGATCACCGCCATCGCCAGCCCCTCGATACCGCCGATCCGCTCGCCGGCGAACAGGGTGCCGAGCAACACCGCCACCGCCGGATTGACGTAGGCATAGCTGGTGGCCGCCGCCGGCCGTACGTTGCGCAGCAGGTACTGGTAGGCGCTGAAGGCGATGATCGAGCCGAACAGGATCAGGTACACCAGCGCCAGCCAGCCGCTGGTGCTCGGCCAATGCTCCAGGCGCTCGCCGCTGGCCAGGCTGCCGACCAGCAGCACCGCGCCGCCGACCAGCATTTCCGCGGCGCTGGCCATCGGTCCGGCCGGCAGCGACAGGCGCCGGCTCCACACCGAGCCGAAGGCCCAGGACGCGGCGGCGAACAGGATCAGGCCGGCGCCGGCAGGGCTGGCCTGGAGGTTCGAACCGAGGTTGAGCAGGACGATGCCGAACAGCCCGAGCACGATGCCGCCCCATTCCAGGGTGGTGTTGCGCTGGCCGAACAACTGGCTGAACAGCAGGGTGAACAGCGGCACCGTAGCCACCGCGAGGGCCGCCACCCCGGAAGACACGCCCCAGTGCTCGGCCACCGTCACCCCGCCGTTGCCGCAACTGAGCAGGAGGATTCCGACGACCCCCGCGCCGCGCCACTCGCGCCAGGTCGGCAACGGCGCGCCGCGCCAGCGCAACCAGGCGAACATCAGGCCGCCGGCGATGACGAAGCGCACCCCGGCCATCAGCATCGGAGGCCAGGACTCGACGCCGAAGCGGATCGCCAGGTAAGTGGAGCCCCAGATGAAGTACAGGGCGAAGAACGCACCGAAAAGCAACAGCGGAAGGCGACGGGCAGGCATGGAAAGCACTCGACAGGGCAGGCGGGAGAAAGACTTCATTTTATGAGGTCGCTACCCGCCGGTTAAGGCACAGCCGCTGGTTATCGGGACGTAACACTTTTCTTTCCATGGAAATCGGCCATGCTTTCCGTCGATTCGACAACCGGGATCCATCATGGACAAATACGACCGTGCGCTCCTCGCCGCCCTGATCGACAACGGCCGCCTGACCTTCGCCGAACTGGCCCGGCGCATCAACCTGTCGCCCCCGGCGGTGGCCGACCGGGTGGCCAAGCTGGAGGCCGAAGGGGTGATCACCGGCTACCACGCCTCGGTGAACCTGGCCAAGCTCGGCCTGCCCATCGAGTGCGTGATCGAACTGCGGATCACCGAGAAGGATTGCCAGTCGGTGCTCGACGAACTGGCCCGGATCCCCCAACTGACCCTCTGCCACCGGATCACCGGCGACGCCTGCGTGCTGATGAAGGCCGCCGTGGCTTCGATGCCGGAGCTGCAGGACCTGATCGACCGGCTGATGAAGTTCGGCATCAGCAAGACCTCGATGATCCTCTCCACCCCCTTCGCCGACCGCCAGCCGGCAAGCCTGCGGGGGCAGGACGGCAATGGCGGATGTGCGGCGTGAGCCCTACGCCGGGGTTATCCGGCAGGCGTCGGGATCCGTACTTCATCGCCGCCACGAACCCGAACGGTAGGGCGCATAACGCCAACGGCGTTATCCGCCGCAGCGGCACTCCCGGCCGATAGCGGAGCCGCCCTCACCCCAACTCTCTCCCTGAAGAGAGAGGGGATTCTCCGTACAAGCGTCGAATTCGCTGTCTCCAACGCCGCCGACGAACCCGAACCGTAGGGCGCCAGCAAAAAAAAGGCGGTCCCGTTCGCACGGCACCGCCCAAGTCACGGAGTTGCTTACATCGTCGAGCGACAAGGCCGCTCGCCCTATTGGATTACCGCTCGATGATCGCGGTCACACCCTGCCCACCGGCAGCGCAGATGGAAATCAGCCCGCGTCCCTGCTCCGCCAGCGAGAGCAGCTTGGCCAGGTTGGCGACGATCCGTCCTCCCGTGGCGGCGAACGGGTGGCCGGCGGCCAGCGAGCTGCCCTTGACGTTGAGCTTGCTGCGGTCGATGGAGCCCAGCGGCTGGTCGAGGCCGAGGCGGGTCTTGCAGTACTCGGGGTCTTCCCAGGCCTTCAGGGTGCAGAGCACCTGGGCGGCGAAGGCCTCGTGGATCTCGTAGTAGTCGAAGTCCTGCAGGCTCAGGCCGTTGCGTGCCAGCAGCCGCGGCACCGCGTAGACCGGCGCCATCAGCAGGCCCTCCTGGCGATCGACGAAGTTCACCGCCGCCGCCTCGCCGTCCTTGAAATAGGCCAGGATCGGCAGGCCGCGCGCCTTCGCCCACTCCTCGCTGGCCAGCAGTACCACCGAGGCGCCGTCGGTCAGCGGCGTCGAGTTGGCCGCCGTGAGGGTGCCGCGCGAACCGCGCTCGAACACCGGCTTGAGGGTGCCGATCTTCTCCAGGTCGATATCCGGGCGCAGGTTCTGGTCGCGGGTCAGGCCGCGGAACGGCGTCATCAAGTCGTTCTGCCAGCCCTCCTCATAGGCCGCGGCCAGCTTGTGGTGGCTCTCGAAGGCCAGCCTGTCCTGCTCGTCGCGGGGAATCTGCCAGGTCTGCGCCATCAGTTCGCAGGACTCCCCCATCGACAGCCCGGTGCGCGGCTCGCCGTTGCGCGGGATGGCCGGGACCACGTGGCGCGGGCGGATCTTCAGCAGGCTCTTGAGCTTGTCCAGGTTGCTCTTGCCGCGGTTGGCCTCGAGGAGAATCTTGCGCAGGCCCTCGTTGACCCCGATCGGCGCGTCGGAAGTGGTATCGACGCCGCCGGCGATGCCGCTGTCGATCTGCCCGAGGGCGATCTTGTTGGCCACCAGGATCGCCGCCTCCAGGCCGGTACCGCAGGCCTGCTGGATATCGTAGGCCGGGGTTTCCGGGGCCAGGCGCGAACCGAGCACGCATTCGCGGGTCAGGTTGAAGTCGCGCGAATGCTTCAGCACGGCGCCGGCCACCACCTCGCCAAGGCGCTCTCCGTGCAGGTTGTAGCGCTCCACCAGGCCTTCCAGGGCGGAAGTGAGCATCTCCTGGTTGCTCGCCGTGGCGTACACGGTGTTCGAGCGGGCGAAGGGAATACGGTTGCCGCCGACAATGGCGACCCGGCGCAGCTGGGTCATGGAAGAACTCCTTGCTGGAATCGTTTACGCCGAGCCGAGGCTCGACCCGTTAACTGAGCGGTCAGTGGCGCACAGGCTAACCTTAGCCGGTCGCGTCGCATTGGCCGCCCTGCCGTTATCCCGGTCAGCGCGGTCAATTGCGGCGAACAGGTGGCTGCGTAGAGTTGTCCACACTGTTACCCGCGTTCCCTCGGCATCGTTGGCCGGCGGAATCCACCTTCAGCCTTGGAGCCTTTCCACCGGGAGCCCGTTCCATGACCGATCGTTACATCGCCTTCGCCAACTCCCCCGTCGGCCGCCGCCTGGTTGGCGCCGTCGGCCTTCCCTCCCCGCTGCGCCTGGAGCGCTGGCAGGCCGGCCGGGTACGGCCGGTGGACGGCCCGCTGGTGATCGGCGGGAGCGGCGCGCTGGCCGAGGCCGTGCTGCCCTTCGCCGGCAAGCTGACCGACGCGGTGTTCGCCGCCGTCGAGGGACAGTTCGAGCTGCCGCGCTGGACCGCCGAGCACAGCCCGCGGGCCAAGGCGGTGCTGTTCGACGCCAGCGGCCTGACCCGCTTCGAGCAGTTGGTGGCGCTGCGCGACTTCTTCCAGCCGGTGCTCAAGGGCCTCGACAAGTGCCCGAAGGTGGTGGTCCTCGGACGCCCCCCCGAGTCTCTCAAGGACCCGGTCGCCGCCAGCGTGCAACGCAGCCTGGAAGGTTTCACCCGCTCCCTGGGCAAGGAAATCCGTCGCGGCGGCAACGTGCAGTTGCTGTACGTCGGCAAGGGCGCCGAGGACCAACTGGAAGGCGCACTGCGCTTCTTCCTCTCGCCGAAGAGCGCCTACGTCTCCGGCCAGGTGATCCGTCTTGCCGCCAACAGCGCCCAGGTCCACGACTGGAGCAAGCCGCTGGCCGGCCAGCGCGCACTGGTCACCGGCGCCGCCCGCGGCATTGGCGCGGCCATCGCGGAAACCCTGGCGCGCGACGGCGCGGAAGTGGTGCTGCTCGACGTGCCGCCGGCCAGGGAGGCCCTCGAAGGCCTCGCCGCGCGCCTCGGCGGCCGTGCCGTGGCCCTCGACATCTGCGCCGCGGACGCCGGGCAGCAACTGGTGGAGGCGCTGCCGGAGGGCGTCGATATCGTCGTGCACAACGCCGGGATCACTCGCGACAAGACCCTGGCGAAGATGAGCAGCGACTTCTGGAACTCGGTGATCAACGTCAACCTCAATGCCCCGCAGGTGCTGACCCAGGCCCTGCTCGACGGCGGCAAGCTGCATGACAACGGCCGAGTGGTGTTGCTGGCGTCGATCAGCGGCATCGCCGGCAACCTCGGGCAGAGCAACTACGCGGTGAGCAAGGCCGGCCTGATCGGCCTGGCCCAGGCCTGGGCGCCGGCGCTGGGCAAGCGCGGCATCACCATCAACGCGGTGGCGCCGGGCTTCATCGAGACGCAGATGACCGCCGCCATTCCGCTGACCATCCGCGAGGCCGGCCGGCGGATGAACTCCATGAGCCAGGGCGGCCTGCCGCAGGACGTCGCCGAAACGGTGGCCTGGTTCGTCCAGCCGTCGTCCGGCGCGGTCAGCGGCCAGGTGCTGAGGGTGTGCGGGCAGAGCCTGCTGGGGGCCTGAGGCGGCCCCTAACTCCCCGGCGACGGGCAGGCGCCCTGCACCAGGAAAACACCGGTAGCCCCTTCGGACAGGCCCTACCCGCGCCCCTGCTGCCCGCGCCGGCGGAACTCCACCGGCGTCTCGCCGACCCAGCGCTTGAACGCGCGATAGAAGGTGCTCGGCTCGGAAAACCCGGTGCGTTCGACGATCACTTCGATGCGCTCGTCGGTCTTCAGCAGCAGTTCCTTGGCCAGTCGGCAGCGGTAGTCGGTGACCAGATCGTTGAAGCGCACCCCGGCCATCGCCAGGCGTTCGCGCAGACGTCGGGCCGGCATGCCGAGGCGCGCGGCGACCTGCTCCAGGGTGGCGCCTCCGTCCACCAGCAACTCGCCGATCAGTTCGCGGACCTGGCGCACCAGGTCCAGGCGCTCCACCTCGGCCAGTTGCCGGCGCGCCAGCGACTCGTGCATGCGCAGCAGTTCCGGGGCGGCGTGGCGCGAGGGTTTGTCCAGCACCGCGGCATCGAATACCAGCGCGTAGCGCGGCATGCCGAGGATCGTCGGGCAGCCGTAGACCGCACGGTAGCGCTCCATCGGCGCGCCGGTTTCGTTCATCAGTTGCACTTCCAGCGGCTTGAACTCGCCCTCGGTGAGCGCGCCGAACAGGCGGATCACCGCGCCGGCGAGCATTTCCGGGAAGTGGCGGTTGATCGCCGGCGATTCGCCCAGCGACAGCACCGCGCGCTCGCCCTCCACCTCCAGTTGCGCCTGCAGGGTGTCGGACAGCAGGCGTACGTAGCGCAGGGAATGGCGCAGGCCGGCGCCGAAGGTATCGCTGGAGAGGAACAGGTATTCCAGGAGCAGGCCGTGGAACGCCGGCAGGTGCTCGGCCAGGTGCAGGCCGACATGCTCTTCGCCGCACTCGTCGGCGGCGGCCTTCCAGAACAGGTTCTGTGCGGAATGGGGGAAACGGCCGGCCGGCAGGCCACCCGGTGGCAGCCCGACACGGACCAGGACCCGGTCCGGATCGCAGCCGCTGGCGCGCAGGGCGTCGATCACCGGGCGCATCAGCGCTACATCGTCGGTCAGATCACGCATGGTGTTTTTTCTAGTTATCCATGGGGCGGGCCCATCTTAGGCAGCTTTGCCATCCCCTCTCAAGGAGAGGCCATAGAAATAACCCATCCCGCATGACGGAAAAACCCTCAGATCGACTAGCCGCCGGCGTGGTCGAAAATCTCGATGCAGACGCATCCCGGAGCCGATTGACCGCCCTGCCAGCGGCGTCGGCCAGGCGGCCAATGCCTGCTGCGGGTGCTCGACTAAGCTGACAGCCACCTATTTCGAGGAGATGTCCAATGCCCACCGCCTGGCTCGACCTGCCCGCCCCACCCGCCCTGCCCGGCCTGTTCCTGCGCGCCGCACTGCGCCGCGGCATCCGCGGCAAGGCCCTGCCCGAGCGCGGCCTGCGCAGCCAGGTCACGGTGGACCCGAAGCACCTCGAGCGCTACCGCCAGGTCTGCGGCTTCCGCGACGACGGCCTGCTGCCGCCGACCTACCCGCACATCCTCGCCTTCCCGCTGCAGATGGCGCTGCTCACCGACAAGCGCTTCCCCTTCCCGCTGCTCGGCCTGGTCCACCTGGAGAACCGCATCGACGTGCTGCGCGCGCTCGGCGGCCTCGGCCCGTTCACCGTGAGCGTCGCGGTGGAAAACCTGCAACCGCACGACAAGGGCGCCACCTTCAGCATCGTCACCCGCCTGGAAGACCAGCTTGGCCTGCTCTGGGTCGGCGACAGCAAGGTGCTCTGCCGCGGCGTCAAGGTGCCCGGCGAAATTCCGCCGAAAGCCGAGCAGGAGCCGCTGCCGCTGGAGCCGGTCGATAACTGGAAGGCGCCCGCCGACATCGGCCGGCGCTATGCCCGTGCCGCCGGCGACTACAACCCGATCCACCTGTCGGCGCCCAGCGCCAAGCTGTTCGGCTTTCCCCGCGCCATCGCCCACGGCCTGTGGAACAAGGCTCGCAGCCTGGCCGCCCTCGGCGAGCGACTGCCAGCCTCGGGCTATCGGGTCGAGGTGCGCTTCCAGAAGCCAGTGCTGCTGCCGGCCAGCCTCACCCTCCTGGCCAGCGCGGCGGCGGCGGACGGCCAGTTCAGCCTGCGCGGCAAGGACGACCTGCCGCACATGGCCGGGCATTGGAGCCGGCTACAGGGCTGACGCCGGTCCGCCATGCCTTGAAGCTTCGGGCGCAAAGCCCGAAGCTATGCGGCTGCTTACCGCCACCGCGAAGAATCCCCCATGGACCTGCACGAACTCACCGCGCGCCTGCACGCCATCCGCGACCGCAACGACTGGCGCCAATTCCACAGCCCGAAGAACCTGGCCATGGCCGCCAGCGTCGAGATGGCCGAACTGGTGGAGATCTTCCAGTGGCTGACGGAAGACCAGTCGCGCACGCTGTCGGCCGAGCAGCTCGAACACGCTGGCCAGGAAGTTGGCGACATCGTCCTTTATCTGCTGCTGTTCTGCGGGGAAACCGGCCTCGACCTGGAACAGGTGGTGCGCGCCAAGCTGGCCGACTGCGAACGGCGCTTCCTGCCATGAGCGACCGCCATTTCGACGAACTGGCGACGCGCTTCGCCGAAAAGATCTATGGCGGCGCCAAGGGTGCGATCCGCCTCGCGGTACTCCAGGCCGACCTCGCCGAGGCCCTCCCGGAGCGACCTCTGCGGGTCCTCGACATCGGCGCCGGGCTCGGCCACATGTCGCTCTGGCTGGCCGCTCGCGGCCACCGCGTAACCCTCGCCGAGCCAGCGCAACCCATGCTCGACGGCGCCCGCCAGCGCTTCGCCGAAGCCGGGCAGGCCGCCGAATTCATCCAGGCGCCCTGGCAGGAACTGCTCGGCCAGCTCACCGAGCCCTACGACCTGGTGCTCTGCCACGCCGTGCTCGAGTGGCTGGCCGAACCCCATGCGATCCTGCCGGTGCTGCACCAACTCTGCGCACCCGGCGGCTGGCTGTCGCTGGCCTTCTACAATCGCGACGCGCTGATCTACCGCAACCTGCTCAAGGGCCACTTCCGCAAGCTGCGCAAGGAACGCTTCGCTGGCGAGGGGCAGAGCCTGACCCCGCAGCGCCCGCTCGACCCGCGCGAGCTGGAACAGGCGCTGGCAGCGCGTTGGCGCATCGAGGCGCGCAGCGGCGTGCGGGTGTTCCACGACTACATGCCGAGCGAGTTCCAGGCCAAGGCCGAACGGCTCGACCTGGTAGAAATGGAACTGGCCTACCGCCGCCACCCGGCCTTTGCCGGGCTTGGCCGCTACCTGCACTGGCTGTGCCGCCCGCAATGAAAGGCGCAGAATGCAGTCTGAGCCTGCAAGGGCCGCCGACGTAGCGCGGCCACGGAGCGTCGAGCATGCAATCGCGACTGTTGATCCTGCCGTTACTCGCCAGCCTGGCCGCCCTCGGTGCCTGCCAGGGCGACAATCCCTACCGCGCCAGCTCTCTGCCCTACCCGCCGCAGCCTGCCACCGCGGCCAATCCCGGCCTCGATCCCGGCGCCTATCCGGCGGCGCCGCGCGACTACGCCCGCTACCGTAGCTGGAGCTGGGCCGCCGCCGGGGTCAGCGGCTTTCCCCAGGGCCTGGACGACAACCAGTTGCGCGACGCCGTCAGCCAGCAGCTCGACCAGCGCGGCCTGCGCCCGGCGCGGCCGGGCAGCGCGGCCGACCTGCAGGTCAGCGCGTTCCTGCGCAACGAACTGCGCACCCGCCAGGTTACCGACTACTACGGCGGCTACTACGGCAACTACGGCGGCTGGCGCGATCCCTGGTACGGCTATGGCGCCAGCTACCCGGTGACCCGCAGCTACACCGTGCAGGTCACCGTGGTCCGCGTCGAGCTGAACGACGCCCGCAGCGGCCAGCCGGTGTGGGGCAACAGCGCCGAGTTCGACTCCGGCGACTCCGCCAGCGAACAGGCCAAGGCCCTGCGCGAAGCGGTGAAACGGGCGCTGTCGAGCTACCCGCCGGGCTGATCGGCGAGCACCCGGCGGCGGATCGCCTCCATCTTCCTGGGCGAGTTGCTCATCACCGCGTCGGCGCCCAGGGCGCGCGCGGTGCGGTAGTCCTCGGCGGTCTCGATGCCGAACATCACCACCTTCACCGGCTCGCGGCGCACGCAGTCCATCGCTTTGCGCGTCCACAACTGCGCCGCCGGCACCTTGTAGGAAGACTCGCCAAGGGTGAAGCGCTCGGTCACCGTCAGTTCGCGGCGCAGCTCGATGCCCATCCAGGTGCCGCCGGCCGGCGGTGCCTCGCAGCGCTCGCCGAAGGCCAGGCCGACCAGGCGGTTGCGCGTCGCATCGCGGCTTTCGAACTGTCGCGCGCGGTCCGCGTAGCGCTGCGTCAGGTAGTCGTTGGCGGCCTTCTCGGTGGAATAGAAACGCACCCGCGACCAGGCCTTCTGCCGCTCCAGCTCGCCGGCCACGGCATCGACCAGCGGCTCCACCGGCAGCGACTTCATGTCGAGGAACACCGGCACCTGCGGCGGGATCGCCCGCAGCGCCTGGCGCAGCGTAGGAATCCGCAGCGGCTTCTGGCGGTAGGGATAGCTGCCGTCCTCGGCCTTGAACATATAGCCGGCGTTCAAGCGCGCCAGCTCGGCCAGGCTCGACTGGCCGACCGCACCGGCGCCCTGGGTCAGGACCGCCAGGTCAGCGGGGCGATAGAGCACCGGATGGCCATCGGCGCTCAACTGCACCGACAACCATAGCGCGTCGGCGCCGTTGTCCAGCGCCTTGCGGATCGCCAGCAGGGTGTTCTCCGGGTAGTCCGCGGTGCCGGCGCGATGGGCCACCAGCAGCGGGCCCGGGCCATCCGCCGGTACCACCGAGCGTGCCTCGACGCAGCCGGTCAGCGACAGGCCCAGCAGCAGGATCGCAATACTTCGATTCATTTCATTCTCCCGTCGCGCCCTATAGGGCGGGTGCTCGCCAACGTTACTTGTGGAGACGCTTCAAACCCGCGTTTCCTCTTGCCTTTCATCCGGCGCTGAGCTTGGATGTGAACTCTGACTGGAGAAAAACCATGATCCGCCGAATCCTGCTGCTCGGCCTGCTCCTCAGCCTCGCAGCCTGCGAAACCACCCAGCTCGACCGCGACTTCGACAGCTCCCGCGACTTCGCCGCCTACCGTAGCTGGAGCTGGTCGCAACCCGCCTTCGAATACCGCCCCGACGACCCACGCATCAAGAGCGACCTCACCGAGCAACGCATCCGTGAAGCCGTCGCCCAGCAGCTCGACCAGCGCGGCCTGCGTCCGGCCCAGGGCAACGCCAGGGGCGACGTCACGGTGCGCGCCTACCTGATCGTCGACGATCGCCAGGACCAGATCACCACCAACTACGGCGGCGGTTACTGGGGCGGCTACTGGGGAGGATACTGGGGCGGCCCGGCGATGGCCGAGACGCGCACCGTGAATTACAAGGTTGCCACCCTCCAGGTCGACCTGTTCGACGGCAAGGACGGCAAACTGGTCTGGCGCGGCAGCGGCGAGCAGATCATGCGCACCAGCCCGCCGAGCCCGGCCGAGCGCGAGCAGGCGATCCGCGAGACGGTGCAGAAAGTCATGTCGCAATACCCGCCGCGCTGACATGCAGCTCAGCCACCGCCCGGCGGAGACCGGTGACCTGGAGACGGTCGCCGGCTTCCCCCAGGACCGCGACGAACTCTTCTATTGCTACCCCAAGGCGATCTGGCCGTTCAGCGTCGCCCAGCTGGCCGCCGCCATCGCCGAACGCCGCGGCAGCACCGTGGCCGTGCACGACGGACAGGTGCTCGGCTTCGCCAACTTCTACCAGTGGCAGCACGGCGACTTCTGCGCCCTCGGCAACATGATGGTGGCGCCCGCCGCGCGCGGCCTGGGCGTGGCCCGCTACCTGATCGGGGTCATGGAAAACCTCGCCCGCGAACAGTACAAAGCGCGCCTGATGAAGATTTCCTGCTTCAACGCCAACGCCGCCGGGCTGCTGCTCTATACCCAGCTCGGCTACCAGCCGCGCGCCATCGCCGAACGCCACGATCCGGACGGCCGGCGCGTGGCGCTGATCCAGATGGACAAGCCCCTTGAACCCTGACACCCACGCCCAGCGCGTCCTCATCATCGTCTCCAGCGGCCCGAGCACCCCGGCCCGCTGCGCCGCGCCCTTCCACACCGCCACCCTGCTGGCCTGCATGGACGCCGAGGTGACCCTGTTCCTCAGCGGCGAAGGCGTGCAGTTGGCCCGCCGCGCCGTCGCCGACCAGTTGCGCGCGCTGGACGGCGGCGAGCCGCTGCGCCACTTCATCCGCCAGGCCCGCGAGGCCGGCGCGCGCCTGCTGATGTGCCGCCAACCCGGGGTGAACATCGACGAAAGCGAACTGATCGAGGAACTCGACGAAATCTCCAGCGGCGGCGAACTGGCACGGCTGATCCTCGAATCCGAGCGGGTGCTGACCCTATGAGCGCGAACCTGCACGGCCTGGAGTTCCCCGACGGGCTGTTCTACGCCCCGGACTACAACCTGTGGTTGCGCGAGGAAGTCGACGGCAGCCTGACCCTGGGCCTGAGCGCCTACGGCTGCGCGCTGTATGGCGAAATCTTCGCCTTCACCCCCAAGCGCGACGGCTGGCACATCGAACGCGACCGCAGCTTCGGCGTGGTCGAGTTCGCCAAGGCTGCCTCCTCGGCCCGCAGCCCGTTGGCCGGGACCCTGCTGGCGAGCAACCCGGCGGTGGTCAAGCGCCCGGCGCTGATCAACCGGGATTGCTACGGCGAGGGCTGGATGGTACGGCTGCAACCGGACGACTGGGCCTCGGCGCGGAGCGCGTTTCTCCAGGGAGACGCGGCGCGGGAGGCATTCGCCGAGCGCATGCGCCTGGATGGGTTCGATCCGCAGCATCCAGGGGTGCAGGCGCTGGACGTCTGAGACTCCCGGGTTTTACCCGCACCCCGCTCGCGGAAGGCGGATAACGCCGCTGGCGTTATTCGCCCTACCCCAGCTCTCCATCGCCGCCAATCTCCCGCATATCCCCGGAGTCCGCCATGTCCTCACCCCAACCGCCCCGCTTCGACGGCCAACGCTGGAGCAACGCCGACGACGACCGCATCGAGGTGCTGCCTGCCGACCCCGCCTGGCCACAACACTTCGCCGCCGAAGCCGAGGCCATCCGCACGGCGCTGGCGCTGCCCGGGCTGGGCATCGAGCATGTCGGCAGCACCGCGGTGCCCGGGCTCGACGCCAAGCCGATCATCGACATCCTCCTGCTGCCGCCGCCCGGCCACGATCCGCAGCGGCTGGTAGCCCCGCTGGAGGGCCTCGGCTACCAGTTCTGGCGCGAGAACCCGAACACCCAGCGGATGTTCTTCGTCAAAGGCATGCCGCCCTTCGGCCATGGCCGCACCCACCATGTCCATGTCATGCCCCTGGCCCAGGCCGACCGCTACCTGCTGTTCCGCGACTGGCTGCGCAACCACCCCGACGACGCCCGCCTCTACGCCGAAACCAAGCACGCCCTGGCCCGCCGCTACCCCACCGACCGCGAGGCCTATACCCGTGGCAAGGACGAGGTCGTCGCAAGGATTCTCGGCCGGGCGCTGGCGGCGACGCGGCACCCAATGATACAGGGTGGCCTGGTAAGGGGAGAACGCGAAATGCACGCCAGGGAACTGCGTGAAACGCTGGTCGCCGGCGCGGAATCGACGCCAGGCGGCCCCGCCGATACAGCCTATTTCGAGTCGCTGCGCAGCCGGGTAAGCAAGCCCCAGGACTGAGGCGGATAGCGTGCTTCGCTCACTACTGCGACTGTGCGAGCGCGGCTTCCACCAACCTCTCGATCACCTCCCCCACCCTCCCCGGCTCGCCAACCTCCACCCAGCGCAAATGCGCGAACCGCGGATCCTCGCGCAGGCCGGTGTATTTGCGGCGGTTGCCTGCGAAGGTGGTCCATGACCAGAGCAGGATCGAATCCCTGGAGCAGAACGCCATCCGCAGCGATTCACGGTTGCCGTGGGACAGGCGGGTGCGCAGCAGGCCCCGGGCCAGGGTGCGGCGAAGGACCCGGGAGAACACCGTCCAGCGGCCGAAATTCAGCCATACCACGTGGGTGGCGCGGCCCCAGAGCAACTCGCGGACGGCGCTGTAGTTGCCGTCGGCGACCCAGCGCGGCGCCGTCGTCGCCCGCTCCACGGCGTGCTCGAAGCGTTCGTGGGGCACGGCTTGCCAGCCGGGGCCCCAGTAGAGTCGGTCGAGTTCGACATGCGTACAACCCAGCCTGGCGGCCAGCGCGGCGGAGAAGGTCGACTTCCCGGCCCCGCTGGTGCCGACCACCACCACACGCAGCGGCGCGCCTCGCTCGGCCTCGACGCAGGTCATGCCTTGACCGCGACCAGCGTGTAGCACATCGGGATCGCCAGCGGTCCGTCCTCGTAGAGGTCGTAGAGTTCCTCGCGGTTCGAGTGCGGGTACTCCTTGAAGTGACTCAGGCGCAGGCCGGCGCCGAGCAGCCCGCCGAGGATGTCGCCGAGCGGGTGGACGTACCAGTAGCTGGCGATGCCGGTATCGCTGCCGCTGCCTTCGTAGACGATGGCCTCCCGGGATACGTGGGGCGTGTCGGTGAAGTAGTCGTTGCGCAGTTCGAACGGTCGCTCCGACTCGGGTTCGAGCATCTCCAGGAGCGGGTGGGTCTCATAGATCGCCAATTGCCCGCCCGGCTTCAGCAGGCCGCTCACCGAGGCGAAGAAGCGCGCGATGTCGGGCATCCAGTTGAGCACACCGATGGTGATCAGCAGCAGGTCGAACTGACCGTTCAGCTCGGCCGGCAGCTCGTAGGCATTGGCTTCGACGAAACGCGGCTGATGCGGCGAGCGCTCGGCCAGTTGCCGCGCCTGGGCGAGGAAGGCGGCGGACTGGTCGATCCCCACCGCCCGCGCGACGCCGAAGGCGTACAGCGAAAGCACTTCCCGGCCGTTGTTGCAGCCGACCTGGACCGCCGCCTTGCCGGCCAGGTCCAGATTGCGCAGCACGCCAGCCAGGGTCTCGTCCAGGCAACTGAAGCCGGTTTCCTGTACCGCCAGCGACAATTCCTGCCAGCCGCTGCCACGCAGGTGACTGTCGGCGGACGCGTCCCAGGCGCGTCGGTTGCTTTCCACCGCGTGTTCAAGATCCGTCATGCGAAAACCTCAGAAGTGTTCCCAGGAAGGCCAGCCGAGTCGCGAACCCGCAGCCCACTCAATCGCGGAATTGCAGCCCGATATGGGCTCGGCAGTCGCGTCGTTCCAGGCTGCCTTCCTGGAAAGCGCCGCAGGCGCGGTTTCTCAGAGGCAGCGTCTGTTCCACCACGGTCACCCGCACCTCGTTCGCCGGTTGGCGCTGCTCGGCGGGTCGCGGCGCCTGACGCCGGCCGTTCAGGTTGTCGGCCCCGCCTGGCGGGATGCGCCGGCGCGTCGCGGCGATCCGCCTGCATGCTCAATAGAGACCGGTGGCGCTGCCCCGCTCGAACAGCGGCACCTGGTTGGCCAGGATCATGTTGTAGCTGAGCATGAACGGCACCCCGCCGCCGCTTTCGGCGATCTGGCTTACCCAGCCGATGGGGTTGTTGAACAGCGATTCGTCGGGGCTGAGCACGCCGACGGCGGCGCTGTCCGGGTCGCCGTCCCAGGTCACGTCGCCCCAGTGCCAGCCGAGGCCACGCACGTACTGCGCGCCGATCAGCGCGCCGAGGGCGAAGACCGCCTCGTCGTCGAGGCTGCGCCCCTGCTCCCTCGCATCGCGCACGTAGTCGGTGACGGCGGCGACGATCTGCGCCGGCGTCTCGTCCGCGGCGACGCCAAGCAAGGCGAGCCCCTGTGCCTGCAGCTCCGCCAGTTGCTGTTGCAGGTCCGTTGAAAGCGGATTGATCTCGGCCATCCCTGTTCTCCCGAGGCAAGCGTGCGCACCCGTCCGTCGGGCGCGCCATGAAGCGCGTTATCTTACGGCTTCGCGGCGACGAAAGCGCCCTCCCCAGCCAAACGTAGCGCAGCCGCTAATCGCCTCTTCCCGGAAATGCTGCCTTCGGCTCTACTGGCGAATTTGTGCCATCCATACCCGAGACAGCCCCATGACGCTGATCGCCGCCGCCCAGAGCTGCGCCCACCCCGCCGACCTGCCACGCAACCTCGACGACCACCTGCGCCTGATGCGTATCGCCCAGGCACGGGGCGTGCGCCTGCTGGTGTTTCCCGAACTGTCGCTCACCGGCTACGAACCCACCGCTGCCGCCGCCCTCGCCCAGCCGGCGGACACGCCCCTGCTGCAACCGCTGCGCCAGCTCGCCGAGCAGGCACGGATGACCACGGTGGTCGGCCTGCCGCTGCGCTCGCCGAAGCATGCCAAGCCGCTGATCGCCGCCCTGATCCTCGGCGCCGACGGCAGCCTCGGCGTCTATGCCAAGCAGCACCTGCACGCGGGCGAGGAACGCCACTTCTCAGCCGGCGACGGCGGCCCCCTGCTGGAGATCGACGGCCTGCCGATGGCGTTGGCGGTCTGCGCCGACTTCAGCCAACCCAGCCACCCGGCCCACGCCGCCCGTGCCGGCGCTCGCCTCTACATCGCCAGCGCGCTGATCGGAGAAAACGGCTACCCGGCCGACTCGGCCCTACTGGCCGGTTATGCCCGCGAGCACGGAATGGGCGTGCTGCTGGCCAACCATGGCGGGCCGACGGGTGGCTGGAAGGCGGCGGGCAGGAGTGCGTTTTGGAATGAGCGGGGAGCGCTGGTCAGGGAGACGACGGGGACGGGTGAGACGCTGCTTCTGCTGGAACGGACCGAGATAGACGCTTGATCCTGTGAGACACGATGGCCGCCGAAAGCGAGCGGAGAATTGGCGGAAGGCAGTGGGAGTCGAACCCTATTTTCAGGGTGGACATAATTAGACTGTATCGGACAATGGTAGAAAAATCAGTGACTTACAGTTATTGAAATGGCCTTTACAAGTCATTATTGGATAGTTATTTCGACAGTTTTTCGACAGATCTTGCTTCGCAGTGGACGCACCTTAAAGAGCTCTAGCGAGAACCTTTGCCGGATTAAGGACTTGGCTAAGGCCCTGATGATACCAAAAAGCCACCTCGCTCCCCCCTCCTAAAGCCGTGTGACGGCACTACGTTTCCGTGTGACAACCAGATTTTCACGCTTTTTCCTTGACAAAACAGAAAACCCTCTTGAAGAGGTTAAGATTTTAGGTTTAAATGAAATTCAAGAGGTTTTTTGCAGAAAATCAGCAGAAAACGTACAAAGGGAGCGAAAATGCTAGTTCAGTTCAGTGTGAAAAACTTTCGTTCCATCAAGGAGCTTTGTGAGCTCAGCATGGTGGCCTCTAATTACTACAAGGAAAATGAAGTAACCAATACTATTGATACTGGACTTGAAGATTGCCCTAGACTGCTGAAGTCCATTGTCATTTATGGGGCAAATGCTGCTGGCAAAAGCACAATTTTGGACGCAATGTCCTTTGTTGAAAGCTTTGTTATTCACTCAGCAAAAAATATTAATGCGGGAGATGAAATTCAAGTTTCGCCTTATAAGCTCTCAGAGGAGAGTAGACAGCAAGACTCTGAATTTGAAACAACACTAATCAGTGAAGGCATTCGCTATGATTATGGGATCTGTGTTAACGAGAAGAGAGTTACTGAAGAGTGGTTAATTGCTTACCCTAAAGGCTCCCCGCAAAAATGGTACCACCGAGTATATGATCCTCAGACCGAGGAATACTACTACAAATTCTCAAAATATTTTGAAGGAGGAAGACTAAGAGGAGACTGGAGAAGACAGACCAGAGATAACGCGGCGTTTCTTTCTGTTGCGATTCAATTTAATAACACGCAACTACTTCCGGTTTACAATTGGTTCCTAGCAAGAGTAGCACAGCTACGTCCAGAGAATCTAAGCAGTCAGTTTTCTGCTGAGCAATGCCTAGATAAGAAGGTTAAAAAGTCAGTCATTGACTTTATTGCAAGCGCAGATATTCAGATCGCTGATATCAAAATTAAAAAGAGAAAGCTTGGAGACCCATCTTTTATTGAAAACTTTCCGCTCAGTCTACGCGAAGACTTAAAAAAGTCCTTAAAAGACAAAGATTACTTTGAAGTTAGCTTTTTAAGAGAAGACGACTCAGGAAATTTAATCTCCTTTGACCTTGAGGAGGAATCGAAGGGAACTATAGGGCTCTTCAGTTTTGCCGGCCCTTGGATTGATGTTATCCACAACGACTTAGTTCTTTGCGTTGATGAACTAGACAGTAGCTTGCATCCATTAATCGTTCATCATTTGATAGAAGTCCTTCATCGTTCCGAAACTAAAGCGCAGATTATCTTTACGACTCATGACACAACCATTCTCTCTAAAAAAATTCTTCGCCGAGACCAAGTCTGGTTAGTTTCTAAGGATAAGAGGCGAGGCACTCTCCTTTACCCTGTTTCCGACTACAAAGTTAGGGAGGGGGAGGCTCTGGAGAAAGGTTATCTATCTGGCAGGTATGGTGCAATCCCATTCATCAAGGATCTGGCAATAGATGGGAACTGACAATATCTTTAGAAAACGGCAGGGTAAAAGAAGAAACGAGTTAGAACGTCGAAAAGCCGTTAAAGAAACAAAACCTCTATACCTTATAGTTTGTGAAGGAAAAAAAAGTGAGCCTCTATATTTTGAGGAAATGAGAAACCACGAAAGAATATCTACGGTTAAGATCAGAGTTACTGGTGAGTGCGGCTCTGCTCCTATTTCAGTAGTCAATCATGCACTAGAGCTATACTCTAACCTCCTAAGTGACGGAGAACAGGTAGAGGTAGTCTACTGTGTTTTTGATAGAGACAACCATGAAAGCTATTACAGGGCCCTTGCGTTAGTTTCTCAAAAAAACAAAGAAGGGGTCCCTCTTGTTTCAATAGCCTCAATCCCTTGCTTTGAGTACTGGGTCGTTCTCCACTATAGATACCATAGATCTCCATATGAGAGAAAGGATAAGAGTTCAGTTTCCGCAGATCTATGCAAAGAGATTCAGCAGTACATGCCTTACAAGAAAGGAGGAAAAGGGCTTTATGAGTCACTTAAATCCAAACAAGGCGACGCTTTAAAAAATGCAAAAAAAGCAGTAGAAGACTACGGAGCTACAGGCCAAGAGAACCCTGTAACTTATGTGCACGAACTAGTTGAGGAACTAATTAAGTATTCTAGTATATAAAGCTAACAGCCCTAGATAGCTTTAGGGTTTTCTATATTATTTAGCGAACCCTAGTCCTTTGACTTTTTGACCACTTCACGGGCGAACCAACGCCTAGCCACTTCCTGTGTGATCGCTATCCCGCGCTTTGACTGGTCAAGTTTCGGTTGGCTTCGTCGTAGTCAGGGCTTGTTTGCCCAATCTCCGGCATGACTTCGCCTGTGGTAAGCCACCATCGATATGCAGGGTAGACACTGCCGAGGATTTCAATCTCGTCCGCGCCCACTCTGGCCTTCCCTCGCTTGATGCTTACCCATCGGTTGTAGTCCGTCGCGCCTGCTCTGGTCAGGGCGCTTAGGTTACTACGGCCAATCAATAGCAAAGCTCTATCTGTAATGCTCATTTAATAGGTATTAATCATTATTTGGACTATATACATGACATAGTCCAAGGGCTATTGTTTGCACATAGTCAATGGACATAGTCCAAGACCATAGTCCTCTAAAGACCAACATAGTGCAGCAAAGGCCATGGAAGTGGAAGAAATCAAGGCTCAAGACCTCCGCGCGGCGCCCCCGGTGTTGCCGTGGCGGGACTTCGCGAACTGGATTGGCATGGGGGAAGACCACGAAACCGTCCGTGGATGGATTCGTAAGGGCTATCTCCCCGCGTACAAGATCGGCAAGCACGTGATGGTCAATGTTGCGCTCTTCACCCGTCAACTGATGGAAAAGGAGGAGTTCTGATGGACACCTTCCAATTCTGCTTCGCGGGCATCGTCGGCAGCGTCGCCGGCAGGGTCGTGACCTGGGGCGGCCTGACTGTCGATATCGACCAGATCGAGAATGCTTGGCTTCGTCGGGCAATTGAAGACTATCGCTCTGGCCGTAGGGGGCAGAAATGAGCCATGGCCGCCAGTCCCTACTACTTGCGCCAAACCCACGCCCCGGACTGCGCTTGCTCTGTGTGCTGGTCCGCAAGGCAGGCCATCCCATTGCACAGCCCGTCGCCGTGTCCGGACTGCCGGCCCCCTGGGCTGCCCTATCGGGAAGATGGCCGCTGGCTCTGCCGTCCCCGTTCCTTCTGCGCGAAACACGATCCGTCCCGGCGTCCGCCGAAGTACTGGCACGTTGTGTACGACAGCGGGAAACCCACGCCCTTCGTGCCCGTGCGCGAAGCATTCCAACTGGAGGGCTGAACCATGCTCGCTAAGACCCTGAAAGCGCTGCTCCTGCTCTGCCTGATCCAAGCCGCCCGCACCGTGGCCGATCCGGTCAAGGGCCGCGCTCCCGGCTCGTCGGAACAGCCTCACCGTTCCGGCGAACGGAAGCACGGGCGGAGCGCACCCTTGAACGCCTCCCCCCTGAAACAGCCTGCGCTTGGGAGTGTGGGGCAGCTCCTCCGCCCCGCGCTCCCGAGCCCTCGGCGGCAAGAGCGGGATGACAAGGGCAGAGCCCTTGGTGTTGCTCTGCGGGTTCCAAGGGGAAGCGTTCCCCTTGGCCGTCGGCGACGACGTTGCGATAGGGATCGTTACCCGGATGGGCCGAGACGAACACCCGTGGTTGGCTTGGTTCGCTAGCGAATAGAGCCCGGCCCGAAGGGATCGCCCAGCTTTAAAGTTTAAAAGCATTAATTAAATTAAATATTGAAATGGACATTAATGGACTATGTTGGACTTTTATTTTTAACAACTAAAAAAGTGTTTAAAACCTATTTTCAGCAGCGTTTTTCTGTGCTGATATGCAACTGAAAGCACTGATCTAGGCCTTTCCAGAACGGCCAGAAAACCTAAGTAAAAAACCCCGTTGATTGATCGGAATAACTCCGAAAATTCCAACGGCGGGCTAACTCACGCCGAAAAAGGCGAATTGAAGGAGAAACACCGATGAACATGTTTGCAACCCAAGGCGGCGTCGTCGAACTGTGGGTCACCAAGACCGACACCTACACCTCGACCAAGACCGGGGAAATCTACGCCTCGGTCCAGTCCATCGCCCCGATCCCGGAAGGCGCCCGTGGCAACGCCAAGGGCTTCGAGATCAGCGAATACAACATCGAGCCGACCCTGCTGGACGCCATCGTCTTCGAAGGCCAGCCGGTGCTCTGCAAGTTCGCCAGCGTGGTCCGCCCGACCCAAGACCGTTTCGGCCGGATCACCAATACCCAGGTCCTTGTGGATCTGCTGGCCGTGGGCGGAAAGCCGATGACGCCGACCGCCCAAGCCCCGGCTCGCCCGCAAGCACAGGCCCAAGCCCCGCGCCCGGCCCAGCAGCCGCAGGGCCAGGACAAACAAGACAAGTCTCCGGACGCCAAGGCGTAAGCCGTAGGAGGCCGCGATGCTCCGCTATCTCTCGCTGTTCGCGGTAGGTCTGGCCACCGGCTACGCCTGGGGCTGGATCGACGGCCTAGCGGCCTCCCTGGCTGTTTGAGGACTGCACGAATGGAAGGCTCTGTATCGGTTCAAGTGTGCAAGATCTGGGTCCAGAACGCGGACGGCACGGTCGGCTGTACGCACCTTGAGTGGATACAGACCTACCTGCTGCCGCCTGAGGCAGAGGGCTATTTGACTCTGCTGATGGGTGGTTTCGACCCGTCGGCCTTCCGCCTCGGCTTCGCCGGGACCATCGGGCTGTTCGCCGTTGGTTTGGGGGCTGGCTTGATCATTTCCGCCATGCGCAAAGCGCGCAATTAATGAGGTTCCAATCATGGAAAAAATGAAAACCCTGTTCCGCAACGCTTCCATCGCCACCGTCGGCCTGGCCGTGGCCAACGTCTCCTTCGCCGAATCGCTGCTCGACGAAACCACCAAGGGGGTTCTGGCGCAAGCCAGCACTGATGGCGGGTCCGTGGCCAAGCTGGTGATCGCCGCCGTGGCGGTGCTGGTCGGCCTCGCCCTGGTCATCGGCGCGATGCGCAAGGCCTGACGTGATCTGGTCCCTGATGCTGGGCGCATTCATGGCGTCCGCGCTGCTGACGGGATTGAAAATCGGCCAGTATCAGTGACAGGAGGAGGGGCCGAAAGGCCCCTTTTTTATGCCTCGCTTCGTACTACTCATTTTCGCCCTGGTGCTCGCATCGGTGGCCCACGCGGACTTCTACCAATGGAAGATTTCCATCCCCGGAAATCCCACGGCCTTCTTTCCATCCTATACGGCGGCATGCCAGTACTACTTCGATAACACGTCGGCCAACTGGCTAAAGGAAATCAACAAGCTGAGCTACAAGGAAGTTCAGTGCAATGTTTCGGGTACTGGCGGAATCACCTGGCAGACGTCGTCCGCCATCTTGACCGGCGACAGTTGCCCGGAAGGTACGGACTTCAATAAAGAGATCGGCGAGTGCAAGGAAAACAAGTGCGAAATCCTGGCCGGCTCGCTCTACGAAAAATCCCATCAAGCGCCGATCTCCCGCTTCATCAATTACCTCGGCTGCGAGATCGCCGTCAGTTCGATTGACGGTTGTATCGGCCCCGCTGAGGGTCAAGCCGGCGCGACGTACTGCAAGGTCATCGGCTCGTTCACCGGTAACTGGTTCACCTCCAATGGCTCCTGTGCCTTTGGCTGCGACGTGGGCCCGGGTGACGGTCCTCCTCCGGGTGGGGACGGCGGCACCGGGGGCGATGGTGGCAGCAACCCGCCCGGCGGCGACGGTGGAAGCGATGGCGGCACCAAGCCCGGTAACGGCGGTGGCGATGACGGCTCCAGTGGTGGCGGCGGCGGTGGGGGCGGTGGCGGTAACAACCCCTGTCAGGGCCATGTTGGCAGTGACTGCGGCACCACGCCCGGCGGTGACGGCAGTAGCGGCGGCGATGGCGACGGGTCCGGCTCCAGCGGCGGGACCGGTGGCGATGGCGGCGACGGCTCCGGCGGGGGTGGCCTGAAAGAGCCGAAGCAAGGCTCCTTCGACAAGACCATCAAGGAATACGACGACGCCATCGCCAAGGCGCAAAAGGACTTCCGGGAACTGCAAGGCAAGTTCGAAAGCGTCCTCGCTTCCAAGTTCGATATTCACCTGGGCACCGGCGGCGGCTCCCTGCCGTGTTGGGACTTTACCGCCCTCGGTCAGCGCTACGACGTCTGCCTCACCCAGTACGCCCAAGAACTCTCCGTCATCCGCTACGTGGTGCTGTTCATCGCCGCGATCCTGGCCGGATGGATCGTTTTCTATCGCTCCTGAGGAAACGCCATGGACATTCCCTTTCTCTCCGACATTCTCGCCTGGATGCAATCCCTCTGGGACTTCCTCTACAGCGGTGTCTATGACTTCGTCACCGACGCCTTTGTCCTGCTGACCAAGATGGCCATCAAGGGCTGGTTCGAGATGCAATTGTTCGTCGCGGAAATCGGCTACAAGGCGTTCCGCGAAGTCGTCGGCGGCATCGGTATCGGCTCGACCATCACGTCCTATTACTCGTCCCTGGACGGCGACCTGCGCTCGCTGCTGGCGTTCTTCGGCCTGCCGGACGCGGTGAACATGATCTTCGCCGCCATCGGCACGCGCTTCTCCATGTCCTTTATCCCCTTCATAGGTAAGTGACATGGCGATCAAGATTCATCACGGCCCGAACGGCTCCTACAAGACCTCCGGCGCGATCCAAGATGACCTGATCCCCGCGATCAAGAAAGGCCGCGTCATCATCACCAACGTGCGCGGCCTGACCCGCGAACGGATCTTCCAAGTGATGCCGGAGACGCCCTCCAGCTGCGACGTCATCAACCTCGACCTCGAGGACCTGGATGACATGGAAAAGATGCGCACCTGGTTCATGTGGGCGCCGCGTGGCGCGTTCATCATCTTCGACGAAACCCAACTGATCTTTCTGAAGTCCTGGCGCGAAGCCGACCTCAAGCGCTTCGACTTCCCGGACGGCCCAGAAGCGGCCAAGGCAGCGGGGCGGCCCATGGGCTGGCTGGATGCCTGGACCCGGCACCGGCATTTCAACTGGGACATCATCCTCACCACGCCGAACATCGCCTATATCCGCGACGACATCCGCATGACGGCGGAAAAGGCCTATCTGCACTCCAACCTCGCCGTCATCGGCATTCGAGGCCGCTACAAGGAAAGCCAGCACTCGGCGCAGGACAACAAACCGCCGGCCCGCGACGTGATCGTCGAGATCAAGAAAATCCGTAAGGAGACCTTCGCCCTCTATGAATCGACAGCCACCGGCTCCGTCACCGACACCATCGCCGGCAAGAGCCTTTTTAGACAACCTAAGATTCTTCTATTCATGGCAATTCCGGCCCTTGCTATTGGGTCTGTGGTTTATGACGGCGGACCTCGTTTGCTCATGGGCGACCCTGTATCGCCGCCTGCTGCTGGAACTGCTGCGCCTGCTCAAGCCGGTCCTGCTGTGGGTGCTGCGCGTGCTGTTGGTGCGGCTGGTCCTGATGCTGATGATGATGTACCTGGGCACGCAGGCGTTCCGGGTGCTGCTCCTGTAGGGCATCCCTTCGCCGGCCGCGACTTCATCGTCAAGGCGACCCTGCTGTCCGCCTCCGGGCGCCGCACCTATCTGTTCGCCGTCCGGGGCCAGGACGGCAGCGAATTCACTCTCACCGATCGCGACCTAACCGACACCGGCTATGCCGTGGTGCCGCGGGGCAACTGCGCCGCGGAACTGAGCTTCAAGGGCGGTTGGTCCGGCTATGCCGCCTGCGCCGGGCGTAGCGCCTTGGGCAATGCGCCGCCGGCTCAGGCCGCCGCGCCGAACGTGCCGCCCACCACCGCGAACGGCGCCGCCGTGCGGGTGACGGTGGTTCCTGATACCAGCCGCTTGCCGCGCTCGATCAACTGAGGGAGAGCCGATGAACTGGACAAGCTATTTCGCCGCCCTGGGGCTGGCGTTCCTGGCCTATCTGGCGGGCTTTTTCTTCGCGGTGGCGGTGACGCCGACGGGGCCGGTATGGCCGCTGTAGCCGGCCTGGCCGGGGCGCGCGCGAACGGCTCGTCTCGGAGTGAGCAAGCGCCACGGCGGGGCCGGCCGACGCCCCTGTAACACGTCAGATAAGCACCCCGCGATTTGGACATTAATGGACATTGTTAGGTGAAACCATGAAGAAAGTGACCCATCAAAACCGCCTCCTGCTGCAACCCGACGGACAACTGCTGGACTCCCCCAAGGGACGGCTCTTCGTTGATTCCATGACGGGGGCGTTCACCGACCTGTCAGGCGTGCGCATCCTGCGTTGCGGCGTGGACACGGTGCGGCAGTTGTACAACGGCAAGTTGCGCCCGGAAGTCATGGCGCTGTTTGACCTCTCGGTGGATGTGGTCGAGTTCGCCGGCTACGAATGGTCCAAGGGCCGCATCGGTCGCGACTCCGGCTATCAGTACCGTCTGCAGAACGCAGAATTGGGGCTGATCCTGCTGATCAAGAATCACAACATCAAGGTCGATACCCTCGGCTCGCACCTCAAGATCGAGGTGTCGCCCCACGCCCTCGACGGAGCCGACCCGCATATCCTCCAGGGCGTACTGGATGACTTGGCTGCTGCGGTGCTGAGCCACTGCGAAACCAACCAAGCCGCTGTGCATATCGCCCTGGACGTGCAAGGCTGGAAACCACCTCGCGATCTGGTGGACCGCATGCATTGCCGCTCGCGTCGGGTGCGACAAATCAGCGGGATCGAGCGTATCGAGTTCGACGGCAACGCCTCGGTCTACGGGCGTGGCGAGACGTACATGTTCGGCTCGGCCAACGGTCTGCAACTGTCGATCTATAACAAGACCCTCCAGGCTCGGGCCACCGACAAGCTCGACTATTGGGAAAGCGTGTGGGCGTCCCTGAACGGCGATCCGTTCGGCGATGGCGACCCGGCCTATAACCCCCTGGAAACGGTCTGGCGGCTCGAATTCCGCTTTCATCACTCCATCGTCCAGCAGTTCTCTGAAGGCTCGCGTATGGCCTCCGGGGAGGTCATTGGCTGCCGCACCTATGAGGGCCTCTGCCCGCACCTGCAAGGGCTGTGGAACTACGCCTGCGAAAGCTTCAAGCTGCTGAGCCGGACAGCGGTCTACGATCCGTTCTGGAGCCTGATCAGCCAGGACGCCCGCGTACAGGTCGAGTGCGATCCGCTGATCGAGCGCACCGAGTATCGGCGCTATTACAAGACCGCCAAGGGCTTTAGCGGGCGTAACTGCGAGATGTTCCTCGGCCAGTTCATCAGCCTGATTGCGCGGGAGCGTATCCCGGCAAAAAAGGCAATTGAGTCCGCCCGCAAATTGGAGTTCTGGCACGTCATCGAAGACCACTACCTGGCCAAGGGTTGGACTCGTCGCGATCTGGAAAGGCACATACACAAGCTGATGTGTGATCGGTATCTGCGGCGGGGATACGCGATCTGATGGCGATCACCAAGCTTGAGGATGGCCGCTGGCTGGCCGACATTGAACCGATCAAGGGCAAGCGCTTCAGGAAGCGTTTCAAGACCAAGGGCGAAGCCCAGCGGTTCGAAGCCACCGTGCGGCAACGGACCATTGAAAACCCGGCCTGGACACCAAGGCCGAAGGACCGTCGACGCCTGTCTGAATTGGTGACCCGTTGGACGTTGCTTCACGGCCACGCCCTGACGGACGCTGACCGTCGTTCCCTGGTGCTGCGCAAGATGGCGGAACGCATGGGCGACCCCATAGGCTCGGCGGTAACCGGGAACATCTTCACCGAGTATCGGGCCAGACGCCTTGCGTCAGGCATCAGCGGCAAGACCTTGAACAACGAACTGGGCTACCTGCGGTCGCTGTTCAACGAACTGCACCAGTTGGGTGAAATCGACTATCCAGACCCGCTGGCCAAGGTGAAGGCGATCAAGCTGCAAGATCGTGAGTTGACCTACCTGACCCGCCAGCAGATAGAAACGCTGTTCCGTGCCCTCCGGGAACATTGCAAGACGCCTCATGTGGAACCCGTCGCCCTGGTCTGTCTGGCTACCGGTTGCCGCTGGGGTGAAGCTCAAGGGCTAACCCTGGATCGGGTCCGGGATGGAGCGGTGCAGTTCGTTAACACGAAGTCAAAGCGTCGTCGCTCGGTCCCGATACCTCCAGAACTGGAACGACGCCTGCACTCGCACCTGCGCCGCTACGGCAAGTTCTCCAACTGCCGCGACAGCTTCGACTTCGCCGTGAAAATGTCCGGCGTCGCCCTCCCCCGTGGGCAGAAATCGCACGTGCTCCGCCACACGTTCGCCTCGCACTTCATGATGAACGGCGGCAACATCCTGACCCTGCAAAAGATACTCGGGCACTCGTCGCTGACCATGACCATGCGGTATGCGCACCTCGCCCCGGACTTCCTGCAAGACGTGATCAGACTCGGCCCGCTGAAAGACTTTCGACACTTCTTCGACACGACGGATTTTTCGACACCGGCGGAAACGCTGGAAGCCTAGAGCGGCAAGGACTGTGGAAGGGGGATATGGCGGAAGGCAGTGGGAGTCGAACCCACCCAGGAACGGCTGCCGTCCCCCACCGGATTTGAAGTCCGGCCACACCACCGGGCGTGATTGCCTTCCTCTTTGATTTGCAAGAGGTTTTCCTCGAGACGGGAGCTTATCAGGCCGGGGTCCGAAGAAGAAATGCCGGATGTCATGGAAAGTCGTTCGCATGGCCGGGCGAGCAGAGCGTAGCCCAGCCTCGGAGCACTTCACAGGCGTTTCAGGCAATGGCAGTAGACGAAGTGCTGGACCCGGCCGGCGGGAGTGACGTGGTGTTCGTCGCGGTGCTCGGTGAGCTGGAAGGCGGAGCCGAACTCGGCGTGCAGTTCGTCGGCGTCGTAGCGCATGACTGGCAGGCCGCTGCATTCGGTCGGGCCGTCGGCGGCGAAGGTGGCGACGATCACGTGGCCGCCGTGGCGGACCGCCTTCATCACCTGGCGCACGTAGGCGCGGCGGGCTTCGGCAGTGGTAAGGAAGTGGAACACGGCGCGGTCGTGCCAGACATCGTAGGTGGCTTCCGGCAGGTCGACGCCGGTAATGTCGCCGGCGATCCAGCGCACCTCTTCGCCGCGCGCGCCGAGGCGGTTGCGGGCGACACGCAGGGCGGCGTCGGAAAGGTCGAGCACCGTCAGGTCGCCGAAGCCTTCGGCGAGCAGGCCGTCGACCAGGGTCGAGGCGCCGCCGCCGACATCGATGATCGCCGCCTCGCGGGGCGCGCCGATGCGTCGGATCAGGTCGAGAGACAGCGTGGCCTCGGCCTGGAACCAGCTCACCGCGTCGGACGGCTTGCTCTCGTATACCCGTTGCCAGTGCTCTCGTTCGGACATGACGACCTTCTCCGTGTTGCGCTGCGACCCATTACCCACCAAGGGCGTTAACGGCACATTAACGCCATAGGCGGTGTTGCGACAGGGCCGCTCCTCAACCGTAGGCACCGCGCAGTGACATCACGCCGCGCCTTCGCGCCGCCTGGCGGATCAGCAGTTCGCCCACGGCCAGGGCCAGCGCCACGCCGCCGACGATCTTGCCGGCGTAGGCCCAGTCCATCGGCGCGCCGGGGGTGACGACGAACAGGCAGATGCCGGCCAGCACATGCAGCGCGACGAACAGCGCCCAGAGACTGGCCAGGCGGTCGCCCAGCGGCATCCGGTAGGGCCGTGGACGCGGGTCGGCGCGGCGCAGGCGGACGAAGGCCAGGCACATCAGCACATAGGGCATCATGAAAACCATGGCGAAGATCGACAGCAGGGTCCAGAACAGTTCCTCGGCAGTGTGCGCCACCAGGCCGTAGAGCAGCAGCAGGACGATGCTCACCGCCGAGGCCAGCACCGCCGAGCCGATCGGCGTGCCGTGGCGCGAATGGACCACGCCGAACAGCGCCGGCAGCTCGCCGGCCTTGGCCGCTTCCACCGCGGCACGGTTGGTGCCCATGCTCCAGGTGACCATGTTGGTGAAGAGGGTGAACAGGACGAAGGCGCCGACCAGGTCGGCGAGCATCCCGCCGGCGCCGTCGTGGCCGTAGATGTTGTAGAGGGTATGGGCGAAGATCCGGGTGACGTCGGTTTCCTCGGCCGGTACCGCGGCCAGCACGCCGAGGGTGCCGAAGATGTTGAAGGCGCCGACGATCAGCCCGGAGATCAGCACCGCGCGCGGGATGTCGCGGCGCGCGTTGCGCATCTCCGCGGCGCTGCAACAGGCCAGCTCGGTCCCCATGATGCCATAGACCATCACTCCCAGCGCGGCCATCTGGCCCGGCGAGGACGGGACGATGGAGTCCAGGCTGAAGTCGTTGGCGAAGCCATGGTTCCAGCCGAAGTGCAGGCCGCCGACGCCCAGGGCGAGCACCGCGAGCAGCTTGAGCAGCGCGCCGAGGTTCGGCAGCCACTTGCCCAGGCGCAGCGCGACCACGTTGAACGCCGCGGTGAGCAGCGCCAGGGCTATGCCGATGGCGATCTTGCCCCAGAGGCTCAGCTCGGGGAAATAGAAGGCGCCGAGCATGCTGCCGAACAGGGTGTAGACCGAAGGCATCCACAGTGCGTTGTTGACCCAGTACATCCATGACACCCGGGCCCCCCAGCGGAAGCCGAAGGCGCTGCGCACCCAGTGGTAGACGCCGCCGTTGGCGGGGAAGGCGGTGCCCAGCTCGGAGGTCATCATGGCCATCGGCAGGAACAGCAGGACCAGCACGTAGAGCCACCAGAACAGGCTCGACGGACCGAGGGAGGAAGCCAGGGCGATCTGGTCCATGAAGAGCATCGCCGAGACCGTGTAGAGCACCACATCGCGCAACCGCAGGACCTTGTTCTTGTTGTCGTCCATTGGGGTTCTCCTGAATGTTCGGGTGGGGCGCCGGCGGCGCCCCGGCGCTTACCGGTGACCGGCGCGGACAAGATCCTCCACGGTTTCCTCGATGCTCTCGCGCAGCACCCGGACCACGGTATCGACCTGTTCGCGGGTGAGGATCAGCGGCGGCGACATCACGTTCAGGTGGACGATCGGACGAACCAGCAGGCCGCGCTTCTGCGCCCGCAGGTGGACCCACTCGCCGATGTTCAGGCTTTCCGGAAACAGCGCCTTGCTCGCCTTGTCGGCGACGAACTCGACACAGGCCATGAAGCGCATCCCGCGCACGTCGCCGACGATGGGCAGGTCGCGGAGACTCTGCAGGCGCTCCTCGAAGTAGCGGCCGACCTCGTCGGCGTGGGCGAGCAAGCCCTCGCGCTCGATGATCTCGATGTTCTTCAGCGCCGCCGCGCAGGCCACCGGGTGGCCGGAGTAGGTGAAACCATGGCTGAAGCAGCGGCCCTTGTCCGGCTCGGCGATCACCTCCCAGATGCGCCGGGAGAAGATGCACGCGCCCAGCGGCTGGTAGCCGGAGGTGAGGCCCTTGGCGGTGAGGATGATGTCCGGCTGTACGCCGAACACCGCCTGGCTGGCGAAGAAGTGGCCGAGGCGGCCGAAGGAGGTCACCACTTCGTCGGAGATGTACAGCACGTCGTAGCGCTGGCACAGCTCCCACATCCGCCGGTGGTAGCCCGCGGGCGGGACGATCACGCCGCCGGAGCCGAACACCGGCTCGGAGATGAACGCCCCCACCCGGTCGGCGCCCAGTTCGAGGATCTTGCGTTCGAACTCCTCCACCAGGCCATCGAGGAACTCGGCCTCGCCCACTCCTTCCGGAGCGCGGTAGTAGTAGGGACAGGCAAGGTGGTGGATGCGCTCGTCGAGGAAGTCGAACTCGGCCGGCCGGTCGGCGCTCTTGCCGCCCAGCGACATGCCGAGGAAGGTCGAGCCGTGGTAGGCGTTGATCCGCGTGATGACGTGCTTCTTGGCGCGCTTGCCGCGGCAGTTCTGGTAGTAGTGCATGAGGCGGATCGCGGTGTCCACGGCGGTGGAACCGCCGGTGGTGAGGAACACGTGGTCGAGGTCGCCGGGGGCCAGCTCGGCGAGCTTGCGGCAGAGTTCGATGGCACGCGGGTTGGCCATGTCGCAAAAGGGATTGGAATAGGCCAGCAGGCGGGTCTGCTCGGCCACGGTGCGAGCCATTTCCTCGCGCCCCAGGCCGATGTTGGTGCACCACATGCCGCCCACCGCGTCGAGGTAGCGGTTGCCGGCGGTGTCGTAGATATAGGCGCCGTCGCCGGCGGCGATGTTCAGCGAGCCGTTGACGCGGTGGTCGTCGAACACGTGGTAGCCGTGCATGTAGTGGGCCTGGTCGGCACGGACCAGGTCGGCGTCGCCGAGGGGGGACGTGGCGTGCAGTCTTGCATTCATCGGGCTGTCGCTCTTCTCGGATGGATGCTCCGAGGGTGCAAGAGCACCGCGCGGCGGGCCATACCCCATTTTGGGGTAAGCGCTGGGTGCGGCCGACGCGGCTTGCTATCCTGCGGCGACAACGACAAGAACGAGCCGTACCGTCCATGCAGGCCATCGCCCCGAACGCGCTCGACCGCTGGCACGAACACCTGGCGCTGGCGATCCGGCGCCTGCGCCAACCCGACTTCCTCGCCGCGCTGGTCGACGCCATCCACCAACTGGTGCCGATCGAGTCGAGCATGATCAGCCTGGAACGCAAGGGCCACGCGCCCACCCTGCTCTACGAGCGCGGCATCGCCGAGCGCTTCCGCGAGGCGATCATCCGCCGCTACTTCTCCCGCGGCTACCTGCTCGACCCTTTCTGCCTGGCGGTGGAGGAAGGCCTTCCGGAAGGCTTCTACACCCTCGGCGAGATCGCCCCCGACGACTTCTTCCAGAGCGCCTACTACCAGACCTACTACCTCGGCGCCGGAGCGGTGGAGGACGTCTACTACATCCTCGACCTCGGCCCTACCGAGAAGCTCTCGATCTGTCTCTACAACGGCCTTTCGGCGAGCCGCTACAGCGACGCCCAGGTCGCCGCCCTCGCCGGCCTGGCGCCGCCGGTGCTGGAGCTGGCCCGGCAGTTCTGCGCCGGGCGCGCCGACCTCTCGCCGAACCCGCAGGCCGACCTCGCCCCGCGCCTTCAGGAAGTGCTGCGCGGCTTCGGTCGCGACGTGCTCACCGACCGCGAACGCGAGGCCTGCCACCTGCTGCTCAGCGGCCACTCGGCGAAATCCAGCGCGCGGCTGATGGACATCTCCCCGGAGACCGTGCGCATGCACCGGAAGAATCTCTACACCAAGCTGGAAGTCGGCTCGCAGTCGGAACTGTTCGCGCTGTTCATCGAGTGCCTGAGCCAGGGGCAGCGCGTCGGCCCCTGAGACTCAGGGCGAGACGCCGCCGAGCAACTGTTCGGCCAGCGCCGAGCCCTCGCGCAGGCGACGGTCGTTGCCGATGCGGCGGGTCAGGCCGATGCGGTCGAAGTGCTCGAGGATCTGGATGCTGCGCTTGCGGCCGATGCCCAGGCGGTCGCGGAATTCCGCCGGGCGGATCAGCCCGGCGGGGTCGCGCACCTGCACGGCGATCTCGGCCAATTGACGCAGGGTGGCTTCCGGGTAGAACAGGTCGCGCACCACCTGCTGCAACTGGCCCAGGCGTGCCAGCTTGCGCAGCAGGTTGCGCATGACGGCTTCATCCTGGCGCAGCTCGCGGGCCAGGTCGCGGACCCAGGGCGGGTCGTAGCGGCCGGCTTCGAGCAGCGGCCAGAGGCGCGCGCGCAGTTGCTCCTCGCTATCGCTCAGGCGCACTTCGTGGCCGGGCAGGTGCAGCCAGGGCCCGCTGCTGTGCACATCGCCGCCGGCCAGGGCGGCGTCGAGCAGGGCGATGAACACCGGCCGCTCCAGCTGCGGCAGGGCGTAGCGACGCAGGCGGTCGCGGTCGGGACCGAGTTCGTCCGGTAGCTCTTCGTGGAAGCGCCGCAGGCCGGCGAGCAGTTGCTCGACCAGGGCGAACCAGCGCTCCCCGGCGAACAACCGGGGGCCGAGGCGGGTCTGCACCTCGACCACCTCTTCCGGCAGCCGCCAGTGCTCGCGCGGGCGGTTGAAGGATTGCACCAGGCGTTGCGGGTCGAGGCCGTTCTCGGCCGCGCCGAGCAAGGTCGGCAGCGCCTCCTCCAGGCTTTCCTGGCGCAGCGCCTGGAGCTGCGCCAGGCGTGCCGGCGTTCGTCGGTTGCGCGCCGGCGCGGCGCCGTCGAGCACCCGCCCGCCGCCAAGGGTGCGCTGCGCCGACTGGTCGCGCAGCACCAGGCGGTCGCCGTGCAGGGCCTGGATCGGCGCGTTCAGCACCAGTTGGGCGAAGGCGCGGTGGCCAGGCTCCAGTTGTTCGCCTTCGAGCAGGGCCAGGCGTCCGGTGACGTCCTGGGTGCCCAGGTGCAGGTGCACCGGGGTCCAGTGGGTGAAGTCGCGAAGTTCGTCGGGCAACAGGCGGAAGTCGATGTCGACCCGCGTGGTCGGCGCGTGCAGCGCTGCCTGCAGCAGCCAGTCGCCGCGCTGGATCTGTTCCAGCGCGAGGCGCTCGCCGGCGATGTTCAGGGCCACGCGCTGGCCGGCCCAGGCCTGTTGCGCGGGCCGGTTCTGCGCGTGCAGGCCGCGCACCCGTACCGGCCGTCCGGCGTTGCCGAGGAGCAGTTCGTCGCCCACCGCGACCTGTCCGGAGAAGGCCGTACCGGTGACCACGATGCCGCTGCCGGCGACGCTGAAGGCCCGGTCCACCGCCAGGCGGAAGTATCCCTCGCGGCTACGCTCGCGGACTTCGCCGGCGAGCCCGCCGAGTGCTTCGCGCAACGCCTCGACGCCCTCCCCGGTGCTGCTGGAGAGCGGGAAGATCGGCGAGCGCGCCAGCGGGCCGGAGGCCAGCAGGTGTTCGACCTGGGTCCGCACCTGCTGCACCCGCTGCGGCTCGACCCGGTCGATCTTGGTCAGCGCCACCAGCGCCCGGCGGATACCGAGCAGTTCGACGATCGCCAGGTGCTCGCGGGTCTGCGGCATCAAGCCGTCGTCGGCGGCCACCACCAGCAGCACGCAATCGATGCCGCTGGCGCCGGCCAGCATGTTGTGGACGAAGCGCTCGTGGCCGGGCACGTCGATGAAGCCGGTGGGGCTGCCGTCGCCAAGGTCGGCGTAGAGATAGCCCAGGTCGATGGTGATCCCGCGTTGGCGCTCGGCCGGGCGGCGGTCGCCCTCGATGCCGGTGAGGGCGCGCAGCAGCGAGGTCTTGCCGTGGTCGATGTGCCCGGCGGTGCCGACGATCACGACAGCTCGCTCCGCAGTCGCGGCAACTGGGCGAGGAACGCCGGCTCGTCGTCGAGCTGGCGCAGATCGAGCCAGAGGGCGTCGTCGTCGAGCCGACCGATCACCGGCAGCGGCAGCCCGCGCAGGGCTTCCTCGAGGTTGCGCAGGGCGCGTCCGCGCAGGCGCCTGGGCTGCCGCGGACGCAGGCACAGCGCGGCGCTGGCCAGCCGCGCCACCGGCTGCGCGCCGCTGCCGATCATGCCCAGGGCGTCGACCACAGCGACCTCCCAGCCCTCGCCGAGCGCCTCGCCCAGCGCCGGCGCCAGACGCTCGGCCTGGGCGCGGATCTCCGCCGCCGGGCGGCTGAGCAGGCGCAGGGTGGTCAGGCGTTCGGCGAGGCGGTCCGGATCGCGGTACAGGCCGAGCACCGCCTCGAGGGCGGCGAGGGTCAGCTTGTCGACGCGCAGGGCGCGCTTGAGCGGGTTCTTCTTGATCCGCCCGATCAGTTCTCGATTGCCGAGGATCAGCCCGGCCTGGGGCCCGCCGAGCAATTTGTCGCCGCTGAAGGTAACGATGTCGGCGCCGTCGGCCAGGGCTTCCTGCACCGTCGGTTCCTTGGGCAAGCCCCAGCGGGTCAGGTCCACCAGGGTGCCGCTGCCGAGGTCTTCCAGCAGCGGCAGGCCGTGGCCATGGGCGATGGCCGCCAGTTGCGCGGTGGGCACGCTGGCGGTGAAGCCCTGGACGCTGTAGTTGCTGGTATGCACGCGCATCAGCAGGCCGCTGCGCGGGCCGATGGCGGCTTCGTAGTCCCTGGCGTGGGTGCGGTTGGTGGTGCCCACCTCGTGCAAGCGCACGCCGGCGCGGGCCATGATGTCGGGAATGCGGAAGGCACCGCCGATCTCGATCAGCTCGCCGCGCGAGATGATCCCTTCCTTGCGCGCCCCCAGGCTGTTCAGCGCCAGCAGCACCGCCGCCGCGTTGTTGTTGACCACGGTGACTGCCTCGGCGCCGGTGAGTTCGCGGATCAGCCCGGCGATCAGGTCGTCGCGGTCGCCGCGCTTGCCGCTGGCCAGGTCGAACTCCAGGTTCAGCGGGTAGCGCGCGGCCAGGGTGATCGCCTCGATGGCCTCGTCCGGCAGCAGGGCGCGGCCGAGGTTGGTATGCAACACCGTGCCGGTCAGGTTGAACACCCGCCGCACGCGGCTGGCATGCTGCGCGGCGAGGCGTTCGCCGGCGCGCCCGGCGAGCACCGCCTCGCTCAGTTCGATCTCGGCGAGGGCACCGCGTCGGGCCGGCTCGCGCAGTTCGTCGAGCAGGTCGCGGAGGGTCGCCAGCAACGCCTCGCGGCCGTAGCGCTGGTGCAGGGGAGCGGCCGCCGCGCTGCGCAGCAGGCGGTCGACCGAAGGCAAGCGAACGGAACTCATGGAGAAACCTTATCCACAGGGTAGGGTCACCGACACGCCCATCATAGACGCGTCGGCGCATGCCCGCAGCGTCTTCGGCTATTCGCCGCCGGGGGCCAGCAACAGGTTCGGCGAACGCCGCAGGTAGCCGTCCTCGGCCAGGCGCATGTCCAGCGCCAGGCTGGCCAGGTCGTCGGCAAGGGCATCGGCGTGGCGGTCGAACTCCAGGTAGAACTGCTTCAGGTAGCCCTGGCAACTGGGGCAGGTCTCGGCGCGCAGCACGGCTTTTTCCGCCGGCTGCCCGTCATGCTCCAGGGACAGGTAGGCCAGGTGCTTGCTTTCCTCGCAGTGGCTGCACTTGATCCGCACGTAGTGCCATTCGCAGGCGCACAGCGAGCAGCTCAGGTAGCGCAGACCGGTTTCCTTGCCGCCCTGGCGGATCATCCCGGCCATCGGCGGCGAGCCGCAGGCGGGGCACAGGGTCCGGCTCTCGGTCTCGACCACCGCGCCCTCCTCCAGTCCCAGCAGCCAATGGCTCCAGGCTATCTGCAGGGCGGCGCCGAGGAACGGCACCAGGGCCGCCGGCAGGAGGTCGAACTGACCGCTGAGCAAGGCGATGGCCCAGGCCTTGCGCTGGCCTTCGTCGGCTTCGCGCAATTGTTCGAGTGCCGCGCCGACGGCGGCGTTGGCCGGTGCCGGGTAGCCCGCGAGCAGGGCATCCAGCCAGGGCAGCCAGGCGCCTTCGCGCACCAGCAGGTCGTAGGCCAGCGGCGGCATGCCGTGCTCGCGGCTCTTGCGCAGGCGCTCGGGGTCGAGCGGGGCCAGGGCCGGCGGGTTGTCCAGCAGCGCCTGCTGGAGCCGGCAGAGACCGGCGACCAGCCGCAGGTAGTCGCCCATCGGGTGCCCCTCGGCCAGTTGCAGCAGACGCTCGCCGCGGCGGGCGAACAGGTCGCGCGACGGCTGATGCAGGTGCGGGGGAATGTTGGCGGCGGCTTCGATCTGCCCCGGCTGAAGAATGGTGCGTGACACGGGAACTCCTCGGGTCTGCGCCGGCGGGCCGGTGGGCCGCGCCGCAACGATCGGGCGCCCGGTGGGGCGCGGAATGAATGCAAAGGCCCCATCGCTGGGGCCTCCGGTCGGGCGATGGCGACACTATACGCGTCAGTGCTCCTCGCCCTTGCCGACTTCCTTCAGCCAGCCGTTATGGTGCTTGCGCGCCCAGGCGCGGCTGACCTTGCCGTAGAGCATCGCGCCCATCGAGCCCTTGACCCAGATGCCGGCGTAGATATGCACGATGATGCTGGCGATCAGGACGAAGGCGGCGAAGGCGTGCAGGAGCGCCGACAGGCGGATCGCCTCGATGCCGAACCAGGCGCTGAAGTACTGGCGCCAGATCACGATGCCGGTGACCAGCAGGGTCAGCATGCTCAGCAGCAGCACCCAGAACAACAGCTTCTGCCCGGCGTTGTAGCGGCCGACTTCCGGGAGGTTCTCCTCGCGGTTGCTGACCACGTCGCGCCACTGCTTGAGCCACTGGATATCGCTCTTCTGCACCCGGTTGTGGTGGGCGAAGCGCACCACCAGGCCGAGGAAGAAGACGAACATCGCCAGCCCCAGGAAGGGGTGCAGGATACGCGTCCAGGGACCGCCGCCGAACAGGTTGGTCAGCCAGAACAGCGCCGGGTGGAACAGCGCCAGCCCGGACAACCCGGCCATGAAGAACAGGATCGCCACGGCCCAGTGGTTGCTGCGCTCGTTGGCGTTGTAGCGCTGGATTTCATTTTTCATTTCCGACTCCTCGAGAGCGCCGCCGCTGCCGCCGGGTCGCGGAGGACCGGCGGCAACGCCCGCGCGCAGGCTCAACGACGCTCGTGCGGGTCAAAGGTGTGTACCGACGGATCGACCTGGTGCACCGGTGCCTCGGCTTGCCCGTGGTCTTCCTCGTCGTCCACGCGGTTGGGACCGACGCGCACATAGTGGAAGAACCCGGCGAGCACCGTGGCGCCCATGGCCAGCAGCGCCAGCGGCTTGGTCACGCCCTTCCACAGGCTGACCAGCGGGCTGACGCTCGGCTGGTCGGCCAGGCCGGCATAGAGCGACGGCTTGTCGGCGTGGTGCAGCACGTACATCACGTGGGTGCCGCCCACCCCTTCGGGGTCGTACAGGCCGGCGTTCTCGTAACCGCGGCTCTTCAGGTCGACGATGCGTTCGGCGGCGTGTTCCTTCATGTCCTCCTTGCTGCCGAAGACGATGGCGCCGGTCGGGCAGGTCTTCACGCAGGCCGGCTCCATGCCCACCGAGACGCGGTCGGAACACAGGCTGCACTTGTAGGCCTTGTGGTCCTTCTGCGAGATCCGTGGGATGTCGAACGGGCAACCGGTGATGCAGTAGCCGCAACCGATGCACTTGTCCTGGTTGAAGTCGACGATGCCGTTGGCGTACTTCACGATCGCTCCCGGGCTCGGGCAGGCCTTCAGGCAGCCCGGCTCGGCGCAGTGCATGCAGCCATCCTTGCGGATCAGCCACTCGAGGTTGCCGGCCTCGTTCTCGTGCTCGGTGAAACGCATCACCGTCCACGAGTCGGCCGTCAGGTCCATGGGGTTGTCGTAGGTGCCGTGGTTGTGGCCGACCTCGTCGCGCAGCTCGTTCCATTCCGAGCAGGCGACCTGGCAGGCCTTGCAACCGATGCACTTGGACACGTCGATCAGTTTCGCCACTTCCTCCTGGTTCCGCACCGAGGGCATCGGCGTGGTGGTCGCGGAGCGGGCGTGGATGTCCTGACTACTCATGTTTCACCTCACGCCTTTTCCACGTTGACCAGGAACGACTTGAACTCCGGCGTCTGGGTATTCCCGTCGCCCACGAAGGGGGTCAGGGTGTTGGCCAGGAAGCCGTTGCGCGCCATGCCGGCGAAGCCCCAGTGGATCGGGATGCCGACGTGGTGCACGGTCTTGCCGTCCACCTGCAGCGGGCGGATGCGCTTGGTCACCACCGCCACCGCCTTGATGTAGCCGCGGTTGGAGGAGACCCTGACCTTGTCGCCGGCATTGATGCCCAGCTCCTTGGCCAGCGCCTCGCCGATCTCGACGAACTGCTCGGGCTGGGTGATCGCATTCAGCCGGCAGTGCTTGGTCCAGTAGTGGAAGTGCTCGGTGAGCCGGTAGGTGGTCGCCGCGTAGGGGAACTCGTCGGCCGTGCCGAACAGTTCCATGTCGTTCTTGAACACCCGTGCCGCCGGGTTGCTGATCGCCTTGCGGTTGTCGCGGTGCAAGGGGTTCACCCCGATCGGCGTCTCGAACGGCTCGTAGTGCTCGGGGAACGGGCCTTCGGCCATCTTGTCGACGGCGAACAGGCGGGCCACCCCTTCGGGGTTCATGATGAACGGGTTCATCCCGGCTTCCGGCGGTACGTCGGCCTTGTAGTCGGGCACGTCGGTGCCGCCCCAGGACTTGCCGTTCCACCACACCAGGCGCTTCTTCTCCGGGTCCCACGGCTTGCCGCTGACGTCGGCCGAGGCGCGGTTGTAGAGAATCCGCCGGTTCGCCGGCCAGGCCCAGGCCCAGCCGAGGGTCTGGCCCATGCCGTAAGGGTCGCTGTTGTCGCGGCGGCCCATCTGGTTGCCCTGCTGGGTCCAGGAGCCGGCGAAGATCCAGCAGCCGCTCGCCGTGCTGCCGTCGTCGCGCAGCAGGGCAAAGCCCGGCAACTGCTCGCCGGCCTTGGCCAGGATCATGCCGTTGGCCGGGTCGACCAGGTCGCTCAGGGCCTTGCCGTTGAACTCCCGGGCCAGTTCGTCCGGGCCCGGTTCGTCGGGCTTGAGGTAGGACCAGTCGAGGCCGAGGATCGGGTCGGGGAAGGCCCCGCCGTCCTTGCGGTACATCTCGCGCAGGCGGTGGAACAGCCCGGCCATGATGGCGATGTCCGGACGCGCCTGGCCCGGCGGCTCGGCGCCCTTCCAGTGCCACTGCAACCAGCGGCCGCTGTTGACGATCGAGCCGTCTTCCTCGGCGAAGCAGGAGGTGGGCAGGCGGAACACCGTGGTCTTGATGCTGGCGGTGTCGACGTCGTTGTACTCGCCGACGTTGCGCCAGAACTCCGAGGTCTCGGTCACCAGCGGGTCCATCACCACCATCCACTTCAGGCGCGCCAGCGCGGCGCCGACCTTGGCCTTGTTGGGGAACGAGGCGATGGGGTTGAAGCCCTGGCAGAAGTAACCGTTGACCTTGCCCTGGTACATCATGTCGAAGTAGCGCAGCACGTCGTAGCCGGCGCCCGGCATGTCGAGCTTGGGCAGCCAGTCGTAGCACCAGTTGTTTTCCTTGGTCGCCGACTTGCCGAACCAGGCCTTCATCAGGCTGACGTGGAACTTGCCGTAGTTCTGCCAGTAGGACAGCTGTCCCGGGCGCAGCGGCTTGGCCGTGCGCTTGGCGATGTAGGCGTCGTAGTCCTGCTCGGCGTCCATCGCCAGGGTCAGGTAGCCCGGCAGCGAGTTGGACAGCAGGCCGAGGTCGGTCAGGCCCTGGATGTTGGAGTGGCCGCGCAGGGCGTTCATGCCGCCGCCGGGCATGCCGATGTTGCCCAGCAGCAGCTGGACCATCGCGCCGGTGCGGATCATCTGCGCGCCTACCGAGTGCTGGGTCCAGCCCAGGGCGTACATGATGGTCATGACCTTGCCCGGCTTGGAGGTCTCGGCGATTTCCGCCCAGACCTTGAGCATCATGTCCTTCGGCGTACCGCAGATGTTGCTCACCACGTCCGGGGTGTAGCGGCTGTAGTGCTGCTTGAGCAGGTTGAACACGCAGCGCGGGTGGGTCAGGGTCGGGTCGACCTTGGCATAGCCGTCCTCACCGATCTCGTAGCCCCAGGAGGACTTGTCCGGGTAGGTCCGCTTCTCGGCGTCGTAGCCGTTGAACAGGCCGTCCTCGAAGCTGAAGCCTTCCTTCACGATGAACGAGACATCGGTGTAGTTGCGCACGTATTCGTGCTGGATCTTGTCGTTTTCCAGCAGGTAGTTGATCAGGCCGCCGAGGAAGGCGATGTCGGTGCCGGTCCGGATCGGCGCGTAGTAGTCGGCGACCGAGGCGGAACGGGTGAAACGCGGATCGACCACCAGCAGCCGCGCCTTGTTGTGCGCCTTGGCTTCGGTGACCCATTTGAATCCGCACGGGTGGGCTTCGGCGGCGTTGCCGCCCATGATCAGCACCAGATCGGCATTCTTGATGTCGGTCCAGTGGTTGGTCATGGCTCCACGGCCAAACGTCGGGGCAAGACTTGCCACCGTCGGGCCGTGTCAGACACGCGCCTGGTTGTCGAATCCCAGGATGCCGAGGGAGCGCATCACCTTGTGGGTGATGTAGCCGGCCTCGTTGGACGAGGCGGACGCGGCGAGGAAGCCGGTGGTCAACCAGCGGTTGACGGTCTGGCCCTGCTCGTTCTTCTCGACGAAGTTGGCGTCGCGGTCTTCCTTCATCAGCTTGGCGATGCGCTCGAGGGCTTCGTCCCACTCGATGCGCTTCCACTCGCTGGAGCCGGCCTCGCGCACTTCCGGATACTTCAGGCGGTTCGGGCTGTGGATGTAGTCCAGCAGGCCGGCGCCTTTCGGGCAGAGGGTGCCGCGGTTGACCGGATGGTCGGCGTCGCCCTCGATATGGATGATGTTCTGCGCGACGTTCTTGGCGCCGTCGCCCTGGCTGTACATGATCAGGCCGCAACCGACCGAACAGTAGGTACAGGTGTTGCGGGTCTCGACCGTGTGCGCCAGCTTGAAGTGGCGGACCTGGTCGGCGAAGGCCTCCGTGGGGGCCATCCCGAGCGCCGCAAGGCTCGATCCTCCAAGGCCTATACCGCAGACCTTGAAGAATTGCCGACGGTTCATATCCATCGTGCATCTCCTGCATCAGGCAAAGGACACCCGGGACATGGCCGGATGTCTCTGGTTAAAAGATAGCCAGCCTGGCGAGGTACGCCAGCCGGGCATGGCTACGGGGCAGCGAACCCTACACGAACGCTGGGTTTTTCTGCCTTGACCGGAGTCATTACACGGCGGCGCAAACCTTGTCCAGCAAGGTGCGCGGAATCGGGACAGGTCCGAACGCCGCGAGGCGCGCGAACAGGAGGTGATATCCAGGTGCCATTAGACCAAAGACTAATGCCGGGTCGCCTAGGGCTGCGGCGACCCGGCGAGCGGATCAGAGTCCGACGTTCCTGAGGCGATTGGCATGCTGCCGATAGACCTGGGTCGGGTCGCTCTCGAACAGGCTGACCAGGCCGAGCAACTGGTTGACTTCGTCCAGATGGTCCATCCGGTAGTTGTCCTTCACCACGCTGCCCAGGTGGCTGGAGCATTGGCCGACCAGACCGTCGTTGGCCTCGCCGAACAGCAGCCCGGTCACCGCCAGGCCGGCGGAGCTCGGGTCGAGCGCATTGGTCAGGGAGCCGGTGCCGCTCATCGAGTAGTAGCGCACCCCGGCTACCGTCTCCGCGCCCTGGCCACAGGCGCTGGCCGGGATCGCCTGCGGGAAGCGCTGGTTGAACCGCGCGGTGCCGGGAGTGTTGAGACTGTTCAGGGCAGCCAGCGCGTCGCCCTTGACCCACTCGCCGCCGTCGACGATGTCGACCACCGAGAACAGCGCCTCCACCGCCGAGGCGATCACCTCGGTGCCGATCGGCCCGAGGAACTCGCTGAAGCCGGTCACCGCGTCGGCTACCGGCGTGCCCTTGTGCGGCGTGCCCATGGTGGTGACCGAGGCCACCAGTTGCGGCGCCACCCCGGCGACGTAGCGCACGGTCATGCCGCCCTGGCTGTGGCCGATCAGGTTGACTTTCTCCGCGCCGGTCAGGGCCAGGACTTCCTCCACCTGCGCCAGTAGCTGTTCGCCGCGCACCTCGTTGCTGTTCACCGGCGACTGCGAGGTGGCGAAGACCTTCGCGCCGTCCTTCTCCAGGGCCGGCACGATAGCGTGCCAGTAGTCCACCGGGCCGACGCTCTTGAAGCCGAACAGACCGTGGGACAGCACGATGGGATAGCGCGTGCGGGTGTAGTCGGTCGCAGCGTGCACGGGAAGGCTGGCGGCCAGCGCTACCAGCGCCGCCGCGAGGAACGTCTTGTTCTTGTTCATCGTCGAGACTCCGTTCGGATTGGACAGGCAGTTGGCAAGGCACGTGCTGAGCGGGCCGGACCCCCAGCCTGACAGCGCCGCCAAAGGCGTCGAGCCGTGCTTAAGTTGGGCTCCCGGCGCACGCCATTACCCCGGGTAACAGCGCCGCCGTTCCCATTCCGCCCGCCGCGCCGCAAGTGCTGTCGGAGAGCTTTCGACGCCTGTCACCCGGGGCCACAGCGGTGCAGCGCAGCGAGCACCTATCCGATCAGCCAGTCCGCCGGCTTGACCGAAATGCCTGGCGGTTCCGGCAAGCGGGCCGCATTCGGCGGCGGCGCAACTTCCTATGGTGAAGCGTCCCTGGCTACCGGAACCGCGCCATGCGCAACCCCTACCCGCCGCTCGCCGCCGCTCCCTATCCGCACCTGCTGGCCCCGCTGGACCTGGGCTTCACCCGTCTGCGCAACCGCGTGGTGATGGGTTCGATGCACACCGGGCTGGAGGATCGTCTGTGGGACTTCGGCAAGCTCGCTGCCTACTACCGCGAGCGTGCCCGGGGCGGCGTCGGGCTGATCGTCACCGGCGGTTTCGCGCCCTGCCGCGAAGGTTGGCTGCTGCCCTTCGGCAGCAGCCTCACCAGCGCCCTGGAGGTGCCCGCCCATCGTCGCCTGACCCAGGCGGTGCATGCCGAGGGCGGCAAGATCCTGCTGCAGATCCTCCACGCCGGGCGCTATGGCTACCACCCGATGGCGGTGTCCGCCTCGCCGTTGAAGTCGCCGATCAGTTGGTTCACCCCGCGCGAGCTCTCCGAGCGCGGCATCCGCAAGACCATCCGCGCCTTCGTCCGTTGCGCGCGGCTGGCCAAGGCCGCCGCCTACGACGGCGTGGAGGTGATGGGCAGCGAAGGCTACCTGCTCAACCAGTTCCTCTGCCCGCGCACCAATCGCCGCGACGACCAGTGGGGCGGCCCGCTGGAAAACCGCATGCGCCTGGCGCTGGAGATCGTCCGCGGCATCCGGCGGATCGTCGGCCAACGCTTCATCCTCTGCTATCGCCTGTCGCTGCTCGACCTGGTCGAGGGCGGCAATACCTGGGACGAGGTGCGGCGCATTGCCCTGGCCCTGGAGGAAGCCGGAATCACCCTGCTCAACACCGGCATCGGCTGGCACGAGTCGCGCGTGCCGACCATCGTCACCTCGGTGCCGCGCGCGGCCTTCGCCGAGGTCAGCGCACGGCTGCGCCACGAGCTGAAGGTGCCGGTGATCGCCAGTAACCGGATCAACACCCCCGAGGTCGCCGAATCCCTGCTCGCCACCGACAAGGCCGACCTGGTGTCGATGGCCCGGCCGCTGCTGGCCGACCCGCAGTTCGTGGCCAAGGCCGGCGCCGGCCGGGCCGAGGAGATCAACACCTGCATCGCCTGCAACCAGGCCTGCCTCGATCATGCCTTCGCCAACCGCCGCGCCACCTGCCTGGTCAACCCGCGGGCGGCCTTCGAGACCGAATTGCGCTACCGCAAGGCGCGCACGCAGAAGCGCATCGCGGTGATCGGCGCCGGCCCCGCCGGGCTCTCCGCCGCCTGCGTGGCCGCCGAGCGCGGGCATCGGGTCAGCCTGTTCGAGGCGAGCGGGGAAATCGGCGGGCAGTTCAACCTGGCCAAGCGGATTCCCGGCAAGGAGGAGTTCCGCGAAACCCTGCGCTACTTCCGCGTGCGTCTGGAACGCCTCGGCGTCGACCTGCGCCTCGGCCACCGGGTGCGCCAGGGCGAGCTGGACGGTCAGTTCGACGACGTGGTGGTGGCCACCGGCATCCAGCCACGCCGGCCAAGGATCGACGGCATCGGCGGACCGACCGTACTCAGCTACGTGGACGTGCTGCGCGGCGCGCCGGTGGGCGCGCGGGTCGCCATCGTCGGCGCCGGCGGCATCGGCTTCGACGTCGCCGCCTTCCTCGTCGCCGCGCCCAGCGACGGCCAGCCGCGGGCGCTCGGCGAATGGCTCGCGGAATGGGGCGTGGACCTCGACAACAGCCAGCCCGGCGGCCTCCGCGAACCCGCTCCGACGCGGCCGGCGCGCCAGGTCTGGCTGCTCCAGCGCAAGCCCGGCGCTCCCGGCGCGCAGCTCGGCAAGACCAGCGGCTGGGTACACCGCGCGCACCTCAGGCACAACGCCGTACGGATGCTCGGCGGGGTGGAGTACCTGAAGATCGACGAACGCGGCCTGTTGATCCGCGTCGACGGCGAGGAACGCTGGCTGGAGGTGGACAACGTAGTGATCTGCGCCGGCCAGGAGCCGCTGCGCGAGTTGCAGATCAGCCAGGCGGCGGAAAGCCTGCGCTTCCACCTGATCGGTGGGGCGCGGGTGGCAGGGGAACTGGATGCCAAGCGGGCGATTCGCGAGGGGGCCATGCTGGCGGCGCGCTTGTAGGGGGATAACGCCGCTGGCGGTATGGCTGCCGTAGAGCGAACAACCGCTCGCGGTTACCCGCCGGGCGGAATCCGAGGGCGTGCGATGGGGTCTCGCGTTTTCCTCCTCCGCCCCCGCCTGGTGCATACTGTGCGACTCCCCGTACCACTCCGGCCCGTCCCTCGCCATGCGCGGGGCGCGCTCGCCGTCATCGTTCCAGGAGTCTTGCATGCCCACTCCACCCTGGTGGCTGTTCGTCCTGCCCCTGCTCGCCGGCGCCTGCCTGCCGCTGCAGGCAGGGATCAACGGCCAGTTGGCCAAGCAGGTGTCCAGCGTCCTCGCCGCGGCACTGATCTCGTTCTTCGTCGGCACCCTCGGGTTGCTCGCCCTGACCCTCTCGCAGCGCGAGTTTCCCGGCCTGGCGGCATTGCGCGGGCTGAGCTGGTGGCACTGGTGCGGCGGTTTCCTCGGCATGTTCTTCATCTTCATCGCCGCCTTCGCCGCACCGCGCATCGGCGCGCTGATGTTCATGGTGCTGGTGCTTGCCGGCCAGCTGGGCATGGCCATGAGCCTCGACCACTTCGGTTGGGCCGGCTTCCGCGAGGCACCGATCAGCGCGCTGAAGCTGGGCGGGTTGGCACTGATCGGCGCCGGCATCTGGATGATCCGCAAGGGCTGAGTGCGTCTTGCCGCGGACGCGTCGGCCGGCCTATAGTCGGCCTCGGCGTTCTCCAGCCTCCCGTCCGCGGAAAGGGCAGCGCCCAGGCGATCCACCCCACGCATCGCGCATGCGACTCCAGGCCTGATGGCGGACAAGGCTGCAGAGGAGATCGTATGTCCTTTTCCCGCATTCTCGGCGACGGCCGGATCAATCTCGAACAGCAACGCAAGCGCGCCAAGGAGCTGTTGCGCCAGTGGCGCCGCGACCCGGCCAGCCGTACAGGGCTTCCGGGGCAGGCGCCGCGCCTGGCCGACGCCCAGTGGCAGGTGGCGCGCGAACTGGGCTTCGCCAGTTGGCCGCGACTCAAGGCGCATGTCGACGCCATCGCCTTCGCCAGCCGCCACCCCGATCTGGTCGGCGGCGATGAGGCCGCGACCCTGCACCTGCGCTGCGGCAACGACATCGCCCACGGCCTGAAGCTCGCCGGCTTTCGCGGCGGCTTCCGGATGTTCGCCGACCCGCTGACCATGGGACCGGTGCCGAACCTGCCGTTGCCCGAGTTCCTCGCCCTGCGCAGCGACTACCTGAGCCGCGCCTTCGACCTCGACCCGGCCGACGTCCAGGCCCGCCAGCGCCAGGAATACGCCGGGCTCGAGCGGCTCGGCGAATACTCGCGGGTGGCGCTCTGGTGCGAGGCGGATGCCTACGACCAGTTGTTCCTGGTCCGGGTGCTGGCAGGAATGCAGACGCCGCCGGAGCACCTGGAACTGATCGAGATCGACCGCGTGCCAGGCGTCGAGCGCTTCGTCGGCATCGGCCAACTGGCGCCTGAGCTGCTCGCCTGGCTATGGACCCGGCGTCGCCCGCTGGACGCCGAAGCCCTGGCGCTGGCCCGCGCGGCCTGGGACGCCTACCGCGATCCGGCGCCACTGCGCTGGGCGCAACTGGCCGCCGCGCCGACCCCGGCGCTACCGTTGCTGGGGCCGGCGCTGCGTCGGCAACTGCATGAACTGCCGGCCCTGCGCGACGGCCTGTCGCTGAGCGAACGGCTGACCCTGGAGATCCTCCGCGACAGCGAGCGGCCGAGCGCCGGCCAGGTCTTCGCCGAGCTGACCGCACGGCGCGAGCCGCTGCCCTATCTCGGCGACCTGATGTTCCGCGTCCTGCTCCGCGCGCTGCTGGAAGAGCCCGGCGCGCTGCTGCGCACGCCGGCACCGGAACTGCCCTGGGAACGCCAGCCGCTGGCCCTGACCGCTGCGGGCCGCGAGGTCCTGGCCGGGCGGCGCTACCGCCTCGACCTCGGCGCCCCCGAACGCTGGGTCGGCGGCGTATGCCTGCGCGCCGGCACCGCGCACTGGGCGCTGGACGAGCAGGACCGGCCGGTATGGCGGGAGGACCCTCGGCACTGACGCTCATCGCCCGGACGAGCGCAACGGGCGCGCAGCCACTATCATTGCGCGCCCGTTTTCCCCGCACCCGCCCGCCGATGAAGAAAATCCCGCTCGCCGCCGCCGACCCCGACCGCCTGGATACCTGGGTGAAATACCGCGAAGGCCTGTGCGGCGAGTGCAACGCGACCTGCTGCACGCTGCCGGTGGAAGTGCGCATCGACGACCTGATCCGCATGGGACTGGTCGACGAGTTCGAGCGCGAGGAGCCGGCCAAGCGAATCGCCAAGCGACTGGAAAAGGATGGCGTGATCGAGCACTTCAACCACAAGCGCGAGATCTTCACCCTCACCCGCATGGCCAACGGCGACTGCCTGTACCTCGACCGCAAGACCCGCCTGTGCACCATCTATGCCCGCCGCCCGGACACCTGCCGCAACCACCCGCGCATCGGCCCGCGTCCCGGCTACTGCGCCTACCGGCCGAGGTAGTCTCAGCCAGGCGGCGCCACGCCCTGGCATAACTGGTACTGTCCCACCGGCGGCCGGCAGCGCAAGCGCTGGCGCACCTCGTCGGGCAAGGCGCCGAACGAACGCGAGCGGATCGCCAGCAGGGCGTCGCGACGCAACCAGCCGGCCAGCTCGCTGTCCTCCGCCCGTTGCGCCCGCCCGCCGCTGTAGAACACTGCCGAGTACGGCCGCTTCGGCCAGAACACCAGCGGCCGCTCGCGCCAGCCGGCGTCGCTGGCCAGCAGCGCGGCGGTGGACTTCTGCTCGGCGCGCGAGCCCAGCAACAGGGAGCCGAGGAACAGCGCGAACAGCAATGGGGTCAGTGCCAGGCAAGCCAACCCGCCACGCCGCAGCCAGGCGCTGCGCGCCACCGGCGCGCGCAGCAGGTCGGCGGCGAGCAACGCCAGGGCCGGCAGGCCGGGCAGCACGTAGGTCCAGAGGACGTTGCCGGCGAAGGTGAAGAACAGGCACGGCGCCAGTCCCCAGAACAGCCAGTAGCGCCTGCGCGAGGCGACGCCATCGACCACCTCCCCGCGCTGGCGCCAGCCCAGCCAGAGCAGCAGCGGCAGCCAGAGGCTCCAGGGAAACGCGGCGGCCAGCAGGAACAGCCAGACGCTGCCGTAGGGATAGGCGTGGGCATTGCCGTAGCGGTCGCCGTCCCAGCCGGCGGTGACGAAGCGCTGCCAATGCTCGCCGAGCAGGAAGTACTCGAGGAAGCCCGGCGTCTTCAACTCCGCCAGCAGGTACCAGGGCGCGGCCACCAGGAGCATCAGCAGGCTTCCGCGGATCCATGGCAGGCCCCGCCAGAGCGCGCGCCAGCGCCACTCCAGCAAGGCCCACAGGCCGATCGGCAGTCCGGCGAGGATCAGCGTCAGCGGCCCCTTCGCCAGCAGCCCGAGGCCGAGGCCGAGGAACATCAGCCAGCCCTCGCGGCGCCGGATTCCCTCCGCGCCATGCAGGCCCAGCCAGAAGCCGCGCATGGCCAGGACCAGCGCCAGGGCCAGGGCCATGTCGGTCATTACCGCCCCGGAGGCGACGAAGAACAGCGCCGAACTGCCCAGCAGGACGCAGGCGATCCGCGCCTGCCGACGATCTTCGCGAGCCTGCCAGTCCCATACCAGCCACAGCACCAGCACGCCCAGCAACCAGTGCGGCAGGCGGCTGGCGAACTCGTTGGCGCCGAGCAGAAGCTGGCCGCCGGCGCTGAGCCAGAAGGCCAGCGGCGGCTTGCCCCAGAACGGCACGCCGACGTCGTACCAGGGCGTGATCCAGTCGCCCAGTTCGGCCATCTTCCGCGCCACCTCGCCATAGCGGGCCTCGGTGGTGTCCATCAGCGGATAGCTGCCCAGGCTCAGCAGGCGGATGGCGAAGGCCAGGGCGAGCAGGAGCCAGGCCAGCGGCCAGCCGCGCAGCGCCCTCACGGATTGGCCCCGCCGACCTGCGCCGGCAGGTAGCGGTCGATCAGGTAGAGCGGGCGGCGCCGCGCTTCCATGGTCATCCGCCCGAGGTATTCGCTACACACGCCGATGGCCAGCAGTTGCAGGCCGCCGATCAGGAACAGCGCGGCGATCACCGGCCAGTGTTCGTGGATCTCCTGCTGGCCGAAGATCCCGGCGAGCAGGGTCGCCAGGGCCGCCAACAGGCTGAGCAGGCCGAGGTAGCCGGCGACCTTCAGCGGCGCGGTGGAAAACCCGGTGATGCCTTCCAGGGCGAAGTTCCACAGCCGCCAGTAGCGCCACTTGCTGTGGCCGGCGACGCGGGCGGCGCGGCTATAGGCGATATCGACCTGGCGGAAACCGACCCAGGCGAACAGTCCCTTCATGAAGCGATTGCCTTCCGGCAGCTCGCAAAGGGCATCGACCACCCGCCGGTCGAGCAGGCGGAAGTCGCCGACGTCGCGCGGGATCGGCACCTCGCTGAGGCGGTTGATCAAACGGTAAAAGGCGCTCGCCGAGGCGCGCTTCAGCCAGCTTTCGCCGGCCCGGCTGCGGCGGCGCATGTTGACCATTTCGGCGCCGCCGATCCAGGCGTCGAGCATCTGCGGGATCAGTTCCGGGGGATCCTGCAGGTCGGCATCGATGACGATCACCGCGGCGCCGCGCGACAGCTTGAGCCCGGCGCTCATCGCCTGTTCCTTGCCGAAGTTGCGGGTGAAGCGGGCCACGCCCACCCGGCGGTCGGCGGCCTGTAGCTGGGCGAGGATCGTCGCGCTGCGGTCGGTGCTGCCGTCGTCGACATAGAGCACCTCGCAATCGTCGCCAAGGTCGCCGAGCACGGCGCCCAGGCGCTGGTGGAAGGCCGGCAGCACCGCCTCCTCGTTGAACACCGGCACTACCACGCTGAGCAGGCAGGGGGCCTCGAGCTTCGACGCCAGGGAAGGTTCGATCATCATGAGAAGGTCCAGAGTCGATGAAGGTGATAGGTCGCCAACAGCAGTGCGCCGGTCGCGGCGAGCTGGGCCAGGCGGTAGTCGAGTCCGGCGAGGTCGCCGAGCAGCAACACCAGGACGGCGTTGCCGAGTACGCAAAGCAGGCTGACGGCGAAGAAGCGCGGCAGCGAACGGAACACCGGGCCACGGTGGCGGAAAGTCTTCCGGCGATGCCCCAGGTAGGCAGCCAGAGCCCCGCAGCCTGCTCCCGTCGCGGCGGCCACGGCGGCGCCGACGGCGAAGCCCTCGACCAGGAGGGTCAGCACCAGGTAATGAACGGCGGTGGCACCGGCGCCGACCGAGACGAAACGCCCCAGGAGCATGCATGGCTTCCTCTGGAAACAACCGACGCCGGCATTCTAGGAAGGTGCGCAAAGCCCCGCGGTTAGCGCTGCGCAAGCTTCCTGACAGGTTTTCGCAGGGTTCCCCGCGGCAGGCCTGGAAGCCGCGTCGGACAAGGAATACACGGCAGGCAGAGGTCTGTTACCGGATATGAAAAACGGGTTTTCCGCAGACCTCGCCGCCGTCGCTATACTGCCCGGCCGATCCGGAGGACCCCATGAGCCTGTTGCGCGATGCCTGGCGCCACGCCCCGACCCACCACAGGGTCTGGGCGCTGGCCGGGCCGATGATTCTGTCGAACGTTTCCGTTCCCCTGGTGCACCTGGTGGACAGCACGGTGGTCGGCCACCTGCCGCACGCCTACCAGCTCGGCGCGGTAGCCGTGGGCGGCAGCCTGTACACCCTGATGGTCGGCGTGCTCGGCTTCCTGCGCATGGGCACCACCGGCTTCGCCGCCCAGGCCGCCGGCCGCGACGATGGCGGCGCGCTGCGCCTGATCCTCGCCCAGGGCCTGGGCATGGCGCTGCTCCTGGCCCTGCTGCTCGGCGCGCTGGCCCTGCCCCTGAGCGGCTGGGCCCTGCAACTGATGCAACCGTCGGCGGAACTGACCGGCGAGGCCCGCGCCTTCTTCCATACCCGCCTGCTCGGCCTGCCGGCGGCCCTGGCCAGCTACGCACTGGTCGGCTGGTTCCTCGGCACGCAGAACGCACGGGCGCCATTGGCGATCCTGTTGACCACCAACCTGAGCAACATCGCCCTGGTGCTCTGGTTCGTCCACGGCCTCGACTGGGGCGTGCAAGGCGCGGCCCGCGCCTCGGTGCTGGCGGAATGGAGCGGCGCCCTGCTCGGCCTGGCCCTGACCCGCCGCGACCTGGCCCGGCGCCCCGGGCGGGCGCAGTGGCAACGCCTGCGCCACTGGCTGTCCTGGCTGCCGCTGCTGATGGTCAACCGGGATATCTTCATCCGCAGCCTGGCCCTGCAACTGGTGTTTTTCCTGCTCACCGTACAGGGCACCCGCCTCGGCGACGCCACGGTAGCCGCCAACGCCCTGCTGCTCAACGGCCTGCTCCTGACGTCCTACGCCCTCGACGGTCTCGCCCACGCGGTGGAGGCGCTCTGCGGCCACGCCATCGGCGCCCGCGACCGAGCCGCCCTGCGCCGCGCGCTGGTGGTAGCCGGTGGTTGGTCGCTGCTGGCAAGCCTGGCGTTCGCCGCGCTGTTCGCCTTGTTCGGCCACCTGTTCATCGACCTGCAGAGCGACATCGCCGGCGTCCGCGAAGTCGCCTACGCCTATCTGCCGTACCTGGCCTGCCTGCCGCTGCTGGGGATGTGGAGCTATCTGCTCGACGGCCTGTTCATCGGCGCCACCCGCGCCCGCGAGATGCGTAACGCGATGCTCGTCGCGGTGGCCGCCAGCCTGCCCCTCGGCTGGCTGTTGCAGGGGCTGGGCAACCACGGGCTATGGCTGGCGTTCCTCGCCTTCATGCTGCTGCGCGGGCTGGTCCTGGCCGCCTACGGCTGGCGCCTGACCCGCCGCGATGGCTGGTTCGCCGCTCAGGGCGCCGACAGCGGACGATAGGCGAGCATCAGCGGGACGTCGGCGGCGTGCGCGACCTGTACCAGTTCGCTGGCCAGGCGCCCACCGGGAAACACCAGCACCAGGTCCGGCGCGGCATCGCCGAAGACGGCCTCGCCATACTCGCGCAGGGCGTTGTCGCTGCCACTGCGCTCCGGATAATCGTAGGCGCGCGAATCCGCGCCACGCTCGCGGCACCAGCGCTCGGCCTCGTCCGGCAGGCCGCTGCCGGCATGCAGCAGGTGGCCGAGCAGCGCCACCGGTTGCAGGCCGTGGCACTGGTCGAGCGCCAGGCGCAGGCGTTCGGCGTCCTTGAAATGGCGTCCGGCGCAGATCAGGAGGCGCATGCCGATCCCTCCCCTTGCCCTGGCTCGTCCGGCCGCTTCGCCATCGGATCGATGCCGCTGCGTTCGAGCAGCGGATAGGCCAGGGCGGTGACATGATGGTGGATGCGTCGGTAGTCGCGGAGAATGCGCTGGAACACGTCACCGGACTCCACCCAGGCACCACGATCGTCGCGCAGGCGACGGAAGCGCTCGCGACTGGCATCGGCCTCCAGTCGCTGCAGCAACTTCTTGCGCGCCACCAGGCGCAGCGCGGCGTCCAGGTCTTCGCGAAGGAACGCGCTGATCGCCAGGTGCAGGCTCTCCTCGATCGCCGCCTGCAACGGCAGCATGCGGCCCAGCTCGAACTCGCTGCCGGCGCGGCTGCGCCCGGCCCAGCGCATCGCCAGGGGCAGCAGGCTGTTGGCGACGAGATCGCCGATGTGCTCGATGTTGATGGCGAACAGGAGGATTTCCTGGGCACGATCGGCGTCGCTGTCGCCGAGGCCGTCCTGGCCGAGGTCTGCCAGGTAGGCGCGGATCGCCGCACTCAACTGGTCGAGGGCCTGGTCCTGGCGACGGATTTCCGCCGCCACCTTCGCCTCCGGTCGCTGCAACAGGCCGCTGGTGGCGCGCAGCATCAGACTGGCCATGTCGGCCAGCCGCAGGACTTCGCGAGTAGCGTTGGCCAGGCCGATGTTGGCCACCTCCAGCCCGGCTTCGTCGAGGTAGCGCGGCATGCCCGGCTCGTCGGACTGTGCCTCTTCCGGCAACAGGCGCGCGAGCAGCGCCGCAAGGGGTCCGGTGAAGCCGATCGCCAGCAGTGCCAGGGCCAGGTTGAAAGCACTGTGGAACCAGACCGCCGCCGCACCGCCGAGTGCGTTGGCCGGTTGCGCCAGCGCCGTCAGCCAGGGCAGCACCAGCAGGCAACCGAGCAGGCGCACCAGCAGGTTGCCCAACGGCAGGCGCCGCGCCACCCGGCTACCGGCCACCCCTAGCGCCGGCAAGGCGCCGCCGAGGTTGGCACCGAGCACCAGGGCCAGGGCGATGGGCAGCGAGACCAGTCCGGCCTGGGCCAGGGACGCCACCAGCAGTACCACCGCGACACTGGAATGGCAGGCCCAGGTCAGCAGCGCGGCGAGCAGCAGGGCGATCAGCGGATCGCCTTCGAGGCCGTGGATCACCGCGACAAAGGCTGGCGAGGCCTCGATCTGCTGCAGGGAATGGCCGAGCAACGCCAGCGCCAGGAGCATCAGGCCGAGTCCGATCAGGCACTGGCCAAGGCTCTCCAGGCGTGGACCGTCGCCCAGGCGGAACAGCAGCAGGCCGGACAGCAGGGCCAGCGGCGCCAGCAACGAGGTGTCGAAGCTGAGCAGTTGCACCACCAGGGTGGTGCCGACGTTGGCGCCGAGCATCACTGCCAGCGCCGGCGCCAGGCCCAGGGTGCCACTGGCAGTGAAGGACGCTGCCATCAGGCTGGTGGCGGTGCTGCTCTGCAGCAGGCCGGTGATGCCGAGCCCGGCGAGCAGGGCCAGCCAGCGGTTGCCCAGGTGGCGGCCGAGCCAGTTGCGCAGCACAGTGCCGAAACCGCGCAGCACGCCGCTGGAGACCATGTGCGTGCCCCACAACAGGAGGGCCACGGCACCGGCCAGGTTGATCAGGAGGATGGTTCCCAGCATGGCGGAACTCCCGGTTCGGAATGGATCGTGAAGGGAACGGGCTCATTGACCCATGGCCAGCCTGAGCGATGCACGGTTGAGCGCGCTCGAGCAGTCCAGCAGGTATTTCACTTCGACCTGGCTCAGGCGGCCGCTGGCGTATGCGCGCACGCTGACCACCATCAGCAGGTGCGCGGCCTTTGCCAGCAGCCGTGCTGCCAGGCCACAGAGCGCGCGGCGAGACGCGCCCAGGCATTTGCGTACGACGTTCATGGCTGCTTCCTCGGTGGAGGAGCGCGCCGCAGCGCGGCACGCCCTTGGGCTCAGAAACGCAAGGTCGCTCCCGAGACCAGCCATCGCTCGCGCTCGCCGCGCAGGTGGCCGCCGACCAGCAGATCGAGGTCCAGCCGTTCGCCCAGGTGCAGCCGCGGTCCGGCCTGCCAGCCGCTGTCGCCGGCCGACTCGCCGAAGCGTTCGGCGATCAGGGTCAACGGCTGGCCAACGCGGTATTCCATGCCCATGCCCCAGTTCCAGCGATGCCGGCGCTCGCCCTCGGCGTAGGCATGCCCCAGGCCGACCCCGGCGTTCAGGCGCAGGGCCTCGAACGGCTGGTAGCTCAGCGGCAGGTTGAAGCCGGCGCCTTCGAAGGCGTGCCGGCGGTCCAGGTAGAGATCCGCCGAGAGCGCGAAGGCCAACGCCAGGCCGAGGTCGTCGCGGGCCAGCAGCGGTGTCTTCAGCTCGGGGCTGAGGCGGCTGTGCCGATCGCCTGCGTCGCCCTCGCGCACCAGCGCCGCGCCGAGCTGCACCGATGGTAGGGCGGAGAAGGTGCAGGCTGGCGACAGCACCGACTGGTAGCGGTTGCCGTGGTGGCGTTCGCGCTGGTGCCAGGCGTCCAGGTTGCATTCGCCGACGGGGTCGATCTCGCCGTCGTCGACCCGGTAGGCGCCGCCCGCGGCGCGAGCCTCGGACAGCAGCGCCAGCAGCAGGACGCAGGCTAGCGCGGCGGCGACGAAGCCCAGGCGCCAGGACAGGGCGCGTCGCAGCGCGGCCGGCAGCGGTTGGAAAAGGGGCGCCCGCGGGCGCCGGTCGTGCAGGGTCATGATGCGTCTCTCCATGCGTGGGTCCGGTGTGCGTTGCGCGGCGCGGCGAGGCTTGCCGACGCGCCGGGAAAGGCCGGGACGAAGCCCGGCCGATCGCTCAGAACCACTGGCCGAAGCGGCGGATGTAGAGGGTCTTCATGGTCTGCGCGGTGACGCAGTAGCAGAGCAGCGTGCCCACCAGCCAGGGGAAGTACTCCCACGGCAGCGGCTGCAGGCCGACCATCGCCCCCAGCGGCGAGAACGGCACGTAGATGCCCAGCGCCATCACCAGCCCGGTCATCAGCATCACCGGCAGCGCCGCGGTGCTCTGGATGAAGGGAATCTTCTGGGTACGCAGCATGTGCACCACCAGGGTCTGCGAGAGCAGGCCCTCGATGAACCAGCCGGACTGGAACAGCGACTGCATTTCCGGGCTGTTGGCGGCGAACACGAACCACATCAGCGCGTAGGTGGTGATGTCGAAGATCGACGAGGTCGGGCCGATCCAGACCATGAAGCGGCCGATGTTCTTCGAGTCCCACTTGCGCGGCTTGGCGAGGAACTCCTTGTCCATCTTGTCCCACGGCAGCGACAGCTGGGAGATGTCGTACATCAGGTTCTGCAGCAGCAGGTGGATCGCCAGCATCGGCAGGAAGGGGATGAAGGCGCTGGCCACCAGTACCGAGAACACGTTGCCGAAGTTGGAGCTGGCAGTCATGTTCAGGTACTTCATGATGTTGCCGAAGGTCTCGCGGCCCTTGATAACGCCCTCCTCCAGGACCATCAGGCTTTTTTCCAGGAGGATGATGTCGGCCGATTCCTTGGCGATGTCGGTGCCGCTGTCCACCGAGATGCCGACATCGGCATCTCGCAGCGCGGGGGCGTCGTTGATGCCGTCGCCGAGGAAGCCAACGGTGTGTCCGTTGCCCTGCAGGGCCTTGAGCACCCGCGACTTCTGCAGCGGCGTCAGCTTGGCGAACACCGTGCGCTCCTCGGCCAGGCGTTGCAGGGTGGCATCGTCCATCAGGTCGATGTCGCGACCGAGCAGCGGCTCGCCGACGTCCAGGCCGACCTCGCGGCAGATCTTCGCGCTGACCACCGGGTTGTCGCCGGTGAGCACCTTCACCGCCACGCCGTTCTCGCGCAACGCGGCGATGGCCGGGCCGGCGGTTTCCTTCGGTGGATCGAGGAAGGTCAGCAGGCCGGCGATCACCAGGTCGCGCTCGTCGCTGGCGCCGTACTGGGCCTGGGACTCCGTGCGCGAGAGGCTGCGGGTGCCGAGCAGGAGCACGCGGAAGCCGTCGCGGTTGTATTGCTCGGCCAGCGCCAGCAGGGCCCGGCGGCGTTCCTCGTCGAGCGGCAGGTCGACACCGTCCTGGTGCACGCGGGTGGCGATCTCGAGCATTTCCTCGACCGCGCCCTTGCACACCAGCAGGTGTTCGCCGTCCTTGCCCTCGAGGATCACCGAGAGACGCCGACGGACGAAATCGAAGGGCAGTTCGTCGACCTTGCGCCAGGCATCCGACGGCGTGATGCGCGGGTTCTGTTCGACGAAGGCGACCACCGCGCGGTCCATCAGGTTCTTCATCCCGGACTGGTGGAAGCTGTTCAGCCAGGCCATTTGCAGGACCCGGTCGCAGCGCCGGCCGGCAACGTCGACGTGATGCTCGAGGATGATCCGGTCCTGGGTCAGGGTGCCGGTCTTGTCGGTGCAGAGCACGTCCATGGCGCCGAAGTTCTGGATCGCGTTGAGGCGCTTGACCACCACCTTGCGCCGCGACATCGCCACCGCGCCCTTGGCCAGGTTGGCGCTGACGATCATCGGCAGCATTTCCGGGGTCAGGCCGACCGCCACGGCGAGAGCGAACATGAACGCCTCGGTCCAGTCGCCCTTGGTGAAACCGTTGATCAGCAGCACGATCGGCACCATCACCAGCATGAAGCGGATCAGCAGCCAACTGACGCTGTTCACCCCACGGTCGAAGGCGGTCTGCGCCCGCGAACCGACGATGGAACGGGCCAGCGAACCGAAATAGGTGCGCGCACCGGTGGCAACCACCACCGCGGTGGCCGTGCCGCTGACCACGTTGGTGCCCATGAAGCAGATGTTCGGCAGTTCGAGCAGGTCCTGCTGGTCGGCGGCGATCCGCTTGGCGGACTTCTCGCGGACCGCGCCGAGGGTGTCGTATTTCTCCACCGGCAGCGCCTCGCCGGTGAGTACGGCCTGGCTGATGAACAGGTCGCGCGATTCGATCAGGCGGATGTCGGCGGGGATCATGTCGCCGGCGGACAGGCGCACGATGTCGCCGACCACCAGTTCGCCCATGGGGATTTCCCGCAGCTCGCCGCGCATCCCGCGCTCGTCGCGGCGCAGCACGGTGGCGGTGTTCCGCACCATGGCCTTGAGCGCCTCGGCGGCCTTGCCCGAACGGTATTCCTGCCAGAAGCGCATCAGGCCGCTGACCAGGACCATGCAGAGGACGATGATGACGCCGGTGAGATCGGTTTCCTCACCGTCCTGCAGGGGCAGCCAGAAGTCGGTGAAGAAGCTGATCGCAGAGAGCGTCATCAGCACGTAGATGAAGGGGTTGTTGAACGCCTGCAGCAATTGCACCAGGACGTGTGGCGGACGGTCGTGGGCCACTTCGTTGGGGCCGTCGGCGTGCAGCCGGGCGGCGGCCTCGGCCTGGTCGAGGCCATCCTGGCGACCGCGGACGTTGGTGAGGGTGGTTTCCAGGCTGTTCTGCGCTTCGCGGGCGGCGCGCATGGACAGTCGGTCGTTGCGGCGCTCGGTATCGAGCTGGGTATTGCGTTGGGTCGCTACGCTCATGACTCGGTCTCCTGTCGCGAGCTGCGCGACGGCGACACGAGTCGGTTGCCGGTCAGGTGACAGGCAAAGGCGTGCCGGGTCGCGATGTTCGCGATCGGTGGGAAGAATGTTCGGCTTGTCCGGGTGAGGCCCACTGCGCGCGGCCGCTCAGGCGGCACGCAGCAGGCCGACTTGGTGGTTCGTCCATGGCAGGCTCCTTGTGCGAAGGGTTGGGCAGGAGAAAGCGTCAGCCGCGCATCGGGCGGCGACCGCTCTCAGGGTTCTCTTCGACCTGCGTCTCCAGGCGGCGATACTCCAGGCGACCGCCGGCCGGGTCGACACGCCAGGCGAGGCTCGCAGGATGGCCGTGGCCGGGAAGGATCGCGCCGGGGGACTGCGCGGCGCGCACGCGCATCTTCGCCACGAAGGCGGATACGCCGGGGGATACCGAATTCTCGAAGTTCATGACTCACCTGTACCCGGCGTGCCGGACACGGGTGAGAAGCAGTGGGTCAGCCCAGGATGCCGCTCAACCGACCGACCCGTTGCGGGTTCCGTCGTGCGTTGGTTTGGGTCATCGCACCAGCCGGCATCTGCTGGGCCGGGCGACGACTACTGGGAATACTGTCCATGGCTCTCTTCGTAGGGGGAAAGAAAGTGCCCGGCTCTGCGGGCGGGGGTTTTATAGACCTCTTGCCAGACGAGGTCAACCGAAAAAGCCGTTTCGTTCAGGCTTCTATGGAACATCGGAAAATTCCCGCAGGAGTCCGGCGAAAAGACACCGGCCAAAAGCGCTCAGGCGGAGATCAGTCCCGCCAGCCGTCGCGCCAGCGCCGGCACTTCGGAGGCCGGGTCGAGGCGCAGGCGAAAACGGGTCTGCAGGATGTCCAGCAGTTCCTCGACGTCGCGCAGTTGGCGCTGCAGCGTCTCGCCGTTGCCGGCGCGCTGGCCGAACAGCCCGTCGGCCAGGGTCAGGCGCAGGTCGCCCTCGGTTATGGCGGCCTTCAGGCCCTGGCGGAACACGCTGTGCGGGTGGGTCGAGGTGTACCAGTTGCGCGGGATGTAATCGATCCACAACTGCGGGCGCAGGTCGAAGCGGTACAGCGGCAGCCAGCCGCTGCGACCGCGCACGGCGCTTTCGTAGAGACCGGCGTGCGGGTCGACCAGGCGCACGCAATGCACCTGTCCGGCGTCCGCCTCGTCGCCCGGCAAAGGCAGTGCTCGCGGCGGATTGGCCGAGCCGAAGCCGACATCCACCAGGAACTCGCCCTCCGCCAGGTACAGACGCAGCATCAGATGCGATTGTTGGGTCAGCGGCGCGTCCTCCGGGAGTCCCCAGCGTACCCGTGCCACCAGCAGTTCCAGCTCGTAGCCGAGGGCCAGCAGCAGGCGGGCGAACAGCGAGTTGAGTTCGAAGCAATAACCACCGCGGCTGCCCTCGACGACCTTGGCGAAAACCTTGTCGGCGTCGATCTCGATGGGACGGTCGAGCAGCACGTCGAGGTTCTCGAAGGCGACCCGGCGCAGATGCGCGTCGATCAGTCGGTCGAGACTCGCCAGACTCGGCGGACCGGGATCGTCGATGCCGATATGGTGCAGGTAGGCATGGGTCTGCTCGGGCGTCAGCGGGGTCATGGCGGGCTCCGGAAAATGGCCAGCTCGATTCTAGACGCATTCTCGGGGAATACCGGAAGCGCCGTCAGGCACATTGGCCCGGGGTCTGCTTGACTGTGCCCATCCCACCCCGAGGAGCGCCGCCATGGCCCAGGCAATCGTCGCCTACCTGCACTACCTGTCGATCTTCCTGCTGTTCGCCCTGCTGGTGTTGCAGCACCGCCTGCTGCGCCTGCCGCTGGACCTGGAGCGCGCCCGCAGCCTGGCGGCGATCGACCGCGGCTACGGCCTCTGCGCCCTGGCGGTACTGGCCAGCGGGCTGGCGCGGGTGCTGTGGTACGGCAAGGGCGTCGACTATTACCTGCACAATGGTCTGTTCCACGCCAAGGTCGGGCTATTCGTCCTCGCTGCCCTGGTCTCGCTGTTGCCGACCGTTACCTTCCTTGGCTGGCGCGGCGCCCTCAAGGCCGGCGAAGTGCCGGCGGTGACGCCGGCCCGGGGCCGGCGGGTGGTCCTGGCGGTGCGCCTGCAACTGCTCCTGCTGCTGGTCATTCCGTTGCTGGCTACGCTGATGGCGCGCGGCTTCGGCATGCGCGGCTGAGCCCTCAGTTCTGCATGGCCCGGCCATGCACGTCCATCGCCGCCTGGCGCAGCGCCTCGGAGCGGGTCGGATGCGGATGGCAGGTCAGCGCGAGGTCCTCCGCCGAGGCGCTGAACTCCATGGCCACGCAGGCTTCGCCGATCATCTCGCTGACGCCCGGCCCGATCATGTGCACGCCGAGCACCTGGTCGCTGCGGGCATCGGAGAGGATCTTGATGAAGCCTTCGCTCTCGTGGTTGATCTTCGCCCGGCTGTTGGCGCTGAACGGGAAGCGTCCGACCTTGTACTCGCGCCTCGCCGCCTGCAGCTGCTCCTCGCCGAGGCCGACGCTGGCCACTTCCGGCTGGGTGTAGATGACCGACGGAATCACCTCGGCGTTCATCTCCGCCGCATGCCCGGCGATCCGCTCGATGCAGACGATCGCCTCTTCCTCGGCCTTGTGCGCCAGCATCGGTCCCGAGGTCACGTCGCCGATCACCCAGACGCCCGGCGCCGCGCTGCGCTGTCCCTGGTTCTCCAGCATGCCGCGACGATCGCTGGCCAGGCCGACCGTCTCCAGCCCCAGTCCTTCGGTATAGGGGCGCCGGCCGATGGCCACCAGCACGTAGTCCGCCTGCAGCGATTCCGTAGCGCCGCCGGCGGCCGGTTGCAGGTCGAGTTCGACGCCCTGCTCGCCACTGCGCGCGGCGACCACGCGGGTGCCGAGGCGAAACCGCATGCCCTGGCGGGTCAGGGCGCGCTGCAGGGTCCTTGCGGTTTCCCCATCCAGCCCCGGGCAGATCCGCTCGAGGTACTCCAGCACCGTGACCTGTGCGCCCAGCCGGCGCCAGACCGAACCAAGCTCCAGGCCGATCACGCCGGCGCCGATCACCACCAGGTGGCGAGGCACTTCGACCAACTCCAGGGCGCCGGTGGAGTCGAGGATGCGCTGGTTGTCCACAGGCACGCCGGGCAGCGGCGCCGGTTCCGAACCGGTGGCGATAACGATGTCGCGCGCCTCCAGTTGCGCGTGGCCGCCGTCGGCAAGGGCCACGCCGACCCGGCCCTCGCCTTGCAAGCGCGCCCAGCCCTTGATCCACTGCACCTTGTGCTTGCGGAAGAGGAATTCGACGCCACGGGTCAGGGCGGCGACGCTCTCGTCCTTCTGCTTCATCATCTGCGCCAGGTCCAGTTCCGGGCTGACCCGGATGCCGAGCCGGGCGAACTCGCCGCCGCTCGCCGCGGCGTATAGCTCCGAGGCGTGCAACAGGGCCTTGGACGGCATGCAGCCGACGTTCAGGCAAGTCCCGCCGAGGGTTTCGCGACCCTCCACGCAGGCCACCTTCAGGCCCAGCTGGCCGGCGCGAATGGCAGCGTTGTAGCCCCCCGGACCGGCGCCGATCACGATCACGTCATAGCTTTCCATCATCCTGCTCCTCGGTTGTCCCGCCACGGCCCCCTCAGCGTAGGCGACGCCGGCGCAAATAGAGGAAACGCCGCGTAGAGGGACCGAAAGCGATTGTATTTCGCTCGTCATGCAAAGCTTATATGATGACCGTAATTTTCCTGCAACCCTTTCCCACCACGACAGGAGCACTACCATGGAACAGCCCGGCCGCGAAGATCGCCTGAACGCCTGGATCGCCACCGAGCGGGCCGCCCGCGCCCGCCTCGGCGCCAGCGGAACCCTGGAGCTGGCGCAAGTCGCCGCGCTCTCCCCGCAGGAGTTCTTCGACCGCATCGGCAGCGGCCAACTGCCCTGTCCGCCCTACGGCGAACTGGTCGACTTCGTTCCCATCGAGTGGTCCGAAGGGCGCTTCCTGTTCCAGGGCACCCCGGACCGCCGCCACTACAATCCGCTGGGTAGCGTGCACGGCGGCTACGCCGCGTCGCTGCTGGACTCCTGCATGGGCTGCGCGATCCATACCCGGCTCCAGGCCGGCCAGGGCTATACCACCACCGACCTGCGGATCAGCTACCTGCGCGCGCTGACCGACAAGGTCGGCCCGGTGCGCGCCGAAGGCCGGGTGGTGCACCTCGGCCGCTCGACGGCGGTCGCCGAGGGCCGGTTGTACGATGTCGACGACCGTCTCTACGCCGTCGGCTCGACCACCTGCCTGGTCCTGCACATGGCCGGATGAACGCGGCTTCGCCAGGGAAGGCCGCCAGGCGTTAAGATGACGACCTGCATTCCAAGGTATCGAAGCCATGCGTTATCCCGAAGACCACAAGCAGAAGACCCGCCGGCGTATCGTCGAGGAGGCTGCCCGGCTGTTCCGCCAGGACGGCGTCGGCGCCACCGGGCTGCAACCGCTGATGAAGGCCCTGGGCCTGACCCATGGCGGCTTCTACGCGCACTTCAAGTCCAAGGACGACCTGGTGGAAACCGCGTTGCGGCATGCCGCGGCGCAACTCGACGAAATCACCGCGCCCCTGGCGGAGGCGGAACGACCGCTGGCGCTGCTGATAGAGCAGTACCTGTCGCCGCGTCACCGCGATAACCCCGGCGCCGGCTGCCCGTTGCCGACCCTGTCGGCGGAACTCGGCCAGCGCGGCACGCCGAGCCCGACCACCGACAGCATCGTGCGCAAGCGCCTGGCGATGATCGAAGCGGCCCTGGAGGGCGAGGACGCAGGCGAGCGCGCCGTGCTGCTGCTCGCTTCGCTGGTCGGCGCGCTGCAACTGTCGCGCAGCGTGCAGGATGAGGCGCTGTCGCAACGGATACTGGAAGCGACGCGCAAGAAGCTGCTGGAGCAGATGGAGCGCTAGGGCCTCAGCCGAGGTAGCGCTCGGCCGGCCGCTGCCGCGACAGATTGGGCGCGAGCCTGGCCCGCGCCGTCATCAGCGCCTGCCAATCGGCCGCATCCGGCAACGACGGGATGGTCACCGCTTCACGCCGATCGAAACCGACCAGCGCTGCCTCCACCAGATCCTCGACCTCCATCACCATCTCCGCGGGAATCCCGGCGATTCCGGCGCCGCTGCGCTCCCAGATCTCGGTACGGGTGACGCCGGGCAGCACCGCCTGGACGTAAACGCCGCTGCCGGCCAGCTCGTGCTGCAGCGACTGGCTCAGGCTCAGCACGTAGGCCTTGGTCGCGCTATAGACGGCATTGAACAACTCCGGCGCCAGCGCCACCACCGAACCAAGGTTGACGATGGCGCCGCCGCCACGCCGGCGGAACCCCTCCGCCGCGCCGGCAGCCAGGCGGGTCAGGGCCACTACGTTGAGGGCGATCATCCGCTCCGCCCGGTCCATGTCGGCATCGGCCAGCGGACCGTTCATCGCCACGCCGGCGTTGTTCACCAGCAACGCGATCGAGGCGTCGTCGCGCAACCGTCGCTCGACCCGCAACCTATCGTCGCGCTCGGACAGGTCGGCGCGCAGGATCTCCACCCTGACCCCGTGGGCTTGGCGAAGTCGATCCGCCAGGGCTTCCAGGCGTTGCCGGTCGCGCGCCACCAGCAACAGGTCGTGGCCACGGCGGGCCAAGTGCTCGGCGTAGGTCGCGCCGATTCCGGAAGAGGCGCCGGTGACCAGGGCGACGCCATTGCCAATCTGTTCGTTCATGTGGGTTCTCGCTGGAAAAAAGCCTGACCGCTGACAGCGGCTGTTTATATTACACACTTAATATTATGACCATAATTAAAACCGTCAAGCCTTTATCCGTTCCAACGAGCAGGGAGGGATGAGGAAAACCTTCATGCAACCGTCACGGAAAACGCCAATAAAAGGTCAGGACCCACACCACCCCGACATGCCCTACCATGGCGTTGTCCATCGCGGGAGGATCATGCGTCATGTATCACGGTGAAAGACTCAATGCCTGGACCCACCTGATCGGTGCGGTCGCCGCCTGTACCGGCGCCGTCTGGCTGACGGTCCAGGCGAGCCTCAACGGCAGTCCGTGGAAGATCGTCGGGGTCGGCGTCTACGGCGTCACCCTGACGCTGCTCTACAGCATCTCGACCGCCTACCACAGCGTGCGCGGGCGAGCGAAGGTGGTGATGCGCAAGCTCGACCACCTGTCCATCTACCTGCTGATCGCCGGCAGCTACACGCCTTTCTGCCTGGTCACGCTGCGCGGTCCCTGGGGCTGGACGCTGTTCGGCATCGTCTGGGGCCTGGCGGTACTCGGCATGCTCCAGGAGATCAAGCCACGCTCCGAGGCGCGAGTGCTGTCGGTGGTGATCTACGCGGTGATGGGCTGGATCGTGCTGATCGCGGTGAAACCGCTGCTCGCCGCCCTCGGCAGCGCCGGCTTCACCTGGCTGGCGGCCGGCGGCGTGCTCTATACCGTAGGGATCGTCTTCTATGCCTATGACCACCGCTTCCGCCACTGGCATGGCATCTGGCACCTGTTCGTGATCGCCGGCAGCCTCCTCCACTTCGTGGCGATCTGGCGCTACGTACTCTAGGCGCGGTCCGGCGCGAAGCAGCGGGAGCTGGTCGCGCCGGAGGCTCAGCCCTTCTTCGTCCGCGACAGCGCGATGCACGCCACCACGATCAGCACGCCGCCGGCGATGGTCAGTGCGTCCGGCACCTCGCTCCAGAACAGCCAGCCCCAGCCGGCGTTGAAGACGATGCCGATATAGCGGGTCACCGCAACGATGGTCGCGCTCTCGTGACTGAAGGCGCGGGTTAGGAACACCTGGCCGAGTAGCGATACGACCCCGATGGCCAGCAGCAGCCCCCACTCGCGCAGCGTCGCCGGCACCACGAAGTCGTTCCACATCAGCGGGATGGCCACCAGGGTGGCCACCGCCAGGAAGTAGAAGACGATCTCGTAGGTATGGTGCCGCGCGCTCAGTTGGCGGATCGCCACCGAGGCACCGGCGGCGAACACCGCACTGAGCAAGCCGACCACGGCGTATACCGAGTAGCTGGAATAGCTGAACGGCTTGACGATCATCAGCGCGCCGAGCACCACCACCAGCAACAGCCAATAGACCGCCCGGGGAATCCGCTCGCCGAGGAACAGCGCGGAGAAGAGGATGACGAAGAACGGCGACATGTGCGCCAGGATGCTCGCGTCCGCCAGCGGGATATGGGCGATGGCGTAGAAATAGCAGACCAGGTACAGCGCCCCCATCACCCCGCGCACCAGCAGCATCGGCACGCCCTGGCGCGACAGGGCGACACCGGCCTGGCGCATCAGCAGATAGATCAGCAGGGTACCGATGGCGCTGCGGAAGAACACGATCTCGGCAGCCGGCAGGGTGGCGCTGGCTTCCTTGACCAGGGCGTTCATCACGCTGAAGGTGAAGGACGCCAGCACCGCCAGCAGCACCCCGCTCTTCAGCAGGTCGAGCACCATTGGCGATAGATGGCGTCCGCCGCCGGACGGCTGTCGATCGGATACAGGCTTGGATGGCACTGGCTCGCTCCTTGGCAATCGATGAATCGGGACACGGCGTTCTCGTAGCTCGCCAACAGGCTGCGCGCCTGCGGCATGGCCAGGTCGAAGTGGGCGGCCAGCGCGACGATCAGCGCCAGCTTGCGATAGTCCTCCAGCGGCACCCGCGGGAGCCGCCAGAGTCCGTCTTCGTCGCGACTGACGCGGCGGAACGGCACGGCGGAAAAGTCGAAGTGGCGACCCTGCTCGTCGGCCGGAGAGAACGGATCGACCAGCAACGCCGCGTAGCGCACGAACAGCAGGTATTCCTGGCGCTCGGCGCCGGCCTCGGCGAAGCCGTCGATGGCCGCGCGCGGCAGCATCGTCTCGTGCACCGGGTAGTTGTCGTCGTTGAGGAACCGCAGCAGGTTCAACGGCTCGGCGCCCATCCGCCGCAACAGTTCGCTCAGCTCGCACCACAGCCGCCGCATGGCGCCGATGGCCCCGGGGGTGATAGGTCCCTCCGGGTAGAGCTTGTACATGAAACCGGGTGGCCCCTGCTCGGAAAGTATCCGGGCGAGGGCGAACTCGCCGAGAAAGAACGGACTGTGCACGTAGGTGGTGACGTTGCGGCCCTCCGCCGCTTCCGGCGTCGCCAGGGGTACCACCTCCACCCCGCTGCCGGCCAGGACTCGCCGCCAGGTCTCCCGCGCCGGGCAGTCCGGCCGGCTGGAACCCAGGTAGACCCTGCGCTTGACCGCCTTGGTCAGGGCCCGCAGCGGTTGTGTCTCGTCGATCACCTTGGTCGCCGCGTAGTAGCTGGACAGGCTCAGCACGGTCGCCTGGCACCCCGCCGGCAGGGCGCTGCGCACCAGCAGGTTGGCGCCGATGAAGGCGGACACCAGCAGCAGCGTGCGCACCCCGCCGAGTCGCTCCCAGGGCAACCCGCGGACCACGTCCAGGTAACTGTCGCCCGGCACGCAGAGCACCAGGGTCTGCCAATCGTCGCGAAGCTCAGCGGGGTCCTGGTGGAAGACGTCCAGCGCGGCGTTGCCGGACAGCCAGCGATGCTGCCCCTGCCCTTCCAGCTGCAGGCAGGCGCCGCGCGCCAGGGCCTCGGCGATCCGCTGGCTGCGCCGGCCGGGATGGTTCAGCGCGCCGAGGCGACCGGCACCGTGGCGGCGCAGGTCCAGCGCGACCTGGATCGCCACCGCGCCCAGACCGACCAGCAGGACGTTGCCCAGGCTCTCATCAGCGGCATTCATCGACCGGCCTTCTCCAGGATCAGGGTGTCGTACAGCGGCTGGCTGACCCGCTCCGCGCAAACCCGCCAGCCCTCCAGTTCGGCCGGTTCCACCGGGTAGTTGAACAGTCCCTTGATGCCGCTGCCGTGACGCAGCAGGACCTTGGCGTCGGCGCGCATGACCTGGCGGATCTGCGCCAGCACCGCGCTTTTCTGCTGCACCAGCGAAGCGATCAGGAAATGCGTGGCATCGCGGGAAAACGCCAGTTCCGCCGGCGGCAGCGAGGAAAACTGCATGCGCGCCTCCAGCCCCTGGCAGCGGGCGATCTCGCGGGCACAGCCCAGGGCCTCCTCGTCGATGTCCAGGCAGCACAAATGTGCGCCGACCTCCCGCGCCAGCACCAGGGCCGAGGTCGGCAGGGCACCGGAGCCGACGAACAGGACCCGTGCATCGGCATCTATCCCGGCGCTGTCGAGTTCGCCGCGGATGGATTCCAGCAGGCTACCCAGGTAGCGGCCCATCTCGCCGGGTTCATGCAGCACGCCCTGGCAAAGGTGCTTCTCCAGTTCGCAGAGGGCCTGCACCGCCGCGTCGCGCAGGCGCAGGCCGAGCGCCTGCAACGCAGGATCGTCCGAATCGGCCTGCCACTGCGCCCGGCTGCAATCCTCCCCGATCAGTCCGCTCAGACGGTCGAGCTTGCGCCTGAGGATCTCGTAGCAGCCGCAACACTCGCGGGCATAGACGGTGAGCAGGCGAATCTCGCATTCCAGTTCGCGGAGGGTTTCCAGCAGCGGTGTGCGTCCTTGCATGGCATGGCTTCCTGGCGGCGGTAGAGGGCTCAGTAGTTCAGGGTCAGGCTCATGGTCAGGTTGCGCGGCTCGCCGGGGGCGACCCAGACGTTGTTATAGGAACGCTCGTAGTAGCGACGATCGAAGAGGTTGTTGACGTTCACCCCGAGGGTGGCATTGCTCGCCAGCGGATAGCGCGCGAGCAGGTCGACGGTGGTGTAGGCCGGCAGTTCGAAGCCGCTGTCGCTGCTGTCGCCGGCGCGCTCGCCGACATAGTTGACCGCCGCGCCGGCATCGGCGCCGTGCAGCCAGCCTTCGCGGAACTCGTAGACGCCCATCAGGCTGCCGCTGTGCTTCGGCACGTTGAGCAGGCGGCTGCCGCGAGCGATGTTCTCATCCTTGGTCACTTCGGCGTCGATATAGGCGTAGGCGCCGATCAGCCGCAACTGCTCGGTGAGCTGGCCGCTGAACTGCAGGTCGAAGCCCTGGCTGCGCGCCTCGCCGGCGGTCTGCTGGTAACCGGGATTGCTCGGGTCGGCGGTGAGCACGTTCTTCTTTTTCAGGTGGAACGCGGCGAGTGTCATGCCCAGCCGGCCATCGAGCAGGTCGAGCTTCACCCCCGCCTCGTAGCCGCGCCCCTCCTCCGGGTCGAAGGCCTTGCCGGCCATGTCGGTACCACCATTGGGCTTGAAGGATTTCGAGGCGTTGGCGAACAGGCCGACCTCCGGGGTCGCCTGGTACAGCACGCCGATGCGCGGGGTGGCGGCACGCTGGGTCTGCTGCGAGCTGGTGTCGCGGAAGCGGCCATTGTTCAGGCGCGTGGCGTTCATGTCCTGGCGGTAGCGGTCGAAGCGCACGCCGAGCAGGCCGCGCCATTTCTCGCTGAACTCGATCTGGTCCTGCAGGTTGAGGGCCATCGCGTCGACTTCCTCGTGGTTGCGGTCGTCGCGTCCGAAGGGTGGTTTCGGCTGGCCGTAGACCGGCCGGCGGATGTCGATGGCATAGGGGTTGCGCGACGGGATGCTACGCAGGATCAGTTCGTCGTTGTGGTAGCGCTCGTACTCGAGGCCCATCAGCAACTGGTGGCGAATCGAGCCGGTATGGAGGTCGCCGAGCAGGTCGAGCTGGGTGATGCTGTCGTGCCACTCGAAGTCGCGGTAGCGGTACTCCCGGCGCAGGCTGTAGCCGTCGGCGGCGAGGCTGGAGTTCTCCGAGGCGTAGCCGTCCAGGTGGCCATGCTTGTAGTGGCTGGCCAGGCGCAGGCTCCACTGCTCGTTGAAGTGATGGCGCAGGGTGGCCTGGAGGGTTTCGTTGTTGTTGTCGATCTTGCCGTCGTCCGGTTCGCCGAAGAACCGCGAGCGCGGCAGGCTGCCCAGGTGGTTGTGCGGCGCCACGGTGCCGCGGTCGAAGACCTGGCGGTTGCGCACCACCTCGGCTTCCACCAGCAACGAGGTGTCCGGGTCCAGTTGCCAGCTGAACGATGGCGCCACCAGCAGGCGCTGGCCGTCGGCGTAGTCGCGGAAGCCCTTGCTGTCCTCCACCGCCAGGTTCATCCGGTAGAGCAGGTCGCCCTCTTCGTCCAGCGGCGTGTTCAGGTCCAGGGTCGAGCGGTAGCGGTCCCAGCTGCCGGCGCTGGCATGCAAGCGGGCGAAGCGCTCGGCCTGGGGCTTCTTGGTCACCAGGTTCACCGTGCCGCCGGGATCGCCGCGCCCGTACAGGCTGGAGGCCGGTCCCTTGAGGATTTCCACGCGCTCGATGGTGGCGCTGTCCGGGGCGTTCATATAGCCGCGGTTGGCGCTGAAGCCGTCGCGGTAGAACTCCGAAGTGGTGAAGCCACGGACGTTGTACTCGAACATCGTCAGGCCGCCGAAGTTGTTCTGCCGCGAGACCCCGCCGGCGAAGTCCAGCGCCCGTTCGATACGAGCGCTGTCAAGGTCGTCGAGCACCTGGCGCGGCACCACGCTGATGGCTTGCGGGATGTCCTCGATACGGGTGTCGGTGCGCGTCGCGCTGGCCGACCGATTGGCCCGGTAGCCCTGCACCGGGCCCTCCGCGCGCTCCGCTTCGGCGGTGACAGTGAGGACCTCCAGCTCCGCGGGACTTTCCGTTTCCGCCCAGAGCGCCGGACTGCTGCAACCGAGGCCGACACCGAGGACAAGCGACACACTGACTCTCATGGGAAATCGCACCAGAAAAGAAATGATATACTATAACGCTACCAGTTCGATTCCGGCCTCGCAATACAATGCCCGGCTCTATCTCGCTTCTCGCCGCCAGGCTGTGATACTCATCCCTCTTTTCCGACGACCAGCCCAGCCATGCCCAACTCCGTCTCCAATTCCTCCCGCCTGCACAGCATCGACGCCCTGCGCGGCCTGGTGATGCTGTTCATGCTGCTCGACCATGTCCGCGAGACCTTTTTCCTGCACCGCCAGGTCGGCGACCCGATGGACGTCGCCAGCACCGAGCCGGCGCTGTTCCTCAGCCGCACCCTGGCGCACCTGTGCGCGCCGGTGTTCGTCTTCCTCACCGGCCTGTCGGCATTCCTCTACGGCGAGAAGCACCAGGGACGCCGGGCGGTCTCGGCGTTCCTGTTCAAGCGCGGGTTGTTCCTGGTGGCGCTGGAACTGACCCTGGTGAACTTCGCCTGGACCTTCCAGTTGCCGCCGACGGTGATCTACCTCCAGGTGATCTGGGCGATCGGCCTGAGCATGCTCGCCCTGGCCGCCCTGCTCTGGTTGCCGCGCCCTCTGCTCGCGGCGCTCGGCGTGCTGCTGGTGGCCGGCCACAACCTGCTCGATCCGCTGCATTTCGCTCCCGGCTCGGCCTGGCATCTGCCGTGGGCGGTGCTCCACGACCGTGGCTGGATCGAAGCGGGCGACGCCCTGCGCCTGCGCACCTCCTACCCCCTGCTGCCGTGGATCGGTGTGATCGCCCTGGGCTATGCCGCAGGCAACTGGTTCAGCGGCGCCACGCCGGCAACCACGCGCCGACGCTACCTCCTGGCGGGCGGTGGCGGGCTGCTGCTCGGCTTCATCCTGCTGCGCCTGCTCAACGGCTATGGCGAGAAACCCTGGGCCTTCGGCGAGACGCCGGCGATCACCCTGATGGGCTTCTTCAACGTCACCAAGTATCCGCCGTCGCTGCTGTTCCTCGCCCTCACCCTGGGAATCGGCCTGCTGCTCCTGGCCTGGTTCGAACGCCTGGACTGGAGCGGTCGCGGCAAGGCCCTGGTGGCGTTCGGCGGAGCGCCGATGTTCTTCTACCTGCTGCATCTCTACCTACTGAAGCTGCTGTACCTGCTGGCGCTGGCGATCTGGGGCGCCAACCGGGGCGACTACTTCGGTTTCTCCTCGGTGCCGGCGCTATGGCTGTGCAGCATCCTGCTGGCCGTGGCGCTGTACCCGGCGGTGCACTGGTTCGCCGGTTTCAAGGCGCGGCGGCGGGATATCGCCTGGTTGAAATACTTCTGAGGCGCGGAGCATCCAGGAGCCGCTGGAAACGTCCGGCCCTTCCCCCCCACGGGTAGGACGAATGCTGCGAAGCGTTATCCGCCGGACACAGCAGGCAACCACGCCGACGTCCACCGCCGGCAGGGAAGTAGAAATGAAGGGTTGCGCGGAACTCCCAGACAACGGAAACGAAACGGCCGGCGGGCGCCTCGCGCCCGCCGGCCATTGCCTGGTTCGCTTCCCGTCGCCGACGGGCTAGCCAGTCAGGACAGGTACGCCGAGCGGGTCAGCCCCAGGCGCAGCGCATCCAGGTACTGGTTGCGCTCGCGGGCGGTGAGCTTGGCCCCGGCGACCTTGTCGCGGTAGAGGGTCATCAGTTCCTCCGGCGACAGGTGCACGTAGCGCAGCATGTCCTCGATGGTGTCGTGGGTCTCGATGCCGGCGTGATAGATGCCGCCGTCTGCGCGCTGGTAGACGTTCACCGAGTCGGTGTCGCCGAACAGGTTGTGCATGTCGCCGAGGATCTCCTGGTAGGCGCCGACCAGGAATACCCCGATCAGGTAGTCCTCGCCCTCCTTCACCTCGTGCACCGGCAGGCTGGTCTCGATGCTCTGCTCGTCGACGTACTGGGTGATCTTGCCGTCGGAGTCGCAGGTCAGGTCCTGCAGTACCGCGCGCCGATCCGGCTCCTCGCCCAGGCGGTGCAGCGGCAGGATCGGCAGCACCTGGCCGATGGCCCAGGTATCCGGCAGGCTCTGGAACACCGAGAAGTTGCAGATGTACTTGTCGGCGAGCTTGTCGTTGAGTTCGTCGAGGACCTGCCGGTGGGAGCGCTGGCGGGCCTTGAGCTGGTTGTGCAGGCGCCGGCAGATAGCGAAGTAGCACTGCTCGGCGAGGGCTTTCTGCGCCAGGCTGATCTTGCCGTCGGCATACTGCGCGGCGGCGTCGCCGATGTAGTGGGTGGCGCGCCAGTAGGTCTCGGTGACCATCTCGGCATCGGTCGGGCCGAGCAGTTCGGCCAGCCAGCGGACGATCTCCGGCTGCTCGTCGAGATCGACGATCTTCGGCACGTCGTCGTTGTGCCGCTCGACGTCGGTGACCTGGGTGATCAGCACCGCATGGTGCGCGGTCAGCGCCCGGCCGCTCTCCGAGAAGATGTGCGGATGCGGCAGGCCCTGGGCGTCGCAGAACTCCTTGAGCATGCCGACCACCACGCCGGCATAGTCATCGATGTCGTAGTTGATCGAGCTGGCGTTGCGCGAATGGGTGCCGTCGTAGTCGACGCCGAGGCCGCCGCCAACGTCGATGTGATCCACCGGCAGGCCGAGCGCGCGCAGCTCGCCGTAGTAGCGGATGGCTTCCTTGAAGCCGTGCTGGTAGTCGGCCAGGTTGGCGATCTGCGAGCCCATGTGGAAATGCAGCAGGCGCACGCCCTGGTCGAGACCGGCCTGGCGGAAGCGCTCGACCACCGACAGCAGCTGGGCGGCGGAAAGGCCGAACTTGGCCTTCTCGCCACCGGTGTCTGCCCACTTCGACGAAGCCAGCGAGGACAGCCGCACGCGCAGGCCGACCTGGGGCTGCACGCCGACGTTGGCGGCCTCCTCGATCACCAGCTGCACCTCGGATTCCTTCTCGATCACGATGAACACGTTGTGCCCGAGCTTCTGCCCCATCAGCGCCAGCTTGATGAACTCGCGGTCCTTGTAGCCGTTGCAGACGATGGTGCCGCCCTTCGGGGCCAGCGCCAGCACCGCCATGAGTTCCGGCTTGGAGCCTGCCTCCAGGCCGATGGAGACGTTCTCGGTGGCGATGATGTTCTCCACCACCGCTTCCTGCTGGTTGACCTTGATCGGATACAGCGCGGTATAGCGGCTCTGGTATTCGAGGCGCTCGATGTTCGCGTCGAAGGCGCCGGTGAGCTTGCGCACGCGGTCCTGCAGGATATCCGGGAAGCGCACCAGCAGCGGCAGGCTCAGGCCCGCCTCGCGCAGCTGGCCGACCAGCTCGTAGAGATCGATGGGCGTCGAGTCGGCACCCTGCGGACGCACTTCGACATTGCCGCCATCGTTGATGGCGAAATAACCCGCACCCCAGTGGCGGATGCCGTATACGCCGCGGCTGTCGGCCACGGTCCAGTTGCTGCCATCGTCTTTGCGAGTCCGTCGAGCGGCCATGCGCGGTGATCTCCTCAATGTTCGGGGTCGGGCGGGCGCCGGGATCTCCGGATGGCCCTGGGCCGGCACGCCTGTGGTGGAGGCTAGCCGGAGGATGTGACGTTGCCGTGTTGACCGCCACACTGGGCGGTAGTTTAGGAAAGCCGAGGAAATCCGCTCATGCGGGTATCCGCAGTCTCCCATCTAGGGAAAGGGCTGGCGCGGCCTCGCGGTGCCGGACCTGCCCGCTCTCTGCAGGGGAGAACGCGGTCAGCCGCCGGACTTCTTCGCCTTGAAACCGCGCTTGAGGAGTTCGTCGATCAGCAGTTCGACATGCTCGCCCTGGATCTCCACCACGCCGTCCTTGAGACTGCCGCCGGTGCCGCAGCGCCGCTTCAGCGCGCTGGCCAGCTCCTTGAGCGCATCGCCGGCGAGCGGCAGGCCACTGATGGTGGTCACCGTCTTGCCGCCGCGGCCCTTGGTCTCGCGGCGCACGCGCGCGATCCCGTCGCCGACAGGCGCTACGGCCTGCCCGCAGATGCAGGCGTCTTTGGGTTGCTGGCAGTCCGGGCAATGCCGGCCGCCATCCGTGGAATACACCAGCCCGCCGAGGGCGGACAGGGACGAAGCTTTTTTGACCACCGGGCGTTTCCCCCAGAATGGCCTCGACGGGCCAGGTCAACAACGATGGCCGGCGGGAGCCGACCGCGACGCCCCACTCAGGCAGGGGCTGCGCAGGGGCGGCATGGGGACCGCCCGAAAAGGTCGCGCAATTTAGCAGCATTGCGAGCAAATGCTAAGAGCGAAAATGCGCCATTGATCGGTGAAATGGCGACATCCGCGGCTCAGGCGTCCAGGTACAGGCGCAACGCCTGCAGGGAATCGGGGCAGTATGGCAAGCTGCGAGCCTCCTCCAGCGCCAGTTCGGGACGGATGAAGCGGGCCTCGGAGATTTCCTCCGCCTGCAGGCGCAAGGGCGCATCGGAGACGGCGGAAAACACCGCGCACCAGAGCCGGTTGCCCGGTTCGTCGAAGAAGAAGCGACCATGTTCGCGCAGGACCGCGTCGCGGATTCCCAGCTCTTCCTCCAGTTCGCGGGCGGCGGAGTCGGCGTAGGGCTCGCCGGCCTGGACCATGCCGCCGGCGGCGAGGTCCCAGTACCCGGGATAGACCGCCTTGCTCAGGGTCCGGCGCTGCACGCACAGCTCGCCGGCGGAGTTGAACAGCAGGATGAAGGTGCCGCGACCGATCAGCCCGCGCTCGCGCAGCTCCGCGCGCGGCAGGCTACCGAGCGGGCGGTCCTGCTCGTCGACCCAGGCGATGAGTTCGGCGTCGGAGGCGGCCCGGTGGGCCACCTCTTCGGCGCTGATCGGCGCGGCCATGGGTCAGCCCTGGGAAAGCAGCTGGCGCAGGTCGATCACCGCGGCGTTGGCGCGGGAAATGTAGTTGGCCATCACCAGCGAGTGGTTGGCCAGGATGCCGTAGCCGCTGCCGTTCAGCACCATCGGGCTCCACAACGGCTCCTGCGCGGCCTCCAGTTCGCGGATGATCTGCCGCACGCTGACCGTGGCGTTCTTCTTCGCCAGCACGTCGGCGAAGTCGACCTCGATGGCGCGCAGCAGGTGCGACAGCGCCCAGGCCTGGCCCCGGGCCTCGTAGAAGACGTTGTCGATCTGCAGCCAGGGGGTTTCCTGGACCACTTCCTCGACCTTGGGCGCCTCGCCCGGCTGTACCTCTTCGGGGTTCTTGATGTTGGTGTTCAGCTTGACCCGGCCGACGCTCGCCGACAGGCGCTGGGACAGCGAGCCCAGGCGGGTGGCGACGTCGCCCAGCCAGTTGTTCAGGTTGTCGGCGCGGGCATAGAACTGCGCGTTGGGCTGGTTCGGGTCGGACAGACGGGCCAGGTAGCGATCCAGCGACTTGATGCCTTCCTGGTACTCCGACTCGGACGCCGGCAGCGCCCAGCTCTTGTTGTCGAAGTTGAAACGCGGCTCGGCGCGAGCCAGGTCGGCGTCCTCGGTGGACTGCGACTGCGAACGGGCGAAATCCTTGCGCAGCGCCCGGCTGATGTCGCGCACCTGGACCAGCACGCCATACTCCCAGCTGGGCATGTTGTCCATCCAGATGCCCGGCGGGAAGATGTCGTTGGAGATGTAGCCGCCCGGCTTGGTCAGCAGGGTATCGACTACTTCCTTGAGGGTCTCCACCGTGGTGTAGCCGGTGACCATCTGCCGCCCGGCGCGCTCGGCGGCGGCCTGGGCGTCCTGCTGCACGGGGAACAGGTCGGGTTCCTGGCTCCAGTACCAGCCAACCAGCATCGCCACCAGCAGGTAGATGCCCAGCAGGCCTCCCACCACGCGCACCAGCCAGGGGCCGCCGAAGTAGGTACGCACATCATCCACGGAATTGTCCACGCGATCGCGCATGGTCCCACGACGCTTCTTCCAGTCCAGCATGGCAAGGGTCCTTAAAACAGCTCGATAGATGGGGGATTGGACCATGGCGAACGCGTTCCGTGCCAAGCGCCAACCCTTCCAGGACGCCGAAAACCTCGGCATCGTCGGCTTTCAGCGTAGTGGAAGCCGGTTTTGTGCCGGAATGCTCAGTGAGAATTTTCCGAAACAGGCATAAGCATGCCGTAGTCCGTCGCACAAAGGCACCCACCAACAGGTGGGGATGACATTTGGAAAAGAAAAGGCTCCTCTCGTCAGCCGCCCAACGGCCGCTGGCTTTCATGGCGATAGATGATAGCATAGAGCCATCATTCGCGGCGACGCTCTGCCGCGAAGACCACGAAAGAAGCGCGTCATGATGACCGAGCACGATGACCCGACCCTGGACCGCCTGAAGCACCACTTCGCCCAGCGAGTGATCAACCAGGCGCGCCAGGTTCTGGAGGTCTGGCAACGCCTGACCCGCGCGGAGTGGAACAGCGACGGCATGGAAGAACTGGCCGACGCCACCCTGCGCCTGCAGCGCTACGCCGAACGCTTCGAGCAAGCCGAGCATGCCCAGTTGGCCGGTGCCATCGACCGTACCCTGGACGTCGTCGAGGCCAACCGCGGCCGGCTTTCCAGCGAGTCGATCAGCGAACTCAACCAGTTGATGCAGCGCCTGTCGCGCACCGGCCTGCGGCATGGCGACCAGCTCGAGCACACCGTCCTGCCGCCGTTGCGCAAACCGGTCTACCTGGCACTGAAGGACCGCGAACGCGCCGAGCGCCTGGCCCAGCAACTGGAGTTCTTCGGTCTGCAGGCGCTGAGCTGCGAGACCGCCGACGCCTTCCGCGCCAGCATGCGCGAACGCTACCCGGCGGCGATCGTCATGGAAGTCGACTTCGCCGGCCCCGACATGGGCCTGCGACTGGCCAGCGAGGCCCAGGCCGGCCTCGAACACAAGCTGCCGGTGCTGTTCTTCAGCGACAGCGAGACCGACACACCGACCCGCCTGGCCGCGGCCCGCGCCGGCGGCCAGGAATTCTTCACCGGCACCCTGGACGCCTCCAGCGTGCTGGAAAAGATCGAGACCCTCAGCCGCCTGAGCTTCTACGAGCCCTACCGGGTACTGATCGTCGACGACTCCCGGGCCCAGGCGCTGCACACCGAGATGGTCCTCAACAGCGCCGGGATCATCACCCGCGCACTCACCGAGCCACTGTCGGTGATGGCCGAGCTGAGCGACTTCCAGCCCGACCTGATCATCCTCGACATGTACATGCCCGAATGCCTGGGCACCGAATTGGCCAAGGTGATCCGCCAGCACGAGCGCCACGTCAGCGTGCCGATCATCTACCTGTCCGCCGAGGACGACCTGGACAAGCAGCTGGACGCCATGAGCGAAGGCGGCGACGACTTCCTCACCAAGCCGATCCGCCCGCGCCACCTGATCGCCACCGTGCGCACCCGCGCCAGCCGCGCGCGCAGCCTGAAGGCGCGGATGGTGCGCGACAGCCTGACCGGCCTGTACAACCACACCCATACCCTGCAACTGCTCGAGGACGCCCGTCTGCGCGCACGTCGCGATGGCCGTCCGCTGAGCTTCGCGATGCTCGACATCGACCACTTCAAGCAGGTCAACGACCGTTTCGGCCACCCCATGGGCGACCGGGTGATCAAGGGCCTGGCGCTGTTCCTCAAGCAACGCCTGCGCAAGACCGACCACATCGGCCGCTATGGCGGCGAAGAGTTCGCCGTGGTCCTTCCGGACACCGACCTGGACGCCGCGCGCCTGGTGCTCGACGAGATTCGCCAGCGCTTCGCCGAGATCCACTACCCGGCGCAACCGACCGACCTGCGCTGCACCTTCAGTTGCGGCATCGCCGAGCTGACCCCGGACCTCGATATCAAGAGCATGGCCAAGCAGGCCGACGAAGCGCTGTACCGGGCCAAGCACGGCGGGCGCAACCGGATCGAAGTATATCGTCCCGACGCTCGATAATGGCCTTTTGTCATCAGCCGGTAACCGAACGGAAATAACCTGCGATCTCGCCGTTCCGTAGTCGGACGAGACTCGCCATGCGCCTCAAGCAACTCACCAACCTCAACACCCTGCTCCTGCTCACCGTCTGCCTCGCCCTGGGAATCACCCTGTGGTGGTCGCAACGCGCCATGGAGCGGCCCTTCCAGTTGCTCGACCAGTACCTGGAGCTGTCGCAGCGCTTCGACGAACAGGTCGCGCGCAACATCCGCCAGTACCTCGGCAGCGGCGACGCCGTGCGCCAGCAGGCCGCGCTGCAAGCCCTGGAAAGCCTCGCCGAGGCCTTGCCGGAGCTACCGCCGGACCTCGCCCGGACCCTCGCGCCAAGCCTCGCGGAGTTGCGCGAATTCAGCGCCGGCGACCTGCTCGCCGCCGGCAAGCTCGCCGGCGACCCGCAGGGCCTGCTGCTACAGGCCGAGCGCGACCTCACCGGCAACCTGGAACAATGGTCCGCCTACCTGGACGCCGCGGCGGGGCAGCCCCAGGCCGGCGCCTACCGCACCCCGCTGCTGCTCGCCAGCCTGCACCTGACCCGCCTCAGCCTGGCCCGCGCCAAGCTGGTGGAAAGCGCCAACCCGGCCCTGGCCGGCGACGTCGAGCGCGAATTGGCCAACCTGCGCGAGCAGGCCGGGCGGATCGAGGCCTTGCCGCTGCTCGGCGTGCTCGACGAGCAACGCTCGGCCAGCGACGACTTCGCCGCCATGATGGGGCTGGCCGGCGACGCCGAGGCTGGCGCCGGCAATGCCGAAGACCGCGGCGTGGCGCTGCGGCGCGAACTCGCCAGCCTGCTGCAACGCTATCCGGACGAGTTACGCCGCACCCGCGACCTGATCGAGCGTCGCCAGCAACTGTCCGCCGACACCGGCGCCAGACTGGACGCGGTGCGCCAGGCCCTGGCCACCCTGGAACCGCAGGTGCGCGGCGAACGCCAGCGCCTGCAAGGCCAGGTACGCCTGATCCAGGGTGGGATGATCGCCCTGATCCTGCTCATCGCCCTCGCCATCGACAGCCTGCAAAGACGCCTGGCGCGGGTCCTCGGGCAACTGGTGCCGGCGCTCTCGGCCTGGGCCGACGGCGACTTCTCGCGCCCCATATCCCTGCGTACCCGCACCGAGGACCTGCGCAACCTGGAAGATTCGCTGAACCGCCTGCGCAGCTTCCTCGCCGAGCTGGTCGGCGCGATCCACCGCCGCGCCGAACAGGTCGCCGGCAGCAGCCAGACCCTGGCCGAGGTCAGCAGCGGCCTGCACGCCGGGGTCGAGCGCCAGGCCGGCGATACCGGGCAGATCCGCGACGCCCTCGGCGACATGGAAGCGGCGATCCAGCAGGTCGCCGGAGACGCCAGCCAGACCGCCGACGCCAGTCGCAGCGCAGGCCAGGCAGTGGAGCATGGCCAGCGGGTGATCGGCGAGAGCCTGGGCGGCCTGCGCGAGCTGGTCGACGAGGTGCAAGGCAACGCCCAGTCGATCGAGCGCCTGGCCGAGGAGTCGGCGACCATCGGCAGCGTGCTGACGGTGATCCGCTCGATCGCCGAACAGACCAACCTGCTCGCCCTCAATGCCGCCATCGAGGCCGCCCGCGCCGGCGACCAAGGCCGCGGCTTCGCCGTGGTCGCCGAGGAAGTCCGCTCGCTGGCCCAGCGCACCGCCGGCGCCACCGAGGAGATCCAGCAGCTCATCGGCCGCCTGCAACAGGCCGCGCGGCAATCGGTGGAGGCCATGCGCAGCCAGGTCGAGCATGCCGAACGCACCGCCGAACAGGCCGGCGCGGCGGAAGGCGCGCTGGACGAAGTGGTCGCCGCGATCCATACCATCGGCGTGATGGCCGAACGCATCGCCGAAGGCTCGACCCAGCAGAGCCAGGCGGTCGGCGAGATTCGCTCGCACAGCGAACGCATCCACGCCCTGGGCGGGGAAAACCTGCGGCTGATCGGCCATAGCCGCGAACAGGGCGAGCAACTGCGGCAACTGGGCGGCGACCTGCGCACCACGGTGCAGGCCTTCCGCCTGTGACCCTGCGGCGACGTGCCGCAAGGCGCCAGAGGAACCGTCTGGCTTCGGACCGGTCGGATACCGCTCAGCGGAACCGGGGCAGGACCTGATCAGCCGCACGGGGCTCGATCGGGCCCGGCTTTCCGCTATCATTCCGGCTTTTGATCCGACGAGATATCCATGCGCCGCCTGCTGACCCTGATCCTCCTGCTGGTCGCCCTGCCCGCCGGCGCGGGCCTGTTCGACAGCCGTCCCGGCGCCTCCCTCGGCGGCGGCCTCGATGGCGGCGGCTTCCTCAAGGTCGACCAGGCGTTCAAGCCCAGCGTCGAGCGCAGCGACGCGCAGCACGTGCTGCTGCGCTTCGTCAACGCCGAGGGCTACTACCTCTACCGCCACCGCTTCCAGTTCAAGGTCGAGCCAGCCCAGGTCAGCCTCGGCCAGGTGCAGCTGCCGGCGGGCAAGCAGCACCACGATGAGTACTTCGGCGATACCGAGGTCTACTACAACATCGTCGACCTGAAGATTCCCCTGAACAACCCGGCCCGGCAGCCCTATACCCTCGTGGTGACGTACCAGGGCTGCGCCGACAAGGGCCTCTGCTACCCCCCGGAAACCAGGCGCTTCGACATCGACGGCGGTGCCGCGACGCCAGCCGCGAGCGACGCGGCCGGCAAGGGCCCGCTCGAGCACAAGGGCAAGCGCAGCCTGCTGTTCTTCTTCCTCGCCGGCCTGACCCTGACCTTCACCCCCTGCGTGCTGCCGATGCTGCCGATCCTCTCCGGAGTGGTCCTGCGCGGCCGGCCGGGCGGTGGTCGCGGCTTCGTCCTGTCGCTCGCCTACGTGCTGCCGATGGCGCTCTGCTTCGCCCTGCTCGGCGCGCTGATGGGCATGTTCGGCGCCAGCCTCAATCTCCAGGCGCAATTGCAGTCGCCCTGGGTACTGGTGCCATTCGCGGCGTTCTTCGCGCTGTTCGCCGTGGCCATGTTCGGCTTCTTCGAGCTGCGCCTGCCCGGCTTCATCCGCGAACCGCTCGACCGCCTGGCCGGCGATGCGCGCGGCGGCTCGATCCTCGGCGCGGCCACCCTCGGCGTGCTTTCCAGCCTGCTGGTCTCGCCCTGCGTCTCCGCCCCGCTGGCCGCCTCGCTGCTCTATATCAGCGCCAGCGGCGATGCCTGGGGGGGCGGCCTGCAACTGTTCGCCCTCGGCCTGGGCATGGGTACGCCGCTGGTGGTGTTCGGCGCCGGCGGCGGCGCCCTGCTGCCCAAGAGTGGAGCCTGGATGAACGGCGTGCGCAACGCCTTCGGCGTGCTGTTGCTGGCGGTCGCCGTGTGGCTGCTGGAGCGGGTGGTGTCCGGCCCGGTGGCGCTGATGCTCTGGGGCATGCTCGCCGGCGGCGCCGGCCTGGCCCTGGGCGCCCTCGAATTCACCCCGAAGAGCGCCGCACGCCGCCTGCTGCAACTGCTTGGCCTGATGTTCCTGACCTACGCGGTGGCCGCCTGGATCGGCGCCCTGCAGGGCGAGTCGGACCCGATCCATCCGCTGGGCCGCTCGGTGCCGTCGATCCATGCCGGGCCGCCGAGCACGCCCGGCGAATGGCAGAACCTGACCACCCCGGCGCAGTTGGACGCCGCCCTGGCCGAGGCACGTCAGGCCGGCAAGCCGGTGCTGCTGGACTGGTATGCGGACTGGTGCATCAGTTGCAAGGTCATCGAGCGCCAGGTTCTCACCGATCCCACGGTGCAGGCACGACTGCCGGCCTACCGCCTGCTGCGCTTCGACATCACCGAAAGCAACCCGGCCCAGCGCGGCCTGCTGGACCGCTACAACCTGTTCGGTCCGCCGGCGATCCTGTTCTTCGCCCCGGGCGGTGACGAATGGAGCGACTTGCGCGTCATCGGAGAGATCGACGCCGCCGGGCTCGCCGAACGACTGCGCCGGGCCGCTACCCGGCAGTGACATGCGCTGACATACTTCTGCCGCAATTGCCGGTCAACATGCGGCGATCTACTGCAATCTAACAGTGACTGGACAGTCATACGGAAATTCCGGCATAGTGCCCGCTTGCCGTTTGCAGCCTGTACAGGACAATCAACAAGACAATGGCGACCCTCCTCGTATTGCACGGGCCGAATCTGAACCTGCTGGGCACCCGCGAGCCCGGCACCTACGGTTCGACCACCCTCGGGCAGATCAACCAGGACCTCGAGCGCCGCGCCCGCGAAGCCGGCCACCACCTGCTGCATCTGCAAAGCAACGCCGAATACGAACTGATCGACCGGATCCATGCCGCGCGCGACGAAGGCGTGGACTTCATCATCATCAATCCGGCGGCATTCACCCATACCAGCGTCGCGTTACGTGACGCGCTGCTTGCGGTGAGCATCCCATTCATCGAAGTGCACCTGTCGAACGTGCACAAACGTGAACCTTTCCGGCATCACTCCTACTTCTCCGACGTGGCGGTAGGGGTGATCTGCGGTCTCGGCGCCACAGGCTACCGCCTGGCCCTGGAATCCGCCCTTGAACAACTTCAACGCCCCTGACCTCACTGGGAGTGCTAGCGCTAATGGACATTCGTAAAGTCAAGAAACTGATCGAGCTGCTGGAAGAGTCCGGTATCGACGAACTGGAAATCCGCGAAGGCGAAGAGTCGGTACGCATCAGCCGCCACAGCAAGACCGCCGCCCAGCCGGTGTACGCACAGGCTCCGGCCTTCGCCGCTCCGGTCGCCGCGCCGGCGCCGGCAGCCGCCGCTCCGGCCGCCGCTGCCGCGGAAAGCGCCCCGGCCGCGCCGAAGCTGAACGGCAACGTGGTTCGCTCGCCGATGGTCGGCACCTTCTACCGCGCCGCCTCGCCGACCTCGGCCAACTTCGTCGAAGTCGGCCAGAGCGTGAAGAAAGGCGACATCCTGTGCATCGTCGAAGCCATGAAGATGATGAACCACATCGAAGCCGAAGTTAGCGGCACCATCGAGTCGATCCTGGTGGAGAACGGCCAGCCGGTTGAGTTCGACCAGCCGCTGTTCACCATCGTCTAAGCCGCGGGGAACCTGCGATGTTGGAAAAAGTGCTGATCGCCAACCGCGGCGAAATCGCCTTGCGCATCCTTCGCGCATGCAAGGAGCTGGGGATCAAGACGGTGGCGGTACACTCCACCGCCGACCGCGAGTTGATGCACCTGTCGCTCGCCGACGAATCGGTGTGCATCGGTCCGGCCCCGGCCACCCAGTCGTACCTGCAGATCCCGGCGATCATCGCCGCGGCCGAGGTCACCGGCGCCACCGCGATCCACCCCGGCTACGGCTTCCTCGCCGAGAACGCCGACTTCGCCGAGCAGATCGAACGCTCCGGCTTCACCTTCGTCGGCCCGACCGCCGAGGTGATCCGCCTGATGGGCGACAAGGTCTCGGCCAAGGACGCCATGAAGCGCGCCGGCGTCCCCACCGTGCCGGGCTCCGACGGCCCGCTGCCGGAAGATGAAGAAACCGCCCTGGCGATCGCCCGCGAGGTCGGCTACCCGGTGATCATCAAGGCCGCCGGCGGCGGCGGCGGGCGCGGCATGCGCGTGGTCTACGACGAATCCGAGCTGATCAAGTCGGCCAAGCTGACCCGCACCGAGGCCGGCGCGGCGTTCGGCAACCCGATGGTCTACCTGGAGAAGTTCCTGACCAACCCGCGCCACGTGGAAGTCCAGGTGCTTTCCGACGGCCAGGGCAACGCCATCCACCTCGGCGACCGCGACTGCTCCCTGCAGCGCCGCCACCAGAAGGTGATCGAAGAGGCGCCGGCCCCCGGCATCGACGAGAAGGCCCGTCAGGAAGTCTTCGCCCGCTGCGTCCAGGCCTGCATCGAGATTGGCTACCGCGGCGCCGGCACCTTCGAGTTCCTCTACGAGAACGGCCGCTTCTACTTCATCGAGATGAACACTCGCGTGCAGGTGGAGCACCCGGTATCTGAGATGGTCACCGGTGTCGACATCGTCAAGGAGATGCTGCGCATCGCCTCCGGCGAGAAGCTCTCGATCCGCCAGGAGGACGTGGTCATCCGCGGCCATGCGCTGGAGTGCCGGATCAACGCCGAAGACCCGAAGACCTTCATGCCCAGCCCGGGCAAGGTCAAGCACTTCCACGCCCCCGGCGGCAACGGCGTGCGCGTCGACTCGCACCTCTACAGCGGCTACAGCGTGCCGCCGAACTACGACTCGCTGGTCGGCAAGGTCATCACCTACGGTGCCGACCGCGACGAGGCGCTGGCGCGGATGCGCAATGCCCTGGACGAGTTGATCGTCGACGGTATCAAGACCAATACCGAACTGCACAAGGACCTGGTGCGCGACGCCGCCTTCTGCAAGGGCGGGGTGAACATCCATTACCTGGAGAAGAAACTGGGTATGGACAAGCACTGATCCGTCAGTCGCTGCGCACAAGGGCTGCCTCCGGGCGGCCCTTGTCGTTTCCGCCTGCCGGCCGCCCCAACGGTGCTATCCTCGTCGCCCCTCCACCACCGGACTCCTGCATGGAACGCATCCGCCGCTGGTACCGCCAATCGCTGGCCGCCGCGACCGAGGCCGCGACCTGCTTCGCCCTGGGTTTCAGGGAAAGCCTGCAACCCGCCGCACTCTTCCGCTCCGCGAGCCTGTGCATTCTCGTCAGCGTGCTGTGCACCTGGCTGTTCGTGCATTTCTTCGAACCGATCATCCGCCTCTGCGGCTGGGCCGCGCTGTACACGGCATTCAGCGTGGCCAACTTCGCCCTGATCCCCAGCGGCTCGCTGATCGAGGCCGGCAGCGGTGGCCCGTACTTCGATCCGCTGGCGGCCTTCAACGGCCTGGCGGGACTGGCGCAACTGGCGTTCTATTTCGTCGGCTATGCCGCGCTGTTCTTCGTCGCCCTGTACGCCGCCAGCATCGTCTTCGGCATCCGCCTGGGCCTGCGCATCGGCCTGCTCGGACAACTGAAGGAACAGGTCCGCCAACGCTACCCGCGACTGGCACCTGCCTCCGGCGAAAGGATCTCGCTGTGGCGTGCCGCCGGCTTCCGCCTGGCACCCTGGCTGGGCGTTTCCGGATCGATCCTGGTCGGCCTGCTGGTTCCGCTCTACAACGGTGTACTCCTGCTGCTGGCGCTGGCCTACCTGAACATCCGCTTCCTGCTGCCCGCCACGCTGGCCGGGCTGGCCGATGCCGGCGAGCAGCTCGCCGTGCTTCGTGCTCGCCGCGGCAGCCTGTTGCTGTTCGGCCTGCTGATACTGCTCCTGGCGCTGGTGCCGCTGCTCAACCTGCTGCTGCCGGCGGTGCTCGGCGGCGGTACCTGCCACCTGGCCAATCGCGGCCTGGCGCAACTGCGCGGCGAGGCCACGGCAGAGAGTGGCAGCGCCGGCTAGCCTCAAGTAAGCTTGCGCGGTGGAAAACGGGTCGTCCCTGGGCGGCCCGTTTCGTTTACAGCCGCAACAGAGGTCGCCCCATGCCCTGGTTACAAGTTCGCCTGGCCATCACCCCGGAACAGGCCGAAACCTACGAAGACGCCCTGCTCGAAGTCGGCGCCGTCTCCGTGACCTTCATGGACGCCGAAGACCAGCCGATCTTCGAGCCGGACCTCGGCACCACCCCGCTGTGGTCGCGCACCCACCTGCTGGCGCTGTTCGAAGCGGACACCGATGAGACCGCCCTGCTCGCCCACCTCGCCTTGCTTACCGGCGGCGACCTGCCCGAGCACCATGTCGAGGAAATCGCCGACCAGGATTGGGAACGCAGCTGGATGGACAACTTCCAGCCGATGCGTTTCGGCCGCCGCCTGTGGATCGTGCCGAGCTGGCACGCCGCCCCCGAGCCGGACGCGGTCAACCTGCTGCTCGATCCGGGCCTGGCCTTCGGCACCGGCACCCACCCGACCACCGCGCTGTGCCTGGAATGGCTCGACGGCCAGGAACTGGCCGGCCGGCAGGTGCTCGACTTCGGCTGCGGCTCGGGAATCCTCGCCATCGCCGCGCTGCTGCTCGGCGCCGAACGGGCGGTCGGCACCGACATCGATCCACAGGCCCTGGAAGCCTCGCGCGACAATGCCTCGCGCAACGGTATCGAGCCCGCGCGGTTCCCTGTCTACCTGCCGGCGGACCTGCCGCAGCGACAGGCCGACGTGCTGGTCGCCAATATCCTCGCCGGCCCGCTGGTTTCCCTCGCCCCGCAACTGACCGGCCTGGTACGTCCCGGCGGCCTGCTGGCGTTGTCCGGCATCCTCGCCGAGCAGGCCGCGGAGGTCCGCGCGGCCTACTCCGCACACTTCGATCTCGACCCGACCGCCGAGCGCGAAGGCTGGATCCGCATCAGCGGCCGCCGCCGCGCCGATTGATGGCGCGCTGCCAGCCACCACTGATCCCGCCCCACTGCCTTCGTGCAAGAAGCTTGGGGTAGACTAGCCGCCGGATTTTCCCTACGGATCGCCGCATGAGCGAAAGCGTCATCACCCAATGTCCCCATTGCAGCACCAGTTTCCGCGTCAACGACGCGCAACTGGGCGCCGCCAATGGCGCGGTCCGCTGCGGCACCTGCCTGAAAGTCTTCAACGCCCTGCAACACCAGGTCGGTGGCGCGCCGCGCGCGAACGCTCCTTCGGCAGCCGAAGCGAAGCCGGCCGCCGCTCCGCCACCCGCGCCCAGCGTCGCGGCCGCCACCTCGGCCGCGCCCCCGGCAGCGCGCCCGCGCGACGAAACCCTGTGGATCCATGACGACCTCGACCTGGACAGCCTCAACCTCGACGAGGAACTGGCCAAGCTCGACGAATTCGAGCTGAACCAGGAATTCTCCAGCATCGAGAAGGCCCCGCGACCGGCGGAAAGCCTGCTGGCGCGCCGCGACGACGAACGCGATCCACATGACGAACGCTGGGCCGAGGCGCTGATCGCCGATGCCGAACCGGCCCAGCCGGCGCGCGGCAATCCGCGCCAGGAACCGAGCCTCGGCGAACCGCTGGCGGAAGAGCGGGTATCCTTCGTGCCGCTGCGCCGCGCCGAGGATCCGCCGGAACTTCGCCTCAGCCTCGATGACGACGATGACGACGAGCCCAGCCTCGGCAAGCGCCGCCACGGCCTGAGCGCCCTGGATGAAGACGACGAGGAAAGCGCCGAGGAACAGTCCGTCGCGCCCCTGGGCAGCGCCCGCAAACCGGACGAGGCGCCGGTCGAGAGTCTCGACCAGTTGCGCGACGAGCCGCTGCAACTGGCCTGGGAGAAGCCCCGGCGCCAATGGCCGCGGCGTCTCGGCTGGCTGCTGCTGATCCTGCTGGCGCTGGGCGGTCTCGCCGCTCAGTACATCGCCTACCATTTCGACGAACTGGCGCGCCAGGACGCCTATCGCCCCTGGTTCGCCCAGCTCTGCCCGGAAATCGGCTGCACCCTTCCCTCCAAGGTCGACGTGGAGCAGATCAGGAGCAGCAACCTGGTGGTCCGCAGCCATCCCGAATTCAGCGGCGCGCTGGTGGTCGACGCGATCATCTACAACCGCGCCAGCTTCTCGCAGCCGTTCCCGCTGCTGGAACTGCGCTTCGCCGACCTCAACGGCCACCTCATCGCCAATCGCCGCTTCAAGCCCGGCGAGTACCTCGGCGGCGAGCTGGCCGGACGAACGGAAATGCCACCGCAGGTACCGATCCACGTGTCGCTGGACATCCTCGACCCGGGTCCGAAGGCGGTGAACTACAGCCTGAGCTTCCATTCCCCGGAGTGACCGGAAAGACCTCGCCGGTCGCCGCCGGGCCGCTACGCCCACCCGCTCGCGCGGAGCGCCAGGCGCAAGTGCCGCTCGTCTTCCAACTGTAAGAACTAAGGAATCGGCTGTTCAGAATTTATCCAAAACAGCCTTTATCCGGTCATCCAGAGCGGGTATCATGCCCTCCCTTTTTTCGCAGCACCGCAAGACAGGGAAGCCCCATGTCGGTGGTACGCATCGGCCCATATACACTGCCCAACAGACTGATCCTCGCGCCGATGGCCGGGGTGACCGATCGTCCGTTCCGTCAGCTTTGCCGTCGCCTTGGCGCCGGGATGGTGGTATCGGAGATGGTGACCAGCGACGTCCGCCTGTGGAACAGCCGCAAGTCGCGCCTGCGCCTGATCCACGATGGCGAGGACGAGCCGCGCTCGGTGCAGATCGCCGGTGGCGATCCGGCCATGCTGGCCGAGGCCGCGCAGCGCAATGTGGAACTCGGTGCGCAGATCATCGACATCAACATGGGCTGCCCGGCGAAGAAGGTATGCAACAAGGCAGCGGGGTCCGCCCTGCTGCGGGACGAGGCGCTGGTCGCCGAGATCCTCGATGCCGTGGTCAGGGCGGTCGACGTACCGGTCACCCTGAAGATCCGGACTGGCTGGGACCGGGACAACCGTAACGGCGTCACCGTCGCGAAGCTCGCCGAACAGGCGGGGATCCAGGCTCTTGCGGTGCATGGCCGGACCCGCGCCGACCTGTACACCGGGGAGGCGGAGTACGAGACCATCGCGGCGATCAAGCAGGCCGTGTCGATACCGGTGTTCGCCAATGGCGACATCGATTCGCCGGAAAAGGCCAGGAAAGTCATCGAGCAGACCGGGGTGGATGCCCTGCTGATCGGTCGGGCCGCCCAGGGAAGACCGTGGATTTTCCGCGAGATCGACCATTACCTGCGGACCGGCGAGCACCTGCCGGCGGCGCCGCTTCCCGAAGTGCAGAGCATCCTGCTCGAACACCTCGCGGAGCTGCACCTTTTTTATGGGGAAGAAATGGGTGTGCGGATCGCCCGCAAGCATGTGGGGTGGTATCTCGCGACTCTGCCGGGCGCAAGGGAATTCCGCGCCCAGTTCAATCGTTTGCAGGACACGGATGCGCAGTGCGCCAGCGTCAGGCAGTTCTTCGCCGAGCGCCAGAACAACGGAACAGGGGTGGCCGCATGACAACGATGACGACCGAGACTTTAGTGAGTGGAACAACGCCCGTGAGCGACAACGCCAACCTGAAACAGCACCTCACCACGCCGACGCAAGAAGGGCAGACCCTGCGCGACAGCGTGGAGAAGGCATTGCACAACTACTTCGCCCACCTCGAAGGGCAGCCGGTCACGGACGTTTACAACATGGTGCTCTGCGAAGTCGAAGCGCCGCTGCTGGAAACCGTCATGAACCACGTCAAGGGGAACCAGACCAAGGCCTCCGAGCTACTCGGCCTGAACCGCGGGACCCTGCGCAAGAAACTCAAGCAATACGATCTTCTTTAAGAGCGGCGGCGGGCTCCGGCCAAGGGCGCGCGTCCCGGCCGGCACCCGCGGCCGGAAGCCAGCCCTCAGGACCCTTGCAATGACCGACCAAACCACCCGCCTGCCCATCCGCCGCGCGCTGATCAGCGTTTCCGACAAGACCGGCGTCGTCGACTTCGCCCGTGAGCTGGTCGCCCTCGGCGTGGAAATCCTTTCCACCGGCGGCACCTACAAGCTGCTCCGGGACAACGGCATCTCTGCCGTGGAAGTGGCCGACTACACCGGCTTCCCGGAAATGATGGACGGTCGGGTGAAGACCCTGCACCCGAAGGTGCATGGCGGTATCCTCGGTCGCCGCGACCTGGACGGCGCGGTCATGGAGCAGCACGGCATCAAGCCGATCGACCTGGTGGCGGTCAACCTGTATCCCTTCGAGGCCACGGTGGCCAGGCCCGACTGCGACCTGCCTACCGCCATCGAGAACATCGATATCGGCGGGCCGACCATGGTCCGTTCGGCGGCGAAGAACCACAAGGATGTCGCCATCGTGGTCAATGCCGGCGACTACGCCGCCGTGATCGAATCCCTCAAGGCCGGCGGCCTGACCTACGCCCAGCGTTTCGACCTGGCCCTCAAGGCGTTCGAGCACACCTCCGCCTACGACGGCATGATCGCCAACTACCTGGGTACCATCGACCAGACCCGCGATACCCTAGGCACCGCCGACCGCGGCGCCTTCCCGCGCACCTTCAACAGTCAGTTCGTCAAGGCCCAGGAAATGCGCTACGGCGAGAACCCGCACCAGAGCGCGGCGTTCTACGTCGAGGCGAAGAAAGGCGAGGCCAGCGTCTCCACCGCCATCCAGTTGCAGGGCAAGGAACTGTCGTTCAACAACGTCGCCGACACCGACGCCGCCCTGGAATGCGTGAAGAGCTTCCTCAAGCCGGCCTGCGTGATCGTCAAGCATGCCAACCCCTGCGGCGTCGCCGTGGTGCCGGAAGACGAAGGCGGCATCCGCAAGGCCTACGACCTGGCCTACGCCACCGATAGCGAATCGGCGTTCGGCGGCATCATCGCCTTCAACCGCGAGCTGGACGGCGAAACCGCCAAGGCCATCGTCGAGCGCCAGTTCGTCGAGGTGATCATCGCGCCGAAGATTTCCGCCGCCGCCCGCGAGGTGGTCGCCGCCAAGGCCAACGTACGCCTGCTCGAATGCGGCGAATGGCCAGCCGAGCGCGCCCCGGGCTGGGACTTCAAGCGGGTCAACGGCGGCCTGCTGGTACAGAGCCGCGACATCGGCATGATCAAGGCCGAGGACCTGAAGATCGTCACTCGCCGCGCGCCCACCGAGCAGGAGATCCACGACCTGATCTTCGCCTGGAAGGTGGCCAAGTTCGTCAAGTCCAACGCCATCGTCTACGCCAGGAACCGCCAGACCGTCGGCGTCGGCGCCGGCCAGATGAGCCGGGTCAACTCCGCACGGATCGCCGCGATCAAGGCCGAGCACGCTGGCCTGGAAGTGAAAGGCGCGGTGATGGCTTCCGACGCCTTCTTCCCGTTCCGCGACGGCATCGACAACGCGGCCAAGGCCGGCATCACCGCGGTGATCCAGCCGGGCGGCTCGATGCGCGACAACGAAGTGATCGCGGCGGCCGACGAGGCGGATATCGCGATGGTGTTCACTGGCATGCGCCATTTCCGCCATTGAGTATCACGGCGGCTGAGCGCGATGCGGTCAGCCGCCCTACCCACGAATTTCACGCAGGGCGGATAACGCGGCGCGTTACCCGCCGTTGCGCCAGGAGAACCCCATGAACGTACTCATCATCGGCAGCGGCGGTCGTGAACATGCCCTGGCCTGGAAAGTCGCCCAGGACCCGCGCGTGGCGAAGGTCTTCGTCGCCCCGGGCAACGCCGGCACCGCCACCGAAGCCAAGTGCGAGAACGTCGCCATCGACCTGCTGGCCCTGGAGCAACTGGCCGACTTCGCCGCGAAGAACGTCCAGTTGACCATCGTCGGTCCCGAGGCGCCGCTGGTGGCAGGCGTGGTCGACCTGTTCCGTGAGCGCGGCCTGGATATCTTCGGCCCGACCGCCGGCGCCGCCCAGCTGGAAGGCTCGAAGGCCTTCACCAAGGACTTCCTCGCCCGCCACCGGATCCCCACCGCCGCCTATCGCAACTTCACCGAGGTCGAGCCGGCCCTGGCCTACCTGCGCGAGCAGGGCGCACCCATCGTCATCAAGGCCGATGGCCTGGCCGCGGGCAAGGGCGTGATCGTCGCCATGAACCTGGACGAAGCCGAAGCCGCCGTGCGCGACATGCTCGCCGGCAATGCCTTCGGCGACGCCGGCTCGCGCGTGGTGATCGAGGAGTTCCTCGATGGCGAGGAGGCCAGCTTCATCGTCATGGTCGACGGCCAGAACGTGCTGCCGATGGCCACCAGCCAGGACCACAAGCGCGTCGGCGATGGCGACAGCGGGCCGAACACCGGCGGCATGGGCGCCTACTCGCCGGCCCCGGTGGTCACCGCCGAGGTCCACCAGCGGGTGCTGGACGAAGTGATCTACCCGACCGTGCGCGGCATGGCCGAGGAAGGCAACGTCTATACCGGCTTCCTCTATGCCGGCCTGATGATCGACAAGAGCGGCGCGCCCAAGGTCATCGAATTCAACTGCCGCTTCGGCGATCCGGAAACCCAGCCGATCATGGTCCGCCTGGAGTCCTCCCTGGTCCTGCTGGTCGAGGCCGCCCTGGCCAAGGCGCTGGACAAGGTCGAGGCGACCTGGGACCCGCGTCCGACCGTGGGCGTGGTACTGGCCGCCGGCGGCTATCCGGGCGACTACGCCAAGGGCGAGGTCATCGAAGGCCTGGCCGAGGCCGCCGCGCTGGACGGCAAGGTGTTCCACGCCGGCACCGCGCTGAAGGATGGCCAGGTGGTCACCTCCGGCGGCCGCGTGCTCTGTGCCACCGCCATCGGCGAGAGCGTGTCCGCCGCCCAGCAACAGGCCTATCGCCTGGCCGAGAAGATCCGCTGGAACGGCTGCTTCTACCGCAAGGACATCGGCTACCGTGCCATCGCCCGCGAGCGCGGCGAGTCCTGACCGGGCCCGAAGCCGCGGGCGCCGCACGGCGCTTCCGCGGCCTATGCCGTTGCCACGGCCACTTGGCTATAATCCGGCCATTCACCTTCGAAGGGACTTCGCCGTGGTACGGCTTCGGATCGCCATAGGACTACTCGTCAGCTTCCTGCTGCTTCTGCTCGGTCCGATGTCGCCGGCGGTCGCGGACGACGCCGGCGTTTCCAGCGTTCCCCTGCAAACCACCGCCACCACCCCCAGCGTCAACCAGAACTGGCGCCTGCTGCGCGACGAGAGCGCGCAACTGCGGATCGCCGACGTCCTCCAGCGCAAGGAGCAGTTCCGCCCGCTGGCCAAGCGCTCCTTCATCTTCCCCGCCAGCCCCCAGGCGGTCTGGCTGCAGGTCCAGCTTCCCGCGCAGAAGGTGCCGAGCTGGCTGTGGATCTTCGCCCCGCGGGTGCAGTACCTGGACTACTACCTGGTGCAGGACGGCCAACTGGTGCGGGACCAGCACACCGGCGAGTCGCGACCGTTCCAGGAGCGCCCGCTGCCCTCGCGCTCCTACCTGTTCTCGCTGCCGGTCGACGGCAAGCCGATGACCCTGTACGTGCGGATGACCTCCAACCATCCGCTGATGGCCTGGTTCGACCAGATCGACGAAGCCGGCCTGGTCGGCCTGGAGAAGCCCGCCTACGCCTTCGGCATGCTGCTCGGCGGCATGCTCCTGCTGCTGATGTACAACCTGATCCGCTTCGCCTACTCGCGCAGCGCCAGCAGCCTGTGGCTGGCGGCGGTGCACGCGGCGCTGGCGGTCTGCGCCGCGGCGAACCTGGGGCTGGTGGCGTTCTGGCTGCCGGGACTCAAGTTCAACCAGTCGCTGACCGCCGACCTCGGCGCCCTCGGCGCCGCGGTGAGCCTGCTGTGGTTCGCCTGCAGCTTCTTCCGCGGCACTGCGGAAAGCCGCCTGAACCGCCTCCTGCAAGGCGAGGCGCTGTTGATCCTGGCGGTCGGCGCGATCATCGCCTTCACCCAGCAACTCTGGTTCAGTTGGCTGATCTACCTGCTGGTGATCCTCAGTTCGCTCAGCGTCCCGCTGATCGCGGCCTGGCACTGGTATCGCGGCTACCAGCCGGCGCGCCTGATCGTTGCCGGGATGATCGTGTTCAACGCCGGCTTCATGGTGTTCCTGCCGGTACTGTTCGGCACCAAGCAACTCGATCCGGGCTGGCTGGTGCTCGGCGTGTTCAGCTTCGCCACCCTCGCCGGGCTGGTCCTGAGCGTCTCGCTCACCGAACGCCAGCGGCTGATCCAGCAGCTCAACCTGCAACAGCGCACCAGCGAGGCGGCGCACACCGCGGAATTGCAGACCAAGGCCGAGTTCCTGGCCAAGATCAGCCACGAGATCCGCACGCCCATGAACGGCGTGCTGGGCATGACCGAACTGCTCCTCGGCACCCCGTTGTCGGCGAAGCAGCGCGACTACGTGCAGACCATCCACAGCGCCGGCAACGAGCTGCTCACGCTGATCAACGAGATCCTCGACATCTCCAAGCTGGAGTCCGGGCAGATCGAGCTGGACGAAGTGCAGTTCGACCTCAACGCGTTGATCGAGGACTGCCTGGATATCTTCCGGGTCAAGGCCGAGCAGCAGCGCATCGAGCTGATCAGCTTCACCCAGCCGCAGGTGCCGCGGGTCATCGGCGGCGATCCGACGCGCCTGCGCCAGGTGGTCCTGAGCCTGCTGGACAACGCGTTCAAGCAGACCGAGGAAGGCGAGATCCTGCTGGTGGTGGCCCTCGACGACCAGGGCGAGACGCCACGCCTGCGCATCGCCGTGCAGGACAGCGGCCACCCGTTCGACGCCAAGGAGCGCGAGGCGCTGCTCACCGCCGAGCTGCACAGCGGCGACTTCCTTTCCGCCAGCAAGCTCGGCAGCCACCTCGGCCTGATCATCGCCCGCCAACTGGTGCGGCTGATGGGCGGGGAGTTCGGCATCCAGTCCGGCAGCAGCCAGGGCACCACCCTGTCGCTGACCCTGCCGCTCGACCCGCAGCAGCTGGAGAACCCCACCGCCGACCTCGACGGCCCGCTGCAGGGCGCCCGGCTGCTGGTGGTGGACGACAACGAAACCTGCCGCAAGGTGCTGGTGCAGCAGTGCAGCGGCTGGGGCCTGAACGTCAGCGCGGTGTCGTCCGGCAAGGAGGCGCTGGCCCAGTTGCGCACCAAGGCGCACCTGCGCGAGTACTTCGACGTGGTCCTGCTCGACCAGGACATGCCCGGCATGACCGGCATGCAACTGGCGGCGAAGATCAAGGAAGACCCCAACCTCAACCACGACATCCTGCTGATCATGCTCACCGGGATCAGCAACGCGCCGAGCAAGATCATCGCCCGCAACGCCGGGATCAAGCGCATCCTGGCCAAGCCGGTGGCCGGCTACACGCTGAAGGCGACCCTCGCCGACGAACTCGCCCAGCGCGGCGTCAGCGGCGTCACCAACTACCTGCAACCGGCCAAGGAAGCGCAGGCGCCGAGCCTGCCGAGCGACTTCCGGATCCTCGTCGCCGAGGACAACAGCATCTCCACCAAGGTCATCCGCGGCATGTTGAACAAGCTCAACCTCCAGCCGGACACCGCCAGCAACGGCCAGGAGGCGCTCAGCGCGATGAAGGCGACCCAGTACGACCTGGTGCTGATGGACTGCGAGATGCCGGTTCTGGACGGCTTCTCCGCCACCGAGCAGCTCCGCGCCTGGGAAGCCCACGAACAGCGCCCGCATACCCCGGTGGTGGCGCTCACCGCGCACATCCTCAGCGAACACAAGGAACGCGCGCGGCTGGTCGGCATGGACGGGCACATGGCCAAGCCGGTGGAGCTGTCGCAATTGCGTGAGCTGATCGCCTACTGGGTCGGCGAACGCGATCGCCGCCGCCAGGGCGACGCCCTGCCCTCCTGAGGGCAGCGACGTGCTCCGGCGCTGCACCCGGCCTCCGCCACGGCGGATAACCGCACGCGGCTATTCGCCCTACGCCCCGGTGGTCCCGGCTCCCGTAGGGCGCATGACGCCAACGGCGTTATCCGCCGACATCCGGCCTCGTTGTCACATGCCACGCGAACCGGCATATTGCCAACCCGCCGGACATCGCACCGGCCCGTCGCACGCTATGCTCATGCCCACACCCGGACCGGAAGCGCCTCCATGCATTTGCTGTTCAGCGTCTACCTGAAGATGCTGGTGCTCTATAGCCCCTTCTTCGTGCTGTCCTGCTTCATCAGCCTCAGCCGCGGCTTCGGCCCGCGCGACCGCAAGCGCATGGCCTGGCGGGTGGCCCTGGCGGCGCTGATCGCCAGCGTCGCGCTGTACCTGTTCGGCCGCTACATCTTCATCCTCTTCGGTATCACCGCCGACGCCTTCCGCATCGGCGCCGGCAGCGTGCTGTTCATCTCCGCGCTGGGCATGGCCCAGGGTCGCGCGGCGGTGCAGAGCGACAACGTGCAGCAGGACGTGACCATCGTCCCGCTGACCATTCCTCTCACCGTCGGCCCCGGCACCATCGGCGCGCTGCTGGTGATGGGCGTCGGCCAGGGCTGGGAGGCCAAGCTGATCTCCCTGGTGGCGATCTTCCTCGCCTGCCTGACCCTCGGCACCACGCTCTATCTTTCCGACCGCATCGAACGCCTGCTTGGCGACCAGGGGCTACAGATCGTCAGTCGCCTGATGGGCCTGTTCGTCTGCGCACTGGCGGCGCAGATCATCGTCACCGGCCTGAAGGGTTCGCTGTTCCCAGGCTGAGCGCACCAGCCTGAGGCGGACGCCCTGGATGCCGCGCCCTGACGCACCGCGGTGGTGCCAGGACGGAGCGACGGCGTACCCATGGACGCGCCGCCGGCGGCAAGGAGGGAGGTCAGCGCGACGCCTCCCCTTCCGGAGCCCACGGCGCCTTCTCCGTCGATATCCGGCGAAAACCCGTTGAAAACGCAGCCTTCCCCGGCATAGCCAGACCTGCTCGGCATGCTTCCCCGGCGACTCGCGGCGCCTTTTCGCCGACCGATACCGGCCAGCGCCAAGAAGAGGCACAGCCTTTGCTCTGGAGCCTCGACGAAGAGATCCAGGCCGCAGTGCGCACCCCGCCGTCCACCGGACGGATGCCCGACGACAAGCACGACGCCTCCTGAAAACTGCCGCCCCGACCGCTGGTGAATGGAGAACAACACCAATGAAACGTCGCAGTCTGCTCAAGGCCTTCACGCTGTCCGCGTCCATGGCTTCCATGGGCCTGTCCTGGTCCATCCAGGCCGCCGAAACCATCAAGGTCGGCATCCTCCACTCGCTGTCCGGGACCATGGCGATCTCCGAGACCTCGCTGAAGGACATGGCCCTGATGACCATCGACGAGATCAACGCCAAGGGCGGGGTCAACGGCAGGAAGCTGGAGGCGGTGGTGGTCGATCCCGCGTCGAACTGGCCGCTGTTCGCGGAAAAGGCCCGCCAGTTGCTGACCCAGGACAAGGTCGCGGTGGTCTTTGGTTGCTGGACCTCGGTGTCGCGCAAATCGGTGTTGCCGGTGTTCGAGGAACTCAACGGATTGCTGTTCTACCCGGTCCAGTACGAGGGCGAGGAACTCTCGCCGAACGTCTTCTATACCGGCGCGGCGCCGAACCAGCAGGCGATCCCGGCGGTGGAGTACCTGATGAGCGAGGACGGCGGCGGCGCCAGGCGCTTCTTCCTGCTCGGCACCGACTATGTCTACCCGCGCACCACCAACAAGATCCTGCGCGCCTTCCTGCACAGCAAGGGCGTGGACGACAAGGACATCCAGGAGGTCTACACGCCGTTCGGCCACAGCGACTACCAGACCATCGTCGCCGACATCAAGAAGTTCGCCGCAGGCGGCAAGACCGCGGTGGTCTCCACCGTCAATGGCGACTCCAACGTGCCCTTCTACAAGGAACTGGCCAACCAGGGCCTGGAAGCCACCGAGGTGCCGGTGGTGGCCTTCTCCGTAGGCGAGGAAGAACTGCGCGGCATCGACACCAAGCCGCTGGTCGGCAACCTCGCGGCATGGAACTACTTCGAGTCGGTGAGCAATCCGGTCAACGAGAAGTTCGTCGCCGACTGGAAAGCCTACGCCAAGGCGAAGAACCTGCCGAACTACGGCACCGCGGTGACCAACGACCCCATGGAAGCCACCTACGTCGGCATCCACATGTGGGCGCAGGCCGTGGAAAAGGCCGGCAGCACCGAGGTCGACAAGGTTCGCGAGGCGATGGCCGGGCAAAGCTTCAAGGCGCCATCCGGCTACACGCTGGTCATGGACAAGAGCAACCACCACCTGCACAAGCCGGTGATGATCGGCGAGATCCAGGACGACGGCCAGTTCGAAGTGGTCTGGAAGACCCCCGAGCCGCTTCGCGCGCAACCCTGGAGCCCGTTCATCCCGGGCAACGAGAAGAAGCCGGAGCATGCGCTGAAGAGCAACTGAGTTCTGCCGTGAAGAACCCTGCCCCCCTGACCAGGCGTTCCCCTGAACGGAACGGGAACGCCCCGGTCGCGCGCCTAACGGCCCCCTCGTCCTTCAGGGAGAGAGCGGGGGACCGGCCATACCGCACGTCGCCCAGGAACCCCAGCATGCCCCTTGCCCTCCTCACCCGCCCGCTCCATGCCTGTGTCCTGGTCCTGGCCGCCCTTCTCGCGGTGACGGCCTACGCCGGACCGGCGCAGGACTTCGCCGCTGCCGACAACGGCGGTCGCGCCCACCTGCTCGAACACTGGGCGGCGACGCCCGACGCCGATCGCCTGGCCTTTCTCGAAGCGCTGCGCCACAACCGCATTGCGCTGGACAGCCGCCAGCAGCCATTCATCCTCGGCGCCGACCAGCGTTTCCAGGCCGCCGAAGGCGACGCCCTGCCGGACGGCGAGCCGAAGCCGCTGCGCCTGAACAATCGCCTGCGCGGCCTGCTCAACACCGCCCTGGCCAGCCACCAGTTGGTGGCCAACGAAGTGCCGCTGCGGCAGGCCGCCGCGCAGCAGTTGCAGAAAACCGCCAAGGCCGCGCAACGGCCGCTGCTCGAAGCGCGCCTGCGGATCGAGAGCGACGCTGGCGTGAAGGAAGCCCTCGGCCTGGCCCTGGCCAACCTGCAACTCGGCGATCCCGACCCGGCGCTACGCCTTTCCGCCGTGCGCCTGCTCGGCGAGTCCGGCGATCCGCTGGCGCGAACCCGCCTGGAGAACCTGCTCGACCCGGCGGTGGAACCGGAGGAAGGCGTGCGCATCACCGCCGCCACCAGCCTGGCCCAGGTCAAGCGCCGGCTGCTGGTCGGCGACCTGCTCGGCCAGGCCTTCAGTGGCCTGTCGCTGGGCTCGATCCTGCTGCTCGCGGCGCTCGGCCTGGCGATCACCTACGGCCTGCTCGGGGTGATCAACATGGCCCACGGCGAAATGCTCATGCTCGGCGCCTACTCCACCTACGTGGTGCAACTGCTGTTCCAGCGCCTGGCGCCGGAATGGCTGGCGCTCTACCCGTTGCTGGCGCTACCGGTGGCGTTCTGCGTCAGCGCCGCCATCGGCATGGCCCTGGAGCGCACGGTGATCCGCCATCTCTACGGCCGGCCGCTGGAAACCCTGCTCGCCACCTGGGGCATCAGCCTGGTGCTGATCCAACTGGTGCGGATGCTGTTCGGCGCGCAGAACGTCGAGGTAGCCAACCCGGCCTGGCTGTCCGGCGGCATCCAGGTGCTGCCGAACCTGGTGCTGCCGTGGAACCGCATCGTCATCATCGGCTTCGCCCTGTTCGTGCTGCTCCTCACCTGGCTGCTGCTGAACCGCACGCGGCTCGGCCTGAACGTCCGCGCGGTGACCCAGAACCGCAACATGGCGGCCTGCTGCGGGGTGCCCACAGGGCGCGTGGACATGCTCGCCTTCGGTCTCGGCTCGGGCATCGCCGGGCTCGGCGGGGTAGCCCTGTCGCAGGTCGGCAACGTCGGCCCGGACCTCGGCCAGGGCTACATCATCGACTCCTTCCTGGTGGTGGTGCTCGGCGGCGTCGGCCAGCTCGCCGGCAGCGTCCTCGCCGCCTTCGGCCTCGGCGTGGCGAACAAGATCCTCGAACCGCAGATCGGCGCGGTGCTGGGCAAGATCCTGATCCTCGCGCTGATCGTCCTGTTCATCCAGAAACGCCCGCAGGGACTGTTCGCCCTGAAAGGGAGGGTCATCGATTGAACCAGCCACTCACCGTCACCCTCGCCCGCCGGGCCGGCGGCCGCGTCACCGCTATCGCGCTCGGCGCAGCCTTCGCCACGCTGCTGGTCATGCCGCTGCTGCACCTGCTGCCGGCGGACAGCGCGCTGCACCTCTCGGCCTACAGCCTGACCCTGACCGGCAAGATCCTCTGCTACGCCATCGTCGCCCTCGCCCTCGACCTGGTCTGGGGCTACGCCGGCCTGCTGTCCCTCGGCCACGGGCTGTTCTTCGCCCTCGGCGGCTACGCCATGGGCATGTACCTGATGCGCCAGGCCTCCGGCGACAGCCTGCCGGCGTTCATGACCTTCCTTTCCTGGAACGAACTGCCCTGGTACTGGGCCGGCACCCAGCACTTCCTCTGGGCGCTGTGCCTGGTGGTGCTGGTGCCCGGCGCGCTGGCCTTCGCCTTCGGCTACTTCGCCTTCCGCTCGCGGATCCGCGGCGTGTACTTCTCGATCATGACCCAGGCCCTGACCTTCGCCGGCATGCTGCTGTTCTTCCGCAACGAGACCGGTTTCGGAGGCAACAACGGCTTCACCGACTTCCGCAGCATCCTCGGCTTCCCGATCACCGCGCCGGGCACCCGCGCCGCCCTGTTCCTCGCCACCGTCGCGCTGCTCGCGGCCAGCCTGCTGCTCGGCTGGCGCCTGGCGCGAAGCAAGTTCGGCCGGGTCCTCACCGCGCTGCGCGACGCCGAGAACCGCCTGATGTTCTGCGGCTACGACCCGCGCGGCTACAAGCTCTTCGTCTGGACCCTGAGCGCGGTGCTCTGCGGCCTCGCCGGCGCGCTGTTCGTGCCACAGGTGGGGATCATCAACCCCAGCGAGATGTCGCCGACCAACTCCATCGAGGCCGCCGTCTGGGTCGCCCTCGGCGGACGCGGCACCCTGCTCGGCCCGCTGCTCGGCGCCGGCGTGGTGAACGGCGCGAAGAGCTGGTTCACCGTGGCCTTCCCGGAATACTGGCTGTTCTTCCTCGGCGCGCTGTTCATCGTCGTCACCCTGTACCTGCCGCGCGGCCTGCTCGGCCTGCTGCGCAAGGAGAAGGAGCAATGAGGACCACCCCGCACCTGATGCTCGAACCGGCCTTCCACCCCGGCCTCGATACCGCCGGCAGCGGCCGCGACGCCATCGGCCTGGGCGCCGCCACCAGCGGCCGGCTGGACGCGCGCCACGGCACCATCCTCAGCCTGGAAGACATCAACGTCAGCTTCGACGGCTTCAAGGCCCTGCGCGACCTGACCCTGTACATCGGCGTCGGCGAATTGCGCTGCATCATCGGCCCCAACGGCGCCGGCAAGACCACCCTGATGGACGTGATCACCGGCAAGACCCGCCCGCAGAGCGGTACCGCGTATTTCGGCGACACCCTCGACCTGACCCGCATGAGCGAGGTGCAGATCGCCCAGGCCGGGATCGGTCGCAAGTTCCAGAAGCCTACGGTGTTCGAGGCCCTGAGCGTGTTCGAGAACCTCGAACTGGCGCAGAGGGCCGACAAGTCGGTGTGGGCCAGCCTGCGCGCGCGGCTCGACGGCACGCAGAGGGAACGCATCGAGGAGGTGCTCGCCACCATCCGCCTGCTGGAGTCGCGGCAGCGTCCGGCGGGTTTGCTGTCCCACGGCCAGAAGCAGTTCCTCGAGATCGGCATGCTGCTGGTGCAGGAACCGCAGTTGCTGCTGCTCGACGAGCCGGTGGCGGGCATGACCGATGCCGAGACCGAATTCACCGCCGAGCTGTTCAAGTCCCTGGCGCGCAAGCACTCGCTGATGGTGGTGGAGCACGACATGGGTTTCGTCGGCAGCATCGCCGACCATGTCACCGTGCTGCACCAGGGCCACGTGCTGGCCGAAGGCTCGCTGGCGGAGGTACAGGCCGACGAACAGGTGATCGAGGTCTACCTCGGTCGCTGACGCCAGCCATCCGCTCGGCGGGTAGCGCCTGCCAAGTGGCGCCCGTCGCGTAGGGCGAATGACCGCTCGCGGTTATCCGCCGAGCCAGGTTGGGAATCGCAGTGAAGAACCATCACGGGACAAATGGAAGAGAACCATGCTGCAAGTCGACAAGCTCCACCAGTACTACGGCGGTAGCCATATCCTCCGTGGCCTGAGCTTCGAGGCGAAGGTGGGCGAGGTGACCTGCCTGCTCGGTCGCAACGGGGTGGGCAAGACCACCCTGCTGCGCTGCCTGATGGGCCTGGTCCCGGCCCGCGAGGGCCAGGTCGCCTGGGAAGGCCGTTCGCTCACCGGACTCAGGCCGCACCAGCGGGTCCGCGCCGGGATCGCCTACGTGCCGCAGGGACGGGAAATCTTCCCCCGGCTGACGGTGGAAGAGAACCTGCTGATGGGACTGTCCCGTTTCAGCGCCAGGGACGCCCGGGCGGTGCCGGACTTCATCTACGAGCTGTTCCCGGTCCTGCGCGAAATGAAACAGCGCCGCGGCGGCGACCTCTCCGGCGGCCAGCAGCAGCAACTGGCGATCGGCCGCGCCCTGGCCAGCCAGCCGCGACTGCTGATCCTCGACGAACCCACGGAAGGCATCCAGCCTTCGGTGATCAAGGAGATCGGCACGGTCGTCCGCAGCCTGGCGGCGCGCGGCGACATGGCGATCCTGCTGGTCGAGCAGTTCTACGACTTCGCCGCCGAACTGGCCGACCAATACCTGGTGATGGCGCGCGGCGAGATCGTCCAGCAGGGCCGCGGCCGCGACATGGAGAGCGAGGGCGTGCGCGGGCTGGTGGCGATTTGAACGGACTGGGACACACTGCCGCTGGCGCAACCGGGGCCTGCGCTGGCAATCTCTATGCCCTCGTCTTTCCGCAGGAGGTCGAAATGACCGTCACTCTGCGCCCGGCCGTCCAGGCCGACGCGGGCTTCGCCGCGCTCTGCGTCGCCGCCGCCTATGCCCCGTGGATCGCGGTGATCGGCCGCAAGCCCTGGCCGATGACCCAGGACTACCACGAGGTGATCGCCAGCGACCGGGTCCTCATCGCCGAGCACGACGGCCAGCCGGTCGGCCTGCTGGTGACGCGGGAAACCGCCGACGGCTTCCTCGTCGACAACCTCGCCGTGCTTCCCGAATGCAAGGGCCAGGGCATCGGCCGACAACTGCTGGAGCGTGCCGAGCGCGACGCAACGAGCCTCGGCTACCGCTCGCTGTACCTCTACACCAATGAGCGGATGACGGAAAACATCGAGCTCTACGCCAGGGTCGGCTACCTCGAATACGAACGCCGCCAGGAAGAGGGATTCCGCCGCGTGTTCATGCGCAAGGCCCTGGCCTGACCCGACCGATGACCGCCGCCCTCCCCGACCTGAGCTTCCACCCCGCCTGGCACGCCCAACTGGAGCTGGCCTACGCCCGCGCCGGCGACGCCACCCGCCCGGTGACGCGGCGCCACTCCGGACCGCTGCGGGTGCAGAAGCACCTCTACGCCGAAGGCCCGGAAGTCTGCCAGCACATCCTCGTGCATCCGCCCGGCGGCATCGCCGGCGGCGACAGCCTGGCCTTCGACGTGCGCCTCGGCGAACGCGCCTGGGCCCAGCTCACCAGCCCCGGCGCGGCCAAGTGGTACCGCGCCGCCTGCCCGTCGCGGCAGACCCTGGAGATCCACCTGGAGCCCGGCGCCACCCTGGAATGGCTGCCGCAGGAAAGCATCGTCTTCGCCGGCGCCCAGGCCGAACTGGAAACCCGTATCCAGCTGCGCGGCGACGCCCGCCTGTTCTACTGGGACATGGTCGCGCTCGGCCGCCCGGCCAGCGGCGAGCGCTTCGTCAGCGGCCACTTCGTCGCGGCCCTGGACATCCGTCGCGACGACCGCCTGCTCTGGCACGAGCGCCAGCGCATCGACGGCGGCGACCGCCTGCTCGACTCGCCGATCGGCCTCGCCGGGCATCCGGTGCTGGCGACCCTGGTCGCCAGCGGCGAGATCGACACCGACCTGCTGCAACGCTGCCGCGCGCTCCCCTGCGCCGGCCGCGGCAACCTCAGCCAGTTGCCCGGCGGCCTGCTGGTGGCGCGCTGCCTGGCCGACGAGGCGCTGCACGCGCGTGCCTGGCTGATCGAACTCTGGCGCCTGCTGCGGCCGGCGCTGCTCGGCCGCGAGGCCGTTCCCCCACGCATCTGGAGTACCTGAGATGGACTTGTCCCCTCGCGAGAAAGACAAGCTGCTGATCTTCACCGCCGGCCTGCTCGCCGAGCGCCGGCTGGCACGCGGTCTCAAGCTGAACTACCCGGAGGCGGTGGCGCTGATCTCGGCCGCCCTGCTGGAGGGCGCGCGCGACGGCCGCAGCGTCGCCGAGCTGATGCACTACGGCACCACCCTGCTGAACCGCGAGCAGGTGATGGAGGGCGTGCCGGAGATGATCCCGGACATCCAGGTGGAGGCCACCTTCCCCGACGGCACCAAGCTGGTGACCGTCCACCAGCCCATCGCCTGAGGCCGGCCATGAGCGCTTCGATCCGCGACGCCGGCGTCGCCGACCTGCCCGGCATCCTCGCCATCTACAACGACGCCGTGGGCAATACCACGGCGATCTGGAACGAAACCCCGGTGGACCTGGCCAACCGCCAGGCCTGGTTCGACACCCGCGCCCGCCAGGGCCACCCGATCCTGGTGGCAAGCGACGCCGCCGGCGAAGTGCTCGGCTACGCCTCCTACGGCGACTGGCGACCCTTCGAGGGCTTCCGCGGCACCGTCGAGCACTCCGTCTACGTGCGCGACGACCAGCGCGGCAAAGGCCTCGGCGTGCAACTGCTACAGGCGCTGATCGAACGTGCGCGGGCCCAGGGACTGCACGTCATGGTGGCCGCCATCGAAAGCGGCAATGCCGCCTCGATCGGCCTGCACCGGCGCCTCGGCTTCGAGATCAGCGGGCAGATGCCGCAGGTGGGCCAGAAGTTCGGCCGCTGGCTCGACCTGACCTTCATGCAACTAAACCTCGACCCGACGCGCAGCGCGCCCTGAGCCCCAAGGAGCCCCCATGATCCCCGGTGAATACGACATCCAGCCCGGCGATATCGAACTCAACGCCGGCCGCCGCACCCTCGCCCTGAGCGTGGCGAACACCGGCGACCGGCCGATCCAGGTCGGCTCGCACTACCACTTCTTCGAGGTCAACGACGCCCTCGCCTTCGACCGTCCGGCCACCCGTGGCATGCGCCTGAACATCGCCGCCGGCACCGCGGTGCGCTTCGAACCGGGGCAGAGCCGCGAGGTGGAGCTGGTGGAAATCGGCGGCGGACGGCGGGTATACGGCTTCGCCGGGCGGGTGATGGGGGACCTCTAGGGCCCATTCCCAACTGGCCAGGTCCGAGGAAAGACAGCGAACACCGACGATCGCCAAAGGAGCGTTCGATGAAAATCAGCAGACAAGCCTACGCCGACATGTTCGGCCCCACCGTCGGCGACCGCGTGCGCCTGGCCGACACCGACCTGTGGCTCGAGGTGGAACGGGACTTCACCGTCTATGGCGAGGAAGTGAAGTTCGGCGGCGGCAAGGTCATCCGCGACGGCATGGGCCAGAGCCAGCTGGGCGCGGCGCAGGTGGTCGACACGGTGATCACCAATGCGCTGATCCTCGACCACTGGGGCGTGGTCAAGGCCGACGTCGGTCTCAAGGACGGGCGCATCCAGGCCATCGGCAAGGCCGGCAACCCGGACATCCAGCCCGGGGTGAACATCGCCATCGGCGCCGGCACCGAGGTGATCGCCGGCGAGGGCATGATCCTCACCGCCGGCGGCATCGACACGCACATCCACTTCATCTGCCCGCAGCAGATCGAAGAGGCGCTGATGAGCGGGGTCACCACCATGATCGGCGGCGGCACCGGCCCCGCCGCCGGGACCAACGCCACCACCTGCACCTCCGGTCCCTGGCACATGGCGCGGATGCTCCAGGCCGCCGACGCCTTCCCGATGAACATCGGCTTCACCGGCAAGGGCAACGCCAGCCTGCCGCTGCCGCTGGAGGAGCAGGTGCTCGCCGGCGCCATCGGCCTGAAGCTGCACGAGGACTGGGGCAGCACCCCGGCGGCGATCGACAACTGCCTGGAGGTCGCCGAGCGCCACGACATCCAGGTGGCGATCCACACCGACACCCTCAACGAATCCGGCTTCGTCGAGACCACCCTCGGCGCCTTCAAGGGCCGCACCATCCACACCTACCACACCGAGGGCGCCGGTGGCGGCCACGCACCGGACATCATCAAGGCCTGCGGCTTCGCCAACGTGCTGCCCAGCTCGACCAACCCGACACGGCCGTTCACCCGCAATACCATCGACGAGCACCTGGACATGCTGATGGTCTGCCACCACCTCGACCCGGCCATCGCCGAGGACGTGGCCTTCGCCGAGTCGCGCATCCGCCGCGAGACCATCGCCGCCGAGGACATCCTCCACGACCTCGGCGCGTTCAGCATGATCAGCTCCGACAGCCAGGCCATGGGCCGGGTCGGCGAAGTGATCACGCGCACCTGGCAGACCGCCGACAAGATGAAGCGCCAGCGCGGCCGCCTCGACGGCGACGGTGCGCGCAACGACAACTTCCGCGCCAGGCGCTACATCGCCAAGTACACCATCAACCCGGCGATCACCCACGGCATCAGCCATGAAGTGGGCTCCGTCGAAGCCGGCAAGTGGGCCGACCTGGTGCTCTGGCGCCCGGCCTTCTTCGGCGTCAAGCCGAGCCTGATCCTCAAGGGCGGGGCCATCGCCGCCAGCCTGATGGGCGACATCAACGGCTCGATCCCCACGCCGCAGCCGGTGCACTACCGACCGATGTTCGCCAGCTACGCCGGCAGCCGTCACGCGACCAGCCTGACCTTCGTCAGCCAGGCCGCCTTCGCCGCCGGCGTACCGCAGCAGCTCGGCCTGCGCAAGGCCATCGGCGTGGTCAGCGGCTGTCGCGGTGTGCAGAAGACCGACCTGATCCACAACGGCTACCTACCGACCATCGAGGTCGACGCACAGAACTACCAGGTACGCGCCGACGGCCAGTTGCTCTGGTGCGAACCGGCGGACGTGCTGCCGATGGCGCAGCGCTATTTCCTGTTCTGATTCCCACGCGACGGGTCCCGGCGCCACGCCGGGACGTCGACCGCTCCGTTCGGACAGCTTGGCTTGTCGGCGCTAGCGGCGACAATGGCGCCTACCCGTAGCCGCCGGCAGTCCGTCCATGTCCTCCCGCCAATCGTCCCGCAACGCTTCCACCCCGTATCTGGCCAAGGCCTTCCAGGCAACGGCCATCGTCGTGGTGAGCTACTTCCTCTACTGGACCTACCAGCTCTACCAGTACGGCGAGATTCCCATCAGCAAGAAGGACGTGATGCTGCGCCAAGCCATCCTCGCGCGCTTTCCGGCGGACTACGAGGTGGAGATCAAGGGCGCCGACCTGCTCGGCTTCGGCGAGAAATTCCTGGTCGCCTACGGCAATCGGCGCTTCGTCGGCAAGGCCTTCGCCATGGACGACCAGGTCATCGAGCGCCTGGAGCGGAACCAGGGACGGACCAACCTGCCGCTGGTGAAGGTGTTCTACATCGCCGAACCCGGCCTCCTCTCCTCGCTGCTCAACCTCTCCCCGTTCCTGGATATCCAGAAGAACATGGTCGAGCTGAGCCTCCGGGAATACCGGAAGATCCAGTTGGTCCCCTTCGATCCGGACGCGAAGCGGAAACCGCGCGAGCAGTTCGAAACCGATTATGCCTTCCCCCAGCTGTTCAGCCTCAGCCAAATGGAAGTCGCCGACTACGACGGCGACGGCCGCGACGAACTGCGCCTGGGCTACCTGTCCTACGCCGGCGGTTCGGGAGGGACGCGCTGGTCGGTGATCTACGACCTGAAGGACGGCGCGCTGACCGCCCATTCCGGCTATCCGGAAATGCTCGACATCGACGTCGCCCGGTTCATCCAGGCGGTCAACCTGTACGCCGGCCTCGACGGCACCCTGCCACGCGACCAGCGTCAGCTGGAAGACGTGGTCGGCCGAGGCAGCGAGCGCTTCGCGCTGACCGCCGCGGAGCGCCAGGCACTGGTCGCCGACCCGCCGCAGCGGGACGACTACGCCAGGGTCCTGATGAGCCTTTCGCCGCGCTCGCCCTACGCCCCCGATCGCTTCATCGACCTCGGCGACGGCAGCCGACTGACCCTGGCCCCGCGCCATACCGACGATTACTCGACCTTCCTCGACATCGGCGGGAAGAAAATCTTCGTCGAAGCCTTCTACGTCGACGACGACGCCTGCCACTGGTGCGAGCATCGCTGGCGAGTGATGGCTTTCCATTACGACGACGGTCGCTGGATCTCGGACCGCACCATCAACGGCGACAGCTTCAACGGGCAATGGCTGCGCAACGCGGAGCCGCTGGGCCTCAACGACGTTTTCGGCACCTACCGCGACCAGGGCCCGGCGGGCCTGGCCTGGTCCTTCATCGACCCGCGCTGGACCGCCTCCAGCCAGCATGACATGGACGATCCGCTGGGCGTGGGAATGCGCACCCTGTCGCCGGTGGAGCAATGGGTGAAGGAACGCTATCGGGAAAACTGAGGCAGGCCTTCAGCGCAACTGGCTGTCCTTGCTGCCGCGGCGGTTGTAGCCGCTGAACTTCGCCTGTTCCCTGTCGTGCTCGGCCTGGCAGTTGACGCACAGGCGCACGCCGGGAATCGCCCGGCGCCGCGCCTCGGGGATAGTCGCGTCGCACTCTTCGCAATGGGTCAGGCTCTCGCCACGAGGCAACTGGCTGCGCGCACGAGCGATGGCATCCTCGATCGTGCTGTCGATCTGTTCCTGCACCGCACCGTCGTTCGCCCACCCGCTGGCCATGACTGACTCCTCTGGCTGAAACCCTGGAACCTCCAGATATGGGCGTTCGCCCGCGGCTTTGCAAGGGCGGCGCGACCATCGGCCTGGCGTGGCACAATCGCCAGCCAAGCCTGGAGGTACACCGCATAATGGGACCGTTCCGCCGCCTCGCCCACCTGATCGACCAGGGCCGCCAGCTCGACGCCGCGCTCGCCGGCGATCCGTTCGCCCTGCCGGCGCCGGAGGACCGCTATAGCGTCCGGCAACTGCACGGCCTGTATCCGCGCCGTCATCCCGGTCTCTACGCACCGCTGCTCGGCAGCCTGGCGCTGCTGCTCGGTGCCGCGCCGCTGGGTCTTGCCGCGCTGCGCCTGGCATTGCCGGAGGCTCCTTTGCGGCCGCTGGGCTGGCTCTCCGCCCTGCCGCTGCTGGCGGCCTGGCTGTGGCTGATCGCCCTGCTCTCCCGTGGCGCCAGCCTCGGCCCGCGCCTGGCCCGCGACGCCAGCCTGCTGCTGGTCGCCACCGGGCTCCTGCTGCGCCTGGCCAGCGGCGAGACGTCGGGCCTGGTGGCGCTCGGCGGCGGCGCCTGTGCCTGGCTGCTGTTCAACAGCCGGGCGATGCAACGCTACATGGAACTGGTCTACGCCCAGCGCCTGTACCGCGCCCAGTCGACCAACCGCCCCGGTTCGGCGCAGCGGCGCCTGGCCAACCAGGCCGCCTACCGCGAACGCAAGCGACGCGAGCGCTCCGGGCGATCCTGAACCAGACTGTCGCCCTGCGACCTTCTGCGCATTGGCGGGCGCCGCCGACCTGCAGGCGCGGCAGCGCAACATGGGCCTGGCCTGAGGTCGCCTACTCTTTGACTTCCATGTAGTCGCGGGCCCAGGCCTGGTATTCCTCGGGGAAGGTGTACTTCTTCGACAGCTCCGAGGCGGTCAGGTCCGAGGCCACCGCACCGCGCTCCTCGCGCAGGCAGTCGTAGGTCGCCTTGATCGCGGCGAAATAGGCGGCGTGGCCGTTGACCACGACACGCACGCCGAGCCGCGCCAGGCGGGCGTCGTCGCGCAGTTGCGGATTACCGTAGGTGACCAGCATCAGCGGGATGTGCAGGTGCTCGGCGATCGCCTCGAGGTGGGCGAAGTCGCGCACGCCGACCAGGCAGATGCCATCGGCGCCGGCTTCCTGGTAGGCCAGGGTGCGCTGGATCACCGCATCGACGTCGATCAGTTCGGCGTTGGTCCGGGCAATGATGGTCAACGCCGGGTCGACCCTCGCCTCCAGGGCCGCGCGGATCTTGCCGACGCCTTCCTCGACGCAGATCAGGTCGGTGGACTTGCGCCCGAACTGCGCCGGCAGCAGGGTGTCCTCGATGGTCAGCGCGGCGATTCCGGCGCGCTCCAGTTCGACCACCGTACGCATCACGTTCAGCGCGTTGCCGTAGCCGTGGTCGGCGTCGGCGATCACCGGCAGGCGCGCCACCCGGCCGATGCGGGTGGCCTGCTCGACGAATTCGCTGAGGGTGATCAGGGCGAAGTCCGGCGCCGCCAGGACCTGCAGGGAAGCCACCGAACCGCCGAGGATGCCGCACTCGAAGCCGAGGTCGGCGGCGATACGCGCCGACATGGGATCGAACACGGAAGCGGTGTGGTAGCAACGGGAGGAGTCCAACAGCGCGCGAAACATCGCACGCAACTCATGGTGTGAGGCTCTATGCATGGCGAAATCCAGGACAACACGGCAAGACGGAGTGGGAAAGCAGCGCCAACATAGCACCATGCGCAGGCCCCTTGGCAAATCCGTATACAAAGGTCGGGGCGGCCCGCACGGACGTCCCAGGACGCTTCCTGCCGATCGCCGGCGGTGAAATCTACGACGCTCTCGCATACACTGCGCGGCCGTTTTTTTCCCGGACCGTTTCGCGCCATGAACCCGAGCACCGCCGCCCGCGCCCTGGGCATCGATTTTGGCACCTCCAACTCCACCGTCGGCTGGTGGCGGCCGGAGGTCGAACCGCTGATCGAGCTGGAGGACGGCAAGATCACCCTGCCCTCGGTGGTGTTCTTCAACGTCGAGGAGCGCCGCCCGGTCTACGGCCGCCAGGCGCTCGGCGAGTACCTGGAGGGCTACGAGGGCCGGCTGATGCGCTCGCTGAAGAGCCTGCTGGGCTCCAAGCTGCTGAAGAGCGAGACCACCGTGCTCGGCAGCGCCCTGCCGTTCAAGGACCTGCTCGGCCTGTTCATCGGCCAGCTCAAGGCGCGCGGCGAGGCCGCCGCCGGGCAAGCCTTCGACGCGGTGGTGCTGGGTCGCCCGGTGTTCTTCGTCGACGACGACCCGGAGGCCGACCGCGAGGCCCAGGACACCCTGGTGCAGGTGGCCAACAAGCTCGGCTTCAAGGAGGTTTCCTTCCAGTACGAACCGATCGCCGCGGCCTTCGACTACGAGCGCTGCATCCAGCGCGAGGAACTGGTCCTGATCGTCGACATCGGCGGCGGCACCTCGGACTTCTCCCTGGTGCGCCTGGCGCCGGAGCGGCGCAACCTGGCCGAGCGCCAGGACGACATCCTGGCCACCGGCGGCGTGCACATCGGCGGTACCGACTTCGACAAGCAGCTCAGCCTGGAAGGCGTGATGCCGCTGTTCGGCTACGGCAGCCGGATGAAGAGCGACGCCTTCATGCCCACCAGCTACCACCTGAACCTGGCCACCTGGCACACCATCAACGCGGTGTACGCGCAGAAGTCGCAATTGGCGCTGAAGAACATGCGCTACGACATCGTCGACAGCACCGGCATCGACCGCCTCTTCAGGCTCATCGAGGAACGCGCCGGGCACTGGCTGGCGATGCAGGTGGAAGACAGCAAGATCCGCCTGACCGAAACCGAGCGCCTGCACCTCTCGCTGGAGCGCATCGAGGCCGGGCTCGGCGTGGAGCTGACCCGTGGGCTGTTCGAGAACGCCGTCGACGGACTGCTGGAGCGCGTGCGCAACAGCGTCGCGCAACTGCTGGCCTCGGCCGGGGTCGACCCGGACCGGGTCGACACGGTGTTCTTCACCGGCGGTTCGAGCGGCATTCCGGCGCTGCGCCGGAGCGTCTCGGCGATGCTGCCCAACGCCCGTCATGTCGAGGGCAACCTGTTCGGCAGCATCGGCAGTGGCCTGGCCATCGAGGCGAAGAAGCGCTACGGCTGAGCCGCCCTGGCCGCGCCCCTGCCCTATAGGGGGATAAGGTCACACCGGGCCCGCCATGGCGGATAACCGCGAGCGGTTATTCGCCCTACGCCAAGACCACGCCACACCCGTCCGCAGGGCGGATAGCGCCACAGGCGTTATCCGCCGCCACACCGAGCCCGACGAGGGTGGGGCTCACTTCTTCAGGCAGGTGCTCATGAACGCCTTGCGTTCGTCGCCCTTGAGCGCCTTGGCGGTGGCATCGGCGTTGCAGGTCTTCATCTTCTCCTGCTGGGTCGCCGCCTTGGCGCTGCCGCCGGCCTTCAGGCAACTGCTCATGAACGCCTTGCGTTCGTCGCCCTTGAGCGACTTGGCACTGGCGTCGGCGTTGCAGCTCTTCATCTTCTCCTGCTGGGCGGTGGCCTTGCCGCCGGCAGGCGCGCCGGCCTTCAGGCAGCCGCTCATGAACGCCTTGCGTTCGTCGCCCTTGAGCGCCTTGGTGGTGGCCTCGGCGTTGCAGGCGGTCATCTTCTCCTGCTGCGCGGTGGCAGCGAAACCATGGGCCGAGACGGCCATGGCCAATACGAACATCGGGATACGCAGGATATTCATCGAACTCTCCTTGAAGGGCTGCACGTTCGCATGCAGGTGCGCTGAAGTCTAGCGACTGCGGCGGGCTTTGCAGGGGCTGGGAACGCGTCCTGTGCGCTTGCGACAAGCGTCATGTTTCGCGGCTAGACTGACGCCTCGCACGAGGAGGAGTTCCATGCAACAGGTCATCGCGGTGAGCCTCTGCGCCACCCACGCGTTCAGCAAGCAGGTGCGTCCCGCCATCCGCCTCCTGAAAGGCCTCGGCGTCGAGGGCGACGCCCACCACGGCGTCACCGTGAAGCACCGCTCGCGGGTGCGGCAGGACCCGACCCAGCCGAACCTGCGCCAGGTCCACCTGATCCACGAGGAACTGCACGACGAGCTACGCGCCAGCGGCTTCGCCATCGGCCCGGGGACCATGGGCGAGAACATCACCACCCGTGGCGTCGACCTGCTCGGCCTGCCCACCGGCACCCGCCTGCGCCTGGGGGAAAGCGCCCTGGTCGAGCTGACCGGCCTGCGCAATCCCTGCTCGCAGCTGGACAACTACCAGCCCGGACTGACCGCCGCCGTGCTCGGCCGCGACGAACAGGGCAACCTGATTCGCAAGGCCGGGGTGATGGCGATCGTCCTGGAAGACGGCGAGGTTCGCCCCGGCGACGCCATCGATATCCAGCTGCCCCCCTTGCCGCACCGGGCCCTGGAGAAGGTCTGAGGCAATCCGCCGCGATTCCGGGCGAACTCTGCGCGAGGGCCTGCGTTCCAATGTTGGCAAGCACCGCTCAACCACAAGGAGTCACAGCATGTACAAGCAGTCACTGGCGGCACTGTTCGTGATGGCAACCCTGGCCGGCTGCGCGTCGACCAAGGTGCAGAACCCGGTCAACTACATCACCTTCCGCAACGAACCGCTGGTCAAGGATGTCGAGAAAGGCATGAGCCAGCAGGAAGTCCTGCGCATCGGCGGCACGCCTTCCGGCACCCAGAAGCGCCTGATGAAACCGGGGAGCTGCAACAGCTACATCCTCAACAAGGACGGCCAGCAGCAGCCGTTCTACGTCAGTTTCGACGGCAGCGGCAAGGTCGACGGCTCGGGCTTCCTGAGCTGCTCCGAGCTGGACCGCCACGAGCGCGACGCCCGCCCCTGACGGCTCGACGCCCCGCTTCCTTACGGAGGCGGGGCGTCTGCGTTCAGGCCCGGGACAGGGCCTCGATCAGTTCGGCCTTGCGCATCGTCGAACGACCGCGGATGTCGCGCTTGCGCGCCAGCTGCATCAATTCCTCGCGGGTCATCTCGCTCACCGAGGTGCTGCCTTGACGTTTGCCACGGCTCGCCGAGCCGCGGTTGGCCGGTCTCCCTGAGCGGGCCTGGGCGGCGCGATGGGCCGAGTCCTTGCGGTCGGCGCGCTTGGCCGTCTCGCTCTTGGCGCGGCCGGAACCGCCCTTGCGCTCGCCGCCGCCGGACTGCTTGTTCACCGTCGCCCAGGCGCGTGCCTCGGCTTCCGATTCGCTCACACCCTTGGCCTTGTAGCTCTCCTCGATGTGCTCGGCCTTGCGCTGCTGCTTGTCGCTGTACTTGCTCTTGTCGCCACGGGGCATGGGGATATCTCCCTTTGCGATGGGTTCACTGTTGGGACCGGGAGGCGACGACGGACGTTCAGAGAAAGTGCGCACCGGCACAAACCCCTTGACCTTGCCCCAGGGGCAATCCGTAGTCTGCCGGTATCCCGCAGCAGGAACCGGAAATGCTCACCATCGGCCAACTGGCGCGAATCTTCGAGATCTCCACCAAGACGCTTCGCCACTACGATGCCATCGGCCTGTTCGTCCCCGCGCGCACCGGTAGCGACAACGGCTACCGCTACTACCAGCCGGAACAGATCGAGCAGCTCTCGCGCATACTCGCGCTGCGCCGGCTGGACGTTCCGCTGGAAGCCATCGACCGCCTGAAACGCGATGGCGCGCTGGACGACCCGCAACGCCTGCGGCATTTCCTGCAACGACACCAGCACACCCTGCGCGAAGAGATCAGCGCCCGCCAGCGCCTGCTGGCGGAACTCGACCGAACCCTGGCGACGCTCGCCCACTGGAGGATCCGCAACATGCATGCACGAATCGTCGAACGTCCCGCCTTCAGCGTGGTGGGCATGGAATACTTCGGCAGCGCCCCCGGCGACACCATCGGCCAGCTCTGGGAACGCTTCATCCCGCGCGAGCACGAGATCGCCGGCAAGCACGATCCCGAGGTCTCCTATGGCATCTGCGCGCAGCAGCCCAACGGCGAATTCCACTACGTCGCCGGCTTCGAGGTGCAGGAGGGCTGGCCGGTGCCGGAGGGCATGGTGCGCTTCCAGGTGCCAGCGCAGAAGTACGCGGTGTTCACCCACAAGGGCACGGCGCCGCAGATCGCCGAGAGCTTCCAGGCGATCTACAGCCACCTGCTCGCCGAACGCGGCCTGGAGCCCAAGGCGGGGGTCGACTTCGAATACTACGACCAGCGTTTCCGCGGACCGCTGGATCCGAACTCGCAAGTCGACCTGTATATCCCCATCTACTGAATCAGCGCTTGCCGGCCGGCACCTTGGCTGGCAAGCGCATGCGCTGCAGCAGCGCGGTGCACTGGTTGTCGTCGCTTTTGCTCGGCGCCACCAGCGCCAGCAGGCTGGCCGCCGGGCCCACCGTCACGCCGAGGGCTATCATTCCCGCGCCGCGCGCCACCAGCGGCCCGGCATGGACCCCGGCGTCGGGCTTGGCGAAGGTGCCGCGCACGTACAGCGGCGAGCGCAGCGAGAAGATCCGCAAGCCCTTGCTGTGCGGGGTGACATCGAGATCGAGCTTTTCGTTGGCGAAGTTCACCGTGCCGTCGACGTTGACCAGCGCGTTCTCGGTGTCGAAGACGAACAGCCGGCTGGTCATCAGGCCCTTCTGCAGGCCGAAGTCGGCGGCCGCGCAGTTGATCTTCACCTCGTCGTCGCCGAACAGCTTGGTCACCAGGTAGTTTCCGACATTGAGGCCGGCGATTTCGGTCAGGCCTTTGCTGATCGCACCGTCGTTGATCAGCATCTTCAGTTCGCCATCGGCGCCACCGAGGATCTTCGCCACCGAATTGCCGCTGCCGCTGAGACTGGCGTCGCCGTTCAGCTCGCCGAAGCTGGTCTGCATCGGCGCGAAGCCGGGGAACAACTGTTTCAGCTTGAAGCCCCGCGCGCTCATCTTCACTCGGCTCTGCATCGGCTGCTTGCCGCCGTCCAGGCGGATGTCCGACTCCAGCTTGCCGCCGGCCACGCCGAAGCGCAGGGGCTCCAGGCGCAGCAGGCCGTCGTTGAGCACCAGATGGGTATAGAGGTCGCTGATCGGCAACTGGTCGCTGTGGACGATACGCTTGCCGGTGAATTCCACGTCGGCGTCCATGTCGCGCCAGCGCTCGGTACGGAATTCCTCCACCGGCAGCACCTTGTCGCCCGGCTGGCGGCTGGTCTGCCCGCGCTTCTGTTTTTCGGCATTGCTGTCGGCGCCGATCAGCGGGCCGAGGTCGGCGAAGCGCAGTTGCTCGGAGGTCAGCTTGCCGGACAGCTTCGGCCTAGGCTGGCGAGCGACGAAGGTCAGGCTGCCGTGCAGGTCGCTGGCGCCGACCTTGCCGTTGAAGTTCTCGTAGCGGAACAGTGCGCCGCCCTCCTCCTTGAGCCACGCCAGCAGGTGACCGTCGGTGGAGTAGGCCGGGGTGTCCGGCAGGGTGATGCCGGTCAGCGGATAGAGATTGGCCATGCTGGTCCCGGACAGCTTCAGGCGCAGGTCGAGGGCGCCGAGGTTGAGCGGGTCGGTCAGGGTGCCGACCACCGCGGCACGGGTGCTGCCGGCACTGACCTCGGCCTGTAGCGGGAAGGGCTTGCTCGCATCCTGCAACGCCAGCATCCCGCCGACCTTGCCCGAGCCGGCCAGAGCCTGGCCCTTGTAGGTGCCCTTGACCTTCCAGCCGAACACATAGTCCTGGGCGTTCGCCGCATCGCCCGTGGCCAGCGCCTTGCCGGCCAACTGACCGAACGGCACCGGCTTGCCGAGCGGGTCGACCAGCACTTCCAGACGGGTCTTCAAACGCTGGTCGTCGAGGCTGACGCTACCCTTGTCGAAACCGATCTCGCGGATGTCCAGTTGCCAGGCGGACGGCTCGTCGCTGTCGCTGGCAGGCAGGTCGAAATCCCAATTGGCGCGGCCGTCGGCCAGGCGCAGGAGCTCGGCGCGCGGCTGGGTCAGCTTGATCTGTGGAATGCGGATGGTCTGCCAGAGCAACGGCAACGGCGCGAGGCGGAATTCGATGCGTTCCAGGCTGGCGAACTCGCTCGCCTTGGTCTTGCCCGCCGTCCACTCCGGGTTGCCGAGGGTGATGTCCTCGGCGCTGAAGCGCGGCCAGGGGATCCAGGCGCGCCAGCCTTCCTCGCCCTCCTCGCGGCGCCAGGCCACGGCGAGGTTGCCGTTGATGGCGAACGGGCGGTTCAGCGCCGCCGAGACCTTTTCGTTGAGGGTGGGCTTGATCAGGTTCCAGTCGAAGGTGGCGATGAACACCACCAACGCCGCCAGCAGCAGGACCAGGCTGGCGAGGCTCCAGGTCAGGATCTTTCGGCCGCGCGTCATGCACAACTCCTTTTCGCCGCGTCGGTTGTCGGGCAGGCGCGGCAGCGCGCCTCGCTCAGCCCGTCAGTGTGCAGGCTGGCCCATGGACTCGCCAGCGCAAATACGCCGGCCCGTTCCGTTAGGACCGGCGAAACGCCGGCATTGCTCCCCGTCCCACGCATTTCAGGCAAAAGGCCAGTTCGGCGGCGGGTCGATAAAACTTTTTCGACCGCGTGGGACTCACACCTTAGGTAAGCAGAAAAAGCCGGCCGCAGAGCCGGCCCTTTTCACCGGATCAGCCTCAAGGAGAAAACCGATGACCACCGTTCAACTGACGGACGTCCAGACCCTTCGCGACCGTGCCCGCAAGAACATCCAGGAAGGCGCGGTCACCGAAGGCTATTCGGCCGATCGCCAGACCGTCCTGCGCCTGCTCAACGAAGCGCTCGCCACCGAGCTGGTCTGCTTCCTGCGCTACAAGCGCCACTACTTCATGGCCACCGGCCTTAAGGCGAGCATCGCCGCCGCCGAGTTCCTCGAGCACGCCAACCAGGAAATGCAGCATGCCGACCAGTTGGCCGAGCGCATCATGCAACTGGGCGGCGAGCCGGACTTCAATCCGCGCGGCCTGGAGGAGCGCTCCCATGCCGAATACGTCGAAGGCAAGACCCTGAAGGACATGGTCACCGAGAACCTGATCGCCGAGCGCATCGCCATCGACAGCTATCGCGAGATCATCACCTACCTCGGTAACGACGACCCCACCACCCGACGCATTTTCGAGGAAATCCTGGCCCAGGAAGAAGAACACGCAGACGACATGGCCGACATCCTCGACGACCTCGCCTGACTCCAGAGCAAGACCCGTCCGAGAGCCGGCGCCCGCAGCGCCGGCTTTTCTTTTCGCCTTATTTATCCAATTTATCGATTAAATAGAGAAAAGCTAACTATCCTTTACGAAATCTTCGAAATCACAAAAATAATCAAATAACTTACTGATAAATAATAAGAAAACACATAATCACCCATGTCGATAGACACTATCATCGCACTTCGTTTTTAAATCGACTTATCCGAACTGAAAATGACTCCAACGCAATCGACAACCCACTCGGAGTCACCGTCATGAAAGCTTCCCTGATCCTCGGCCTCGCCCTCGCCACCCTGACCGCCAACGCCGCCTTCGCCGCCGACGGCTCCAGCCGCACCATCGACCGGCTGCACAAGGATATGTCCAGCGTCGAACTGCGCATCGCCGACAACGGCAGCGAGCAGACCATCGACCGCCTGCACAAGGACATGACCAAAGCCGAAGCCCGCCTGGCCGACGACGGCAGCGAGCAGACCGTCGACCGCCTGCACAAGGACATGACCAAGGCCGAAGCCCGCCTGGCCGACAACGGCAGCGAACAGACCGTGGACCGCCTGCATCGCAGCATGAGCCGTTTCGACCTGCGCACCGCCTGACCGCTCGCTACGCCGCAAGGCGCGAGAAAAGCCCGGCTCGATGCCGGGCTTTCCTATTTTCCCATCCCTGTCGCGCTGGGCGCATGGCCCGAGGCAAGCCGCACTCTCCCGCCTCAGACTCCGCTGAACCAGTTGTAGCCCTGGTCCTCCCAGTAACCTCCGGGATTGCTGTTGCTGACGAAGATCTCCACCACGTGCTTGGCGTTCTTGAAGCCGAGCTTGGTGGGAATCCGCAGGCGCAGCGGATAGCCGTTCTCCTCCGGCAGCGCCTGTCCGGACATCTCCAGCGCCAGCAGCGTCTGCGGATGCAGCGCGCTGGGCATGTCGAGGCTGGAGTAGTAGCGGTCGGCGCACTTGAAGCCAACGTACTTCGCCGAGGTGTCGGCGCCGACCAGCTCCAGAAAGGTGCGCAGCGGCACTCCGCTCCACTGGCCGATCGCGCTCCAGCCCTCGATGCAGATCAGTTGCGTGACCTGGCTGGCCTGCGGCAGCCGGCGCAGTTGCTCCAGGCTCCAGGGGCGCTTGTCGCGGACCCGCCCGGAAACCTGCAGGCGGTATTCCGGCAGGTCGATCTCCGGCACGTTGTAGGCCGGGTAGAACGCGTTGAAGGGGAACGGCGAGGCCACCTGCGACGGATCGAAGGTCGGCGCCAGCCGCGTACGGCTGAACAGCCAGGCCTGGACCCGGTCGTTCCAGCGCGACATGGCCCAGAGTACCTTGTCGACCGAATCGCCATCCTGTAGCCGGCACCCCGAGAGCATCGCCAGGGCGCCCAGGGACAGGCCGCCGCGCAACAGCAGGCGGCGTTGCAAATCGACCATCTGCCGCTCGCTGGACGGGTCGACCGCGATCTTCGCGCGCTTCTTCTCCGGCCCCTTCATCCTTCGCTCCTCCGTCCGCGCCGCCACTCGCGTCCGATGATCATCGGCAGCAGGGTGCGCGGCACCAACAGCACCAGCAGCAGGTGCACGACGACGAACCCGACGACCCCGGCCATGGCCAGGAAATGCACCCAGCGCGCACCCTGGAAGCCACCGAACAGCGCGGTCAGCCCGTGCAGTTGCACCGGTTTCCAGATCGCCAGCCCGGACAGCACCAGCAGCGCACCGAGCGCCAGGACCAGCCAGTACAGCAGGCGCTGCACCGCGTTGTAGCGGCCCGGCTCATGGACCAGGCGCAGGCCGAGGGCGAGGCGCAGGTCGCGCCAGACGCCGGCCGCGCTCAAAGGCAGGAAGTCGCGACGAAAATGCCCGCTGGACAGTCCGTGGGCGAGGTAGCACAGGCCGTTGCCGAGCAGCAGCCACATGGCGGCGAGATGCCAGGCGATGGAACCGCCGAGCCAGCCGCCGAGGGTCGCCCAGGCGGGAAAACGGAAATCCAGCAGCGGCGAAGCGTTGTAGATGCCCCAGCCGCTGCCGATCAGGCAGGCCATGGCATAGGCATTGAGCCAGTGGCAGAGTCTCACCGGCCAGGCGTGCAACGCACGGTTCATGGCTTTTCTCCCAGGAAACCCGGCCGGGACGGACGCGCCGTCCCGGCGAAACCTCACATCGGCGGGGTCACGCCGTCCTTGCCGACCGAGATGGCCAGGGCGGTGAGGCTGCCGTCGGCGCCCTTCTGCGGGAACAGCACGACCTTGGCGCCAGGCTTGAGCAGGCTGCGCTCGCCCGGCTCCAGGCTGACGATGGGCACGTCGTCCGGCACCACCACGGTCTTCTCGCCATCGCCGTATTTCACGGTCATGCGCCGGCCCTGGCTGACCACCAGGTTGCCGACCGTACCGTTGGTCATGGTCGAGGCGCTGCCATCGGCGTTCTCCCAGGGCCGGTGGCCTTCGCCGCTGCCGCGCAGGCTGGGGGCGAAGACATGCACCTCGAGGGCCTTCAGGGTGCCGTCGGGCTGCGGCACGGCGGCGGTGCCGATGAAGCTGTCGGGCTGGATGTCCTCCGGCTTCGCCAGCGACACGGCGCGAATCGCGGTCTTGTCGGTGAGTCTGACCGTCAGTTGCTGGCCGTTGCGGGCCTTCAGTTGCAGGTGGTCGTCGGCGGCCTGCTGGATGGTGCCGCGCAGCGGCTGCAGCATGCCCGCAGGCGGTTGCGCGGCGAAGCTGGCGGCACTGGCCAGGAGCAGGCCGAAGAACAGCGCGGGGGAAGCCTTGAGTCGAAGCATCGGTCGATCCTCGGTGGGGTTGAGCCTCGATGGTCGCCCCGCCGGCGGTACCCGGAGATGACTTTCGCATGACAAAAATGTCACCGAATCCGCGCCGCGCGCTGGCTAGAATGGCGGCGAACGAGGGGGAACGAGACATGCGCATCCTGGTGATCGAAGACGATACGAAGACCGGCGAGTACCTGAAGAAGGGCCTCGGCGAGTCGGGCTATGCGGTCGACTGGTCGCAGCACGGCGCCGACGGTCTCTACCTGGCGCTGGAGAACCGCTACGACCTGGTGGTCCTCGACGTGATGCTGCCCGGCCTGGACGGTTGGCAGATCATGGAAGTGCTGCGCAAGAAGCACGATGTGCCGGTGCTCTTCCTCACCGCCCGCGACCAGTTGCAAGACCGTATCCGCGGCCTCGAACTGGGTGCCGACGACTACCTGGTGAAACCCTTCTCCTTCACCGAGTTGCTGCTGCGTATCCGTACCCTGCTGCGCCGCGGCGTGGTCCGCGAGGCAGAGCAGGTGCAACTGGCCGATCTGCAGCTGGACGTGCTGCGGCGCAAGGTCAGCCGCCAGGGGCAGGTGATCGCCCTGACCAACAAGGAGTTCGCCCTCCTGCACCTGCTGATGCGCCGCGAGGGCGAGGTGCTGTCGCGCACCCTGATCGCCTCGGAGGTCTGGGACATGAACTTCGACAGCGACACCAACGTCGTCGACGTGGCGATCAAGCGCCTGCGCGCCAAGGTCGACAATCCCTTCCCGAACAAGCTGATCCATACCGTGCGCGGCATCGGTTACGTCTGCGAGGAGCGCCCGTGCCCGCCCGCCGCTCCCTGACCCTCTACGCGGCGCTGCTGTTCGCCGCGGTGGCGGCGCTGGTGGTCAGCGCGGTCGGCTTCTACCTGTACCGCTCGGTGGAAGAGGCGATGCTGCGGCGCAGCGACGTGATGGTCGCCGGCCGGGTCGAGCACTTCCGCAACCTGCTGCGCGACAACCTCACCCTGGCCGAGCTGAAGGCGCGCCCGCGTCTGTTCGAGAACATGCTCGGCAACGAGCAGGACATCCTGCTCCTCGGTCAGCCCGGCGAGGCGCCGATCGTCGCGGTCAACCCGCGCCACGAACGCCTGCCGTCGCTACGGGTGGTCGCCGCCGGCCAGGCGTTGAATCCGTCCGTCGTGCACGCCGCGCTGACCCACGACGGCATCCCGATGCGCGTGCTCGCCGCCGAGGTCCTGGTCGGCGGCCGCGAGCCGTTGCAGATCACCGCCGCACACCTGCTGCTGGGCGAGACGCGGATGCTCGCCCAGTACCGCGACCGGGTCATCGCCGCCGTGCTGCTGGCGTTCCTTGGCACCGCCCTGCTCGGCTGGCTGGTCCTGCGCCACGGCCTGCGCCCGCTGCGCACGCTGGCGGCGAAGGCGGCGGAGATCCATCCGACCAGCCTGGATACCCGCCTCGACGTCGCCGCCGCGCCTGCCGAGTTGCAGCAGGTGGCACAGTCGTTCAACGCCATGCTCGAACGCCTAGACGACGGCTACCAGCGTCTGCAGCAGTTCTCCGCCGACCTCGCCCATGAGATCCGCACGCCCATCGGTTCGCTGATGGGCCACGGCCAGGTGGCCCTGCGCCAGCCGCGCAGCAACGAGGAGTACCAGGCGCTGATCGCCTCCAACCAGGAAGAGCTGGAGCGCATCGCGCGGATGGTCGAGAGCATCCTGTTCCTCGCTCGCGCCGACGACGTACGGGCAGCGGTGGAGCGCAGCCGCCTGGACCTGGGCGAAGAACTGCGGCGCCAGGCGGAGTATTTCGAAGGGCTGGCCGAGGAACGTGGGCTGAGCCTCGACGTCCAGGTCAGCGGCCAGCTACGCGCCGATCCGCAACTGTTCCGCCGGGCGCTGAGCAACCTGCTGGCCAACGCCATCCGCTACGCCAGCGCCGACAGCCTGATCGAAGTGCGCGGCCTGCGCCGATCGGGGGAATTCCTGCTGAGCGTGGAGAACGCCTGCGACAGGCTGCCGGCCGAACCGCTGTCGCGCCTGTTCGACCGTTTCTACCGTGGCGACGCCGCGCGCAGCGACGCCCAGTCCAGCGGTCTCGGCCTGGCCATCGTCCAGGCGATCATGCGCCTGCACGGCGGCCGCGCCGAAGCGAGTGCACCGGCTCCGGGACGCATCCGCTTCGACCTGGCGTTCCCGGCTCAGGACTGAGCGGGTTTCTCGCCGGCGTCCGGCTCGCCGTCGGAGCGGCCGATATTCGCCGGCGCCTCCACCACCAGCTCCTCCGGCACTTCCTCGACGCGCGGGTCGAGGGTGGCGGCCATCGGGCTGACCGTGTCCGGCATCGCCACGTGTTGCAGCGGCGCCTCGTCGACCCGGTGTTCGCCGGTGACGCGCTTGGGCTGCACCCAGAACACCAGCAGCACCGCGTAGCCGGACACCAGCATGTAGAACAGTCCCGGACCGAAGTGGCGCATCAGCGCGCCGGCCACCAGCGGACCGATACAGGCGCCGACCCCGTAGGTGGTCAGGAGCATCGCCGACAACGCGACCCGGCGCGGCTGCTCGACGTGGTCGTTGGCCAGCGCCACCGCCAGCGGATAAAGGGTGAACAGCAGCATGCCGGTAACGAACCCGTTGGCCAGCAGCAACCAGTACGGCAGCGTCACCAGCCCCCACATCGGGATCGAGGCCAGGCACAGCAGCACCGCATTGCCGCGGATCAGCCAACTGCGGTCGAGGCGGTCGGACAGCCAACCCAGCGGCCACTGCGCACAGAAGCCGGCGACGATGCACATGCCGACGAAGAAACTCGATTGCGAGGCATCCAGGCCGTTGCGGTTGGCGTAGACCGGCGCCAGGCCGTAGAAGGCGCCGACCATCAGGCCGGCGATGAAGATGGTGCCCAGCGCCTGCGGCACGCGCTGCCAGAAGAAACGCACTTCCAGCGGCGCGGCGACCAGCTTGGCCGGGTGCACGCGCCGGGTCATGGCCAGCGGGATCAGGCACGAGGCGAAGCAGATGGCGACCAGCAGCAGCGGCTTGTAGTCGAGGGTCGGGCTCAGCGCCAGCAGGCCCTGGCCGAGCACCAGGCCAAGGTCGACGGCGACCATGTAGCCGGCGAACACCTTGCCGCGCTGGTGGCTCTCGGCCTGCTCGTTGAGCCAGCTCTCGATCACCATGTACTGGTTCATCATCACCGCGCCGGTGATGAAGCGCAGCAGCAGCCAGACTTCCAGCTGATCGACCAGGGCATGCAGCAGCACGGTCACGGTGGCAATCCCGGCGCAAGCCACGTAGGAACGGATATGGCCGAAGCTGGCGATCAGCTTGTGTCCGAATTTTCCACCGCAGACCAGGCCGAAATAGTAGGACGCCATCAGCCCGCCGACCCACAGGTCGCCTGCGCCTTCCTGGGTCAGGCGCAGGCCGATGTAGGTGGTGAACAGGCCGGAGCCGGCCAGCATGAGCAGGGTGGCGGTGTAGAGCGCGGGAAAGGTGACGAGCGGGCTGAACATGACGGTTCCTGGACGGACGGGCCCCACGGCCGGCATCCGCCGAGCATTGTTAGATTCGGGAAGGATCGACGCTGCTGGCCGATCGCGGGCGCAGGCCGTCCTGCGTTCGGCGAGACTCCGACGCCACGCGGCGGCCGGAAGCCACGTCGCGGTGCACAGGGCGGCATTATCCCCGCTCCGGAGCGGCCCCGCCACGGGCGCCGCGAGCGTTCCGTCGGCTCAGCCGCGCCCCGCCGGGAGGGGCTCGCGCGGCGGCAGCCGATATACCCAGATGCGCCGCAAGACAGTGAGGAATTGCCGTCCCAGGCGTCCGCTGTTGTAGGTCTGCCCGTAGCGCCGGGCGATTTCGCGGACCTCGCGGGACAACGCGGCGTAGCGACGCGCCGGCAGGTCCGGGTAGAGGTGGTGCTCGATCTGGTGGCTGAGGTTGCCGGTCAGGATGTGGAACAGCGGCCCGCCCTCCAGGTTGCTGGAGCCGCGCAACTGGCGCAGGTACCAGTGGCCACGGGTCTCTCCCTCCAGCACCGAGGGCGGGAAGACCACCGCCTTCTCGGTGAAGTGGCCGCAGAAGATCACCGTGAAGGTCCACAGGTTGCGCAGCACGTTGGCCAGCAGGTTACCGACGAACACCGCGCCGAAGCCGCCGGCGAACAGGCCGAGAAGCGGGAACAGCAGGTAGTCCTTGGTCCACTGGCGACCCAGCTTGGCACGCAGGCGGCGTAGCAGCGGCATGAGTTCGGCTTTGTCCAGGCGCCCCTTGGCGTACTTGTCCAGGCGCAGATGCTGGATCGCCACCGCGTACTGGAACAGCAGCGCCTGCAGCGTCACCCACAGCGGTTGCCAGCGGTAGAACGGCTTCCAGCGCTGCTCCGGGAACAGGCGCACGACCCCATAGCCGACGTCGTCGTCCTTGCCCAGCACGTTGGTGTAGGTGTGGTGGATATGGTTGTGGGTGTGCCGCCAGAAGTCGGACGGCCCGGCGATGTCCCACTCGTAGGCGCGGCCGGCGAATTCCGGATCGTTCATCCAGTCGTACTGGCCGTGCATGACGTTGTGGCCCAGCTCCATGTTCTCGAGGATCTTGCCCAGGCCGAGAAGCAGGCTGCCGAGCAGCCAGGTCGGCGGCAGCCAGCCGAACATCAGCAGCGCCCTGCCGCTCCAGCAGCAGACGCGCACCGCCGCGCGGACCCGGCGGATGTAGTGCGCGTCGTCCGCGCCGAGATCGGCCAGGGTACGCAGGCGCAGGGCATCGAGTTCGGCGCCGAAGGCCGCCAGTTGTTCCGGGGTCAGTTCGCGGTCGTCGCGCATCGCAGGGCTCGCAGGTCGGTTCACAGGTCCAGCGCCAGGTCGCCGTGGGCGGCGCTGACGCAGAGGCGGATAGGCTGGCCGGGCTCGCTGCACAGCGCGCCGCTGCGCAGGTCGCGCACGCAGCCGCTGAGCAGGACGCAGGTGCAACTGGCGCAGATGCCCTGGCGGCAACCGTGGGCCGGGCGCAGGCCGTGGGCCTCGGCCTGTTCCAGCAGGCTGGCGGCGCTGTCGCCGGAGACTTCCCGCTGCGACCGGGCGAAGCGCAGGCGCACTTCGCGCGGCGCCTCCCCGCTGCGCCAGCGCGGGACGCTGAAGGATTCCGTCTGCAAGCCGGCGAAGCGTGCCCCCAGTTGCTCGCCCACCGCCTCGACGAAAGCCGCCGGCCCGCAGGCCAGGGCCTGGCTGCGCGCCAGGTCGGTTGCCCAGCCGTCCAGGTGGCGCGGCTGGAAATGCCCCTCCAGGCAGCCATCGGCCCGCGCCCCGCGGGTCAGGCTCCAGCGCAACTCCAGGTTCGGGTGGCGCGCCGCCAGCGCCTCCAGCTCGCCGAGCCAGGCGCGCTGGCCGGGATGACGGACGTAGTGCAGCCACAGCACGGGACCGCGATAGCCGTTCTCCAGCGCCTCGCGGAGCAGGCCGAGCAAGGGCGTCAGGCCGCTGCCGGCGGCCAGCAGGCAGACCGCCTCGGCCTGCATCGGCCAGCGCAGATCGCCTTGCGCGGGTTGCAACTCGACACGCTGGCCGACCGCCAGGTGTTCGCACAACCAGGGCGAGAGCAGCCCGTCCGGGTGACGCTTGACGGCGATTTCCAGGCGCTCGCCGACCACCCGGGTCAGGCTGTAGCTGCGCCCGACCCGCACCCCGTCGCGCTCCGCCAGCAGCTGGATGTGCTGGCCCGGCCGCGCCGGCGGCCAGCCGGGGGCGGTACGCAGGGCCAGGGCGAGCATATCGTCGGCCACCCAGTAGCGTGCCTCGACCCGCGCATAGTGGCGGTTCAACGACGCCAGCGGATGGGCGTGGCGCAGCAGGCCGTCGACATCGGCCTCACGCAGCCAGCCACGGGCGGCGAGACGGCGCAGGGGTGCGAGCAAAGGGGTCAGGAGCGCGAGGGGAAGCAAGGCCATGGAAAATATTTCAGTGAACGATCGTTCACAAAACTTTGCCCGTTCCGCGCAATCGAGTCAACAAGCGTTCACTGATGTATCCTTCGACCGCTGCCGTCCCCGGTTCGACCGGGTCGCAGGGCTTTTGCTACAGTCGCCGGTCCGCCAAAGGAAGCCGTATGTCCTCACCCCGCGCCGAACAGAAACAGCAGACCCGCCACGCGCTGATGAGCGCCGCGCGCCACCTGATGGAAAGCGGGCGCGGCTTCGGCAGCCTCAGCCTGCGCGAAGTGACGCGCGCCGCCGGCATCGTCCCGGCCGGCTTCTACCGGCACTTCAGCGACATGGACCAGCTCGGCCTGGCGCTGGTCGCCGAAGTCGACGAGACCTTCCGCGCCACCCTGCGCGCGGTGCGCCGCAACGAGTTCGAACTGGGCGGGCTGATCGACGCCTCGGTGCGCATCTTCCTCGACGCGGTCGGCGCCAACCGCTCGCAGTTCCTCTTCCTCGCCCGCGAGCAATACGGCGGCTCGTTGCCGATCCGCCAGGCCATCGCCAGCCTGCGCCAGCGCATCACCGACGATCTGGCCGCCGACCTGGCGCTGCTGAACAAGATGCCGCACCTCGACGGCGCGGCCCTCGACGTGTTCGCCGACCTGGTGGTGAAGACTGTCTTCGCCACCCTTCCGGAGCTGATCGACCCACCCGCCGCCGATCTGCCGCCGCACCTGATGCCGGCCGCGAAGATCACCCACCAGCTGCGTTTCATCATGATCGGCGGCAAGCACTGGCACGGCCTGCCCGGCTGACCCCGCACCTCCCCAGCGGACCTCCGGCTCGGCGTTCGTCCGCGGACTAGACGCGCGCGCACCTTTCCGGTGCGGCAAAAAAGTCGTTGCGCACCAACCTGGCGCGCTGCAATATTTTGTTACATCCCTATGGCCCCGTTTTCCCGGTACAGGCGTCCCGCATCGACCTGGCAAGGCCCTTGCTGGTGCTTGTTGTGATCCCTTTCCTGTCGCATTGCGGAAACTGCCCATGCTGGTCATCCACCAACGCCTGCCCGCCCGCTCGCCCCGCTGGGACGAAGAACTCCACCTGACCTACGAGGCGCGCAGCAAGAGCCGCCTGCGCTGCTTCGCGGCGAGCGGCGAGGAGGTCGGCCTGTTCCTCGAGCGCGGCCAGCCGCCGCTGGCCGACGGCGACTGCCTGGAGGCCCGCGACGGTCGCCTGGTGCGGGTCGTCGCCCGCTCCGAACGTCTGCTCCACGTCACCTGCGCCAGCCCGCTGGAACTGACCCGAGCCGCCTACCACCTGGGCAACCGTCACGTCGCCCTGCAGGTCGGCGACGGCTGGCTGCGCCTGCTCGACGACTACGTGCTGAAAGCCATGCTCGAACAGCTCGGCGCAACGGTGGAGGCCATCGAGGCGCCGTTCCAGCCGGAGCACGGTGCCTACGGCGGAGGCCACCACCACTCGCACCATGGCGAGGCGGAGTTCAACTACGCGCCGCGCCTGCACCAGTTCGGCGTGCGCCGGTGAACAGCATCTGGGCGCGCCTGCGCCTGGCCAGCTCGCAGTTGCCGATCGGCGGATACAGCTATTCCCAGGGCCTGGAGGCGGCCCTCGACAATGGCTGGGTGCGCGACGCCGAGAGCGCGCGGACCTGGCTGGTCGACCAGTTGCAACTGAACCTGGCGCGCTTCGAGGCGCCGCTGCTGGCCGGCCTGCTGCGCGCCGCGCTGATCGGCGACTGGGCCGCCTGCGATGCGGCCAGCGAGCGCCATAGGGCCAGCCGCGAGACCCGCGAGCTGGCCCAGGAGAGCCGGCAGATGGGCTTTTCCCTGCACCAATTGCTGGAAGCCCTGCCCGAACTCGACGCTCCCGGCCGCGCCTGGCTGGCGCGCCAGGACCCGCCCAATCTCGCCGCCGCCTGGGCGATGGCCGCGCGCGCCTGGCGCCTGGACGCCGAGGAGGCGCTCAGTGCCTGGTTCTGGAGCTGGCTGGAAAACCAGTTGGCGGTGCTGATGAAAACCCTGCCGCTCGGCCAACTGGCCGCGCAGAAACTTGCTTCCAGCCTGCTGCCGGAACTCGACCGCGCCTGCGCCGAGGCGCTGCGGCGGCCCGCCGTCGAGGGCAGCGCCGCGTTCGGTCTGGCGCTGGCCAGCATGACCCACGAAACCCAGTACAGCCGTCTGTTCCGTTCCTAGGAGAAACCCCATGACATCCCAACCCCTGCGTGTCGGCATCGGCGGTCCGGTGGGCTCCGGCAAGACCGCCCTGACCCTGGCCCTGTGCCGCGAACTGCGCGAGCGCTACAACCTCGCGGTGGTCACCAACGACATCTATACCCAGGAAGACGCAGAGTTCCTGGTGCGCAACGAGGCCCTCGCCCCCGAGCGGATCATCGGCGTGGAAACCGGCGGCTGCCCGCACACGGCGATCCGCGAGGACGCCTCGATCAACCTGGAGGCGGTGGACCAGCTCAACCGGCGCTTCCCCGGCCTCGAACTGATCCTGGTGGAATCCGGCGGCGACAACCTGTCGGCCACCTTCAGCCCCGAGCTGTCCGACCTGACCCTCTACGTGATCGACGTTTCCGCCGGCGACAAGATCCCGCGCAAGGGCGGCCCCGGCATCTGCAAGTCGGACCTGCTGGTGATCAACAAGATCGACCTGGCGCCGCTGGTCGGCGCCTCCCTCGATGTGATGGACCGGGACGCCCGGCGCATGCGCGGCGACAAGCCGTTCGTGTTCAGCAACCAGAAGACCGGCCAGGGGCTGGACGAAATCATCGCCTTCATCGAGCGCCAGGGCCTGCTGACCGCCGCCTGACGCCACTTCGCAACGACAAGGAACCGCCAATGAAACTGCCCAAGCTGCTCGCCGCCCTCGCCCTGCTCGCCGCTCCGGCGCTGGCCTTCGCCCACCCCGGCCACGGCGAACACGGCCTGGTCGCCGGCCTCGCCCATCCGCTCACCGGCCTCGACCACCTGCTGGCGATGTTCGCCGTCGGCCTCTGGGCCGCCCAGCAACAGGGAGCCGCGCGCCTCGCCCTGCCCTGCACCTTCGTCGGCACCATGCTGGTCGGCGGGCTGCTCGGCTTCGAGGGCCTGCAACTGCCATTCATGGAAACCGGCATCGCCGCCTCGGTGCTCGCCCTCGGCCTCTGCGTGGCGCTCGCCGTGCGCCCGCCGCTGCCGCTGGCAATGGCCGCCACCGCGCTGTTCGCCCTGGCCCACGGGGTCGCCCACGGCCTGGAGCTGCCGGACCTCTCCAGCCCCTGGCTGTACGCGCTCGGTTTCGTCGCCGCCACCGCCGCGCTGCACGCCGCCGGCTACGCGCTGGTGCGCTTCCTGCCGCAGGCGGCCGCGCCCCTGGTACGTCTCGCCGGGCTGGCCTCGGCGGGCGCCGGGGTCTGGTTGCTGGCCGGCTGAGCCGCCGCGCCTCCCCTCAGCGCCTGATCAGCACCCGTCGGCCTTGGTGCACGAGGCGCAGGCCATGGGTCTGCGCCAGCATCGCCAGGGCCAGCGGCAGGTCGTCGACGGGAAAGGTGCCGGAGACACGAAGCGCGTCCAGCGACGGCTCGCACTCGATGCTCTCGCCGCCGTAGCGCATCAGTTCTCCCGCCCACTGCCGCAGCGGCATGTCGTCGGCCACCAGCAGGCCCTGGCGCCAGGCCAGCGCGGCCTCGCTGGCGGACTCGACGGGGCCGATCCGCTGGCGATCGAAGCGCACCCGCTGGCCAGCCTCGATCACCCGGCCATCCGCCGCGCTCGCGGCGCCCTCCGGACGCACCTGGACCGCGCCTTCGTACACCGCCAGCACTGTCTCTGCGCCCTCGCGTCGGACGCTGAAGGCGGTACCCAGCGCGCGCATCAGGCCCTGTTCGGTGCGCACCAGGAACGGCCGCGGCGGCTCGCGCCGATCCGCCGCGGTGCGGAGGTAGATCTCTCCGCGATACAGGCGCAGCAGGCGCTGGCCGGCGTCGTAGCGCACGTCCAGCGCGCTGTCGGTGTTCATCTCGACCTGGCTGCCGTCCTCCAGCACCAGGTCGCGCCGCTCGCCGACGGCAGTGAGGTAGTCGGCGCCGAAGCCGTCGCGCCAGACCTGCGCGCGCCATCCCCACCAGACCAGCGGTGCGCCGCCGAGCAGCAGGGCGAGGCCGCGCAGGACCGCGCGCCGGCCGCTGCCGGACGGACGCTCGAGCGCACGCCGGGCCAGCGCCGGCGGCAGCGAACCGATATTCGCCAGCAGACGCTCGGCGCGCCGCCAGGCGCGCTGGTGCTCGGGGCTGCGCGAGCGCCAGGACTCCAGCTCGGCCTGCTGCGCCGGAGCCAGCGGCCCCTCCTGCATCAGCAGCAGCCAGGAGGCGGTCTCCCTGAGCACCTGCGGGGCGATCGCCTCGGCGGCCGGCGGCCCGGAAAGCTCCGTATCGCCCGCCTGCGGCGCCCGGCGGGAAGCGCGGTCATTCATCGGGCATCAGGCTCAGGCAGGTCACGTAGGCCTGGTGGATGAACTTCTTCACCGTCGGCAGCGCGACGCCCAGCGCCTGGGCGATGTCCTTCTGCTTCATGCCGTCCAGCGTCGCCATCAGGAATGCCTGTTTCACCCGCGGGCGCAGGGTATCGAGCAGCGCGTCGATCTCGTGCAGGGTCTCGACGATCACGCTCTGTTGTTCCGGCGACGGCTGCAACGGCTCGGGCAGCGTGGCCAGGGCCTCCAGCCAGGCAAGTTCCAGCGATTGGCGACGGCGCCAACTGACCAGCACGCAGTTGGCGATACGGGTGAGATAGGCGCGCGGCTGACGGATCGCTTCACGCTGGCCGCCGTCGCGGCTGGCGAGAATGCGCAGGAAGGTGTCATGGGCCAGGTCGTCGGCCACGCCGCGTCCCCAGGAGCGGAGTCGGTAGGCCAGCCAGTTGCGCAGCCAGGCATGGTTTTCACGGTAGAGCGTGGCGACGCCGTCGCGGTCCGCGGACAGGCAGGAACTCGGCGCATTCATCGGAGGCGCATTCATCGGAATAGTCAGCTGGATTCAATCGCAAATGAAAACTATTATCACTAATTTTGCGTTGACCACAATGCCGGCGACCCTTTCCGTCCGGCCCGCCGAACCCGAAATATCCCTTTTCCGATCTCGTGCGACAGAGGGAATGAGAGCCCGCAATGCCGGGCGCCAACCCTGCGAGCGAAGAAGTCATGTCCCTACAACGCCCTATCCCCAGCCTGGCGCGCCCCTTGTCGCGCCTCTCCCCGCTCACCCTTGCCCTGCGCTGGGCCCTGCTCGGCCTGTCGGCGGCCGGCGCCGGCCTGCTCGGCGGCGGCCTGGCCCACGCGCAGAGCGTCGGCCAGCACAGCGCGGCTACCCGCCTGGACGACGCCACGCCGCGCAGCTACGACATCCCGGCGGGTTCGCTGGGCGCCTCCCTGGGCGCCTTCGCCAGCCAGTCGGGCCTGCTGCTGTCCTTCGACCCCGAGCTGACCCGCGGCCGCACGGCGCCGGCGCTCAAGGGTCGCTACAGCGTACTGGAAGGCTTGCAGCGAGTCCTGTCGAACACCGGCCTGCAGGTCGCGGCGGGAACCTCCGGCGCCTACCTGCTGGTCGAGCCGCGCATGTCCGGAGAAGCCCCGGCCGACCTGTCGCCGGTGGTGGTCTCGGCCGCCGAGCTGGCCGATCCGCAGAAGGAAACCTATACCGCGCCACGCTCGTCGGTGTACCTCTCCAGCGAAGACATCGACCGCTTCGGCCGGGTTTCCGTGGGTGACCTGCTCCAGGGCATCCCGGGCGTACAGGTCGGCGACAGCCGCAACGGTGGCGCGCTGGACGTCAACATCCGCGGCATCCAGGGGCAGAGCCGGGTGGCGGTGCGGGTCGACGGCGCGGAGCAGGCGCTGGACGTCTACCGCGGCTACGCCGGCACCCAGCAGCGCAGCTACATCGATCCCGACCTGGTCAGCAGCGTGACCGTCGACAAGGGTCCCTCGACCCGCTCGGGCGCGATCGGCGGCAGCGTGGAAATGCGCACCATCGGCGTCAAGGACATCCTGGTCGACGGCAAGGACCTCGGCGTGCGCTTCACCGGCGACGTCTGGAACAACGGCGTCGCCCCGCAGCACCGCAGCGCCAGTTCGAAGACCGAGAATCTCAGCAGCGTGCCGCACGATGACCGCGGCAGCCTGTTCGGCTCCCAGGCCAAGTCCGGCAGCGCCGCCTTCGCCTACCGCAACGAGCATCTGGACCTGGTCGCCGCCTATGCGCAGCGCAACCAGGGCAACTACTTTTCCGGCAAGAAAGGCCAGGACCGCTATCGCGTCTACAACCGCTACGGTCGCGAGGAAAGCAGCGTAGCCAAGGTCTACAACGCGGGAGAGGAAGTGCTCAACTCGTCGTCGGAGACCGAGTCCTACCTGCTCAAGGCGACTTGGCGCATCGCCGACGAGCACACCCTGGACCTCGGCTATCGTCGCTACGACGGGCGCACCGGGGAGATCATGCCGTCGGACATCTTCCGTTTCGGCACCGCCGGCATCTACCAGTACCCATTGAGCGAAGTGAAGATCGACACCTACACCGCACGCTACCGTTACCTGCCCGAGAACAATCCGCTGGTGGACCTCAGCACCGGACTGTGGATGACCGAGGCGAAGAGCGACATGCTGACCTCGGTGCTGGCGCCGCGCTCCCAGGCCTATCGCTCCGATCGCAACTGGACGCGCCAGGACAACCGGCGCATCGGCGGCGACCTGAACAACGTGGCGCGCTTCGAAACCGACTTCGGCGATTTCAAGCTCGACCTCGGCGGCTCGTTCCAGGTCGAAGACATCCAGCCGCAGAAAAGCGTGGTCACCACCCTCCACGACATCAACGCCAACCGCACCCTGAGGGACGCCACCCGCCAGGAATACGGCCTCAACGGCAAGCTCGAGCTCAAGCCGGTCGAGCGCCTGACGCTATGGGGCGGCGGCCGCTACAGCCACTTCAACAGCAAGGACAACGGCATCTCCGCCTCGCCGCGGCGCGAGGATCGCGACATGCGCTTCATCACGGTGAGCAGGCCCGGCTACTACGGCTCGATGATGTGGTTCCCCGACCAGAACGGCCAGTACACCGACGCCACCGATCCGCGCCTCAACAACGGCATCGTCACCAACAACACCAACAATCCGTTCGAAGGCATTCCCTTCGACGAGTTCGGCCCGGCCAACGTGACGGTCCATCCCTCGCGGGTCACCAACGTGGTCACCGGCTACAACTACAGCAAGAAAGGCAGCAGCCGCGGCGGCGGTTTCTCGCCGGCATTCGGGATCAATTTCGAGCTGGCCCCGGATACCTTCGTCTACGCCTCCTACACCGAAGGCCTGCGTCTGCCGTCGCTGTTCGAGACCAGCCAGGGCACCCTCCAGGTCGAGCCGGGCAAGGACCTCAAGCCCGAGCGTTCGCGCAGCTGGGAGATCGGTGCCAGCGCGCTGCGCGACAGCCTGTTGGCCGACGGCGACTCGGCGGCGATCAAGCTGGCCTACTTCAACAACACCATCAAGAACTACATCACCCGCTATTACGATCCGGGCCAGATGGGCCTGATGACCTTCAGCAACACCGACAGCTACCGCACCAGCGGTCTCGAACTGCAATCGCACTACGACGCAGGGCGGGTGTTCGCCGACCTGTCGGCGACCTACTACCTGAAGACCGAGACCTGCGACGCCGCCTTCGCCGCCAGGCTGCGCGCCGGCGCCAACCGCTACCAGCGCACCGAGAACACGCCGAACTGCACGCCGGGCAGCTTCATGGGCTCCTATACCAACACGCAGAACCCGCCGCGGCTGGCGACCAACCTGACCGCCGGCCTGCGCTTCTTCGACCAGGCCCTGACCCTGGGCGGACGCATGACCTATACCTCCGGCCCCACCGCCACGGCGGACAAGCCCTGGCAGGTCGGCGCCACCACACCGCAGATCGAGTACCGCTCGGTGCAGCTGTTCGACCTGTTCCTCAAGTACAAGCTGTTCGAGCACACCGAACTGAATGCCTCGCTGCAGAACCTCACCGACCGCTATTACCTCGACCCGCTGGCACAGAGCTTCATGCCCGCGCCCGGGCGTACCCTGCGGGTGGGGATGCAGGCGAAGTTCTGAGCCGCCCTCTCCCCCTCCAGGCGTTGTCGGCGGAGCGCCGCTCCGGTAGGGCGAATAACCGCCCAGCGGCTATCCGCCGAAGCACCGGGCCTCCCGCTCCCCGTCCCTCCGGAACTGTCCGGAGGAGCGGCGAGACAGCGTCCGTCACCACGACAACGGATAACTCACCACCAGCCGCGTCTGGTCGAAGTCGCTGTTGAAGCTGCGTCGGTTGCTGGCGTGGTTGAGGCGCACGTTGAGCCGCGCCAGCGGACCGCTCTGCACGGTGTAGCCGAGCTCGACATCGCGCTCCCATTCCTTGCCGCCGCTACCGGCCTTGGTGGTGGCGTTCGAGCCATGGCCGTAGCGGACCATGCCGATCAGGCCGGGCCAGCCGAGGCCGACGAAATCGTAGTCGTAGCGCACCTGCCAGGAGCGTTCGTCGGCGTTGGTGAAGTTGCCGTTGAACATGTCGTTGCCCATGCTCCGCCCACTGCTGCCGTAGACCGATTGCCAGCCGCTGTCGCCGCCGACCTTCTGCAGGCCAAGGTAGAAGGTATGCAGGCCGATGCCGGCGGAAAACAGGCCGTAGACGGTATGGCTGTCGATCTCTCCGGCGCGCGCGGCGCCGTCGTCGCGGTCGACGAACAGGCCGAGGTTGGCGCCCAGGGTCCAGTCGCCGACACGCTGCTTGTGCAGCAGGTTGGCGTAGCTCTGCCGGTAGACGTCCTCCAGTTGCCCGTGCCACAGGCCCAGTTGGGTGCGCTCGCGGTTGAAGCGGTACTCGGCGCCGGCATAGTTGAAACCGTCCGATTTCTGCGTCGGCGCGCTCCAGGCCGATAGGTCCTGCATGTCCGCCGAATTGCGCAGGCTCACCGCGTCGAAGCGTCCGGCCTGCAGAGCCAGGCCCGGCAGCTCGCGGGAAACCACGGCGAAACCGCGGAACGTCTGCGGCAGCAGGCGTCCGTCGTCGTAGCGCAACAGCGGAATGTCCGGGAGCATCTCGCCGATCTTCAGTTCGCTGGCCGAAACGCGCAGCTTGGCGGCCACGCCGACGCGCCCATAGTTGTCCGCCGCGCGACCGTCATCGTGCAACGGAAGAAGCTCGGAATTGCTGGTGCCACGTCCGCTGTTCAGCTTCACGCCGAACAGGCCGATGGCGTCGAGGCCGACGCCGACCGTGCCCGGGGTATAGCCGGAACTGAACTTGAGGATGAAGCCCTGCGCCCACTCGTCCACCAGGCTCTTGCCGGCATCGTGGTCGCGGAAATCGCGGTTGAAGTAATAGTTGCGCAAGACCAGGTCGGTCTTCGCATCCTCCAGGAAGCCGCCCTCGGCAGCTTGCGCGGCAAGACAGGCGAGCATCGGCAGGACCGCCCCTGCATTGCGCGGGACTGCGGTTTTACGACGGATTTTCATTGTTATTGTGCTCCGTTTTTCAGGGACGACCGAGCCCCGGCAGCCTCTGCGGGCCACCTGGCGACGACGGTCGGGTCAGCAGCGGGGCGCGGGCCCCGCCGCCAGGGTCAGAACGGGTACTGGCGCGGCGCGTGCTGCACGCTGATCCAGTGGTCGGTGGTGAATTCCTCGATGGCCCAGTCGCCGTTGAAGCGGCCAAGTCCGGAGTTCTTCTCGCCGCCGAAGGGCGCGTTGGCCTCGTCGTTCACCGGAATGTCGTTGACGTGGGTCATCCCCGCGCGAAGCTGGCGGGCAAAGCGCACCGCGCGTTCCAGGTCGCGGCTGAACACCGCGCTGGACAGCCCGTATTCGCTGGCGTTGGCCAACTCCAGCGCATGCGCCTCGTCGCGCGCGCGGAGCAGGCCGACCAGCGGGCCGAAGATTTCATCGCGGGCGATCTCCATCGTCGCGGTGACCTCGCCGAATACGTGCGGAGCCAGCAACTGCCCATCGACGCCGCCCTCGTACAGCGGCTTGGCGCCTTCCTGGCGGGCCAGGCGGATCTTTTCCAGCAGGCCTTCGAGCTGGCGCGCGTTGACGATCGGCCCGACCGCGGTATCGGCGCGCTGCGGATCGCCGACCCGGAGACCCTTGACCCGCTCGACGAAGCGCGCGGCGAAAGCGTCGTAGAGGCTGTCCTCGACGATGATGCGGTTGATCGCCATGCAGATCTGCCCCTGGTGGAGGAACTTGCCGAACACCGCGGCATTCACCGCCTGCTCCAGATCGGCGTCGCCGAGCACCACGAACGGACTGTTGCCGCCCAGCTCCAGCGCCACGTGCTTGAGGTGCGCGCCGCCGCTGGCGATGCGGCCGATGTTGCGGCCCACCGGGGTCGATCCGGTGAAGGTCACCAGGCCCGGCACCGGGTGCTCGACGAAGGCGTCGCCGATCTCGCTGCCGGGGCCGACCACCACGCTGAACAGCCCGGCCGGCAGCCCGGCCTCTTCGAAGATCCGCGCCAGCAGCAGTCCGCCGCAGACCGGCGTGTCGCTGGCCGGCTTGACCACCACCGCGTTGCCCAGCGCCAGGGCCGGGGCGATGGAACGCTGGGTCAGGTGCAGCGGGAAGTTCCACGGGCTGATCACCCCGACCACGCCGATGGCGCTGCGGTAGACCCGGCTTTCCTTGCCCGGCACGTCGGACTCGACGATGCGCCCGTGCACCCGTGCCGGGAACGACGCCGACTCCAGGGTGATCGCGCGCGCCGCGCCCCATTCGATCTCGGCCTTCAGGCGGGTGCTGCCGGACTCGCGGATGATCCAGTCGACGATCTCCTCGTGGCGGCGGTCGAACACCTCCACCGCCTTGTACAGTACCGCCGCGCGTGCCGAGGGCCCGAGCGCGGCCCATGCCGGCTGGACCTCGGCGGCCTTGGCGTAGGCGGCATCGAGGTCGTCGCGGTCGGCCTGCTCGATCTCCAGCAACAGGCTGCCGTCGAACGGGTTGCTCACCTTCAGCCGGCGGCCGGCCCGGCCGTGGCGCCACTCGCCGGCCAGGGGCTGGAGACCGAGGTCGGTATAACGGGAATCGCTCATCGCTCTTCTCCTCTTTCGAAAATCACAGGGGTTTCTTCGCCGTCGCGTCGACGGACGCTTCCGCCGGCACGCGCGGCCGCAGGTGGATGCAGGCGATCGCCAGCGCGCCGATCACGCCGGGCGCGGCGAAGGCCAGGAAGTTCTGCTGGAACGGCAGCTCCAGGGCCAGCAGGCTGCCGCCGAGCATCGGCCCGGCGATGGCGCCGAGGCGGCCGACGCCGGCGGCCCAGCCGACCCCGGTGGAGCGCACCCAGGCCGGATAGAACTGCGCGGCGTAGGCATGGATCACCGCCAGGGTGCCGATGGTGGTGGCGCCGGCCACCACCAGCAGGCCGTTGAGCAGCCAGGGGCCTGGCCCCAGGCCGAGGGCCGCCAGGGAGGCCGCGGCCAGGGCGAAGAACAGCACCAGGGTGCGGCCGGCGCCAAGGCGGTCGGCCAGCCAGCCGCCGAACAACGCACCGAGGGTCGCCCCGACATTCAGGGTGACGAGGAACGCCAGGCTCGAACCGAGGGCGTAGCCGCCGCCGGCCATCAGTTTCGGCAACCAGGTGTTGAGCCCGTAGCTCATCAGCATGCACATGGCGAAGGCCACCCACAGCAGCAGGGTGCCCACTGCCTGGCGCCCCTCGAACAACTGGGCGACCCGTCCGCTCGGCGCTTCGGCCGCGACAGCGTTCGCCCGCTCGGCGCCGGGCCGGTAGTCGGGATCGACCTTGCGCAGCAGCGCGTCCAGTTCGGCGCGGCGGCCCTTGAGTTCGAGGAACGCCGCCGACTCCGGCAACCAGCGCAACATCAGCGGCACCGCCAGTACCGGTAGCACCGCCACGTAGAACACCGATTGCCAGCCCCAGGCGGGGATCATGGCGATCGCCAGTAGCGCCGAGAGCACCGCGCCCACCGAGTAGAAGGCCGACATCACCGTGACCAGGGTGCTGCGCCGCCCGGCCGGGGCGAATTCGCTGATCAGGTTGATCGCGCTGGGCACCAGCGCGCCCAGTGCCAGGCCGGTGAAGAAGCGTCCGGCGCCCAGTTCCAGCGGGTCGCGGGCGTGCCCGGTGAGGAAGGCGGCGAGGCTCGCCAGCAGGGTGGTGGCGATCACCAGGCGGCGCCGGCCGAAACGGTCCGCCAGCGGCGCCAGCAGGGTGCCGCCGAAGAGCATGCCGAACAGCGCGCAACTGCCGAGGGTGCCGGCCTGCACCGGGCTCAGCTGCCACTCCTGCATCAGGCGTGGCACCACCGAGCCGTAGATGACCATGTCGTAGCCGTCGAACAGCATGATGAAACACCCCCAGCCGAGGATCAGCCAGTGAGTACGGTTAAAGCGGGCAGCGTCGATCACCGCCGCAGCGGATTGCCTGTTCATACCAACCTCTCTCTTGTTCTTGTTATGGGCGCACGCGGGCGTCGGTCGGCACCGCCCACTCTGGCATGGGGCGGCGCCGTGGAACATCAGGGTTCGATGGTTTGCGTCGGCACCTCGATCAAAACCGGGCGATCAGCGGCCAGGGCATGCTTCAAGGCGCTTTCCAGTTCTTCGCGGGTGGCCGCGTGGAGCGCCTCGACGCCATAGCCGCGGGCGATCGCGCAGAAGTCCAGGCCGGGCACGTCGAGCCCCGGCGCATCGGGCACCTCGAGCACCCCGGCGAACCAGCGCAGGGCGCCGTAGGTACCGTTCTTGAGGATGATGAACACCGCCGGCACACGGTATTGCGCGGCGCTCCAGAGTGCGGTGATGCCATAGTTGGCCGAGCCGTCGCCGATGATCCCGATCACCTGCCGCCGCGGCTGCGCCAGTTGCGCGCCGACCGCCGCCGGCAGGCCGAAGCCGAGTCCACCGGCGGCCGGGAAGAAGTAGCTGCCCGGCTCGCGCATCTCCACGCGCTGCCAGAAGGCGGTCACGGTGGAAGTCGACTCCTTGACGAAGATGGCGTCGCGCGGCGCCAGCGCATCGATCACGTCGAACACGGTTTCCGGCCGCAGCGGTCCGCCCTCCTCGGCCAGCGCCGGCGGTCGCGGCAGCGCCTCGGGCAACGGCCGCGCACTGGGGCGGACCTGTTCGAGCAGTGCCTCGAGGGTCAGCGCGATGTCGCCGACCAACGCGTCGCCCATCGGCGCCCGTGCCGCTTCGCCGGGATCGCAGGTGACCTGCACCAGCTCGGCGCCGGCCGGCAGGTAATCGCCGGGGGCGAACTGGTGATAGCGGAACACCGGCGCGCCGACCACCAGGATCAGGTCGTGGCCGTCCAGCAGCCGGCTGATCCCGGCGATGGCCGCCGGCAGCACGCCGCGGAAGCAGGCATGGCGGGTGGGGAACGGACAACGCGAGGCCGACGGCGCGACCCAGGCCGGCATCCGCAGCTTCTCCGCCAGTTCCACGGCCAGGCCGTTGGCATTCGCCCCGTCGACGTCCGGACCGAGCACCAGCACCGGGTTGCGCGAGCGCGACAGGCGCTCGCCGAGTTCGGCCAGCAATGCCGGCGCGGGCAGCGCGGCGCCGCTGACCTGGCGCGCAGCCAGGTGTTCGACGCCGGCCGGCGCCGGTTGCGCCCAGTCGTCGTAGGGAATCGACAGGTACACCGGCGCCCGCGGCGGCAGGCTGGCGGTCTGGATCGCCTGGCTCAGCGCGCGCGGTACATCCTGGGCGCAGGCCGGCTCGTGGCTCCATTTCACCAGCGGCTTGGGCAGTTGTCCGGCATCGACGTTGGCGAGCATCGCCTCGACCCCGATCATCGAGCGCACCTGCTGCCCGGCGGTGATGACCAGGGGGCTATGGGAGTACCAGGCGTTGGTCAGGGCACCCATACCGTTGCCGGTGCCAGCCGCCGCATGCAGGTTGACGAAGGCCGGGCGGCCGCTGGCCAGGGCGAAGCCATCGGCCATGCCGACCACCGCGCCCTCGTGCAGGCCGAGGATGTAGCGGAAATCCTCGGGGAAGTCCTTGAGGAACGGCAGCTCGTTGGAGCCGGGGTTGCCGAAGACGGTGGTCAGGCCGTGGCGACGGAGGATCTCGTAAGACGCGGAATGGACGGTTTTCATGCAGGCCTTCAAGCTCGTTTCCTGGATTTGCGCTACTGTTGCAGCCGCTCGATAATCAATCAAATCGATACTCTTTCTATAAAAAATAGAACTGGTCTATATGAGTCCGATCGATCTCAACCTGATCCGCACCTTCGTCACCCTCTACGAAGCCGGCAGCGTGACCCTCGCCGCGGAGCGCCTGTTCGTCACCCAGCCATCGGTGAGCTACGCCCTGGCGCGCCTGCGCGAACTGTTCGACGACGCGTTGTTCACCCGCACCCGCGACGGCATCCAGCCGACCTTCGTCGCCGAGCAGCTCTACGGCACCTTCCGCGAGTCGCTGACGCGCATCGAGGGCGCGGTACAGAGCGTTCGCCACTTCGATCCGGCGACCACCGAGCGACGTTTCCGCATCGCCCTCACCGATCTCGGCGAAGTGGGTTTCCTCTCGCTGATCCTCGAACGCCTGACCCGCGACGCGCCGTTCGCCGAAGTGGAAGTGCTGCCGCTGCAGGTGGACGAGGTCGGCGCCTGGCTGAGCAGCGCCAAGGTCGACGCGGCGATTTGCCGCCAGCCGGTGCCCGGCGCGCGCAGCCAGCGGGTCCTGCACGAGCGCTACGTGTGCCTGCTCAGCGACCGCCACCCGCGGATCGGCGACAGCCTGAGCCTGGAGCAGTACCTGGCCGAGCGGCACATCGTGGTGACCCGTACCTCCGGCCACGGCATCGCCGAGGACGTGCTCGAGGCCATGCAGGTGCAGCGCCGCATCAGCCTGCGGGTGCCGCACTTCTCGGTGCTGCCGAAGATCATTCCCGGTACCGAGCTGCTGACCATCCTGCCGGCGCAGATCGCCTATCGCTTCGTCGCCGAAGGCGGCATGCGCATGCTCGAACTGCCCTTCACCCTGCCGCCGTTCGACGTCTCCCTGCACTGGCACGAGAGCAGCGAACGCTCGGCGGCGCTGAACTGGTTCCGCACCACCATCGCCGAGGCGATCATCGCCGCCCAACGCTGAAACGCCGGCGGCCCTCACGCAGCGTCTCCCAGCGTCGGCGAGCGCTCGCGACGCCGCGCACCGAGCAGCGGCAACACGGCGGCCGCGGCGACGAACACCGCCGCGAACGCCCCATAGAGGGACAGCGGCTGCCAGCCGTCGTCGAGCAGGAGCCCGGCCACCAGCGGCGAGAGGATCGCCCCGCCGCGACCGACGCCGATCCCCCAGCCGACCCCGGTGGCGCGCACCGAAGCGTCGTAGAGGCTCGGCGCCAGGGCATACAGGCCGGCCACGCAGGCGTTGGCGCAAAGCCCGATCAGCAGTCCCAGCGGCAAGGCCGCGCCGGGCAGCCCGGCGCTCAGCGAGAACAGCGCGAGCAGAGCGGCGGTAAGCAGCATGAACAGCGCCAGCACCCGTTCCAGGCGAAAGCGCGCGGCAAGCCCGCCGAGCAAGGCGGCACCGAAGATCCCGCCGATGCTCAGCAGGGTGCCGCCGGTGATGCCCTGGGCGGTGGACAGGCCGGCGGCGACCAGCAGCTTCGGCGTCCAGCTCATGATGAAGTAGAAGCCGAACATCACCAGGAAAAACAGCGCCCAGAGCAGCAGCGTGGTACGTCGCTGGGCAACGCAAAGCAACCGGGCGAGGCGGCTACCGTGCTCCGCTCCGCCACCGGGCGGGCTCGGCAGTTCCGCGAGCGCCGCGCGGCCCAGGCGCCGGGCCAGCGCGTTGACCCGTTGCAACGCCCGCGGCGGCCGGCGCGCCAGGAGGAAGTCCAGCGACTCCGGCAGGCACAGGCAGACCAGCGGGATCACCGCCAGGGTCAGGCCAGCGCCGAAGACGAACACCGAGCGCCAGCCCCAGGCGCCGATCAGCCATACCGCGAGCAGTCCGCCAAGGGTCGCGCCGAGCGCGTAGCCGGTGGACTGCAGGCTTACCGCCAGGCCGCGCCAGCGGCGCGAGGCGTACTCGCTGGCGATCACGTTGCTGCTGGCGAGGATGCCGCCGATACCCAGTCCGGTCAGCCCGCGCAGCAACGCCAGTTGCCAGGCCGCCTGGCTCAGCGCCGAGGCGAGCATGCCCAGGCCCGACAGCGCCAGGCAGGCGAGGATCAGCGGGCGGCGCCCCCAGCGGTCGGCCCAGGGCGCGATGAACAGCGAGCCGGCGGCCATGCCAAAGAGGCCGGCGCTGAGCAGCAGGCCGATCTCGGCGCCGCCAAGGTTCCATTCGGCGGCCACCGAGGATGCGGTGAAGGCCATCACCAGCACGTCGAAGCCATCGATCAGGTTGAGCACGATGCACACAGCCACCGCCAGCCACTGGAACGGACGCATCGGTTCGTCGTCGAGAGCGCGGCGCAAGTCCCGGTTCATGGGCGGCCCTCCCCGAGCGGACAGGAAAGAAGCGACGGCAGGCGGGAGCGAGGCGCGGGAATGCAGGAATCCATCATCGGGAAGACCCTTTTTCTTGTTGTTGTAGGCACGGCAAGCGCAGGCACCCTGGCACCGTTGCGTCGATGCCGCAATCCTATTGGATCCATTTTGGCGACAAGAAAACGGATGGCCAGCGGATATCCCACTGTCAGCGAAATCCGAGAAAGGCTCTGGAACGAGATAATTTGGCAATTTATTCCTGAAGTTTTTTATGTGCGACTATCGAACAGATTATTTTTTGTACAGAAGCGGTTGACTTGGAAAAGTTGCCTCGCGAATCATTGGATCCAATTACAAAAACAACGAGAGGATCCGACGATGTTTCCGAAGAACGCCTGGTACGTGGCCTGCACCCCCGACGAACTGGCCGGCAAGCCGCTCGGCCGACGCATCTGCGACGAGCCGATGGTTTTCTACCGAGGCGAGGACGGCCGCGTGGCGGCCCTCGAGGATTTCTGCCCGCACCGTGGCGCGCCGCTGTCGCTGGGCTTCGTCGAGGACGGCGTGCTGGTCTGCGGCTACCACGGCCTGGCAATGGGCGAGGACGGTCGCACCCGCGCGATGCCCGGCCAGCGGGTCCGCGGCTTCCCCTGCATCCGTCGCTTCCCGGTGCAGGAACGGCACGGCTTCGTCTGGGTCTGGCCGGGCGCGGAAGAACAGGCCGACGCCGCGCTGATACCCCGCCTGGAATGGGCGGAAAGCCCCGATTGGGCCTATGGCGGCGGGCTGTACCACATCCACTGCGACTATCGCCTGATGATCGATAACCTGATGGACCTGACCCACGAGACCTATGTCCATGCGTCCAGCATCGGCCAGAAGGAAATCGACGAGGCCGCGCCGACCACGCGGGTGGAAGGCGACGAGGTGATCACCAGCCGCCACATGCAGAATGTCATGGCCCCGCCGTTCTGGCGCATGGCTCTGCGCGGCAACGGCCTGGCCGACGACGTGGCGGTGGACCGCTGGCAGATCTGCCGCTTCACGCCGCCCAGCCACGTGCTGATCGAGGTCGGCGTGGCCCACGCCGGCCACGGCGGCTACCAGGCGCCGGCGGAGCGCAAGGCGGCGAGCATCGTGGTCGACTTCATCACCCCGGAGAGCGCCACTTCCATCTGGTACTTCTGGGGCATGGCGCGCAACTTCCAGGCTCACGACCAGGCGCTCACCGAGAGCATTCGCGAAGGCCAGGGAAGGATCTTCGGCGAAGACCTGGAAATGCTCGAAAGCCAGCAGCGCAACCTGCTGCGCCATCCACGGCGCGACCTGCTGAAACTGAACATCGACGCCGGCGGCGTGCAGGCCCGGCGCATCATCGAGCGCCTGCTGGCGGACGAGCGCCAGGCCGCCGCCCCCAACCGCGCCCAGGCCTGACGGGAGCCTTCGCCATGATCGAGGTCATCGTCGGCGCCATCCGCCTGGAGGCGCAGGATATCCACAGCTTCGAACTGTTCCGGGCCGACGGGGCGGCCCTGCCGTCCTTCGAGCCGGGCGCACACATCGACCTGCACCTGCCCAACGGCCTGGTCCGCCAGTACTCCCTCTGCGGCCCCGCCGAACGGCCGCGCCACTACCGTATCGCCGTACTCCGCTGCCGCGATTCGCGCGGCGGCTCGGCCACGCTGCACGCCGAACTGCGGGTCGGCCAGCGGCTGCACATCGGCGAGCCGCGCAATCTCTTCCCGCTGTCGCCGGAGCCCGGTCCGCGCCTGCTGTTCGCCGGCGGCATCGGCATCACGCCGCTGCTGGCGATGGCCGAACGCCTGGCCCGCGATGGCGCCGACTTCCAGTTGCACTACTGCGCGCATTCCGCCGAGCGCGCGGCCTTCGTCGACTACCTTGGCCGGTGCGCCTTCGCCGACCGCGTGCACTGCCACTTCGACCACGGCGAAAGCAGCCGGCGCGCGGACCTTCGCGCCCTGCTGGCGACCAGTCCGCGCGACGCCCAGCTATACCTTTGCGGGCCGGCGGGCTTCATGCAGTGGATCGAAGAAAGCGCCCGCGAACTGGGCTGGGAAGCAAGCCGCTTGCATCGCGAGCACTTCGCCGCCGCGCCACGAGACGCCAGTGCGGACGGCACCTTCGAAGTGCAGTTGGCGAGCAACGGGGCGCTGATCCGGGTCGCCGCCGGGCAGACCGTGCTGGCGGCCCTGCGCGAAGCCGGGGTGGACCTGCCGGCCTCCTGCGAGCAGGGCATCTGCGGCACCTGCCTGACCCGCGTGCTGGACGGCGAGCCGGAGCATCGCGACCTCTACCTCAGCGAAGAGGAGCAGGCCGCCAACGATTGCTTCACGCCCTGCTGTTCGCGTTCGCGCAGCCCACGGCTGGTGCTGGATCTCTAGTCGGCGGCGACGTCGCCGTGAAGCACGGTGACACCCTGCCGCGCCGGATCGAAGTAGTCGGCGTAGCGCAGGGTCGCGTTGGCGTGCTCGCGCATGATCGCCTCGGCGCGCGCCCCCTGGCCGTTGACCAGCGCGTCGACCACCGCGTGGTGCTGCATGTGGGCGAAGTTGAAACGGCGGAATTCCTGCTCGAGATTGTCGCGATCCACCGCCAGGGCGCTCACCGAGGCGAACGGCAGGTGGTCGTTGCGCGCCAGCGCCACGGCGATCGCCGGGTTGCCGCTGGCCTCGATGATGGTGCGGTGGAAACGCATGTTCATGCGCTGGTAGCGCTCCAGCTCCTCCAGCAGGACCTGGCCGTTGGCGAACAATCGGTCGCCCTCGGCCAGGCATTCCTCCAGGGTCGCCCGTGCCTCGGCGGACAGCCCGCGCTCGGCCGCCTGGCGTGCCGCCAGGCCTTCCAGAACGCCGCGCACCTCGACCGCGCCGGCGATATCCTCGCGGGTCACCGCGCGCACCCTGTAGCCGCGCCCGGTCTTGCACAGCAGGCCTTCCTGCTCAAGGGTACGCAGGGCGATGCGCACCGGCATGCGCGAGACCTGCAGGCGTTCGGCGGTGGGAATCTCGACGATGCGCTCGCCGGCGGCGAGTTCGCCGGAAGCGATCAGCTTGCGTAGCTCGGCCAGCACGCGTTGGCCCGGTTTGCTCATGGAATTCGCTTATTCGATCGGGACGACCGGGGCATCATAGCGTGCCCCGGCCGCCTCCGCCGGTCAGCTTTCGCGGTGGATGGCGAAGCCGGCCCAGGACTGGCTCACCGGCATGATCTCGAGGCTGTTGATGTTCAGGTGGGCGGGCTGGTTCATGATCCAGAAGATGGTCTCGGCGATGTCTTCCGGCTGGATCGGATGGGCTCCGGCGTAGGTCTTGTCGTAGCGCGCCTGGTCGCCGCCGAAGCGGACCAGGGAGAACTCGCTCTCGCACAACCCCGGCTCGAGGTTGGTCACGCGCACCCCGGTGCCCTGCAGGTCGCAACGCAGGTTCAGGGAGAATTGCTCGACGAAAGCCTTGGTGCCGCCGTAGACATGGCTACCCGGATAGGGCCACTTGCCGGCCACCGAACCCAGGTTGACGATGCTCGCCCCGGCGCCGTGGCCGATCAGCCGCGGCAGCAGCAGGCGCGTGCTGTAGAGCAGGCCCTTGATGTTGGTGTCGACCATGGTGTCCCAGTCGTCCAGGTCGCAGGACTGCGCCGGGTCGGTGCCCAGCGCCAGGCCGGCGTTGTTGATCAGGCCGCGCAGGGTGGCGAACTCTTCCGGCAGGTTGTCCACGGCCGCGCTCATCGCCGCGCGGTCGCGCACGTCCAGGGTCAGCGGCAACACCCGGGTCTTCGCCGAAAGCTCACCGGCCAGGGCTTGCAGACGCTCCTCGCGACGGCCGGTGAGCACCAGCGACCAGCCGGCCTCGGCGAAACGACGGGCGCAGGCTTCGCCGAAGCCTGAGGTGGCGCCGGTGATGAACAGGGTGGACGACATGGGCATCTCCTCGTACGGGGCGGAAAAACGATGTCCGGGGATTCTAGAGCCTCGCCGTGCCCGGTTGGCCATACAGTTGCGCACGAGTTTGCCGAGGCGTCTGCTCAAAAAACGACCAACCTCGCGGAACCCGCACCGTGCCTGGGCCGCAGCGAACAGCCACCAACTTGTCCACAGGGCGTCGCACAGTTTTCCTGAACAACTGTGGCAGCGGGATGACCACGCGCTGGGGATAAGTACCTGGCGCGAGCGCTGTTCATTTTCTGACCAGCCACGCATAACCCTCGCCGATTCGGGGGTTTGGCGGTTCTTACCCACCTTATCCACAAGCCCCCGCACAGAAATCCTGAACAACCTCAGGCGGCGTTATCCACAACCCGGCGCGCGGCGACCAGGTCCTCCAGCGCATAACCCACCGACTTGAACAGGGTGATTTCCCCGGGATCGCCGCGCCGCCCTGCCCCGCCCAGCAAGTCGCGCAGTTCGGTGGATATCGCCTCGCGCCCGATGGCGCCTTCGGCGATCGCCTGCAACAGGTCGCCGGCCTCTTCCAGCGCGCCTGCGCGGGTATCCACCACGACCCGCGCGCGCGCCACCGCCAGGGCGTCGGTCTCGCGCATGGACGGCAGGAAGGCGCCGACCAGGTCGAGATGGACGCCCGGCTTCAGCCATGCGCCGCGCACCAGCGCTTCGCGGGAGGTGGTAACGCAACTGACGCAGTCGGCCGCCTCCACCGCCGCGCGCAACCCGTCGGCCGCTCGCGCCGGGTAGCCCTCCTCGCGCAGCCGGGCGGCCAGCGCGGCGGCCTTGGCCGGATCGCGGCCCCAGATGTCGATGTGGCGATAGTCGCGCACGCAGGCGTGGGCCCGCACCATGTGCGCAGCCAGGGTTCCGCAGCCGACCACCAGCAGGCGCCGCGCATCGTCCCGCGCCAGGTAGTCGGCGGCCAGCGCCGAGCTGCAGGCGGTACGCCGGGCGGTCAGCTCCGAAGCCTCCAGCAACGCCAGTGGGCGACCGTCTTCGCCGTCGAACAGAGCGAACACCGCGGCCACCGCCGGCAGGCCACGCGCCCCATTGCCAGGGAACACCGTCACCAGTTTCACGCCGATCCCCGCGCCGGCTTGCCACACCGGCATCTGTAGCAGCGAGGCCTGCGCCGGCAAGGCATGGCAGTTGCGCAGCGGCGCGCTGCAAGGCTTGGCCAGGCCGATGCGCAACGCCTCGATCAGTTGTGGATAAGCCAGGCGCTCGGCGACCTCGGCGTTGCTGAAAAAGCGCAGGCTGTGCATAAGTCGAGTTTCCTCCGTGGCTCCAGGGCAGCGCCCGCCCCGGCGGCCAGGCAGCCGGGGCGGGGCGCGCTCAATGTCCGCCGAGATAGGCGTTGCGCACCTCCTGGTTGCCGAGCAGTTCTTCGCCGCTGCCGCTCATGCGGATTTCCCCGGTGACCATCACGTAGGCGCGGTCGGAGAGCTTCAGCGCATGGTTGGCGTTCTGCTCGACGAGGAAGATGGTCATGCCGCTCCTGGCCAGCTCGCGCAGGGTCTGGAAGATCTGCTTGACCACGATCGGCGCCAGGCCCAGGGAGGGCTCGTCGAGCAACAGCAACTTCGGCCGGCTCATCAGCGCGCGGGCGATGGCGAGCATCTGCTGCTCGCCGCCGGACATGGTCATGGCGCGCTGGTTGCGCCGCTCCTTCAGGCGCGGGAACAGCTCGAACATGCGCTGCATGTCCTCCTCGGCGTGGTCCATGCCGATGGGAATGGTACCCATCAGCAGGTTTTCCTCGACGCTCATGTCGGGGAACACCCGGCGTCCTTCCGGCGACTGCGCGATGCCGTTGGACGCCACGTAGTGCGCCGACTTCTGGCGGATGTCCTGGCCGCGATAGAGGATCTGCCCGGCCGCCGCACGCGGCTGGCCGAAGATCGACATCAACAGCGTCGACTTGCCCGCGCCGTTGGCGCCGATCAGGCTCACCGTCTCGCCCTCGTTGACCTGCAGCGAGACCTTCTTCAGCGCCTGGATCGGCCCGTAGAACACGTCCACCTCACGGAATTCCAGCAACGCCGCGCTCATGACAGCTCCTCTTCGTCGGCACCGAGATAGGCGGCGATCACCTTCTCGTCATGGCGGATCTGTTCGGGGTTGCCACGGGCGATCACGTCGCCGTGGTCGAGCACGATGATGTGGTCGGAGATGTTCATCACCATGCCCATGTCATGCTCGATCAGCAGTACGGTGATCCCGTGGTGGTCGCGCAGGTAGCGGACGATGTTGCTCAGGGCGTGGGTCTCGGCCGGGTTGAGGCCGGCGGCCGGTTCGTCCAGGCAGATGAGTTCCGGCCGCGTGCACATGGCCCGGGCGATCTCCAGGCGCCGCTGCTGGCCGTAGGACATCTCGCCGGCCAGGCGGTTGGCGCAGTCCACCAGGTCGACCACCTCCAGCCAGTAGAACGCGTGGTCCAGCGCCTCGCTCTCGGCGCGGCGATAGCCGGGAGTGTTGAGGATGCCGGCGAGCAGGTTGCGGTTGACGAACATGTGCTGCGCCACCAGCAGGTTCTCCACCACCGACATGTCCTTGAACAGGCGGATGTTCTGGAAGGTCCGCGCCAGCCCGGCGCGGTTCACCAGGTGGGTGCCGCCGAACATCTTGTAGTAGAGGCGACTGCCCAGTTGCGGCGGCTTGACGAAGTCGTCCAGCTGGAACGGCTCGCCGAGCACCTGGATGACGTCGGTGGTGCGCCCCTGGGTGTTGAGCAGGATGTTGCCGCCGGTGGCCTTGTAGAAGCCGGTGAGACAGTTGAACACGGTGGTCTTGCCGGCGCCGTTGGGGCCGATCAGCGCGGTGATCGAACCGCGCTCGACGTCGAGGTTGACGTCGTTGAGCGCCTTGATGCCGCCGAAGTGCATCATCAGGTGCTCGACGCTGAGGATCTTGTCGCTCATGGCGCCACCCCCTTGCGCGGGGCGAAGCCCACCCGGCTGATGCGGATCAGCCCGCGCGGCCGCCAGATCATCATTACCACCATGAGTATCCCGAGCAGCAGCACGCGGATGTCGGCGAAGCTGCGCAGCAGCTCCGGCGCCACGGTGAGGACGAAGGCGGCGATCACCACCCCGACCGTCGAGCCCATGCCGCCGAGCACGACGATGGCGAGGATCAGCGCCGACTCGAAGAAGTTGAACGAGGACGGGTTGACGAAGCCCTGGTAGCTGGCGAAGAACACCCCGGCCAGTCCCGCGGTGGAGGCGCCGAGCATGAACGCCGAGAGTTTCACCAGCACATGGTTGAGGCCCATCGCGCGACAGGCGATCTCGTCCTCGCGCAGCGCCTCCCAGGCGCGCCCGACCGGCATCCGGGTCAGCCGGTGCTTGATGTAGAGCACCAGCAGCACGACCAGGAACAGCACCACGTAGATGAACAGGAACTTCATGTTGGGGTTGTAGGCGATGCCGAGGAACTCGTGGATCGGCACCCCGCCATCCTTGGCCCGGCGGCCGAACTCCAGGCCGAGGAAGGTCGGCGCCGGCGCCGGCATGCCGTTCGGCCCGCCGGTGAAGGACAGCCAGTTGTTCAGTACCAGGCGGATGATCTCGCCGAAGCCCAGGGTGACGATCGCCAGGTAGTCGCCATGCATGCGCAACACCGGGAAGCCGAGGATCGCCCCGGCCACCGCGGCGGTCAGCGCGGCCAGCGGCAGGACGGTCCAGAAGCCCAGGCCGAGGTACTGGTAGCCCAGCGCCAGGCCATAGGCGCCAATGGCATAGAAGGCCACGTAGCCGAGGTCGAGCAGCCCGGCGAGGCCGACCACGATGTTCAGGCCCAGGCCCAGCAGCACGTAGATCAGGCCGAGGATGACCACCGCCAGCAGGTACTTGCTGGCGAAGAACGGGAAGATCACCGCGGCCACCAGGATCAGCGGCACGATCCAGCGCAAGCGGGTCTTGTAGCCCGGCGGCAGGACGTGGACGCCGCTGCCAGCCCCCTCGAAGCGCTCCAGCACGGCGCGCCCGCCGCGGGTCTGCAGGTAGAGGCTGAGCAGGAAGCGCCCGGCCATCACGATCGCGATGATCCAGCCGACCCGCTCGTAATGCAGGTTGAAGCCGTAGCCGTCGAGGACCACGCCGACGATGGGGCCGAACACCACCAGGGCGATCAACCCGGAGAGCACGGCATCGAGGACGCACTGCTTGAGATCGATGGAAGTCTCGTTGCTCATCGTCGTCCCCTTACACCTTGGCGATCTGCGGGCGGCCGAGCAGGCCCTGGGGACGGAAGATCAGGATCAGTACCAGCAACGAGAAGGCGAACACGTCCTTGTAGTCGGTGTTGACCATCCCCGAGAACTGCGCCTCGGCCACTCCCAGCACCAGGCCGCCGAGCATCGCCCCGGGCAGCGAGCCGATGCCGCCGAGCACCGCCGCGGTGAACGCCTTGATGCCGATGATGAAGCCGGCGTAGAAGTCGAAGGTGCCGTAGTTCATGGTGATCAGCACCCCGGCCAGGGCGGCCATCGCCGCGCCGATGACGAACACGTAGGAGATCACCCGGTCGGTGTTGATCCCCAGGATCGAAGCCATCTTGCGGTCCTGCTGGGTCGCCCGGCACATGCGCCCGAGCTTGGTGTAGCGGATCACGTAGGTCAGCACCGCCATGCCGATCAGCGAAGCGATCAGGATGAACAGCTTGGTGTAGGTGAGCTGGACGAAACCGTCGCCGACGTGGAATTTCAGGGCGCCGTCGAGCAGGGTCGGGATCCCCTGCTGGCGCGGTCCCTGCGCCACCTGCACGTAGTTCTGCAGGATCAGCGACATGCCGATCGCCGAGATCAGCGGCGCCAGGCGCGTGGAGTTGCGCAGCGGCTTGTAGGCGATGCGCTCGATCACCCAGCCGTAGGTGCAGGTCACCAGCACGGTGAACAGCAAGGTGCCGAGGATCAGCAGCGGGAAGTTCTGCAGGCCGAAGAAGGCCAGCAGGGCAAGGGCGATGGCCGACAGGTAGGCGGAGATCATGTACACCTCGCCGTGGGCGAAGTTGATCATGCCGATGATGCCGTAGACCATGGTGTAGCCGATGGCGATGAGGCCGTAGACCGAGCCGAGGGTCAGCCCGTTGATCATTTGCTGGAGGAAGATGCCGTCCATTTTTCAGTCTCTTCAGGGCGAATCGCGACGGCCTTTGTAAGGCGCGCCGGCGCTCGCCGGTGAAAGCGGACGGGTGCTACTGAAACGGCCCCGGATCGCGGGACTCCAGACCGACCACACGCAGACGTCTTCGGTGAATCCGCACTACGGCGGCAAGCACGGGCGAGCACTTCAGCAGCTCCCGGACTTACCCATGCGCCGGGCCTGTGCCCGGCGCATGGCGGTCGAGCGCGATCAGGGCAACTGGTGGTACTTGCCCTTGTCGTCCCACTCGTAGACCACGTAGTCGGAGACTTTCAGGTCGCCCTTCTTGTCCCATTCCTTCTTGCCCATCACGGTCTGCACCGGATGCGACTTCAGCCACTCGGCGGCCTTGGCCGGATCGTTGGCGCCGGCGCCGTTGAAGGCCGCCGCCAGGGACTGGATCGAGGCGTAGGAGTAGAGGGTGTAGCCTTCCGGCTCGAAACCGCCGGCACGGAACTTCTCCACCACCGCCTTGCCGTCGGGGATCAGCCGCGGGTCGGCGCCGAAGGTCATCAGCACGCCCTTGACGTACTGCGGACCGCCGGCGGTGGTCGCCAGTTCGTCGGTGACCACGCCGTCGTCGGACATGAACCTGGCGGTCAGTCCCTGTTCACGCATCTGCCGTACCAGCGGACCGGCTTCCGGATGCAGGCCGCCGAAGTAGACGACCTCGGCACCGGAGGCGCGGATCTTGGTGACCAGCGCGTTGAAGTCCTTCTCGCCGCGGGTCAGGCCCTCGTAGAGAACCTCTTTCACGCCGAGCTTGTTCAGTTGCGCCCTGGTGGCGTCCGCCAGGCCCTGGCCGTAGGTGTCCTTGTCATGGATCACCGCGACCTTCTTGGCCTTGAGCACGTTGACGATATAGTCGCCGGCGACCACGCCCTGCTGGTCGTCGCGGCCGCACATGCGGAACATCCCGGAGAGTCCGCGCTCGGTGACCTGCGGGTTGGTGGAACCGGGGGTGATGGCGATGATCCCGGCCTCGTCGTAGACCTCGGATGCGGGGATGGTCGAAGAAGAGCAGAAATGGCCGACCACGGCGATGGCCTTGTCCTGGTCCACCAGGCGGTTGGCCACGGCCACGGCCTGCTTCGGTTCGCAGGCGTCGTCGGCCTTGACCAGCTTGATCTTCTCGCCGTTGATCCCACCCGCCGCGTTGATGTCTTCCGCCGCCTGGGACGCGCCGCGCCAGTATTGCTCGCCGAAGGAGGCGTTGGCGCCGGTATGCGGTCCGGCCACGCCGATCACGACGTCGGCCAGCGCATGCGTGGAAAGACCCATCACGGATGAAACCGCGAGAGCCAGGATGCCTTTTCTGAACAGCTTCTTGGACATGGGGTGTTGCTCCTGAGGATGATGTTGGCGCTCGTAACTACGATGTTGTTGTTGTGTTTCGCTCAACAGGCAGAGCAAGCGGCGTGCCATTCGTTTTTTTCCTGAGTGGCCGGCCACAAGAACTTTAGCCCTCCTTTCCGTTTTTATCTTTGTTATTGGAAATCAGTCATTTAGGCATTTCTCCGAATCCCCTTCGGAGAGCTACAGCCCAGGCTTCACAAGGCCTGAACCGTTCCTAGGAATAACTCTACAACGATATTGAAGCGGTTAGAAACTGCACGTCACTGGTGCGTTCCACGCACTAATTGAGGTCCTCTTTTTCAATGAAAGTGCAGGACAGAGCGGTTTTTAAAATTAATATGAACATGAACTTCCCGGAATTCGGTACTTGGCGGAAAAAGTCGATTCGAATACGACATGAACATATCCGTTAGCGACGCCACGTTCGGCGCAAAACCCTGTGACGGATTCGTCATAAGCCAGCGAATGCTCTATCGCGAGACTTGCCGGCAGTAATAAGCGTCGCCCGGCACTCCGGCAAGCGAGCTTTCCTCCCTACGTCATTCCGTTTATTCATATAACGCGTTCCGCCCGCTCCACCCGCGCCAGGAAACCCGCCATGCTGAACAAACGCCGCCTGCCGTCGATGACCGCCCTGCAATGCTTCGAAGCGGTAGCCCGGCACCTGAGCTTCACCCGCGCCGCCGAAGAGTTGAGCCTGACCCAGAGCGCCATGAGCAAGCAGGTCGCGCAACTCGAGGAGCAACTGCAGCACGCCCTGTTCCGCCGGGTGCGCAAGCGCTTGCAACTGACCCCGGCCGGCGAGCTGTACCTGGCCGAGGTACGACGCATCCTGCAACAGGTAGAGCTGTCCACCCGCTTCCTGCTTTCCTACGGCGGCGAGACCGAAGTGCTGCGAGTGGCGACCCCGCCGACCTTCGGCGCGCGCTGGCTGATCCCGCAACTGAACGGCTGGCGCCACCGCCACCCGAACATCCACCTCGACCTGCGCCAGGAACTGGAACCGGACGACCTGCGCCAGGGCCATTGCGACCTGGCGTTCTTCTTCGGCCCCGGCACCCTGCCGGGCGCCGAGTGCATCCGCCTGTTCGGCGAACAACTGGTGGCGGTCTGCGCGCCATCCCTGTTGCCGGCCGGCGGACTGGACGAACCGACCCAACTGGCGGGGCTGGTGCTGCTGCAGAACGCCAGCCGCGCGGAGGCCTGGCACGACTGGTTCACCAGCCTGGAGCGAAATTGCCAGGGTTGCTACCACGGTCCACGCTTCGACACCTTCTACATGTGCATCCGCGCCGCCCAGGCCGGTTGCGGGGTAGCCCTGCTACCGCGCTTCCTGGTCGAGGAGGAACTCGCCGAAGGCAAGCTGGCGATCGCCTGGCCGCACGCCCTGCCCAGCCAGGAGGCCTACTACCTGGCCTATCCCGAGCATGCCGCGGAAGTCCCCAAGGTGCGCCATTTCATCGAGTGGATGGTAGAGCGCCTGGAGCAGGAGCAACCCTCAGCGGGCCCCCGCCAGACGCGCCACGGCCCGGTTTGACGTTTCCGCTGCGCGGAACCATCTTTACTCTCACTCGGTTCACCTCGGAACGTCCCATGCTCACTGGCGTCACGGTTCGAATCCGCCTGCTGGTCCTGGCGCTGCTACCGCTGACGATGCTCGTCACGGTCATCGCGATGGCGCTGGCCAACGCCAGTCGACTCGATGCCAGCTTCCAGGACCTTTTCAACAACCGGATGAAGCCCATCAGCCAGCTCAAGATCGTCGCCGACGCCGTTGCGGTCAGCGTGGTCGACGCCCTGCACAAGTACCGTGCGGGGGTCTTCGATGAAGAGCGCCTGCAGCAGGAGTTGAGTGGGGCGCTGTCGCGCATCGAGAAGTCGTGGGCCGACTATTCCGCAGACCACCGGACTGCCGCCGAGAAGGAAATCATCGAGTCGCTGGTCCCCACCCTGGAACGGGTCAAGCGGATGACCCTGGCATACGGCGAGCAGGCCAGGGCCGGAAGCCTGCGAAACGTCGAGGCCGGCACGTTCAATCGCGAGATGTATGGTGCGTTCGATCCGCTGGGAACCGCGCTGTCGACGCTGATCGACCTGCAGCTCAGTGAAGGCGCCAAGCTCAACGAGCAGATGGAGAAACGCTACGACTCCATGCGCACCACCTTCCTGCTCATCGGCGCCGCAGCCCTGGTCCTCATCGTCGCCGCGGCCTGGTTCATCAGCCTGTCGATCATGCGCCCGCTTTCCGATCTGCGCGGGGTGATCCGCCGCGTGCAGGACTCCTCGAATCTCACGCTCCGCGCCGATGCGCGCGGGCGCGACGAAGTGTCCGATACGGCGCGCGCCTTCAATATGATGCTGGAAAGCCAGCAGGCGCTGCTTCGGCATCTCGCCGAGACAGCCAGGAAGCTCACCATCACCTCGGACGAGATGAGTGCCATCAGCAACCAGGTCAGCCATGTCGCCACGTCCCAGGGCGACCAGACCGACATGGTCGCCACGGCGGTACACCAGATGAGCATGGCGGTCCAGGACGTGGCGCGGAACGCCCAGGCCGCCGCAGCCAGCGCGGAATCGGCGAACAGCGAGGCGCACACCGGAACCGGACTCGTGCATGCGAACCTCGACGCCATCCAGGGCCTGTCGGTCATGGTCGGAGAGGCGGGAGCCGTCATCGACACGCTACGCAACAAGACCGAGGAAATCAGCACCGTTCTGGAAGTCATCCAGAACATCGCCCAGCAAACCAACCTGCTCGCCCTCAATGCCGCGATAGAAGCCGCACGGGCGGGCGAGGCCGGGCGCGGGTTCGCGGTGGTCGCCGATGAAGTGCGCAGCCTGGCCACCAATACGCACAAGGCCACCGAAACCATCCGCGAGATGATCGAAGCCCTGCAGGCAGGCGCCAGCAGCGCGGTCAGCGTGATGCAGCAGTCACGCGAGCAGGCCCAGGTCAGCGTCCAGCGCGCCCACGAGGCGGGAAAGGCGCTCGGTCTCATCGCCCAGGCGGTCGAAGGTATCGCCCAGAGCAACGCGCAGATATCCACGGCGACGGAAGAACAGACCGCCACCGCGAGCGAGGTCAGCCAGAACATCGACTCGCTCAATGCCAGCATCGGCGAAGTCGCCGAGGGCGCGGTGAAGACCTCCACCTCCAGTGTCGAGCTGGCGAAGCTGGCAAACGGACTGGAGCAGCAGATCCAGCGCTTCACCGTCTAGCAAGCGCGGCAGGGAGCGGCCTCACCGGCCCTGCCGCACCCGTTTGTCAGGACGCCAGCAGGCTGCGGTCGAAAACGAAGGCGCCGCCCGGCTTCGGGGTGAAATGCAGGACGTGTTGCGGGCGCCCCATGGGCGGACGCTGGCGTTCGCCGGTGTCCTCGACCCAGCCAGCCTCCTTCATCCGCTCCAGGCGCCCGCGCAGGCTGGAATGCTGGACTTCCTGGCCGATGGCGCACTCGAAGGCCTTCAGCGCCTCGGCCACGGTGAAGCGCGGCGCCAGCAGGAACAGCGGCAGGGCGCTGTACACCGACTTGCTCGCCAGGCGCTCGCAGGCCTGCTGTACCAGTTGGGCGTGGTCGAACGGCAGGGCGAAGCGCTCGCTGCGAACGTCGCGCAGCGGCACGAAGTCGAGGTCGTCGTCCTCCACCCGGGTGTCCGGACCGACCAGCACCAGGTAGAACACGCTCAGCGACCAGCCGCGCGGGTCGCGTACCGCGTTGCCGACCGTGGCCACCTGCTCGATGTAGGCCGGCTCCAGCCGCGCCTTGTCGCGCAGGGCGCGCACCGCCGCGTCGTCGAGGCTGTGGTCGGCGCTGCGGCCGTTGACCAGCACGCCGGGCAAGGCCCACTGGCCGGCGAAAGGCGCCTGGGCGCGGCGGATCAGCAACAGCTCCAGTCCGTGCCCGGGGTTCAGGCGCAACGCCACGATATCCACGCTGGCCAATACTTCCGCTGAACTCATCGTCACTCCTCTCTTCAGCCCGCCTGGCGTTCGCCGCCATAGCAGTGCAGTTCGTCCTTCACTTCCGGCAGGCACCAGGCCTCCGGTACCGCCAGCCCTTCACGCAGGCGCTGGCGGATCATCGAGCTGTGCAGCGGCAGCCGCTCCTCCGCCACCAGCCGGCCGAAGCGCCAGCACAATTCGGCGGCGCGTTCGAAGCGCGGCAGCTCCGCCTCGTTGTCGGCGCCGATCAGCAGGGCGATCCGCGGTGACGCCAGGCCGCTACGCGCGGCCAGCGCTTCCAGCAGGTCGATGCTGTAGACCGCCGGACGATCAGGCATCAATCCTGCTTCGATCGGTTCGCAATACACCCGCCGCGGATCGATCCGCCGAGCCAGCCGCGCCAGCCAGCGGCAGCGCAGCTCGAAATCGCCCATGCGCTTGCCGAAGGCGTGGCGGTGGCTCGGCACCAGGGCGACCCGTTCGGCGCAAAGCAGCGCCCGGCGGATCACCGACTCATGGCCGGGGTGCGGCGGGTCGAACGCCCCACCGTAGACCGCGAGGGCGAAGTCGGGGGCGCGTCCGCCGCTCATCCCGGCAGGCAGTCGGCGAATCCGGGAACTTATTTCATCACGCATAGAAAATACCTTCCACTGCGAAATTTTGTAGTACAAGTGCTTGACGACTTATTTCACGTGATGAATTATGTACCCACATTCAGCCCCAACCCGTCAAGCGGAGGCTTCCATGAATCGTCCCAGCAAGATCGCCAGCTTCGATGTCGACGCCCAGAAAGGCTTCACCCCGCTGTGCCCGGACGAACTGCCGGTGCCCGGCGGCGACGCCATCGGCGCCGCCCTCAACCAACTGGCCAGCCGCGCCGCGCTGCGCCTGGGCAGCAAGGACGCGCACAGCCCGAAGGCTGCCTGGGTAGTGGAAAGCGCCGAGCAGATGCTGCGGCCGCTGGCCTATCCGGATGCCGACCTGACCTGGGTGAGCCACTGCGTACCGGGTACGCCGGGTTTCGAGCTGCTCGACGAACTGCCGCGGCCGATCGACTACGACTTCTTCGTCTGGAAGGGCGTGGAGCCGGACCTGCATCCCTACGGCGCCTGCTACCACGATCTGGCGGAACGCCGCAGCACCGGGGTCATCGAATACCTGAGGCAGAATGGCGTGAGCCATGTGCTGGTGGGTGGCCTGGCGCTGGACTACTGCGTGAAGAACACCGCCCTGCAACTGCGCCGCGCCGGTTTCGAGGTGCTGCTCTACCTGCCCGCCTGCCGGGCCATCGCCGAGGACACCGCGCAGCGGGCCTGCGACGAGATGCGCGACGCCGGGGTGATCCTCTGCGCCGACCTGGAACGACTGGATAGCGCCCTCGCCGGCGCCGACAAGGAGAAGTGAACATGGCCGAAAGCGTCTTTGCCGAGCGCATCGTGCAGAACCTGCTCGATACCGATTTCTACAAGCTGACCATGATGCAGGCGGTGCTGCACAACTACCCCAACGCCGAAGTGGAGTGGGAATTCCGCTGCCGCAACGCCGAGGACCTGCGTCCGTACCTGGCGGAGATCCGCTACCAGATCGAGCGCCTCGCCGAAGTCGAGGTAACCGCCGACCAGCTCGCCTTCCTCGAACGCATCCCGTTCATGAAGCCGGACTTCATCCGCTTCCTCAGCCTGTTCCGCTTCAACCTGCGCTACGTGCACACCGGCATCGAGGATGGCCAACTGGCAATCCGCCTGCGCGGCCCATGGCTGCACGTGATCCTCTTCGAGGTGCCGCTGCTGGCCATCGTCAGCGAGGTGCGCAACCGTTATCGCTACCGCGAGGTGGTCCTGGAACAGGTCGGCGAGCAGCTCTATCGCAAGCTCGACTGGCTCTCCGCCCAGGCCAGCAGCGAGGAACTCGCGGAATTCCAGGTCGCCGACTTCGGCACCCGCCGGCGCTTCTCCTACCGCACCCAGGAGGAAGTGGTGCATATCCTCAAGCGCGACTTCCCCGGGCGCTTCGTCGGCACCAGCAACGTGCACCTGGCCCGCGAGTACGACCTCAAGCCGATCGGCACCATGGCCCACGAATGGCTGATGGCCCATCAGCAACTCGGCCCGCGGCTGGTCGACAGCCAGCAAGCGGCGCTGGACTGCTGGGTCCGCGAGTACCGCGGACAGCTCGGCATAGCCCTGACCGACTGCATTACCATGGATGCCTTCCTCGACGACTTCGACCTGTACTTCGCCAAGCTCTTCGACGGCCTGCGCCACGATTCGGGCGACCCGCTGGCCTGGGCGGAGAAAGCCATCGCCCACTACCGCCGCCTGGGTATCGACCCGCTGAGCAAGACCCTGGTGTTCTCCGACGGGCTGGACATGCCCAAGGCGTTGCAGCTGTTCCGCGCGCTACGTGGCAAGATCAACGTCAGCTTCGGCATCGGCACCAACCTGACCTGCGACATCCCGGGGGTCGAGCCGATGAACATCGTCCTGAAGATGACGGCCTGCAACGGCCATCCGGTGGCGAAGATATCCGACGCCCCGGGCAAGACCCAATGCCGCGACGAGAACTTCGTCGCCTACCTCCGCCACGTCTTCAACGTGCCGGCCTAATCCTTTCGCACCTAACGGGAGCCCGAACATGCAACAGATCCAACGCGACATCGCCCAAGCCCTGCAGGTCCAGCCGCCGTTCCAGTCGGAGGCCGACGTGCAGGCGCAGATCGCCCGGCGCATCGCCTTCATCCAGCAGTGCCTGAAGGATTCCGGGCTGAAGACCCTGGTGCTGGGGATCAGCGGCGGCGTCGACTCGCTCACCGCCGGCCTGCTGGCCCAGCGCGCCGTCGAGCAACTGCGCGAGCAGACCGGCGACCAGGCCTACCGCTTCATCGCCGTGCGCCTGCCCTACCAGGTGCAGCAGGACGAGGCCGATGCCCAGGCCTCGCTGGCGACCATCCGCGCCGACGAAGAGCAGACCGTCAACATCGGTCCGTCGGTGAAAGCCCTGGCGGAACAGCTGGAAGCCCTGGAAGGACTCGAGCCGGCGAAGAGCGACTTCGTCATCGGCAATATCAAGGCGCGCATCCGCATGGTCGCCCAGTACGCCATCGCCGGCGCCCGCGGCGGCCTGGTGATCGGCACCGACCATGCCGCCGAGGCGGTCATGGGGTTCTTCACCAAGTTCGGCGATGGCGCCTGCGACCTGGCTCCGCTCAGCGGCCTGGCCAAGCATCAGGTGCGCGCCCTCGCCCGCGCCCTCGGCGCTCCGGAGAACCTGGTGGAGAAGATCCCCACCGCCGACCTCGAGGACCTGCGCCCCGGCCATCCGGACGAGGCTTCCCACGGCGTCACCTATGCCGAGATCGACGCCTTCCTGCACGGCCAGCCGCTGCGCGAGGAAGCTGCGCGGGTGATCGTCGACACCTACCACAAGACCCAGCACAAGCGCGAACTGCCGAAGGCGCCCTGAGCCTCCCGGTCCGTGCGGCAGGCCCGTCGTCGACGGGCCTTTGTCGCGGGCGGGAATGTGCCTGTCGCAACCAGGTCTTCAAGTCCGCGCGGCGGCGCGCTAGAAGGAAGCTGTATCCCTGCGAAGGCCAGCCATGCGCACCCGTCTCCCCGCCCTGCTCCTCGGTGTCCTGCTGGCCGGCCAGGCCTGCGGACACACATCCCCGCTGCTCGCGCCGGTACGGCAGATCCACGCCTTCGGCGACAGCTATTCGGACAACGGCGAAAGCCAGCGACTGACCCGCGAGATGCTCGCCAAGGGCATCGCCGGCGCCCAGGCATTGCCCGGCGAAGTCTACTGGCAGGGCCGCTGGAGCAACGGCCCGACCGCCGTCGAGGTGCTCGCCCGCCAGCTTGGTGCGCAACTGGCCGACCATGCGGTGGGCGGCGCCAAGAGCGGAGCGGACAACTACTACGGCTGGATGAGCGCCTACCGCCATACCGGCCTCGCCGGCCAGGTCGACGCCTACCTCGCCACGCTGGACGGCAAGCCGGTCGATGGCCAGGCGCTGCACTTCATCTTCGTCTCCGCCAACGATTTCTTCGAGCACGAGGATTTCGCCGGCGAGCAGCCCCTGGAACAACTGGCCGGCAGCAGCGTGGCGAACATCCGCGCCGCGGTGCAGCGTCTCGGAGAGGCCGGCGCACGACGCTTCCTGGTGGTCAGTTCGACCGACCTGAGCGTGGTCCCGGCGGTGGTCGCCGGTAACCGGGTCGAGCGGGCGCAGCGCTACCTGCAGGCAGTCAACGCCAGCCTGCCGATCCAGCTCGCCGCCCTGCGCAAGACCCGCGGCCTGGAGCTGAGCTGGTTCGACCATCTCACCTTCAGCCGCCACTTGCGGCGCAACCCGGCGCGCTATGGCCTGGTGGAGCTGGACGCGCCCTGCCAGCCGACCCAGCCCAGCGTCCGCCCGGCCTGCGCCAACCCGGACCAGTACTACTTCTGGGACGAGTGGCATCCGACCCGGCGCGTGCACCAACTGGCCGGCGAGGCGATGGCGGCACGCTACGCGCGCTGAGCCCGGCGCGCGCCCATGAAAAAGCCCGGCAGCGGCCGGGCTTTTTCATGCAGCGGATCGCTCGCGCATCACTTCAGGGTCAGGGTGCCCTTCATCAGCGCGGAGTGGCCCGGGAAGGTGCAGAAGAACATGTACTGCTCGCCTTCCTTCAGCTTGGAGACGTCGAAGGTCACCGAGTCCTTCTCGCCCGAGCCGATCAGCTTGGTGTGGGCGATGACGCGGCTGTCGTCGGGCTTCAGGTAATCCTTGTCCAGGCCGGAAGCCATGCCGTCGGTGACCACGCCCTGCATGTCGGCGGCGGTGCTCAGTACCCAGTTGTGGCCCATGACGTTCTTCGGCAGGTTGCCGGGGTGGGACAGGTTGACGGTGAACTGCTTGCAGCTCTTGTCGACGGTGATGGCATTGGTGTTGAACTGCATCTGGTCGTTACCCTGGATGTCCACCGAGCACTCGGCAGCCAGCAGCGGCGCACTGAGCAGGGACAGCAGGGATACCGCAGCGAGTTTACGTAGCATGGAGCAGCCTCCTAGGCAGGTTGGGCGATGAATCCTGAAAGAGCAGACTGCCCGATCGGGCACCGAGTTCCACTGATTCAGGTCAAACCCGAACCGGACGTGGCGGGGCATCGAGCGGGATCTGCCCGGCGTTTACTACGGGGAACTCCTGTTTTAGCACAGATGTGCCGCTTCGCGCCTGCGACGCAACGTCCGGCAACGCTTCGCACGGCTTGGTCGAAGCGCTCCCAGCCGCTACCCTGTGCGCCTTTTTCCACCCCCGACAGGAGTCGATCATGACCTTGCGTTCCGTCTGCGTATTCTGTGGCGCCAGCCCCGGCGCTTCCCCGGTCTACCAGGAAGCCGCCGTGGCCCTCGGCCGGCACCTGGCCGAGCGCGGCCTGACCCTGGTCTACGGTGGCGGCGCGGTCGGTCTGATGGGCACCGTGGCGGACGCCGCATTGGCCGCCGGCAGCGAAGTGATCGGGATCATCCCGCAGAGCCTGCAGGAGGCCGAGATCGGCCACAAGGGCCTGACCCGCCTGGAAGTGGTAGACGGCATGCACGCGCGCAAGGCACGCATGGCCGAACTGGCCGACGCCTTCATCGCCCTGCCTGGCGGGCTCGGCACCCTGGAAGAGCTGTTCGAGGTCTGGACCTGGGGCCAACTGGGCTACCACGCCAAGCCGCTGGGCCTGCTCGAAGTGAACGGTTTCTACGACCCGCTGCTGACTTTCCTCGACCACCTGGTCGACGAACGTTTCGTCCGCGCCGAACACCGCGGCATGCTGCAGCGCGGCGCCAGCCCGGAGGCGCTGCTCGATGCCCTCGCCGCCTGGACGCCGAGCGTGGCGCCGAAGTGGGTCGACCGCACCCCGCAGTGATCCGCTCCTCTCTCAGGACGGCGGCAGCAGGCTCAGCGGGTCGAGCGGCCGGCCGTTCTGGCGGATCTCGAAGTACAGCTGCACCCGGTCGGCATCCGAGGAACCGGCCTCGGCGATCTTCTGGCCCTTGCCGACCATCTGCCCCTCCTTCACCAGCAAGCGGCTGTTGTGCGCGTAGGTGCTGGTGTACGAGGTACCGTGCTGGATGATCACCAGGTTGCCGTAGCCACGCATGTTGTTCACCGCGAACACCACCTTGCCGGCCAGCGAGGCCTGCACCGGCTGGCCCAGGGTGCCGGCGATGCGGATGCCCTTGTTGAGCTTGTCGGAACTTGAGAAGCGGCGGATCACCGGCCCCTTCATCGGCCACTGCCAGCCGCGCAGGGTCACCGACGGCGGCGGAGGCGGCGGCTTGCGCGCACGGGTGTTAGACGAAGAGCGGCTACTGGCGACGTAGGTCGACTTGCGCCCGTCGAAGCGCACCACCTGGCCGACCTTGACCGCGTAGGGCGGGCGGATGCCGTTGGCGCGCGCCAGGTCCTTGTAGTTCCAGCCGTGCCGGGTGGCGATCGAATAGAGGGTGTCGCCGCGCTTGACGCGATACTCGCCGCGCACGACCTTCGGCACCGACGCCCCCGGGCCGGGAGCCTTGGAGCTGCACGCGGATACCGCCAGCAGGACGGCGATCAAGAGCAATCTGAAGAACACACGGAATCCTTTTCCCGATGAAACCCGGCCGGCTGCGGCGACGGTTGCAGGCCCGCACTATACCTTGTTCGCCGGGGTGCCCGTTGGACTCGCCGATGGCCCGTTTTCTCCGCGCGGCCCGCCACCCGGTCCGCGCACAAACGCCAACGCCCCGCAGGGCGGGGCGTCGGTGCCGAGCGGGAAACGTCAGGCGCCGGCGGACTGCTGCACGATCACCGTCTGCGCCGGCATCGGTGCCGGGAAGTCGGCGCCGAGGGCGTCCTTGATCACCTTGTTGGTATCGAAATAGACCTGCCAGTAATGGTCGTTGTGGCAATACGGGCGCACCGCCAGCACCGGCCCGACCAGGTTGAACTCGAGGATTTCCACGTCCACCGGCGGCTCGCCGAGCACGTTGGGAATCGCCGCGACGCGCTGCCTGAGCAGGGCGATGGCCGCCTGGTAGTCGGCGGCACCGGAAAGCTGCGCCTTCAACTCGACCCGGCGGAACGGGTTGTGGGTGAAGTTCTGGATGTTGTCGCCGAATATCTTGTTGTTGCCGACCATGGTCAGCACGTTGTCCGGAGTGTTGATCGCCGTGGTGAACAGGCCGATCTCCTTGACCGTGCCGGTCACTCCGCCGGCGCAGATGAAGTCGCCGACCTTGAACGGCCGCAGGACGATGATGAAGCCGCCGGCCGCCAGGTTCGCCAGCAATCCCGACCAGGCCATGCCGATGGCCAGGCCGACCGCCGCGATCAGCGCCGCCAGGCTGGTGGTCTGGATGCCGAAGAAACCGAGGATGCCCACCACCAGCAGCACGTTCAGGGTCACCGTGATGAACGAACCCACGTAGCGCAGCACGGTGGGATCGACCTTTTGCCGCTCGAGGGATTTCTGCACCATGCCGACGGCGAAGCCGATCAGCCAACGACCGATCACCCAGAAGGCGATGGCCGCGAGAATCTTGATGCCGAAGGCGAAGGCGTACTGGGACACCGTCGCCCAGAGCGCGTTGATCTTCTCGGTACCTACGTTGACGATCGTCGTGTCATCCATATCGCTCACCGTGCGCAAGGAAGGAGTCTGGCTCCGTACGAGAACCGCCCCTGGCACCGGAAAGGCAGGCTCCGGCCCTTGGCCCGACAACGTCCGTAGCGGATTCTGGAAAAGCTAGCACGGCGCCGCGAATTTGCCGGAGCACCGCTTCGTTGTCCCCAAACGGCGTGGGCGAGGCTGTGGACAACCTGAGTGAAAAGGTCCGGGAGTCCCGGGCGGCAGGGCCTCCGCGGAACCGATCACTTTTTGATCAGCCGGCAGTTTCCCGTAGCGGCAGCACCGTCACCCGCACCTCCGGGTCATGGCTACCGCCGCCGAGGATCACCCCGCGCAGCGGCGACACATCGGAAAAATCCCGCCCCCAGGCCAGGGTGATGTGCTCCAGGTCGGGCAACAGGTCGTTGGTCGGGTCGAAATCCACCCAGCCGTTCTCCGGGCAATACAGCGAGACCCAGGCATGCGAGGCGTCGGCACCGATCAGTCGCGCCTGTCCGGGCGGCGGGCGGGTCAGCAGGTAGCCGCTGACGTAGCGCGCCGCCAGTCCGCGCGCGCGCAGGCAGGCGAGCATCAGGTGGGCGAAGTCCTGGCAGACCCCGCGACGGCGCTCCAGCACTTCGTCCAGCGGCGTCGCCACCTGGGTGGCCTGCGCATCGAAGGCGAACTCGCGGAAGATCTTCTCCATCAGTGCCGCCGCCGCCACCAGCAACGGCCGTCCGGGCGGGAAGCAGTCGGCGGCGAACTCGGCGAATCGCCGCTGGATGCGCACATAGGGCGACTCGACGCGATAGCGGCAGGCTTCCAGCTCGGCGGCGGACAGCGCCCGCCCGGAAAATGCCAGCCCGGCGGCGACGGTTTCCCATGCCGGCGACGCGGTCAGTTGCGCCGGCGCATGGGCGAACACTTCGACCTGCAGTCGCGCACTGACCCGCAGCGCCTCGTGAGGACGCTCGAAGGCCAGCCGGCTCAGCGGATTGCCGAATGCGTCGTGGCCATCCTCGCGCCGGCTCGGCCCCGGCTCGATCAACAGTGCCCGCTCATGACAGGCCTGCCAGGCGCATTCGCGTGGCCAGAGATGCGCCAGTTGCCGCGACAGCGAGACCGGCGTCGCATAGCGGTAATGGGTGTCGTGCAGCACCTGGTAGCGGGCGCCCTGGAGCGGAACGGAGCGAAGCGCGGGTGCGGACATCAGGTGGATACCGTTCTCTGGCTGACATCGTCGACATGGGCGAAATAGCGCAAGCCTAGCCGATCGGAGACCTGTCCGGCGCAGGCGGCGATGTCGCGCAGCAGTCGCGCCAGCCCGACGAGCACCTCGTCGAGTCCTGCCGCGCCGAACAGCGGGCTTTCCAGGGCCGCCAGATCGAAGCTGCGCAGGCGTTCGCCCAGGGTCCTGAGTTCCCGCTCGCGTGGCGCGCCGAACTCCTCGTGCAGGCGCTCCAGCGAACGCTCCAGGGCCTGCAACTGGAAGCGCAGCGAGTGCGGGTTCTGCTCGTGCAACAGGAGCAGGTCGAGCACCGGGACCAGCTGCGGCGACGCCAGGTAGCGCGAGCGGTAGGTGATGCCGCTGTTACCCAGCTCCAGCAGCCACTCCAGCGCGCCGGCGTCCCAGGCGCTACCGCCGTCGAGGAAGGCGGCGATGCTCTCGGCGAAGAAGCGCACGCGCTCGATGCGCCGGCCGATCATCAGGAAACGCCAGCCGTCGTCGCGGGTCATGTCGTCGAGGGCGAAACCGGACAACGCGGCCAGGGACATCACTAGCCGGTTGAGGAAGTCCAGCGCTTCGCCGAGGTCGGTGCGTGCCGGATCGAGCGCCTGCATGTCGCGTTGCAGCTCCAGCAAGGCCAGCCAGTTCTCCCCGGACAAGCGCCCGCGCACCTGCGCCGCCGCCCAGTGCAGGCGCCGCAGGTTGGCGCACAGGCTCGCCGGCCAGTGCTCGTCGAGCAACGCCCGCAACAGGCACCTTTCCAACGGCTCGCCATCCCCGGGCAGCAGGCCGATGCCGCCGGCCAGGGCCAGGGCGCTGCGCAACGCCTCTTCGTCGCCATCGGCATCCACGTAGCGCGACAGCACCACCCGCAACAGGCGCGCATGGTCGTCGCAACGCTCGGCATAGCGGCCGTACCAGAACAGGTTCTCCACCACCCGCGACGGCAGGTAGGGGTCTTCGCGGACCAGGTCGCGCACGCCGAGCCGGCGCGGTCGCAACGGCTCGCCGCCGACTGCTCGCTCGGCCAGCACCCAGGTGTCCTTGCTCGCCCCGCCGCGCTGCATCGACACCACTTCGGCGTCCGCCGCCGAGGCTACGCGGGTCAGGCCGCCGGGCATCACCCAGTAGCGGCCGTCGCTGGCGGCGACGGCGAATACGCGCATGCCGATGGCCCGCGACTGCAGGCCGACGCCGGCCTTGCCGTCGCGCCAGACCGGTGCCTGGGACAACTGCGCCAGGCGTTGCGCCACGTAGGCCTGCGGGCGCTCGCGCAAGCGCTCGCCGAGGGATGCCAGGCCGGCACTGTCGAGGGCGTGGCCGAACAGAGGTTCGCAGCGCTGGCCGGGAAAGGCCGGCTTGATCACCAGGTCGGGCAGTGCCGCGAGTATCGCCTCGAGGGCTTGCGGCTCGCCGCACCAGCGGGTGTCGAGCGAGGGCAGCGCCAGTTCCTCGCCAAGCAGGCGGCGACAGGCCTGCGGCAGGAAGCCGAGCAGGCCGGGCGACTCCAGCACTCCGCTGCCCAGTGCGTTGGCCACCAGCACGCGTCCCTGGCGTACCGCCTCGAGCAGGCCGGGAATGCCCAGCGCCGAGTCGGTACGTAATTCCAGTGGGTCGCAGAAATCGTCATCGAGGCGCCGCAATACCGCGTGCACCCGTTTCAGGCCGCCGAGGGTCTTGAGATAGAGGGTGGCGTCGCGCACCGTCAGGTCGTGCCCCTCGACCAGCGGAAAACCGAGCTGGCGCGCCAGGTAGAGATGCTCGAAGTAGGTTTCGTTGAAACGTCCGGGAGTCAGCAGCACCACCAGCGGCGTCTCGCCGTCGCCGGCGGCCTGGCTGGCGAGGGTCTCCTGCAGGGTGCGGAAATACCCGGCGAGATGCTGCACGCGCAGGTCGCGATAGAGTTCCGGCAAGGCCCGCGAGACGATCTGCCGGTTCTCCAGCGCATAGCCCGCGCCGGACGGAGCCTGGGTGCGGTCGGCAAGGACCTGCCAGCGTCCGTCGGCATCGCGCGCCAGGTCCACGGCATAGCTGTGCAGGAAAATCCCGCCGGGCGGCCGGATGCCGAGCGCCGGCCAGAGGAAGTTCGGATGGCCGAAGACCAGTTCGCTGGGCAGCAGCCCTTCGGCGAGCAGACGCTGGTCCCCGTACAGGTCGGCCAGCAGCGCATTGAGCAGCCGAGCACGCTGCGCCACACCAGCGGCGATCGGCTGCCACTCGGCGGCGGACAGCAGGTTCGGCAGAAGGTCCAGCGCCCAGGGGCGGTCGGTGCCCTTGGGATCGGCGTAAACGTTGTAGGTGACGCCGTTCTCCTGGATCTGCCGTTCCACCAGGGCCTGGCGCTGGCGCAATTGCTCAGGGCTGCTGCGCTCCAGTTGGCGGAACAGCCGCTGCCAATGGGGACGCACGCCGCCCTGGCGATCGAGCAACTCGTGGTAGGCCGTATCGGTGAACGGATAGTGGGCAAGCAGCTCGGGCATCGAAGGCTCGCGGGGCTGGGGTTGCGGTCACTGTAGCGGAGTCGGCGGCGCGACGCCGGAGCGAAGCGACGAGGCGTTGCCGGGTCCGCCACGACGGTTCTTCGTGAAGACCGGGATGCCCCGGAAGCGCAAGACTTGTGCCAGCGCCGTCAGGCCCGGGCGGCCAGGAGGTCGTGCCGCGGCAATGCACTGCGACGGTGCGCGACCGCAGGCAAGGTTGCAGCCGCGCACGCTTTGCGGGCGGCAGGGCCGCCCCGGCGATCAGCGCGGGATGTTCGGCTGGCGCGACTTCTTCTTGCCCTTGGCGAAGGCCGTCGCCTTGTTCTGCTGGCCCTTGCTCCACGGCTTGCCGCCGTCGCTGGCGCGTGGCGGCAGGCCGGTATGCTGGGTCAGCAGCTTGCCGGCCTTCTTGCTGCCGGCCGGCGTCGAGTTCTTCCGCCGGGCGCTCTGGTATTCGCCGGTATCCGGCTGGTAGGTCGGGACCAGGTGGTGCTTGCCATTGCCGATCAGGTCGGCGCGCCCCATCCGCTCCAGCGCCTCGCGCAGCAGCGGCCAGCCTTTCGGGTCGTGGTAGCGCAGGAAGGCCTTGTGCAGGCGCCGCTGCTGGTCGCTCTTGACGATGGTCACGCCATCGCTCTTGTAGGTGACCTTGCGCAGCGGGTTCTTGCCCGAGTGATACATCGCGGTGGCAGTGGCCATCGGCGAAGGATAGAACGCCTGGACCTGGTCGGCGCGGAAGCCGTTGCGCTTGAGCCACAGGGCCAGGTTCATCATGTCTTCGTCGGTGGTCCCGGGATGGGCGGCGATGAAGTACGGGATCAGGTACTGCTCCTTGCCGGCTTCCTTCGAGAACTTCTCGAACATCTGCTTGAAGCGGTCGTAGGTGCCGATCCCCGGCTTCATCATCTTGTCCAGCGGACCGCGCTCGGTGTGCTCCGGGGCGATCTTCAGGTAGCCGCCGACGTGGTGGGTCACCAGTTCCTTGACGTACTCGGGCGACTCGACGGCGAGGTCGTAGCGCAGGCCGGAGGCGATCAGGATCTTCTTCACCCCCGGCAGCGCCCGGGCCTTGCGGTACAGCTCGATCAGCGAGCTGTGGTCGGTATCGAGGTTCTCGCAGATGCCGGGGAACACGCAGGATGGCTTGCGGCAGTGCCGCTCGATGTCCGGGCTCTTGCAGGCGATGCGGTACATGTTCGCCGTCGGTCCGCCAAGGTCGGAGACCACGCCGGTGAAGCCGGGCACCTTGTCGCGCATCTCCTCGATCTCGCGGATGATCGAGTCGTGCGAGCGGTTCTGGATGATCCGTCCCTCATGCTCGGTGATCGAGCAGAAGGTGCAGCCGCCGAAGCAGCCACGCATGATGTTCACCGAGAAGCGGATCATCTCGTAGGCGGGAATCTTCGCCTTGCCGTAGGCCGGGTGCGGCACGCGGGCATAGGGCATGCCGAACACGTAGTCCATTTCCTCGGTGCTCATCGGAATGGGCGGCGGGTTGAACCAGACATCCACTTCGCCGTGCTTCTGCACCAGGGCACGGGCGTTGCCCGGGTTGGTCTCCAGGTGCAGCACGCGGTTGGCGTGGGCATAGAGCACCGGGTCGTTGCGCACCTTCTCGAAAGACGGCAGGCGGATCACGGTCTTCTCCCGGGTCAGCCTGGGGTTCGCCAGCAACTGCACGACCTTGGCTTCCTGCGGGTCCTCCTGCGCGCCCTTTTCCTGCTCGATGGCGCAGGCGGCGGTGTCCTGGGTGTTCACGTAGGGATTGATGATCTTGTCGATCTTGCCCGGCCGGTCGATCCGCGTGGAATCGATCTCGAACCAGCCCTCCGGGGTGTCGCGACGGACGAAGGCGGTGCCGCGCACGTCGGTGATCGCGCTCACCAGTTCGCCCTGGGCCAGGCGCTGGGCGATTTCCACCACCGCACGCTCGGCGTTGCCGTAGAGCAGGATGTCGGCCGTGGCGTCCATCAGGATCGAGCGGCGGACCTTGTCCTGCCAGTAGTCGTAATGGGCGATGCGCCGCAACGAGGCCTCGATCCCGCCGAGGATCACCGGCACATGGCTGTAGGCCTCCTTGCAGCGCTGGCTGTAGACCAGGCTGGCGCGGTCCGGGCGCTTGCCGGCCAGGCCGCCGGGGGTGTAGGCGTCGTCGGAACGGACCTTCTTGTCCGCGGTGTAGCGGTTGATCATCGAGTCCATGTTGCCGGCCGCCACGCCGAAGAACAGGTTCGGCTCGCCGAGCTTCATGAAGTCGTCCTTCGACTGCCAGTCCGGCTGGGCGATGATGCCGACGCGGAACCCCTGGGCCTCCAGCAGGCGGCCGATGATGGCCATGCCGAAGGACGGGTGGTCGACGTAGGCATCGCCGGTGACGATGATGATGTCGCAGGAGTCCCAGCCGAGCTGATCCATCTCTTCTCTACTCATAGGCAGGAAGGGCGCCGGACCGAAACACTCGGCCCAGTACTTGGGATAGTCGAACAGCGGCTTGGCGGCTTGCATCACGGGCACCAGGGGGTATCTCTAGGAATGGGGGGTCGCGAAAACGCGGGGCGCGGAATATAGCACAAAAAATGAGCAATTCCGACGTTTTCACTGGGTATTGCCTGTCGTCGGCCGGCTTCGAAAAAATGCCATCATTTAGCCATCTTGTTTCTATACTCCATTCATCGTCATCTCACCCGGCCTCTAAGGCAGGCCCCCGGGAGAGTCATCGTGCGCCATCCTCTTGCCCTGCTCGCGGTCATCTTCCTGCTACTGGCCAGCGCCGTTTCGCGCGCCGCGCCGGAGTTTCCGGCGCCTCCGGCCAGCGGCGCCTGGTTGAACGGCTCGCTGGACCTGCTCGAAGACCCCGATGGCAACCTGGCGGTGGAGGACCTCGAACAAGCGGAGCAGGCCGGCCGCTTCGTCGCCGCCGCCGGCCGCACCAGCGTCGGCCTCAGCCGCAGCGCCTGGTGGCTGCGCCTCGACCTGCCGAGACGCGAGGCGGTATCCGGCGGCTGGTGGCTGGAAGTCGCCAGCGCCAGCCTGCACGACCTGCGCCTGTACCTCCCCGACGAGCGCGGCGGGTTCCGTGAACATCGCAGCGGCGAAGCGGTGCCCTTCGCCGAGGGCCGCGACCACGCCTATCGTCATCCGCTGTTCCGGATCCCTCCCGGCGATGGGCCGTTGCGCGTCTACCTGCGCAGCTACGATCCCGGCGGCAACGCCTTTCCGCTGAGGCTCTGGAGCCACGACGAACTGCTGGAATACCGCAGCCAGGGCAACCTGCTGTTCGGCATGGCCTACGGGCTGATCCTCGCCCTGCTGCTGTACAACCTGTTCCTCTTCACCAGCCTGCGCGATCGCGCCTATTTCTGGTACGTGCTGACCGCTGCCAGCGCGCTGGTGCTGACCCTGAGCATCAGCGGCCATGGTTTCGAGTATTTCTGGCCCGAGCGGGCGGTGCCCTGGTGGCTTGACCGCCTGGCGCTGCTGGCGATCTGGGGCATCTGCGTGATCCGCTTCAGCCAGAACCTGCTGCAAAGCCGGCAGCACGCACGCTGGGCCCATCACCTGCTGAACGCCTGTTGCCTGCTGTTCCTTGCCTGCCTGGCGTTCAACGCCGCCGGCTGGCGCTGGCAGGCGGCCGGCGTGCTGGCGCTGACCCTGCTGGCCAACCTGCCGATCGCCATCGGCCTGGCAGTGCAGCGCTGGCGCCAGGGTTCGGCCACGGCGCGCCTGTACCTGGTCGGCTTCGGCCTGGTGCTCGGCAGCGTCAGCCTTGGCGTGATGCGCGCCACCGCGCTGGTCCAGCCGACCTCGGCCAACGCCATGGTCTTCCCGCTGGCGCTGACCCTGGAGGCCCTGCTGTTCTCCCTGGCGCTCGCCTCGCGCATCCAGGATCTGAAGCAGGAAAGGGCCCTGGCCCTGGACCAGGCCGACCAGGAAAAGAACGCGCGCCTGGCCCTGCTGCACAGCGCCCAGCGCGACCTGGCACGCGCCGTGGAAGTCCGTACCAACGAGTTGAGCGAGGCCAATCGCCAGTTGCAGATGCGCGAAGCGCAACTGCAGTACGCCGCCCATCACGACCCGCTGACCGGGCTTGGCAACCGCAGGCACCTGATGGAGTTCGCCGAAAGCGCCCTGGACGACGCGCGCCGCCACGGCAACAGCATGGCGCTGCTGCTGATCGACCTGGATCACTTCAAGCCGATCAACGATACCCATGGCCACGATGCCGGCGACTTCGTCCTGCAGAACGTGGCCCAGCGGCTGCGCCATTGCGTGCGCACCGAGGATTGCGTGGCGCGCCTCGGCGGCGACGAATTCGCCGTGCTGGTCGGCGGGTCGAATGCCGAGCAGCATGCCCGCGACATCGCCGAACGCCTGCTGCGAGAACTGGCGAAACCGGTGGAGTTCGCCAAGCAGTGGCTGGTGATCACACCGAGCATCGGCGTCGCCCTGTTTCCCGGCGACGCCCTGCAGTTCGGCAAACTCTACAAGGCCGCCGACCAGGCGCTGTACCGGGTCAAGGGCGCCGGGCGCGCCGGCTATGCGATGGCTGCCGACGATGAACGCGAGACCGCGCCGGCGCTCCCCTGGCCGACCGCCCTGGCACCGGAGCGTATCTCCTGAATCAGTGGCTGTAGCGTCGCGGAACCCGAGCCGTGACCTTGCTCAGAAGCTCGTAGCCAAGGGTGCCGCAGGCACGGGCGACCTCGTCCACCGACAACCCGGCGCCCCACAACTCCACCGGGTCGCCAACGCGAGCCTCCGGCAGGTCGGAGAGGTCGACCGCCAGCATGTCCATCGAGACCCGCCCGGCCAGGGTCGCGCGGCGTCCCCCGACCAGTACCGGAGTCCCGGCTGGCGCGGTACGCGGATAGCCGTCGGCGTAGCCGCAACTGACCGTGCCGATCCGCGCCGGCCGCTCGGCGATCCAGGTGGCGCCGTAGCCGACGCTCTCGCCCACGGCCACCTCGCGCAGTGAAATCAACTGCGCGCCCAGGCTCATGGCCGGCCTCAGGCCCAGTTCGGCGGCGCTCAGGTCGGCCAGCGGGGTCGACCCGTAGAGCATGATTCCCGGCCGCAGCCAGTCCATGTGGGCGGCCGGGATAGTCAGCACCGCCGCCGAATTGGCCAGGCTGCGCTGGTCGAAATCCAGGTCGAGCAGGCCGAGGAAACTCTCCAGCTGCTGCTCGGTGAGCGGATGGTTGCGTTCGTCGGCGCAGGCGAAATGGCTGATCAGGTTCAGCTCGCGCACACCAGGATGGTTGCGCAGGCGCGCATGCCAGGCGCGCAGCGCGGCAGGATCGAAGCCCAGGCGGTGCATGCCGGAGTCGAGCTTGAGCCAGACGTTGAGTGGAATATCCAGGCCGGCGGCGAGGAACGCCTCGCCCTGTTCCGCGCCCTGGATCACCAGGTCCAGGCGCAATTGCCCGGCGAGGGCGTATTCGCTCGCCTCGAAGCAGCCTTCCAGCAACAGGATGCGCGCGCTGGCGTGCAAGGCGCGGACTTCCGCGGCCTCCTCCAGGCAGGCCACGGCGAAGCCATCGGCATCGTCGTGCAACGCGGTAACCACTTCGCGCGCACCGTGGCCATAGGCGTTCGCCTTGACCACCGCGAACGCCTGGCGCTGCGGCGCGCAGCGCTTGGCCAGGGCATAGTTGTGGCGAATGGCGGAAAGGTCGACGGTGGCAACGAGGGGACGCATGGCATCGGGTCCTGCAACTGAAACGGGTGCCTATGGTAAGGCGCCCGCCGGGCAAGACCCAAGCCGGGTCATTCGTCCTCGAAGTTGTACATGCCGGCGGCAAGGTTCTCGAAGCGCGTGTATTTGCCGATGAAGGCCAGGCGCACCGTACCGATCGGACCGTTACGCTGCTTGCCGATGATGATTTCGGCGACGCCCTTGAACTCGGTCTCCGGGTGGTACACCTCGTCGCGGTAGACGAACATGATCACGTCGGCGTCCTGCTCGATCGCCCCGGATTCGCGCAAGTCGGAGTTCACCGGGCGCTTGTTGGGTCGCTGCTCCAGGGAGCGGTTGAGCTGCGACAGGGCAATCACCGGGCAGTTGAATTCCTTCGCCAGGGCCTTCAGCGAGCGGGAAATCTCGGAAATCTCGTTGGTCCGGTTGTCGCCGCTGGAGCCGGGTATCTGCATCAGTTGCAGGTAGTCGATCATGATCAGCGCCAGGTCGCCGTGCTCGCGCACCAGGCGACGGGTCCGCGCGCGCATTTCCGAGGGACTGATGCCAGCGGTATCGTCGATGAACAGCTTCTTGTCGTTGAGCAGGTTGATCGCCGAAGTCAGGCGCGGCCAGTCCTCGTCGTCGAGCTTGCCGGAACGCACCTTGGTCTGGTCGATACGCCCGAGCGACGAGAGCATACGCATCACGATCGAGTCGGAGGGCATCTCCAGGGAGTACACCAACACGGCCTTGTCGGTGCGCATCACCGCGTTCTCGACCAGGTTCATGGCGAAGGTGGTCTTACCCATCGACGGACGCCCGGCGACGATGATCAGGTCGGCCGGCTGCAGGCCGCTGGTCTTCTCGTCGAGGTCGGTGAAACCGGTGGACACCCCGGTCAGCGCCTCGGTGGTGTTGAACAGGTAGTCGATGCGGTCGATGGTCTTGACCAGGATATCGCTGATCCCTACCGGCCCGCCGGTCTTCGGTCGCGCTTCGGCGATCTCGAAGATCTTCCGCTCGGCCTCGTCGAGGATCTCGTTGGCGCCGCGCCCTTCCGGGTGGAAGGCGCTGTCGGCGATCTCGTTGCTGATGCCGATCAGTTGGCGCAGGGTGGCGCGCTCGCGGATGATCTGCGCGTAGGCCTTGATGTTGGCGACCGAGGGAATGTTCTTCGCCAGTTCGCCGAGATAGGCCAGGCCGCCGACCTGGGCCAGTTGTCCTTCCTTCTCCAACTGCTCGGAGAGGGTCACCACGTCGATCGGCTGGTTGGCCTCGGCCAGCTTGTAGATGGCGCGGAAGATCAGGCGATGGTCATGGCGGTAGAAATCGCCGTCGGACACCGAATCCGACACACGCTCCCAGGCGTTGTTGTCCAGCATCAGGCCACCCAGCACGGCCTGCTCGGCCTCGATCGAGTGCGGCGGCACCTTCAGGGCTGTGGTTTCCAGGTCGTATTGCTCGGGGCTGGTGATCTCGTTCATAGACTCGACGCAAGAAAAAGGAACAGCGGAAAAAACAACGGGCACGGTGCCGTTGCCGGTACCGTGCCCGATGTTAGCGGACTGCCGCGGACACGCATATGCCCGCCCAGCCCTACCGATCGGATCGCTTACTCAGCGACGATGATCAGCTTCAGAGTGGTTTCCACGTCGGTGTGCAGGTGCACGGCGACGTCGAACTCACCGGTGTTGCGCAGCGCGCCGTTGGGCAGGCGAACTTCGGCTTTTTCCAGCGGGTAACCGGCAGCGGAAACGGCTTCGGCGATGTCGCGGGTGCCGATCGAACCGAACAGCTTGCCTTCGTCGCCAGCGTGGGCGCCGAGGGTTACCACCAGCTCGGAGAGCTGGGCAGCACGGGCTTCGGCAGCGGCCTTCTTCTCGGCGGCAGCCTTTTCCAGCTCGGCGCGGCGTGCTTCGAACGCAGCGACGTTCTCGGCGGTGGCGACGGTGGCCTTGCCCTGCGGCAGCAGGAAGTTACGGGCGTAACCGCCCTTGATGTTCACCTTGTCGCCCAGGTTGCCCAGGTTGGCGACTTTTTCCAGCAGGATGACTTCCATTTGAGTCTTACCTCTTAACTTTTAACCTTCACCGTTCGTGGAACCCTGGCGCCGGGCCAGGCGTCCACGAAAATCAAACAGACTGTCGACAACCGCCAAAAGACAGATCAGGTTCCCCAGCAGCAATACAGCCAGGTACAGGCCCACCAGCCAACCACCCGCGAGGCGCTTCAGGGCGATCAGGCCATGCCCGAGCGCCACGCCGGCGATGATCAGCGGCACGCTGCACAACGGACCGAGCACCGCGGCCTGCACTTCCAGCGCCGGGACCACGACGGCCCCCAGCAGCAGGATCACGGCAACCGCCGGCGCCAGCCGCAAACTCCGGAATTCGCGGCCGAAGCCGCCCGGGTTGTACAGCGAAGCCTGCCAGTACCGCGCGAGCATCAGGCAGAGCAGGCAGGTCACCTGCAGCGAGGAAGCCATGACCCCGGTCAGGGTCGGCACCAGCGCCACCTGCAACTTGTCCAGCTCTTCGCCCGACAGCTGGGACTCCCCGCGAAGCTGGGTCAGGACCTTGGTGACTTCCGTCGCCAGGGCGCCGATCAGCTCGCTGGAGGTATGCCCCAGCACCAGCGCGAATACCACGCCAACTGCAACACTGCCCAGCAGCACATGGCTCCAGGACGTGCTGGCGCGCAGGATCTGCGCCAGCGTCAGGGTACCGAGCAGGACCAGAAGGATGCTCGGATCGCCCAGGTACCACCAGAACATCGCCGGTAGCACCGCCCAGGCCAGGACGCCGAAGGCGTCGCCGAATCCGCGCCGCAGCAGCAACAGGCTACCGGCGGCGGCACTCAGCCAGAACAACAGTGGAACAACCGCGGAGCCTGCCACGGCGAGCGTGGCCTGCATGCGGCCGCGCATGGTGAACTCAGCCAGTGCGCGCATGCGATCTATCCCTTACCAGCGTTCGACTGCCCGATCTCAACGGCCGTGGCTGTCGGTGTAAGGAAGCAGGGCCAGGTAGCGGGCGCGCTTGATAGCGGTCGCCAGCTGACGCTGGTACTTGGCCTTGGTGCCGGTGATACGGCTCGGAACGATCTTGCCGGTTTCGGAAACGTAGGCCTTCAGGGTGTTGAGATCCTTGTAATCGATCTCTTTCACGCCTTCGGCGGTGAAGCGGCAGAACTTACGACGACGGAAGAAACGTGCCATGTGATTGGCTCCTCAATACTGGTCCGGAATTACTCGTCAGCGTTATCGCTATCGCTGTTGTCGTCGCCATCGGCGCCTTCAGCGTTATCGTTCGGACGCTCACGACGCTCGCGACGCTCGTTGCGGCTTTCTTCAGCCTTGAGCATCTCGGACTGCTCGGTGACAGCTTCGTCGCGACGCATGACCAGGTTACGGATCACGGCATCGTTGTAACGGAAGTTGTCTTCCAGCTCAGCCAGGGCCTTGGCGCTGCACTCGACGTTCATCAGAACGTAGTGGGCCTTGTGCACGTTGTTGATGGCGTAGGCCAGCTGACGACGGCCCCAGTCTTCCAGACGGTGGATCTTGCCGCCGTCTTCTTCGATGGCCTTGGTGTAACGCTCGACCATGCCACCGACTTGTTCGCTCTGGTCCGGGTGAACCAGGAACACGATTTCGTAATGACGCATAAATGCTCCTTACGGGTTGCAGCCTGCCGCAGAACGGTCAGGCAAGGAGTGAATGTTTTCTTGGCTTGCCTGGTGGAGAGGCGAACGAACGCCTGCCCACGCGGCAAGGGGCGACATTCTAGAGAAGGGCAACCGGCGAAGCAAGGAAGATTGGCGAATATTTGTACAGCGGATGGAATGGCGCGGGGCCGCGCCGCGGCGGCCCCGCACGCGCTCACTCCAGCGGGGTGCGCTGGCGGAGGATCTCGAACAGGCAGACGCCGGTGGCGACCGAGACGTTCAGGCTGCTGACGCTGCCGGCCATCGGCAACCTGGCGAGGAAGTCGCAGTGCTCGCGGGTCAGCCGGCGCATGCCCTTGCCTTCCGCGCCCATCACCAGCACGGTCGGCCCCTTGAGGTCGAGCTGGTAGAGGGTCTTGTCCGCCTCGCCAGCGGTGCCGACCACCCACAGGCCGCGCTGCTGGAGCTTTTCCAGGGTGCGCGCGAGGTTGGTCACCGCCACCAGCGGGATCACCTCGGCGGCGCCGCAAGCGACCTTGCGCACGGTGGCGTTGAGGGTCGCGGACTTGTCCTTGGGCACGATCACCGCCTGCACCCCCGCCGCATCGGCGGTACGCAGGCAGGCGCCGAGGTTGTGCGGATCGGTGACGCCATCCAGGGCCAGCAGCAGCGGCACGCCCTCGCCCCGCTCGAGCAGTTCCTCGAGCATGTTTTCGCCCCAGACCTGGCTGGGGCTGACTTCCGCGACCACGCCCTGGTGGACGCCTTCCGCCCACTCGTCGAGTTCGCGCCGGTCGCGCTGCCCTACCGGAATACGGAACCCGGCGGCCAGCTCGGTGAGCACCTGGACCCGCGGATCATGCCGCCCCTCGGCCAGCCACAACTGCTTGACCCGCTTCGGGTGATGACGCAACAACGCTTCCACGGCATGCACGCCGTAGACCTTTTCCCACTGACTCATGACTTGGCCTTACGTTTGCGCGCCCCGGTGGCGGCCGGAGCGTTGTCGGCCTTCGGCTTGGAAGGCCCCTTGCGATGCTTGGTCGGCTTTCCCGGCTTGGCGGCAGCGGCGGGCTTGCCGCCCTTGGCCTTGCCCTTCGCGCTCTTGCCCGCAGGAACGACCTTGCCCTTCTTCCCGCCCTTGTCCTTGCCGCCGCCGACGCGCGCCTCGGCGAGCAGCGCCTGCTTCACCTCGCGACTCTTGCGCACGTCGGTGTTGCCGAGCATCTCCGCGGCCTGCGCCAGCAGCTCCGGCGCGACCGGCGGCAGCGCCTGCACCTTGCCGGCCTTGCGCCGCGGCACCACCGCGGCGTCGGGACTGGCCAGCGCCGGCTCCAGGTCGACCTCGGGCACGGATGCGCCCTTGCGCCCCTTCGGCGCCTTGCCGGCGTTCGCCGACTTGTCGCCGTTGCGCTTCTTGCGTCCGATCGGCGCGCTCAGCACGTTTCCGGCCAGCTCGAAATCGATCTTCCGCTCGTCCAGGTCGACCCGCGCCACTACCACTTCCGTGGTGTCGCCGAGACGGAAGCTGCGCCCGGTGCGCTCGCCGCTGAGGCGATGGTGCACGGCGTCGAAATGATAGTAGTCGCCGGGCAGCGCGGTCACATGGACCAGGCCTTCGACGAAGATGTCGGTCAGCTCGACGAACAGACCGAAACCGGTGACCGCGGTGATTACGCCAGGGAAGGTCTCGCCGACCCGCTCGCGCATGTATTCGCACTTCAGCCAGTTGGTCACGTCGCGGGTGGCCTCGTCGGCACGCCGCTCGGTCATCGAGCACTGCTCGCCCAACTGGTCCAGGCGCAATTCGTCGTACGGATAGATGCGCGCCTTGGGCATGCTCGCCGCGCCGGCCCGCTGCACGTGCGGAGTCTCCGCCTTGGAGCGGATCACACTGCGGATCGCACGGTGCACCAGCAGGTCCGGGTAGCGCCGGATCGGCGAGGTGAAGTGGGTGTAGGCGTCGTAGTTGAGGCCGAAGTGGCCATTGTTGTCCGGGCTGTACACCGCCTGGCTGAGCGAACGCAGCATGACCGTCTGGATCAGGCGGAAGTCGGCGCGGTCGTGGATCTTCTCCAGCAACTCCTGGTAGTCGCCCGGGGTCGGCGCGGCCTTGCCGCGGCCGAGGCTCAACCCCAGCTCGCCGAGGAACTGGCGCAGGTTGTTGAGCTTCTCCTGCGGCGGGCCGTCATGCACCCGGTACAACGCCGGGATGGCGTGCTTCTGCAGGAAGCGTGCGGTCGCCACGTTGGCGCAGAGCATGCACTCTTCGATCAGGCGGTGCGCATCGTTGCGCTGGGTCGGGCGGATTTCCGAGATCTTCCGGTCGGCGCCGAAGACGATGCGGGTTTCCTGGGTCTCGAAATCGATCGCGCCGCGGACATGGCGGCCGGCCAGCAGCGCTTTATACAGCGCATACAACTGCTGCAGGTGCGGCACCACGCCGGGCAACTGCTGGCGCAGGTTCTCGGCCTCGACGCTGTCGGGATGCTCGAGCAACTGGCTGACCTTGGTGTAGGTCAGGCGCGCATGGGAGTGGATCACCGCTTCGTAGAACTGATAGCCGGTCAGCTTGCCGGCCTTGGACAGGGTCATCTCGCAGACCATGGCCAGCCGGTCGACCAGCGGATTCAGCGAGCAGAGACCATTGGACAGCACCTCCGGCAGCATCGGGATCACCCGCTCGGGGAAATACACCGAGTTGCCGCGCCTGGCCGCCTCTTCGTCCAGCGCCGAACCGACCTTCACGTAGTGCGAGACATCGGCGATCGCCACGAACAGGCGCCAGCCGCCGCCGCGCTTGGCCTCGGCGTACACCGCGTCGTCGAAGTCGCGGGCATCCTCGCCGTCGATGGTGACGAAGGGCACCTGGCGCAGGTCGACACGCTTTTCCTTGTCCTTCTCCGCCACTTCCGGCTTGAGCTTGGCCGCTTCCTTCTCCACTGCGGCCGGCCAGACGTGGGGGATATCGTAGCTGCGCAGGGCGACTTCGATCTCCATCCCCGGCGCCATGTAGTCGCCGAGCACCTCGACGATCTCGCCCTGGGCCTGGCGGTGGATGCTCGGCCATTGCTCGATGCGCACCTGGACGAACTGGTTGTGCCTGGCCTTGCCGGCCTTGCCCGGCGGGATCAGGACTTCCTGCTGGATCTTCGGGTTGTCCGCGACCACCACGCCGATGCCGCTTTCCTCGAAGTAGCGGCCGACCACGATCTCGTGGGCCCGCTCGATCACCTCGACCAGCTGGCCTTCGCGGCGTCCGCGCCGGTCATGGCCGGACACCCGGGCCAGGGCGCGGTCGCCGTCGAACACCAGGCGCATCTGGGTGGGACTGAGGAACAGGTCGTCGCTGCCATCGTCGGGGATCAGGAAGCCGAAGCCGTCGCGGTGCCCGCTGATGCGGCCGCGGATCAGGTCCAGCTTGTCCACCGGCGCATAGGCGCCACGACGCGTATAGATAAGCTGCCCGTCGCGCTCCATGGCGCGCAGGCGACGACGCAAGGCCTCTTCCGGCTCCTCGCCGGCGAGCCCGAACTCGTCGAGCAACTGGGAGCGAGTCGCCGGAGCGCCCCGCTCGGATAGGTGAGCCAGGATCAGTTCCCGGCTGGGGATGGGGTTTTCGTACTTTTCCGCTTCGCGAGCGGCCTCGGGATCGAGGTTTTGCCAATCGGCCATTAGAGGTAGGTCACCTTTTCTTCTTTAGCGTTTGCTGCCATTGCTCTATTGAAGCGCGAAAACGCTTCGTCGGTCAGCTTCGGCAACAGAATAATTTTTATCGCATCAGGGGTTTACAAGCAGAATACGTACTCGTATAGTTCGCGCCCACAACGTTGCTGAGACGTTGTAACACGGAAACGATGAGCGATCATCGACTCCAGTGCCCAGGTGGCGGAATTGGTAGACGCACTAGGTTCAGGTCCTAGCGGTGGCAACACCGTGGAAGTTCGAGTCTTCTCCTGGGCACCATATTTCAGACAAAGCCGGACATTAGACCGTTTTTGTTTCAGCAGTTCAGCCACTACCAGGCATTGAAACTGCGACAAGGTTTGCAACACCCAAGTCGATGAGCGATCATCGCACAATGCTGAAAAGCATGCCCAGGTGGCGGAATTGGTAGACGCACTAGGTTCAGGTCCTAGCGGTGGCAACACCGTGGAAGTTCGAGTCTTCTCCTGGGCACCATCTTCAAGACAAACAGCCGAGCATCGCTCGGCTTTTTGTTGTCCGCGATTTTTCCCTTCGAGCCACGCCACCTCCCCCCGCTCGCCGCGGCGCCGACCCCGGAAATGAAAACGGGCCGCATGCGCAGCCCGTTCCGTCATCGCCCCGCTATCCGCCTCAGGCGAATGGATGGCGCAGGATGATGGTTTCGTTGCGATCCGGACCGGTGGAGATGATATCGATCGGCGCACCCACCAGTTCTTCCACGCGCTTGATGTAGGCGCGGGCGTTGGCCGGCAACTCTTCCAGGGTCTTCGCACCCACGGTCGACTCGCTCCAGCCGGGCATTTCCTCGTAGACCGGCTGCAGGCCGATGTAGCTGTCGGCATCGGTCGGCGCTTCCAGCACATCGCCATCGGCATTCTTGTAGCCGACGCACAGGCGCACCACGTCCAGACCATCGAGCACGTCGAGCTTGGTCAGGCACAGGCCGGAGATGCTGTTGATCTCGATGGCGCGGCGCAGGATCACGGCATCGAACCAGCCGCAGCGACGAGCGCGACCGGTGGTGGCGCCGAACTCGTGGCCGCGCTTGGCCAGGTAGGCGCCGACGTCGTCGAACAGCTCGGTCGGGAACGGACCGGAGCCGACGCGAGTGGTATAGGCCTTGGTGATACCCAGTACGTAGTCCAGGTACAGCGGGCCGAAGCCGGAACCGGTGGCGGTACCGCCAGCGGTGGTGTTGGAACTGGTCACGTAGGGATAGGTGCCATGGTCGATGTCCAGCAGCGATCCCTGGGCGCCTTCGAACATGATGTCCTTGCCGTGCTTGCGCAGGTCGTGCAGGGTCGCAGCGACATCGGCCATCATCGGCTTGAGCAGCTCGGCATACTCCATCGCCTCGTCCAGGGTCTTCTGGAAGTCGATGGCCGGCTCCTTGTAGTAGTGCTGCAGGACGAAGTTATGGTAGTCCAGCAGCTCGCCCAGCTTGGCGGCGAAGCGCTCGCGGTGGAACAGGTCGCCGACGCGCAGGCCGCGACGCGCCACCTTGTCCTCGTATGCCGGGCCGATGCCACGACCGGTGGTGCCGATCTTGGCTTCGCCGCGGGCCTTCTCGCGCGCCTGGTCGAGGGCGACGTGATAGGACAGGATCAGCGGACAGGAAGGACTGATGCGCAGGCGCTCGCGCACCGGCACGCCCTTCTCTTCCAGCTTGGTGATTTCGCGCAGCAGCGCATCCGGCGCCAGCACCACGCCATTGCCGATCAGGCACTGCACGCCTTCGCGCAGGATGCCCGATGGAATCAGATGCAGGACGGTTTTCTCGCCATCGATCACCAGGGTGTGGCCAGCGTTGTGACCACCCTGGTAGCGAACTACGGCAGCCGCCTGCTCGGTGAGCAGGTCGACGATCTTGCCCTTGCCCTCATCACCCCATTGGGTGCCCAGGACTACGACATTCTTACCCATAACACTTGTCCCCATCGTGGAAGTTCGATGCCGGCCGCGGCCGGCGGAATCTCAGGACGCCAGCGGCGCCACCTGCCAATTGCCATCGCGCAGCGCCAGCTGCCGGTCGCAGCCCGCCTCGCGCGCAGAAGCCGCATCCTGCCCGGGCAGAGCCTGGACGACACGCTGCCCGTCGCGGCGCAGTCGTTGCACCGCCTGCCAGAGCCCGGCCCCTTCGGCCGGCGCCCAGATACCCGATACAGCCTGGTCCAACCGGGCCTGGCCGAGAGTGACCAGGCTTTTCAGATCGGTGGAGAAACCGGTGGCCGGGCGGGCGCGCCCGAAATCGGCACCGATATCATCATAGCGACCGCCCTGGGCGATGGACTGGCCAACGCCGGGCACGAAGGCCGCAAACACCACGCCGGTGTGATAGTGATAGCCACGCAGCTCGCCGAGGTCGAAATACAGCGGCAAGCCGGGGAAACGTCCAGCCAGCGAATCGGCGATCTCGATCAGCTCGTTCAGCGCCACCTGGACATCGGCCGGCGCCGCCGCCAGACGGGCACGGCCCTGCTCCAGCGCATCGCGGCCGCCGCATAGCTCGGCCAGCGCACGCAACATGCCGCGCAGCTCGGCAGGCAGGTCTGCAGTCAGCGCCTCGACCTCGTCCACCGCCTTGCGCTGCAAGGCATCGAACAACTGCTGCTCGACTTCGCCGGACAGCCCTGCCGCGCGCGCCAGGCCGCGGTAGATACCGACATGGCCGAGGTCCATGTGCACGTCCGGCACTTCCGCCATCTCGAGCATTTCCAGCATCAGGCTGATCACCTCGACATCGCTGGCAGGGCTCGGATCGCCGTACAGCTCGGCGCCCAGCTGGATCGGACTACGCGAAGTGGACAGCGCGCGCGGCTGCGCATGCAGCACACTGCCGGCATAGCACAGGCGGCTCGGTCCCTCGCGGCGCAGGCTGTGCGCATCCATCCGCGCCACTTGCGGCGTAATGTCGGCACGGAAACCCATGAGCCGGCCGGACGCCGGGTCGGTCACCTTGAAGGTGCGCAGGTCAAGATCCTGTCCCGCGCCGGTGAGCAGCGACTCCAGGTATTCGATATGCGGGGTCACGACGAACTCGTAACCCCAGCGGTGGAACAGATCCAGCACCTGACGGCGGGCTGCTTCGATGCGCGCCGCCTCCGGGGGCAGCACCTCTTCGATCCCATCTGGCAGCAGCCAGCGGTCTACCGTTGCCATTTCGCCTCTCCCCTTTCAGCCGGGCGGCACATCATCAGTGAATCCAGTAAAGAAGCAGGGTGCCGAGCAGCATGCTGCCCAGCCCCACGAGACGCAGGTGACGGTCGCTCAGCCGGCCGATGCCGGTGACCGCCTCGCGCCATTGTCGCGGACACAGAAACGGCAGGATGCCTTCCAGCACCAGCACGAGACAAAAAGCGATGCCGAATTCCTGCCACATGATTCTCGCGGACGCAAAAAAGCCGGGATTTCCCGGCTGGCTCATCATAACACGATTTCTCCGGCGGGCGCTGCCGCCCGCCGGAGAACCGAGTATTACTTGTTGGCCTTGTTCAGATAGCGGAAGAACTCGCTGCTCGGATCGAGCACCAGTACGTCGCGCTTCTCGGCGAAGCTTTCGCGATACGCCTTCAGGCTACGGTAGAAGGAATAGAACTCCGGATCCTGGTTGTAGGCCTTGGCATAGATCGCGGCAGCCTTGGAGTCGCCGTCACCGCGGGTCTCTTCCGACTCGCGGTAGGCTTCGGCAACGATTACCCGGCGCTGGCGATCGGCGTCGGCACGAATGCCTTCGGCCAGTTCGCGACCCTTGGCGCGGTGCTCGCGGGCCTCGCGCTCACGCTCGGTGCTCATCCGCTCGAAGACGCTGCGGTTGACTTCCTTCGGCAGGTCGATGGCCTTGACCCGCACGTCGATCACCTCGATACCCAGTTCCTTCTGCGCCATGCGGTTCAGCGAAGCGGTGATGTCGCCCATCAGCGCGTCGCGCTCGCCCGATACCACTTCATGCAGGGTACGCTTGCCGAACTGGTCGCGCAGACCCGCTTCGAGACGCCGCGACAGGCGTTCGTCGGCGATCTGCTTGAGGCCCGAGGTAGCGGTGTAGAAGCGCTCGGCATCCGCCACCCGCCACTTGGCATAGGCATCCACCATCACCGCTTTCTTTTCCAGGGTCAGGAAGCGCTGGGTCGGGGCATCCAGGGTCAGCAGGCGAGCGTCGAACTTGCGCACCTGGTTGACGTACGGGATCTTGAAGTGCAGGCCCGGCTTGACGTCGGACTCGACCACCCGGCCGAAGCGCAACATGACCGCGCGCTCGGTCTGCTGGACTACGTAGACGCTGTTCCACAGGACGATGGCGGCGACGACACCGACGATCAGAGCGATCAAAGACTTGTTGCCCATCAGCGGCTCTCCCTCGTACGCGCGTCTTGCTGCCGCAGATCGTTGACGATCCGCGACCCCAGGTCGGAAGCGCTGGCGCTGCCACCACCGGCGGAAGCACCGGCCCCCGTAGCGGGCGCGGCGTTACGACCATCGATCATCTTGTCCAGCGGCAGGTAGAGCAGGTTGTTCTGCCCCTGCTGACCGGTCACCAGCACCTTGCTGGTCTGGCTGAAGACTTCCTGCATGGTGTCCAGGTACAGACGCTCGCGCGTCACTTCCGGAGCCTTGCGATATTCCACCAGCAGCTTGGAGAAGCGATCCGCCTCGCCCTGGGCGCGCGAAATCACCTCGTCGCGGTAACCGTTGGCTTCTTCGATGATGCGCTGGGCCTGGCCACGTGCCTCCGGCACCACGCCGTTGGCATAGGCTTCGGCCTGGTTCTTCTCGCGCTGCTCGTCCTCGCGGGCCCGGATCACATCGTCGAACGCTTCCTGCACCTCACGCGGTGCCTGGGCGCTCTGGATGTTCACCTGGGTCACGGTGATACCGGTCCTGTAGGTATCCAGGAAGCGTTGCAGGCGCTCGCGCACCTCGGTCGCCATCTGCTCGCGGCCTTCGGTGAGGATCCGGTCCATGGTGGTGGAGCCGGCGACATGCCGCAGCGCGCTCTCGGTCGCCTGCTGCAGGCTGACCTCGGGCTGGTCGACGTTGAGCACGAAGTCCTGCAGGTTGCTGATCTTGTACTGCACGGTCAGCGGCACTTCGACGATGTTCTCGTCCTCGGTGAGCATCTGCCCCTGCTTGCTGTACGCACGCTCGCGGGTGACGTTCTCCTGGAAGCGCTTGTCGATCGGCGGGAAGTAGAAGTTCAGGCCGGGACCGACCGTCTCGTAATACTTGCCGAAGCGCAGGATGACCGCCTGCTCCTGCTCGTCCACCACATAGATGGCGTTGTACAGCCAGAGCACGGCGAGGATCGCCAGGCCGATGCCGAACAGGCCCAGGCCACCGCCCTTGCCGCCGGAACCGGAGCCGGAACCGTTGCCACTGCGTTTTTTTCCACCGAACAGCCCGTTCAGGCTGTCCTGAAGCTTGCGGAAAGCCTCATCCAGGTCGGGCGGCCCCTTGCGGTCACCACCGCCGCCACCACCACCGCGGCGGCCTCCCCACGGGTCTCGATCGTTGTTGTTCGAGTTGTCACCCGGCTCGTTCCAAGCCATAGCGCTCTCCATCTAGTAACGCGAAACGCGCCTGCGGCGCGGCCACCCATGCTACCGAATGCCCTGCCCGCTGCCAAAAGCAGCGATACGGGCTTTATTGCAAAGTGTGTTGCGCAACGAACTCCGCCGGCTGCCAGCCAGCGCGGCTCGCCAGGCGGTTCAACTCGGCCCGCGGCAGGCGCACCTGCAGCAGGGTACAACCCTCCTCATCGTGCGCCTCGGACTGCACCGCGCCCAGTTCGAACAACTGGGCGCGCAGGCGCCCGAGCCGCTGGGGCAGGCGCAAGGTTCCGACGAACAGGTCCTCGCCAAGCAGCTCGGCGATGGCCTGGCGCAACAGGTCGAGGCCTTCGCCGGTCTGCGCCGACAGCCAGACGCGCACCGGCTTGCCGGAGTCGTCGCGCTGGATGTGCGGCTCGACCGAGGGTAGCAGGTCAACCTTGTTATAGACCTCGAGCATCGGCAATTCGTTGGCGCCGATCTCGCCGAGCACCGCCAGCACCTGCTCGACCTGCGCATCCCGTTCGGGCTCGTAGGCGTCGATCACGTGCAGCAGGAGGTCGGCGTTGCTCGACTCTTCCAGCGTAGCGCGGAAGGCCTCCACCAGCTTGTGCGGCAGGTGGCGGATGAAGCCCACCGTGTCGGCCAGCACCACCGGCCCGAGATCGTCCAGTTGCAGGCGACGCAGGGTGGGGTCGAGGGTGGCGAACAACTGGTTGGCGGCATACACCTCGGAGGCGGTGAGCGAATTGAACAGGGTCGATTTGCCGGCGTTGGTATAGCCGACCAGGGAGACCGCCGGGATATCCGCGCGCTTGCGCCCGCGTCGAGCCTGCTCGCGCTGGCTGCGGACCTTCTCCAGGCGCTGCTTGATCTGGCGGATGCGCACGCGCAGCAGGCGTCGGTCGGTTTCCAGCTGGGTCTCGCCCGGACCGCGCAGACCGATACCGCCTTTCTGCCGTTCGAGGTGGGTCCAGCCGCGTACCAGCCGCGTGCTCATGTGCTCCAGTTGCGCCAGTTCCACCTGCAACTTGCCTTCGTGGGTACGTGCGCGCTGGGCGAAGATGTCGAGGATCAGCCCGGTCCGGTCGAGTACGCGGCACTCGAACGCACGCTCGAGGTTGCGCTCCTGGCTGGGCGTCAAGGTGTGGTTGAAAATCACCAGCTCGACGTTTTCGGCCTTGACCAGGTCGTGCAACTCCTCGACCTTGCCACTGCCGATAAGATATTTGGCGCTCGGCTGGTGGCGGGAGACGCTGACGAATGCCACCGTTTCCGCGCCGGCCGAACGCACCAGCTCCTGGAACTCCTGCGGGTCTTCACGCGCCTCGGGGTTCTGCCCTTCCAGATGCACCAGAACAGCCTGTTCCCCACCACCTGGGCGCTCAAAGAACAAAGCGGACTCCCGTCAAGCGTTGCCCGGCTCGGCCGGCTGGTCACCGCTCGGCAGACGCACCGGACGGCTCGGTACCACGGTGGAGATCGCGTGCTTGTAAACCATCTGGCTGACGGTGTTCTTCAGCAGGATGACAAACTGGTCGAAGGACTCGATCTGGCCTTGCAGCTTGATGCCGTTGACCAGATAGATGGAAACCGGGACGCGTTCTTTCCGCAGGGTATTGAGGTAAGGGTCTTGTAGCGAATGCCCTTTTGACATGTGCCGCACTCCTTTAAGGATCGTAGTTTGAAGTAGTCGAATAGGGTGACTTGGCGCCGTCCAAACTCCGGAGTCGTTCCGGAAACAGACGGACAAATTAAGGTCTCAGGCCAATATGGAGACCGTTTTCAGGTATTTCAAGGCACGCGGCAGATTGTCACCTGCTAGGCTGTCCATCCAGTGTAGATGGCTCCAGCTTCGCAGCCAGGTGAACTGGCGCTTGGCCAACTGGCGGGTAGCGATGATGCCGCGCTCGGTCATTTCAGCGTAGGACAGCTTGCCATCCAGGTAATCCCACACCTGACGGTAACCCACGGCTCTAATAGACGGTAATCCTGCATGCAAGTCACTTCTGGCATGCAGTGCTTCGACCTCGGCGATGAAACCCTGTTCCAGCATCTGGCGAAAACGCTGCGCAATCCGCGCGTGCAACACCTGGCGCTGCTCGGGAGCAATCGCCAGCTGAGCGACAGTATACGGCAATTGATTCCTGCCTGACGCGTCAAAATCCGCCTTTTCAGCGCTTTGCCGGCGACGCAGGTCGCTCATCGACACCCCGCCGAGGCGATACACCTCGAGCGCCCGCATCAGTCGCTGCGGGTCGTTGGGGTGGATGCGCGCAGCCGACTCCGGGTCGACCTCGGCGAGTTGCCGGTGCAGCGCCTCCCAACCTTCGGACAGGGCCTCGGCCTCGATCGCCGCGCGCACCTCGGGATCGGCGCCGGGCATGTCGGCCAGGCCCTCGAGCAACGCCTTGTAATAGAGCATGGTGCCCCCCACCAGCAGGGGAATCCTGCCGCGCGCGGTGGCCTCGGCCATCGCCGCCAGGGCGTCGGCGCGGAATTCCGCGGCCGAATAGCTCTCCGCCGGATCGCGGATATCGATCAGGCGGTGCGGATAGCGCGCCAGCAGCTCCCGGGAAGGCTTGGCCGTACCGATATCCATGCCGCGGTAGATCAGCGCCGAGTCGACGCTGATCAGCTCGCAGGGCAGCGCATCGGCCAGCGCCATCGCCAGGTCGGTCTTGCCGGCGGCGGTCGGCCCCATGAGAAAGATGGCGGGAGGCAGGGAAGACATCGGAACGCTCTTGGACAAAGCGCATAGCTTCGGGCTTTGCGCCCGAAGCTGCAAGGCTCAGCGTCCGCGCAGGAAGAGCTTGTCCAGCTCGTCCAGGCCCAACTGGGTCCAGGTCGGACGCCCATGGTTGCACTGGCCGCTGCGTTCGGTGATTTCCATGTCGCGCAACAGGGCGTTCATTTCCGGCAGGGTCAGGCGCCGGTTGGCGCGCACCGCGCCATGGCAGGCCATGGTGCCGAGCAACTCGTTCAGGTGCGCCTGGATACGGTCGCTGGTGCCGTATTCCAGCAGGTCGGCGATGACATCGCGCACCAACTGGGTCGCCTCAGCCTGCTTGAGCAGCGCAGGGATCTGCCGGATCGCCAGGCTTTCCGGCCCCAGGCGCTGCAGCTCGAAGCCCAGGCGCTGGAACCAGCTGGAATGCTCTTCCGCGCAATCCGCCTCGCGCTCGCTGACCGCGATCGACTCCGGCACCAGCAACGGCTGCCCACGCAAGCCTTCGCTGGCCATCGCCACCTTGAGGCGCTCGTAGGTGATCCGCTCGTGGGCCGCGTGCATGTCCACCAGCACCAGGCCGTGGGCGTTCTCGGCGAGAATGTAGATGCCCTTGAGCTGCGCCAGGGCGTAACCCAGCGGCGGGATGTCCTGGGCGCTCTCGGGCAACGCGGCTGGCGCCTCGCCCGCGGGTAACGGCGCGAAGTAGGCCTTGTAGGCGCCACCGGCCTCGGCCAGAGAGGGCGGCGCCTCCGGCCGGGTATAGGCGGAATAGCCGGAGGAGCCGCCGGAGGCCGATGAGCCGCCACTCCAGCCCACCCGTGCCGCCGGACTCTCCAGCACGCTCTCGGCCAGGCGCATCTCGCCCTGCGGGCCGAACTCGCCGGCGGCAGCGCCGGTCGGACGCGGCTCGGTCAGGCTGGTCGCCCCGGGCGGCGCGAGCTGGTCGTCGGGACGGACCTCGCCCAGCGCACGATGCAGGGTGCCATAGAGGAAGTCATGGACCATCCGGCTGTCACGGAAGCGAACTTCGTGCTTGGTCGGGTGCACGTTGACGTCCACCACCGCCGGATCGACTTCGAAGAACAGCACGAAGGTCGGATGCCGGCCGTTGTACAGCACGTCGCGATAAGCCTGGCGCACCGCGTGGGCGACCAGCTTGTCGCGCACCATGCGCCCGTTCACATAGAAGTACTGCAGGTCCGGCTGGCTGCGGGAGAAGGTCGGCAAGCCGACCCAGCCCCACAGGTGCAGGCCGTTGCGCTCGACCTCGATCGGCAGCGCCTGCTCGAGGAATGCCTGGCCGCACACCGCGCCGACCCGGCGCGCGCGGGCCAGCTCGTCTCGCGCCTCGTGCAGGGCGAAGATGGTCTTGCCGTTGTGGCGCAGGTGGAAAGCCACGTCGAAGCGGGCCAGCGCCAGGCGCTTGATGACCTCCTGCAGATGGTCGAACTCGGTCTTCTCGGCACGCAGGAACTTGCGCCGCGCCGGGGTGTTGAAGAACAGGTCGCGAACCTCGACGCTGGTCCCCACCGGGTGCGCCGCCGGCTGTACCCGCGGCTGCATGTCGCGGCCCTCGGTTTCCACCTGCCAGGCTTCGCCGGCGTCGGCGGTACGCGAGGTCATGGTCAGGCGCGCTACCGAACTGATCGAGGCCAGCGCCTCGCCACGGAAGCCGAGGCTCATCACCCGCTCCAGGTCTTCCAGCTCGCGGATCTTGCTGGTGGCGTGGCGAGCCAGGGCCAGCGGCAGGTCGTCGGCGGGGATGCCGCGACCGTCGTCGCGCACTCGCAGCAACTTGATGCCGCCCTGCTCGACCTCCACATCAATGCGCCGGGAACCGGCGTCAAGGCTGTTTTCCAGGAGTTCCTTGGCCACCGAGGCGGGACGCTCGACCACCTCACCGGCGGCGATCTGGTTCGCCAGCCGCGGACTCAGCAGCTGGATACGCGGTGCTTCACTCATCACTGGGCCGCCAGGGCGGTGCTCGGGATGGACAGTGCCTGGCCGACTTTCAGGTTGTCGCTGGACAGGCTGTTGCTGCTGCGCAGCGCGGCCATGCTCACTTCATAGCGCTGGGCGATCATCGCCAGGGTCTCTCCGGGCCGCACCACGTGCTCGCGCGGCCCCATGGAGAGCTTGCCCTGGGCGCGCAAAGAGGCGATGTAGGTGCCGGGCGGCGGGCTCTGCTGGAAATACTGGCGGATGCCGCTGGTGATCGAACGCGCCAAAGCCTGCTGATGGCTGGCGCTGGCCAGCTTGCGCGACTCGTTGACGTTCGAGATGAAGCCGGTTTCCACCAGGATCGACGGGATGTCCGGCGACTTCAACACCATGAACCCGGCCTGCTCGACACGACGCTTGTGCAGCGAAGTGATGCGGCCGACATTGGTCAGCACCTTGTGGCCGACGTCCAGGCTCGACGAGAGGGTGGCGGTCATCGACAGGTCGAGCAGCACGCCGGCGAGCATCTGGTCCTTGTCGCCGAGGCTGACGCTGCCATCGCCGCCGATCAGGTCGGAACGGTTCTCGCTGTCGGCCAGCCAGCGCGCGGTTTCCGAAGTGGCGCCGCGGTCGGACAGGGCGAACACCGAGGCACCGAAGGCGCTGCGGCTCGGCGCGGCGTCGGCATGGATCGAGACGAACAGGTCAGCGCCCTTCTTGCGGGCGATCTCGGTGCGCTTGCGCAGCGGGATGAAATAGTCGCCGGTACGGGTCAGCTCGGCCCGGTAACCGCGCACCTGGTTGATCTGGCGTTGCAGCTCGCGAGCGATCGACAGGGTGATGTTCTTCTCGTGCAACCCGCCCGGGCCAAGGGCGCCAGGGTCTTCACCGCCGTGGCCGGCGTCGATGGCGATGACGATATCGCGGGTACCGCCCTTGGTCGGCAGCGGCAGCTTGGCCACCGGCTGGGTCGGCGTCACCGGAGTGACCGGCACGCTCGGGGTCGGCGTCGCGGGTACGTCCGGGGTCAGGTCGGCGCCCTGGTCGTAGAGATCGACCACCAGGCGGTTGCCGTATTGCTGGTTGGGCGGCAGGACGAAGCTTTTCGGGGTGACCTGCGCCGACAGGTCGAGGACCATGCGCAGGTCGTTGGGCGTGCGCTGGGCGGAGCGCACCGCGGTGATCGGGGTGTTGCCGAGCTTGAGACCGTTGAGCTGGGTCGCCAGCTGGGCGCCGCTGACGTCGATGACGATACGGTTGGGTGCGGCCAGGGTGAACAGGCTGTGCTGCACCGGACCGGAGAGATCGAAGACCAGACGGGTGTTGTCCGGAGCGCGCCAGATCCGCACGCTCTTGATTTGCGCGGCGGCCAGAACCTCGCCGACCTGGCAGGCCAGCAGAATCATCACCCCAGTCAACAACGTCCGCAGACGCAAGCCCCAACCCATCGTTTTTCTCATGCTCCCATGGTCAGGGTGGCACACCAGGCTTCGCCCCGCGCACCGTGCGGTACCAGGCGCAGTGTCCGTCCACCCGCTTGGGCAGTAATGGTAATGTCCAGATCGGCGGTTGGCAAAACGCCCGCACCGCGCTCGGGCCACTCGATCAGACAGAGTGCGCTGCCGTCGAAATAGTCGCGGATGCCGAAGAACTCCAATTCCTCCGCATCGGCGAGCCGGTACAGGTCGAAATGGTAGGCGCGCAGCTCGCCGATTTCGTAAGGCTCGACCAGGGTAAAGGTCGGGCTTTTCACCGAGCCGGCATGGCCGAGGCCGCGCAGGATGCCGCGCGAGAGGGTGGTCTTGCCGGCGCCGAGGTCGCCATGCAGGTAGATCACCCCCTGCCCCCCGCTGGCCCGGGCGATGCGCCCGCCCAGTTCGAGCATCGCGTCTTCCCCTTCGGCGGACAGGATCACTTCAGACACGGACTGCACTCCTCGAGCAACTGACGAACGGTAGGTATGAGATCGGTCGCCGCCAGCCCACGCCCCTGGGCGCCGAGCCGCTCACCGGCGGCGGCATGCAGCCAGACCGCCAGGCAGGCCGCCTCGAACGCCTCCACGCGCTGGGCCAGCAAGGCACCGGTGATGCCCGACAGCACGTCACCCAGGCCGGCACCAGCCATCGCCGGATGCCCCTGGGAACAGACGGCAAGTCGTCCGTCGGGCGCGGCGACCAGGCTGCCGGCGCCCTTCAGCACCACCACCGCCTGGTAGCGACGCGCCAGTTCCAGCGCCGCCGCCGGGCGGTCCGCCTGCACCTCGGTGGTCGAGCGACCCAACAGGCGCGCGGCCTCGCCGGGATGCGGCGTCAGAATCCATGTCCGCGGCCCTGCTCCGACCGGTTCCAGGGCCAGCAGGTTCAACGCGTCGGCATCCCAGACCTGCGGCAACGGTCGCGACCGGACAGCGCTCAGCAGGCTACGCCCCCAGGCGCGCTGGCCAAGACCGGGACCGAGCACCAGCACGCTGGCGCGTTCGGCAAGGGCCAGCAGTTGGTTCGCCGACGCCACGCCATGGGCCATGACCTCGGGACAACGGCTCAGCAACGCCGGCACATATTCGACGCGGGTCGCCACCGAGACCAGCCCGGCGCCGCAGCGCAGGGCGCTTTCCGCGGCCAGTAGCACTGCCCCGCCCATGCCGGTGTCGCCGCCGACCACCAGCAGGTGGCCGAACAGCCCCTTGTGCGCGGTCCGCGGCCGCGCTGCCAGACTCGGCAGGGCATTTCGTGCCAAACGGTGGGCCCGGGGCTGGAGCCCTTGCAACACGACGGCGTCGCTGCCGAGTTCGTCGAACACCAGCTCGCCGACCCGTGCCGGCGCCTCGCCAGTGAACAGCCCGATCTTCAGGCCGATGAAAGTCACTGTCAGATCCGCCCTGATCGCTTCCCCCAATACCGCACCGGTGTCGGCGCTCAAGCCGGAAGGAATATCCACCGCCAGCACCGGCAGGTCGGCGGCGTTGGCCAGGCGGATGGCCTGCGCAAAGGGCTCGCGCACGGCACCTGCCAGGCCGGTGCCGAGCAATGCATCCACTACTACGCCCTCGAGCACGGCGCACTCGCTCCAGGGCTCCACCACGACCCCGGTCGCCAGCGCGGCGGCATGCGCCTGCGCCGCGTCGCCGGCAAGCCGCTGCGGCGCCGCGACCGCCAGCACCCGCACTCGCCAACCCGCACGTTGCGCCAGCGCCGCGATCAGGTAGCCGTCGCCGGCATTGTTGCCGTGCCCGGCGAGCACCGTCAGCGCCGCGGCCTCCGGCCAACGGCGGCGCAAGGCACGCCAGGCGGCGTGGGCGGCGCGCTGCATGAGTTCGAAGCCCGGCGTGCCGGCGGCGATCAGGCGCGCATCCAGGTCGCGCACCTGGGCGGCGGAATAGAGGGCGAGTGGCAGGTCGTCGTGCTGGAAGGTCATGGTCATCGGATCGATTCGGCGTCAGGCGCGCAGTCTGGCAGAATTATACCTATCCCATTTCGCTTTCCCTCGTCTTCGTTGCCTCCCATGACTCCCCAACCTCTGGCCGACAACCTTTCCCCGCCGGACCCCACCCGCCTCGCCCAGTCCATCAAGGACTGGGGCCGCGAGCTGGGGTTCCAGCAGGTCGGTATCAGCGACGTCGAGCTGGGCGAGCACGAAGCGCACCTGCAGCGCTGGCTGGAGGCCGGCTACCACGGCGAGATGGACTACATGGCGGCGCACGGCAGCAAGCGCTCGCGACCTGCCGAGCTGGTTCCCGGCACGCTGCGGGTGATCTCCCTGCGCATGGATTACCTGCCCGGCGACACGCGCATGGCGCAGGTCCTCGCGACGCCGGAAAAAGCCTACGTCTCGCGCTACGCCCTCGGCCGCGACTACCACAAGCTGATCCGCAAGCGTCTGCAACAACTGGCCGAGCGCATCCAGGCCGAAGTCGGCCCGTTCGGTTTCCGCGCCTTCGTTGACAGCGCGCCGGTGCTGGAAAAGGCCATCGCCGAACAGGCCGGCCTCGGCTGGATCGGCAAGAACACGCTGGTGCTCAACCGCAAGGCCGGCAGCTACTTCTTCCTCGGCGAGCTGTTCGTCGACATGCCGCTACCCGTCGACCCGGCGATGGACAGCGAGCATTGCGGACGCTGCTCGGCCTGCCTGGACATCTGCCCGACCGCGGCCTTCGTCGGCCCCTACCGGCTGGACGCGCGACGCTGCATCTCCTACCTGACCATCGAGTACAAGGGCGCGATTCCGCTGGAGCTGCGACCACTGATCGGCAACCGGGTATTCGGCTGCGACGACTGCCAGATCGTCTGCCCATGGAATCGCTTCGCCCGCCCCACCGGGCAGGGCGACTTCCAGCCGCGCCACAGCCTGGACAACGCCGAACTCGCCGAACTGTTCCTCTGGAGCGAGGAGGAGTTCCTCGGCCGCACCGAGGGTTCGCCGCTGCGCCGCGCCGGCTACGAGCGCTGGTTGCGCAACCTGGCGGTGGGGCTGGGCAACGCGCCCTCGACCATCCCGGTGCTGGAGGCGCTGAAGGCGCGCCGCGGGTTCCCTTCGGAGCTGGTCCGCGAGCACGTGGAATGGGCCCTGCGGCGCCACGGGGAAACCTAGCCCGGCCGGCGCCTGCCGCCCGGTCCGGACGGATCAGAGCTTGATGAAGTGGTCGCGGTAGTGGCGCAGCTCGGCGATCGACTCGCGGATATCGTCCAGCGCCAGGTGGGTGTTGCCCTTCTTGAAGCTCTCGCGGACCTGCGGCGCCCAGCGCGCGGCCAGCTCCTTGAGGGTGGAGACGTCGAGGTTGCGGTAGTGGAAGTAGCCTTCCAGCCTGGGCATGTGCCTATAGAGGAAGCGGCGGTCCTGGCAGATGCTGTTGCCGCAGATCGGCGAGCTGCGCTTGGGCACCCACTGCTCGAGGAAGGCCAGGGTCTGCGCCTCGGCCTCGGCCATGCTCACGGTACTTTCCCGAACCCTCTGGGTCAGGCCAGATTGGCCGTGCTGGCGGGTATTCCACTCGTCCATGCCGGCGAGGATTTCCTCTGGCTGGTGGATGGCGATCACCGGTCCTTCGGCCAGGGTGTTGAGGTCACTGTCGGTGACGATGGTGGCCATCTCGATGATGACGTCCCGGTCCGGATCGAGGCCGGTCATCTCCAGGTCGATCCAGATAAGGTTCTGCGGGTTCTGCATGGGGAGTCGCTCCAGTCGCTATGCCGTGCATTCTAGCGTGGAACGCCGCCGCGCGAATGATGGCGGCGCGCCCATGTTAAACTCGCCGCCGATTTTTCATGCGGACGCATCATGGCCAAACGCCACTTGACCCGCCGGCAGAGCTGGCGCATCGAAAAGATCCAGGAAGAACGCGCGGCCCGGGCGGCCCGTCGCGAGTCGCGTGCCGTGGAAGAGCTGGAGGGCGGCGACCTGGGACCGGAGCAGACCGGCCAGGTGATCGCTCATTTCGGGGTTCAGGTAGAGGTCGAGTCCGCCGACGGCCAGGTTTCCCGCTGTCACCTGCGCGCCAACCTGCCGGCACTGGTGACTGGCGACCAGGTGGTCTGGCGCGCCGGCAACCAGGGCATCGGCGTGATCGTCGCGCAATTGCCGCGCCGCTCCGAGCTGTGCCGCCCGGACATGCGCGGGCTGCTCAAGCCGGTGGCGGCCAACGTCGACCGCATCGTCATCGTCTTCGCCCCGCGTCCCGAACCGCACGCCAACCTGATCGACCGCTACCTGATCGCCGCCGAACATGCCGGCATCCAGCCGCTGCTGCTGCTGAACAAGGCCGATCTGGTCGACGAGAGCAATGCCGAAGGCATCGATGCGCTGCTGAATGTCTACCGCACCCTGGGTTACCCGCTGATCGAGGTGTCGGCCTTCAATGGCCTGGCGATGGACGAACTGCGCGGCGCGCTGGACGCTCACGTGAGCGTCTTCGTCGGGCAGTCCGGGGTAGGCAAGTCGTCGCTGGTGAATGCCTTGTTGCCGGGTGTCGACACCCGTGTCGGCGACCTCTCCACGGTGACCGGCAAGGGCACCCATACCACCACCACCGCGCGACTGTTCCATTTTCCCGGCGGCGGCGACCTGATCGACTCGCCCGGCATCCGTGAGTTCGGCCTGGGGCACGTGTCGCGAGACGATGTCGAGGCCGGTTTCATCGAGTTCCGCGACCTGCTCGGACATTGCCGCTTCCGCGACTGCAAGCACGACCGTGAACCAGGTTGCGCCCTGCTCCAGGCCTTGGAGGACGGGCGCATCATGCCGCAACGCATGGCCAGCTACCGGCACATTCTGGCAAGCATGCCGGAAACGGACTACTGAACCTCAGTCGCCCTTGATCTGCTCCAGCTTCAGGCTGCCGCCGTCGTCGAACAGGTTGAGCTTCTTCTGCACCTCGTCCGCCGGTAGCGAAGGTTGCGCGCCCGCCGCCGGTGCCTCGGCAGCCGGCTTCGGCTGCTCGCCCGGGGCAGCCGCGGGGGCGCTGGCTTCGGGAGCGCCGGTCTCGCCTTCGATGGCCTTCTGCGCCTTGCGGGTCAGGACCACGATGTCGATCCGCCGGTTCACCGGGTTCAGCGGGTCCTTGTCGTCGAACAGGCGTGCCGAGGCATAGCCGACAACCTGGGCGATCTGCCCTTCCGGATAGCCGCCGGCGACCAGTGCTCGGCGCGCGGCGTTGGCGCGATTGGCCGATAGCTCCCAGTTGCCGAAGTCGCCGTTGCCGGCATAGGGCTTGGCGTCGGTGTGGCCGCTGATGCTGATCTTGTTCGGCACCTGGCGGATGGTCTCGGCCATGGCCAGCAGGATGTCCTCGAAATACGGCTGCAGGCGCGCGCTGCCGAGGTCGAACATCGGCCGGTTGGCGGCGTCGACGATCTGGATGCGCAGGCCGTCGCGGGTGATCTCGAAGTGGATCTGGTCCTTGAAGTCCTTGAGCATCGGATTTTCGTCGACCTTGTTCTGCAACTCCTGCAGCAGCAGCGCCAGGCGCTCTCGCTCAACCTGCTCGGCGAGGTTCTCGGCCTGGTCGGCGTTGACCTGGTGGTCCTGCTCGGGGCTGATCCGGCTTTCGTTGGAGTCCGGCTGGGCCTGGACCTGCGGATTGAGGGTCTTGTCCGGCGCCGGCGTCGGCGTGCCGCCGAGGTCGATGACGTAGGGGCTGGCGCTTTCGCTGAAACCGATGGGGTCCTGGAAGTATCCGGAAATCGCCTTCTTCTGCTCCGGGGTGGCCGAAGACAGCAGCCAGAGCACCAGGAAGAACGCCATCATCGCCGTGGCGAAGTCGGCGAAGGCGATCTTCCACGAGCCGCCGTGGTGGCCGGCGGCATAGCGCTTGACGCGCTTGACGATGATCGGCTGGTTATTGTCCATCTATCGACAGTGCCTCCACTCAGCGGCCACGCACGGCCTGCTCGAGCTCGGCGAAGGTCGGCCGATGGGCGGGCAGCAGCACCTTGCGGCCGAACTCGACGGCCAGCGAAGGCGGCATGCCGGAAGCGGAAGCGACCAGGCAGGCCTTGATCGCCTCGAACAGGTTCAACTCTTCCTTGGCATCGTGCTCCAGGGCGCCCGCCAGCGGGCCGACGAAGCCGTAGGCGGCGAGAATCCCGAGGAAGGTACCCACCAGGGCGGCGGCGACGTGGTGGCCGATCTCCGCCTGGCTGCCTTCGCCAAGCAACGCCATGGTGATGACGATGCCGAGTACCGCGGCGACGATACCGAAGCCCGGCAGGGCGTCGGCGACCTTGGTCACCGCGTGGGACGGATGCTCCAGGTCCTCCTTGAGACTGGACAGCTCCATGTCGAACAGGCCTTCCAGCTCGTGCGGCGCCATGTTGCCGGAGGACATGATGCGCAGGTAGTCACAGACATAGGCGGTCATCCGCTCGTCCTTCAGCACGCCGGGGTACTTGCTGAAGATGGGACTGGCCGCGGGGTCCTCGATGTCCGCCTCGATCGCCATCATCCCTTCGCGCCGGCTCTTGTTGAGGATCTCGTAGAGCATGCCCAGCACCTCGAGGTAGTAGGTCTGGGTAAAGCGGTTGCTGAACATCTTCGGCGCTTTCTTCAGCACCACCATGAACGTGCTGCCCGGGTTGGACTGGAGGAACGCCCCCAGTGCCGCGCCACCGATGATCAGGACCTCGAAGGGCTGGATGATGGCGCCGATCTTGCCGCCGGAGAGCAGGAAGCCCCCGAGGACACTGGCGAAAACGACGATGATGCCGATGATTTTTGACATGAGGACCGGACGTGCGAAATGAACAGGATAAGGAGGGGGACTGCTAGGCTCCCTCTTGTTATCGGTTGCTAGCCGCAAGACTATAGTCCGAATACTCGAAAAGCCAGTTCGCCGCCTCGCCGACACCGAGCCCGACACCCATGACAGACCGCCTCGCCGCCTGGCTCGAAGAGCTCGACCGGCAACCCCTGCCGATCCCCGCCAGCCACTATGCCGGCCTGCACGCCGCGCTGAGCGACAGCCGCCGCTCGCTGCGCGAGATCGCCGACCAGTTGCAGGGCAGCCCGACGCTGGCGTTGTCCATCCTGCGCGAGGCCAATCGCGCCGAGAGCGCCCGCGACAACCCCGCGGAAAGCCTGGAGGTGGCCCTCAGCCGCCTCGGCCTGGCGCGCGCGAGCCAACTTCTGAAGACCCTGCCGAGCATCCAGGATGCGGAGATGCCCAGGGTCCTCGGGCAGATGCTGCTGATCAGCCAGCACGCCATGCAGCAGGCCAGCGGCCTGTTCGGCGCGCGCCTGGCCAGGCTCTGGCAGGAAATCCACTGGGGCAGCCTGCTGACCATGGCTCCGGTCTGGGCGCTGGCCAACGCCCGCCCGCAGCTACTGGAGCAATGGCAGCAACGCGTGCTGGTACAGGGCGAACCGACCCTGCGAGTGGAGCGCGAACTGCTGGGCATGCGCCTGCTGCCGATCTGCCTGGCGCTGGCCGAACGCTGGCGGCTACCGCAGTGGGTCATCCAGGGCTATCGCCTGCTCGCCTGCGACCGTCGCTTGCTGGTTCGAGCCCTGCGTATCGCCCGCGACCATCAGTCGCCCCTGCTCCAGCAACAGCAACTCGATGCCCAGCCCGATCTCGCCCGCTGGCTGACCCAGCCGGCCAACTGCACTCTCCTCGCCAATGGCCTGGCCATCGCCGCGCACCAGAGCTGGGACGGGCCGCACATGCTGCGCTGGCAGCGCCTGACCGGCCTGTACCTGGGCCAGCCGCTGACCGAAGTCCAGCAGCAGGTGCACATGCTCGCCGCGCAAAGCGCGCGCCTGCACGCCCGGCCGCCGCTGTGGCATCCAGCGGTGGCCTTGATCTGGCCCTGGCAGGCCAGCCGCTGGCGTGCCGAAGCGGCACCCCCGCCGCCGCCCTCGGCGGAAGCCCTGGCCGAGTGGCGGCAGCATTGCGCCGAGTTGCTCCGGGAGCCCAGCCCGTTCAGCAACGTGGTGCAGCTCACCGCCTGTGCCCGCGATGCGCTGCGCGCCTGCGGCCTGCAAAGGATGCTGCTGCTGGTGGCCGATCGCACCCAGGTACACGTACTGGCGCAGCAGAGCGCCGGACTCGAACAGGGCCAGGAGAAATTGCAACTGGAGATTGCCAGCAGCCCGCTGCTGAAGAAACTGTTCCAGCAACCCGCCCTGCTGCGCATCGGCCCGAACAACCAGGACCAGTTGCTGCCGGCCCTCGGCGAACCCTTGCGCCAACTGTTCCCCGGGCCTCACCTGCTGCTGCGCTCGCTGGGCAACGGCTCGCGGGTGGTGATGCTGGTCCTGGCCGACCTCGGCGGCCAGCCGTTCAGCGACCTGCATGCCCAGGCCTTCGCCAAGACCGCCCAGTGCACCGAGCGCGCGATCCAGCAGTTCGGCCGCCAGCGCCGCACGGAATGAGGGACACGCCCGGCACACTGGTCGGGCGCGCTTTCCGTTAAACTGCTGCCCTTCTTCAACCCGGGGGTACTCGCATGTCCGTCTTCTCCGACCTGCCATTGGTGATCGAGCCCAGCGACCTCGCGCCGCGCCTGGGCGCGCCCGAGCTGATCCTGGTCGACCTGACCAGTGCCGCCCGCTACGCCGAAGGGCATATCCCCGGCGCGCGTTTCGTCGACCCCAAACGCACCCAGTGGGGACAACCCCCGGCACCCGGCCTGCTACCGGCCAAGGCCGACCTGGAAGCCCTGTTCGGCGAGCTGGGCCACCGCCCGGAGGCGACCTACGTGGTCTACGACGACGAAGGCGGCGGCTGGGCGGGCCGCTTCATCTGGCTGCTGGACGTGATCGGCCACCACCGCTACCACTATCTCAACGGCGGCCTGCCGGCCTGGATCGCCGACGCCCAGGCTCTCGACCGCGAGGTCCCGGCGCCTGTCGGCGGCCCGCTGCCGCTGACGTTGCACGACGAGCCCAGCGCGACCCGCGAATACCTGCAAAGCCGCCTCGGCGCCGCCGACCTGGCGGTATGGGATGCGCGCAACCCCAGCGAATACGCCGGTACCAAGGTGCTCGCCGCGAAGGCCGGGCATGTGCCCGGCGCGATCAATTTCGAATGGACCGCCGGCATGGACCCGGCTCGCGCCCTGCGCATCCGCGCGGATATCGCCGAAGTCCTGGAGGACCTCGGCATCACGCCGGACAAGGAAGTGATCACCCACTGCCAGACCCACCATCGCTCCGGCTTCACCTACCTGGTGGCCAAGGCGCTGGGCTACCCGCGGGTCAAAGGCTACGCCGGCTCCTGGTCGGAATGGGGCAACCACCCCGATACCCCTGTAGAGGTTTGAGGAATGTCGTTCAAAGATCGTCTGTTCATCTGCAGCCAGTACCTGCTGCCGCACCACCTGCTGTCCCGGCTGATCGGCTTCGCCGCCGACTGCCGGGCGACCTGGTTCAAGGACCGCCTGATCGCCTGGTTCGCCCGGCGCTACCAGGTCGACATGCGCGAAGCGCAGGTCGAGGACCTGCAGGCCTATGAACATTTCAATGCCTTCTTCACCCGCGCCCTGAAGGATGGCGCCCGCCCGCTGGCCCAGGAGCCCGGCGCGGTGCTCTGCCCGGCCGATGGCGCGATCAGCCAGCTCGGCCCGATCGAGCACGGGCGGATCTTCCAGGCCAAAGGCCACAGCTACAGCCTGGCCGAACTGCTCGGCGGCGACGCCGAACTGGCCGCGCCCTTCATGGGCGGCGACTTCGCCACCGTCTACCTGTCCCCCCGGGACTACCACCGCGTGCACATGCCGCTGGCCGGCACCCTGCGCGAGATGGTCTACGTTCCCGGCCGGCTGTTCTCGGTGAACCAGACCACCGCGGAAAACGTTCCCGAGCTGTTCGCCCGCAACGAGCGGGTGGTCTGCCTGTTCGACACCGAGCGCGGTCCGATGGCCGTGGTGCTGGTAGGCGCGATGATCGTAGCCTCCATCGAAACCGTCTGGGCCGGCCTGGTTACGCCGCCGAAGCGCGAACTGAAGACCTTCCGCTACGACGAAGCCGCCCGTGCGCCGATCCGCCTGGAAAAAGGCGCCGAGCTCGGTCGCTTCAAGCTGGGCTCCACCGCCATCGTCCTGTTCGGCCCGCAGCAGGTCGCGTTCAACGACGGCCTTGGGGCAGCGAGCCCGGTGCGCATGGGCGAATGCCTGGCCCTGCCGAAACAGTCCTGACCTCGCCGGGACGGAGCGCCCCGAGCGTCTCCGTCCCATCTCTCCCCGCCGCCGGGACCTCCCGGCGGGATCGTGGCGTCCGAAGGCTGCGGGTCCATTTCGATGCTGCTAGAGTTCGGAAAGGTCCTATCGAGCCTGTGCCGACCCCTCGGTCAGGAAAGCGGACTGCCGCACAGTTCCTGTCCTGGCCACGACGATGAACCCGCCTCCCGTGTTAAGAAAGAGGAGGCGCAGCCGCGGCGATCGGAAGTCCGGCACCTCTCCGGGGCTTCATCCCCCCCGTAGAGCCTTTTCAGTAGCGGAGCCGTCTAACCCCCCATGGAAAACCAGAGCCCCCACCTCTCGTTGCGCGTCCCCACTCCGACGCAGCAGAACCTGAGCTTCTGCGACGCCACCCCGAAGGACATCAAGTACTGGCTGGCGCACCTGCCCAAGGCCAACCTCGGGGAAACCGCGCGCCAGCTCTACCAGGGCCTGATCGAACTCAACCAGTTGGTGCTGCCCGTCGAGGCCCGCCTGCAACTGCTCGAACTGTTCCGTCCAGAGGTGCATTTCGTCTGCGCCCACCTGGAACGGCACTTCCTCAACCAGGCCATCGTCCTCGACGAACGGCCGCGCAAGATCGCCAACCTCTGCCAGGCCCTGCAGAACCACCTGGCCATCGGCTACAAGCTGATCGTGGTCCAGGAAGCGCCGCGCAACAGCCGCGACCGCGCGCAGCTGTTCGCGGTCGGCATCCAGCGGGCGATCCGCAGCCTGTGCGGGCCGCTGATCCGCGCCAGCCAGTTGTACTGCCCGGTCCCCGAGGGGCTTTGGCTGGAACTCCACCAGCTCTACCAGTTGGCCAGCCAGCGCGGCGTGCATCGTCTCGCGGTGCGCGACGAACTGGCCAAGCACACCCCCGGCCTGAGCGTCGAGCAGGCCTACCTGATTCCGCTGCTGCTCGGCTGCGCGCGCTGCAACCAGATGCGCCAGAACAACATTGCACGGCTCGCCGAGGTGCTCGAACCCTGGAGCCAGCTGCTGTCGATACAGAGCGCGACGCTGCCCGGCTCGCTGTTCATCGCCGTGCCGCAGATCGACGGCCCGCCGCGCTACCGTTCGCTGTACCCGGAGACCCAACTGGCCAGTGCCCTGGGCATCGACACCCAGCCGCTGGTCGAGCTGATCCGCGAATACCTGCTGCAGCCCGAGGCCGAACGCGCGAAAGCACGCCTGCCGCTGATCGAAGGGGTGACCCTGGACCTGCTGCAACATCTCTCCTCGGCCTGGGGTGACATCGCCGAACGTACCTTCCAGCGCACCCAGGGCCAGGGCCAGTTGACCCTGTGCATCGGCATGAGCGCCCTGCACTACTTCCTCGCCGGGCGCCGCCCGTTCAACGAGGTCCTGCAGATCCAGGAAGCGCCCGAGGCGCCTCGCTTCAAGGCCGACGTCCAGGACGCCTGGGCCGGCGCCTTCGATGCACAGAAGGTCACCGACTGGCAGCCCGGCATGCCGCTGGAGGAAATCGAGTACCGCCCGCACCAGTCGCCCCGCAGTGTGCAACCCGGGCACCCGCAGGCCCACGCACAGGCTGACGCCACCGAGGACTACCCGACCTACGCCCTGCCCATCGTCAACCACAGCCCCGGCGGCTATTGCCTGAGCTGGCCGAAGGAGGTGCCCGCCCAACTGCAGGCGGGCGAACTGGTCGGCCTGCAGGACCTTCCAGGCCAGGCGTGGAGCATCGCGGTGGTGCGCTGGATCCGCCAGGTACGCAATGGCGGCACGCAGATGGGCATCGAGATGATCGCCCCGGCGGCACAGCCCTGCGGCCTGCAACTGCTGCGCAAGACCGAGCAGAGCAGCCACTACCTGCGCGCCCTGCTGCTGCCGGCGATCGCCGCGATCTCGCGGCCGGCGACGGTGATCACCCCGCGCCTGCCGTTCCAGGAGGGCAGCCGGGTGCAGATCAACCTGCACGGCGAGGAGCGGCGCGCGGTGCTGAATCGCCGGCAGGCCTCGACCGGCAGCTTCAGCCAGTTCGAATACCGCTCGGCGGAACCGGTGAACACCCCGAGCGATAAGCCGGTCACAGCGCCAGTGGCCCGGCCGCCTGCGGGGGAGGAAGATTTTGACTCGCTCTGGAAGTCTCTGTAGATTGCCCCGACACCTCCATTCGCCGTCTTTTCGCGCCTGCCCGGACGCGGACTGAGCCCTTTCCATGGCCATCGAAAAGAAAACCATCCGCCTGCTGATTCTGGAAGACTCGCAGAACGAAGCCGAACGCCTGGTCAGTCTGTTCCGCAATGCCGGCCACGCGACCCGCGTACATCGACTGACCTCTCCCGAGGACCTCGCCGAAACCCTCCAGCAAAGCTGGGACCTGCTGATCGCCGCGCCGACCAGCGAGTGTCTCGAGCCCGGCGAGGCGCTCGCCACCTTGCGCCGCCAGTCGCGCGACATCCCGTTCATCCAGCTGGTGGCCGACAACAGCTCCGACGCCATCACCGACGCCTTGATGCTCGGCGCCCAGGACGCCCTGCCGCAAGGCGAGGACGAGCGCCTGGTGCTGGTCGCCAACCGCGAGCTGGCCGGCCTCGCCGAACGCCGCGCGCGCCGCGCCGCCGAACTCGCCCTGCGCGAGGCGGAAAAACGCTGCCAGTTGCTGCTCGACAGCTCGGTCGACGCCATCACCTACGTCCACGACGGCATGCACATCTACGCCAACCGCTCCTACATGGCGCTGTTCGGCTACGAGGACGCCGAGGAACTGGAAGGCCTGCCGGTCATCGACCTGATCGCCTCCTGCGACCAGGGCGCCTTCAAGGATTTCCTCAAGGGCTACCAGAACGACCAGCGCCAGACCGAACTGGTTTGCACCGGGGTCAAGCTCGACGGCCAGGAATTCAAGGCGCGCATCAGCCTCTCCGCCGCCACGTACGACGGCGAACCCTGCATCCAGGTGGTGATCCGCGGCGAGGTCGACAACGCCGAGCTGGAAGAAAAGCTCCGCGAAGTCAGCAGCCAGGACCCGGTCACCGGTCTCTACAACCGCAGCCACTTCCTCGACCTGATGGATGCCGCCGTGCAGCAGGCGGTGACCGCCCGCAAGCCGTCGACCCTGGCCTATATCCATCTCAACGGCTACCCCTCGCTCCAGGCCGACCACGGGCTTTCCGGGATCGACCTGCTGCTCGGCCAGTTGGCCGGACTGATGCGTGAACAGTTCGGCGAGGAAGCCGACCTGGCGCGTTTCGGCGATTCGATCTTCGCCGCCCTGTTCAAGGGCAAGACTCCCGAGCAGGCGCAAGCGGCGCTGCAACGACTGCTGAAGAAAGTCGAGAACCACCTTTTCGAGCTGAACGGCCGCAGCGCCCAGGCCACCCTCAGCATCGGCGTCGCCGGTCTCGACGAGAAGACCGCCAAGGCCCAGGACGTGATGAACCGTGCGCATCGCTGCGCCGATGACGCGGCACGCAAGGGCGGGTCGCAGATCAAGCAGTACAACCCGGCGGAAGAGCTTGCCGCCGCCGCCCAGCGCGGCGACGTCATCGCGATCCTCCAGCAGGCGCTGGAGACCAACAGCTTCCGCCTGCTGTTCCAGCCAGTCATCAGCCTGCGCGGCGACAGCCACGAGAACTACGAGGTGCTCCTGCGCCTGCTCAATCCGCAGGGCCAGGAAGTGCCGCCGGCGGAGTTCCTGCATGCCGCCAAGGAAGCCGGGCTGGCGGAGAAGATCGACCGCTGGGTGATCCTCAATTCGATCAAGCTGCTCGCCGAGCATCGCGCCAAGGGGCACCAGACCAAGCTGTTCGTCCACCTGTCCAGCGCGAGCCTGCAAGACCCCGGCCTGCTGCCCTGGCTCGGGGTGGCGCTGAAGGCCGCGCGCCTGCCGCCGGAGTCGCTGGTGTTCCAGATCAGCGAAGCTGACGCCACCAGCTATCTGAAGCAGGCCAAGCAACTGACCCAGGGCCTGGCCACCCTGCATTGCCAGGCGGCGATCAGCCAGTTCGGCTGCTCGCTGAACCCGTTCAACGCGCTGAAGCACCTGACCGTGCAATTCATCAAGATCGATGGTTCCTTCGTCCAGGACCTCAACCAGGTGGAAAACCAGGAGATCCTCAAGGGCCTGATCGCCGAACTGCACGAACAGCAGAAGCTCAGCATCGTCCCCTTCGTCGAGAGCGCCAGCGTCCTCGCCACCCTGTGGCAAGCCGGCGCCACCTACATCCAGGGCTACTACCTGCAAGGGCCGAGCCAGGCGATGGACTACGACTTCTCCTCGGGAGACGAATGAAGAACGGGCGCCCTGGGCGCCCGTTGCTTTTCCGCTCTACCGACCTGGTTCGTGGCTGCCGGGCCGGCAAGAGACGCCCGCCGGCCTCAGGCTCGTCCTTCGCGGTCGCGGTAGCCGAGCAGGTAGAGGATGCCGTCCAGGCCCAGGGTCGAGATCGCCTGCTTGGCCGACTGCTTGACCAGCGGCTTGGCGCGGAACGCCACGCCCAGGCCGGCCAGGCCGAGCATCGGCAGGTCGTTGGCGCCGTCGCCGACGGCGATGGTCTGCTCCAGGCTCAGGCCTTCCTTCGCCGCCAGTTCGCGCAGCAGGTCGGCCTTGCGCTGGGCATCGACGATCGGCTCGACCGCCACCCCGGTGACCTTGCCGTCGACGATCTGCAACTCGTTGGCGAACACGTAGTCGATCCCCAGCTTCGCCTGCAATTGACGGGCGAAATAGGTGAAGCCGCCGGACAGGATGGCGGTCTTGTAACCCAGGCGCTTGAGTTCGGCGAACAGGGTTTCCGCACCCTCGGTCAGACGCAGCGAGGCGCCGATCTCCTCCAGCACGTCTTCCGACAGCCCCTGCAGCAGCGCCAGGCGCTCCTTGAAGCTGGCGCGGAAGTCCAGTTCACCGCGCATCGCCCGCTCGGTGATCGCGGCGACCTTCTCGCCGACGCCGGCGGCCTTGGCCAGTTCGTCGATGACTTCCGCCTCGATCAGCGTCGAATCCATGTCGAACACCGCCAGCCGGCGATTGCGGCGGAACACGCTGTCCTGCTGGAAAGCGATGTCGACGTTCAATTCCTGGGCGACGCTGAGGAATTCCGCACGCAGCGCCGCCGGATCGGCCGGTTCGCCGCGTACCGAGAACTCGATGCAGCCCTTGCCCTGGTCGGCGGGCATGTCCAGCGGCATGCGCCCGGAGAGACGGTCGATGTGGTCGATGTTCAGCGCGTACTTGGCGGTGATCGAGCTGACCCTCTGCAGTTGCTCGGCAGTCACCCGGCGGGTGAGCAGGGTCACGATGTGCCGCGCCTTGCCCTGGCCGTCGACCCATTGCCGGTAGTCCTCTTCCGAGACCGGGGTGAAGCGCACCTGCTGGTCCAGCTTGTAGGCGGTGAACAGCACGTCCTTGAGGACCGAGGAACCGGCCTCGGTATCCGGGATTTCCACCAGGATGCCGAACGACAGGGTGTCGTGGATCACCGCCTGGCCGATGTCGAGGATGTTCACCCCGCCCTGGGCCAGTACGCCGGTGATGGCCGCGGTGAGACCGGGGCGGTCTTCCCCGGTGATGTTGATCAGGACAATTTCGCGCAAGGCGTAAGCTCCGCCAGGTAAAAGACGCCATTCTACCCGCTTTCCCGCACACCCGAGAGACGCAGAGCCGGGCATTTGCCATCACCACCGGTCGGAACCGACCGGGAAAACCCGCGAAACCGCCGCGCGGCGGCCTGGAAAGCGCGTCAACGGCCCTTTGCCCCTCGGGGGGCGCTGGTTATACTGCGCGATACCTCTATTTCAGAAGACCGAGCCCCCTGTGACCCGGCCCACGTCCGTCAAGCCCGACAATTTCTTCCTCCTGCTGTTTCGTGCCTTGCGCCAGCGCCGCGTCCCGATCGCCCTGCGGCTCGCCAGCCATAGCCTGATCCTGGTGGCCCTGGCCCTGCTGATCTACGCCTGGGTCATGGGCATGCAGTTTCGCCAGGCCATGCAACAGCAGGCCGATGCCCTGGGCCAGAGCCTGATCACCCAGACCGCCGCGTCCGCCACCGAGCTGCTGGTGTCCAACGACATCCTCAGCCTCAACGTGCTGCTGAACAACCTGGTGAAGAACCCGCTGGTGGCCCATGCGGCGATCTACAGCGTCGACCAGCGCATCCTCGCCGAGGCCGGCAGCCGTCCGAAGCAGAGCCTGCTCGGCGCCACCGAAGGCCTGTACTCGACGCCGATCACCTTCCAGGAAGTGATCGCCGGGCACCTGCGCATCAGCCTGGACATGCAGCAGTTCCAGCAGCCGATGATGATCAGCCTGCAGAGCATGGGCCTGATCAGCCTGATCCTGCTGATCCTCGCCCTGTATTTCAGCCTGCGCCTGGGGCGGCAGATTTCCACACCCTTGTTGCAATTGCGTGTCTGGTTGCGCGATCCGGACAATCCGGCCCCCGGCGCCGAACTGCAGAACGAGCTGGGCGACCTGGCGCGCGACCTGGAAGAGCGCCTGGTGCCGGAGAAGCCGCCGGCGCCGGAGCCGGAAGAAGCACCGCTGCCGCAGAACTTCGACGACATCCTGCTGGAAGACGACGAAGCCGACCTGCGCAGCCGCAAGGTCGAGGCCTCGGCCTTCGAGGAAGACGACATTCCGCTGGGCGACGCCCTGCTGGACGAGACCAAGCCGGTGGAATTCACCTCCATCGACGAAGACCCGCTGGACCAGGACGCCTTCGACGAGAACGGAGCCGAAGCCGGGGAACAGCCCGCAGCGCCCGCCGCTGCGCGCGAACCGCAACACAGTGCGGTGCTGGCGATCCAGCTCGGCGCCCAGGAACAGTTGCGCCGGTTGCCGCGCAGCCGCCTGGTGGATCTCCTGCAACGCTATCGCGACTGCCTGGAACAGGCCGCCCGCCAGTACAAGGGCAGCCTGCACACGCTCAGCGACGGCGGCAGCCTGATTCTCTTCCACAGCCGCGACAACCGCGCCGACTACCTGACCAACGCGCTCTGCTGCGGTGAACTGATGCGTGCGCTCGGCCATGCCCTGCAGATCGAGGTCGCCGACAGCGGCATCACCTTGCAACTGCAACTGGGCCTGAGCCTCGGCGAAGACCTCAGCGAACAGACCCAGGCCGACCTGCTGCTCAACGAAACCGTGCAGAACGCCCTCGCCCTCAACCAGCACAGCCGCAACCTGCTGCTGGTCGAACGCAGCATCGCCGACGACGCGGTGGTCCGCGAGCGCGCCCGTATCCGCGCCATCGCCAGTCCGGAAGGAGCCTGCTGCGTCGAGCGTCTGCTGGAGCCGTATCCGTCGATGCTCGAGCGCCAACTGGCGCGCATGCACGACCGCGCCCGCCCGTGACCACCCTGATCACCCACCCGCTGCCGGTCCTGGCGGTGGGACTGGCCCTTGGCAGCCGGGTGATCCCGCCACACCTGCTGCTGGCAGGCATGCTCGCCGCCTGCCTGCCGGACTTCGACGTAGTCGCCTTCAAGCTCGGCATCGCCTATCACGATGCCTTCGGCCATCGCGGCTTCAGCCATTCGCTATTGTTCGCCGCGATCCTCGGCGCGCTCGCCGCCCTCGCCTGCCGGCCGCTGCATAGCGGACCGCTGAAAGCCGGGCTGTGGGTAGCGCTGGCCACCGCCTCGCACAGCCTGCTGGACGCGATGACCAATGGCGGGCTGGGCGTCGCCTGGTTCTGGCCCTGGAGCGACGCCCGCTACTTCATGCCGTTCCATCCGATCGCCGTGTCGCCGATCGGTCTGTCGCGCTTCCTCAGCGAACGCGGATTGCTGGTGCTGCAATCGGAGGCGCGCTGGGTCTGGCTGCCCTGCCTGCTGCTGGCGCTCGCCGGCATGGCCCTGCGCTTCCTGTTGCGCCGCTCACGCTGACGCCGAAACGAAAAAGCCCCGCTTCGGCGGGGCTTTCTCCTAGTCGGCTATCGACAATCAGAACCGATAGACCTCGGCGTCGGTGCGAATCGGCACCACCAGTGGCATTTTCGGACCTTCCTCTTCCTTGACCTTCGGCTTGGCCACCGGCTTGCGCGCGGTCGCCGGCGGCGGCGCCTCGGCCGCCACGGCGATCGGCTTGACGTCCTTGGCCAACTGCGCCGCCAGGCGCTTGAGCAGGTCGCTCTGGGCACGGATCTGGTCGCCGATGCTGCCCTGATGCTGTTCTTCCTCGTGGAACACCCGGCTGTCCTTCAGGTCGCCCTTCTGGTCCAACAGGCGCCAGCGCGCCTCGATCACTGCCGGCTGCTTGGGGCCGGAGTCGAGGCGACTGATGGTCAGCATCACCTGGACCTGGGGGGTGAAACCGGGTTTTTCCGGGAACAGCGCCAGGCGGCTGCTGCCCAGCTCGCTGGACATCTGCCGCAGCAGTTGCTGGCTGACATTGGTCTCCAGGTTGCCGGCCCAGCGCGCTTCGGTGGACAGACTGAGAATACCATCGGCCTGCCGCTGCACCATCACATCGCGCTTGAGATAGTCGGCCAGTTGTACCGGCCCGAGCAGGACGGCCGCACCGCCGTCCTTTTTCGGTACCGCAGCGGCACCGACGTCCAACTGGTAGAGCTGGGCCGGCGGATGGACCGCACAACCCGTCAGCCCGAGCAGGCTGACGAGGGAAAGACATGCGAAGACGCGCCACGCGCTCATCGAGAACCACCGTATTTCGCCGAAGATCGGCACTACTGATGCAAGACTTGAATTCTACTGGCCACCCGCCATCGGAAACGGCGGCCGAAGGGGCGTATCATCCCCTAACCAGCGCCATAGCTCCAGAGGCAGAGCGTATTCCGAAACCGGTTTCGGACCACCTGCGTCAGGGGAAAACCCGGCGGAACCCGCCAGGGAGACGACATTCCCCCGGAAAGCCGGCCTCGGAAGAGGCCGCTTTCGCCATTCCCTTGCGGATATGCGAGAGATCGGAGACCGGTAACGGCTCATTTCAATCCTGTGGCGGAATATCCACCAGCAGGCTGTCGACGCGCTGGAAACCGCGCGGCAGCTTGTTGCCTCGCCGGCCTCGCTCCCCCTTGTAGTGTTCCAGGTCGTCGCCCTTGAGCGACAGGGTACGCTTTCCGGCCTGCAGGACCAACGTCGCCCCGGCTGGCAGAACAGCCAGGTCGGTGAGGTATTCCTCGCGGCTGGCCACGCGTTCGCCGGGGATGCCGATGATCTTGTTGCCCTTGCCCTTGCCGAGCTGCGGCAGGTCGGAGACCTTGAACAATAGCAGACGGCCCTCGGTCGTCACGGCCGCCAGCCAATCCTGCTCCACATCGCGCACCGGGCGCGGCGCCACCACGGCGGAGCCGTTGGGCAGGCTGAGCAGGGCCTTGCCGGCCTTGTTCTTGGCCTGCAGGTCCTCGCCCTTGACCACGAAACCATAGCCGGCGTCGGAAGCGATCACGAACAGCGCATCGTCGTCCGGCAGCAGCACGCATTCGAAGCTGGCCCCCGGCGGCGGCGTCAGCCGGCCGCTGAGTGGCTCGCCCTGGCCTCGCGCGGACGGCAGGCTGTGGGCCGGCAGCGAGTAGCTGCGCCCGGTGGAGTCGATGAACACCGCATACTGGTTCGAGCGTCCCGGCGCGGCGGCCTTGAAGCCGTCGCCGGCCTTGTAGGAGAGGCCGGCGGCGTCGATGTCGTGGCCCTTGGCGCAACGCACCCAGCCTTTTTCCGAGAGCACCACGGTCACCGGTTCGGTGGGCATCAGCTCGGTTTCCGACAGCGCGCGGGCCTCGGCGCGGGCGACGATCGGCGAACGGCGGTCGTCGCCGTAGGTCTCGGCGTCCTTGATCAGCTCCTCGCGCACCAGCTTCTTCAGCTTGGCCTCGCTGCCGAGCAGGGTCTGCAGGCGCTTCTGCTCCTTCAGCAACTCTTCCTGCTCGCCGCGGATCTTCATCTCTTCCAGGCGTGCCAACTGGCGCAGGCGGGTGTCGAGGATGTAGTCGGCCTGCACCTCGCTGAGTTCGAAGCGCTCCATCAGCACCGCCTTGGGCTGATCCTCGGTGCGGATGATGTGGATCACCTCGTCGAGGTTGAGGAAGGCGATCAGCAAGCCATCCAGCAGATGCAGGCGGCGCTCGACCTTGTCCAGGCGGAACTGCAGGCGTCGACGCACGGTGCCGATGCGGAACTGCAGCCACTCCGAGAGCAACTGGCGCAGGTCCTTGACCTGCGGCTTTCCGTCGAGGCCGATGATGTTCAGGTTGACCCGGTAGCTGGTTTCCAGGTCGGTGGTGGCGAACAGATGGGTCATCAGCTCTTCGACATCGACCCGGTTCGAACGCGGGATGATGACGATGCGGGTCGGGTTCTCGTGGTCCGACTCGTCGCGCAGGTCGGCCACCATCGGCAGCTTCTTGGCCTGCATCTGCCCGGCGATCTGTTCCAGCACCTTGGAACCGGACACCTGGTGCGGCAGGGCGTGGATGACGATGTCGCCGTCCTCGACGCGGTACACCGCGCGCATGCGCACCGAACCGCGGCCGGTCTCGTAGACCTTCTGCAGGTCGGCGCGCGGGGTGATGATCTCGGCTTCGGTGGGGAAGTCCGGGCCCGGCACGTGTTCGCACAATTCGGCGACCGTCGCGCCCGGCTGGTCGAGCAGGCGCACGCAGGCCGACGCGACTTCCCGCAGGTTGTGCGGCGGCACGTCGGTGGCCATGCCCACCGCGATGCCGGTGGTGCCGTTGAGCAGCAGGTTGGGCAGGCGGGCCGGCAGCACGGCCGGCTCGTCGAGGGTGCCGTCGAAGTTCGGTACCCAGTCCACGGTACCCTGGCCCAGTTCGCTGAGCAGCACCTCGGAATAGCGCGACAGGCGCGCCTCGGTATAACGCATGGCGGCGAAGGACTTGGGATCGTCCGGCGCCCCCCAGTTGCCCTGGCCGTCCACCAGCGGATAGCGATAGGAGAACGGCTGCGCCATCAGCACCATGGCCTCGTAGCAGGCCGAGTCGCCGTGCGGGTGGAACTTGCCGAGCACGTCGCCGACGGTGCGCGCCGACTTCTTGTGCTTGGAATCGGCATCCAGCCCCAGTTCGCTCATGGCGTAGACGATGCGTCGCTGCACCGGCTTCAGGCCGTCGCCGATATGCGGCAGGGCGCGGTCCATGATCACGTACATGGAATAATTCAGATAGGCCTGCTCGGTGAACTCGGCCAACGACCGGCGTTCGACCCCTTCCAGGCTCAGATCGAGGGATTCGCTCATGCGTACCTCACGGAGAAGTGTTTTGGCGCAGCACCAGGGTGCCGTCGCGCTGGGTGAATTCGAGTTGTTTCAGGGCGCTCATGCCGAGTAGCACCTCATCGCCGTCCATGCCCGGCGCAATCAGCGCCGCGACCCCGGACAGGCGGATATCGCCGAGTTGCAGCTGGTCCAGCCGCGTGCGCCAGCCCGTGGCGCGGCCGTTGGCCGTGCTCAGGGTGATCGGCGCGCCGCGCTCCAGCGCGAGTCTTGCCGCCAGGGCTTCCGGCACCGCCACCTGGGTCGCCCCGGTATCGAGCAGGAAGGTCACGCCCTGGCCGTTGATCTGCCCGTTCAGCAGGTAATGGCCCTGCCGGCTGCTGGCCAGGCGCAACTCGACGTAGCCGTCGCCATGGATCGATTGCGGCGCCTGGTTCGGGTTGCGCTGTCGATCTTCCCAGACGCCGAAATAGCGCGTCGCCAGCGCCAGCCCGGCGATCCAGGCCAGCACCAGCATGATCCGTCCCAGCCGCTGACCGGGCGCCCGTTGCGTCACTTGTCCCCCAACCAGCCGCCGGCGGGCGCGGCGAAGCGCAGGACGAAGGGCCGCACGTCGCCATCGGCGCGCGCATGGTCGCCATTGTCGATGCCCAGCCAGGCGCCCTTGTCGTCCAGCGACAGGGCTTCCGCGACGCCATAAGGCAGCTCGTAGCGACGCTCCGGCGCCAGGACCGCCGAGGCGAACGACCAGCAGCGCTCGACCTTGGCCTGGGCCAGGTCGCGGCGACAGATCTGATGCGCCAGGCGCTCCAGGGTGAACAGCTTGCCGCGGTAGAAGGCGAGGTCGGAGAAATCCTTCGGCAGCTTGCGCGCGCTGCCCAGTTCCGGCGGCGGCTCGATCTTGCCGCCCTCGGCGAGCAGTACGCAGCTGCCCTCGCAGCGCCAGGCACTGTTGTCGCGGTGGGCCACCAGCAGGCCGCGGCGCTCGCGCTCGGCAGCCAGCCAGAGGCGCTTGCCCTCGGGGTCGACGGCGATCCCTTCGAACAGCGCGTTGAAATTCATCAGCATGCCGCTGGCCCGCGCTTGCGACAGCAGGCCGGGCGGCAGGCGCAGCCAGTTCGGCGCGCCGCTCACCGGCAGTTGCAGGACCGCCGCGTGCGCCTCGCTGACCAGGTAGCGATTGCCGGCGGCATCGCAGGCGATGCCTTCGAAGTCGAGGTTGCCGCCGCGCACCAGGCCACTGAGCCAGACCCGCGTGCTCATGCCCCAGGGCAACCCGCTGTCCGGCGGGGTCGGAGCGATGAAACTCTCGGCCTCGGCCTGCCAGGGCTGGTCGGAGCCTTCGGCCGAGGGTTGCAGGCGATACAGGCGGTCATCGTCGCGGTCGGAAACCGTCCACAGCGCGCCGCCACACCAGGCCAGCCCGGAGAGGTTGCCGCCGCGCATGCCCTCCACCGCATGTTCGGAGATGAAGCTCAAGGCTGCCGGAACCGGTGGCTCTGGCGGCGCCTCGGCCGCCTGGACCAGGCCCCCGAACAGGCCGAGGATGGCCAGCAGGCGGCGCATCAGACCAGCACCTCGGCCAGGTTGCCCTTGCTTTCCAGCCAGGACTTGCGGTCACCGGCGCGCTTCTTGGCCAGCAGCATGTCCATGATCTCCAGGGTACCGGTGGCGTCCTCCAGGGTGAGCTGGACCAGCCGCCGGGTATTCGGATCCATGGTGGTCTCGCGCAGTTGCAACGGATTCATTTCGCCAAGGCCCTTGAAGCGGGTGACCTGCGGCTTGCCGCGCTTCTTCTCTGCGGCCAGGCGCTCGAGGATGCCGTCGCGCTCGGCTTCGTCGAGGGCGTAGTAGATGTCCTTGCCGAGGTCGATGCGGTACAGCGGCGGCATCGCCACGTAGACGTGGCCGGCTTCCACCAGCGGGCGGAAATGGCGGACGAACAGCGCGCAGAGCAGCGTGGCGATGTGCAGGCCGTCGGAGTCGGCATCCGCGAGGATACAGATCTTGCCGTAGCGCAGCTGAGCCAGGTCGCTGGCGCCCGGATCGACGCCGATGGCTACCGCGATGTCGTGGACCTCCTGGCTGGCGAGCACCTCGCCGCCGTCCACTTCCCAGGTGTTCAGGATCTTTCCGCGCAGCGGCATGATCGCCTGGAATTCCTTGTCCCGCGCCTGCTTCGCCGAGCCGCCGGCGGAGTCGCCCTCGACCAGGAACAGTTCCGCGCGCATCGGTTCCTGTCCGGCGCAGTCGGCCAGTTTGCCGGGCAGCGCCGGCCCCTGGGTGATCTTCTTGCGCTCGACCTTCTTGCCCGCCTTGAGGCGACGCCCGGCATTGCTGATCGCCAGTTCCGCCAACTGCAGGCCGATCTCGGCGTGCTCGTTGAGCCACAGGCTGAAGGCGTCCTTCACCACGCCCGAGACGAACGCCGCCGCCTCGCGGGACGACAGGCGCTCCTTGGTCTGCCCGGAGAACTGCGGCTCCTGCATCTTCATCGAGAGGACGAAGGCGATCCGCTCCCAGACGTCCTCGGGCGCCAGCTTGACGCCGCGCGGCAACAGGTTGCGGAACTCGCAGAACTCGCGCATGGCGTCGAGCAGGCCCTGGCGCAGGCCGTTCACATGGGTGCCGCCCTGGGCCGTGGGAATCAGGTTGACGTAGCTTTCCTGCACCGACTCACCGCCCTCGGGCAGCCACAGCAGGGCCCAGCTCACCGCTTCCTTGGAACCTTCGAGGTTGCCGCAGAAGGGTTCATCGGGCAGGCGCGGCAGCTCGGCGACCGCGTCGGTCAGGTAGGAGCGCAGGCCGTCCTCGAAGTGCCACTCGACGCGCTCGCCGGTGTTCTTGTCCTCGAACACCACGCTCAGCCCCGGGCACAGCACCGCCTTGGCCTTGAGCACATGCTTGAGGCGGCTGACCGAGAACTTCGCCGAATCGAAATACTTCGGATCCGGCCAGAAATGCACGCTGGTACCGGTATTGCGCTTGCCGACCGTGCCGATGACTTCCAGATCGCTGTCCTTGAAGCCGTCGGCGAAGGTCATCCGGTACTCGTTGGCGTCGCGCTTGACGCGTACCTCGACCCGGGTCGAGAGCGCGTTCACCACCGAGATGCCGACCCCGTGCAAGCCGCCGGAGAACTGGTAGTTCTTGTTCGAGAACTTGCCGCCGGCATGCAGCTTGGTAAGGATCAGCTCGACGCCCGGCACGCCCTCTTCCGGGTGGATGTCCACCGGCATGCCGCGGCCATCGTCGATGACTTCCAGCGAGTTGTCCTGGTGCAGGATCACCTGCACGCTCTTCGCGTGGCCGGCCAGGGCTTCGTCGACGCTGTTGTCGATGACTTCCTGGGCCAGGTGGTTGGGGCGGGTGGTGTCGGTGTACATCCCCGGGCGCTTGCGCACCGGGTCGAGGCCGGAAAGGACTTCGATGGCGTCTGCGTTGTAAGTAGCCATGGGGTCTCTATTCAGTCAAAAGTCGAAAAGTCGGTGTCGCGCCACAGCGCCGACGGGTAGCCGGCGAACGCCAGCAGCGCCGGCAGGTGCCGGGCGAAGCCCTGGAAACCGTGGTCGCCGCCGGCCTGGATACGTAGCGCGCAGGCTCGGTAGAAGGCCTGCGCGACGCGATAATCGAGGGTTTCGTCGGCGGTCTGCAGCCATACCTGGTAGCGTTCGGGACGTTGCAGGTGCGTGACTTCCAGTTCGGCCAACGCCGCCACGTGGTCCTCGGTGAGTTCCCAGGTCTCGCCGCTGTAGTGGTTGGTCTGCGCGCCCAGGTAGCCGTCGAAGGAGCGATGCGGGGCGACCGCCGGATTGACCAGGATCGCCGCCAGGCCATGGCGCTCCGCCAAATGGGTCGCATAGTAGCCACCCAGGGAGCTGCCGACCAGCACCGGTCGCCCGAGCTCGGCAATGGCCCGCTCCAACTGGGCGATAGCCTGCCGTGGGTGATGGTGCAGGGCCGGGACGCGCAGGCCTTCGGCCAGGCCCAAGTGGCCGAAGGCCGCCTGCAGCTGACGCGCCTTGTGCGATTCGGGCGAACTGTTGAAGCCGTGGATATACAGCAGGGATGGGCTGGTCGCGGTCATCGGGAACGGGCTAATGGGCTTCAACTCGGTAGGGAAAGCCGAACGGTAACAGCTTCCAGGCTTCATCTTCCAGCCTGCGCGCCGATCGGCAACGACGCACGTGGCCGCGGTATCCCGCGACCGGGGGCATGTCAGTATCCGGCGGTGTCGTAGTCCACTTCGAAGACGACGTCGTCGACCCGCGAGATCCCCGTTTCCAGGCGCCCGTCGTCGTGCAGGCGCAACCAGCGGTAGCCCGGCGCCAGGCGGTCGAGGGTGAAGTCGCTGCTACCGGGGGCGAACTGTACGCAGGTGGACGGCGAAGCCAGCAGGCGCAGCGGGCCGCGCTGGCGGTCGAACTCCTGGTGAATGTGCCCCCACAGCAGGCAGCGTACCTGCGGATAGGGCGCCAGCAGGTCGAACAGCGCCTGCGGGTTGCGCAGGCCGATGGGATCCATCCAGTCGCTGCCGATCGGCACCGGGTGGTGATGGAAGGAAACCAGCAGGAAGCGTTCGCCGGCGCTGTCGATGGCGCGCCGCAGCAGCTCCAGCTGATCCTCCTCGAGATAGCCCGGCACCGCGCCGGGAATGCTCGAGTCGAGCAACACCACGCGCCAGTTGCCGACGTCGACGACCTGCTCCAGCAGGTCGCTGCCCTCGGTCGCCCTTTGCATCGGCTCGCGTTCGTCGTGGTTACCGGCGAACCAGCGCAACGGCGCGTCCAGGGGGGCGCTCAACCTGCGGAAGCGTGTGTAGGAATCGAGGCTGCCGTCCTGGGAGACGTCGCCGGTGGCGAGAATCAGGTCGATCCGCGGCTGCTCCCGGGCGACCCGCTCGACCACCTTCTCCAGGCTATGGGCGGTATCCATGCCAAGCAGGCGCGCGCCATCCTCGGCGAACAGGTGGCTGTCCGAGAGCTGCACCAGCAGTACGGAGGCGTCGGTGGCGGGAGTGTTCGAATGGCGTGACAAGGGGCCGTCTCCTGAAGGCGAGGCGTCCGCGGTGAAAGGGATGATTATGGTGACCGACGAAAGTGGCGGCAAACCCGGAAAGCGGAACAGATCACAGTTGCGAGGACTACTTTTGGCTTGATGTCATTCAACTGGCCTTTTGCCTGCAACCGCTCAGCGCTGGGCCACCGGCTCCATTTCGTGGCCGCAGGCCAGGCAATGGGCGAGCCACTCGCCGAGGAACAGGTTGAGCTGGTTCTTCTCGTCGGGCTGGTGCATCGCCTGGTTCGGGTAGGGATAGATCGCCATCAGCCGCCGCGCCTGTTCGGCGCCGATCACCTCGGCCATCCGCGCATCGTGGTAGACCCGCACTTCCAGCCGCGGCGCCGGCAACCAGGGCAGGCCCAGTTCCTGGCGCACCTGAAGGGTGGTGGTGTAGGGGCAGGCCTCGGTCACTTCCAGCGCAAGTACGCCGAGCAGCCGCTCCCCTTCGCTCAGCGCGACCCGGCGCGAGGCCTGCGCCTCGCGCATGTCCGGGAGCAGGCGCATGAGCCGCGCGTAGTTCGCTTCGCAGGTCGCCTGCAGGCTGGCCAGGTCGACCCGGTAGCGCTCGCGCAGCAGGTTCAGGCCCATAGCCCACGCACCTCGGCCCGGTTCAGGGCCAGCCACTGCAGGGCGATGATGCTCGCCGCGTTGTTGATCCGCCCGTCGCGCACGGCCTGCAGCGCATCTTCCAACGGCCAGACGTGGACGCGGATGTCCTCGCCCTCCTCCGGCAAGCCATGCACGCCGCCGACGCCTTCGCTGTCGCAACGGCCGACGAACAGGTGCACCACTTCGTCGGTGCCGCCCGGCGACGGCAGGTACTGGGTTATCGGCCAGAGCGCACCGAGAGTCAGCCCGGCCTCCTCCATCGCCTCGCGATGGGCCACTTCCTCCGGTTGCTCGTCCTTGTCGATCAGGCCGGCGACCAGCTCCAGCAGCCAGGGGTTGGCGAGCTTCTGCATCGCCCCGACGCGGAATTGCTCGATGAGCACCACGCAATCGCGCTGCGGGTCGTAGGGCAGCACGCAGACCGCGTCATGGCGGACGAACAGTTCCCGACTGATTTCCCGGCCCATGCTGCCGTCGAACTGGCGATGCCGCAGGCGCAGGCGATCGAGACGATAGAAGCCGCGGAAGCATTCCTCGCGCTGCACGAGCTCGACGTCACCGGGGGCGGGTTTGAAGGTTTCGGACATCCTCGACTCACTTCACTCGGGTATGTGGGTTTCGCGCCATCCTATCGCGGCCCGGCGCAGGGCGCAGCCACTTTCAGGACAGCTCGGGAAAACTTCGTGGCGCTCGCCGCACGGGCGTGTTTCCCGGCCACGGCTAGGCCATACTTGGGGTTTGCGCGGGCCGAACTCAAGCGCGACGCCAGGGTCGAAACGGACTGGTCGACGCTTCGAGCCCGCCCATCCACCGTCGCAAAAGGAATCCCATGCGCCTTCTGAAATTCGCCGCCCTCGGCAGCCTGGTCGTTCTGCTGAGCGCCTGCCAGAGCCTCTTCAAGCCCGGCCTCGACGACCCGCTGCCCACCGAGCGCCTCGCCAGCGAGCACCTGAAGCCCGGCTGTCAGGGCGAACAGTGTCCCTTGGTAAACATCGACACCTTGAAGTTCCCCGACGAACCGCAGTTGGACCCGATCGTCGAGCGCGCCCTGCTGGAAATGACCCGGGAAAACAACGAAACACCCCTGCCGGCATCGCTGGCGGCCTACGAGCGGCAGTTCCTGGACAGCGCCGAGCCGGGCTGGAGCAGCTACCTGCAAGCCAAGGTGCGCGAACAACATGACGGTCTGGTGATCATCGAGCTTTCCAGCTACCTGTTCACCGGCGGCGCTCACGGCATGCCCGGTCGCGGCTTCATCAACTACGACCGCAGGCAGCACAAGGTGCTGAGCCTGCAGGACATGCTGGTTCCCGGCCAGGAAGAAGCCTTCTGGAAACAGGCCGAGCTGGCGCACAAGGCCTGGCTGCTGGCCAACAAGCTCGACCAGAACGCCGATTTCCAGAAGACCTGGCCGTTCCAGCGCACCCCGCACGTGGCATTGACCTTCGGCGCGGTGACGCTGAAGTACGACGCCTACTCCATCGCGCCGTATTCCTATGCCCACCCCGAACTGAAGATCCCGTATCCGCGCCTGAACGGCATCGTCAAGCCGAACCTGTTCCCCGGCCGCGGCTGACGCTTCCGACGCTCCGCAGCCCCTCGTCACGGCGAGGGGCCCCGTGGCGCGGCCTAGACCTGCCTGTAGATCACCGATCCTTCGTCCTTGAAGCGCGCCGCCTGCTCCTGGAAGCCGGCCTCGATGGCCTTGCTCTCGTCGGACAGGCCGTTCTCCTTGGCGTAGTCGCGAACCTCCTGGGTGATCTTCATCGAGCAGAACTTCGGTCCGCACATGGAGCAGAAGTGCGCGACCTTGGCCGAGTCCTTCGGCAGGGTCTCGTCATGGAACGCCCGCGCGGTGTCCGGGTCCAGGCCAAGGTTGAACTGGTCCTCCCAACGGAACTCGAAGCGCGCCTTGGACAGCGCGTTGTCGCGGATCTGCGCGCCCGGGTGGCCCTTGGCGAGGTCGGCGGCATGGGCGGCGATCTTGTAGGTGATGATCCCGGTCTTCACATCATCCTTGTTCGGCAGACCCAGGTGCTCCTTGGGCGTGACGTAGCAGAGCATGGCGCAGCCGAACCAGCCGATCATCGCCGCGCCGATGCCGGAGGTGATGTGGTCGTAGCCGGGGGCGATGTCGGTGGTCAGCGGGCCGAGGGTGTAGAACGGCGCCTCGTCACAGCACTCCAGCTGCTTGTCCATGTTTTCCTTGATCAATTGCATCGGCACGTGGCCGGGACCTTCGATCATCACCTGCACATCGTGCTTCCAGGCGATCTTGGTCAGCTCGCCGAGGGTTTCCAGCTCGCCGAACTGGGCGGCGTCGTTGGCGTCGGCCACCGAGCCCGGACGCAGGCCATCGCCCAGCGAGAAGCTGACGTCGTAGGCCTTCATGATTTCGCAGATCTCTTCGAAATGCGTGTAGAGGAAGTTCTCCTGGTGGTGCGCCAGGCACCACTTGGCCATGATCGAGCCGCCGCGGGAAACGATGCCGGTGACCCGCTTGGCGGTCAGCGGCACATAGCGCAGCAGCACGCCGGCGTGGATGGTGAAGTAGTCGACGCCCTGCTCGGCCTGTTCGATCAGGGTGTCGCGGAAGATTTCCCAGGTCAGGTCCTCGGCGACGCCGTTGACCTTCTCCAGCGCCTGGTAGATCGGTACGGTGCCGATCGGTACCGGGCTGTTGCGCAGGATCCACTCGCGGGTTTCATGGATGTGCTTGCCGGTGGACAGGTCCATCACCGTGTCGGCGCCCCAGCGGATACCCCAGGTGAGCTTCTCCACTTCTTCCTCGATCGAGGAGCCCAGCGCGCTGTTGCCGATGTTGCCGTTGATCTTCACCAGGAAGTTGCGGCCGATGATCATCGGCTCAAGCTCGGTGTGGTTGATGTTCGCCGGAATGATCGCGCGGCCGCGGGCGACTTCCTCGCGGACGAACTCGGGGGTGATTTCCTTCGGGATGTTGGCACCGAAGCTGTGCCCCGGGTGCTGCTGGTCGAGCAGGCCGGCGGCCCGGGCTTCCTGCAGCTTCATGTTCTCGCGGATGGCAATGTATTCCATCTCCGGGGTGATGATGCCTTTCTTCGCGTAGTGCATCTGCGAGACGTTGGCGCCCGGCTTGGCCCGGCGCGGCGTGCGCACGTGGGCGAAGCGCAGGGCGTCGAGGCTGGCGTCGGCCAGGCGGGCCTGGCCGAACTCGGAGGTCAGGCCGGGGAGGATCTCGGTGTCGCCGCGCTCGTCGATCCAGCGCGAACGCACGTCAGGCAGGCCCTTGCGCAGGTCGATGCGGACCTCAGGGTCGGTATACGGGCCGGAGGTGTCGTAGACGAACACCGGCGGGTTTTTTTCGCCGCCGAAGGCGGTGGGGGTGTCGGCGAGGGAGATTTCCCGCACCGGGACGCGGATGTCCGGGCGCGAGCCGGTCAGGTAGACCTTGCGCGAGTTCGGGAAAGGCTGCGTCGACTGGCGGTCGAGCTGCTCAAGGCGGGTGATGTTGTTCTTCTGCGTTGCGCTCATCGATGGCTCTCCTGGGTGATTGTCGGGAGAACCTGGCACGCGGGGCCACCGGGACTGGTGGCGAGAAGGACGCGCCGGCAAGGCAGGCATGGCGCGGACATCTTGTTCCCTACGCGGGTTGCTGCGGTCCGCGCGAGGCGGAACCGGACGCTAGCCCGATCAGGTTCAACGGGATCCGGAACTATCCGATCTCAGCCCCTCGTATAGGGCACCCCGACAAGAACCCCGGCAGTCTAATCAACACCGGCGGGATACGCCAACGGGAAAACGCCCCGCCCGACCGGCAGTCATGGTCCAGTCCGGCGCCCTCTCGCCAGGGAAGACGCAGATCCCCGCACGTTCGCCGGCACATCGATCCGGACTGGCTCTTCGATCAGTTGCCGCGCAGGTGCCTTGACCGCCACCGGTAGCGACCTTAGCCTTGCCCCACCTCGCATCTTTTCCAGGACGAACGAATGCTGCGCAGACTCTCCCTGGCGGCCGCCGTGGCCGCTGCTACCGGTGTCGCCTGGGCCGCCCAGCCGACCCCGCTGCCGACCAAGACCGACCTGATCAGCGTCTACAAGGAAGCCGTCGACAACAACGCCGACCTCGCCGCCGCCCAGGCCGACTACCTGGCGCGCAAGGAAGTGGTGCCCCAGGCCCGCGCCGGCCTGCTGCCGCAACTCGGCGCCGGCGCCCGCGTCGGAGACACCCGGATCGCATTCGACGAGCGTCCGGCGACCGTCAAGCGCAACAGCCAGGTCGTCCAGGCCACCCTCAGCCAGCCGTTGTTCCGCGCCGACCGCTGGTTCCAGTGGCAGGCCGCCAAGGAAACCAGCGACCAGGCCCGGCTGGAATTCTCCGCGACCCAGCAGGACCTGATCCTGCGCAGCGCCGAGACCTACTTCACGGTGCTCCGCGCCCAGGACAACCTGGCCACCAGCAAGGCCGAGGAAGCCGCCTTCAAGCGCCAGCTGGACCAGGCCAACGAGCGCTTCGACGTGGGCCTTTCCGACAAGACCGACGTGCTCGAGGCCCAGGCCAGCTACGACACCGCCCGCGCCAACCGGTTGATCGCCGAACAGCGCGTGGACGATGCCTTCCAGGCCCTGGTGACCCTGACCAACCGCGACTACAGCGCCATCGAGGGCATGCGCCACACCCTGCCGGTGGTGCCGCCGGCGCCGAACGACGCCAAGGCCTGGGTCGACACCGCGGTGCAGCAGAACCTGCGCCTGCTGGCCAGCAACTACGCGGTCAACGCCGCCGAGGAAACCCTCCGCCAGCGCAAGGCCGGGCACCTGCCGACCCTCGATGCCGTGGCCCAGTACCAGAAGGGCGACAACGACGCCCTCGGCTTCGCCAACAGCGCCGCCAATCCGCTGGTGCACTATGGCAAGTATGTCGACGAGCGCAGCATTGGCCTGGAACTGAACATCCCGATCTACAGCGGCGGCCTGACCTCCTCCCAGGTCCGCGAGTCCTACCAGCGCCTCAACCAGAGCGAGCAATCCCGCGAAGGCCAGCGCCGCCAGGTGGTGCAGGATACCCGCAACCTGCACCGCGCGGTGAATACCGACGTCGAGCAGGTCCAGGCGCGGCGCCAGGCGATCATCTCCAACCAGAGTTCGCTGGAAGCCACCGAGATCGGCTACCAGGTCGGCACCCGCAACATCGTCGACGTGCTCAACGCCCAGCGCCAGCTGTACGCCGCCGTGCGCGACTACAACAACAGCCGCTACGACTACATCCTCGATACCCTGCGCCTGAAGCAGGCGGCCGGCACCCTCAGCCCGGCCGACCTGGAGGCGCTCAGCGCCTACCTGAAGCAGGACTACGATCCGGACAAGGACTTCCTCCCGCCGGACCTGGCCAAGGCCGCCTCCGAGCAGTTACAGAGCAAGCCGCGCCAGCAGTACTAGCACGAGCCAAGACGCCCCCGGTCGGGGGCGTCTTCGCTTGACTGGCCTGGCGCGCGTCGCCCGGGTCAGCGCGCCAGCGGCTGGAGCAGCGCGTCGAACTGCTCCAGCCGCGGGAACCGCAGGGGTACATCCTGCTCGAGATTTTCCAGCCGCGCCCGGTAGGCGCGCAGGAAGTTGCCGCGCGCTTCCTCGCTGATGTATGGCACGTGCCAGGCGACGAAGGGCTCCAGCACCTGCATGCCGACATAGGCCAGGGTGCCGCGCAGGATCGGCCGCAGCATGTCCTCCAGCGGTCCGTGGATGGCACCCTCGCCGAACATGTGCTGGCGCCCGCCCAGGGTCAGGCTGACCAGCGCCTTCTTGCCGGCCAGGCCACCCTGGTCGTAGAAGCGCTTGCCGCCATAGCAGACCCCGGACACCAGTACCCGGTCGAACCACCCCTTGAGGATCGCCGGCACCGAGAACCAGTAGATCGGAAAGTTGAGGATCAGCAGGTCGGCCCACAGCAGCTTGTCCAGCTCGGCCTGGATGTCGGCGGCCAGGCTCTGGCGCTTGACGCTCTCGCGCTGCTCCAGGGCGTACACCAGGTAGTCGGGATCGGCGCGCTCGGCGAAGTCGGCGGCACTGGCCACCGGATTCCAGTTCATCGCGTAGAGATCCGAGACCTGCACCGCGTGGCCCTGGCCTGCCAGGGTCTCGCATGCCTGGTCACAGAGCGCGCGGGTGAAGGATTGCGGTTCGTTGTGGGCGTGGACGATCAGTACGTTCATCGTGGTTTCCGAATCGTGGTGACCGGCCGCATCGCTCGCGGCCGAGGGGTTCAGGCCTGGCCGAGCAACTCGGCGGCGCACAGCGCAATGCGCCGACAGGCTTCGCGCAGCGGTTCGGCGCCCAACACCAGGCCGAGGCGGATGTGACCGGCGGCGCTCGGGCCGAAGGCTTCGCCGGCGAGCACCGATACGCCATGGCGGTCCAGCAGGCGGTCGGCGAAGGCCTGGGCGGAAAGTCCGGTGGGACGGATGTCGACCATCACGAACATGCCGCCGTCCGGGCGTAGTGGACGCAGGCCGGGGCTGTCGGCCAGGCACTCGATTACCAGGTCGCGGCGGCGGCGGTAGGCCTCGCGCATCGCCTCCAACTCCGGCAGCGGCGCTTCCAGCGCGGTGCAGGCGGCATCCTGGATGAATTCCGGCGAGCCATAGAGCATGCACAGGGCGAGGTTCTCCAGGTGCGCGCAGAGTGCTGCGGGACCGACCACCCAGCCGACCCGCCAGCCGGTCATGGCGTGGGATTTCGACAGGCTGTTGAGGGTCGCGGTACGGTCGGCCATCCCCGGCAGGCTGGCCGGGCTGACGTGCTCGCCGTCGAACAGCAGTTCGCTGTAGACCTCGTCGGAGATCATCCACAGGTCATGGGCCATGCACAGCTCGGCCAGGGCTTCCCAGGTGGCCCGCGGCAGGCTGGCGCCGGACGGGTTGTGCGGGCTGTTCAGCGCCATCGCGCGCGTGCGCGGGGTGATCAGTGCGGCGACCTCCTCGGCCTGCACGCGGAAGCCATTCTCGGAGCGCACCGGCACCGGCACCACCCGCGCGCCACAGGCGCCGAACACCGCTTCGTAGGTGACGTACATCGGCTCGGCGACTATCACCTCGTCGCCCGGATTCAGCAGGCACTGCACCACCGCGTACAGCGCGCATTGGGCACCTGCCAGCACCACCACCTGCTCCGCGTCCACCGCCTGGCCGCTGCGCCGCCGGTGGCGCTCGGCGATGCGCTGGCGCAGGGCGCGCTTGCCGCGCACGTCGGCGTAGTGGGTGTTGCCGGCCAGCAGGCTGTCGATGGCCGCCTGGACGATGGGCGCCGGGGTCTCGAAGTCGGGGTCGCCGACCGACAGCAGGAGGATTTCCTCGCCCTGCTCGACCCGCGCCAGCGCGCGATAGTGGATGTCCCAGGCAGCGGCGCCGTCGCCGGCGATACGTTGAGTGAAGTCGGAATAGCGCATGGATGCTCTCCTTGTCCGGCGGTCAGCGCGCGCAGGCGTGCCGCAGTTCGATCAGGGTCACGCCGGGCTGCCCGAAGCCGGCGCGCAGGTCGCGCTCCAGTTCGTCCAGGTCCTGCGGCTGGCGCACCGCGCAACCGTAGGCGCGGCCCAGCAGGGCGAAGTCGGGGTTGCGCGGCAGCACGCCGACCGGCTCGATGTCCAGGCCGAGCATGTCGTCGCGGATCTGGCCGAGCGCGTCGTTGTTCCACAGTAGCACCACCAGCGGACTGTCCAGTTCCTCGCTGGCGGTGGCCAGTTCCTGCGCGGTGTAGAGGAAGCCGCCATCGCCGACCAGCACCAGGCCCGGGCGCTGCGGGGCGCCGAGCTTGGCGCCGATGCCGGCCGGCAGGCCGTAGCCGAGGGTGCCGTAGCCGGTGGGATGCAGCCAGCTGCGCGGCGCTCGGCTGGCGAACGCGTAGTTGCCGGTATAGGCCAGTTGGGTCATGTCGGTGCTGACGAACGCATCGGCCGGCAGCGCGGCGGCGATCCGGTCGAGGATCGCCTGGTGCAGCGCCTGCAGCGGCGCGTGTGCCGCGCGGATCTCCGCGCGCAGGCGCGCCACCCTCGCGGCGGCCGGCGCGGCGTCGCGGGCCTCCTGCGGCAGGCGCGCCAGCAGCGCCTCAAGGGTCTGCCGGGCATCGCCCCTGAGCGCTACGGCAGAGGGATAGAAGTCGTTGAACTTGCGCGGGTCGATATCGACGCGGATCAGTTCGCCGGACAGCGGCAGGCGTTCGCGCCAGAAGTCGGTGTCGGCCATCTCGGTGCCCACCGCCAGCACCAGGTCGGCCTCGGCGATCATCTCCCAGCCCGGCGCTACGCACAGGCTGGCCCCGGCGTTGAGCGGCGCGTCCGGCGGCAGCAGGCCCTTGCCGGCGACGCTGGTGAACAGCGGCGCGGCCAGGCGCTCGCTCAGCGCGGCAAGCGCATCGCCGGCCGCCAGCGCGCCGCCGCCGGCGATGAGCATTGGTCGCCGGGCCGCAGCCAGGCGCTCCGCCGCCGCCCGCAATGCCTCGCTGCACGGCACACCACGACCAGGGCGGCGCGCCACGGCAGCGCTCCAGTCATGGGCCACCGGCGCGGCAAGCACGTCGAGCGGGATCGAGATATGCACCGGGCGCGGACGCTCGCTGTCGAACACCGCGTAGGCCCGGGCGATCAGTTCGGGCAGCTGTTCCGGGCTCAAGGCCAGGGCGGAGAAGGCAGTGATCGGCGCGGTCATGGCACGCTGGTCCTGGGTCTCGTGCAGGCAGCCCCAGCCCTTGCCCAGGCTGGCGCTGTGGTTGACGCTGGAAATCACCAGCAGCGGCACCGAGTCGGCGTAGGCCTGGCCGATGGCGGTGGCGACGTTGGTCACGCCCGGCCCGGTGATGACGAAGCACACTCCCGGCTTGCCGCTGACCCGCGCATAACCGTCGGCCATGAAGCCGGCGCCCTGCTCGTGGCGGGTCAGCACGTGGCGGATGCCGCTGCCCGGAAGTCCGCGGTACAGCTCCAGGGTATGCACGCCGGGGATGCCGAAAACGGTATCCACGCCGTAGTTGGCCAGCAAGCGGACCAGGGCCTGGCCGGCGGTGAGGGTCTTCTGTGGTTGCATGGGCAATATCCTCGTCCAGTTCGGCGACCATCGGAGTCGCCGTTCGCGCCGCAGCGCTCTTGCTCCCATTCCCACAAGCGGGAGGGGGAGCCGTCGTGTCCCCCCGGCCTTCAGCCATTGGCGAGCCGGATCAACGCATCCACCGCCAGCGCTCCCTCGGCATCCGCCAGCAACGGATTGACGTCCAGCTCCAGCAAGCGCTCGGCATGTTCGCAGGCGAATTCGGCGACCGCGCGGATCGCCGCCACCAGGGCCTCCATGCACACTGCCGGGCGACCGCGGAAGCCGCTGAGCAACGGCGCGCTGCGCAGGCTCAGCAGGGCATCGCGGATCGCCGCGTCGGTGGTTGGCAGGAGCAGGCTGCGACTGTCGCGCAGCAGCTCCACGAGTATCCCGCCGGCACCGATCACCAATGCCAGGCCGAAGCCCTCCTCGCGCTTGACCCCGACGATCAGCTCGGCCAGCGGCGCGCCAGCCATGCGCTCCAATAACACACGCTCGAAGACCAGTTGCGGCGCGTGCCGGGCCAGGCTTTCGCGCATGTCGAACAATGCCGCCTCCAACGCCGCCTCGTTGCGCAGGCCGAGCGCCACGCCACCGGCCTCGGTCTTGTGCGGCAGTGCGGCGCTGACCGCCTTGAGCACCAGCGGGAAGCCGAGGTCGAGGGCCGCTTCGCGGGCCTGGCCGGGGGTGCTCAGCACCCCCTGGGGCAGTGGCAGGCCGAAGGGTTTCAGCGCCTGCTTGGATTGCCACTCGTCGAGCAGGTAGCCGTCGCCCGCCAGCGGCCCTGGGCAGATCGGCACCAACGCCGCCTCACCGCGCTCCAGCAGCGCCGCGCGGCGCTGGCGGTAGCGGGCGATCCGTCCCCAGGCGGCGAGACCATCCTCGACGCCCTGCAGCGCGGCGACGCCCTCGCCGTGCAACAGCTCGCGGGCCCGGGCCGGCAGCAGTTCCGGGAACGCCGAGGCGATGAAGCCGACTTTGCCGTGGCGCTTCAGCGCGGCGCAGTAGCGTTGCAGAAGCAGGTCGCACTGCGGCCGCTCGCCGGTTTCCTCGCCCGGATAGTCGAGCACCAGCAGGGCGGCGTCGGCAGGGCTGCGCAAAGCGCTGTCGAGCATTTCCTCCAGGGCCGCGGCATCGCCCCAGATGGCGGTGGTGAAGTCCAGCGGGTTGGCGATGTTGGCGTAGTCGGGCAGCACCCCGGCCAGTTCGTCGCGCTGTCCGGCGTCGAAAGACGGCAACCCCAGGCCGTTGCGCTCGGCGTAATCGGCGATCAACCCGGCGTCGCCGCCGGAACAGGCCAGCGCGACCAGGCTCGGCCCGCCAGGCAGGTGGCCGCAGGCGGCGGCCTTGAGGGTTTCGACGAAGCTCACCGGGCCGCTCACGCGGATCACCCCGAGGCGCTCGAACAGGCTGTCGTAGAGCGCGTCGGAACCGGCCAGGGAACTGGTGTGGCTGAGCGCAAGGGCCGCGCCGATCTTCGACACCCCGGTCTTCAGGGCGATCACCGGCACGCCTTTCTGCAACGCCTTGTAGGCCGCGCGGGCGAACCCCGGGACGTTCTTCAGCCCTTCCAGATGCAGGCCGATGGCAGTCACCCGCGGCTCGTCGAGCAGCACGTCCATCAGCTCGGCGATGCCCAGCTGCGCCTGGTTGCCCACCGATGCCATATAGGCCACCGGCAGCGAACGGTCGCTCATCGACAGGTTGTAGGCGAAGTTGCCACTCTGCGTCAGCACCGCGACGCCCCGCTCCACCTGCCGACCGCCATGTGCCACCGGCCATAGCGCGGCGCCGTGCAGGTAGTCGAGCAAGCCGTAGCAGTTCGGGCCGAGCAGCGCCATTTCGCCGGCGGCGGCCAGCAGCCGGCGTTGCACGGCCAGGCCCTGTTCGCCGGTTTCGGCGAAGCCGGAGGCATAGCAGATCGCCCCGCCGGCGCCTTTGGCGGCGAGCGCGGCGACCGCGTCGAGGGTCAGTTCGCGGTTGGTGGCGACGAACGCCGCGTCCGGGCCGCACGGCAGGTCGGCGACGCTGGCCACGCAGGGTACGCCTTCGAGTTCGGCGTGCTGCGGATTGACCAGCCACAACTGGCCGGCGAAACCGCCTTCGGCACAGCGTTTCAGGGCACGCGCCATGCCACGGCCGCCAATGAAGGCGAGATGCCTGGGTGCCAGCAGGCGCTTGAGGTTTTCACGATTCATGTCGGTTCTCGATTCGGAACATGGCAGCCTTCCCCTCTCCCCTGGAGGAAGAGGGGAGCCAGGACTTCAACGCAGCAACGGCCGCAGCAGTTCGCGGGAAACGATGTGCCGCTGGATTTCCGAAGTGCCCTCCCAGATCCGTTCGATCCGCGCGTTGCGCCAGATGCGCTCGACCGGTCCTTCATCCATCAGGCCCATGCCGCCGAAGATCTGCACCGCTTCGTCGGCGACCTTGCCGAGGGTCTCGCTGGCGAACAGCTTGGCCATGCCGGCCTCGCCGTCGGTCATGGTGCCCTGGTCCATCTTCCAGGCGGTGTGCAGGGTCATCAGCTCGGCGGCACGGATCTGCGTGGCCATGTCGGCGAGCTTGAAGGAAACGCCCTGGTAGCTGCCGATCGGCTGGCCGAACTGCTTGCGATCGGCCGCCCAGCGCAGCGACAGGTCGAGGGCGCGCTGGGCCTGGCCGACGCAGTTGGCGGCGACCATCACCCGTCCGGCGGTGAGCCAGGCGTTGGCCACTTCCCAGCCCTTGCCGACCTCGCCGAGCACCTTGGAGGCCGGCACCCGGCAATCGTCGAAGAAGATCTCGTAGGTGTGGTAGCCACGGTTGCTCACGCATTTCGGCCCGCGGCGCACGGTCATCCCGGGCGTGCCCTTGTCCACCAGGAAGGCGGTCACCGCGTTGCGCTTGCGGCCGTTGTGCTCGTAGCTGTCGGTGACGGCGAAGACGATGGCGAAGTCGGCGTGCCCGGCGTGGCTGATGAAGTGCTTGCTACCGTTGATCACGAAGGCGTCGCCGTCGCGCACCGCGCGGGTCTTGATCGAATTGGCGTCGGAGCCGGCGCCCGGCTCGGTGAGGGCGAAGCAATCGGTCTTTTCGCCCTGCACGCAGGGCAACAGGTAGTCGCCGAGCTGTTCTCCGGTGCAGGCCATGAGGATCTTCGAGGGCCGCGCGACGAATACGTGGAGGGCCCAGGAGACCTTCGACAGCTCGCGTTCGACCAGCGCCTGGGACAGGTAGTCGAGGCCGCCGCCACCCACTTCCTCGGGCATGTTGAAGGCATAGAAACCGGCGGCGAGGGCCTTGCCGCGAATCTGTGCGGCCAGCTCCGGCGACACCGCGTCGGCGCGGTCGACATCGTCCTCGTGGGGCAGCAGTTCCTTCTCGACGAAGCTGCGCACCGCCTCGACCAGCATGTCCTGTTCCTGGGTCAGCCTGAAATCCATGGGAATCACCTGCTCGGCGCCTAGCGCCCGCTGAATTGAGGGGAACGTTTCTCGGCCACGGCGCGCAGCGCCTCGGCGGCATCCTCGCTGCGCCCGCAGAGCAGCCCGGCGGCCTGCTCGGCACGCAACTGCTCGGCCAGCGAGCGCCCGGCGCCGTCGCGCAGCAGGCGCTTGGTCTGGGAGAAGGCGAAGGTCGGGCCGCTGGCGAGACGCGCAGCGAAGGCGACGACCGTCTCAACCAGGCGCTCGTCGGCGACCACCTCGCCGACCAGTCCGGCGCCCAGGGCGCGCTCCGCGCTCCAGGCTTCGTCGAGGAACAGCAGGCGCTTGGCCGCCTCGCTGCCAAGCAGCCGTGGCAGATGCCAACTGGCGCCGGCGTCCGGGCAGTAGGCCATGCCGGTGTAGCCGGCCTTGAAGCGCGCCGAGGCGGCGGCGATGCGGAAATCGCAGCACAGCGCCAGGTCCATGCCAGCGCCCACGGCGCTGCCGTTGACGGCGGCGACTGTGGGTTTGTCGAGGGCGTGCAGGCGCCCCATCAGGGCGTGGGCGGCCTCGGTCCATCCATAGCTTTCCAGCTCGCCACGGGCTTCAGCCGCCGCCCATTCGGCGAGATCGGCCCCGGCGCAGAAGCTGCGTCCGCTGCCGCCGAGGACCACGGCGCGCACTGCCGGGTCGCGCTCGCAGGCATCGAGTCGGACGTGCAGGGCCTCCAGGGTGGGGATATCCAGTGCATTGCGCTGTTGCGGACGATTCAGGACGAGCCAGGCGATCCCGGCTTCGACCCGAGTCTGCAATGGGGAAAGGTCAGTCATGCGGCCCTCGTTCTTATTGTTGGTTGATGGCGATCGCGGCTTTCAGACAATACTAAACACTCGTTCAACAAGACCACAATCCACCCATTCGGGTGTATGTAACGGCCCTGCGGCAGGCGCAAAGCCACACGCCATGCGATCCGACGAAAAGCGGCGAAGGCCCGCGCGAGCCGGCTGTTACAACTTCGAACAAACCAACCAGGCGAAAACGAAAACGCCCGCCGGATGCGGCGGGCGTCGGGTCCTGCGAATGGCCGTTCAGCCGGCCCGTCCCAGGGCGGGGTCGCCCAGTCCCTGCGGCTGCCGGCGACGAACCACGTAATAGGCCAGGTAGCAGGCGGCGATGAAGCCGAAGCCCCAGTACAAGGACGGCCGCTGGGTGGGATCGAGGGCGAGGAAGACGAACAGCGAGCAGCACACGGCGATGCAGGCCAACGGCACCAGCGGGAACAGCGGCGCGGCATATTTCAGCTCGGCGACCGTGCCGCCGCTGGCCATGTACTCGCGGCGGAAGCGGTATTGGGCGTAGGCGATGACGATCCAGGTGACGGTGCCGGACATCCCGCTCACCGCCATCAGCACCATGAACAGGGTGTCGGCGGCGACCACGCTGGTCAGCAACGAGAGCAGGGCGAAGCACAGGGTGATCAGCAACGCGTAGAGCGGCACGCCGCGCGCGCTGAGCTTCGACAGGCCGCGCGGGGCCATGCCGGTCCTGGACATCGCCCAGAGGATCCGCGTCGAGGCGTACAGGCCCGAGTTGCCTACCGAGAGGATGGCGGTGAGGATGACGAAGTTCATCAGGTCCGCCGCGTAGGGAATCCCGACCATGTCGAACACCTGCACGAACGGGCTTTCCATCAGCCCGGCCTGTTGCCAGGGAATGATGGCGGAAAGCACGACGATGGCCAGCACGTAGAAGATCAGTACGCGGAACACCACGTTGCGCACCGCCCGCGGGATGCTCTTCTCCGGTCGCTCGGTCTCGCCGGCGGCGACGCCCATGATCTCGCAACCCTGGAAGGCATAGACCACCGTCATCATCACCGCGAACACCGCCGACAGGCCGTTGGGGAACAGCCGCTCGCCGACCAGGTTGGAGAACATAGGCGCCGGCGCACCGCTCTTCAGTTCGATACCGCCGAAGATCACCAGCCCCCCGACCACGATGAACACCAGGATCGCCGCCACCTTGATCCCGGCGAACCAGTACTCGGCCTCGCCGAAGGCGCGGGTCGCCAGGGCATTGAGGGAGAACAGCACGACCACGAAGAAACCCGACCATAGCCACACGGGCACCTCCGGGAACCAGCGGGTCATGAGCATCCCGGCCGCGGTGAATTCCAGGCCTACCGTGGAGGCCCAGCTCATCCAGTAGACCCAGCCGATCATGAAGCCAGTCGCCGGGCCGATGAAACGCGTCGCGTGAGCCTGGAACGAACCGGAGACCGGCATCTGCACCGACAGCTCGCCGAGGCAGACCATCACCAGGTACATCAGCACCCCGGCCACCAGGTAGGCCAGCACCGCGCCGGCCGGGCCGCCCTGGTTGATGGTCACGCCGGAGCCCATGAACAGCCCGGTGCCGATCACCCCGCCGAGGGACAGCATGAAGATGTGGCGGCTCGCCAGGGCCCGGGTGAGTTGCAGCCTTTCCTTGCCGTCAGCCATGGCGCACCTCCGGATGAGGGTACGCGCAGGGGTCTTCGAGATGGCTCATTATTCTTGTCTCCACTCTGTCAGAGGCCGTGTCTTGCGCACGGATGAGCGGATTATTGGCGGCGGATGTAAGACGCCGTTGAACGCGCGGATCGAAGATGTAAAAAGCTGTAAGGAAGTTGTTCGCCGCGCCGCTCAACCGGCCGCTGAGTCGGCTTCGCCGAGGAAGCCGGCGCGGCGCAGGGCTTCGGCGCCGTCGCGGCGCAGGCTACCCAGGCGTGCGCCCCAGGCTCGCGGGTCGACCCCGGCCGCGCCCAGGGCCTCGCGCTCCAGCTCGCCCAGGCCGGCGCCGAGCGCCACCAGGCCCATGGAGTGGCAGCTTCCGGACAGGCGATGGGCGATGTTCGCCGCCTCGGCCAGGTCCGCCTGGTCCAGGGCTTCGGCCAGCAGCGGCAACTGCTCGTCCAGGCTTCCCAGCAGGTTGCCCAGCAGTCCGGCGAGCTTGTGCCGCCCCAGCAGGCGGCGGTGGGTCTCGAGCATTTGCCGGTCCAGCGCGGCGTCCACCGCAAGCGCAGGCACGCTGGTGCCGACCTCGCCCAGCGCGCGGCGCAGCTCGTCCATCCGCAGGGGCTTGCCGAGCACGCCCTGCATACCCGCGGCGAAGTACCGACGCACCATGTCCGGCTGGATGCTGGCGGTGAAGGCGAAGATCGGCGTGGCGCGGTTCAGGCCGTCGAGCTGCCGGCGAATCCCGGCGCAAAGCTCGAGGCCAGCCATCCCCGGCAGGTGCATGTCCAGCAGGATCAGGTCGAAGCGCCGCTGCCGGCACAACGCCAGGGCCGGCCCCGCGTCCTCGGCCAGCATCACCCGGTGGCCGTCCCGCTCGAGCAGGCCCTGGGCCACCTCGCGGTTGAGCGCCACGTCCTCCACCAGCAGCACCTCCAGCGCAGACACCGATGCCGCCGGCGGCGTCGCGCCGGACAAGCTCGCCAGCGCCAGCTCGATCTCGAACCAGAACGTGCTGCCCTGGCCGACCCGGCTTTCCACGCCGATCCGCCCGCCCAGCGCTTCCACCAGCCGCTTGCTGATCGCCAGGCCCAGGCCGGTTCCGCCGTAACGGCGGGTCACGGCGTCGCCGCCCTGGGTGAAGCGTTCGAAGATGCGTTCGCGCATTTCCTCGGGAATGCCGATTCCATCGTCCGCGACGCTCAGCCGCAGTCGCTCGCTTCCTGCGCTGCGCACCAGCCGCTCGACGCGAACGCGCACCTCGCCGGCCTCGGTGAACTTCACCGCGTTGCCCAGCAGGTTGGTCAACACCTGGCGCAGGAACTGCTCGGCGCCGCGATGGCCGTCATGAACCTGCGGGTCCAGCCACAGGTCCAGCCGCGTGGCGTTCTCCCGCGCCCGCGGTTCGAGCAGGGTGAGGACATCCTCGAGCAGGCTTCGCAAGGAAAAGTCCACCGCTTCCGGCACATCCGGCGCTTCCTCCAGCCGGGCGAAGTGGAGGACCTCGTTGAGGATCGCCAGCAGTCCCTCCCCCGCTGTCGCCAGTGCCCGCAGGCGCTGGCGGTCACGCTCGCCGAGCGATGCCTCGCGCAGCAGCTCGGCCATGCCCAGGATGCCGTTCAGCGGGGTACGGATCTCATGGCTCATGGTCGCGAGGAAACGGCTCTTCGCGCGGTCGGCGGCTTCCGCCTGGTCCTTCGCCCGACGCAGGCTGGCGGTGCGTCGCTCGACCTGTCGGCGCAACTCGTCGCGATCGGCATCGCGCCGGCGGCGGTCGGTGCGCAGGGCCTGGCGCATGTCTTCCAGGGCGGCGGCGACGGCGTCGATCTCATCGCGCTCGCGGTCCACCTTGTCCAGTCGCAGCGGCTGTTGCAGGTCGCCTTCGGCGATATGCCCGGCGAACTCGGACATGCGCCACAGATGGCGAGTGACCAGGCTGTGGAACAGCCAACTGAGGGCCACCGCCAGGCCGCAAAGGAAACTGCCCATCCACAAGAGGCTGGCCAGGCCGCCGGAAACCAGCCGGCGATAGACCGCCGCCAGGTCGATGGCGATCTCCAGCTCGCCCAGTTGCCGACGCTCGCCCCCCGGCGGCTGGTAGCTCAAGGGAAAGCGCTCGACCCGCAGCATGCCGCGTGGACGCTGGTCGCCCTGCAACAGGTTGAAGTCGGCGCTTTGCAGGCTGACACGGGCGATGTCGGGGAAATCCCCGAGGCCGCGCAACTGCACGTTCAACTGCTCCTGGTTGAGATCCCACAGGCTGCGCTCGAAGCTGGCCAGGTAGCCGCTGCGGATCAGTTCCAGGCGCGCCTCGATCTCGCGCATTTCGCGGCGGTATTCGAAGAACAGCTGCACGGCGCCGGCGAGGACGGTGAAACACAGGCTGAACAGCAGCACCCGCCACAGCAGGCGCCGCGCCAACACTCCGCCGTGGCCGCTCACCAGGCGTCCGCGCGGTTGCCGGCAAGGCGCCGATAGTCGCGCACGCTGTCGTCCAGCCAACGCTGGATGCTGCCGTCGTCGCGATAGCCACGCAGGGCCCGGTCGATCTCGTCCATCTTCGCCGCCAGCGGCGAGTGCCGCGAGACCGCCACCCGCAGGTAGTCCACCGTCAGCGGTTCGGGCAGCGCACGGATGTTCTCGCCGCCGGCCAGGCGCTCGGCGAACAGCGTGCCGGTGCGCCGTTCGTGGGCGATGTAGTCGATGCGCTGGCGCACCAGCTTGCCGAAGTTCTGTCGGCTGTCGGAAACCCATTCGACGTTGCCGTGGCGGCCGACGAAGCGGTCGAAGTCCGCCCCGTAGCTTTCGCCGAACAACAGCCCGCCGCGATAGCCGGCGAGGTCGCCGAGGGATTGGATGCGCACCGGCCGCTGGCGGTTGTAGAAGATCGCCACCTCCTCGCGCAGCACCGGCTCGGCGGAAAACGCCAGGTCGCGATCGCGCGCGGGCGTGCGGTAGGCCAGTATCAGGTCGACCCGTCCGGCGGCGGCGTCGAGCAGGCAGCGCCGCCAGTTGCCCAGCACCACCACCTCGACCCGGTAGCCCAGCGCGCCGAACAGCCGCTTCACCAGCTCCGGCGCCAGCCCCCGGACCTGCTGGCCGTCGCTCCAGGAGATCGGCGGGTATACCGGATAGTCGCAATAGCGGATGGTCTCCGCAGCCTGTGCCAGGCCGCCCAGCAGCCATCCGCAGAGCGCCAGCCAGCAGGCCTGCATGGCTCAGGCGTCGCTGGCCGCGGCGGTGAACAGGTAGCCGGCGCCGTGGATGGTGATGATCAGTTGCGGTTCGGCCGGGTCGTCGCGCAGCTTGCGACGCAGGCGGCCGACCAGCACGTCGATGGAGCGATCGCTGGGCAGCCACTCGCGGTTGCGGATCTGGTCCATCAACTGGTCGCGGCTCAGGGTATGCCCGCTGTTGCGCAGGAAAGCGCCGAGCAATTGGAATTCGCCATGGGTGAGCAGGGTTTCGTTGCCCGCGTGGTCGATCAGGCGGCGCCGGTCGGCGTCCAGCAGCCAGTCGCCGAACTGCCTGAGGGCCTGCCGGGCGGGGCCGGCGCTGGCCTGGGCATGGCGCACCCGGCGGATCAGGTTCTTCGCCCGCGACACCAGTTCGCGCGGGTTCAGCGGCTTGATCACGTAATCGTCGGCGCCGCACTCCAGGCCGACGATGCGATCGATCTCGTCGTTGCGCCCGGTGATCAGGATGATCCCCACCTCGGAGCGCACCCGCAGCTCGCGGGTCAGGGTCAGGCCGTCCTTGCCGGGCAGGCGGATGTCCAGCAGCACCAGCTCGACCGGCTGGCCGAGATGGGCGCACTCGGCAAGGCAGGCTTCCGCCTGCTCGGCGTTGCCGGCGCAGAGGACGTCATAGCCCTCCTCGCCGAGATAGGCCTGGAGAAGCTCACGAATCACCGGGTCGTCGTCGACCACCAATACGCGCGGAACCATCGCCATCACCTTGCGCCTCCGGCGGGCCGGGGCGTTTCTTGTTCTGGGTTGTCGGACGGTGGGCGGAAGGGGCCGGGGCGCCTTCCGCTGCCAGCAGCAGCCTATCCACTACTGAACGAACGATCAACAAGCTTCCATCGCACGCCGGAAGCGGCGATGGGCGCCCGCCTCCAGACCATCCACCCAGGCCTCGCAAATCTGCACGCCCTGCCGCGGCGTGAAGGTCGCGGGATTCAGCCCAGACTCCAGCCACAGCCCGTCGAGCAGGGCGCTGAGGCTGATGGCCGCCAGTTCCGCGTCGAAGTCCGCCCAGCCGCCCTCCTCCGCCAGTTGCCGCAGCACGCCGACCAGCAGCGCCCGGTACTCGCCATAGGAATGGTCGTGGACCCGCCCGATCGCTTCGATGCTGCCCACCGCACCCCAGAACGCCAGCCAGGCGTCGAGCAATTGCGGATCGAGCAGCTCGGCGGAGAAGGATGCCTCGAAGAACGCCGAGAGCCGCGGGCGGGCGCCGCCCGGCGCGGTGTCGATGGCACCGCGGAGCAGGCGCATGACGCGTCCGGTGACCGCCAGGTAGGCCTCGGCCACCAGCGCGTCCTTACCATCGTAGTGGTGATTGATCAGGCCCACCGATACCCCGGCCTCGGCGCAGATCTTGCGCACCGAGGCGCCCTGGAAGCCATGCCGCTTCAGGCAGGCCAGGGTCGCCTCGATCAGCAGCGCCTTGCGCTGCTCTGGCTCCAGACGGGAAAAGCGCACTTCCTGGTTCATCCTTTCGCGGCTCCTGCTCGTCGCCCGCGACCACCGGCGGGCAGCCCCGATGATCGCAGGTTACGTGGCGCCCGTCTCACTGGCTGGCCCAGGCGTTGAAGCGCTCCTCCAGCTCCTCGCCGTGCTCGACCCAGAATTCGTCGTCCATCGCCAGGCCCTGCTCCAGGTTCGCCGGCGCGGTCGGCACCCAGCTCGCCAGTTGCGCGGGCAGGCGCTGGGCGGCCTGGCGGTTGGTCGGCCCGTAGGGAATGTTCTCGACGTAGCGCACCTGGGCATCCGGGGCATTGGCGAAGGCGATGAAGCGACGCGCCTCGGCGCCGCGCTTCGAACCCTTGACCACCGCCCAGTAGTCCATGCCGTACAGGCTGCCCGGCCATACCAGGGCCAGGTTGCGCCTCGCGCGGTGGGCGTCGGCGATGCGCCCGGTGTAGGTGGACGTCATCACCACGTCGCCGGCGGCCAGCCACTGCGCCGGCTGCGCTCCCGCCTCCCACCACTGGATGTAGGGCTTGAGCTGGCCCAGCTTGGCGAAGGCACGGTCGGCACCGGCGCGGGTCGCCAGCAGCGGATAGACCTGCTCGCGTGGCACGCCGTCGGCGAGCAGGGCGAACTCCAGGTTGTAGATCGCCCGCTTGCGCAGGCCGCGCTTGCCGGGGAAGCGCTGGACGTCCCAGAAGTCGGCCCAGGACGCCGGCGGCTGTTGCAGCCGGTCGGCGTCGTAGCCGATCGCCACGCCCCAGACCAGCGCGGCGGAACCGCATTCCTGGGCGGCATTGGCGATCAACTGCTGCTTGCCGCCGATGGCCTGCCAGTCCAGACGCTCGAACAGGCCGTCGTCGCAACCGCGCGCCAGATCCGGCCCCTCGACCTGGACCAGGTCCCAGTCGGCGTGACCGGTATCGGCCATCACCTTGATCCGGGCCATCTCGCCGTTGTACTCGCTCTGCACTACGGGAATCCCGGTCTGCTGCGTGAACGGCTGGAAGAACGCCACCTCCTGGGCCTTCTGTCCGGCGCCGCCGTAGCCGACCACCACCAGGCCATCATCGGCCTGGACCGGCGCGAGGCCGCCGAACGCCAGCAGGACGGCGCCGAGCAGGACGCGGCAAGGAAAAACCGGGTGCGGACGGGCGCTGGCCGCGCGGCGCAACGGAAAGGAACGGTTCATGTGCGTCTCCTCTTGTTCTTGTTGTGGAGTGGATCGCAGCGAGCCGCCGGGAAGCGGCCACGGGACAGAAACTATCCAGTCGATTTTAAAAAAACAAGTTGATTTTTTACTGATGGTAAATTCATATCCTGTTTCTGAAGCGCGCCGCGAGAACAACAAGAAGGACGCCAACCGTGAATTTCCCGCACCTGTTCAGCCCCCTGGAAATCCGGGGCAAACGCCTGAAAAACCGCATCATGTCGAGCGGCCACGACACGTCGATGCTTACCGACAACCTGGTCAACGAGCCACTCGTCGCCTATCACCGCGCCCGGGCCCGCGGCGGCGCCGGACTGATCGTCATGCAGGTGGCGGGGGTCCACGACAGCGCGCGCTACACCTCGCACGTGCTGATGGCCACCGACGATGCCTGCATCCCCGGCTACCGGCGGGTCGCCGAGGCCTGCCACGCCGAAGGCTGTGTGGTGCTGTCGCAGATCTTCCATCCCGGGCGCGAGATCATGGAGTCCGCCGACGGCCTGCTGGCGGTGGCCTATTCCGCCTCGGCCTCGCCCAACGAACGGTTCCGGGTGATGCCGCGCGAACTCGACCAGCCGCTGATCGACGAGATCGTCGCCGGCTACGCCGCCGCCGCGCGCCGCCTGCACCAGGCTGGACTGGACGGGGTGGAGGTGGTCGCCAGCCACGGCTACCTGCCGGCGCAATTCCTCAACCCGCGGGTGAACCGCCGCACGGATGGCTACAACGGCGACCTCGATGCCCGCCTGCGTTTCCTCCGCGAAGTGCTGGCGGCGGTGCGCGCGGCCACCTCCGAGGACTTCATCGTCGGCCTGCGCCTGTCCGCCGACGAGCGCGACCCCGAGGGTCTCAGCGAAAGCGAGTCGCTGCAGGCGGCCGAGGCGGTCCAGGGCGAGCTGGACTACCTGCACATCGTCGCCGGCACTTCGGCCTCCCTCGGCGGCGCCATCCATATCGTCCCGCCGATGGCCATCGAGCCGGCCTACCTGGCCCGCGAAGCCGGTACCTTCAAGGCGCGCCTGGCGATCCCGCTGTTCGTCACCGGGCGCATCAACCAGCCCCAGGAGGCCGAGGCCATCCTCGCCCGAGGCCAGGCCGACGTCTGCGGCATGACCCGCGCGCTGATCTGCGACCCGCAGATGCCGAACAAGGCCGAGGCCGGGCGCAGCGACGACGTGCGCGCCTGCATCGCCTGCAACCAGGCCTGCATCGGACATTTCCACCGAGGCTATCCGATCTCCTGCATCCAGCACCCGGAAACCGGCCGCGAGCTGACCTACGCAACGCCCAATCCGGCCTCGCGGCGCAAGCGCGTGCTGGTCGCCGGCGGCGGCCCGGCGGGGATGAAGGCGGCGGCGGTGGCGGCACAGCGCGGACACGAGGTAGTGCTCTGCGAGGCCGGCGCCCAGCTCGGCGGCCAGGTCAACCTGGCGCAACTGCTGCCGCGCCGCGCGGAATTCGGCGGCGCCTCCACCAACCTGCAACGGGAGATGCAACTGGCCGGCGTCGAGGTACGCCGCAACACGCCGGTCGACCGCGCGCTGGTGGAGCGCGAACGGCCGGACCTGGTGATCGTCGCTACCGGCGCCGAACCCTACTGGCCGCCTTTCGAGCGCGGCGGCGAGCTACAGGTGGTGGATGCCTGGCAGGTGCTGCGCGGCGAGGTGCGGGTCGGTCGTTCGGTGCTGGTCACCGACTGGCGGGGCGACTGGATCGGCCCCGGTATCGCGGAAAAGCTTGTACGCGAGGGCCACCAGGTGCGCCTGGCGGTGAACGGCACCCACTGCGGCGAGAGCCTGCCGCTGTATGTGCGCGACCAGTTGGCCGGCGAGCTGCACCGCCTGGGTATCCCGGTCACGCCCTACGCCCGCCTGTACGGCTGCGACGATACCACGGTGTACATGCAGCACAGCGCCAGCGGCGAGGCGATGCTGTTCGAGGAGGTCGATACCCTGGTGCTATGCCAGGGCCACCAGCCGGTGGACCGCCTGGCCGACAGCCTGCACGGCCTGGCGGAGGTGTTGCGGATCGGCGACTGCCTGGCCCCCCGCACCGCCGAGGAGGCGATCTACGAAGGGCTCAAGGCCGCCTGGAGCATCTGAGCGGCGCGGCCGCGGCTCCCTCGACGGGTCCCGGCCCAGCCCCTAGAATGCCGCAAACGCAGCCAGGACCCCGCCGCATGCCCCGCCCGTCACCGCCGGACGCCACCGACACGCCGCGCAGCGAAACGCACTTCCTCGGCACCCGCATCCGCGGCCTGCGCAAGCGCCGCGGCCTGACCCTGGCCGAGCTGGCCGCACAGAGCGAACTCACCGCCGGCTACATCAGCCAGTTGGAACGCAACCTGGCGTATCCGTCGATTCCGGCGCTGTTCAACATCGCCCGCAGCCTCGGCGTGACCATCCAGTGGTTCTTCGCCAGCGAGGCCGCGGTGGACCCGGCGGACGCCGGCTATGTGGTGCGGCGCAACACGCGCATGAGCGTGCATTACGAAGACGGCATCATCGACGAACTGCTCACCCCGCAGCCCAGCCGCCAGTTGGAGATCCTCCACTCGCGTTTCCCGCCGGGCACCTACAGCCAGCAGAGCTACAGCCATGAGGGCGAGGAAGCCGGCTACATCCTCAGCGGAATCTTCGAACTCTGGGTCGGCGACCGCCATTTCCAGCTCCGCGAGGGCGACAGCTTCAGCTACTCCAGCCAGGAACCGCATCGCTACGGCAACCCGGGCGACAGCGATACCCTGGTGCTCTGGGTGATCACCCCGCCGACGTTCTGAAACGCCCTGTCGCGATGCAGGGCCAGGGGAGGGCCGACGGGGCGAGCTCTACCCGCCGCGCCCGAGCAACCGCGCCAACCCCGCCAGCAGCCGCTCCAGGGCGCCCTGGTTGTTGCGCAGCACCTTCTCTCCGGCAGTGGCCATGGCCGTCGCGACCTCCGGCTGCGCCCACAGGCGCGCGAGGCCGTCGCACAGCTCGCCGGCATCCGTCACCTCGAGCAGCGCCCCGGCGTCGCGCAATTGCGCGGCGATGTCGAGGAAGTTGAACAGGTGCGGACCGGCGAACACCGGCTTGCCCAGGGCCGCCGGCTCCAGCAGGTTGTGCCCGCCGTTGGGCACCAGGCTGCCGCCGACGAAAGCGATGTCGGCCAGGGCATAGAGGAACAGCAGCTCGCCCATGGTATCGCCGAGCAGCACCTGGGTCGCGCGTGCCACCGGCTCGCCGCCGGAGCGCCGGACCGTGGCGAAGCCTTCGCGGCGGCATAGCTCGTGGACGCCGGCGAAGCGTTCCGGATGGCGCGGCACCAGGATCAGCAACGCGTCGGGACGCGTTTCCAGCAGGCGCCGGTGGGCTGCCAGGACGATCTCGTCCTCGCCGGCATGGGTGCTGGCGGCGATCCACAGCGGTCGCGCCGTCGCGTCCCATTCCTCGCGCAGGGCGGCAGCGGCCAGCGGCAGCTGCGGGTCGATGCGCAGGTCGAACTTGATCGAGCCGGTCACGCTGATGCACTCAGGACGCGCGCCGAGACGACGGAAGCGCTCGGCCTCGGCCTCGGTCTGCACGGCGATCCAGGACAGCTCGGCGAGCATCGGCCGGGTCAGCCCGGCGAAGCGCGCGTAGCCACGCGCCGAGCGCTCGGACAGGCGCGCATTGGCCAGCGCCACCGGGATCCCGCGCACGGCGCAGGCATGGATATGGTTGGGCCACAGCTCGGTTTCCATGATCACCGCCAGGCGCGGCCGCACCCGGTCGAGGAAGCGCGCCGCCGCCCAGGGCAGGTCGTAGGGCAGGTAGCAGTGCCGGACCTGCTCGCCGAACAATGCGCGGATGCGCTCCGAGCCGGTCGGGGTCATGCAGGTGACGGTGACCGGCAGCTGCGGATGGCGCTCCAGCAGCGCCCGCACCATCGGCGCGGCGGCGATGCTCTCGCCCACCGAGACGGCGTGCACCCAGATGCCGCCGGGCGGCACCTCGGGCAAGGACAGGGAAAAACGCTCGCCGATGCGCTTGGCATAGGCCGGCGCCTGGCGCGCGCGCCACCACAGGCGCAACGCCACCAGCGGCAAGCCGAGGTGGAACAGCAGGGTATAGAGGGTACGGTTCATGGGCGCGCAGCTTAGCAAAACTCCCGCCGACCGGCTCAGCCGATGGCGCGCAGGTGGCGGGTGAAGGTTTCGCCGAGCCAGGCCGCCGCCGGGCCGAGCACCTCGTTGCGCCGCCAGACCAGTTCGACCACCAGCGCCGGCGGCGTCCAGTCGCTGGTCAGCTCCACCATCAGCCGGTCGTAGGTGGGGTACTGCACCACGTGCCGCGGTAGCCAGGCCCAGCCGAGGTTGCGCATCAGCAGCTCGGCCATGGAATAGAAGCTGTCCAGCCGCCAGACCTGCGGGCTGATCTGCTCGCCGCCCGGATAGCCGCTCTGCTGGGGCACGATCAAAAGTTGCCGGTGCTGTGCCAGCTCGCGGCGACTGACCCGTTGCAGCCCGGCCAGCGGGTGGCCGGCACCGCACACCGTGACCATCTCGACGCTGCCGAGGCGCCGCCGCTCCAGCGACTCAGGCATGCGCTCATGGTGGAACAGCAGGCCGAGGTCAGCCTGCTCCTCGAGCAAACGACGGGTGACGTCACCCTGGCCGCCGCTGGACACCTGCACCTCCAGACTGGGAAAGCGCTGCGCCAGCGCTTCCAGGCTGTCCAGCACCGGCTGGTAGGGCATCGCCTCGTCCTGGGCCAGGCGCAGCCGCGGCTCCTCGCCGCGCGCCAGCCCCAGCGCGCGCCCCTGCAGGCGCTCGCACTGGCGCAGCACCTCGCGCGCCTCCGCCAGCAGCACCCGGCCCTCGTCGGTCAGGCGCGGCTGGCGTCCGCTGCTGCGTTCGAACAGGGTGACGCCGAGGTCCGCCTCCAGCAGCGCGATGCCGTTGCTCACCGCCGATTGCACCCGCTTCAGTTCGCGGGCGGCGGCAGAGAACGACTGGCGCTCGGCGACGCTGACGAACAGGCGGATCTGCTCCAGGTTCCACTGCATAACCTATCTCCAATACAGATAGGTAACGACTTTATCCCATCCGCCGGCTCCCTAGAATGGCCGCAGTTTCCGGAGGACCCCACCATGACCAACTATCTCTACCTCGCCATCGCCATCGCCGCCGAAGTGGTCGCCACCACCTCGCTGAAAGCCGTCGCCGGATTCAGCAAGCCACTGCCGTTGCTGCTGGTGGTGGGCGGCTACGTGCTCGCCTTCAGCATGCTCGTGCTGGTCATGCGCACCCTGCCGGTCGGCGTGGTCTACGCCATCTGGTCCGGGCTCGGCATCGTCCTGGTCAGCCTGGTGGCGATGTTCGTCTACGGCCAGCGCCTGGACCCCGCCGCCCTCCTCGGCATCGGCCTGATCATCGCCGGCGTGCTGGTGATCCAGTTGTTCTCCCGCGCTTCGGGGCACTGAACGACCGTCGCGGGCGCAGGTTGTATACTGCGCCCTTTCCGTTCCCGATAAGGCAGCCCCATGCCCCAAGCCCTTTCCACCGACATCCTCATCGTTGGCGGCGGTATCGCCGGCCTCTGGCTGAACGCCCGCTTGCGCCGGGCCGGCTACGCCACCGTGCTGGTGGAAAGCGCCAGCCTCGGTGGCGGACAGAGCGTGAAGTCGCAGGGGATCATCCACGGCGGCGCCAAGTACGCCCTGCATGGTGCCCTGACCGGCGCCTCCGAAGCCATCGCCGACATGCCGCGGCGCTGGCGCGCCTGTCTCGGCAGCGACGGCGAACTCGACCTGCGGGGCGTGCGCCTGCTTTCCGAGGCGCACTACCTGTGGTCGCCGGGCGGCCTGGCCGGCAGCCTTACCAGCTTCTTCGCCAGCAAGGCTGTGCGCAGTCGGGTCGAGCAGGCCAAGGGCGAGGATTTGCCTCCGGCGCTGCGCGACAAGGGGTTCAAGGGCAAGGCCTACCGCCTCACGGAAATCGTCTTCGACGTCCCCGACCTGATTCGCCGCCTGGCGGAACTGGCCGGCGACAGCCTGCTCGCCGGCGAGCGCATCGAACCGCTGCGCGAAGGCCGGGAACTGGCCGGCCTGTGCGTCGACGGCCGGGAGATCCGTGCCCAGCGCGTGGTGCTCAGCGCCGGTGCCGGCAACGAGGCGCTGCTCCGCGAACTGGGCCTGGAACAACCGGCCATGCAGCGGCGGCCGCTGCACATGGTGATGGTCAAGGCGGCGACCCTGAAACCGCTGTACGCCCACTGCCTGGGGGCCGGGCCGAAGCCACGAATCACCGTGACCACCCATCCGACCCGCGACGGCCAGTCGGTCTGGTACCTCGGCGGCGACATCGCCGAAGCCGATGGCGTGGCCCGCGACGAAGCCGCGCAGATCGCCGAAGCGCGTCGCGAACTGGCAAAGCTGCTGCCCTGGATCGACCTCGGCCAGGCGCAGTGGGCCACCTTGCGGGTGGATCGCGCCGAGCCGGCACAGTCCAACCTGTTGCGTCCGGACAACGCCTTCCTCGCCGAACAGGGACGCCTGCTGGTCGGCTGGCCGACCAAGCTGGCGCTGGCCCCTGACTTCGCCGACCGGGTCTGCGCCCGCCTGGAAGAAGACGGCATCCGCCCCAGCGAACATGCCGCGCTGCCGCAACTGCCGCGTCCGCCGCTCGCCGAACCGGCCTGGGAGGTAGCCTTCGCATGATCAGGGATACCCTCCACGACCTGCACCGCCCGCTGGGCGACACCGGCCTGGCCGTTTCGCCGCTGGGCCTGGGCACCGTCAAGTTCGGCCGCGACCAGGGAGTGAAGTACCCTTCCGGCTTCACCATCCCCGACGACCGCGAAGCCGCCGACCTGCTGGCCCTGGCCCGCGACCTCGGCATCAACCTGATCGACACCGCCCCGGCCTACGGCCGCAGCGAGGAACGCCTCGGCCCGCTGCTGCGCGGCCAGCGCGAACATTGGGTGATCGTCAGCAAGGTCGGCGAAGAGTTCGTCGACGGCCAGTCAGTCTTCGACTTCTCCGCCGCGCATACCCGGCGCTCCGTCGAGCGCAGCCTGAAGCGCCTGGAGACTGACCGGATCGAGCTGGTGCTGGTGCATTCCGATGGCAACGACCTGGATATCCTCGAGAACAGCGAGGTCTACCCGACTCTCGCCGCGCTCAAGCGCGAGGGCCTGATCGGCGCCTACGGACTCTCCGGCAAGACCGTCGAAGGTGGCCTGCGCGCCCTGCGCGAGGGCGATTGCGCGATGGTCACCTACAACCTGAACGAGCGCGCCGAGCGCCCGGTCATCGAGTACGCCGCGGCCCATGCCAAGGGCATCCTGGTGAAGAAGGCGCTGGCCAGCGGGCATGCCTGCCTGGGCGCCGGACAGGACCCGGTGCGTGCCAGCTTCGAACTGGTCTTCGACCAGCCGGGCGTCGCCGCCGCCATCGTCGGCACCATCAATCCGCTGCACCTGGCCCATAATGTCGCGATGGCCGCGCAAGCCCTGAAAAAGGCCTGAACCATACATCGGCTGCAACATCCGCGGGTTGACACCCGCGGTGCATTCCGCTGCCATGTTCCTCCCGAACGAGCCGTATCCTGCCTGCCGCCCTCGCCTCCGGTGGCCGGTGCATCGAACGTGAGCCTCCGTCCCGCCCCGGCGCGATGACCCGACAAGGAGCCCCGTATGCCCCGTATGCTCGCCCGCAAGGATCCGTCCGCCTTCAAGACCCTGCCGCTGCTGGTGGAGGCCTCCCCGGACGGGCTGGTCTACCAGGCCCTCGGCCTGCCGCTGAACTTCCAGCAGATGCTCGTACGCCGCCGCCGCATGGAGGTAGCCGACCCGCAGCGCTTCGTCGCCGAGCTGGCCAACCTGGGGGTCTCGGTGCGCTTGACCCTGAACTGGCAGGGCCGCGACTACTGGGTGCTGGTCCGTCAGCGCCGGCTGGACCGCGGCGATACCGTGCTCAAGCTGATCTCCGGCTACGTACCGGCCCACGAACTGAACCTGCCGTTGCTCACGGCGATCCAGGAAGTCGCCGAGGAATGCCTGGTGGAGACCGCCGGCGGCTGGCTCGGCGGGCGCTTCGGCGACACCTGGCTGCCGACGCCCTACCAGGGTTCGCTGCGCTACCGGGAGAACAGCCACTTCGTCCTCACCCCGCTGTCCGGCGCCGCCCGTCCGGTGCAAGCCGGCAGCCTGCGCTTGCTGGAGCGCCCGCGCGCCTACGTACACCTGCCCACGGCCTCGCTGCAACTGGTCTACGACATGCGCCTGGAGCTGCCGCGCGATGCGCGCGAGCCGAGCCTCTACCATGTCGACGAGCGGCTCGAGAGCGGTCCGCTGGTGGCGCGTCTGGACCGTCGGCGCCCCGATCTCTACCTGCTGCCGCTGGACCAGGGGCGCCCCACCGGCGACCTGTTCACCCTGCGCAAGGGCCAGTTGCGCCCTGCGGCCACCCGCGGCCTGTGGTTGGCCGAGAGCTTTGCCGTACAGGACGGCTGGCTGGTGCATGAGGAACGCATCCGTTTCCGCGACTGGCTGGCACTGTGGCCATCCAGCAACGGCGACCAGGCCGGCGGTGGGCGCGACCGCGCCAGCGCCTGAACCGGGCGGGCTTTGCCGCCCTTTCTACTTCAACTGGCTGGAAGACTTGCCGAGCAGGCGGCGAGCGACGATGAGCAGCTGGATCTGCTGGGTGCCCTCGAAGATGTCGAGGATCTTCGAGTCCCGCGCCCACTTCTCCAACAGCTCATCCTCGGCGTAGCCGAGGGCGCCAGCCAGCTCCACGCACTTCAGGGTGATCTCGTTGGCCACCCGTCCAGCCTTGGCCTTGGCGATGGACGCTTCCTTCGAGTTGGGCAGCTTGTTGTCGGCCATCCATGCCGCCTTCAAGGTCAACAGGCGCGCTGCCTCCCACTCCGCCTCCAGGCGATAGAGAGTGGCCTCGGCGTGGCTGACGGTCAGCAGCGGCTTCCTGTAGTCGAACTTGCAGCCAGCCTTCTTCAGCAATTCGCGGGTCCGGTCCAACGCCGCCTTGGCCACCCCGACAGCCATGCCGGCCACCAGCGGGCGGGTATTGTCGAAGGTCTCCATGACCCCGGCGAAACCCTTCTGCACGTCGACCTCGGCGTTGCCCAGCAGGTTCGCGGCCGGCACCCGGCAATCATTGAAACTGATCGAAGCGGTATCCGAAGCCTTGATCCCGAGCTTCTTCTCCAGGCGCGTCACGGTCATCCCCGGCGTGCCCTTCTCGACCACGAAGGACTTGATCGCCGCCCGCCCCAGGTTGCGGTTCAGGGTGGCCCAGACCACCACGGCATCGGCCCGCTCGCCGGAAGTGACGAAAATCTTCTCGCCGTTCAGTACATAGTGGTCGCCATCCTGGGTCGCGGTGGTGCGGATCGCCGCCGAGTCCGAGCCGCAGCCCGGCTCGGTGATCGCCATTGCCGCCCAGGTGCCGCCGAAGCGCTGCAACTGCTCCTCGTTGGCCACCGCGGCGATCGCCGCGTTGCCCAGCCCCTGGCGCGGCATGGCCAGGAGCAGGCCGACGTCGCCCCAGCACAGTTCCATCACGCCGAGCAACGCCGACAGGTTGCCGCCGTTCTTGATACCCTCCTCTACCTGCTTGCCGGCGCGCTTGCTCGCCGAGGTCGCACCGACAGCCTCGGGCGAGCCGCTGTTCATGCCGTCCAGCAAGGCCGCGAGCAGGTCCAGCTCCTTCGGATAGGCGTGTTCGGCCTTGTCGTACTTGCGCGAGATCGGCCGGAAATAGTTTTCCGCGACCTGATGCGCCTGGTTGGCCAGGCTGCGGAATTTCTTCGGGGTTTCCAGGTACATGTCGATTCCTCGTTCACTCGTCGCGGCGGACCGCGCACTCGCTCGGGTTCACAGGTGCAGGCCGCCGGCCATCAGCGCTACCGCGCGCAGGTCGCGGTACCAGCGCTCGGCTGGATGCTCCTTGGTGAAGCCGTGGCCACCGAGCAGCTGCACCGCGTCGGTGCCGATCTTCATCGCCTTCTCGGCGCACAGCAGCCGCGCCAGGTAAGCCTCGCGCTGGAACGGCTGGCCGCGCTCGGCCAGGGCGCAGGCGCGCCAGACCATCAGGCGCATGGCGTCCAGTTCGATGGCGATGTCGGCGACCATGAAGGCGACCCCCTGGCGATGGCTGATCGGCTCGCCGAAGGCCTCACGCTCGTTGCAGTAGGCGATCACGTAGTCCAGCGCCGCCTGTCCGGTGCCCAGCGCCAGGGCACACCAGGCCAGGGACGCGTGATCGAGGAAGGCCCGGTAGTCGAAATGCTCGGCGGCCAGGCGGTTGTCCGCCGGCACCTTGACGCTCTTCAGGCGCAACCGGGCGGTGCCGCCGGCCTTCAGTCCCATCGCCGGCTCGGCACGTCGCTCGACGCCCTTGGCGGAGGCTTCCACCAGGAACAGCGCAGGCCCCTCGTCGGTCTTCGCCGCGACGATCAGGCGGCTGGCCTCCAGGCCGCGCAGGACCAGGCATTTCTCTCCGGAAAGCAGGTAGTGACTGCCCTTGCGCCGGGCGCGGGTCGCCAGTTTCTGCGGGTCGAACAGCAGACTCGGCTCGTTGACCGCGATGGCGGTGAGCGGCGCCCCCTCTTCGCTGACGAACGCCGGCAGCCACTGCGCCTGCTGCGAGGGGCTGCCCCAGCGGCGGATGCAGTTGGCCGCCGACAACGGCACCAGCAGGGCCGCCGCCAGCGTCAGGTCGCCCTTGGCCAGGGCCTCGGCGATAAGGGCAGTGGTCACCGTGGTGCGCTCACCGGCCATGCCGCCGTGCACCTCGCCGACCCCATAGTGGGTCAGGCCCAGCTCCAGCGCCTGGTTGAGCAGTTCCGCCGGCAGGCTGGCCTCGGCATCCGCGTCATGAGCCAGCGGACGCAACACCTCCAGGGCGAAGCCTTCGAGCATGTCCACCAGCATCTGCTGGTCGTCGGAGAACGACAGGTCGAACAACCCGTCCGGATCGGCCTTGCGCGGTCCCTTCGCCTGCTTCGCCGAACGCTCGCTGGCCAGGCGGAAGCCGGTACGGCTGCCGCTGTAGAGCAGTTTCTCGAAGGGTTTGCGAAGATTGAAGCGATCCGGCCAGTCGGCCTGGGCGACACGGTTCAGTACAGCCAGGGCACGGCCCTGTACATCGGTGCTCATGGGCATCTTGCTCCACGCAGGATGGGATGCCCGGATCATGCGCCGCCGCATGGGCAGCGCCTATGACCGTCTCGCCGGGAAAACTTGTCAGACCAGCCAGTCACCTGCCCGGATAGGTCGGCATTCTGCCGGAAGCCATCCCTCAGAACAGCGGATTCTAGCCGTGGAAACTCAGGGAAAGCAGAAAGGCGCGCGCTGACTTTACACTTCTTAACACTCTTTAAAGCTTTGAAGATGACTTGCCCGACGACCACGGCATTTAATTCTCAGATTGGGCAAGGATAATCACGAATATCGGTCACCTGAGGTATCCCACCCGCCGAAACCAAAACCAATCGGTAGGAATTTTCTTTAAAAGCATGAAATTACTGCAGGCTTATCCTCTTCCCTAAGTAAAACCTTTAAATACAATCCCACTTCTTGCCATCCCCCTCCCGCGTCATCCCCAAGCCATTCCCGTCGACGAGTAAAGAAAATGTGCGGTATCAGTGGATTTATCCAAAGACACACTGAAAAGACCCAAATGGTACAGATCATTGGCCAGATGACGGACAAGATCATTCATCGTGGCCCCGATGACAAAGGATATTGGTTGGATCATTCCATCGGCCTGGCGCTCGGCCACCGCCGCCTGGCCATACAGGACCTGTCGACGGCCGGACATCAGCCCATGCCGTCTGCATGCGGACGGTACGTCATAGTCTTCAATGGGGAGATCTACAATCATCTGGCACTCCGTGCCCTGCTCGGACCGCATCCCTGGAGGGGGCATTCCGACACCGAGACGCTGCTTGCCTGCTTCTCCGTCTGGGGTATGGAGAAAACCCTATCCAATATCACTGGCATGTTTTCCCTCGCACTTTTCGATAAAGAAACGAGTAAAATCTTCCTCATTCGTGACCGGCTAGGAGAAAAACCTTTATATTATGGGTGGCAGGGAAACTGCTTCCTGTTTTCCTCCGAGTTAAAGTCCCTGACCGTACACCCAGAGTTCCAAAAAGAGATCGACAGAGACAGCCTTGCAGCATTTCTACGTTTTGGATATTGCCCCACTCCCAACAGCATCTACAAAGGTATAAAAAAACTTCCGCCCGGGCATTACATTCAATTGAACCTGGCTAATGCTACGCCAGGTGAACTCATGGATCCGCTCCCCTACTGGTCTCTGAGCAAGGTCATCGCACAAGGGATCCATCAGCCATTCCAGGGAAGTGACTCAGAGGCCGTGGATGCCCTGCACCGGCAACTGTCCGCCAGCGTTACTTCGCAAATGCTCAGTGACGTACCTCTTGGCGCCTTCCTTAGCGGTGGCGTCGACAGCAGCACAATCGTGGCCCTTATGCAGGCTCGGCATTCCCGGCCCGTACAGACGTTCACCATTGGCTTCGACGAGCCCGGCTACAACGAAGCGGAACACGCCAAGGCTGTCGCCCAGCATCTCGGCACCCAGCACACCGAGCTTTACGTCAGGGCCGAAGACGCACTCGCGGTGGTGCCGTGTCTTCCCGGCATCTACTGCGAGCCCTTCGCCGATAGCTCACAGATACCGACCTACCTGATCAGTCGCCTGGCCAAGCAATCCGTAACGGTCGCTCTCACCGGCGATGGTGGCGATGAACTGTTTGCCGGCTACAATCGCTATCTCACGGCATGCCAGGCATGGAACAGGTTGCAACAGCTTCCACTGGTTGCCAGGATGACGCTCGCAAAACTGCTGAGCGCTCTGCCACCGGCGATGTGGGACAGCCTGTTCTCTCTCGCAAGCCCCTTGCTACCCTCGAAGTACCGTTTGCGCACACCAGGAGACAAGCTTCAGAAGCTCGCCGGTCTCATGGCGTTTTCCAGTGAAGAGGACTTCTACAAGGATCTGGTCAGCCACTGGAAGAAGCCTACGAACCTCGTCATCGGCAGCGAGGAATCGGCTTCCGTCTTTTGGAATCTTGACAGCCTCCCCGAGATGGAAAGCTTCGAACAATGGATGATGGCCATGGATACCCGGACCTACCTGGCCGATGACATACTGGCGAAGGTCGACCGCGCCGCAATGGCCACTAGCCTGGAAACCCGCGTCCCGCTCCTCGATCATCGCGTGGTCGAACTCGCCTGGAAAATGCCACTGAACCTGAAGATCAGAAATAACGACGGCAAGTGGTTGCTGCGCCAGGTTCTTTACCAGCACGTTCCCCGGGAACTGATCGAGCGTCCCAAGATGGGATTCGCCATCCCTCTGGACACCTGGCTGCGGGGACCGTTGCGGGAGTGGGCCGAAAGCCTCCTGGCTGAGGAACGCTTGAGACGCGAGGGCTACCTGCGCCCGGAGCCGATTCGGCGAGCCTGGCAGGAGCATCTCAGCGGAAAAAGAAACTGGCAAGGCCCGCTCTGGAATGTATTGATGTTCCAGGCTTGGCTGGAACATCAATGATCCAGCCACAGGGCCAGGGGTCGGCGTGAAGCGGGAAGAACCTGCTAACGGGAATCAGCGCTGGCGGATCTTCTCGACGATGGCGGTGGTGGAGCTGTTCTCCACCAGGCCGAGCACCCGTACCTCGCCGCCGTAGGCCTTGACGATCTGCGCGCCGACCACCTGCTCGACGCCGTAATCGCCGCCCTTGACCAGCACGTCCGGACGCACCTGCTCGAGCAGGCGCTCGGGAGTGTCTTCGGCGAAGCTCACCACCCAGTCCACCGCGCCGAGCCCGGCGAGTACCGCCATGCGCCGGTCCACCGAGTTGATCGGCCGGCCAACGCCCTTCAGGCGAGTGACCGAGGCGTCGTCGTTGACCCCGACGATCAGGCGGTCGCCCTGGGCGCGCGCCTGTTCGAGGTAGGTCACGTGGCCGGCGTGAAGGATGTCGAAGCAGCCATTGGTGAAGACGATCTTCTCGCCGTGGGCGCGGGCGTCTTCGATTGCCAGCAGCAATTGCTCCAGGCCCAGCACGCCACGCTCGGAACCCTGCTCGCGCTGCACCGCGCGACGCAGTTCGGGCGCGCTGATCGCCGCGGTACCCAGCTTGCCGACCACGATGCCGGCGGCCAGGTTGGCCAGGCCCACCGCGGACGGCAGCTCCTCGCCGGCGGCAAGCGCCGCGGCCAGGGTGGAGATGACCGTATCGCCGGCACCGGTGACGTCGAACACTTCCCGCGCCCGCGCCGGCAGGTGCAGGGCCGGCTGGCCATGGCGGAGCAGGGTCATGCCATGCTCGCCGCGGGTCACCAGCAAGGCACCGAGGTCGAGTTCGCTCATCAGCGCCTGGCCCTTGGCGACCAGTTCGGCTTCGTCGGCGCAACGGCCGACGATGGTCTCGAATTCGGACAGGTTCGGGGTGATCAGGCTGGCGCCGCGATAGATGGCGAAGTCCTTGCCCTTGGGATCGGCCAGTACCGGAATGTTGCGCGCCCGCGCCGCCTGGATCAGCACCTGGTGGTTCTGTAGCGCGCCCTTGCCGTAGTCGGACAGCACCAGCACCTTGACCTTGGCCAGCAGCGACTCGACGTCCACGGCCAGGGCCGCCGCGTCGGTGCGGAACGGTTCCTCGAAGTCGACCCGCAGCAGTTGCTGGTGGCGACTCATGACCCGCAGCTTGACGATGGTCGGCTGGCTATCGATGCGCTGGAAGCGCGCGTCCACTCCAGCGGCCTTGAGGCTGTTGGCCAGGCTGTCGGCGGCCTCGTCGCGGCCGGTGACGCCGACCAGCAAGGCCTGCGCGCCCAGCGCGGCGATGTTCAGCGCGACGTTGGCGGCGCCGCCGGGGCGGTCCTCGTGCTGTTCGACGCGGACCACCGGCACCGGGGCCTCCGGCGAAATGCGCGAAGTCGCGCCATGCCAGTAGCGGTCGAGCATCACATCACCGACCACCAACACCGGGGCCTGGTCGAAACGGGGCATGGACAACTTCATGGGAACTCCAAACAACCTCTCGGGGCAGACGCCCAGTTTATCAGCCGACAGGCGCCGGCGCCTGCTCATCCAGTCCCATCGCATGCAGCCGCGCATAATGGCCGTTCTGCGCCAGCAGCTCGGCGTGGCTGCCGCGCTCGACGATCTGCCCCTGGTCCATCACCAGGATCAGGTCGGCCTTCTCGATGGTCGACAGGCGGTGGGCGATCACCAGGGTGGTGCGCCCCTTCATCACTTCGTCCAGCGCCGCCTGGATATGCCGCTCCGACTCGGTGTCCAGCGCCGAGGTCGCCTCGTCGAGGATCAGCAGGGGCGCGTCCTTGAGCAGCGCCCGGGCGATCGCCAGACGCTGGCGCTGGCCGCCGGAAAGCAGCACGCCATTCTCGCCGACCTCGGTGTCGAAGCCTTGCGGCAGGTTGTCGATGAACTCCTTGGCGTTGGCAGCCTTCGCCGCCCGCTCGATTTCCTCGCGCGGCGCGCCAGCCAGGTCGCCGTAGGCGATGTTGTTGGCCACGCTGTCGTTGAACAGCGTGACCTGCTGGGTCACCAGGGCGATGTGGCGGCGCAGGTTGCGCAGGCGATAATCCTCGACTTCAACGCCATCAAGGAGGATCTTGCCGTCATTGTGCTGGTAAAAGCGCGGAACCAGGTTGGCCAGGGTCGATTTGCCGCTACCGGAACGGCCGACCAGGGCGATCATCTGCCCGGGCTCGGCGATGAAACTGATGTCATCCAGCACCTGCTTGTCGGTTCCGGGATAACGGAAGCTCAGGTTGCGCACTTCCAGGCGCCCGCTGACCCGCTCCTTCTCGACGGTACCCTGGTCTTCCTCCGCCGCTTCGTCGAGCTGCTCGAAGATGCTCTCGGCGCCGGCGACGCCGCGCTGGACCGTGGAACTGACCTCGGAAAGCTGGCGGATCGGCTTGGGCAACAGGCCCGCCGCGGTGATATAGGCCACTAGGTCGCCGGCCGAGGCGTCCCCGCGCAGCCACAGCACGAGGAACATCAGTATCGCCATGGCGACGTAGATCACCAATTGCAGCATCGGCGTGTAGACCGCGCCGGTCTTGGTCATCCGCAACTGCTTGTCGGTATTGCTCTGGCTGGCGTCGAGGAAGCGCTTCTCTTCATAGGCTTCGCCGCCGAAGCTGCGCACTACCCGGTAGCCCTGGATGGTTTCCGAGGCGACGTGGGTGACGTCGCCCATGGCCACCTGGATCTTCTTGCTCTGCTTGCGGAACTTGCGGCTGGCGGTAGTCACCATCACCGCGATGACCGGCAGGATCGCCAGCATCACCAGGGTCAGCTTCCAGTTCATCCACAGCAGGTAGAGGAACAGGAAGACCACGGTCAGGCCCTCACGGATCACCACCTTGATGGCATCCGTGGCCGCTCCGGTGACCATGGTCACGTTGAAGGTGATGCGCGAGATCAGGTGGCCGGAGCTGTGCGTGTCGAAATAGCGGTTCGGCAGCACCAGCAGCTTGTTGAACAGGGCGACCCGCAGGTCATGCACCAGCCCCAGGGAAACCTTGGCGAGGAAGAAGTTGCCGAGGAACGAGCCCAGCCCCTGCCAGGCAGCGATCAGGATGATCAGCAACGGCACCGCGTAGACCAGGTGCAAGTCGCGCAACCAGGGCCACTGCACATTCGGAAACAATGCCGCGTCAGGATTGGAGAGGCCGTCGACGAAATACTTGAGGATGCCCGCCAGCATCGGCTGGGTCGAGGCGAAGATCAGGAAACCGACGATGCTGAGTAGGAACATTCCGATGTAGGGCTTCACGTAGCCCAACAGGCGGAAATAGATCTTGAGACTGGAAGGTCCGGGATTCTGAGGACTATCGCTCATGGTTTCTTACATGCTGAAAAGGTCCCGGAGTGTAGCACAGGACCTCCATCACTCCGCCTGGAAGGCGTGTTGGGGTAAGATGGCGGGCCGTTCGTTCAGGAGCTCGCATGCGAGTCATAGACTACCCCTCCTACTTGCAGTTGCGTGACAACGCAGAAGTGCTGGAAGCCGATGGTCATGGGGACAAGGTACTGCGTCTGCGCGACGGGTCCTTCCTCAAGCTGTTTCGCCGCAAGCGCCTGATTTCCTCCGCAGCCCTGTTCCCCTATGCGGAGCGCTTCGCCCGCAATGCCAGCGAACTGGCGCGGCGCGGCATCGTCTGCCCGAAGGTGCTGGACGTACTGCGGATCCCACATATCCAGCGCGACGCGGTGCACTACGAGCCGCTACCGGGGCAGACCCTCCGCCAACTCGACCGCAACGACCCGGAGTGCGGCGACGCAGTCCGGACGCAACTGGGCGAGCTGATCGCAGCGCTGCACGCCAAGGGGGTGTACTTCCGCTCGCTGCACCTGGGCAACGTGGTGCGCACGCCGGAAGGCCGGATGGGCCTGATCGACATCGCCGACCTGCGGGTCCAGCGCTCGGCGCTCAGCGCCGCCCAGCGCATTCGCAATTTCAAGCACCTGCTGCGCTACGAACAGGATCGAACCTGGTTCCTCGACGACAGCGAGCACCTGGTGCTCAAGGCCTATCTCCGCAGCAGCCAGGTCCACTGGACACTCGAGCAGCTCCTCAAGCAACTGCAACTGGATTGAGCAAGGAATGTTCGCAGCTACCCGACTGACCCGTCTTCGCCACGATACCAGCCGCATCCTCAGCCACTGGATCCTGCCGCTGGGCTGGCTGGCCCTGCTCACCGGAATGTTCTGGGTCGGCGACCGCTCCGACTACCATCGCCTCTTCTACATCCTGCTTGCAGCCCCGACGCTGCTGTACGTGATACTGCAACCGCGTCTGCTTCGCCCGCTAACGGGCTCGCCGCTGTTCATCGCCTTCCTCGCCTTCAGCAGCTACATGATGCTGAGCCTGTCCTGGTCGACCCCCGAGAACTCCACCGGCTCGCTGCTCAAGCGCCCCCTGTACATCGCCCTCCTGTTCTTCTGCGCCGCCATCCTGGCGCTCGAAGCTCCCCTCCGCCTCAAGACCGCGACCTGGCTGGCAGCCCTTGGCGCGGTGATCTCCGCGGCAGCCACCTTGCTGCAATACTACTGGGACGCCAACCCGCTGCGCCTTACCGGTTATGGCGCTCTCTATAACCCATTACTGAGCGCCCATGTCTATGGCGCCTTCACGGCACTCTGGCTGGCCTATTGGATGCAATCCCGCCCCATCCTGGCCCCCTTGCCACTGATATCTCTGGCGCTGCTCGGTGCCCTTCTCATCGCGACCGGTTCACGTACTCCCCTGGTAGGGCTCACAGCGGCCCTTATGTGGCTGGTCCTGGCCGGAGACAGGAAAAAAGCCCTCATCGCCCTGGCACTCGCCCTGGCTGGAGCGCTACTGGGCTACATCCTGTACCCGGAAGTGATCACCCAGAGAGGGGCATCGTTCCGCCCGGAAATCTGGGCCGACGCCCTACGCCAGATCAGCGAGCATCCATGGCTCGGACACGGCTACGATCATCCGATGCGAATCGTCCTGAGCAACGGCATGCTGCTCGCCGACCCGCACAACATCGAACTGGGTGTGCTTTTCGCTGGAGGGATCATCGGGCTCCTGCTGTGGGTAGCGATCTACGCACTGGCCTTCGGCTTCTCCTGGAAAAACCGGAAGTCTCCAGCCGTTCTGCTAGCCTCGACCTGGCTGGTGTTCGGCCTGGCAGCCGGACTCACGGAGGGCAACGCCTTCCTGCCCCGTCCCAAGGAACACTGGTTCCTGATCTGGATTCCCATGGCGCTGCTGTATGCGCTGTGGATCCAGCAAAGGTTCGCCGCCAGCAGGCGCGGTGAGGATATCGCCGCGCCTTGAGTGCGGCGATATCAGCGATCAGGAGAAAAACAGCCGCGCAATGCCGCGGAAGGTCTTCTCGTTCCAGTACTTCAGCGGCAAGCCGGAGAGCAGCTCCCGGGCCAGTACCTTGTCCCGGTTCGAGCACTTGAGGAACATCGAATTGCGGAAGCGCATGATCACCTGCTCGTAATCGGGGTGATCGCTGAACTGGCTGTACGTCTTGAATACGTTGTCCACCATGAAACGGGCGTTCTTGTACGTATTGGTGGGATGCTTGCGGTACTGGGCGAGGACCTCGCCAAGAATGTCGATGACGTAGCCAGCCTTGGTTACCGCCAGTTCGATGTAGACATCTTCCAGGCGTATGTCCGGATCGAAACCGCCGACCTTCTCCAGGGCTTCCCGCCGGAACATCAGGGTGGGCGCCATCGGGCCCGGCTTGCGGTCCAGGAACAGGTCATCGAAGTCGAGACGGCGGAAAGGCAGGTCGCGTTTGCGCTGCTCCTTTCCCGGCATGACCCGGCCATTGGAGTCGATGATCTCGATATTGCCCGCGCAGATACCTACCTCGGGCTTGTTCCACATGTGTGCCACCTGTTTCTCCAGGCGTTGCGGCAACATGATGTCGTCCGAACCGAAAGGCACGATGAGATTTCCCCGGGCCCTGGCGATCGCCTCGTTGAGCGTTCTCGACAGTCCCTGGTTCTGCTGGACCCTGAGGTCGAAGCCGTACTTCGCCTGGAGCCCGCGCAAAAGCTCGACGCTGCCATCGCTGGAACCATCGTCCACCACCAGCAGTTCCACGTTGCGGTATGTCTGCGCAGCCACGCTGGCGATGCTCGCTTCTATATACTTTTCGTGGTTATAGGAAGCGATGATCACGGAAACCAATGGCTGCGAACCATCATCGACGAGCGCCATAGCTACAACCTTATCTGTCCTTCACGTCCCCATTCAAAGCGCCAGACATGCATGAGCGATCCTGCGATCTTCATCGGTCCTACACCTCCCCCCAGCCCGGAAAAACAAGCTGAACAATAGCAAACACGCCTGAAGCCCCAGCTCTTTTCGGCTGCTACTCTCAGGTAAAAATACGTCGCCAGGTCTTCTCCAGCCATTCGGGACGCTCCGGCTCGCGCAACGCGGGCCGCATGGCCTCGACGATACTCTGACCGACAGCGGCGAAGCTGAATCGTTCGATGGCCAGCGCCTGGCCGCTTCGCGCGATCCGCTCGGCGAGAGCCGTATCGAGGCGCAGGATCGCGAGCTTTTCCTGGATGTCCGCCACCGAGCGATACAGCACGATATTCTCCATGTCCCGGAAACCCAAGGCCTCGTTTTCCCGCTCGCCCTGGTCGTAGGCCAGCAGTACGCAACCGCAGGCCATCGCCTCGAAATTCTTGATCATGTATTCGCCCATGCCGACATCCGCGCTGACGAAGAAACGGATGCGGTTGAGCGTGCGCAGGTACTCCTCGCCGGACTTGGTCTTGGTCACCAGCAGGTTCTCCACTCCGCCCAACTCGTCGAGCAGCGCCTTGCGTCCACTGTAGGCCACGCTGCCGGTACTGCCGACGAAGCCCAGCTCGATATCGCGCGCCAGGCCGAGGTCATGCAACAGGGTCTGGTCGTAGCCCTTGGGCACGAATACCGCGTCGAATCCCTCCTGGCGCAGGCGTTCGCTGACCGTATGGCCCGAACTGATCACCCGTGCCCAGGGCAGGCGCCGGTAATGGGCGCTGAACTTGCCGGTGTACTTGCAGGGAATGTAGTTCTGGTAGGCATCGTGCTCGAGGATCACCAGGTTGGGCACGCTGCGGATGAAGCGGACCTGGCGCATTTCCTTCTTGAAACGGAGGAAGAACAGGATGCGGTCGTAGCGCGAGACATCCACGTGCTTGCGGAAGTAGCCGCGCAGGTCGGCCTGCTCCTCGCTGCTCAGCCAGCGGGTATCGCACTCGCAATGGGCGGCGATGCCGTCGTACAGGCGATCCAGGATCGCGCGCTGCTCTTTCTGGACCAGAAACAGAACTTTCATCAGACCTTCATCCTCGCGGCTTCTCCGAAGCAGCATGGCGGCTCGAACCTTGCCGAACGCTCGACCCAAGCATCACGCCTCCCCATCCAGCGACTCCACCCAGAACAACTCGTGCCGACGCACCGCCTTGCGCATGAACTCGTCCTCGCCGTATGCCGGCCAGCGACGCCCGGCGAGCCAGCCCTGCAGACGGCGGCGCAGACGGCGCTTGAACGGCGGCCTGGGTTGCAGGTCGTGCATCATGCCCAAGGCCATGGCCTTGTCCACCTGGCGCGTGCGCTCCAGCGCCAGCGTCCATGGCAGCAGCGGCGAGCATTCTTCGGTCAGCGGTGGCAGGCTGACCCCCATGTGCGCATCGCCCATCGGCCAGCGATCGTTGTCGTGCAGGTGATTGGCATAGTGCAACAATGCCTGCGGCTGCCAGTCCAGGCCCTGGAGCGCCTCGCGCACAGCCTCCTGGGCGCGGACATGGTCCGGGTGCGGATCGAAATGCGGATGAGGCAGGACGATGACCTCGGGACGTGCCAGCAGGATCAGCTCGCGGAGATCGGCCAGCAGATTGTTCCAGGTCGACAGGCCATCGGCATCGCTGGCCAGGCGCAGGCGGTTGAACTGGCGGAACGGACGGATATCGGCGAGATCGGCCTCACGGGACGGCACCACCTCGCCCGGGTTCGCCTGCATGGCAGGCAATTGCAGGCAGAAATAACCCAGTTGCACGCAGCGCTCGGCCGGCACCCCACCCCACGTCGGCACGGCCTGGCTATCCCAGGCGCGCAGGCGGCCCTTCAGGCGCGCCGCAGCTATTCCGTCGAGGCCCATGCGGCGGTAATGCTCGGTTTCGATCTCGCCGGCGGTCAGGGTCACGATCCAGGCCTCGCGAGCCTGGCTGTAGAGGCCGAAGGCGGCCAGCTCGGCGTCGTCGGCATGCGGAGCGATGACCATCACCCGCCGATCACGGTAGTCGGGATGGCGCGCACGCCACAGGGTCGGTTCGCCGACCAGCCGGCAATGCCGGCCGCGCAGGCGAATCCGGCCCTCGCCCAGCGGCCCGGCCAGTCCCGTCAGGTTCAGGTAGCGCAAGCCGTTCACCCCACGTTCGAAAGCCTGGGCATCGGCCTCCGCGCCACCTTCCAGCAGCACCGAGGGTTCGAGGAAGCGCCCCAGCCAGCCAGCGCGCACGCCGATGCCAAGCACCAGCGTATCGCCTTCGCGCAGCTCACCGTCGACTCGCAGACGGCCATCCGCCAGGCGTACCGGCAGCGACTCGACCCCTTCCGCGAAACGGTAGCGGTAGTCCTCGCCCGGCGAATAGAACAGGTGATCAGCGAACCAGGCTTCGTGGGCGACCCACAGGGCCACGAGGAGGATCGGCAACAACCAGGGGCTGACCAGCAGACCGACGGCCAGCAATGCCAGCAGCGCAACCAGTAGGCCGATCCGCTTGTTGCGTCGATGACGCTTGAGCAACTGCTGCTTGCGTGCGCTCATGCTTCAGACCTGGAAGACCGGAGAAGGATGGCACCAGCGATCCTTGTATTCGCGGTCGGCGCGACCGAACGAATAGCGCAGGGGTTTGCCCAGCGCTCGCGCATCCTCCCAGGCGGCCTGGGTGTTCAGGTAACTGAGCACGCTGCCAGGGCTGAACTCGCGGGTCTGCGGATCGACGCCGCCGTTGATGTACTCGACGCTGAGCCAGCCCGGCGCTTCGGCGCGATACAGTACCTGGACCGCGATGGGCTGGTCGTTGAGCAGCAGGACCGAGCCGCGCAGCAATTCGCGCAGCCGTTCGAAGACCTCGGCCATGCGCTCCGCGCCGGTGGCCGGGAAACCCCAGCGACGCTGGAACAGTTCAAGATAGATGGCAGCGAACTCGGCCGGGGCGAAGCTGTCTGCCTGGCGCACCTGGCCACCAGCCTCCTCCACCAGGCGCACTTCGCGCCGCTGGTTATAGCGGAACTTCTTGGAGAAATCCTCGGGAGCACGAGCGAAAGCCAGTTGCTCGGTCTGAGGGCGCAGCGTGACGATGTTCCGCTCATGCAGCGCCGACAGGTAGCGTCCCGCATGGCGGAGGGCGATGCGGGCATCGTCGGCCACCGGCAGGATCAGTTCGGCGTTGCCCAGGTCGTACAGGCCCTTCTTGCCGCGCCGCTTGAGCACGTCCTTGGACAACGCCAGGTGGCGGCCCCAGGTCGGGATCGCCGCAACCAGTTCGCCAGCGCTCTCCCAACCCAGGTAACGCACCGGGATTCCAGCCATTTCGGCGAGTTGCTCGACCACCAGCGGGTGGGTCGCGACGCTGCCGCCGAAACGCTGCCAGGCCTGGGCGTAGGTCGGCGCGTCCACTTCGCGCCAACCGCGTTCGCGGAAGGCGCGCAACCTGTTCAGCATGCAGACTCCGAAGCGAAGCCGGCAATCGTCGGCAGGCGCCAGAATTCGCGGCGCACCGCAGCGTCGGAGAAGCGTGTCTCCAGGCGCTCGAGCATGAGCCGCGCACAGGCCTCGCGCTGGCGGCGGTCAAGCGCCGCCAGGTGGGTCAGGCCCTCGGCCAGGGCCGCCTCGTCGCCCAGCGGGAAGAGGATGCCGACCCCTTCCACCACTTCGCGGGCGCCGCCACAGGCGGTGGCGATCAGCGGTACACCGGCGACCATGGCCTCCAGCAGGACCATGCCGAACGGCTCGTGGTCGGAACTCAGGGCGAAGGCGTCGAACGCCTTGAAGTAGCGCCGTGCCTCTTCGACCTGGCCGAGGAACAGCACGCGCTCGCCGATACCCAGTTCGCAGGCCAGGTCCTTGAGCTGCTCTTCCAGGCGGCCGCTGCCGAGGATTGCCAGCAGGCTGTTCTGCGGCAGGCGCGGCAGCGCGGCGGCAAAGCCGCGCAGCAGGGTAGCCTGGTCCTTGTCCGGATGCAGGCGGCCGACGTTGCCGACCACCCAGGCCTCGTCGGGCAGGCGCAGTTGCCGGCGCGCACTCAGGCGCTCGACCTGCTCGGCCTGCAGCGCAGCGACGTCGATGCGGTTGTAGAGCGTCTCGATCCGCTCCGCCGGCCACTTCGGCAGGCAACGGCGGATATCGTCGCGCACCGCGTCGGACACCGCCAGCAGGCTCAGGCGCTTGCTCATCAGGCCGGCGAAGACCTTGCGCGACAACCGCTGGTAATCGCCGAAGGCGTGGTGCACGCCAACGATCGGCAGACGAGTGGCCAGGCTGGCGATCCAGATCGGCTTGAAGCGGTGCGCGATGCAGAAGCGGAAGTCGCGCGAACGGGCGATCTCGCGCAAGTCGCGGATCGCCTTCAGCTTGAGGCCACGGATGTCCCTGGAGCCGTACTCGAGGAACAGTACCTCGTCGGAGGCGCAACGCGCCGCCACCTCAGGATCGGAACGCCCGGTGAGGAACACCGTGGTGACCTTGTACGGGGTTCCGGCGAACAGGCTGGCGTACTGACGGGCACAGTCGAGGAAAGGCCCGTCGTAGCCGTGACAGAACTGCAGGACGCGAGGTTCAGCCGACCGAGTCATACCAGTCCACGCCCTCCTTCACGACCAGGATGTCCTCCATGATCAGGTACTGCAGATCGGAGCCGAAGAACATGTTCAGGGCGTCGGTCGGCGAGCAGATCATCGGTTCGCCACGGCGATTGAGCGAAGTGTTCAGGGCCACGCCGTTGCCGGTGAGGTTCTCCAGTTCCTTCATCAGGTCGTAGTAGCGCGGGTTGTACTCGCGCTTCAGCACCTGGGCGCGGGAGGTACCGTCTTCGTGCACCACTTCCGGCACTCGCTCCTTCCACTCTTCGTTGACTTCGAAGGTGAAGGTCATGAACGGGGCCGGGTGGTCGATCTTGAACATCTGCGGGCCGACGGTATCCAGCATCGACGGGCAGAAGGGCCGCCAGCGCTCGCGGAACTTGATCTGCGCATTGATCCGGTCGGCCACGCCCGGCACGCTCGGGCAGCCGAGAATGGAGCGGCCACCGAGGGCACGCGGACCGAACTCCATGCGTCCCTGGAACCAGGCCACCGGGTTGCCGTCGGCAAGGATCCTGCCGATACGCCGGCTGCGGTTGTCGATCTTCTGCCACTGCGGCCTGGCCTCGTGACGGGCGCAGGCGGCGATGACGTCCTCGTTGGAATACTCCGGGCCGAGGTAGACGTGCTCCATCTTCTCCACCGGCACGCCGCGCTGGTGCGACACGTAGGCCGCCGCGCCGACCGCGGTGCCGGCGTCGCTGGCCGCCGGCTGGACGAACAGCTCCTTCACTTCGGGGCGCGAGATGATCTTCTGGTTGAGCTTGACGTTCAGCGCGCAGCCGCCGGCGAAAGCGACCTTGCCGGTCTCGCGGATGATATCGCCGAGGTAGTAGTCCATCATCTCCAGCGCGAGCTTCTCGAACAGCGCCTGGATGCTCGCGGCGTAATGGATGTAGGGATCGTCAGCGATGTCGCCTTCGCGCTTGGGCCCCAGCCACTCGATCAGCTTGGGCGAGAAGTAGTAGCCCTTGCCTTTCTCCTTGTAGCGGCGGAAGCCGATGACGTTGGCATAATCGGTGTTGATCACCAGTTCGCCGTTCTCGAACTTGGCGAGACGGGAGAAATCGTACTTGCTGGCGTCACCGTAGGGCGCCATGCCCATGACCTTGAACTCGCCGTCGAGCATGTCGAAGCCGAGGTACTCGGTGATCGCGCCGTACAGGCCGCCCAGCGAATCCGGATCGTAGAACTCCTTGATCTTGTGGATCCGACCGTTCTCGCCCCAGCCGAAGAAAGTGGTGGCGTATTCGCCCTTGCCGTCGATGCCGAGGATCGCGGTCTTTTCCTTGAACCCCGAGCAATGGTAGGCACTGGAGGCGTGGGCAAGGTGGTGCTCGACCGGCTGGATCTTGATTTTCTTCAGGTCGAAGCCGAGTTGTTGCAGGCACCACTCGATGCGCTTGTAGTAACGCTTGTAGCGGCGGTTGCCGAGCAGGATCGCATCCAGCGCGCGATCCGGCGCGTAGGCGTAGCGCTTGGCGTAGTGCCAGCGGGCCTTTTCCATGATGCTGATGGGAGCGAAGGGAATCGCCACCACGTCGACATCGGCCGGCTCGATCCCTGCCTGCTCCAGGCAGAACTTCGCCGATTCGTAGGGCATGCGGTTCTTCGCGTGCTTGTCGCGCACGAAGCGCTCTTCCTCGACGGCCGCGACCAGCTTGCCGTCGATGTACAGGGCGGCGGACGGGTCATGGCTTACGGCGCCAGACAGGCCTAGGACGGTCAATGCCACGGTAGAACCTCTTCAAAGCAGCTCGCGGTTGCGGAGTGGGACCGACAACCGCGGCTTTCGTTTAACTCGTCGACCGCCGCAGGCGGTGGTCGTCGCTTGTCGTTCAAGCCCCGGCGGCGTCGCCGAGGCGGGGAATCCGTTGCTCCAGCAGCCGGTAGAGGCCGCTGTCCTGCGGCCAGTTGCGCAGGAAGCGCGCGCGGTCGCGGGCGTAGGCGCGGGCAAAGGACGCCTGGCTGTGATGCTTGCGCATCGCGTCCAGGTCGATCAGCGCCCATTCGCCGCCTTGTTCATGGGCCTGCCAGAACAGGTTGTGTCCCTTCAGGTCGCCGTGGCTGATGCGTTCGCGGATCAGCGTCGAAAACAGCCGATCCAGTGCCGCCAACTCGGCTTCCGGTGGCGAAACGGCGCCATCGGGCATGTCCAGGCAAGGCTTAAAACGAGCGATTATATCCTGACCGCCGAGATAATCGGTAATCAGGTAGGCGCGCCCGCGCAGCCAGCACCAGCGCCGCTCCAGCATCGCCAGCGGACGGGCGGTGGCGATGCCGAGGAATTCCAGGCGGTTGCCTTCGCGCCAGGAGGCCCAGGCCCGGCTCGGCCGCCAGAAGCGCTTCAGCCAATGGACCCAGCCCTTGATGTTGTAGCGCTTGATGATCAGCGTGCGGCCGTTCGCTTCGACCCGGGCGACGGTGGCCGCGCCGCCGTCCTTGTAGACGTGGCCGGCGGCGATCAGGCGGTCCGCGTCCGCCAGCAGGGGCGCCATCGTCTCGGCCTCGCTGCGGCGAGCGGCGAACAGGCGGAACGGACCGCGCACGACGCTGAACAGGCTACAGTCGCGACCGACCTTCCTCAGCAGGTCGCGCACCCGCCAGCGGCGAACCTTGGCGATTTCCTTCTGCAAGGCTTCGAGCGGCAGCGCATGCTCGCCGTTGGCCAGCAGGTAATGCACCAGCAACTCCTCCAGGAAAGGATCGAAGAGCGCCGGCAACTGGGCGAAGAACACCCCGAGGTTTTCCAGCACTTTCTGTCGCGACAGCGGCTGGCCGGGAGTTTCCGCACGCACGCCGCCACCGTCGATGAGATACAGGCGGCCGGCGTGGCGCAACAGGTTGTCCAGGTGCAGGTCGTCCTGCCAGAGGCCCTTTGCATGCAGCTCGCCAATGGCTGCCAGGGCTTCGCCGAGCACCGCTTGCTGGGCATCGCCCAGCGGCGCCTGGGCCTCCACCGCACGCCAGGCGTCACCGAGGCTCTGCGCCGCGTCGAGGTAGTCGAACAGCAACCAGCCGCCCTCGCCCTGCTGCAGCCCGTCGGCCAGCAGCGCCGGGGTGGTCAGCCCCTGGGCCGCGAGCAGACGCGCCCCTTCCAGTTCGCGCTGGAAATGCCGTGCGGCCTTGCCGCCCACCAGCAGCTTGGCCAGCACCTTGCGCCCACGCCATTCGCCGGCACCGACGTAGCGCTGCCCGGGCAGCACCCGCAGCAGACTGTCCAGGCGCAGTTCGGCAGCGCCAGCGCCATCCGCCAGGGTCACCCGCAATGGCAGTTGCGGGTGGCGCCCGGCGGCTTGCAGTTCGGCCAGTCTCATCGGCGCGACTCCTTGCGCCGACGGCGCTGGTCGAGAAGGCGATACCACTGCTCGACCTCGGCCGAGTCGAGGGGTTCGTCGACATAGGCGGAGATGAATTCGTGCACGTCCGCTTCGCTCCAGTCCGGGGCACGGCGCAGCATCGGCTCCAGGTCCTTGACCTGGTCGCGGCGGCCGAACCAGATCGGCCGGGTCTTCTCCAGGTCGATCAGGCAGGCCTCGAAGACACCATCGGCCCCCTCGCGGAGGAATACATGCTTGGGATAGAAGCAACCATGCATCTGTCCGGCCGCGTGCAGCTGGCGCGCCAGCCTGCCAACCGCCCGGAGAATCGCCCGGCGCCGCTCTTCGGCCAGGTCGTGCCAGGACGCCAGCCAGGTGTCCAGGTCCTGCCAACCGTCCAGGGCGCGGGTCAGGAGGATCGCCTGGCGCTCTCCGCCGACCGCCTGCTGGGCGAAGAACGCCGCCTGCAGGGCGGGAATGCCCAGCGCCCGGTAGCGCTCGATGTTGCGGAACTCGCGGGCGAAGGTCGGCTCGCCCAGCGGATGGCGCAGGCTGCGGGTCAGGTGGTTGCTCTGGCGCTTCAGGTAGTAGGCGGAGTCGCCCAGGTCGAGACGGTAGACGCTGCTCCAGCCACCCCGTTCGGTATTCGGTTCGTCCACGGCATCCAGCTGCAAGGCCCACAGGGCGTCGAAGCTGTCCAGACGGTTGCGCTGGAGCAGGTCGTGGTCCTGCGCGGCGATGAAAACGCTCATTCGCGCCCCTCGAAGAAAGCCACCACCTGGCGAATACGCTTCTTGTCGGATTCGTTCAGGTGCCGGCGACGGCGATATTGCAGGTAGAAGCGCAGGCGCTGGGTGCGCGACAGGTGGTACTTGGCCACCTTGTCCAGGCAGGCCAGGTCCTTGGTGATCCGGTAGCGCAGCATGAAGCTCCACCAGAACGCGCCGTTCGGGCAGTCGATGAAATACACCAGCGGCTGGGCGTCCACCAGCAGGTTGCGCCACTTCAGGTCGTTATGGGTGAAATGCTGGTCGTGCATCAGGCGCGTAGCCTTGGCGATCTGCCGGCTGACGCCGTCCACCCAGCGCGGGTCCTTCAGGCGCGGATCCCGGTTGCAGGCGAGCACCGACAAGTCCTCGGTGCCCGGCAGCTCGCGGGTGATCATGGCGCCGCGCTGGAAGGCGCCGGCCTTGCGCTCCAGCCCCCAGGCGACCACTTCGGCGGTGGGAATGCCCCACTTCTCGAAGCGCTTGAGGTTCTGCCACTCGGCCTTGATCCGCGGTCGCGCCAGGTAGCGGCGCAGGCCCTTGCCGGCGCTGCGGTAGCGCTTGACGTAGTAACGCACGCCGTCGCGCTCGATGCGGATGACTTCGGACAACGGGTCGCGGGTCAGGCGCTCGCCCTCCAGGGCGAACACGCTATCGAGGCTACCGAAGTCGGCGGCCAGGTGACGGTAATCGGGTTCGAGGGTCCACCCCGCCATCAGAGCAGGTCTCCGTAACGCTGCTTGCGTTCGTAGAGTTTTTCCGCCTTGCGTTCCATCCAGGCCAGCAGGCCGGCCTCGTCGCGCAGTATCTCGCGCAACGGCCGGCGGAAATAGGTGCGCAGGAAGCGTAGCTTGTCGCGACGCGTCAGTCCGATGTCCAGCGCAGAGAAATACAATGCCGCCAGATCCTTGTTACGCCAGCGTTTCGGCGTGGCGTCGCGGGTCTGGGCACGGTGCAGATCGATCACCGAGAGGCGGAAATCGTCCGCGCTCACCGGCTTGTCGGTGTGCAACAGGAAATGACAGATGTAGCAGTCGCGATGGTTGACTCCGGCACGGTGCATGTCGCCGACCATCCGCGCCACCGCCTCGACCAGCGCGCGCTTGAGCCGCGGCGGTGGAGGACGTTCGCGCCAGTCCTGGGAGAACACCTCGAGGTCCACGGTCGGCGCCAGTTCCTCGGTGACGATGAAGGAATGCTGCCGCGCCGGATCGCTGCCGCGCTCGCCGTAGGCGACCGCGGTCATGGTCGCTACGCCGGCCTCGTGCAGGCGCCGGATGGCCTGCCACTCCTGGCGCGCGCCGAGCACCGGGAGCTTGGCGGTGAGCAGGTTCTTGGCGATCTCGCCCCAGCCGATGCCACGGTGGATCTTGACGAAGTAGCCACGCCCGTCGACCTCGGTGCGCAGGGTGCGGCGCCCTTCCAGTTCGCGGTAGACCTTGCCTTGCAGCGCCTCCACCGCCTCGAACGGGTCGCGCCCGTTCCACAGGCGCTTGAACGGCTCTTCCAGCACCAGCCTCATGAGGCCTCCCCGAGGATCAGGTCGGCGGCGCGCTGCGGCATGCTGTAGAGGTCGGCGTGATCGGCGTAGGCCAGGCCATTGCGCGACCAGGCGGCGCGCGCCGGAGCGTCCTCCAGCATTTCCGCGAGCAGGCGGTTGAGACTGTCCTGCTCGAAGGGACTCGGCAGCACCCGCCCGGCGTCGGCCTCGGCGATGTAGTGGGCGTAGCCGCAGACATCGGTCACCAACACCGGCAGGCCGGAGACCAGCGCCTCCAGCAGCACCGTACCGGTGTTCTCGTTGTAGGCCGGGTGGATCAGCAGGTCGGCGCCGAGCAGGAAGCGCGGGATATCGCTGCGCCCCTTGAGGATCTGTACCTGGTCGTTGAGACCGAGGGCGGCGATCTGTAGCAGGAACGGCTTGGGATCGTCCTGGCCGATGGCGATCAGCCGGGTACGCCTGCGCAACGCCTTGGGCAGCGCGGCCAGCGCCTTCAGGCTGCGATCCAGGCCCTTGGTCTTGAAGCCGGAACCGATCTGCACCAGCAGCAGGTCGTCCTCCTCCAGGCCGAACTCGCGGCGGAATTCCGCACGCACGTCCGCGGCGTTGGCCGGCGCCCGGCGATCCTGACTGATCCCCGGCGGCAGCAGATGGAAACGCTCGGCCTGGGTGCCGTAGTGCTTGACGAAGAGCGGCTGCTGCACCTCGGAGATCATCAGGATCTCGGTCTTCGAGGCCGGGTCGAACACTGCCCGTTCGTAGCCGGCGAAGTGGCGGTAGCGGCCCCACTGGCGGTACAGCGGGTTGCGCAAGGTCTGGGCCTTTTCCTCGAAACAGGCGTCGGCGGCGTAGTAGACATCCAGTCCGGGCATCTTGTTGAAGCCGATCACCCGCTGCACCGGGCGCCTGTCCAGGTCGGCGCGGACCCACGCGGTGAACTTCTCGTTGCGCCGGTGGTTGAAGATCGAGCGCACCGGGGCCACCAGCACTTCGAAGCCGTCCGGCACGTCGCCCTCCCAGATCAGCGTATAGACGCGGATGTCGTGCCCGCGCCGCTGGCATTCCAGGGCGATGCGCATGAAGTCGCGCTGCAGGCCGCCGAAGGGGAAGTATTTGTAGAGGATGAACGCCAGGGTCATCGGAGGGTCTCCGGGGCCAGCAGCATGGCCTCCAGCTGGGTGGCCACGCGCTGGGGATTCAGCCGGGTGAAGCACAGCGGCTGCTCACGCTTGAGATCGAACAGTTTGCGGTCCTCTTCGGTCGGCTGGTAGGTACAGGTCTTCTTCAGGCACGGCGCACAGGGGAAGTCGCTGCCCAGGTGTACCTGGGAGCGCCCGTAGGCGCCGGTGAAGCCAGGATTGGTCGGGCCGAACAACGACAGCGTCGGCACGTCCAGCGCCGCCGCCAGGTGACCGAGGCCGGTATCCACCGCCACGCAGGCGCGCGCGCCGGCAAGCACCTTGGCCATGCCGGCCAGGGATAATCTGGGGAGTACCGCGGCATTTTCCAACCCCGCTGCCAGGCGCCCGGCCCGCTCCCGCTCGGCGGTGCTGCCCCAGGGCAGGCGCACCGACCAGCCGCGCTCGCACATGCGCTCGGCCAGTTCGCGCCAGTAGGCTTCCGGCCAATGCTTGGTGACCCAGGTAGTACCGTGCAGGAACACCAGGTACGGCGCGCCAGGGTCGGCGTCGGCCAACTGCTCGCGGTCCAGGCCATAGTCACCGACCGACTCGGGCAACGGGTAGTCCAGCGCCTGGGCGAACAACTGGCGCGTGCGCTCCACCGCATGCTGTCCCCAGGCGACCGGATAGGCACGGCGATAGAAGCGGCTGGCGAGCGGCTCGCGCGCCGAGTCGCGATCGAGACCGGCGACCGGCGTCTTGCCCACGTAGCGGGTCAGCCAGGCACTCTTCAGCAGCCCCTGGGCGTCGATCACCAGGTCATAGTCGACTTCCTTCAGGCGCTGCTTGAAGCGCCGCCATTCGCCGTTGCGCAGGGTCTGCCAGAGATTCTTGCGCCAGCGCCGGATCGCCACCGGGATCACCCGCGCCACCGCCGGATGCCAGGCGGGAATCTCGGCGAAACCTTCCTCCACCACCCAGTCGAACTGGATGCCGGGAATCGCCCGGGCGGCGTCGGTAAGCGCCGGCAGGGTGTGGATCACGTCGCCGAGGGACGAGGTCTTGACCAGCAGTACCCTCATCCGGCGACCTCGGCAGGATCGCCGACCAGCCGCTCCAGGGCTTGCAATACCAGGCCAGGCGGCAGCTCGCGGAGGCAATTGTAGTGGCCGAAGCGACAGGTGCGCTCGAAGCACGGGCTGCACTCGAGACCGAGGCGGACGATCTCCACCCGGTCCGCCAGCGGCGGGGTGAACTGCGGCGAGGTGGAGCCATAGACGCCCACCAGCGGGCGATCCAGCGCGGCCGCCACGTGCATCAGGCCGGAATCGTTGGACACCACCGCGCCAGCGCAGGACATCAGGTCGATGGCCTCGGCCAGCGAAGTCTCCCCGGCAAGATTGAAGGACTCCTCGCGCAACCCCGGAATCAGGCGCTGGCGAATCTCCTCTCCACCGGGATGGTCGTTCTTCGAGCCGAACAGCCAGACCTGCCAGCCGGCACGGATCTTCGCCTCGGCGACCGCGGCGTAGTGTTCCGCCGGCCAGCGCTTGGCCTCGCCGAACTCGGCGCCGGGACAGAGCGCCAGCACCGGGCGGTCCAGGCTCAGGGCGAACTTGTCGAGCGCCGCCTGGCGGCTGCCGTCGTCGATCCGCAGGCGCGGCTGCGGATAGGGCTTCGGCAACTCCACGCCCGGCTCGAAGGCCAGGGCCATGAAGCGTTCGATCATCAGCGGATAGCGCTGCTTGTCGAGCTTGCGGATGTCATTGAGCAGCCCGTAGCGCATCTCGCCGCGCCAGCCGGTGCGCTTCGGTATTCCGGCGAACCAGGGCACCAGCGCCGACTTCAGCGAGTTGGGCAGCAGGATCGCCTGCTCGTACTGACCGCGCAGGCCGCGTCCGATCCGGCGCCGTGTGGCGACGTCCATCACCCCGTGGCCGAGCGGGAAGCTCAGGGCCTGGCGCACCTCGGGCATGCGCTCGAGGATCGGTCGGCTCCACTCGGGCGCCAGCACGTCGATCACGCACTCGGGATGCCGCTGGCGCAGACACTGGAACAGGGTCTGCGCCATCACCATGTCCCCCACCCAGGAGGGACCTACGATCAGAATTCTCATTCAGGCTCCGGAAATGATCAGGGAGGCTTTCGCCTCCCTGTCACACCCTTCTTCGGTGCTTACTTGACCAGGGTACGCCACTCGGCGTGGGCCTCGGTCTTGCCGCTGACCAGGTCGAAATAGGCTTTCTGCAGCTTTTCGGTGACTGGGCCACGGCGGCCGGCGCCGATCTTGCGACCGTCCACTTCGCGGATCGGCGTGACTTCCGCGGCGGTGCCAGTGAAGAAGGCCTCGTCGGCGATGTACACCTCGTCGCGGGTGATGCGCTTCTCGACCAGTTTAAAACCGTGTTCGGCGGCCAGGGTCAGGATAGTGTTACGAGTGATGCCGTTCAGGCAGGCGGTGACTTCCGGGGTGTAGATCACGCCATCCTTGATGATGAAGATGTTCTCGCCGGAGCCTTCGGCCACGTAGCCTTCCGGATCGAGCATCATGGCCTCGTCGGCGCCGCCGGAGATCGCTTCCTGGAGGGCCAGCATCGAGTTGATGTAGGCGCCGTTGGACTTGGCGCGGGTCATCGAGATGTTGACGTGGTGGCGGGTGAAGGAACTGGTGCGCACCTTGATGCCTTGCTGCAGGGCTTCCTCGCCCATGTAGGCGCCCCAGCTCCAGGCGGCGATGATCACATGGACCTTCAGGCCGCTGGCGCGCAGGCCCATGCCTTCGCTTCCGTAGAACACCATCGGGCGGATATAGGCGCTTTCCAGGTTGTTCTCGCGCACGGCGGCGCGGGTCGCCTCGTTGATCTCGTCGCGGCTGTACGGGATCTGCATGTTCATGATGTGCGCGGAGTCGAACAGCCGGTCGGTATGCGCCTGCAGGCGGAAGATCGCCGTGCCCTGCGGGGTGTCGTAGGCGCGCACGCCCTCGAACACGCCCATTCCATAGTGCAGGGTATGGGTCAGCACGTGCGTGGTCGCGTCGCGCCACTGCACCAGTTCACCGTCATACCAGATCACGCCATCACGATCGGCCATCGACATAGTTGCCAGCTCCTTCAGATATTCGTTACGTACTTGCGTTACGTGCCTGAGTGGATCAGCCGAGCCGCAGCTCGCGCCAGATCCTGATCACTTCTCGCCGCTCCGTCTGGAAGTGCTCGCCGCTCACGACCCCGGCCTCCTTCTGTAGTGCCAGGCGGTGTGCGGCTGCGCGATAGGCCTTGTAGGCCTCCTGCAGGAGACGGACGTCCTCGCTGGCGATCAGGCCAGCCCGTTCCAGTCCTTCCAGAATGCGGATGTTATCGGTGAATTCGAGCAGCGCCGGGTGTTCTCCGGACCAAGCTAGAACCGCATATTGCACCATAAATTCGATATCGACGATACCACCGGCATCGTGCTTGAGATCGAAGGCTGCCGTGGCCTCGAAGGCATTCGAGGCGGTACCGGCGGCGGTCGCGCGGGTTCCCAGGTTGTCGCGCATCTTGGCGCGCATTTCGCTGACTTCGGTGCGCAACGCGTCGAGATCGCGCGGCCTCGCCAGCACCTCGGCACGTACCGCCTCGAAGCTCGCCTGCACCCGCCGGCAACCGGCCAGCACCCGGGCGCGGACCAACGCCTGGTGCTCCCAGGTCCAGGCCTCCTGCTCCTGGTAGCGCTGGAAGGCGCCCAGCGAACTCACCAGCAGGCCGGCCGCGCCGCTCGGACGCAGGCGCATGTCGACCTCGTAGAGGGTGCCGGATGGCGTCTGCGCGGTGAGGAAATGGATGATCTTCTGCCCCAGGCGGGTAAAGAACTGCGCGCCATCGATGGATTTGCCGCCATCGGTCTCGCACTGGGGGTCGCCGTCATGGATGAACACCAGGTCGAGGTCCGAGCCATGGCCGAACTCCAGCCCGCCGACCTTGCCGTAGCCGACGATGACGAAGTCCGGATCGCACGGCGTGCCGTCGGCGCGCAACGGCCGGCCGTGACGCTGCACCAACTGCCGCCAGGCCAGTTCGAGGACCTCGACGAGGATCGCCTCGGCCAGCCAGGTCAGGTAGTCGCTGACCTTCATCAACGGCAGCGTGCCGGCGATCTCCGAGGCCGCCACCCGCAGCCCGTGGGCCAGCTTGAAGTGACGAAGGGTCTCCATCTGCTGCTCGAGGTCGTCCTCGGGAATCCGCATCAGCCGTTCGCGCAGCTCGGCGGCCAGCTCGGCGGCCTGTGGAGGACGGAACAGGCGCCCCTCGTTGAGCAGCTCGTCGAGTAGAATCGGGAACCGCGCGATCTGCTCGGCAACCATCGGGCTGGCCGCGCAGAGGGTCAGCAGGCGCTCCAGCGCGCCGGGGTTCTCGGTCAGCAACACCAGGTAGGCGGAACGCCGCGCCACCGCTTCCACCAGCGGCAGGACCCGCTCCAGCACCAGGTCCGGCTGGGGGTTTTCCACGGTCATCGCCAGCAGGCGCGGAACGAAGGCATCCAGGCGCTCCCGGCCGAGACGCTGCATCGCTCGTACCTGGGGGCCGTGGCGCAGATCGCTGAGACGCTTCCAGGCCGCCTCGGCATCGACGAAGCCGGCGTCGGCCAGTTGCCGGCTGGCCGACTCCTCGTCCAGCGCCTCCTCCCACAGCGGGATCCACTCGGCGCCGACGCTGCCGCAGGCCGCCTCGCCGCTTTCGTCCTCGTCCGGGTCGGCGATCACCTGGCGGAAGTGCCAGTCGATGCGCGCCCGCCAGTGGCTCAGGCGCTCGTGGAATGCGGCCCAACTGGCGAAACCCATGATGAAGGCCACGCGGATGCGGTCGTATTCGTCGCTGGGCAGCATTTGCGTCTGCCGGTCGGCCAGCGCCTGGATGGCATGCTCGGCGTAGCGCAGGAACTCGTAGCCGCCGCGCAGCTCCTCGACCACCGCCGGCGGCAGGTAGCCCTGCCCCTCCAGGGTCGCCAGCACCTTCAGCAGCGGCCGTTGCTGCAAGCTCAGGTCGCGCCCGCCATGGATCAACTGGAAGGCCTGGGCGATGAACTCCACCTCGCGGATACCGCCTTCGCCCAGCTTGATGTTTTCCGACATCCCCTTGCGCCGGACCTCCTGCTGGATCAGCTGCTTCATGGTGCGCAGCGCCTCGATGGCGGAAAAGTCCAGGTAGCGCCGATAGACGAACGGCCGCAGCATGCCGAGCAGTTGCTCGCCTGCCTGCTGGTCGCCGCCGACCACCCGCGCCTTGATCATCGCGTAGCGCTCCCAGTCGCGCCCCTGGTCCTGGTAGTACTGCTCCAGCGCGGCGAAGCTGTAGACCAGCGGTCCGCTGGAGCCGTAGGGACGCAGGCGCATGTCGACGCGGAAGACGAAGCCGTCGACGGTGATCGCATCCAGCGCCTTGATCAGCTTCTGCCCCAGGCGGGTGAAGAACTCCTGGTTGTCCAGCGAACGCTTCGCCCCCTCGGTCTCGCCGCCCTCCGGGTAACCGAAGATCAGGTCGATGTCCGACGACAGGTTGAGTTCCACCGCGCCCAGCTTGCCCATGCCGAGGACCACCATCCGCTGCGGTTCGCCGGAGCGCCGGCCGATCGGCGTGCCGAACTGCTCGCACTGGCGCCGATGGAGCCACTCGCAAGCCAGGTCGATGCAGGCGTCGGCCAGGGCCGACAGGTCGCGACAGGTTTCCGCCAGCGCGGCGCGGCGGGTCAGGTCGCGCCAGATGATGCGCAGTTGCTGGCGTGTGCGGAAACGTCGCAGGCGCCGACCGAGTTCGTCCTCGTCGGCGCAATCCTCCAGCCGCGCCTGCAACTGACTGCGCAGTTCGCCGGGCGCGTGGGGGTTCTCCAGCTCGCCGCGTTCGGCCAGTTCCAGCAGCATCGCCGGGTCGCGCACTGCCTGCTCGGCGACGAAATCGCTGGCCGCGGCGACCCGTCGGAAATCCTCCAGGCGCTCCTCGGGCCAGGCCTCCAGGCGGGCCAGGGCGGCGGCATCGAGGGCGGCGACAGCGGAGCGGAGGGCAGTCCCGGCGCGTTCGGCGGCGGGCAGCAGGGTGGCCGGCAGATTCGCCAGCGAAGGCAGGCTCATGGTCTATCCTGTTTGGGCTTCCGACCGAAGACCACAGGCTCGACGCACAACGTCGAAAAGGCTCTACATCGGGCCTTATAGCCTGACAGCGACAATCGAAATGTAGTTTTACTACTAAAAATTGTATCCAGAGGGCTGTTTCTCAGACTGATCTGTAGTAAAACTACAAGTCGCCGGGTACACCCCCGGAGAACATCCAAGAATTAGCTGCGGTCGCCCACGAGGCCGGCCGCTCACCTATGGCATCCGATTCTGGAAGCCTTTCCGCCCTGGAGCAAGCCATGCAAGACCTCGATCCCGTCGAAACCCAGGAATGGCTGGACGCCCTGGAGTCCGTACTCGACCGCGAAGGTGAAGACCGCGCTCATTACCTGATGACCCGCATGGGCGAGCTGGCCAGCCGTAGCGGCACCCAACTGCCCTACGCGATCACCACGCCCTATCGCAACACCATTCCGGTAACCCACGAAGCACGCATGCCCGGCGACCTGTTCATGGAACGCCGGATCCGCTCCCTGGTGCGCTGGAACGCCCTGGCGATGGTGATGCGGGCGAACAAGCACGACCCGGACCTGGGCGGCCACATCTCCACCTTCGCCTCCTCGGCGACCCTCTACGACATCGGCTTCAACTATTTCTTCCAGGCTCCCACCGACGAACACGGCGGCGACCTGGTGTTCTTCCAGGGCCACGCGTCCCCCGGCGTCTACGCCCGGGCCTTCCTCGAAGGCCGCATCAGCGAGGAACAACTGGAGAACTTCCGCCAGGAAGTGGACGGCAACGGCCTGTCCTCCTATCCGCACCCCTGGCTGATGCCAGACTTCTGGCAGTTCCCCACCGTATCCATGGGCCTTGGCCCGATCCAGGCGATCTACCAGGCACGCTTCATGAAGTACCTGGAAAGCCGCGGCTTCATCCCCGCCGGCAAGCAGAAGGTCTGGTGCTTCATGGGCGACGGCGAGTGCGACGAGCCGGAATCCCTCGGCGCGATCTCCCTGGCCGGCCGCGAGAAACTCGACAACCTGATCTTCGTCATCAACTGCAACCTGCAGCGCCTCGACGGCCCGGTCCGCGGCAACGCCAAGATCATCCAGGAACTGGAAGGCGTGTTCCGCGGCGCCGAGTGGAACGTCAACAAGGTCATCTGGGGTCGCTTCTGGGACCCGCTGTTCGCCAAGGACACCGCCGGCCTGCTGCAGCAGCGCATGGACGAGGTCATCGACGGCGAATACCAGAACTACAAGGCGAAAGACGGCGCCTACGTGCGCGAGCACTTCTTCGGCGCGCGTCCGGAACTGCTGGAAATGGTCAAGGACCTTTCCGACGAGGAAATCTGGAAGCTCAACCGCGGCGGCCACGACCCCTACAAGGTCTATGCGGCCTACCACCAGGCGGTCAACCACAAGGGCCAGCCGACCGTCATCCTGGCCAAGACCATCAAGGGCTACGGCACCGGCAGCGGCGAAGCGAAGAACATCGCGCACAACGTGAAGAAGGTCGACGTCGACAGCCTGCGCGCGTTCCGCGACAAGTTCGACATCCCGGTCAAGGACGCCGACCTGGAGAAGCTGCCGTTCTACAAGCCTGAAGAAGGCAGCGCCGAGGCCAAGTACCTGGCCGAGCGCCGCGCCGCGCTGGGCGGCTTCATGCCGGTGCGCCGGCAGAAGAGCATGAGCGTGCCGGTTCCGCCGCTGGAAACCCTGAAGGCCATGCTCGACGGCTCCGGCGATCGCGAGATCTCCACCACCATGGCCTTCGTGCGGATCATCTCGCAGCTGGTCAAGGACAAGGAACTCGGCCCGCGCATCGTCCCGATCGTCCCGGACGAGGCCCGTACCTTCGGCATGGAAGGCATGTTCCGCCAGCTCGGCATCTACTCCTCGGTCGGCCAGCTCTACGAGCCGGTGGACAAGGACCAGGTGATGTTCTACCGCGAGGACAAGAAGGGCCAGATCCTCGAGGAAGGCATCAACGAGGCCGGCGCCATGTCCAGCTGGATTGCCGCCGGTACCTCCTACAGCACCCACAACCAGCCGATGCTGCCGTTCTACATCTTCTATTCGATGTTCGGCTTCCAGCGCATCGGCGACCTGGCCTGGGCCGCCGGCGACAGCCGCGCGCACGGCTTCCTGATCGGCGGCACCGCCGGTCGCACCACGCTGAACGGCGAAGGCCTGCAGCACGAGGACGGCCACAGCCACCTGCTGGCCTCGACCATCCCGAACTGCCGCACCTACGATCCGACCTACGCCTACGAACTGGCGGTGATCATCCGCGAAGGCTCGCGGCAGATGATCGAAGAGCAGCAGGACATCTTCTACTACATCACCGTGATGAACGAGAACTACGTCCAGCCGGCCATGCCGAAGGGCGCAGAGGAAGGCATCATCAAGGGCATGTACCTCCTCGAGGAGGACAAGAAGGAAGCCGCTCACCACGTGCAACTGCTGGGCTCCGGCACCATCCTGCGCGAAGTCGAGGAAGCGGCCAAGCTGCTGCGCAACGACTTCGGCATCGGCGCCGACGTCTGGAGCGTGCCGAGCTTCAACGAGCTGCGTCGCGACGGCCTTGCCGTCGAGCGCTGGAACCGCCTGCATCCGGGCCAGAAGCCGAAGCAGAGCTACGTCGAGGAGTGCCTGGGCGGCCGTCGCGGCCCGGTGATCGCCTCCACCGACTACATGAAGCTCTACGCCGAGCAGATCCGCCAGTGGGTTCCCTCCAAGGAGTACAAGGTGCTCGGCACCGACGGCTTCGGCCGCAGCGACAGCCGCAAGAAGCTGCGCAACTTCTTCGAAGTGGATCGTCACTGGGTGGTGCTGGCCGCGCTCGAAGCGCTGGCCGATCGCGGCGATATCGAGCCGAAAGTGGTGGCCGAGGCCATCGCCAAGTACGGTATCGATCCGGAGAAGCGCAACCCGCTGGATTGCTAATTCGCTCCATACTCCCCTCGGCAGCGAGGGGTTTCGAGCACGCCGGCGCCGCCAACGGGCGGCGCCGGCTCACAACGAACCAAGGACCAAAAGTCTTTGTTTTGCGCGCCGCACAGCGGTGGTGGCACGTAAAAGGAGAGGAATGTGAGCGAACTCATTCGCGTACCCGACATCGGCAACGGTGAGGGTGAAGTCATCGAGCTGCTGGTCAAGCCCGGCGACAAGGTCGAGGCCGATCAGAGCCTGCTGACCCTGGAATCCGACAAGGCCAGCATGGAAATCCCCAGTCCCAAGGCCGGGGTAGTGAAAAGCATCAAGGCGAAGGTCGGCGACACCTTGAAAGAAGGTGACGAAATCCTCGAGCTGGAAGTGGAAGGCGGCGAACAGCCTGCCGAAGCCAAGGCCGAGGCAGCGCCCGCCCAACCGGAAGCGCCGAAAGCCGAAGCGCCTGCTCCCGCCCCGAGCGAGAGCAAGCCGGCCGCCCCCGCCGCGGCCAGCGTCCAGGACATCAAGGTCCCGGACATCGGCTCGGCCGGCAAGGCCAACGTCATCGAAGTGATGGTCAAGGCCGGCGACACGGTCGAGGCCGACCAGTCGCTGATCACCCTGGAATCCGACAAGGCCAGCATGGAGATTCCCTCGCCGGCCTCCGGGGTGGTGGAAAGCGTCTCGATCAAGGTCGGTGACGAAGTCGGCACCGGCGACCTGATCCTCAAGCTGAAGGTGGAAGGCGCCGCTCCGGCAGCCGAAGAGCAACCGGCAGCCGCTCCGGCCCAGGCCGCGGCGCCCGCCGCCGAGCAGAAGCCCGCCGCGGCGGCCCCTGCGCCAGCCAAGGCCGATACCCCGGCTCCGGTCGGCGCACCCAGCCGCGACGGCGCCAAGGTCCACGCCGGCCCGGCGGTGCGCATGCTGGCGCGCGAGTTCGGCGTCGAGCTGAGCGAAGTGAAAGCCAGCGGTCCCAAGGGTCGCATCCTCAAGGAAGACGTCCAGGTCTTCGTCAAGGAGCAACTGCAGCGCGCCAAGTCCGGCGGTGCCGGCGCCACCGGCGGAGCCGGCATCCCGCCGATCCCGGAAGTCGACTTCAGCAAGTTCGGCGAAGTGGAAGAAGTGGCGATGACCCGCCTGATGCAGGTCGGCGCCGCCAACCTGCATCGCAGCTGGCTGAACGTGCCGCACGTGACCCAGTTCGACCAGTCGGACATCACCGACATGGAAGCCTTCCGCGTTGCCCAGAAGGCCGCGGCGGAGAAGGCCGGGGTCAAGCTGACCGTACTGCCGATCCTGCTCAAGGCCTGCGCCCACCTGCTCAAGGAACTGCCGGACTTCAACAGTTCGCTGGCCCCCAGCGGCAAGGCGCTGATCCGCAAGAAGTACGTACACATCGGCTTCGCCGTGGACACTCCGGACGGCCTGCTGGTCCCGGTGATCCGCGATGTCGACCGGAAGAGCCTCCTGCAACTGGCCGCCGAGGCCGCCGAGCTGGCCGACAAGGCCCGCAACAAGAAGCTCTCGGCCGATGCCATGCAGGGCGCCTGCTTCACCATCTCCAGTCTCGGCCACATCGGCGGCACCGGCTTCACGCCGATCGTCAACGCGCCGGAAGTGGCGATCCTCGGTGTGTCCAAGGCGACCATGCAGCCGGTATGGGACGGCAAGGCCTTCCAGCCGCGCCTGATGCTGCCGCTGTCGCTGTCCTACGACCATCGCGTGATCAACGGTGCCGCCGCGGCGCGCTTCACCAAGCGCCTGGGCGAGCTGCTGGCGGACATCCGCACCCTGCTCCTGTAATACCTGCGCCGCTCCCCACGGAGCGGCCAGCCCCTCTCGCGAGCATGCCACGCTCGTCTCTCGGCCCCACCGGATGGTGGGGCTTTTTTTGCCCGCCTGACGGCTCGGCGAAACTGCGTCCCGTCGTACCGCCAGCGAATGCCACAGGACCCGCAGGCGCGAGTTCGGCGCGCACGATGACAGGCGCTCGACGCCAACCCTCCCGGCGAAGCCAACCCTACGAAAAACAGGGCTTTTCCAGCGGCACCGCAGACCTCCGACCGTCCAGCGGTTTTTTCCCGGATACGCTTAACTTGGGCCCTGCCGGGCCGATACAGAGTTACTTGTCAGACCAATCGGCATAATGCACCCTTTGCCTGCACCCCATCGAAACGGGTCGAGGCCTCCCCCTCGCTCAGTACCTGGAATCAGCCTCGCATGAAAAGTCATCCCGATGCCGCCAGCCGTTCGGCGGCCGAGGTTGTCACGCAGCTACCCGTGCCGTCGCGGCTCGGGCTGCTGCGTTTCGAGCGGCTGAACGAGCCGAGCTGGGCACTGCTGTTCCTCGATCCTGCCTGCGAGCGCCAGCTCGGGCTGCCGGCGACTACCCTCTGCGCACTGCTCGATGCGCCTTACGCCAGCCTGATGGAACCCGAGGCCCGCCACCGCCTGCACGAGCAGATCCAGCAGCAACTGGTGAAGCGCCCGCACTACCAGGTGAGCTACAAGCTGCACACACCCAACGGCGTGCTGACCATGCTGGAGTTCGGCGAAGCCTTCCAGCAGCATGGCCGCCAGTTGCTGCACGGCTACCTGATGGTCGAGGAGCGAGCGGAGAGCGCCGAGCGCAGCGAACAGTTGCTCGACCTGGAATCGCAGAACCTGCGCCTGAAGGCGTCCCTGGACCTCTACCAGCGCTCCCAGGACGACCACCTGCAACACCTGCTGCGCTCGCGCACCCAGCAGAACCTGATCGTCCGCCTGGCCCGCCATCGCTACCTGTCCAGCGACCCGCTGCTGGAGGCTGCGCAACTGATCACCCAGGCCGCCTGCGAAGCCTACGGCACCGCGCGAGCCGGCATCTGGCGGCTGCTCGACGACCAGCGCCTGGAAGCGGTGACCGTCTACCGCCGCGACCTCGACCAGTACGAGAAGCCCCAGAGCATCGACGCCAGCCGCTACCCCGCCTACCTCGAGGCGGTACACAGCGGGCGCGCCATCGACGCCCACAACGCCCAGCGCGACCCACGCACCCAGGAACTCTACAAGGACTACCTGAAGCCGCTGGGCGTCAACGCCCTGCTCGACGCCACCATCCGCATCGGCGGCGAGGTGGTCGGCGTGCTGTGCCTGGAACACGCCGGCGAGAACCGCATGTGGCAGAGCGACGAGATCGCCTTCGCCGGGGAACTCGCCGACCAGTACGCGCAGGTCCTGATGAACCACGAGCGACGCAATGTCTCCAGCGCCCTGCACCTGTTCCAGCGCGCGGTGGAACAGAGCGCCAGTGCCTTCCTGCTGATCGACCGCGACGGCGTGGTGGAATACGTCAATCCGAGCTTCACCTCGATCACCCAGTACAGCGCCGACGAAGTGCGTAACCGACGCCTGTCCGAGCTACCGGCGCTGGAGAACCTCAGCGAGCTGCTGTTCGACGCGCGTTCCGCGCTGACTCAGCAGAACAGCTGGCAGGGCGAGTTCCGCAGCCGCCGCAAGAACCACGAGCCTTACTGGGGCCAGTTGTCGCTGTCGAAGGTCTACGACGATCTCGGCGAGCTGACCCACTACATCGGCATCTACGAAGACATCACGCAGAACAAGCTGGCCCAGCAGCACATCGAGAAACTCGCCTACCGCGACAACCTCACCGGCCTAGCCAACCGGCACTATTTCATCGGCGCCCTCGAGGAACGCCTGGAAAGCAGCGGCGACCGCCCGCTCAGCCTGCTGCTGGTGGACATCGACAACTTCAAGCGGATCAATGACAGCCTCGGCCACCAGACCGGCGACAAGCTGCTGGTCAGCCTGGCCCGGCGCTTGCGCAGTTGCCTCGGCGACGGCGCCACCCTGGCGCGCTTCGCCAGCAACGAGTTCGCCGTGCTGCTCGACGACACCGCGGTGGAAAAGGGCGAAAGCATTGCCGCGCAGGTCCTGCACATGCTCGACAAGCCGCTGTTCGTCGACAACCAGTTGATCAACATCACCGGCTCCATCGGCCTGGCCAGCGCCCCGCAGCACGGCTGCGACCCGCAGACCCTGATGAAGTACGCCGGCCTGGCGCTACACAAGGCCAAGGCCAACGGCAAGCACCAGGTCCAGGTGTTCACCGAGGCGCTGACCGCCGAGGCCAGCTACAAGCTGTTCGTCGAGAGCAACCTGCGCCGCGCCCTGGCGCAGAACGAACTGGCGGTGCACTACCAGCCCAAGCTGTGCCTGCGCAGCGGCCAGTTGCTCGGCCTGGAAGCCCTGCTGCGCTGGCAGCATCCGGAAAAAGGCATGATCCGCCCGGACCGCTTCATCAGCGTGGCCGAGGAAACCGGGCTGATCGTGCCGATCGGCAAGTGGGTGATCCGCGAAGCCTGTCGCCAGGCCCGCGAGCTGGCCGAGGCCGGGCTGGGCGAGCTGCAGATCGCCATCAACCTGTCGCCCAAGCAGTTCACCGACCCGGACCTGGTCGGCTCGATCGCGGCGATCCTCCACGAAGAGAACATCCCGGCCAGCCAGCTGGAACTGGAGCTCACCGAAAGCCTGCTGCTGGACGCCACCGACGATACCCGCCAGCAACTCGAACGCCTGAAGAGCCTCGGCCTGACCCTGGCGATGGACGACTTCGGCACCGGCTACTCGTCACTGAGCTACCTGAAGAAATTCCCCATCGACGTGATCAAGATCGACCGCAGCTTCATCAAGGACATCCCGGACAGCCAGGACGACATGGAAATCACCTCGGCGGTGATCGCCATGGCCCACAACCTCAAGCTCAAGGTAGTCGCCGAAGGCGTGGAGAGCGCCGAGCAACTGGCCTTCCTCCGGCGCAACCGCTGCGACATCGGCCAGGGCTACCTGTTCGACCGGCCGATCCCCAGCGACCTGCTCAATACCAGTCTGCTGCGCTATCCCTGCCGCACCCTGCACTGATCGCCCAGGCTTCCCCCGCCGGCGCGGAAAGGCTGTACTCTCTGTGCTCATCCGCGAGTCATTCGCCTACCCCCTGAGCAGGAGACGAGAGCCATGGTTCTGCGTTCTGAAATCCTCACCAAGAAAAGCGAGCTGCCCACGCCGGACCAGGCCCTGCCGGGTCGCGAAAGCGCCATGCCGGTGCCCGAAGCGCACTTCGTCAACGGCCGCCCGCTGACCGCGCCGTTCCCCGCCGGCCTGCAACAGGTGCTGTTCGGCATGGGCTGCTTCTGGGGCGCCGAGCGTCGCCTCTGGCAGCAACCGGGTGTCTGGGTGACCGCGGTGGGTTATGCCGGCGGCTACACGCCGAACCCGACCTACGACGAAGTCTGCTCCGGCCTGACCGGCCACAGCGAGGTCGTGCTGGTGGTCTACAACCCGCAGGAGACCAGCTTCGAACAGCTGCTCAAGGTATTCTGGGAAGCCCACGATCCGACCCAGGGCATGCGCCAGGGCGGCGACATCGGCACCCAGTACCGCTCGGTGATCTACACCTTCGACGCGGCCCAGAAAGCCGCGGCCATGGCCAGCCGGGAGAGCTTCCAGGCCGAACTGGCGAAAGCCGGCTACGACCGCATCACCACCGAGATCGCCGACGTCCCGCCCTTCTACTACGCCGAGGCCTACCACCAGCAGTACCTGGCGAAGAACCCCAACGGCTACTGCGGCCTGGGCGGCACCGGGGTGTGCCTGCCGGCCTGACGACTATTCCGCCACCAGCCAGTCGAGACGCCAGCCGCCCTGGCTCTGGGCCATGACCTCGGCCAGCCAGGGCAGCAGGTCGCGCAGTTCGTCTTCCAGCGGCCACGGCGGATTGACGATGGCCAGCCCGGAGCCGTTGAAACGCTCGGCGTCGTCGATCGGATGCACGTGCAGCTCGGCACGCAGCAGCTTCGGCGCGACGCTACGTTCCAGGGCCTGGTAGAAACGCTTGAGCTGGCGCTGGTCCTTGATCGGATACCAGATCACCACCACCGTCTGGCGCATCCGCCCGATCGCCTCGTCGAGCGCAGCGACACAACGCTGCAATTCGTCGGCCTGCTCGAACGGCGGATCGATCAGCAGCACCGCGCGCTTTTCCGGCGCCGGCAGGAACGCCCGCGGCAGCAGCCAACCGTCGCCCTGGTGCACGGCGACCCGCCGTTCGCCCGCCATGTTGGCCTTGAGCAGGCGGCCGTCCTCGGGATGCAGTTCGTTGAGCAGCACGCGGTCCTGGGCGCGGGTCAGGCGCCGCGCCAGTTCCGGCGAGCCCGGGTAGTAGCGCAGGGAGCCGTCCGGGTTCAGGTGACGGATCACGTCCAGGTAATCGTCCAGTTGCTCGGGCAGGCCTTCGCGCTCCCACAGGCGGGCGATGCCCTGCTCCCACTCGCCGGTGCGGCTGGCCTCGTCACCCTGCAGGTCGTAGAGGCCGACCCCGGAATGGCTGTCCAGGTAGGCGTACGGCGTGTCCTTGCGCCCCAGCAGGGCGAAGATCCGCGCCAGCACCAGGTGCTTGAAGACATCGGCATGGTTGCCGGCGTGGTAAGCGTGACGATAGTTCATGATGACTGCTCCTTGGACAGCGCCAGGCAGCGCTGCTAGCCGGACCGCCCGGCCCCGGCGGTTTCGCGCCGACCCCGCGTCGGCACAGGCCCTCGCCCATGGGCGAGGGGCGCGGATTCTACCAGCCTCCCGAGGCTTCGGCAGCGGTCTCGCCGTCGCAGGTTTGGCCCTTGTATCACGCATATCGATGTTGGTTGGCGACCTTCATTCACCAGCCTAGACTCGCTGGCACCCTGGCACCGCCTGCGACGGTCGATGCCTTCGCCGCGCCGCCCCACGATCCCCCTTTCGCCGAGGTCGTCATGTCCGAAACCCTGCTCAGTTCCCGCAACCTGGCGTTCGAGCTGTACGAAGTCCTCGATGCCGAAGCCCTGACCCAGCGCCCGCGCTTCGCCGAACATAGCCGCGAAACCTTCGATGCCGCCCTCGGCACCGCGCGGAGCCTGGCGGAAAAGCTGTTCGCCCCGCACAACCGCAAGGGCGACGAACACGAGCCGCTCTATGAGAATGGCTCAGCCACGCTGATTCCGGAAGTGAAGCCGGCAGTGGATGCCTTCCTCGACGCCGGCTTCCTCAACGCCACCCGCAGCTTCGAGCAAGGCGGCATGCAGTTGCCGACCCTGCTGTCGCAGGCCTGCTTCGCCCACTTCCAGGCGGCCAACGTCGGTAGCTCGGCCTATCCGTTCCTGACCATGGGTGCCGCCAACCTGATCGAGAGCTTCGGCAGCGAGGAGCAGAAGCAGCGCTTCCTGCAACCGATGATCGAGGGCCGCTTCTTCGGCACCATGGCCCTCACCGAACCGCACGCCGGCTCCTCCCTCTCCGACATCCGCACCCGCGCCGAACCGGCCGCCGACGGCAGCTATCGGATCAAGGGCAACAAGATCTTCATCTCCGGCGGCGACCACCCGCTCTCCGAGAACATCGTGCATATGGTCCTGGCCAAGCTGCCGGATGCACCGCCGGGGGTGAAAGGCATCTCGCTGTTCATCGTGCCGAAGTTCCTGGTCAACGCCGACGGCAGCCTCGGGCCGCGCAACGACGTGATCCTCGCCGGCCTGTTCCACAAGATGGGTTATCGCGGCACCACCTCCACCGCGCTGAACTTCGGCGACAACGGCGCCTGCGTCGGCTACCTGGTGGGCAAGCCGCACCACGGCCTGGCCTACATGTTCCAGATGATGAACGAGGCGCGCATCGGCGTCGGCATGGGCGCGGTGATGCTTGGCTATGCCGGTTACCTCTATTCGCTGGAGTACGCCCGCGAACGCCCGCAGGGCCGCCTGCCGGACGGCAAGGACCCGAGCGCGCCACAGGTGGCGATCATCCGCCACGCCGACGTGCGGCGCATGCTGCTGACCCAGAAGGCCTATGTCGAAGGCGCCTTCGACCTGGGCCTGTACGCCGCGCGCCTGTTCGACGACAGCCAGACCCTGGAAGACGACGAACAGCGCCGCCAGGCCCACGACCTGCTCGACCTGCTGACCCCGATCGTCAAGTCCTGGCCCTCGGAGTTCTGCCTGAAGGCCAACGAGCTGGCGATCCAGATCCTCGGCGGCCACGGCTACACCCGCGAATACCCGGTGGAACAGTACTACCGCGACAATCGCCTGAACCCGATCCACGAAGGCACCCACGGCATCCAGTCCCTCGACCTGCTGGGACGCAAGGTCGGGCAGAACAATGGCGCCGGCCTGCGCCAGCTGACCCGCCTGATCCAGGATGCCTGCCGGCGCGCCGAAGCCCACCCATCCCTGGTCGCCCTGCGCCAGCCGCTGGAACGGCTGGTGGCGCGGCTGTCCGAGGTGACCCTGGCACTGCTCGGCGACCTGATGCAGGGCCAGGTCAACCAGGGCCTGGCCAACTCGGCGCTGTACCTGAAAGTGTTCGGCCATGCGGTGATCGGCTGGCGCTGGCTGGAGCAGGCGATCCGCGCCGAGGAAGGGCTGGCTCGCGGCGACTGCGCCGACGCCGACTTCTATCGCGGCAAGTTGCAGGCCGCACGCTACTTCCTGACCTGGGAAGTGCCTGGCTGCCACCACGAACTGGCGCTGCTGGAGGCCCGCGACGACGTGTGTTCGAGCATGCAGGAAGAATGGTTCTGATCCTGCCTGCCCTTTCCCGCCCCGGTCACGTCCGGGGCTTTTTTATGTCCGGGCATGGACGCCGGGTTGCCGTTGCCTGGCGGCCACGCCGGCGAGTCCGCGCGCACTCGCCCGGACAACGCGAAAGCCTTGGAATTCCTTCGAAAAAAACCGCAGCCGCCCCTTTACAGTCCGCCAAATCCGCAGGTTAGAATCACTTGGCATGCGGCCTGCATCCTGTCTACGTAATTCCCCTACGTAAAACCGACCCGTAGCGTCGCCTTCCCCCTGTCCCGCCGCGAGGAGGCCGACCTTGGACGCCGTCACCGTCAATAATTTCTTCCTGATCGGGGCGGTGCTGGTCGGCATGAGCATCCTCGTCAGCTCGCTGTCCTCCCGCCTGGGCATCCCGATCCTGGTGATCTTCCTCGCCGTCGGCATGATCGCCGGCAACGACGGGGTCGGCGGCATCGTCTTCGACAACTATCCGATGGCCTACCTGGTGGGCAACCTGGCGCTCGCCGTGATCCTCCTCGACGGCGGCCTGCGCACCCGCGTCTCCAGCTTCCGCGTGGCGCTCTGGCCGGCATTGTCGCTGGCCACCCTGGGCGTGCTGGTGACCACCGGCCTGACCGGCATCGCGGCAGCCTGGCTGTTCGACCTGCACTGGATGGAAGGCCTGCTGATCGGCGCCATCGTCGGCTCCACCGACGCCGCCGCGGTGTTCTCCCTGCTCGGCGGCAAAGGTCTCAACGAGCGGGTCACCGCGACCCTGGAAATCGAATCGGGTAGCAACGACCCGATGGCGGTGTTCCTCACCGTGACCCTGATCGAGATGCTCGCCAGCGGCCAGACCGGCCTCAGCTGGGGCTTCGCCCTGCACCTGGTGCAGCAGTTCGGTCTCGGCGCCCTGCTCGGTCTTGGCGGCGGCTGGTTGCTGCTGCAACTGATCAACCGCATGCACCTGGCCGGCGGCCTCTACCCGTTGCTGGTGATCAGCGGTGGCCTGCTGGTGTTCGCCCTGGCCAACGCCGTCGGCGGCAGCGGCATCCTCGCCATCTACCTGTGCGGCCTGCTCCTCGGCAACCGCCCGATCCGCAGCCGCCACGGCATCCTGCACATGCTCGACGGCATGGCCTGGCTGGCGCAGATCGGCATGTTCCTGGTCCTCGGCCTGCTGGTCACACCCCACGACCTGTGGCCGATCGCCCTGCCGGCACTGGCCCTGGCGCTGTGGATGATCCTGGTGGCACGACCGCTGTCGGTACTGATCGGACTGATCCCGTTCCGCGCCTTCCACGACCGCGAGAAAGCCTTCATCGCCTGGGTCGGCCTGCGCGGCGCGGTGCCGATCATCCTCGCGGTGTTCCCGCTGATGGCCGGCCTGCCGAACGCCCAGCTGTTCTTCAACGTGGCCTTCTTCATCGTCCTGGTCTCACTGCTGGTGCAGGGCACCAGCCTGCCCTGGGCGGCCAGGCTGCTGCGGGTGGTGGTGCCGCCGGACCCGGCACCGATATCCCGCGCCGGCCTGGAGATCCACCCGACCAGCGAGTGGGAGCTGTTCGTCTACCACCTGAACAAGGAAAAGTGGTGCATCGGCGCCGCCCTGCGCGAGCTGAAGATGCCCGGCGGGACCCGGATCGCCGCGCTGTTCCGCGGCACCGAACTGCTCCACCCGTCGGGCAGCACCATCCTCGAGGCCGACGACATTCTCTGCGTGATCGGCCACGAACACGACCTGCCGGCCCTCGGCAAGCTGTTCAGCCAGGCGCCCGACCGGGGCCTCGGCGCGCGCTTCTTCGGCGACTTCGTGCTGGAAGGCGATGCCCAGCTGTCGGCGGTGGCCTCGCTCTACGGCCTGAAGCTCGACGGCATCGACGGCGAGCAAGCGCTGGGCCGCTTCATCGCCCACGAGATCGGCGGCGAAGCGGTGATCGGCGACCAGGTGGAGTGGAACGGCCTGACCTGGACCGTGGCCGCCCTGGAAGGCAACCGTATCCGCAAGGTCGGCGTGAAGTTTCCGGAAGGCCGCCCAGGGCCCGGACTTTTCCTCTGATTTCCTGTCGAATTCCCGTTCCGAGGCGCCTTGCGGCGCCTCGGAGCCACCACTAACCTGCATTCACCCTTCTTCGAGTCTCTTCTCGACCATGCCTGCCCTTCGCTCCCTGATCGCTATTCTTTTCCTCGGCCTCTGCCTTGCCAGTCCGCCGCTCCTCGCCCAGTCCGAGCCGCCCTCGGCCGAGGCCGTCCAGCAAAGCCTCGACAAGCTGGCCGAGCGCAAGCTCGCCGAAGCCGACCAGAAGGTCGCCAAGGCCAGCCTCGAACAGACCCTCAAGTTCCTCGCCGCGCGCGACGAAGCGCTGCAGAGCCTGGAGGACCTGAAAAAGCGCCTGAGCGACGCGCCCCGGCAGATCGAGGAAAACCAGCGCGAACTGGAGCGCCTGAAGAAGACCAAAGAACGTCCGGTCAGCGAACGCTACAGCGGCGAGAGCGCGGCCCGCCTGGAAATGCTGCTCAACGACCGCACCACCCAGCAGGCCGAGTGGCAGAAAGCCCTGGGCGAGGCCAACAGCCTGTCGATCACCGCCGAGACCCGTCCGGAACGAGCCCAGGCCGGCATCAGCAGCATGCAGGCACGGATCCTGGAAATCGGCTCGCTGCTCAAGGCCGGCAAGGAAAGCGGCAAGACGATCAACGCCGACCGTCGCGGCGAGCTGCTCGCCGAGCAGGCCGCATTGACCGTGCAGAGCCAGCTGTTGCGCCAGGAGCTGGCCGGCAACAACCTGCTGCAGGACCTCGGCAAGAGCCAGCACGATCTGCTCACCGAGAAGATCTCGCGCCTGGAAAAGGAAACCCTCGACCTGCAGGCGCTGATCAGCGAGAAGCGCCGCGAGCAGTCGGAAAAGACCGTCGCCGAGCTGTCCAAGGAAGGCGCCCAGGGGGCCGGCACCGACAGCCTGCTGAGCCAGGAGAACGCCAAGAACCTGCGTCTCTCCGACTACCTCCTGCGTGCCACCGACCGCCTCAACGTGCTCACCCGGCGCAACCTCGAGACCAAGCAGCAACTGGACAACCTGACCCAGTCCAACCAGGCCCTCGAGGAACAGATCAACGTCCTGCGCGGCAGCCTGCTGCTGTCGCGCATCCTCTACAAGCAGAAACAGGCGCTGCCCAAGATCAAGGCCGACCAGAGCCTGGCCGACGAGATCGCCGACCTGCGCCTCGGCCAGTTCGAACTGAACCAGGAACGCGACAAGCTGGCGACCCCGCAGCAATACCTGGACGACCTGCTCGCCCAGCAGCCCAGCGAGCAGGTCACGCCGGAACTGCGCAAGGATCTCGACACCCTGTTGGCAACCCGTTCCGAGTTGCTCGAACGGCTCAACCACGAACTCAACGCGCTGCTCAACGAAGCGATCACCTTGCAGTTGAACCAGAAACAGTTGCTTTCCACCAGCGAGAGCCTGCGCACCACCCTCGACGAGCAGATGTTCTGGATTCCCAGCAACCAGCCGCTCGACCTGTCCTGGTTCAAGATGACCCCGACCCTGCTGAAGAACCAGCTCACCGAGATCCCCTGGGGCTCCGGGGTGCGTGAACTGGGCGAAGGCCTGGTCGATCGGCCGCTGCTGTTCCTGCCGCTGTTCCTGCTGATCGCCGCGCTGCTGTGGAAACGCCGCTACCTGTACGACAAGCTGGCGGAGCTGAACGACGACATCGGCCACTTCAAGCGCGACAGCCAGTTGCATACCCCGCTGGCGATCCTGATCACCATCCTCCTCGCCCTGCCCGGCACCCTGACCTTCGCCGTCGCCGGGCTGGCCCTGCTGCTGGACGCCCGCGGCCAGAACGCCACCCTCGGCAGCGCCCTGCTGGAAATGGCCCAGGTCTGGCTGCTGTTCTACACCGCCCATCGCATCCTCACCCCGGGCGGCATTGCCGAGCGGCATTTCCACTGGAGCCGCGAACAGGTCGGCTTCCTCGACCGGCACCTGGTCCGCCTCGGCGTTGTGGTCCTGGCGCTGGTCGGCGTGGTGACGGTGGCCGAGCACCAGCCGGCGAGTCTGGCCGACGACGTGATCGGCATCGCCGTGGTCCTGCTCGGCTACGCGGCCATGGCCTGGCTGCTCAGCCGCCTGCTGTTCAGCAGCCCCGGTGACGAGCGTCCGTCGCTGATCAAGATGATCGTCGGCATCCTCTTCACCGCGCTGCCGCTGGTGCTCTTCGTCGCGGTCTGCTTCGGCTACTACTACACCTCGCTGAAGCTCACCGACCGTCTCATCGATACCCTTTACCTGCTGCTGCTCTGGTTCGTCATCGAAGCCGCCTTCGTCCGCGGCCTGGGCGTGGCGGCCCGGCGCCTGGCCTACGCCCGGGCCCTGGCGAAACGGCAGAACGCGGCGAAGGAAGGCGTCGACGGCGAGACCAACGTCGAGGAGCCGACCCTCGGCATCGAGCAGATCAACCAGCAATCGCTGCGGCTGATCCGCCTGGCCCTGCTGATCGGCTTCATCGTCTGCCTGTACTGGGTCTGGGCCGACCTGATCAGCGTGATCTCCTACCTCGACAACGTCACCCTGTACCAGTACACCGCCGGCACCGGCGAAGCGGCCACCAGCGTGCCGATCAGCCTGCGCGACTTCCTCGCGGCGCTGGCCATCGCGGTGGTCACCGTGGCCCTGGCGCGCAACCTGCCCGGCCTGCTGGAAGTCCTGGTACTGCAGCGCCTGACCCTGGCCCAGGGCAGCGCCTACGCCACCACCACCCTGCTTTCCTACGCCATCAGCGGCATCGGCATCGTCAGCGCCCTGTCCACCCTCGGGGTCAGCTGGGACAAGCTGCAATGGCTGGTGGCGGCGCTCTCGGTAGGCCTCGGTTTCGGCCTGCAGGCGATCTTCTCCAACTTCGTCTCCGGCCTGATCATCCTCTTCGAGCGTCCGGTACGAATCGGCGACGTGGTGACCATCGGCAACCTGTCCGGCACGGTCAGCCGGATCCGCATCCGCGCCACCACCATCACCGATTTCGACCGCAAGGAGATCATCGTCCCGAACCAGACCTTCATCACCGGGCAACTGGTGAACTGGTCGCTGAGCGATACCGTGACCCGGGTCACCATCAAGATCGGCCTGGCCTACGAGACCGACCTGCCGCTGGCGCGCAAGCTGATGATGCAGGCGGTCAAGGAAAACCCGCGGGTACTGCGCGACCCGGAGCCGCTGCTGTACTTCCTGACCATCAGCGCCAGTACCTTCGACTACGAGCTGCGCTTCCACGTCCGCGAACTGGGCGACCGCAACCCCTCTACCGACGAGATCCTGACGAAGATCGCCACCAGCTTCCGCGAACACAAGATCGACATGGCTTTCAACCAGGTCGATGTGTTCGTCAAGAACCTCCAGGGCCAGCAGGTCCAGCTGTTCGTCGGCGAGCCGCAGCACAGCGGCGTCGGCAATCCGCCCGCGCTCAAGGGCCAGGACGGTCCCGCCGAACCGACCCGCTGAACCTCCGGGCCTGGACGCCCTCCGGCAATTCCCAGCACAATGCTCGGGAATTGCCGGAGGCCTCTCTTGAAATCACTCGACGACCTCGACTTCGACAACCGCTTCGCCCGCCTGGGCGGCGCCTTCTCCACCGAAGTCCTGCCCGACCCCATCGCCGAGCCGCGCCTGGTGGTAGCCAGCCCCGCCGCCCTGGCGCTGCTCGACCTGCCAGCGGAAACCAGCGACGAAGCGCTGTTCGCCGAACTGTTCGGCGGGCACAAGCTGTGGTCGGAGGCCGAGCCGCGGGCGATGGTGTATTCCGGCCACCAGTTCGGCTCCTATAACCCGCGCCTGGGCGACGGCCGCGGCCTGCTGCTCGGCGAGGTGATCAACCAGGCCGGCGAGCACTGGGACCTGCACCTCAAGGGCGCCGGCCAGACCCCCTACTCGCGGATGGGCGACGGGCGCGCCGTGCTGCGCTCGTCGATCCGCGAGTTCCTCGCCTCCGAAGCCCTTCCGGCACTGGGCATTCCCAGCAGCCGGGCGCTCTGCGTGATCGGTTCGAGCACGCCGGTCTGGCGCGAGAAGAAGGAAAGCGCGGCGACGCTGCTGCGCCTGGCGCCCAGCCACGTGCGCTTCGGTCACTTCGAATACTTCTACTACACCCGCCAGCACGACCAGTTGAAACAGTTGGCGGCGTTCGTTCTGGAACACCACTTCGCCGACTGCAACGCAGCCGAGCGGCCATACGCGGCGATGTTCCGCCAGGTCGTCGAGCGCAACGCCGAACTCATCGCCCGCTGGCAGGCCTATGGCTTCTGCCACGGGGTGATGAACACCGACAACATGTCGATCCTCGGCATTACCTTCGACTACGGGCCCTACGCCTTCCTCGACGATTTCGACGCCAATCACATCTGCAATCACTCCGACGACGCCGGCCGCTACTCCTTCAGCAACCAGGTACCGATCGCCCATTGGAACCTGGCCGCCCTGGCCCAGGCGCTGACGCCACTGGTGGAAGTGGACGAACTGCGCGCCAGCCTCGACCTGTTCCTGCCCCTCTACCAGGCCCACTACCTCGACCTGATGCGCCGGCGCCTGGGCCTGGGCGTCGCCGCGGAGAACGACCATGCCCTGGTCCAGGAACTGTTGCAGCGCATGCAGGGCAGCGCGGTGGATTACTCGCTGTTCTTCCGCCGACTCGGCGAAGAAACTCCGGAGCGGGCGCTGGCCAGCCTGCGCGACGACTTCGTCGACCGCGAGGCCTTCGACCGCTGGGCCGAGGCCTACCGCCGGCGCGTCGAGGAAGAAGGCGGAGACCAGGAGTCGCGGCGCCGGCGCATGCACGCGGTCAATCCGCTCTATGTGCTGCGCAACTACCTGGCACAGCAGGCCATCGAAGCGGCCGAGCAGGGCGACTACACGGAAGTCCGCTTGCTGCACCAGGTACTGAGTCGCCCGTTCGAGGAACAGCCGGGCATGGAGCGCTTCACTCGGCGCCCGCCGGACTGGGGGCGGCACCTGGAAATCAGTTGCTCCTCCTGACGGGATGCCCTGACAGAACGGCGGCCGATAATGCCGCAATGGAATAAATACCTTCGGAAAACTTCTTAGACGCACTAAGAAAAGCCGATTATCTTCGCCGCCACACTTATTCCAGCCTGTTCTACCACCTCCTGTCAGGCGCCTTGCCGCATGAAGATACGCGACCTCGATCTCAGCCAGAGTTCGATCAACACCGAACACCAGGCGCTAGGTCTGCCTCCTGTCGAAGATTTCGTCACCCATCCGGACGACCACCCGGTACTGCGCGCCGCCATGTGGGCGGCGGTGCTGATCCTGGTCGGCCTGCTCGCCTTCCTGGCCTGGCGCCTGTTCTTCGACAACGGCGGCAGCAGCGGCTTCGAGATCATCGAGCAGGCCCTGACCAGCCGAGGTTTCTGGAGCGCGGTGGCGGTGGGCTTCTTCGCCCAGGTGATCGACGGTGCGCTGGGCATGGCCTACGGCATTACTGCCACCACCTTCCTGCTCAGCGCTGGCGCCACGCCGGCCGCCGCCAGCGCCAGCGTGCACATCGCCGAAGTGTTCACCACCGGCTTTTCCGGGATTTCCCACGTCAAGCTCGGCAACGTCAACAAGTCACTCTTCCTCCGCCTGCTGCTGCCGGGAATGATCGGCGCGGTGCTCGGCGCCGTGCTGATCACCCGCTTCGACGGCCACCAGCTCAAGCCCTTCATCTCCGCCTACCTGCTGCTGATGGGCCTGTACATCCTGAGCAAGGCCTACCGCCACGTGATCACGCGCCGGGCACCGCGCCACGTGGCCAAGCTGGCACTCTTCGGCGGCTTCGTCGATGCCGCCGGCGGCGGCGGCTGGGGCCCGGTGGTCACCAGCAGCCTGATCGGCTCGGGTAGCGACCCGCGCACCACCATCGGCTCGGTGAACTTCGCCGAGTTCTTCCTGACCATCGCCAGCGCCACCTCCTTCATCCTCCTCGCCGGCCAGCCGGACACCTGGAAGATGGTCGCCGGACTGGTCTTCGGCGGCCTGTTCGCCGCGCCGTTCGCCGCCCTGCTGTGCAAGAAGCTTTCGCCGCGCACCCTGCTGGTCATCGTCGGCACCCTGATCACCCTGATCAGCGCCTACAACATCTACATCGGCCTGCGCTGACAGGCATAAGCGGCGAACACAACGGTCTAACCAGGCACGCTTTTCCTTGCCCGGGCGCATTGACCCGCCCGGCGCGCTTTCCCATGCTGCGTCCTTCCAATCTGCCCGAAGGAACGCTGCATGAAACTGGAAACCCTGGCCGTCCACGCCGGCTACAGCCCTGACCCGACCACCCGCGCGGTGGCGGTGCCGATCTACCAGACCACCTCCTACGCTTTCGACGACACCCAGCATGGCGCCGACCTGTTCGACCTGAAGGTACCGGGCAACATCTACACACGGATCATGAACCCCACCAACGATGTACTGGAACAGCGCGTCGCGGCGCTGGAAGGCGGGGTCGGGGCGCTGGCGGTGGCCTCGGGGATGGCGGCCATCACCTACGCGATCCAGACCGTCGCCGAGGCCGGCGACAACATCGTCTCGGTGGCCAAGCTCTACGGCGGCACCTACAACCTGCTGGCCCACACCCTGCCACGCATCGGCATCCAGGCGCGCTTCGCCGCCCACGACGACATCGCCGCCCTGGAAGCGCTGATCGACGAGCGGACCAAGGCCGTGTTCTGCGAAACCATCGGCAACCCGGCGGGCAACATCATCGACCTGCAGGCACTGGCCGACGCCGCTCACCGCCACGGCGTACCGCTGATCGTCGACAACACGGTAGCCACCCCGGTGCTCTGCCGGCCGTTCGAGCACGGTGCCGACATCATCGTGCACTCGCTGACCAAGTACATGGGCGGCCACGGCACCAGCATCGGCGGGATCGTGGTCGACTCCGGCAAATTCGACTGGGCGGCGAACAAGTCGCGCTTCCCGCTGCTGAACACGCCCGATCCGTCCTACCACGGCGTCACCTACACCGAGGCCTTCGGACCCGCCGCCTTCATCGGCCGCTGCCGGGTGGTACCGCTGCGCAACATGGGCGCGGCGCTCTCGCCATTCAACGCCTTCCTCATCCTCCAAGGCCTGGAGACCCTGGCGCTGCGCATGGAGCGCCACTGCGACAACGCCCTCGCCGTAGCCCGCTACCTGCAACAACATCCGCAGGTGGCCTGGGTGAAATACGCCGGCCTCGCCGACAACCCCGAGCACGCCCTGGCCCGGCGCTACCTGGGGGGCCGCCCGGCGGCGATCCTGTCCTTCGGCATCCAGGGCGGCAGCGCCGCCGGCGCGCGCTTCATCGACGCCTTGAGGCTGGTGGTGCGGCTGGTCAACATCGGCGACGCCAAGTCCCTGGCCTGCCACCCGGCGAGCACCACCCACCGCCAGTTGAACGCGGAGGAACTGGCCCGCGCCGGAGTCTCCGACGACATGGTGCGGCTGTCGATCGGCATCGAGCACATCGACGACATCCTCGCCGACCTCGACCAGGCCCTGGCCGCCGCCGCACGCTGAGCGGATCGGTCAGTCCGGGCGAGCGTTTCGGTCCTTGCCCGGCCTGGCCGGCCGGCTAGTCTGGCTGGGATCCCCGACATGGAGAGCGCCATGCCACTGCCCACCGAACTCGCCAGGCACCTGACCGAAGAAAAGATCGCCTTCGTCCAGCGCAGCGGACTCAGGGCGGAAGTCCTCGAACCCGGCTACGTGCGCCTGCGCATGCCGGGCGCCGGCAACGAGAACCACATCGGCAGCATGTACGCCGGGGCGCTCTTCACCCTCGCCGAAATTCCCGGTGGCGCGCTGTTCCTGACCAGCTTCGACAGCGCCCGCTTCTATCCCATCGTCAAGGAGATGACCTTGCGCTTCCGCCGCCCGGCCAAGGGCGACATACGCGTCGAGGCACGCCTGGATGCCGAGCGCATCCGCCAACTGGAAACCGAGGCCGGGGAGCGCGGCAAGGCCGAATACAGCCTCGAACTGCAACTCACCGACGAGCAGGGGGAGGTGGTGGCGGAAAGCACCGCGTTGTACCAGCTACGCAGCCACGCGCGGCCCTGACTGGCAGATTTCGCAGGGCACGGCGAAGGTTTTTTCTGCCATGGATCAAGGTCCGTAGCGAGCTGCGGCGCGACAGTGGAGAAGCCAGCGTAGCCATCCCACGGAGTCCGCCATGATCCGCCACCTCCTGGTCGCCCACGACCTCACCCCGGAAGCCGACGTCGCCCTCGCCCGCGCAGCCCAACTGGCCCGCCAGCACGATGCGCGGGTCAGCCTGCTGCACGTGTACGACCCGGGGCTATCGGCGTCAGCGGTGAAGACCGTCAGCGCCATGCTGCAGCTCAAGCGCAAGGAGGCCGGCCTCGACGAGGACAGCGCCATCCACCTGTTCAGAGGCCAGCCGATCGACGGCATCCTGCAGCAGACCCGGGCGCTCGAACCGGACCTGTTGCTGATGGGCGCACACCACCAGAAGACCTTCGAACGCTTCGGCAACACCACCCTCGACCAGGTGGTGCGGCGCAGCCGGGTGCCGGTGCTGCTCGCCGTGCGCGAGGCGGACGAACCCTACCGCCAGGCGCTCAGCGCCCTGGACTTTTCCCAGTGCGCCTGTACCGCGCTGCGCCAGGCCTACCGCCTGCTGCCGGTGGAAGCCGACCTGCACGCCCTGCACGTGTTCGAGTCCCCCGACGACAGCGTGCTCGGCCTGCCCAGGCAGAATGCCGCGCACCTGGCCACCCAGGCCGGGCTGATCGAACAATTGCTGAGCGACGAGCAGGAGCGCCTGCCGGGCGTCGGGCCGCAGCTGAGCCACGAAGTGGTTCCCGGCGTGCTGCCGTACAGCCTGGACGCCGCGTTGAAGCAGCGCCAGCCGGAGCTGCTCGCCCTCGGCCGGCACAGCCGCAACGCGCTGATGCAGGCGCTGCTCGGCAACCTGGCGCAACGTTACCTGCGCCAGCCGAGCTGCGACGTCCTGGTTACCTCGTAGAAGCGCTGCCGCAGAGGCTGCTCAGCTTTCGAGCAGCCCGTGCAACTCGACGAACTGCTGGGTCAACTTGTGCCGCGGTTCGAGGAAGATCAGCGGGGTACAAGCCTGGTGCGACTCGCGCATCTTCACCGAACTCATCAGGTACACCGGCAGCACCGGCAGTTCCTCCGCCACCAGCTCGTCGAGCAGTTGCTGCGGCAGGCTGGCGCGCGGCTGGAACTGGTTGACCACGATGCCCTCGACCTGCAGGTCTTCGTTGTGGTCGTCACGCAGTTCCTCGATCTCCTGGAGAAGGCCATACAGCGCCTGGCGGGAGAAGCTGTCGCAATCGAAGGGAATCAGGCAGCGATCGGCAGCGATCAGCGCAGATACCGTGTAGAAATTCAGTGCCGGCGGGGTATCCAGGTAGATCCGGTCGTAGTCTTCGTCCAGTTCGTCCAGCAGTTTGCGCAGCTTGTTGATCTTGTGCTTCGACTCCAGCTTCGGCTGCAGGTCGGCCAATTCGGGGCTGGAGGTGACGATGTGCAGGTTGTCGAACGGCGTCTCGTAGATCTCGACCCTGCCCTTCTTGCTGAAGGGCCCGGAAGACAAGGTCTGCTTGAAGAAGTCGGCGATCCCCACCGGCAGGTCCTCGCCGGTCAGTCCGGTCAGGTAGTGCGTGGAGTTGGCCTGGGCGTCCAGGTCCACCAGCAGGGTGCGATAGCCCTCCGCCGCGCTGACCGCCGCCAGGTTGCAGGCGATGCTGGACTTGCCTACCCCGCCTTTCTGATTGAACACCACGCGCCGCATGGGAAATCTCCGTGAGCCGAGCCTGATCCCGGATGATAGGCAAAGCCGCGGGCAAGCGCGAGCACCGTCTCGGTCCTGACGTAGAGCGGTTCAGCGCCGGCGCAGGCTGGCCGCCTCACGGGTCACCAGGTCGATGAAGGACAGCGCCAGCGGCGAGCCCTCGTTCTGCCGACGGACCAGCCATACCGCAGTCGTCGCCTCGGGATCGCTCAGGGTGCGGTAGACCACGCCGTCGACCCGGGTGCGGCGGAACGACGCCGGCAGGATCGACACCCCCAGTCCAGCCGAGACCAGGCCGATGATGGTCATCGCCTCGCTGGCCTCCTGGGCGATGCGCGGGCTGAAGCCGGCCTGTCGGGTCAGGGCGATGACCTGGTCGTAGAGCCCGGTGCCGTAGCTGCGCGGGAAGAACACGAAGGGCTCCTCGGCCAGGGCGGCGATGGCCAGGCCATCCTCGCTGCCGGCCGCCAGCGGATGGTCAGCCCGCAGCACCGCCACCAGCGGTTCGCGGAACAACTCCACCCAATGCACCGCATCCGGCAGCGCCAGCGGGCGGATCACGCCCACCTGCAGGCTTTCCTCGAGCAGCGCCTTGAGTACCTGGCGGCTGCTCATTTCCTGCAGGTCGAGGTGTACGTCCGGATAGGCCTTGCGGAAGGCATGGATGCTGCTGGGTATGGTCGAGGTGAAGGGTGCCGAGGAAGTGAAACCGATCTTCAGCTCGCCCAGTTCCCCCAGGTGGGCCCGACGCGCCAGCAACACCGCCTTGTCTACCTGGGCCAGCACCTGGCGGGACTCGTCGAGGAACAGCCGGCCGGCGTCGGTGAGTTCGACGCGGCGGTTGGTGCGCTCGAACAGGCGCGCACCGATTTCCTCCTCCAGCGCCTGGATCTGCTGGCTCAACGGCGGCTGGGAGATCCCCAGGCGCTCGGCGGCGCGGCCGAAGTGCAGCTCCTCGGCGACGGCGATGAAATAGCGCAGGTGCCTGAGTTCCACGCGGCCCCTCCAATTAGGTCTTTTTACATATCAATCGTGTCGATCAATATATTGGAAATCATATAAACCTATCTATATCCTTTGCCACATAACCTCCAACAACGACCCCTTGTCCCTGAAATCCAGGTGGCGCGGCCTCGTTGTGCCTGCTCGCCACCGTCCCCAGAGGTGCCCCGTGAGCAATCCGCAAGTCCGGCCACAGGCCGAAGAAGAACCCGCGTTAATCGAGGCGGCCCGCGAAGCAGCCAACGAGGTGCTGGAAGCCGCCACCGAAGTCGAACGCTATATCGAAAAAGGCACCCCGCAGTTCATGCGCACCTCGCTGGCGCTGTTCTCCGGCGGTTTCGCCACCTTTGCCCTGCTCTACTGCATCCAGCCGATGATGCCGGTGCTGTCCAAGGCGTTTTCCATCAGCGCCGCGGAAAGCAGCCTGGCATTGTCCGTCGCCACCGCCATGCTCGCCCTTGGCCTGCTGGTCACCGGCCCGATCTCCGACGCGATCGGTCGCAAGCCGGTGATGGTCATCTCGCTGCTGGCCGCCGCGCTGTTCACCCTCGGCAGCGCGGTGATGCCCACCTGGCATGGCGTGCTGCTGATGCGCGCGCTGGTCGGGCTGTCCTTGAGCGGCCTGGCCGCGGTGGCGATGACCTATCTCAGCGAAGAGATCCATCCGCAGCACATCGGCCTGTCGATGGGCCTGTACATTGGCGGCAACGCCATCGGCGGGATGAGCGGACGCCTGATCAGCGGCGTCCTGGTCGATTTCATCTCCTGGCATGCCGCACTGGCGGTCCTCGGCGGCCTGGCCCTGGTCGCCGCGCTGGTGTTCTGGCGCGTGCTGCCCGAATCGAAACACTTCCGGCCGGCACCGCTGAAGCCGGCGACCCTGCTCAACGGCTACCGCCTGCACTTCCGCGACGCCGGACTGCCCTGGCTGTTCCTGATCGGTTTCCTGCTGATGGGCAGCTTCGTCACCCTGTTCAACTACATCGGCTACCGCCTGCTGGCCGAGCCCTACCACATGAGCCAGGCGGTGGTCGGCGTGCTCTCGGTGGTTTACCTCTCGGGCATCTACAGCTCGGCCTGGGTCGGTTCGCTGGCCGACAAGCTGGGGCGACGCAAGGTGCTCTGGGCGGTCATCCTGCTGATGCTCGGCGGCCTGCTGCTGACCCTGTTCGAGCCGATCCCGCTGATGCTCGCCGGCCTGCTGCTATTCACCTTCGGCTTCTTCGGCGCGCACTCGGTGGCGAGCAGCTGGATCGGGCGCCGCGCCCTGCGCGCCAAGGGCCAGGCCTCGTCGCTCTACCTGTTCAGCTACTACGTCGGCTCAAGCCTGGCCGGCACCCTCGGCGGGGTGTTCTGGCATTACTACGGCTGGAACGGCATCGGACTGTTCATCGGCTCGCTGCTGGTGGTCGCGGTATTGGTCTCGCTGCACCTGGCGCGCCTGCCGGCCCTGCCTGGCAACACCCTGGCGCAGGCCGCCCACTGAGTTCGAGGCGCCGGTCTCCCGGCGCCTTCACTCCGACCAGAAGCGTACTCCGGTCAGTTCTTCCGATAGCACCCACAGCCGCGCGGCCAGCCCCAGGTCGCGCGCATTCCGCGGAATCCGCGCCGCCGCCGGATAACCGCGGGTTTCCAGCCAGCGATCCGGGCCGACATAGGCGCCGCCATACCAGCGCTGTTCGGTCAGCGCGGAAAGTGCCGGCAACGCCCCCATCTCCGCCGATTGCGCGAACGCTCCGTTGGCCACCTTCATCGCCCAGCGTCCCAGGCGCGAACCGGACATCGCCGGTGCCGCGTACTGCAGGTTGGTCGCCGCGTAGCCCGGATGCGCCGCCAGGCTCTGCAGAAGCACGCCCCGCTGGCCGGCGCGGCGCTGCAACTCCAGGCTGAACAGCAGATTGGCCTGCTTGCTGTGGCAATAGGCGAGATAGCGGTTGTAGCCGCGCTCGGCGTTGAGGTCGTCGAGCGGCAGCCGGCCGAACTGGTTGAAACCGCTGGTCATGCCCACCACCCTGGGCCGTGGAGCGGCCAGCAACGACTCCAGCAGCAGTCCCGTAAGGGCGAAGTGGCCGAGGTGATTGGTGCCCATCTGCATCTCGAAACCGTCGCGGGTACGCCGCAGGGGCAGGAACATCACTCCGGCGTTGTTGAACAAGAGATCGAGGCGTGCGTGGCGCTGACGGAAACCGGCGGCGCAGGCGCGGATCGAGGCGAGGTCGGCTAGGTCGAGATCGGCCAGCTCCAGGCGTGCCTGGGGATACTCGTCGAGGATCGCCCGCCGCGCCCGCTCCGCCTGTTCGCGATTGCGGCAGGCCATCACCACGGTCGCCCCTTTGCCGGCCAGCGTGCGCGCCGCCTGCCAACCCAGGCCGCTGTTGGCGCCGGTGACCAGCGCCAGGCGCCCGGCCAGTTGTGGAATGTTGCGTCGTGCCCAGGGATGCATCGCTCGTTCTCCGCTTGACTGCGTTGCCGGGCAGTATTGCGGCACCAGCCAATGCAGCGGCAGACGCGCTCGCGCCAGACTGCCGATCATTTCGGGCCAGGACACGCCAGCATGAGCCGCCGCACGGACTCCGACGCACCGACCATCACCGCCGCCTACCCGCGCCTGCTGCTCGGCCTGCTGGAGGAACGCGGCCTGGACGGACGCGCGCTGCTACGGGAAATCGGTCTGTCGACGCTGCGACTGGAAGAGCCGGAAGCACGCGTCACATCGCAGCAGTACCAGGCGATCGCCGCCGCGGCGCTCGCGCTGAGCGGCGACCCCGGCCTCGGCGCACAGCTCGCCTTGCGCACGCCTCCCACCGCCCATGGCAGCCTGGGCTACGCGATGATGGCCTCGGCGACGCTCGGCGATGCCTTGTGCCTGGCGCTGCGCTACATGCCGCTGCTGCAGGGCAACGTCGAAATCAGCCTGCTGCGCGAGGACGAGCAGGTGATCCTGCGCCTGCTGCCAGGCCCTGCGCTCCCGCCGGCGCTGCACCGGTACTTCAGCGAAGCCCTGCTGATCGGCCTGTATCGCTCCGGCGCCTGGCTGCTCGGCGAACCGGCCCTGGTCGGCAGGCTCGACTTCGACTACCCCGAACCTGCCGTGCCTGTGCCGCTGCCGCAGTGCCGCTACGACCAGGCCCACGTCCAGTTGGTGTTCCCCGCCATCCTGCTCGCCCGCTCGCTACCGATGGCCGATCCAGCTGCGTTGCGCCGCGCCCGCGAACACTGCGAGCGCGAACTGGCGCTGCTCGATGCCGGCCGCCGGGACATCTGCGCCCGCGTGCGGCTGGAGCTGGAACGCCAGGAACAGCGCTTCCCCAACCTGGAGGAAGTAGCCGCGCGCCTGCACCTGTCCAGCCGCAGCCTCAAGCGGCATCTGCATGACGCCGGCACCAGCTTTCGCCAGTTGCTCGGTCAGGCTCGCCAGCGCCAGGCCTTGCGATTGCTGCGGCGTCCCGAGGTGTCGTTGCAGCGTATCGCCCTGTACCTGGGTTACAGCGATCCAACCAACTTCACCCGCGCCTTCAAGCGCTGGACCGGCGAGCCGCCGAGCGACACCCGCGCCCGCCTGCTGGGCGGGCAACCAGTTTCACGAACAAATGCCAAGCGCTCGACAAATCCCTCGCGTTTCCCTTGAGCGCGGCAAGCGCTGTTCTATGCTGCTGCGGCCGGCATCCGGCCGGCCTCGACAGCGATATGAAAGGGACTTTATGAAACCAGCGATCAAGCGCGCCTGCCTGCTCGGCACGGCACTGTTCTCCCTCTGCGCCAGCGCAGCCCAGGCGGCCGGCGTTCTGGTAGGAACCTGGGACCTGCGGGGCAACGGCCAGCTCGCCGCGGTCTACCGCGACGGCGCCAACCTGCAGGTGGTGGAAGGCGGCAGCACCCGCAACTACAGCTTCGGCAACGTGGTCTGGTCGGTCTTCGGCGCCACCGATACCGACGGCCAGCCCGGCGCGGAAATCCTGGTCAAGGCCGGTCCCGACCTGGTGATCGTTTCCCACGCCAGCACCACCCAGCGCAAGTACCCGGTAGGCAACGTCTCCTGGGCGATCATGCGCGCCACCGACGTCGACAACGTCGCCGGCGACGAAGTCATCCTCAGCATCGGCAACGGCGTGCGCACCGTATTCGATCGCACCCGTACGCAACGCGACGCCACCTTCAGCTACAACGGCACCTGGGGCCTGTTCGACGTCGCCGACGTGGACGGCGCGCCGGGCAAGGAACTGGTGCTGAACATGGGCAACGGCGTCAAGGTCATCGACCCGCGCACCGGTGGCGCCAAGGACTTCACCTTCAGCGGCTACCACGCGCTCGCACAGATCGCCGACCTCGACGGCCAGCCCGGCGCGGAGATCATCGGCCGCACCAGCACCGGCATCTACGTGATCAGCAACGCCAGTTCCCGCAAGGAATACAACATCGGCGCCAGCGCCTGGGCACTCTATGGCGGCACCGCGGACACCGACGGCAAGCCGGGCAACGAGCTGATCGTGGTGATGCAGGGCAAGGTGCGGGTCATCCACCACGCCAGCGGCGCCAGCAGCGACTACCGCATCGGCGACGTCAACTACAGCATCGATTCGGTGGCCGACATGGATGGCCAGCCGGGCGCGGAAATCCTCGTGCGCGACGCCAACGGCAAGCTGTTCGTGATCAACGACCGCACCGGCAAGGTAAGCAGTTGAGCCGGGCGGGTTGCGTAGGGCGGGTACGCCACCGGCGCGACCCCGCCAGCCAACGCGCCGGAGGGCCGTCGGCCCGCGCATGAAAAAAGGGGAGCCTCGGCTCCCCTTCTTTCGTTCCGGCTCAGCCGTGGTACTGCGCCGACAGCTCGTGCACCGCCTCGAAGAAGGCGCCGGCATGGGCCGGGTCGACTTCCGGGGTGATGCCGTGGCCAAGATTGAACACATGCCCCGTACCCTTGCCGTAGGCCGCCAGGATTCGCGCGACTTCGGCGCGGATCGCCGCCGGATTGGCGTAGAGCACCGAGGGATCCATGTTGCCTTGCAGGGCTACGCGCTCACCGACACGGGCCCGGGCGCTGCCGATGTCGCAGGTCCAGTCCAGGCCCAGCGCCTCGGCGCCGACCTCGGCCATCGACTCCAGCCACAGGCCGCCTCCCTTGGTGAAGAGGATCACCGGCACCCGGCGTCCGTCGTGCTCGCGGATCAATCCATCGACGATCTTGCGCATGTAGGTCAGGGAGAACTCCTGGTAGGCCGCCGCCGACAAGCTGCCGCCCCATGAGTCGAAGATCTGCACCGCCTGGGCGCCGGCGTGGATCTGCCCGTTGAGGTAGCTGGTCACCGATTGCGCCAGCTTGTCCAGCAGAGCGTGCATGGCCTGAGGGTTGTCGTAGAGCATCGCCTTGGACTTGCGGAAGTCCTTGCTCGAGCCGCCCTCGACCATGTAGGTGGCGAGGGTCCAGGGGCTGCCGGAGAAGCCGATCAGCGGTACGCGGCCGTTCAGCTCGCGGCGGATGGTGCGCACGGCATCCATAACATAGCCCAGGTCCTGTTCCGGATCGGGAACCGGCAGCGCCTCGATGTCGGCCAGCGACGAGACCACCTTGCGGAAGCGCGGGCCTTCGCCGGTCTCGAAGTACAGGCCCTGGCCCATGGCATCGGGAATGGTCAGGATATCGGAGAAGAGGATCGCGGCGTCCAGCTGCGGGTAACGGTCCAGCGGCTGCAGGGTCACTTCGCAGGCCAGCTCCGGGTTCATGCACAGGCTCATGAAATCGCCGGCCTTGGCACGGGTGGCACGGTATTCCGGCAGGTAACGACCGGCCTGGCGCATCATCCAGACGGGGGTGACATCGACGGGCTGCTTGAGCAGGGCGCGGAGGAAGCGGTCGTTCTTCAGGGCAGTCATAACGGCATCCGATCAAAGGCTGCTGGCTTCACGCGGGCGCGTGCGGAAGGGGGTTATCCACAGGCCGGCGGGCGAAAAGGGCCGCTATTGTCGCAAAGCACAAAACAAAAGGCACGGCGGGGGCCGTGCCTTTTGTCTATCGCGGTGATTTGTCGCAGCGCCGGTGGCGCCGCGGGTCAGACGCCAAGGTAGTCGAGGATGCCTTCGGCCGCGGTACGTCCTTCGAAGATCGCCGTCACCACCAGGTCGGAACCACGGACCATGTCGCCACCGGCGAAGATCTTCGGGTTGCTGGTCTGGTGCTTGAACTGCGCCTGCGCCGGAGCCACCACGCGGCCCTGGCTGTCGGTGGCGATCTCGAAGCGCTCGAACCACGGCGCCGGACTCGGCCGGAAGCCGAAGGCGATCAGCACGGCTTCCGCCGGGATGATCTCCTCGGAACCGGGGATCGGTTCGGGGCTGCGGCGGCCGCGGGCGTCCGGCTCGCCGAGACGGGTCTCGACCACCTTCACGCCTTCCACCCGGTCCTCGCCGACGATGGCGATGGGCTGGCGGTTGAAGAGGAACTTCACGCCCTCTTCCTTGGCGTTCTTCACTTCCTTGCGCGAGCCCGGCATGTTTTCTTCGTCACGGCGATAGGCACAGGTCACCGACTTGGCGCCCTGGCGGATCGAAGTGCGGTTGCAGTCCATCGCGGTGTCGCCGCCGCCCAGGACCACCACGCGCTTGCCCTTCATGTCGACGAAGTCCTCGGCCGACTTCTCGAAGCCGAGGTTGCGGTTCACGTTGGCGATCAGGAAGTCCAGGGCGTCGTGTACGCCCGGCAGGTCCTCGCCGGGGAAACCGCCCTTCATGTAGGTGTAGGTGCCCATCCCCATGAACACGGCATCGTACTCATCGAGCAACTGCTCCATGGTCACGTCCTTGCCGATCTCGGTGTTCAGGCGAAACTCGATGCCCATGCCGGTGAACACCTCGCGGCGACGGCTGAGGACGTGCTTCTCCAGCTTGAACTCGGGAATGCCGAAGGTCAGCAGGCCGCCGATCTCCGGGTTGCGGTCGAACACCACCGGGGTCACGCCGTTGCGCACCAGCACGTCGGCGCAGCCGAGGCCGGCCGGGCCGGCGCCGATCACCGCGACGCGCCTGCCGGTCGGCTTGACCTTGGACAGGTCCGGACGCCAGCCCATGGCGAAGGCCGTATCGGTGATGTACTTCTCCACCGAGCCGATGGTCACCGCGCCAAAACCGTCGTTGAGGGTGCAGGCGCCCTCGCAGAGGCGATCCTGCGGGCAGACCCGGCCGCAGACTTCCGGCAGGGTGTTGGTCTGGTGCGACAGTTCGGCGGCGGCCAGGATGTTGCCTTCGGAAACCAGCTTCAGCCAGTTAGGGATGAAGTTGTGCACCGGGCATTTCCACTCGCAGTACGGGTTGCCGCAGCCCAGGCAGCGGTGGGCCTGGTCGGCGGCCTGCTGCGGCTTGAACAGGTCGTGGATCTCCACGAACTCGCGCTTGCGCTGGCGCAGCAGCTTCTTCTTCGGGTCCTTGCGCCCGACTTCGATGAACTGGAAGTCGTTGTTCAGGCGGTCGGAATTCAGACGTTCAGACATATCGAAACCTCATCACAACTTCGGGCGCTTATTGCGGGTTGGCACGGGTGCTGGTCAGCAGCGAACCGAGGCTGGCCGCCTTCGGTTTCACCAGCCAGAACCGACGCAGGTAGTCATCCAGGTTTTCCAGGATGTTCGCGCCCCACTCGCTTGCCGTTTCGTTCACGTACTCGACCAGGACCTTGCGCAGGTGGCTGCGATAGGCCTCCATCGCCTCGCCGCTGATCCGCTGGATTTCCACCAGCTCGTGGTTCACGCGGTCGACGAAAGTGTTGTCCATGTCGAGGACGTAGGCGAAGCCCCCGGTCATGCCGGAGCCGAAGTTGTAGCCGGTCTTGCCCAGCACGCAGACGAAACCGCCGGTCATGTATTCGCAGCAGTGGTCGCCGGTACCTTCCACCACCGCATGGGAACCGGAGTTGCGCACGGCGAAGCGCTCGCCGGCGGTTCCGGCGGCGAACAGCTTGCCGCCGGTGGCGCCGTACAGGCAGGTGTTGCCGACGATGGCCGATTCCTGGGTCTTGAACGGACTGCCCTTGGGCGGGGTGATCACCAGCTTGCCGCCGGTCATGCCCTTGCCTACGTAGTCGTTGGCGTCGCCTTCCAGGTACAGGTGCAGGCCACCGGCGTTCCACACGCCGAAGCTCTGTCCCGCGGTGCCCTTGAAACGGAACACCACCGGTGCCTTGGCCATGCCCTGGTTGCCGTGCAGGCGGGCGATCTCGCCGGATACCCGCGCGCCGATGGATCGGTCGCAGTTGCAGATGTCCAGCTCGTACTCGCCGCCGCTCAGGCCTTCGATGGCGGCCTTCGACAGCTCGACCATCTTCTCGGCCAGCAGGCCCTGGTCGAACGGCGGGTTTTTCTCCACCTCGCAGAACTGCGGCTTGTCGGCCGGGATCAGCTCACTGCCCAGCAACGGAGCGAGATCCAGGTTCTGCTGCTTGGCGGTCTCGCCGGGGAGGATCTCCAGCAGGTCGGTGCGGCCGATCAGCTCGCCCAGGCTGCGCACGCCGAGGCGCGCCAGCCACTCGCGGGTTTCCGTGGCGATGAAGGTGAAGAAGTTGATCACCATCGCGGTGGTGCCGATAAAGTGGTCCTTGCGCAACTTGTCGTTCTGCGTCGCCACGCCGGTGGCGCAGTTGTTCAGGTGGCAGATGCGCAGGTACTTGCAGCCCAGGGCGATCATCGGCGCGGTGCCGAAGCCGAAGCTCTCGGCGCCGAGAATGGCCGCCTTGATCACGTCCAGGCCGGTCTTCAGGCCGCCATCGGTCTGCACCCGGACCTTGCCGCGCAGGTCGTTGCCGCGCAGGGTCTGGTGGGTTTCCGCCAGGCCCAGTTCCCAGGGCGAGCCGGCGTACTTGATCGAGGTGATCGGCGAGGCACCGGTACCGCCGTCGTAGCCGGAGATGGTGATCAGGTCCGCATAGGCCTTGGCCACGCCGGCGGCGATGGTGCCGACGCCCGGCTCGGATACCAGCTTCACCGATACCAGCGCCTGCGGGTTGACCTGCTTGAGGTCGAAGATCAGCTGTGCCAGGTCTTCGATGGAGTAGATGTCGTGGTGCGGCGGCGGCGAGATCAGGGTCACGCCGGGCACCGCATAGCGCAGGCGGGCGATCAGGCCGTTGACCTTGCCGCCCGGCAACTGGCCGCCCTCGCCGGGCTTGGCGCCCTGGGCCACCTTGATCTGCAGGACCTCGGCGTTGACCAGGTATTCCGGGGTCACGCCGAAGCGGCCGGTAGCCACCTGCTTGATCTTCGAACTCTTCAGCGTGCCGTAGCGCGCCGGGTCCTCGCCGCCCTCGCCGGAGTTGGAGCGACCGCCCAGGGTGTTCATCGCCTCGGCCAGCGCCTCGTGGGCCTCCGGCGACAGCGCGCCGAGGGAAATCCCGGCGGCATCGAAGCGCTTGAAGATGGCTTCCAGCGGCTCCACCTCGTCGAGCGCCAGCGGCTGCGCGGCGGTCTTCACCTGCAACAGGTCGCGGATCATCGACACTGGGCGCTGGTCCACCAGCGCGGTGTATTCCTTGAACTTCTCGTAGTCGCCCTGCTGCACGGCAGCCTGCAGGGTATTCACCACATCCGGGTTGTAGGCGTGGTATTCGCCGCCATAGACGAACTTCAGCAAGCCGCCCTGCTGGATCGGCTTGCGGTTGCTCCAGGCCTCGGCGGCCAGGAGCTTCTGCTCGTTCTCGATATCGACGAAGCGCGCGCCCTGGATGCGGCTGGCGACTCCGGTGAAGCACAGGTCGGTGACCTCGTCGGACAGGCCCACCGCCTCGAACAGCTGCGCGCCACGGTAGGACGCGACGGTGGAGATGCCCATCTTCGAGAGAATCTTCATCAGGCCCTTGGAGATCCCCTTGCGGTAGTACTTGAACACCTCGTAGAGGTCGCCCAGCACTTCACCGGTGCGGATCAGGTCGGCCAGCACCTCGTAGGCGAGGAACGGATAGACCGCCGAGGCGCCGAAGCCGATCAGCACCGCGAAATGGTGCGGATCGCGGGCGGTGGCGGTCTCCACCAGGATGTTGGAGTCGCAGCGCAGCCCGGTCTGCACCAGGCGGTGATGCACCGCACCGACGGCCAGGGCAGCATGCACCGGCAGTTTGCCGGGAGCGATATGGCGGTCGCTGAGGATCAGCAGCACCTTGCCGCCGCGCACGGCTTCCTCGGCCTGGTCGGCGATGTTGCGCACCGCGGCCTCCAGGCCCACCGACTCGTCGTAGTTGAGGTCGATGAAGTGGCGGTCGAAGCCCGGGCGGTCCAGGGTCATGATGGTCCGCCACTTCGCCGGCGAGATCACCGGAGTGGTGAGGATCGCCTGGTTGGCATGGTGCGGGGCTTCCTCGAAGATGTTCTGCTCGACGCCCAGGCAGGTTTCCAGGGACATCACGATGGCTTCGCGCAGCGGGTCGATCGGCGGGTTGGTGACCTGGGCGAATTGCTGGCGGAAGTAATCGTACGGAGAGCGGATGCGCCGGGAGAGGATCGCCATCGGCGTATCGTCGCCCATGGAGCCCACCGCTTCCTGGCCCTGCTCGCCGAGCGGACGCAGCACCTGGTCACGCTCCTCGAAGGTGACCTGGAACATCTTCATGAATTGCTTGAGCTGGTCGGCGTCGTAGCTGGCCACGCCATGGTCGTCGTCCAGGGTCGCCTGGATGCGCAGGGCATTCTGCCGCAGCCACTGCTTGTAGGGATGGCGCGACTTCAGGCGGTTGTCGATGTCGTCGCTGTGCAGGACCTGGCCGGTCTCGGTGTCCACCGCGAGGATCTGCCCCGGGCCGACGCGACCCTTGGCGATGACGTCCTCGGGCTTGTAGTCCCAGACGCCGATTTCCGAAGCCAGGGTGATGTAGCCGTTCTTCGTGGTGACCCAGCGCGACGGGCGCAGGCCATTGCGGTCGAGCAGGCAGACGGCATAGCGACCGTCGGTCAGCACGACGCCGGCGGGGCCATCCCAGGGCTCCATGTGCAGCGAGTTGTACTCGTAGAACGCGCGCAGGTCGGCGTCCATGGTTTCGACGTTCTGCCAGGCCGGCGGGATGATCATGCGCAGGCCGCGGAACAGGTCCATGCCGCCGGTGACCATCAGTTCGAGCATGTTGTCCATGCTCGACGAGTCGGAGCCGACGCGGTTCACCAGCGGGCCGAGCTCTTCCAGGTCGGGGATCAGTTCGTTGGTGAACTTGGTCCGCCGCGCCTGGGCCCAGTTGCGGTTGCCGGTGATGGTGTTGATCTCGCCGTTGTGGGCGAGGAAGCGGAACGGCTGCGCCAGCGGCCATTTCGGCAGGGTGTTGGTGGAGAAGCGCTGGTGGAATACGCAGATCGCGGTCTGCAGGCGCTCGTCGCCAAGGTCCGGATAGAAGGCGGCCAGGTCGGCCGGCATCATCAGGCCCTTGTAGATGATGGTCTTGTGCGAAAAGCTGCAGATGTAGTGGTCGCTGTCGGCGGCGTTGGCCACCGACGAGCGGCGCCGTGCGCTGAACAGCTTGATGGCGAAGTCCTGGTCGCTCAGGCCGGCGCCGCCGATGAACACCTGTTCGATCTGCGGCAGGCGCTCCAGCGCCAGGCGGCCGAGAACGCTGGTATCGATCGGCACCTTGCGCCAGCCGACCAGCTCCAGTCCGGCGGCGACGATCTCGCGATTCATGTTCTCGCGTGCCGCCTCGGCTTTCACCGGGTCCTGGTTGAAGAACACCATGCCCACCGCGTATTGCTCGGGCAGGTCGACAGAAAAGGCTTCCCTGGCGACGGCACGCAGGAACAGGTCGGGCTTCTGGATCAGCAGCCCGCAGCCGTCCCCGGTCTTGCCATCGGCATTGATCCCACCGCGGTGGGTCATGCAGGTCAGTGCTTCGATTGCGGTTTGCAGAAGTTGATGGCTCGGCTCGCCCTGCATATGGGCGATCAGGCCAAATCCGCAGTTATCCTTGAACGTTTCAGGATGGTACAGACCTGCTTTCATAAGGAACTCTCACCGGCAAAACTTTTTTAGTCATCTACTTCGCCTGTCACCCGCTCATGCGGCGAGTTTTCGACAGGCAAAGGGAGGCCATTGTACATAGGTGCACAAGGCCTCACAAATTTTGCGACGAGAAAATGAAATTCAATGTCGCCAAAATGAAAGACGAAACCCGCCGGTCATGCTAACGACTAGCGAGTTTCGTCAAGAGGCGACGGCAGGTCGGATCAATGCGCCTGGCCGATCTCCTGCTGGATGCTGGCGAAGGTACGCGGCCACGGCTTGCCGGCCTGCACCTTGGACGGCAGTTTTTTCACTGCGGCCAGGGCGGCGGCACGGTTCGGGAAGCTGCCATAGGTGACGACGTAGAACGGCTTGCCTTGCAGGGTTTTCTTGAAGTAGCGGAAATCGCCGCCGCCCTGCTGGCGAATGAACGCCTGGGCATTGGCTTCGGAGCCGGTACCGAGGATCTGCAGGGCGAAGTTACCACCAGACTGGTTGCGATACCACTGACTTCCCGCACCGCCACCGCTGGCCGGCTTGGCGGCCGGAGCCGGGGCCGGCTTCGCCGCGGCGGTGGTGGCCGGCTTGCTGGCCGCCGGCTTGGCCGGAGCCGGGGCCGGCTTGCTGGCCGGGGCGCTGGCGACCGGCGCGGCCGGTGCCGGGGTCTGCGCCGGAGTCGGGGTCGCCGCAGGCGCGGTCGGTTCGGTCGGCGCCGGCGGCACCGGATGCATCGGCGTGACGCCGTTGTTGGCCAGCGGCGTCACCGGAGGAGCCGAGCTGGAAACGGTAGGCGGCACCGCGGCGGACGGCAGGCCGCCTTCGTCGTCGCCACCTTGCCCGGCGGCCTGGGCCAGCGGCTCGCGAATGACCGGCTGCGACTCGCCGACCAACGGTAGCGGCAACGGCTGGCTGGAGCCGTTGAACTCCACGGCCGGGCCGCTGCCCGGCTGCTGGGCCTGGGCCGGCGTAGCGCCATTCATGGACAATTCGGTAGAGGCGGTCTGCGGCGCCTCCGGCTTGCTCTTGCCTTGCATGAACCAGGCGGCGATCACGCCGATGGCCACGACCGCAAGAATCACCAGATGCTTCTTGGGCAAGTTGAAAGACCCTCCGGTTGCCTTGCGCGCTGCGCCACGATTGGCCAGCATCGCTTCGATCAGGGCATCGCGGGCGACCTGGTTGATCGCTCCCGGCCAGCCTTCCGACTGCTCGTGGATGTCCACCAGCAGGTCGTTGGAAATCAGCTCGATGCCCTGCCCGGCGCCCTCGAGACGCTGGGCCAGGTAGTCGCGGGTTTCCTCTTCGCTGTATGGCTGCAACTCGATGGCATGGAAGCGCTCCTCACCCTCGGAAAACACCTCCAGGCGCGGCAGCAACGACGGCTCACCGAACAGGAATACATGCAGGCGTCCCTCGTTGGTGCCGGAAGCCAGCAGCAACAGCACTTCCAGCGCGCTGTCCTGGAGCTGCTCGGCATCGTCCACCATCAGGTAGACGTCCTGCCCGGTGATCGCCAGCTGCGCCACCTTGGTCAGGATCGCCTCCAGGCTCGCCTGGTTGATGCTCAGGCCCTGCGCCACCTGGCGCAGCAACGAAGTCTCGTCGGCGGCGGTGCGCGCCGAGATCACCACGCTGAGGACCGCATCCTTGTTGGTGCTGGCCACCAGCGCCTGGCGCAGCAGGGTCTTGCCGCTGCCCAGGGGCCCGGTGACCAGCAGCAGGAGCTGGCTGTAGCGGGCCAGATGGTGCAACTGGCCGAGCACCGGCTTGCGCTGCGCCGGGAAGAACTTGAAACCCGGAACGCGCGGCGCGAACGGGTCGTGACTGAATTGGTAGTGGCCCAGGAAGGCCTCATCGGCATGCAAGCTGGTCATGGGACCTCATTCATCTCCAAGCTGGTCGGCCAAGGCCCGATAGTCGGTGCGCAGGGTCGCGTCCAAGATCTCACGGGGAAAATCGCCGGTGACCACGGCATTCCCCAGTCCTTGCAGCAAAACCAGACGCAGGCGGCCATCGAGCACTTTCTTGTCGACGGCCATGTGTTCCATAAAATCTTCCGCCGTCATCTCGGCCGGCGGTACCACGGGCAGGCCAGCCCGGCGCAGCAGGCGGGTACCGCGATCACGCTCGGCGGCGCTCAGCCAGCCCAACCGATGCGACATCTCGAGTGCCATCACGGTTCCCGCCCCTACCGCTTCGCCGTGCAACCAGACGCCGTAACCCTGCTGGGTCTCGATCGCGTGACCGAAGGTATGGCCGAGGTTCAGCGTGGCGCGCACGCCCGACTCGCGCTCGTCGGCGCCCACCACGCGGGCCTTCGCCGCGCAAGAGCGCTCGATGGCCTCGGTGACAACGGTCGGCTCCAGTGCCAGCAAGGCATCCATGTGCTCTTCCAGCCAGGTGATGAACGGTTCGTCGCAAATGAAACCGTACTTGATCACCTCCGCCAGCCCGGCGGACAGCTCGCGGGACGGCAGCGTCTTCAGCGACGCGGTGTCGATGACCACCGCCTGGGGCTGGTAGAACGCACCGATCATATTCTTGCCCAACGGATGGTTGATCCCGGTCTTGCCGCCCACCGAGGAGTCGACCTGGGACAACAGGGTGGTCGGCACCTGGATGAAGTTGACCCCACGCTGGTAGCAGGCCGCGGCGAAACCGGCCATGTCACCGATGACGCCGCCGCCCAGGGCGATCAGGGTAGTCTTGCGGTCATGCCGCTCCTTCAGCAGGGCATCGAAGATCAGTTGCAGGGTTTCCCACTGCTTGTAGGCCTCGCCGTCGGGCAGCACCACAGGGGTGACCTCATGGCCTTGCAGTGCCTTGAGCAGGGTTTCCAGATAGAGAGGAGCGACCGTTTCGTTGCTGATCACCGCGACCCGGCGACCGACGATATGCGGCGCGAACCAGCGGGCGTCGCCCAGCAGGTTTTCACCGATGTAAATGGGATAGCTACGCTCGCCTAGATCGACGTGAAGTGTGCGCATGAGGCCCCCAGACAGGAAAGGGCAATAGGATAACGCAATTCGCCGCGCCTCAGCGGGGCGGCAACTTGCGCAGGCGTTCGAGAATTTCCTGGACGACCAGGCGCGGCGGCCTTTCGTCGGTCTCCACCACCACATCGGCGATTTCGCGGTAGAGCGGATCGCGCAGCGCCATCAGGTCGCGGAGGATCTGTCCCGGGTTGGGCTTCTGCAACAAGGGGCGGTTGCGGTCCCGCGCCGTGCGCGCGATCTGGTGCTCGACCGAGGCATGCAGGTACACAACCCGGCCACCGGCGCGCAGCACCTGGCGGTTACCGTCGCGCATCACCGCCCCGCCGCCGGTGGCGATCACCATGCCGTCGGCGGCGCAGAGTTCGGTGAGCATGGCCTGCTCGCGCTCGCGGAAACCGACCTCGCCCTCGACATCGAAGATCCATGGGATATTCGCGCCGCACCGCTGTTCGATCTCCTTGTCGGAGTCCTTGAACGCGAGATGCAGCTCCTTGGCGAGCAGGCGCCCGATGGTGCTCTTTCCAGCACCCATCGGGCCGACGAGGATCAGGTTGACCACGTTGTTCGATATCAGCGACCGATTGCGATGGCCTGATTATTCATGATCCGCGGTGTCAGGAAAACCAGAAGTTCGTTTTTCACATCCGAGACCGTATCGCGCCGGAACAGCCGCCCCAGGTAAGGCAGGTCGCCGAGGAACGGCACCTTGTCCACCGACTTGCTCTGGGTGTTGCTGAACACGCCGCCGATGACGATGGTCTCGCCGTCGTTGACCAGGATCTTGGCGTTGACCTCGTTCTTGTTGATCGGCGGTACGCCGTTCAGTGCGCGATCGAAGTCCGGCGCATCCTTGGTCACCTTCACTTCGACGATGATCCGGTTGTCCGGGGTGATCTGCGGGGTCACCTCGAGGGACAGCGCGGCCTCCTTGAACGAGGTGCTGGTAGCGCCACTGGAGCTGGCCTCCTGGTAGGGTACTTCCTGGCCCTTGAGGATCTTCGCGGTTTCCTTGTCCGAGGTCACGACCTTGGGCTGGGAGACGATCTCGCCGTTGCCGGTCTTTTCCATCGCCGACAGTTGCAGGTCGAGGATGATGTTGTCGGTGATGAAGCCGATGCCGATCCCGGAGGTGGCATCCTTGGCGCCGATGTCGACGAACGGCGACGGCGACTTGCTGGTTCCCGTGGTGGGGAAAGTACAGTTGCCGGCGATCGGGCCGCAGTTCATGCCGTCCTCGTCCTTGATCCCGATATTGCCGTCCTTGCCGTAGCCGTTCCAGTTGCCCTTGTGATAAGCGCCGCCCCAGCGCACACCGAGGCTCTTGTCGTAACCGACGTTGGCCTCGACGATGCGTGCCTCGATCATCACCTGGCGCACCGGAATATCCAGCTGCGAAACGATCCGCCGCAGTTCGTCCAGTCGCTCCTGGGGCTGATAGGCGATGATGCTGTTGGTGCGGTCGTCGACGGTGATCGAGCCGCGCCCGCCTTCCTTGCCTTCCTGGCCACCATCGCTGGTCACCGACTGGAACAGCTTGGCGATGTCCGCGGCCTTGGCGTAGTTCACCTGGATCAGTTCCCGACGCAGTGGCGCCAACTCGGCGATCTGCTTCTGCGCTTCCAGCTCCTGGCGCTCACGGGCGGCGATCTCGTCGGCCGGGGCCACCAGGAGCACGTTGCCGAGCTTGCGCTTGTCCAGGCCCTTGGTCTTCAGCACCAGGTCCAGCGCCTGGTCCCACGGCACGTTCTGCAGGCGCAGGGTGATATTGCCCTGCACGGTATCCGAGGCCACCAGGTTCAGGTCGGTGAAGTCGGCGATCAGCTGCAGTACCGAACGCACGTCGATGTCCTGGAAGTTCAGCGACAGTTTCTCGCCGGTATAGGCGAAATTGTCCTTCTTGCGCCGCTCGGCGTCTTCCGTGGTCATCGGCTTGATGCTGACGGTCAGGCGATTGTCGGTCTGGTAGACCAGGTAGTCGTAGAGCCCGCTCGGCTCGATGGTGATGCTGGTACGGTCGGATTGCGCGCTGGCGTTGACGAACTGCACCGGCGTGGCGAAGTCCTTGACGTCCAGGCGAACCCGCAGCGCATCCGGCAGCTGGGTCTTGGCGAAGTCCAGGCGGATCTTGCCGCCCTGCTCCTGGATATCCGGGCTCAAGGTCGGGTCGGACAGGTCGATGACCACGTTGCCCTCGCCCTTTTCGCCACGCTGGAAATCGATGTTGCGAATGGCACGACCCGCCGGCACGTACGGCTTGGGCTTGATCGGCTGGGCATAGCTGGCCGGAGCCGGGCTAGCCTTGACCGGAGCGGTGGAAGCGACGCTGGCGCCGGCCGGCGAATTGCCGACCACCACGAAGAGGTTGTTGCCTTCCACCCGGGTGGTGTAGGACGACAACGTGGTCAGGTTGATGATCAACCGTGTGCGATCCTTCGCCTCGACCACCGTGACGCTGCGCGTATTGCCCACGCTCAGCTCGCGGTTCTTGGTGCCGAGCTTGTTCTGTACCCCCGGCAGATCGAGGGCGATTCGCGCCGGCTGCTCGATGGTATAGCCACGCGGCGCGGCGACGGGCTCGTCGAACTGCAGCTTTAGCTCGACCCGGTCGCCAGGCAATGCCGCCACGTCGAGTTTCTCCAGGTCCGCGGCGAGCAATGCCGGCGCTAACATGGCGGCCAGCAAAGCGATCCCGAGGCGCGAGAGGCCACTGTTCATCGTCCGACTCCGTTGTACAGACTGCTGTTGGTTATGCATGTTTTTCCCCGCCCTCAGGAGCGTTCCTTGAGAGTCAGGCTGCGCGGACGCTCCAGCCAGTTCCCCTCTCCGTCAGGAACGATTTCGATCACGTCTATTTTTCCTTCGCTGATGCCGACGACCTTGCCGTCGTTGCGCCCCAGGTAGTCCCCGACCCTCACCCGGTGCACGCCACCCGCGCCCTTCACCAGGGCGAAGGTGCCCTGGGCGTTGGACAGGGTGCCGACCATCTCGAAGGTCTCGATGTTGAAGCCTTCCAGGAACTGCTTGACCCGCGTCTCGTCGGGCTTGATCACCTTGTTGCCCTTCTGCCGCACGGTCAGGTCGATCTTCACCGGCGGCTGGAACGGGCTGCGTAGCGACGCGGCGCTATAGGTGAAGGCCTCGTACGGCTGGAACTTCGGCAACGGCTCGATGGTGCCCTTGGGCCGGGCGCGAACCTCGTCCATGTAGGACTGCAGATCGGCGAAATCGGAACCGCCGCCGCATCCGGCCAGGCTGGCGAGCAGCAGGCTGCTCAGAATCAGGCGGGCTCTCATTTCTTCAGCCCCTTGTCGTTGTAGCGATAGGTCTTGGCCAGGATGCTCATGCGCAGCTTGGACGTGCTGCCGGGCGCGACCGGCTTGATCTCGAAGTCATGCAGGGTGACGATCCGCGGCAGGCTGGACACGCCGCTGACGAAGGTCGCCAGGTCGTGGTAGCCGCCGACCACGCTGATCTGGATCGGCAGCTCGATGTAGAACTGCTGGGCAACCTCGGGAAGCAGCTTGATTTCCTCGAACTCCAGGCCGCTGCCCAGGCCGGTACGAGTGATGTCCTCGAGCAGCCCGGGTACCTCGGTGTCGCTGGGCAACTGCCGCAGCAAGGCGCCAAAGGACTCTTCCATCTCCTTCATCTGTGCCTTGTAGGCTTCCAGGTTCGCGGCCTGGAAGGCCTTGGTGGAGAACTGCTGCTTGAGCGTCTCCTCTTCCGCGGCCTGCTGTTCGAGCTGAGCCTGCATGTCACTCAGATGGAAGTTGTAGCCCAGCGCCAGGACCGCCGCGGTCAGCAGCACGCAGACGATGACCTTGACCGCCGCCGGCCAGGAACCGATGTTGTTCAGGTCGAGATCGTTGATATCGATCTTGCGCAGACTTTCCAGGGAACTGGCCAGACTCATTTCTTGGCTCCTTGCGCAACCCCATGCTTCGCCTTGGCGTCTTCTTCGCCGGGCTGCGTCTGCTGCACGGTCAGTTGGAACACGTTGGCCTGGTCCACCGCGCCCTGGGTCACCGCCTTGACCTCGTTCAGGGTCGGGGCGGTCAGCCACTCGGACGCGTCCATGTTGCGCATGAGATTGGAAACGCGGTTGTTGGACTCGGCCGCGCCGGCGATGGCGATGTTCTTGCCGGTCATCTTCAGGTCGGTGAAATACACGCCGTCGGGCAAGGTCCGCACGAGCTGGTCGAACACCCGTCCGATGATGGGACGGTTGCCCTGCAGGTCCTGGATGATCTTCATCCGCTCGAGCAATTGCTGGCGCCGCGACTTCAGTTCGCTGATTTCCTTGATCCGGGCGTCGAGTACGACGATTTCCTTGCGCAGGAAGTCGTTGCGGGCGTTCTGGTTCTCGATGGCCGCGGTGAAGTACTGGTCGCCAAGGAATACCAGCGCAGCCGATGCCACCAGGACGCCGCCAAGAATCACCAGGAACTGCTGCTTGCGCTGCTCGCGCAGCTCTTCGCGCCAGGGTAGAAGGTTGATCCGTGCCATCAGTCGAAACTCCTCAACGCCAGGCCGCAGGCGATCATCAACGCCGGAGCGTCGCTGGCCAGGGCGCCGGCATTCACCTTGCCGTTCAGCGCCATGTCGGCGAACGGGTTGGCGACCAGGGTCGGGGTGCCGATCTTCTGCTGGATCAACCGATCGAGATCCTGGATAGACGCCGTACCGCCCGCCAGGACGATGTAGTCGACGTCGTTGAACTGTCCGGCGGCGAAGAAGAACTGCAGCGAGCGGGAAACCTGCTGCACCACGGCGTCCTTGAACGGACGCAGAACTTCGCTGTCGTAGTCATCCGGAAGACCGCCCTGCTTCTTGGCGAGACCGGCTTCCTCCACCGAGAGTCCGTAACGCCGCTGGATCTCCTCGGTGAGCTGGCGACCGCCGAACAGCTGTTCGCGGGTATAGATGGTGCGTCCGTTGTGCAGGACGCTCAGGGTGGTCATGGTCGCGCCGATGTCCACTACCGCCACGGTCAACTGGTCGGTGTCGGCACCCAGCTGGCTGCTCAGCAGCGCATAGGAGCGCTCCAGCGCGTAGGCCTCGACGTCGACCACCTTGGCGGTCAGGCCGGCCAGCGCCAGGGCCGCTTCGCGGACCTCGACGTTCTCTTTCCGACAGGCGGCCAGGAGTACGTCCACGCGCTCGGGATTGCGCGCGGAGAGCCCCTGGACCTCGAAGTCGATGGCGACTTCCTCCAGCGGATAGGGGATGTACTGGTCGGCCTCGATCTTCAGCTGGTTTTCCAGTTCATCCTCGGAAAGCCCGGCCTCCATCTCGATGGTCTTGGTGATCACCGCCGAACCGGCGACGGCGACCACGGCCGACTTCAGGTTGGTTTTCGCCTTGACCAGCACCCGTGACAACGCCTGGCCGACCCCTTCCAGCTCGACGATGTTCTTTTCCACGACTGCATTCGGCGGAAGCGGCTCGACGGCATAGGCCTCCACTTTGTAGCGGCCTCCGGAGCGGCTCAACTCAAGGAGCTTTACCGAGGTCGAGCTGATGTCGATCCCCAGCAAGGTGTTCGCTTTCTTCTTTATGAGCCCTAGCACGACCAATTCCCTATTAGCGTTCAATACTTACGAACGATTCTTCTTTTTTCACATTAGATACCAGAGCCGAAGGCCAGGCAAATGGCTAGGTCACAGAAAAATTGCTTATAATGTGAACAGCTTTTGCCTTTTTCCTGTCCTATTCGCTTAACTCTTTCTTTTTCCTGGAAATCCGAATCTACCCATGCGCCTGCTGAAGTTCCTGTGGTGGACTTGCGTCACCCTGATTTGTGGAGTGCTGCTCAGTTTCAGCGGCGCCTATCTCTATCTGAGTCCCAGCCTGCCCTCGGTGGAAGCTCTGCGTAACGTCCAGCTGCAGATCCCCCTCAAGGTCTACAGCGAGGACGGCAAGCTGATCTCCGAGTTCGGCGAGATGCGCCGGACGCCGATCCGCTTCGCCGACATCCCGCAGGACTTCATCCATGCCCTGCTGTCCGCCGAGGACGACAATTTCGCCAACCATTATGGCGTCGATGTGAAAAGCCTAATGCGCGCCGCCGCGCAATTATTGAAAAGCGGTCACATCCAGACTGGCGGCAGCACCATCACCATGCAGGTAGCGAAGAACTACTTCCTTACCAATGAAAGAAGCTTCTCGCGAAAGATCAATGAAATCCTCCTGGCCCTGCAGATCGAGCGACAGCTGACCAAGGACGAGATCCTCGAGCTCTACGTCAACAAGATCTACCTGGGCAACCGTGCCTATGGCATCGAGGCTGCCGCACAGGTCTATTACGGCAAGCCGATCAAAGACTTGAGCCTGGCCGAGATGGCGATGATCGCCGGCCTGCCGAAAGCGCCCTCGCGCTACAACCCGCTGGTCAACCCGACCCGCAGTACGGAGCGGCGCAACTGGATCCTCGAGCGCATGCTCAAGCTCGGCTTCATCGACCAGCAACGCTACCAGGCCGCCGTCGAGGAGCCGATCAACGCCTCCTACCACGTGCAGACCCCCGAACTGAATGCGCCCTACATCGCCGAGATGGCCCGTGCCGAGATGGTCGGCCGCTACGGCAGCGAGGCCTATACCGAGGGCTACAAGGTCATCACCACGGTCCGCAGCGACCTGCAGAACGCCGCCAGCCAATCGGTCCGCGACGGCCTCATCGACTATGACCAGCGCCACGGCTACCGCGGCCCGGAGACCCGCCTGCCGGGCCAGACCCGCGACGCCTGGCTCAAGCACCTGGGCCAGCAGCGCAGCATCGGCGGCCTGGAGCCGGCGATCGTCACCCAGGTGGAAAAGAGCGGGATCATGGTGATGACCCGCGACGGCAAGGAAGAAGCCGTGACCTGGGACAGCATGAAATGGGCACGCCCCTTCCTCAGCAACAACAGCATGGGCCCGATGCCGCGCCAGCCCGCCGACGTGGCCCAGGCCGGCGACCAGATCCGCGTGCAGCGCCAGGAAGACGGCACCCTGCGCTTCGTACAGATTCCCGCCGCACAGAGCGCGCTGATCTCCCTTGACCCGAAGGACGGGGCGATCCGCTCGCTGGTCGGCGGCTTCTCCTTCGAGCAGAGCAACTACAACCGCGCGATCCAGGCCAAGCGCCAGCCGGGCTCCAGTTTCAAGCCGTTCATCTACAGCGCGGCCCTGGACAACGGCTTCACCGCCGCCAGCCTGGTCAACGATGCGCCGATCGTGTTCGTCGACGAGTACCTGGACAAGGTCTGGCGACCGAAGAACGACACCAATACCTTCCTCGGCCCGATCCCGCTGCGCGAAGCCCTGTACAAGTCCCGCAACATGGTCTCGATCCGCGTCCTGCAGGGCCTGGGCATCGAGCGGGCGATCAGCTACATCACCAAGTTCGGCTTCCAGCGCGACGAACTGCCGCGCAACTTCTCCCTGGCCCTGGGTACCGCGACAGTCACACCGATGGAAATCGCCGGCGCCTGGAGCGTATTCGCCAACGGCGGCTACAAGGTCAATCCGTACGTCATCGAACGCATCGAGAGCCGCGACGGACAGGTGCTGTACCAGGCCAATCCGCCCCGCGTGCCGGTGGAAGAACAGGTCGCTGCGGATGCGGAAGACGCCGGGAATCCTGGTGACCCCGAGCATCCGGAGAGCGCCGAAGGCGAAGGTTCGATCGAAGCCCAGCAAGTCGCCGCCAAGGCCCAGACCACCTTCGAGCCGACCCCGGCCGAGCGGATCATCGATGCCCGTACCGCCTATATCATGACCAGCATGCTGCAGGACGTGATCAAGCGCGGTACCGGGCGTCGCGCCCTGGCGCTGAAGCGCACCGACCTGGCCGGCAAGACCGGCACCACCAACGATTCCAAGGATGGCTGGTTCTCCGGCTACAACTCCGACTACGTGACCAGCGTCTGGGTCGGCTTCGACCAGCCGGAGACCCTGGGTCGCCGCGAGTACGGCGGTACCGTCGCGCTGCCGATCTGGATCAGGTACATGGGCTTCGCCCTCAAGGACAAGCCGATGCACACCATGGCCGAGCCGCCAGGCATCGTCAGCCTGCGCATCGACCCGGTGACCGGCCGTTCGGCCGCGCCGGGCACTCCCGGCGCCTATTTCGAGATGTTCAAGAACGAGGATACCCCGCCCTCGGTCAATGAACTGCCGCCAGGCAGCTTCCCTGGCAGCCCGCTGCCGGATGACGAAGGCGCGCCGATCGACCTGTTCTGAACCGGCCGGCGCCTGCGCTTCGTTGGCGACGACGGGAGCGCGAGGCGCAGGCAAAAAGAAACCCCGCCAAGGCGGGGTTTCTTTTTATCCGGCGGATCGATCGATCAGCCGTTGAAGACGTCGTCCACCGATTTCAGCGGATAGTTCTTCGGATACGGCAGGGTAGCCACGCCGGTCTCGATGGCAGCCTTGGCCACGGCATCGGAGACCACGGTGATCAGGCGCTTGTCCATCGGCTTCGGAATGATGTACTCGCGGCCGAATTCCAGCTTGTCCACGCCATAGGCGGCGCAGACGTCTTCCGGGACCGGCTGCTTGGCCAGGTCGCGCAGGGCCAGGGCGGCGGCGATCTTCATCTCTTCGTTGATGCGCGTGGCACGTACGTCCAGGGCACCACGGAAGATGAAGGGGAAACCGAGCACGTTGTTGACCTGGTTCGGATAGTCGGAACGACCGGTAGCCATGATCACGTCGTTACGGGTGGCATGGGCCAGTTCCGGCTTGATCTCCGGGTCCGGGTTCGAGCAGGCGAACACGATCGGGTTCGGCGCCATGCGCTTGAGGTCTTCCGGCTCCAGCAGGTTGGCGCCGGACAGGCCGACGAACACGTCGGCGCCCTCCAGGGCGTCGGCCAGGGTGCGCTTGTCGGTCTCGGTGGCGAACACCGACTTGTACTGGTTCAGGTCGTCGCGACCGGCGTGGATCACGCCCTTGCGGTCGATCATGTAGATGTTCTCGACCTTGGCGCCCATGCTCACCAGCAGCTTCATGCAGGAGATGGCGGCAGCGCCGGCGCCGAGGCAGACGATCTTCGCTTCTTCCAGCTTCTTGCCGGCCAGTTCCAGCGCGTTGAGCATGCCCGCCGCGGTCACGATGGCGGTGCCGTGCTGGTCATCGTGGAACACCGGGATGTCGCACTGTTCGATCAGCGCGCGCTCGATCTCGAAACACTCGGGAGCCTTGATGTCCTCGAGGTTGATACCGCCGAAGGTGATGGAAATACGCTTGACGGTATCGATGAAAGCCTGCGGGCTCTCGGCGTCGACCTCGATGTCGAACACGTCGATGCCGGCGAAGCGCTTGAACAGCACACCCTTGCCTTCCATCACCGGCTTGGAGGCCAGCGGGCCGAGGTTACCCAGGCCGAGAATCGCGGTGCCGTCGGAAATCACTGCCACCAGGTTGCCCTTGCCGGTGTACTGGTAGGCCAGCTCGGCATCGCGGGCGATTTCACGCACCGGCTCGGCGACACCCGGGCTGTAGGCCAGGGACAGGTCCCGGGCGGTAGCGGTGGGTTTGGTCAGCTCGACACTCAGTTTTCCCGGACGGGGTTGTGCGTGATATTCGAGGGCAGCGGTTTTAAGATCGGACATTTGGGCACTTCCGCTTTATTGCTTGTTGGACAGACGGGGCGACCGAGCATACGCAAGAAGACGACGCCCCACAAGATCGTCAGGACCCGGCTGTCAAGACCTCTAGCGTACGACTTTAAGCCAATCGCCCGGACGGGGTTCACCGCTCGGATAAAGGTCATTCAGCAGACGCAGACGAGCCACGGAGTCACTCAATGACCCCTCGCCGCCAGCCGCCAATTGCTCCAGCGTCTGCCCCGCCTTGACCTGCACCAGGTGCAGGCGTCGCGGCTGCGCCAGGGCCCGCTCCTTGTCGCGCAGCGGACGGAAGCTGCGGATCACGCTGAGGAAGCGGTCGTCCTGGGTCTCCAGGGAACCGACCTTGACCACGCCGACGAACAGGTAGGCGCGGTCGCCCTGGTAGATCACAGCAACCCGTCGCGCCGGGTTGCCTGGCACCACCGCCGTGTAGCCGTTCAGTCCTGCCTGCTTCAGCGACTCTTCCTGGGCCAGCCGTTGCCCGGCGTTCTTGCGCAGGAACTCCGCGGGCGTCAGGCGGGAATCATGGGGCACCAGCTTCATGCCGATGAACGACTGCTCGTCCGCCGGATAGCCAAGCAGGGCACTGGGCTGGTTGAGGATCTTCCAGCCCGCCGGATAGCTCAGGGTGAAGTCCAGCTCGGCATGGTAGAAGTTCTGCCCGCGACGCACCCCGGCCGATGCCGAGTCGCCGAACGGCATGCCTTCCAGATGGCGAAGAAAGACCTCGCGCCCCACTTCCTGCTGTCCGTTGGCCAGTTGCCGGGCCGGGCCGACCACTTCCTGCAGACGCCGGTCGTTGTCCGGATGGGTATCGAACAACCCGTGGTAGCCGCCGGCCTGTACCGCCTGGCCATTGCGCGCAGCCTCTTCGCGAGCGAAGTCCTCCTGGTTCTTCAGCACCCGCACCACCTGGATCATCGCCGTCGGATCGTAGCCGGCGCGGGCCAGGTACTGAGCGCCGAGACCATCGGCTTCCAGTTCCATGTCACGCCCGTAGCCGCGGACGAAGGCCGTGCCGAGCACGTTGGCCAGGTCGCCGGCGGCACCGACCCCGGTGCCGATCGCCACCGCCTGGCCAAGGATGTTCCAGGCGCTGGCCTGGCTCTGCTGGCGCACGCTGTGGCGCGCCGTGACGTGGCCGACCTCATGACCGAGCACCGCGGCCAGTTCGGCCTCGGAGCCAAGGTAGGCGATCAGTCCGCGATGGATATAGATGTAGCCGCCCGGCAGGGCGAAGGCGTTGATGTCCGGCGAATCGATGACGGTGAAATGATATTGCAGATTGCTGCGGTGGCTGCTGCGGGCGACCCGCTCGCCTACCCGTTGCACGTAGGCCTGGAGCTTTTCATCGTTGTAGCGGGGGAACTGCTTGAGGATTTCCTGGTTGTAGCGAGCGCCCATGCCGAGTTCCTGCTGCTCGCTCATCATCACGAAATCGCTCTTGCCGGTGGCCGGGTTCACCGCGCAGCCGCCCAGCGCGCCGACTCCCAGCAACAGCAGCAGGAGCCAGGCGGTCTTCATGGCAACCATTCCAGCATCGCCGGATCGGTCACCGACATCTGCCAGCGCGCCTTGCCGGCCGGCACAGCGCCACGGCGGGAACGATCGACCACCCAGCCACGCACTTCCAGCGAACGTCCCGCCATCTGCATCACCCGTTTCGCATCGAACGCCTTGAGCACCTTCGGCTCGATCCGCAGGACCAGCGGACCGTCCATCTCCAGCCAGATACCGCCCCGGTTGCGTTCGACCTCGAGCACCCGCCCGCGGACCACGGCGAAGCCGCTCTGCGCCAGTCGATCGAGCGAAAGCACCGGCGAACGCTTCCATACACCCAGATTAGCCGAACGCGCTGCACGTTCCGCCGCTTGCTGACAGGCCGTCAGCTCGGTGTTCGGCGCGACCGCCACCAGGTAGCCCAGGCCCTCGCCGAGCAGGCGCGCCTCGAGGTTGGCGCCGCTGGCATCGAACAGGTGCGCCAGGGTCCGCCCGTAGTGATCGCGGGCCTGGCGGCCCGGCTGCAGGGCGAGACGCCCGTCGCTGGCCGATACCAGCGCCTGCAGTCGCTGCTTCGCGGCTTCGGCGAAGGGCTCGGTGGTGCGACCGTTGTGCGCCAGCTCAGGCGCGTTGATACCGATCAGCCGCACGCTGCGGCCATCGCGCAGGCGCACGGTATCGCCGTCCACCACCCGCGCCACCTCGACGTTCTGCAAGGCGCCGGTAGGCCGGCAGGCCTCCGCCGCACCGGCGAAGGCGGAAACCACGGACATGAAAAAGGCGCCCACCAGGGACGCCTTTCTCGGTACAGCGACAAGTAGCATTGCGCGCGTTCGCGGCAAGCGGCTTACTTGGTGGCGCCGAATACGCCGAAACGCTGCTTGAAGCGGTCGATACGGCCGCCGGTGTCCAGCACCTTCTGCTTGCCGGTGTAGAACGGGTGGCATTCGGAGCACACGTCCAGGTGGATCGGCTTGCACAGGGTGGAACGGGTCTTGATGACGTTACCGCAGCTGCAGGTAGCTTCGATAGCTTCGTAAGTCGGATGGATGTCCGCTTTCATGATTCAATCCTCGAGGCGTTGTGTGCCGCCACCCAGCGCGTTTACCAGGCACCGCACGTAATTAAGGGCGTGGATCATACCAGACCGATTCATCTATGCAAGCGACCCCGCCCGCCGGTCGTCTGCTAACATCGCCGGCCCAGTCCTCGTTTCCTTCATCCCCGGAAGCCGCTGAGTGTCAGACCTGATCCTACGCCTAGCCCTGCCTTCGCCACTCCGCCGCCTGTTCGACTACCGCGCGCCCCGCGGCATTCCGCGCAGCGCCCTACAGCCGGGGATTCGCCTGCTGCTGCCGTTCGGGCGCCGGGAGCTGGTTGGCGTTCTGATAGAGGTGACGGACCGTTCCGAAGTACCCGAAGACAAGCTCAAGCCTGCCCTCAGGGTACTCGACGCCAAGCCGCCGATGCCGGCGCACCTGCTCGAACTCTGTCGCTGGACCGCCCAGTACTACCAGCACAGCCTCGGCGACACCCTGTCCTGGGCGCTGCCCAACCTGTTGCGCCAGGGCGAGCCGGCCGAGGCGCGCCAGCAGCGCTTCTGGCATGCCACCGCGCAATCCAGCCTCGACGATCCGCGCCTGGCCCGGGCGCCGCGCCAGCGCCAGGCCCTGGCGATTCTCAAGCAGCATCCGCACGGGGTGTCCCATGAGTTGCTGAACCAGTTGCAGATAAACAAGGACAGCCTCGACCTGCTCAAGGAAAAAGGCTTGGTCGAACTGGAGGTGCGGCGCCACAGCACCCCGCCGCGCGAAGGCGGCTGGCTGGCCCAGGCGGAGTTGCCGCTGAACCCCGAGCAGCGCGCCGCCTTCGAGGCGGTTCGCGCCAGCCACGGCGGTTTCCATTGCTTCCTGCTGGCCGGGGTCACCGGCAGCGGCAAGACCGAGGTCTACCTGCAACTGATCCGCGAAACCCTGGCCGCAGGCCGCCAGGCCCTGGTGCTGATTCCCGAGATCAACCTGGGGCCGCAGACCCTGGCGCGTTTCGAACGCCGCTTCAACGCGCGCATCGCCCTGCTGCATTCGGCCCTGACCGACCGCGAGCGCCTCGACGCCTGGCTCGCCGCCCGGGATGGCGAGGCCGACATCGTCATCGGCACCCGCTCGGCACTGTTCACGCCGCTGAAGCGGCCGGGACTGATCATCGTCGACGAGGAACACGACGCCTCCTATAAACAGCAGGACGGACTGCGCTACCACGCCCGCGACCTGGCACTGGTACGCGCACGCCTGGAGAACGTGCCGATCCTGCTCGGTTCGGCCACGCCCGCCCTGGAAAGCCTGCACAACGCCCAGGCCGGCCGCTACGGCCTGCTGCGCCTGACCCAGCGCGCCGGTGGCGCGCACCCGCCGAAGTTCATCCGCCTCGACGTGAAGAGCATGCCGCTCGACGCCGGCCTTTCCCGCCCGCTGCAACAGGCCATCGGCGATACCCTGGCGGCCGGCCAGCAGGTCCTGGTGTTCCTCAACCGCCGCGGCTTCGCTCCGACCCTGCTTTGCCACGACTGCGGCTGGATCAGCCAATGCCCGCGCTGCGACGCGCGGATGACCGTGCACCAGGGCAGCGGCGAGTTGCGCTGCCACCACTGCGACCACCGCCAGCGGCCGCCGATGAACTGCCCGCAGTGCGGCAAGCTCGACCTGCGTCCGGTAGGCGCCGGCACCGAGCGCGCCGAGGAACGCCTGCGGATTCTCTTCCCGAACCATCCGGTGCTGCGCATCGACCGCGACAGCACCTCGCGCAAGCACGCCATGCGCGACCTCTTCGCCACCATCAACAGCGGTGAGCCATGCATCCTGGTCGGCACCCAGATGCTCGCCAAGGGGCACCACTTCCCACGGGTCACCCTGGTGGCGATCCTCGATGCCGATGGCGGCCTGTTTTCCGCCGACTTCCGCGCCAGCGAACGCATGGCCCAGCAGATCGTCCAGGTCGCCGGCCGCGCAGGACGCGCCGAGGAGCCCGGACGGGTACTGATCCAGACCCACCTGGCCGATCACCCGCTGCTGGTCCAGCTCACCGAGGACGGCTACTTCGCCTTTGCCGAACAGGCCCTCAGCGAACGCCGCGCCGCCGGCCTGCCGCCCTTCGCCCACCTCGCCCTGCTGCGCGCCGAAGCGCACAAGCCGGGCCAGGCGGAAGCCTTCCTCGACAGCGCCTGCAGTGCCGCCGAGCAATTGCTCGAGCAGATGGGCGGACCGGAGGTGGAACTGCTCGGGCCGGTGCCCGCGCCCATGGAGCGGCGTGCCGGCAAGCACCGCGCGCAACTGCTGCTGCAGTGCATGAGCCGGGCGCCGCTGCATCGCCTGCTGACGCCCTGGCTGCAGAGCCTCGAACAGTTGCCCGGCGGGCGCCAGGTGCGCTGGTCGCTCGATATCGATCCGATCGACCTGTTCTGAGCGCCTTCCAGGAAGACGCCCCGCTTGACTGGGGTCAGCCGGAATCCGCGATGTCCGGCGCAAACTGTCGGCTAATCGCCGCAACGGTTGGCAACGCCTGTCCGCCCACGGATAATGCGCGGTTCTGAGCCTCGACCGGCCACCCCGCGCACATCGCGGGGAGTGAACTTCGGAGCGCCGCATCCGCCGGCCCTTCCCCTGCCCGACCGTCGCGCGCCGCCCCTCTGCCCGCGAGCACGGAGAAAAACGATGAAAGACACGATTCGCCAGCTGATCCAGCAAGCCCTCGACCAACTGACCGCGGACGGCACCCTGCCCGCCGGCCTGACCCCGGACATCCAGGTGGAGAACACCAAGGACCGTAGCCACGGCGATTTCGCCAGCAACATCGCCATGATGCTGGCCAAGCCGGCCGGGATGAAGCCGCGCGACCTGGCCGCCAGGCTGGTCGAGGCAATCCCCGCCCACGAGCAACTGGCCAAGGTGGAGATCGCCGGCCCCGGCTTCCTCAACTTCTTCCAGGATCACGTCTGGCTCGCCGCCAGCCTCGACCGCGCACTCGCCGACGAACGTCTCGGCGTGCGCAAGGCAGGCCCGGCGCAGCGCGTGGTGATCGACCTGTCCTCGCCGAACCTGGCCAAGGAGATGCACGTCGGCCACCTGCGTTCGACCATCATCGGCGACGCCGTCGCGCGCGTCCTCGAGTTCCTCGGCGACACGGTGATCCGGCAGAACCATGTCGGCGACTGGGGCACCCAGTTCGGCATGCTGCTCGCCTACCTGGAAGAGCAACCGGTCGACGCCGAGGCCGAGCTGCACGACCTGGAGGTCTTCTACCGCGCGGCGAAGAAACGCTTCGACGAGTCTCCCGAATTCGCCGACCGCGCCCGCGAACTGGTAGTCAAGCTGCAGGCCGGCGACCCCGACTGCCTGCGCCTGTGGACCCGCTTCAACGAGATTTCCCTGTCGCACTGCCAGAAGGTCTACGACCGTCTCGGCGTGAAGCTGAGCATGGCCGACGTCATGGGCGAGAGCGCCTACAACGACGACCTCGCCCAGGTGGTCGCCGACCTGACCGCCAAGGGCCTGCTCACCGAAGACAACGGCGCGTTGTGCGTCTTCCTCGAAGAGTTCAAGAACGCCGAGGGCAATCCGCTCCCGGTGATCGTGCAGAAGGCCGGCGGCGGCTACCTCTACGCCACCACCGACCTCGCCGCCATGCGTTATCGGCACAACGTGCTGCACGCCGACCGCGTGCTGTACTTCGTCGACCAGCGCCAGGCCCTGCACTTCCAGCAGGTCTTCGAAGTGGCGCGGCGCGCCGGTTTCGTTCCGGCCGGCATGGAGCTGGAGCATATGGGCTTCGGCACCATGAACGGCGCCGACGGCCGTCCGTTCAAGACCCGCGACGGCGGTACGGTGAAGCTGATCGACCTGCTGGAAGAGGCCGAGAGCCGCGCCTATGCGCTGGTCAAGGAACGCAACGAGCAGCGCGCCGAGCGTGGCGAGGAGCCGTTCGACGAGGTCCAGCTGCGCGAGATCGGCCGGGTGGTGGGGATCGACTCGGTGAAGTACGCCGACCTGTCCAAGCACCGCACCAGCGACTACAGCTTCAACTTCGAACTGATGCTGAGCTTCGAAGGCAACACCGCACCCTACCTGCTCTACGCCTGCACCCGCGTGGCCAGCGTCTTCCGCAAGCTCGGCCAGGGCCGCGAGCAACTGGGCGGGAAGATCGTCCTCGAGCAGCCCCAGGAGCTGGCCCTGGCCGCACAGCTGGCGCAGTTCGGCGACCTGATCAACAACGTCGCGCTCAAGGGCGTGCCGCACCTGCTCTGCGCCTACCTGTACGAGTTGGCCGGGCTGTTCTCCAGCTTCTACGAGCATTGCCCGATCCTCACCGCCGAGGACCCGGCGCAGAAGGACAGCCGCCTGCGTCTCGCCGCGCTGACCGGCCGTACCCTGGAACAGGGCCTGGAGCTGCTCGGTCTGAAGACTCTGGAACGCATGTAATCGAACCCGCCCGAACAGGAGTCCGGGAACCCCCATGGCAAAGAAGAAACCCGCCCCCAAGCGCGGCGCCAGCCGCTACCAGGCGCCCGCCGCGAAGAACGGCGTTCCCGGCTGGGTCTGGCTGGTCGCCGGCCTGGCCATCGGCGGCTTCATCATGTTCCTGATGAAGCTCGAACCCGGGCGCAAGGACGTCCAGCGCGAACGCCCGGACGCCCAGCGCCCGGCCGCCGTGCAGGGCAAGCAGCCGCAGCAGAACGGCCAGGCCCAGCAGCCCGCGCAAACGCAGACGCCGGCCCAGGCCAAGCCGAAGTACGAGTTCTACACCCTGCTGCCGGAGTCCGAGGTCGTGGTGCCGCCGGAAGCGGTACCGGAGAAGGCCCCGCCGCCGCCCACCCCCGCCGAACTGGCCAAGGCCGACGAAGCGCGGGCCAAGGCCGCACTCGCCGGGCAGGTGCCACCGCCGCTGCCGAAAGCGGTGGTCGCCGCCAGCACGCAGTTCTTCCTGCAGGCCGGCTCGTTCCGCAAGCAGTCCGACGCCGACCGCGTGCGCGCGCAGATCATCCTGCTCGGGCAGTCGGTGAACGTCGAGGCCGGCAACGTCCGCGACGAGACCTGGTACCGGGTGATGGTCGGCCCGTTCAACAGCCGCGACCAGTTGTCCCAGGCGCAGAAGACACTGTCCTCCAACGGCTTCAGCAACCTGCTGTTACAGCAACGCAAGGCCCGCTGAACGCGGGCCACGCCGTGCGTTCCGACGCACGGCGGTGCGTGCGGTTGAAAAGCCGCGGATCGCCCCTATATCTCCCAGCATTCCGGGCATTCGGCCCCGCAGTGTGGAGATTTCCCCCTTGACCACCATCGTATCTGTCCGCCGCAACGGCAAAGTCGTCATGGGCGGCGACGGCCAGGTTTCCCTGGGCAACACCGTGATGAAAGGCAACGCCAAGAAGGTCCGGCGCCTGTATCACGGTCAGGTACTGGCCGGTTTCGCCGGCGCCACCGCCGATGCCTTCACCCTGTTCGAGCGCTTCGAGCAGCAACTGGAGAAACACCAGGGGCACCTGGTCCGCGCCGCCGTCGAACTGGCCAAGGACTGGCGCACCGACCGCTCCCTGAGCCGCCTCGAAGCCATGCTCGCGGTCGCCAACAAGGATGCCTCGCTGATCATCACCGGCAACGGCGACGTGGTCGAACCCGAACACGGCCTGATCGCCATGGGCTCCGGCGGCGGCTTCGCCCAGGCCGCGGCCCTGGCCCTACTGCAGCACAACGCCGAGCTGAGCGCTCGGGAAGTCGCCGAGACCGCGCTGAACATCGCCGGCTCGATCTGCGTCTTCACCAACCAGAACCTGACCATCGAGGAGCTGGACAGCGCCGTCTGAAGCGCTCGTCCCCCGCTGGAGTAAACGAATGTCCATGACGCCCCGCGAGATCGTCCACGAACTCAACCGCCACATCATCGGCCAGGACGACGCCAAGCGCGCCGTCGCCATCGCCCTGCGCAACCGCTGGCGACGCATGCAACTGCCGGCCGAGCTGCGCGCCGAGGTAACACCGAAGAACATCCTCATGATCGGCCCCACCGGCGTCGGCAAGACCGAGATCGCCCGCCGCCTGGCGCGCCTGGCGAACGCGCCGTTCATCAAGGTCGAGGCGACCAAGTTCACCGAGGTCGGCTATGTCGGACGCGACGTCGAATCGATCATCCGCGATCTCGCCGACGCCGCGGTGAAGATGCTCCGCGAACAGGAGATCCAGAAGGTCAAGTATCGCGCCGAGGACGCCGCCGAAGAGCGCATCCTCGATGCCCTGCTGCCGGCCGCGCGTCCCGCCATGGGCTTCGGCGACGAGCCGGCACGCGAGGACAGCAACACCCGCCAGCTGTTCCGCAAGCGCCTGCGCGAAGGCCAGCTGGACGACAAGGAAATCGACATCGAGGTGGCCGACAACCCGGCCGGCGTGGAGATCATGGCCCCGCCCGGCATGGAGGAGATGACCAACCAGTTGCAGAACCTGTTCTCCGGCATGAGCAAGGGCAAGAAGAAGACCCGCAAGCTGAAGGTCGCCGAGGCCCTGAAGCTGATCCGCGACGAAGAGGCGGTGCGCCTGGTCAACGAGGAAGAGCTCAAGGCACGCGCCCTGGAGGCGGTCGAGCAGCACGGCATCGTCTTCATCGACGAGATCGACAAGATCGCCAAGCGCGCCAACGCCGGCGGCGCCGACGTCTCCCGCGAGGGCGTACAGCGCGACCTGCTGCCGCTGATCGAGGGCTGCACGGTGAACACCAAGCTGGGCATGGTCAAGACCGACCACATCCTGTTCATCGCCTCCGGCGCCTTCCACCTGAGCAAGCCGAGCGACCTGGTTCCCGAGCTGCAGGGCCGCCTGCCGATCCGCGTGGAGCTCAAGGCCCTCAGTCCGAACGATTTCGAGCGCATCCTCACCGAGCCGCATGCCTCGCTCACCGAGCAGTACCGCGAGCTGCTGAAGACCGAGGGGCTGGCCATCGAGTTCGCCGAGGACGGCATCAAGCGCCTTGCCGAGATCGCCTGGCAGGTCAACGAGAAGACCGAGAACATCGGTGCCCGCCGCCTGCATACGCTGCTCGAGCGGCTGCTGGAAGAGGTCTCGTTCAGCGCCGCCGACCTGGCCAGCGAGCATAGCGACAAGCCGATCCTGATCGATGCCGGCTACGTCAACAGCCACCTCGGCGAGCTGGCCGAGGACGAGGACCTGTCCCGCTACATCCTTTGACCACCGCCGCCGCCACGGCCAACACCGTGGCGGCGGGCCGCGCGGTCCCGAACCGGGGTATCCTTGTACTCCGCCCTTCCGCGAGTCCGATGCGATGCGTATCCCTTCCGCCATCCAGCTGCACAAAGCCTCGAAGACCCTGACCCTGCGCTACGGCGAGGATAGCTACGACCTGCCTGCCGAGTTCCTCCGCGTGCATTCGCCCTCGGCCGAGGTCCAGGGCCACGGCAACCCGGTATTGCAGTACGGCAAGCTGAACGTCGGCCTGGTCGGCGTCGAACCCGCCGGCCAGTACGCACTTAAGCTGAGCTTCGACGACGGCCACGACAGCGGCCTGTTCACCTGGGACTACCTGTACGAGCTGGCGACCCGCAAGGACCAGCTATGGGCCGACTACCTGGCGGAGCTGGCCAGCGCCGGCAAGTCGCGCGACCCCGACGAGTCGGTCGTCAAGCTGATGCTCTGAAGCGCCGGGCCGAGTGCCCCTTCGCGGCACACGGCATCCAGGCGATTTTTCCCCGCTGCCCCGAACGAGGGCACGTCATTTGCAACATTCGCCCCGCAGACTGCCAGACCAGACATCCGGTCGGCGCGGTCGCCACGGCGAATGTCCTACCCTGCACGGCAGCAACGCTCTAGTCCGCAGGTCGGCCGCTCGCCGGGCCAGCCACGCCGGCCACCGATGCTTCTGCCAGCTTGCACGCCAGCGGAAACTCGCGTAACCAAGACGGTGCAGCCCCTTGTCCGGGTTCCCTTCCCTGACGTGCGTCCGCCCCGCCCTGAAACGTGCGGGTGGGCTGGTAGTCGAGCAGTAGCCGGCCGGACACCTGGTCCCCGGTTTCGTTGCGGTCCCCTGTTTCGCCTCGAACAATGGAGCGTTGCCGATGAGTCAGAAGAACAATAACGAGCTTCCCAAGCAAGCCGCGGAAAACACGCTGAACCTGAATCCGGTGATCGGCATCCGGGGCAAGGACCTGCTCACCTCCGCGCGCATGGTCCTGCTCCAGGCGGTGCGCCAGCCGCTGCACAGCGCCAGGCACGTGGCGCATTTCAGCCTGGAGCTGAAGAACGTCCTGCTCGGCCAGTCGGAGCTACGCCCAGGCGATGACGACCGACGCTTTTCCGATCCGGCCTGGAGCCAGAATCCACTGTACAAGCGCTACATGCAGACCTACCTGGCCTGGCGCAAGGAGCTGCACAGCTGGATCAGCCACAGCGACCTGTCGCCGCAGGACATCAGTCGTGGCCAGTTCGTCATCAACCTGCTGACCGAGGCGATGTCGCCGACCAACAGCCTGAGCAACCCGGCGGCGGTCAAGCGCTTCTTCGAGACCGGCGGCAAGAGCCTGCTGGACGGCCTCGGCCACCTGGCCAAGGACCTGGTGAACAACGGCGGGATGCCGAGCCAGGTGGACATGGACGCCTTCGAGGTGGGCAAGAACCTGGCCACCACCGAGGGCGCCGTGGTGTTCCGCAACGACGTGCTGGAACTGATCCAGTACCGGCCGATCACCGAGTCGGTGCACGAACGCCCGCTGCTGGTGGTGCCGCCGCAGATCAACAAGTTCTACGTCTTCGACCTGTCGCCGGACAAGAGCCTGGCGCGCTTCTGCCTGCGCAACGGCGTGCAGACCTTCATCGTCAGCTGGCGCAACCCGACCAAGTCGCAGCGCGAATGGGGCCTGACCACCTATATCGAGGCGCTCAAGGAGGCCATCGAGGTAGTCCTGTCGATCACCGGCAGCAAGGACCTCAACCTCCTCGGCGCCTGCTCCGGCGGGATCACCACCGCGACCCTGGTCGGCCACTACGTGGCCAGCGGCGAGAAGAAGGTCAACGCCTTCACCCAACTGGTCAGCGTGCTCGACTTCGAACTGAATACCCAGGTCGCGCTGTTCGCCGACGAGAAGACTCTGGAGGCCGCCAAGCGTCGTTCCTACCAGTCCGGCGTGCTGGAGGGCAAGGACATGGCCAAGGTGTTCGCCTGGATGCGCCCCAACGACCTGATCTGGAACTACTGGGTCAACAACTACCTGCTCGGCAACCAGCCGCCGGCGTTCGACATCCTCTACTGGAACAACGACACCACGCGCCTGCCCGCCGCGCTGCACGGCGAGTTCGTCGAACTGTTCAAGAGCAACCCGCTGAACCGCCCCGGCGCCCTGGAGGTCTCCGGCACGCCCATCGACCTGAAGCAGGTGACTTGCGACTTCTACTGTGTCGCCGGTCTGAACGACCACATCACCCCCTGGGAGTCGTGCTACAAGTCGGCCAGGCTGCTGGGTGGCAAGTGCGAGTTCATCCTCTCCAACAGCGGTCACATCCAGAGCATCCTCAACCCACCGGGTAACCCCAAGGCACGCTTCATGACCAATCCGGAACTGCCCGCCGAGCCCAAGGCCTGGCTGGAACAGGCCGGCAAGCACGCCGACTCGTGGTGGTTGCACTGGCAGCAATGGCTGGCCGAACGCTCCGGCAAGACCCGCAAGGCGCCCGCCAACCTGGGCAACAAGACCTATCCGGCCGGCGAAGCCGCGCCCGGAACCTACGTGCATGAACGATGAAAAGCGACCAGCCTGAAGAACAGCCGCAGGAGCGATCCGCGGCCTCCGCCGACGAAACCCCGCCAGCGCCTCCGGCGCGGCCCCGTGCCGCGCGGAAGCCGGCCAGGCCCCGTATCGCCGAGCCCGCGGCCGCGCCGCCGAGGACCCCGAGCATGCCCCAGCCCTTCGTCTTCCGGACCATCGACCTCGACGGCCAGACCATCCGCACCGCAGTGCGGCCGGGCAAGGAAGGAAGCACTCCGCTGCTGATCTTCAACGGCATAGGCGCCAACCTGGAACTGGTGTTCCCCTTCGTCCAGGCGCTCGACCCGGAACTGGAGGTGATCGCCTTCGACGTTCCCGGCGTCGGCGGTTCCTCGACGCCCAGCGTGCCCTACCGCTTTCCCGGCCTGGCCAAGCTGGCGGCGCGGATGCTCGACTACCTGGACTACGGCCAGGTCAACGCGATCGGCGTGTCCTGGGGCGGCGCGCTGGCCCAGCAGTTCGCCCACGACTATCCGGAACGCTGCAAGAAGCTGATCCTCGCCGCCACTTCGGCTGGCGCGGTGATGGTGCCAGGCAAGCCGAAGGTACTGATGCGCATGGCCAGCCCGCGGCGCTACATCCAGCCCTCCTATGGCGTACACATCGCCCCGGACATCTACGGCGGGGCCTTCCGCCGCGACCCCAAGCTGGCCATGGCGCATGCCAGCAAGGTGCGTTCGTCGGGCAAGCTGGGCTACTACTGGCAACTGTTCGCCGGGCTCGGCTGGACCAGCATCCACTGGCTGCATAGGATCCGCCAGCCGACCCTGGTGCTGGCCGGCGACGACGACCCGATCATCCCGCTGATCAACATGCGTGTGCTGGCCTGGCGCATTCCCAACGCCGAACTGCACGTGATCGACGACGGCCACCTGTTCCTGGTGACCCGCGCCGAATCGGTGGCGCCGATCATCATGAAGTTCCTCGCCGAGGAGCGCCGTCGCGCCATCATGCACCCTCGTCCGTTCCTGCCCAAGACCGGCTGAACTGCTGCACGGGCAACACCAGGGCAGCAGACACTGCTTCGTCATGGTGCAGGTGCATAGTCAATGTTCCGCAACGGCGCATGGCGCCTGGCTTCGCCGCGACAGCGCAAGCTCTGCGACGCCCCTCCCGGCGTTGTGGTACAGCGCTTGCTGCCCCACTGTCGGGCGGCATCCTCCCTGTTCAGGCAGGTGTGCGGTTCTGCCCCGGGTGAAACGGAATTCACAGGCTATAACTGAGTATTCCGAGCCAGGGGACGATCGCCCGTGGCATCCAGACTGTGGTCCTACGACGGAGTGTGGTCCATGCGAGAAAAGCAGGAATCGGGTAGCGTGCCGGTGCCCGCCGAGTTCATGAGTGCACAGAGCGCCATCGTCGGCCTGCGCGGCAAGGACCTGCTGACGACGGTCCGCAGCCTGGCTGTCCACGGCCTGCGCCAGCCGCTGCACAGTGCGCGGCACCTGGTCGCCTTCGGAGGCCAGTTGGGCAAGGTGCTGCTGGGCGACACCCTGCACCAGCCGAACCCACAGGACGCCCGCTTCCAGGATCCATCCTGGCGCCTCAATCCCTTCTACCGGCGCACCCTGCAGGCCTACCTGGCGTGGCAGAAGCAACTGCTCGCCTGGATCGACGAAAGCAACCTGGACTGCGACGATCGCGCCCGCGCCCGCTTCCTCGTCGCCTTGCTCTCCGACGCCGTGGCACCCAGCAACAGCCTGATCAATCCACTGGCGGTAAAGGAACTGTTCAATACCGGCGGGATCAGCCTGCTCAATGGCGTCCGCCACCTGCTCGAAGACCTGGTGCACAACGGCGGCATGCCCAGCCAGGTGAACAAGACCGCCTTCGAGATCGGTCGCAACCTCGCCACCACGCAAGGCGCGGTGGTGTTCCGCAACGAGGTGCTGGAGCTGATCCAGTACAAGCCGCTGGGCGAGCGCCAGTACGCCAAGCCCCTGCTGATCGTGCCGCCGCAGATCAACAAGTACTACATCTTCGACCTGTCGCCGGAAAAGAGCTTCGTCCAGTACGCCCTGAAGAACAACCTGCAGGTCTTCGTCATCAGTTGGCGCAACCCCGACGCCCAGCACCGCGAATGGGGCCTGAGCACCTATGTCGAGGCCCTCGACCAGGCCATCGAGGTCAGCCGCGAGATCACCGGCAGCCGCAGCGTGAACCTGGCCGGCGCCTGCGCCGGCGGGCTCACCGTGGCCGCCTTGCTCGGCCACCTGCAGGTGCGCCGGCAACTGCGCAAGGTCAGTAGCGTCACCTACCTGGTCAGCCTGCTCGACAGCCAGATGGAAAGCCCGGCGATGCTCTTCGCCGACGAGCAGACCCTGGAGAGCAGCAAGCGCCGCTCCTACCAGCATGGCGTGCTGGACGGGCGCGACATGGCCAAGGTGTTCGCCTGGATGCGCCCCAACGACCTGATCTGGAACTACTGGGTCAACAACTACCTGCTCGGCAGGCAGCCGCCGGCGTTCGACATCCTCTACTGGAACAACGACAACACGCGGCTGCCCGCGGCGTTCCACGGCGAACTGCTCGACCTGTTCAAGCACAACCCGCTGACCCGCCCGGGCGCGCTGGAGGTCAGCGGGACCGCGGTGGACCTGGGCAAGGTGGCGATCGACAGCTTCCACGTCGCCGGCATCACCGACCACATCACGCCCTGGGACGCGGTCTATCGCTCGGCCCTCCTGCTGGGCGGCCAGCGCCGCTTCATCCTGTCCAACAGCGGGCACATCCAGAGCATCCTCAACCCTCCCGGAAACCCCAAGGCCTGCTACTTCGAGAACGACAAGCTGAGCAGCGATCCACGCGCCTGGTACTACGACGCCAAGCGCGAAGAGGGCAGCTGGTGGCCGGTCTGGCTGGGCTGGCTGCAGGAGCGCTCGGGCGAGCTGGGCAACCCTGACTTCAACCTTGGCAGCGCCGCGCATCCGCCCCTCGAAGCGGCCCCGGGCACCTACGTGCATATACGCTGAAAGATCCGGCCCGGGCGCCTGGAGCCGGGCACCTCCATCCCCAGAAGAAGTCCGGATGAAGACACGCGACCGAATCCTCGAATGCTCGCTGTTGCTGTTCAACGAACAGGGCGAGCCCAACGTCTCGACACTGGAGATCGCCAACGAACTGGGCATCAGCCCGGGCAATCTCTACTACCACTTCCATGGCAAGGAACCGCTGGTGATGGCGCTGTTCGAGCGGTTCCAGGCCGAGTTGGCGCCGCTGCTCGATCCGCCCGAGGAGGTGCGCCTGGGCGCGGAGGACTACTGGCTGTTCCTGCACCTGATCGTCGAGCGCCTCGCCCACTACCGCTTCCTGTTCCAGGACCTGTCCAACCTGACCGGGCGCCTGCCACGGCTGGCTCGCGGCATCCGTACCTGGCTCGGCGCGCTGAAGCGGACCCTGGCCACCCTGCTGGCCCGCCTCAAGGCCGACCGGCAGTTGCGCAGCGACGCGCCGGCACTCGGGCAACTGGTCGAACAGATCACCCTGACCCTGCTGTTCTCCCTGGATTACCAGCGGGTACTGGGCAGCAAGGGCGAGGTGCGCACGGTGGTCTACCAGATCATGATGCTGGTCGCCCCGCATCTGCGCAGCGAGGCCCAACGCTCGGCGGAAAGCCTGGCGCAGCGCTACCTGGGACCGGAATGAAAAACGCCCGGCGAGTGCCGGGCGTGTGCCTTGCCGCCAGGACTCAGCCCTGGCTGCTCGGCGTCGCCGGAGCGTTCGCTGCCGGAGCGCTGGCAGCCGGTGTGGCGGCGGGGGCAGCGGGCGCGCTCGAAGACGCGGCGGGAGCGGCCGGTTTCGCCGCGGCGGGCTTGGCTGCCGGCTTCTTCGCCGCAGGCTTTTTCGCAGCCGGCTTGGCGGCAGGTTTCGCCGCGGGCTTGGCGGCGGTCGCAGCGGCCGGCTTGGCTGCCGGCTTCGCGGCAGGCTTGGCTGCGGCAGGTTTCGCAGCAGGCTTCGCCGCGGCCTTGGCTGCCGGCTTGGTCGCCGGTTTCGCTGCGGCCTTCGCAGTCGGTTTGGCGGCGGGCTTGGCTGCCGGCTTGGCGGCCGCGGTTTTCGCCGCGGTTTTTTTCGCCGCGGGTTTCGCCGCAGGCTTGGCGGCGGCCTTGGCTGCCGGTTTAGCTGCCGGCTTGGCCGCTGCGGTTTTCGCCGCGGGCTTGGCAGCCGGTTTCGCCGCAGGCTTGGCCGCTGCCTTCGCCGCCGGCTTGACGCTGACGCCGGTGAGTTTCTCGATCTGCTTGGTCAGCGTATCGACCTTGCTGTGCAGCTCCTTCACCTCGTTGCGGCTCGGCACGCCGAGACGCGAGATGGCGCTGTTCAGGCGCTTGTCGAAAGCTTCCTCGAGCTCGCTCCACTTGCCGAGCGCACGGTCCCGAACCTCGTCGACCTTGCTCTTCGCAGAGCGGGCGGAAGCCTTCGCCGCACCGACCTGCGCGTCCACATCGGACTTCGCTTCTTTTTCAGCCTTCTCGCCGTCTTTCACCAAGGTCTCGAACAGCTTGCTGCCGTCCTTGCTGACCTTCGAGTAGGCCCCCAGACCAGCCAGCCAGATCTGCCGCGAGTATTTCTCGATCTCGCCGATCCAACTGGACTCTTTTTCGCTCTTCTTCTTGCCAGCCATCCTGCTCTCCTTATTGGGTTCTCGCGACACGCTCGAGCACTGCGCTCAGCTCATCCAGCTTAGCAGAGAGTGCTTCGACATCGTTCCGGGAAGGTATGCCTATCCGGTTCAACGTGCTAGCGACACGGCTGTCGAATGCCTGCTCGATCCTGTCGAGCTGGTCTTCGACTTTTCCCTTCACCGAAGAGAGGCCGGTCTTGACACTGTCATTGGCCGAATCGACCTGACTTGTGACCAGCGATTTGCCTTTTTTCTCCAGGGCTTCGCCAGCTTTCACCAATTCCTTGAAGTAGTCGCTGCCTTCGGTGCCCAGGCGGGAATACGCACCCAGGCCGGCAAGCCAGATCTGGCGGGCATAGTGGCGGATCTCGGAGACCAGGGAAGTGGATTCGGAAACGGTCTTTTTCTTCAGGGCAATCTTGGCCATGGGGCACCTCACGCTCGTTGGGTTGAAGAAACCGCAGGCGCCGCCGGAACGCTGGCAGCGTGAGAGCAAGGTATCGGGGAAAATTAGAAACCGCATACTAAGCGGAAGATGGGCGCCGCCAGGACGGCGAACGCCCGGCGGGATCAGGCCAGCGCCTTGTCCAGCGCCTTCTCGATCTCGCCCTTGAGCAGGCCGCTCATGGCCGACAGCATCAGGCCGAGCTTGACGTCCACCGCGACCTTGTCCGCCCCCACCGCGATCCTGCCGTCGACGCCACTGCGTTTGAAGGTCAGCTCGTCGCCCTGCCATTCGCACTGCACGCCGTGCTCCTTCGCCAGACGTTCGGCCAGTTTCTCCGCCTTGGCCCGTGCGGCGTCCAGCCCCAGGCTGTGCGGACGTTCGATGTGGATACGCGACATGGATCGACTCCTGATTGCAGATCGGAAAACTATACGCGGCCAGACAAAACACCGCACCCGCGCCGTCGGACGGCGGCACAGCACTTTCCCCACATCCTGTTAGAATGCCCGGCATTCTTTCCAGGTGAGAACGTCATGAACGATCCCCGCAAAGGCGCCGACGCCGAACCCACCACCCACTTCGGCTACCAGAACGTTCCGGAAAGCCAGAAGGCGAAGAAGGTCGCCGAGGTATTTCACTCGGTGGCAGCCAAGTACGACCTGATGAACGACCTGATGTCCGGTGGCATCCATCGCCTGTGGAAGCGCTTCACCATCGAGCTGTCCGGCGTGCGCAGCGGGAACCGCGTGCTCGACATCGCCGGCGGCACCGGCGACCTGACCCGGCAGTTCTCGCGCCTGGTCGGCCCGACCGGCGAGGTGGTGCTGGCCGACATCAACGCCTCGATGCTCAAGGTCGGCCGCGACAAGCTGCTCGACAAGGGCGTCTCCGGCAACGTCAGCTTCGTCCAGGCGGACGCCGAGAAGCTGCCCTTCCCGGACAACCACTTCGACTGCGTGACCATCGCCTTCGGCCTGCGCAACGTCACCCACAAGGACGAAGCGATCCGCTCCATGCTGCGCGTGCTCAAGCCCGGTGGCCGCCTGCTGGTGCTGGAGTTCTCCAAGCCGAGCAGCAACCTGCTGTCCAAGGCCTACGACGCCTATTCGTTCAGCCTGCTGCCGCTGATGGGCAAGCTGGTCACCAACGACTCCGAGAGCTATCGCTACCTGGCCGAGTCGATCCGCATGCACCCCGACCAGGAAACCCTGAAGGCGATGATGGTGGAAGCCGGCTTCGACCGCGTGACCTACCACAACATGACCGGCGGCATCGTCGCCCTGCACCGCGGTATCAAGCCTTAACCGAGGGCGCGCCGATGAGCTCGCTGCTGATCCAGGCCGTGCTGGCCGCCGCCGAAACCGGCATCAATCGCGTCCTGCGCCTCGACGGGACAGCGCTGCCGCGCCTGCGCAGGCTTTCCGCCAAGGTCATCGAGGTCGACTGCCTGAGCCCGCCGCTGCGGATCTTCATCCTGCCCGCCGGCGACGGCCTGCACTTCGCCGCGCAGCATGAGGCGGAGGTCGACTGCACCCTGCGTGCGCCGGCCGGCAACCTCCTGCACCTGGCCCTGGCGCGCGACAAGACCCGCGTCCTGCACAGCCCGGAAGTCAGCATGGACGGCGACAGCGCGGCCCTGCTGGAACTGGCCGGCATCCTGCAGAGCCTGGAGCTGGACTGGGAGTACGAACTGTCGCGCTGGCTCGGCCCGCTCGCCACCCAGGTGCTCGGCAGCGGCCTGCGCGACGCTTCGCGCTGGAGCGCGCAGAGCCTGCACAGCCTGCGCCTGAACCTGGCCGACTACCTTGCCGAGGAAAGCCGTACGCTGGTCGGCCAGCACGAAGCCGAAGCACGCTTCGCCGAACTGGACCAGCTGAAGCTGGCCCTCGATCGTCTCGACGCGCGCGTCGGACGCCTCAGCCAAAAGACCAAGCCCGACGCATGAAGCTCCTCGCTGTCCGCCGCCTCCTGCGCATCCAGCGCGTCGTCATCCGCTACCGCCTGGACGACCTGATCCTCGAACTGCCGATGCTGCCCTGGTGGCTGCGCCTGCTCGGTGCCACCCTGCCCTGGCGCTGGCTGCCGCGGCGCAAGCTGGAACTGACCCGCGGCGCGCGCCTGCGCCTGGCACTGCAGGACCTCGGACCGATCTTCATCAAGTTCGGCCAGATTCTCTCCACCCGCCGCGACCTGCTGCCCGACGACATCGCCAACGAACTGGCCTGGCTGCAGGACAAGGTGCCGCCCTTCCCGCCGGAGCTGGCGGTCAAGCGCATCGAGGAACAGCTGGGCGCGAAGATCGAACAGGTCTTCGCCCGCTTCGAACGCGAACCGCTGGCCTCCGCCTCGGTGGCCCAGGTCCACGCCGCGCGCCTGAAGAGCGGCGAGGAAGTGGTGGTGAAGGTGATCCGGCCGAACCTGGAACCGGTGATCCGCTCCGACATCGCCTGGCTGTTCATCCTCGCCCGCCTCGCCGAGCGGGTCTCCAGCGAGGCGCGGCGCCTGCACCCGGTGGAAGTGGTCAGCGACTACGAGAAGACCATCGTCGACGAACTCGACCTGCTCCGCGAGGCGGCCAACGCCTCGCAGCTGCGACGCAACTTCGAAGGCTCGCCGCTGCTCTACGTGCCACAGGTCTACTGGGACTGGTGCCGGCCCAAGGTGCTGGTGATGGAGCGCATCTACGGCATCCCGGTGACCGACCTGGAAACCCTGCGCGACCAGCGCACCGACTTCAAGGCACTGGCCGAGCGCGGCGTGGAGATCTTCTTCACCCAGGTGTTCCGCGACAGCTTTTTCCATGCCGACATGCACCCCGGCAACATCTTCGTCAGCACCCGCGCGCCCTGGAGCCCGCAATACATCGCGGTGGACTGCGGCATCGTCGGCAGCCTGACCGACGAGGACCAGGACTACCTGGCGCGCAACCTGATCGCCTTCTTCAAGCGCGACTACCGCAAGGTCGCCCAACTGCATATCGACTCCGGCTGGGTACCGGCGGAAACCAAGGTCAACGACTTCGAGGCGGCGATCCGCACCGTCTGCGAACCGATCTTCGAGAAGCCGCTGAAGGACATCTCCTTCGGCCAGGTCCTGCTGCGCCTGTTCCAGACCGCGCGTCGTTTCAACATGGAGATCCAGCCGCAACTGGTGCTGCTGCAGAAGACCCTGCTGAACATCGAAGGCCTCGGCCGCCAGCTCTACCCGGAACTCGACCTGTGGGCCACCGCCCAGCCGTTCCTGGAGCGCTGGATGCGCGAACGGGTCAGCCCGAAGCAGTTGCTGCGCAATTTCCAGCAACAGGTCGAGCAGGTGCCGCACCTATCGCAAATGGCCCGCGACACCCTCGAACGCCTGTCACAACCGCACGCCCACAATGCGCCGCCGCCGGAGTGGAAAGGTTCCCGCCACGACTGGCTCGGGCGCCTGGTGGGCGCGGTGCTGCTGGTCGGCGCCGCCGAGGTCGGCCTGGGCCAGCAGCTGGAAGCCTGGCCGGCGTGGGTGATGCTGGCCGGCGGGGTGTTCCTGATCCTGCGCCGCTAGCGCCGCGCACGGCCACTAGGCCCGCGCCGATAGCCAGTCGCGCTCCCGGCTGGCACACTACTCCCATTTCCGCCGGAAACGCGCGCAACGTACCGGCAACGAACGTGGAAAGACCATGAAAGACTGGCTGGATGAGATTCACTGGAACGCCGACGGCCTGGTCCCGGCGATCGCCCAGGATCACGAGACCGGGCGCGTGCTGATGATGGCCTGGATGAACCGCGAGGCGCTGGCCCTGACCGCCAGCGAGAACCGTGCAATCTATTGGTCGCGTTCGCGTGGCAAGCTGTGGCGCAAGGGCGAGGAGTCCGGGCACGTGCAGAAGCTGCACGAACTGCGTCTGGACTGCGACGCCGACGTGGTCATCCTGATGGTCGAGCAGGTCGGCGGGATCGCCTGCCATACCGGCCGGGAAAGCTGTTTCTACCGCGTCTTCGAGAACGGCGCCTGGAAGACCGTCGATCCGGTGCTGAAGGACCCGGACGCTATCTACGAACACGCAGGACACCACCATGAGTGACACCCTGACCCGCCTGGCGGCGGTGCTCGAGGAGCGCAAGAACGCCGCGCCCGACAGCTCCTATGTGGCCAGTCTGTACCACAAGGGCCTGAACAAGATCCTGGAGAAGGTCGGCGAGGAGTCGGTGGAAACCATCATCGCCGCCAAGGATGCCGCGGCCAGCGGCGACTGCCAGGACCTGATCTACGAAACCGCCGACCTCTGGTTCCACTCGCTGGTGATGCTCTCGGCCCTCGGCCAGCATCCGCAAGCCGTGCTGGACGAACTGGAGCGCCGCTTCGGCCTTTCCGGCCACGCCGAGAAAGCCGCCCGCCAACCATCGGCCTGAACCTACACATTGCGAGGAATACGACATGGGCATTTTTGACTGGAAACACTGGATCGTCATCCTGATCGTCGTGGTACTGGTGTTCGGCACCAAGCGCCTGAAGAACCTCGGTTCCGACGTCGGCGAAGCGATCAAGGGCTTCCGCAAGGCGGTGAACACCGAGGAAGACGACAAGAAGGACCAGCCCGCCGCCCAGCCGGCCCAACCGCTGAACCAGCCGCACACCATCGACGCCCAGGCGCAGAAGGTCGAAGAGCCGGCGCGCAAGGACTGACGGGTAGCCATCGATGTTCGGAATCAGCTTCAGCGAACTGTTGCTGGTCGGGCTGGTCGCCCTGCTGGTGCTCGGCCCCGAGCGCCTGCCGGGCGCCGCACGTACCGCCGGCCTGTGGATCGGCCGCCTGAAGCGCAGTTTCAATACCATCAAGCAGGAAGTGGAACGGGAAATCGGCGCGGACGAGATTCGCCGGCAACTGCACAACGAGCACATCCTCTCGATGGAGCGCGAAGCGCAGAAGCTGCTGGCCCCGCTGACCGGCCAGAATCCCCCGCAGGAAACCCCGCCGCCGGCGGCCGAGAGCCCGGCGCCGAGCGTACCCACGCCGCCGCCGACCAGCACGCCTGCGGTTCCGCCCGCGGACGCCGCGGCACCGCCGGCAGTCGCTGCCTCCACTCCCCCTTCGCCACCGTCCGAGACGCCGCGTAATCCATGAGCGCCGATAAACCCGAGCAGCCCGAGCACGACCAGGAAATGCCCCTGGTCTCGCACCTGACCGAACTGCGTACGCGCCTGCTGCGCAGCGTGGCGGCGATCTTCCTGATCTTCGCCGGCCTGTTCTACTTCTCGCAGAAGATCTACACCCTGGTCTCCGAGCCGTTGCGCCGCTTCCTTCCGGAAGGCACCAGCATGATCGCCACCGACGTCGCCTCGCCGTTCCTCGCGCCGTTCAAGCTGACCATGGTGGTGGCGCTGTTCCTCGCCATGCCGGTGATCCTCGCGCAGGTCTGGGGCTTCATCGCGCCCGGCCTGTACAAGCACGAGAAGCGCGTGGCGCTGCCGCTGCTGGTGTCCAGCATCATCCTGTTCTACGCCGGGATGGCCTTCGCCTACTTCCTGGTGTTCCCGATGATCTTCCACTTCTTCGCCAGCGTGACGCCCGAGGGCGTGGCGATGATGACGGACATCAACAGCTACCTGGACTTCGTCCTGACTCTGTTCTTCGCCTTCGGCGTCGCCTTCGAGATCCCGGTGGCCACGGTGCTGCTGATCTGGATCGGAGTGGTCGACGTCGAGTACCTGAAGAAGATCCGCCCGTACGTGATCATCGGCTGTTTCGTGGTCGGCATGGTCCTGACCCCGCCGGACATCTTCTCCCAGACCATGCTCGCGGTGCCGATGTGGCTGCTGTTCGAGATCGGCCTGCTGTTCGGCCGCCTGGTACGCAAGCGCGGCGAGCATCCGGACGACCAACCGGCCAGCGACGGCGACCAGCCTCCGGCCACCCGCCAGTGAACCTGCTGCTCCTCGACGACGCCGACTTCGTGTCGGCGGATCGTGCGGTCCTGCACGATCGCCGCCTCAAGCACCTGCACGAAGTGCACCGCGCCGAGAACGGCGACACCCTGCGGGTCGGCCGCCTCGGCGGCTGGATGGGCGAAGGTCGCCTGCTGAAGCTCGACGCCAGCGAGGCGACCCTGGAAGTGCGCTTCGACCAGCCGCCGCCGGCCAAGCTGCCGATCACCCTGCTGCTGGCCTTGCCGCGACCGAAGATGCTCCGCCGGGTGTTGCAGACCATCGCCGCGATGGGCGTACCGAAGCTGGTGCTGCTGAACAGCTACCGCGTGGAAAAGAGCTTCTGGCAGACCCCGTTCCTCGACCCGGCGGCGATCCGCGAGAACCTGGTCCTCGGCCTAGAGCAGGCCCGCGATACGGTGCTGCCGGAAATCATCGTCGAGAAGCGCTTCAAACCCTTCGTCGAAGACCGCCTGCCGGCCCTGGCCGCCGGCAGCCTCGGCCTGGTCGGCCATCCCGGTCCCTGGCCGGCCTGTCCGCGCGCGGTGGAGAAGCCGGTGACCCTGGCGATCGGCCCGGAAGGCGGCTGGATTCCCTACGAGGTCGACAAGCTGCGCGAAGCCGGACTGCATCCGGTGCAGCTCGGCGAACGCATCCTGCGCGTGGAAACCGCGGTCAGCGCCCTGCTTGCGCGGTTGTTCTGAAAAAACTCCGGTAAAAGACTGAAGGTTTTCCCCGCCCGGCCGACATCCTCTGTCGCGCAGGGCTCCGCACGACAACCATAAGACCTCGCCCGCCGGCCACGTACCGGCCCTCCGCGCCCGCACGCCGGACGCGACGACGCTGAGCCATTACCTGTTCCGCCACGCCATGGGGCTGCCAACCCAGGGTGTCGCACTGCCTGGAGTAATGACGATGTACGATTGGTGGGTTCTCCAACTGGCCAAGCTGAGCGTCAGCCGCAAGCTGATGGTCGGTTTCGGTGTCCTCCTCGCGCTGCTTCTGCTGGTGGTGATCAGCAGCAACCGCACCCTCACGCACCAGACCGCCCTCAGCGAGCAGCTCGCCGAAGTCGCCAGCCTGATGGAACAGACCCAGCAAGCCGAACAAGGCCGCCTGGCATTCGAAGCCGGCAGCGACCCGCGCCAGGCCGAGCAGGTCCGCCAGACCCTGGCCGGGATGCTCCAGCGCCTGCAGGCGCTGCGCGACAGCGAGCTCGACCCGGCCGCCCTGGCCCACCAAGCCGAAGCCATCGAAGCCTACCGCAAGGCTTTCGACGACCTCGCCGCAGCCGATCAGCAACGCAGCGCCGCCCGTGGTGTGCTGGTGGGCACTGCACAGCAGGCGCTGGACAGCTTCGCCCGCCTCGAGGAACTGATGGACGCCAGCCTCGCGCAGCAGGCCGGCGACCCGCAGGCGTTGCAACGTAGCCGTGCGGTGGCCGACCTGCACCAACAGTTGCTCATGGTGCGTTACCAGGTGCGCGGCTACGTCTTCGAACGCAGCGACAAGGCCGAGCAGGCCGCGTTCGCCGCGTTCGACGCCCTCCGCCAGGCCGCCACGACGCTGCGTGGCCAGTTGCCCGGCGAGGCCGATGCGGCGCTGGAACAGGCCATGGGCAGCCTCCAGGGCTATCGTGGCGGGATCGAGCAGTTCCGTGCCGGCGTCATCCGCACGCGCCAGGCGCAGCAAGCGATGCAAAGCAGCACCCAGGATATGGCCCGGGCCGGCCGGACCCTCACCGAAGCCGGTCGCCAATTGCGCGAGAGCACCGCCAGCCGCGACCGCGCCAGCCTCTGGCTGATCGCCGCGCTGGCCCTGGCCTTCGGCTGCGTCGCCGGCTGGGCGATCAACCGGCAGATCGTCCGGCCGCTGGACGAAGCCCTCGCGCAGGCCGAGGCCATCGCCGCCGGCGACCTCGGCAAGCGTCCGCAGAATCCCCTGACCCTCCAGCGCCGCGACGAACTGGGCCAGTTGCAGCGAGTCATGCAGCGCATGGGCGACAGCCTGCGCGAGCTGGTCGGGCGGATCGGCGACGGCGTCAGCCAGTTGGCCAGCTCCGCCGAGGAACTCTCGGCGGTCACCGAGCAGACCCGCGCCGGGGTCAACAGCCAGAAAGTGGAGACCGACCAGGTCGCCACCGCCATGCACGAGATGGCCGCCACCGTGCAGGACGTCGCGCGCAACGCCGAACTGGCTTCCCAGGCCGCTCGCCAGGCCGACGAAGAGGCGCGCCAGGGCGACGCGGTGGTCGACCAGGCGGTGACCCGCATCGAGCGCCTGGCTAGCGAAATGGACGTTTCCAGCGAAGCCATGGCGCGCCTGAAGAACGAGAGCGAGCAGATCGGCAGCGTCCTCGACGTGATCAAGTCGGTGGCCGAGCAAACCAACCTGCTGGCGCTCAACGCAGCCATCGAAGCGGCACGCGCCGGCGACGCCGGACGCGGCTTCGCGGTGGTCGCCGACGAGGTCCGCGGCCTGGCCCAGCGCACCCAGCAGTCCACCGCCGAGATCGAGGGCCTGATCCAGCGTCTCCAGCAGGGCGCCGGCGAAGCCGCCGAACGCCTGGAGAACAGCCGCTCGCTGACCGCCAGCACGGTGGAACTGGCGCGCCGCGCCGGCGCCGCGCTGGACAGCATCACCCGCACCGTCTCCGACATCCAGAACATGAACCTGCAGATCGCCACTGCCGCGGAGCAACAGAGCACGGTGGCCGAGGAGATCAACCGCAGCGTCCTCAGCGTACGCGACGTCGCCGAGCAGTCGGCCGCCGCCAGCGAGCAGACCGCCGCCTCCAGCGGCGAGCTGGCGCGCCTGGGCACGCAGTTGCAGGCACAGGTGGGACGCTTCCGCCTGTAACATCCCGAGAGGATCCTCCTTGCATCGGCAGCCCCTCCCGTCCATCGAAAGCGGACAGGAGGGGCACCTTTGCGTAGGATCAGGCTTTCGCCTTTTGGGAGATGACGCCATGCGCCCGATGACCATCGATATCGACGAACTGGCCTTCGCCCTGGATACCCCGGGAATCGACCACTACCTCGACCTGTACAGCGGCAAGGTGCTGCTGATCTCCGCCGAGGCGCCCGATCCCGAACTGGACGCATTGCTGGAAAACGAGCCGGAACGCCTGCTGCTGATCGACCCGCTGAGCACCACCCAGTCGCTGGGACTGATGCAGGATTTCCTCCGCGAGGTGGAAGAGCCGCACGCCTATGCGACGCTCGCCAACGCGCTGCAGAGCCGCAAGCCGTTCAAGGCCTTCAAGCACTCTCTGATGGAGTACCCGGAACTGTTGCAGGACTGGTACCGCTACCAGAACGAGCGCCTGCGCGAATGGGCGCTGGACTGGCTGGAGGACAACGATATCCAGCCGGCCGCGCGGCAGAGTCCGACGTCGCTCCTGCCGCCGCCGGGCAAGCCGTTCGCCTAGCGCGGTACTAGAGGACCTGGCGGAGGAAGGCCTGGGCCCGCGGGTCCTGCGGATTGTCGAAGAACTGCGCCGGCGGCGCGTCCTCCAGCAGCTTGCCGTGGTCGAAGAACAGCACGCGGTCGGCCACTTCGCGGGCAAAGCCCATCTCGTGGGTCACGCAGACCATGGTCATGCCTTCCACGGCCAGGGTCTTCATGACGTCGAGGACTTCGCCGACCATCTCCGGATCGAGCGCCGAGGTCGGTTCGTCGAACAGCATCACCTTGGGGTCCATGCACAACGCCCGAGCGATCGCCACGCGCTGCTGCTGGCCGCCGGACAGGCGCGAGGGATATTCGTCGGCCTTCTGCCCGATACCGACCTTGGCCAGCAGCGCCCGCGCCTTGGCCTCGCGCTCGGCCTTGCCGCGCTTGCGCACCACGCGCTGGGCCAGGCAGAGGTTCTCGAGCACGGTCATGTGCGGGAACAGGTTGAAATGCTGGAACACCATGCCGACTTCGCGGCGGTAGGCATTGATGTCGGTCCTCGGGTCGGCCAGGTCGACGCCGTCGATGCTCACCGAGCCTTCGTCGAACTCCTCCAGGCCGTTCAGGCAGCGCAGGAAGGTCGACTTGCCGGAACCGGACGGACCGATCACCACCAGTACCTCGCCTCTGGCCACGCGGGTACTCACGTCGTCCACCGCGCGCACTACCTGGCCGCGGGTATCGAAGACCTTCAGCAGGTTGCGTACTTCAATCACTTTGTCCGAGCCTCCGCTCCAGTCGGGATGCCATGTGCGAAAGGGGCAGGTTCAACAGCAGGTACAACGCGGCGACGCAGAACCAGATCTCGAAGGTGGAGAACGAGGTGGTGATCGCCTCGCGGCCGCTCTTGGTCAGTTCGGTGATGGCGATCACCGAGACCAGCGAGGTGTCCTTGACCAGGCTGATGAACTGCCCGGCCAGCGGCGGCAGCACGCGCTTGAAGGCCTGCGGCAGGATCACGTAGCGCATCGACTGGCCGGCGTTCAGGCCCAGGGAGCGGGCGGCCTCGTTCTGTCCGCGGGCGATGGACTGCACGCCGGCCCGGATGATCTCGGCCACGTAGGCGCCGGTGAACAGCGCCAGCGCCGCGACCCCGGCGAACTCGCGGGACAGGTTGAGCACGGTGCCGATGAAGAAGTAGAAGATGAAGATCTGCACCAGCAACGGCGTGCCGCGCACCAGCTCGACGTAGATCGTCGACAGGTCGTGCAGGGTCGGGTTCTTCGACAGCCGGCAGAGGCCGGCGACCAGGCCGATAGCCAGACCGATGGCACCGGACACCAGCGATAGCCAGAGGGTGGTCCACAGGCCCCAGAGCAGTGGGCCGGCGGCCCAGTGGCGGGTCACCCCGACCGCGTCGCCCTCGGCCACGTCGTCGCCTTCGGAGAATTGCAGGCTGTCCTGGGCGACGGTCACGACCTGCTTCTCGCCGCTCTCGCCAAGCAGCGTGACGCGCGCGTCCCTGCCCTGTTCCTCGATAGCCTCGACCCGGCCGATCTCGTTGGCCCGTAACGGCTCCTCGGCCTGGTAGGCGAAGTACTGCGGAACGCGGTTCCAGCGCCATTCATAGGAAATCAGCGAGGTGGAGAACCACAGCGCCCAGGCCAGGACCAGCAGGATCAGCCCGGTCAGCAGGTGCCAGGGCCAGACGGAACGTTTCTTCTTGGTCACGGAAACTCTCTCGAACGATGGAATGCGCAGGTACGACGGCCCCCTTCGCGGGGGCCGTCAGCGGTTCATTCCATTTCCTTCAGCCACTCGGTGTTCTTGAACCACTTGTCGTGGATGCGCTGATAGGTGCCGTCTTCGCGGATCTGATGGAGGAAGTTGTTGATGAAATTGATGCTGTCGTAGTCGCCTTTCTTCAGGCCGAACGCCAGCGGCTCGTAGGTGAACGGCTGGTCGAGGTAGACCAGCTTGCCGGCGCCGAACTTGCTCACCGCCACCACGTTGTAGGGCGAGTCGTAGATGAAGGCGTCGGCCTTGCCGTTGACCACGTCCATCACCGCTTCCGGCTCGTTGTCGAAGCCGTGGTACTTGGCCTTGCTGATCAGCTTGCGGGCAACGATCTCACCGGTGGTGCCGATCTTCGAGGTGATGCTGTACTGCGGATCGTTCAGGTCCTTGTAGGACTTGATCTTGCCTTCCAGTTCCTTGCGCACCAGCAGGGTCTGGCCGACCACGATGAAGGGCTCGGAGAAGTTCAGGCGCAGGTTGCGCTCCTGGGTCAGGGTCATGCCCGAGCCGATCATGTCGAACTTGTCGGTCAGCAGCGCCGGGATGATGCCGTCGTAGCTGGTGGAGACCAGCTCCAGCTTGACGCCCATGGACTTGGCCATGGCCTTGAGCAGGTCGACTTCGAAGCCGATGATCTGGCCACGCTTGTTGGTCATCTCGAACGGCATGTAGGTCGGGTCCATGCCGACCCGCAGGGTGCCGCGCTTGACCGCGTCCTCCACCGCGCCGGCCGCCTGGACCGAAGCCACGCCCACCAGGGCGCAGACGCCCAGAACCAATGAAGCAAGATACTTTTTCATTCCCCAATCCCCAGCAGTCTTAGAAACACAGTCGTCGAACGGATGCTCTCGTCGTGTCGCCGTCCCGGGCGGGCAGCAGGCCATGACCGGCTGCGCAAAAGGCGGCCGATAGTACCTCAGCTGGCGAACGATACGAGACTTTCTGGATTGCCGGCGCAGGGTAACAGCAGCGCCGCACGGGGAAAACAGGCAAGAAACAGACCATGCCCCCGGCGGCGCTCCGCCGGGGGCATGGGATCAGGACTGGGCGGCGGGCAGCAGGCCGGCGTCGCCGGGCACTACCTGGGCCAGCGGTACGCTGGCGGCGTGGGGGTCGTCCGCCTCGGCCTTGCGCCAGCGGCCGAGCCAGTCGTCGCGGTCCTCTTCCCAGACCCGCGTATGCAGGCGCGAAAGTGCTACCGGGTCACTCAACAGAGCCAGGCGCGTGGCGCCGTCGAGCTGTTCCGGGCCCTTATCGATGGCCTTGCCGATACGCTCGCCGCGCACCGTCTCGATGGCTTGCGCACGGTTGTGGCGAGCCGTGCCCATGGCGCAGGCCAGGGCGTTGAGCAACGGATCGACGGCGGCCTTGAGGAAGCCATCCTTGAGCGCATGCCAGCGGTTCTCGTAGGTGTACTCGTCGGTGGCGCGCAGCTCGCGCGGCGTGTCGTACTCCTCCGGGATCAGGAACAGCTTTTCGTCGCGGGCGCGCAGGCCCAGCTTCACCCGGCTGGAGATCACCGATACCGGGATCGACAGGATCAGCGAACCGACGATCGGCGACAGCCACCACAGGAAGCGCGGGTTGAGCCAGGCCACCAGCAGGGTCCAGGCGATACCCAGTAGAGTCTGCATGCCGTGCCGGCGGATCGCCTCGCTCCAGGGCGTGGCGTCGTCGTCGCGCTGCGGCGAGTTCCACTGCACCGACCAGCCGAGGAAGGCGGCCAGCACGAAGCGGGTGTGGAAGAGCATGCGCACCGGCGCCAGCAGCACCGAGAAGAACATCTCCAGAAGCATGCTCAGGGTCACCCGGATCACCCCGCCGAAACCCTTGGCGCCCTTGGCCCAGATCAGCATTACGCTGAGCAGCTTGGGCAGGAACAACAGGGTCAGGGTGGTGGAGAACAACGCGATGGCCTTCTCCGGATGCCACTGCGGCCAGATCGGGAACAACTGCCGCGGTTCCAGGAAGTACTGCGGCTCCATCAGCTGGTGCACCGCCAGCAGCGCGGTGGAAAGCACCAGGAAGAAGAACCACAACGGCGCCGACAGGTAGGACATGACCCCGGTGAGGAACACCGCGCGGTGCACCGGGTGCATGCCCTTGACCAGGAACAGGCGGAAGTTCATCAGGTTGCCGTGGCACCAGCGGCGGTCGCGCTTGAGTTCGTCGAGCAGGTTCGGCGGCAGTTCTTCGTAGCTGCCGTCGAGGTCGTAGGCGATCCACACGCCCCAGCCGGCACGGCGCATCAGCGCAGCCTCGACGAAGTCGTGGGACAGGATCGCGCCGGCGAACGAGCCCTTGCCCGGCAACGGCGCCAGGGCGCAGTGGTCGATGAAGGGCTGCATGCGGATGATCGCGTTGTGGCCCCAGTAGTGCGACTCGCCGAGTTGCCAGAAGTGCAGGCCGGCGGTGAACAGCGGGCCGTAGACGCGGGTGGCGAACTGCTGCATGCGCGCATACAGGGTGTCCATGCCGGACGCCTTCGGCGCGGTCTGGATGATCCCCGCCTCAGGATTGGCCTCCATCAGGCGTACCAGCTTGGCCAGGCAGTCGCCGCTCATCACGCTGTCGGCGTCCATCACCACCATGTAGCGGTAGTCGCCGCCCCAGCGCCGGCAGAAGTCGTCGATGTTGCCGCTCTTGCGCTTCACCCGACGCCGGCGGCGACGGTAGAAGATCTTGCCGAAGCCTTTGGTCTCGCGGCACAGCTCGAGCCAGGCCTGCTGCTCGGCGACGGCGATATCCGGGTCGTTGGTGTCGCTGAGGACGAAGAAGTCGAAGCGCTCCATCTCGCCGGTGGCGGCCATCGACTCGACGGTCGCCCGCAGGCCGGCGAATACCCGCGGCACGTCTTCGTTGCAGATCGGCATGACGATCGCCGTGCGGGCGTCGGCGGCGATCGGCTCGCTGCCGGCGCTGCTGCCGGAGATCCGGTAGCGGTCACGCCCGGTGAGCAGCTCCCAGAAGCCCATCAGCGCGGTCCAGAAGCCGGCCGAGACCCAGCAGAAGAGGATCGCGAAGAGCGTCAGGATGCCGAACTGGATGACATAGGGCAGCACCTGCTGGACGGTATCCAGCAGGCTCTGCTGGGCCAGCTCCTCCAGGTCGACGAAGGCCCAGCCCTGGTAGGGCAGGATGCCTTTCATGTAGTAGGTGGCGACCGAGGTCTGCGCCAGCATCAACAACAGCAGGATGAACCGGCGCAGCGAGCCGACCCGCTGCCAGCGGGCCCGCGGCAGGGCACGCTTGGGCTTGGGCGGGTTGCTGCGTCCGGTCAGCCGACGCCAGCCGCGCACCAGGATGTTGGTGCGCCAGGGCTCGGGAATCACCTTGGTACGGCGGATCGGCGGGGAAATCTTGAGGAAGGTGCGACCCTGGGCGTCGACGCCGAACATCTCGGCGTCGTCCAGCTCAGGGGTGCCCAGCTGCAGGCGGGCGCGTACCGAGGCCAGGGCGGGATCGCCCCCGGCATCGGCAGCGGCGCCTTCCGCTCCCGCCAGGCGAGCGTGCAGCTCGGAGAAGGAAGCGGACTCGCCAAGCCGCTCCCGCTCCTCTTCCGCCAGGGGAAGATGAGCGAGGTAGTCGGCCAGCGGTGCTTTCGTAGTGGATGGGTTATTCATCGGCAGGCAGCTGATAGCTCCAGGTTTCGCTCAGTGGCTTCTGCGCCTCGTCGACCAGCGCCGCGCGCATTTCCACCGGCTTCTTCGGATCCTTGACCTTGATCCGCAGCGTCAGGCGCCAGCCTTTCAGGACCGGGTTGTAACGCAGGCTGTTCTCCACCACCTCGGCGTTGCTGTCGGTGCTGACCTGGGTGGTCACCGGCGCGTCCGGCGCCAGGTCCTTCAGGGCCGGTCCTTCGAAGTCGACGACCAGGGCGGTGCTGCCGTCCTGCTGGCGGATCAGGTTCTTCTGCTTCACGTCGCCGACCGAGCGCATGGTCTGCTTGACCCAGGAGGATTTCGGGTCGTGCAGCTCGTCTTCATCCATGGTCCAGTGCAGGCGGTAGGCGAAGTCCAGCGGCTTTCCGACCTCAGGCTGGGTCTCGGGGTTCCAGAACGCGACGATATTGTCGTTGGTTTCGTCCGGGGTCGGGATTTCCACCAGTTCCACGGTGCCCTTGCCCCAGTCGCCCTTCGGCTCGATCCAGGCACTCGGACGCAGGTCGTAGCGGTCATCCAGGTCTTCGTAGCGGGAGAACTCGCGGCCGCGCTGGAGCAGGCCGAAGCCTTTCGGGTTCTCCACGCTGAAGGTGCTCACCGACAGGTGCTTCGGATTGTTCAGCGGACGCCACAGCCACTCGCCGTTGCCGGCATGGATCTGCAGGCCGCTGGAGTCATGCAGCTCGGGCCGGAAGTTGTGCTGCTCGGACGGCTGGTTGGAGCCGAACAGGTACATGCTGGTCAGCGGCGCCAGGCCCAGCTTGCTGACCTTGTCGCGGAGGAACACGCGGGCCTGGACATCCATCACCGCATCCTTGCCCGGACGCAGCACGAAGCGGTAGGCGCCGGTGGCCCGCGGCGAGTCGAGCAGGGCGTAGATCACCAGTTGCTTGTCCTGCGCCTTCGGCCGCTCGATCCAGAATTCGCGGAAGCGCGGGAACTCTTCGCCCGAAGGCAGCGCGGTATCGATCGCCAGGCCGCGCGCCGACAGACCGTAGACCTGGCCCTTGCCGACCACGCGGAAGTAGCTCGCGCCAAGGAAGGTGGCGATCTCGTCCTGCTTGTCGGCCTTGTTGATCGGATAGAGCACGCGGAAACCGGCATAGCCGAGATCCTTGGTGGCATTCTCGTCGAACTTCAGGGATCCGAAATCGAACTTGGTGCGATCGTACTTGATCGGCTTGACCGTGGTAGCGGTCACCTCGTTGATCTTCACCGGCGTGTCGAAGTGCATGCCCTGGTGATAGAAGCTCAGCTTGAACGGCGTCTTCAGCTTGCCCCAGTAGGCGCGCTCGTTGATGAAACGGATCTGCTGGTAATCGGCGAATTTCATTTCGCTGAATTCCGATGGCAGGTTGCTGGTCGGCGCGGAATACTTGTCGCCGGCCAGGTCCTTGGCCTTGCTCGCCACGTCGTCGATGCTGAACGCCCATACCGGGGCGGCGACGAATGCCAGCGCGGTCGAGCCGGCAAGCAGCAGGGTGCGCACGCGGGCGCGGAAATCGGTGTTTGAAACGGAACGGAAAATCACGAGGCCCCCTCGTCCGTGAACATGAATTACTGAAGACGCCCTGACCGTTCAGGGGTCTCCGACGGCACCGGAGTGCCGGTCGAACATGGTTTCGCCACATTCGCTGCCAAACCCGATAGATAGCCAGATTTGGCGCGATCTGACAAAAAGAATGCCTGTTTCCAGTCATTCGCGTTACGTGCACCGGGCCTGGAAGACCAGGGGGCATGCCGCTCGTCGGCTAGCGACCCCAGAGGTTCCGACCCTGCCCGGGCGGAATGATTCCCGTCCATTGGGTTGCAGGACGCCCCGCCCGGCATCGGGATGCCGGCCGGCCTGTCCTGTACAGCATGAAATCGGCGTGCGGATGATGCACCGAGGTTGTGACAAAAGGCCATGTATCTGTCACAAAAATTCACCGTTCCGGCCCCGCCATCCCTCCCTGAAGCACCTTGGGGAAAATCCCCTCGACGCCGATCAACTCTCCAGCAGGAAGGTCACCGGCCCGTCGTTGACCAGGTGCACCTGCATGTCGGCGCCGAAACGCCCGGTCGCCACCTGCGGATAGGCCTCCCGCGCCAGTTTCACCAGGTGCTCGAACACCGCCTCTCCTTGCGCCGGCGGCGCCGCGCTGGAGAAGCTCGGACGCAGTCCGCTGCGGGTGTTCGCCGCCAGGGTGAATTGCGAGACCAGCAGCAAGCCGCCCTGCACGTCCAGCAAGGACCGGTTCATCTTGCCCTCGTCGTCGCCGAACACCCTGTAGTTGAGCAGCTTGTGCAGCATCTTCGCCGCGCAACGCTCGCCATCCTCGGGCTCGACCCCGACCAGCACCAGCAGGCCGCGATCGATGGAGCCGACGATTTCGCCGCCAACCTCCACCCGCGCCGCGCCGACGCGCTGCAGCAATGCCTTCATTCGGCCTCCGGCGGCAGGTCGAGCAGTCGCCGGCCGATCTCGTTGGTGGCGCGCACCAGCGCATCGACTATCCCCGGCTCGCTGGCGGTATGCCCGGCGTCGCGGATGATCTGCAGTTCGCTGTTCGGCCAGGCCTGGTGCAAGGCCCAGGCATTGTCCAGGGGACAGATGGCGTCGTAGCGGCCATGCACGATCACGCCAGGCAGATGGGCGATGCGGTGCATGTCCTCGAGCAACTGGTTGGGCCTGAGGAAGCCCTGGTTGACGAAGAAGTGGTTCTCGATGCGCGAGATCGACAGCGCCCTGCCCGGCTCGGTGAAGCGGTCCACCACCATGGGGTTGGGGCGCAGCGTGGCGGTGCGGCCCTCCCAGGTCGACCAGGCCTTGGCAGCGTGCATCTGGGCGATCTGGTCGCTACCGGTCAGGCGCTTGTGGAAGGCCGCCAGCAGGTCGCCGCGCTCTTCCGGCGGGATCGGCGCGACATAGTCTTCCCAATAGTCGGGGAACAGGCGGCTGGCGCCTTCCTGGTAGAACCAGTGGATGTCCTGCGGACGGCAGAGGAAGATGCCGCGCAGGATCAGCGCATGGACCCGCTCGGGATGGGTCTGCGCGTAGGCCAGCGACAGGGTCGAGCCCCAGGAACCGCCGAACAGCACCCACTTCTCGATACCCAGGTGCTCGCGCAGGCGCTCCATGTCCGCCACCAGCTCCCAGGTGCTGTTCTTCTCCAGGCTGGCGTGGGGCGTGGAACGGCCGCAACCGCGCTGGTCGAAGGTGACGATACGGTAGAGGTTGGGATCGAAGAAGCGACGCGACAGGGCATCGCAACCGGAGCCGGGGCCGCCGTGGACGAAGACGACCGGCAGTCCGTCCGGCGAACCGCTTTCGTCGGCATACAGCACATGCGGTTCGTCGACGGCCAGCTCGTGGCGAGCGTAGGGTTTAATTTCCGGATACAGAACTAGCATGATGCGCTCCCGAGGCGATGTGTTCGGCCCCCGGCGCAAACGTCGACAGCGGGGCCCGTCCTTTGCTCTGCCGCGCATGATACTTCGGCGCCGGGAAAAAAACCGAGCGGCTTTCATGTCCGCCCCGGTAGAGGGGAAACCATCAATCCAAGCAACGGCGCCTGGCGCCGGGAGAACGAGCATGGCCGAGGCCTTGCGACACCGTATCCGCGCCGCCGGCCTGCTGGTGGTGGAGCAACGCATCCTGCTGGTCCGCCACGAGGTCGGCGGCGACATCTACTGGATTCCGCCCGGCGGCGGCTTCGAGTCGGAATGCGACGAATCGACGAAGGATACCGTCCGGCGCGAGTTTTTCGAGGAGACCGGCCTGCGGGTGGACGTCGGCCCGCTGGTCTACGTGCGCGAATTCGCCGAACCCGCCGCCGGGCGCTTCCACATGGAGCTGTTCTACCGCATCGACGCCTGGCGTGGCGAGCCGACCCTGGCCAACCTGAAGGGCCTGGGCGGCGACGAGTTCGATATCCGCGAGGTCGGCTGGATCGCCCGCGACGAACTGCCTGGCCTGCCGTCGTTCTATCCGGCCGAACTGGCCGACGACGTCTGGTCGCGCCTGGACGCGCCGACGCCGTCGATCCGCCACCTCGGCCTGCAGCGCTAGACGCTCACTGCACCGGATCGCTGGTGGGGTTCTCGAGGATCGCCTTCAGCTCCGCGGTCATGGGAAACTCCAGGTTCAACCCCTTGGGCGGGATCGGCTGCTGGAACCAGCGCTGGTAGATGCCCTGTATCTCGCCCGAGCGATACAGCCCGGCCAGGGTCTCGTTGACCAGGGCAAGGAACTGCGGGTCGTCCTTGCGCACCATGCAGCTGTAGATCTCCCGCGATTGCGGCTCGCCGACCACCACCCAGTCGTGCGGCTGGCGCGCCTTGGCGCGTTCGCCGTAGAGCAGCGCATCGTCCATGTAGAAGGCCACCGCGCGACCCGATTGCAGCATCTGGAAGGCTTCGCCGTGGTCCTTGGCGCTGACCACGTTCATCCCCAGCTTGTGTTCGGCGTTGTAGTTCTTCAGGTAGCGCTCGTTGGTGGTGCCGGCGGTGGTCACCACGTTCTTGCCCTTGAGGTCGTCGAAGTGGGCGATGCCGCTGTCCTTGCGGGTCAGCAACTGGCCCTTGACGTAGATGAAGCCGTAGGAGAACGCCACCTGTTTCTGCCGCTCGGCGGTGACCCCGGTGGAGCCGCACTCCAGGTCGACGGTGCCATTCTGCACCAGAGGGATACGGGTCTGCGAAGTGACCAGGTTGTACTTCACCTTGAGTTCCGGCTTGCCGAGGGTGCTTTTGAGCCGCTCCACCACCTTGTCGGCCAGTTCCACCGAATAGCCCATGGGCTGGCCGCTGTTATCGCCAAGGTAGGAGAAAGGCACCGAGGCATCGCGATAACCCAGGGTTATCGTGCCGTTGTCGGCAACCTTCTTCAGGGTGCCGCTGAGTTCCTCGGCCTGCGCGGCGCCGATGGCGAGCGACAGGGAGAGTGCGAGAGTGCTGGATACAAGGATTTTCATCGGAGGTTCTGCCTCTTTTTTCTTATGGCTATGGAAAGTAAGTCAGCCCCTGGCCGCCACCACGGTGATCTCCACCAGCACCGACGGACGCGCCAGCTCCGCCTGGACGGTGGTCCGGCTGGGCGCCTGGCCGGTCGGCAACCACTGGGTCCAGACCTCGTTCAGGGCGGCGAAATCGCGGGCGATGTCCTTCAGGTAGATGGTCGCGCTGAGGATACGCTCCTTGCGCGACCCGGCCTCGGCCAGCAGCGCGTCGATCTTCGCCAGCACCTCGCGGGTCTGGCCATGGATATCCTCGGCCTGGCCCGGCACCTGGCCGGAAAGAAATACCAGGGCGTCGAAGCAGACCGCGGCGGACAGGCGGTCGTTGGTGGCGATACGGGTCGGTTCCATGGGAGTGCTCCAGGTCGAGGGGAATTCAGCCAGCCAGCGCGCCGCGCGGAAGCAGGCCAGAGGTATCGATGCTCGGCGGGCGGCGGCCGATCTGCTCGGCCAGCAGGCGCCCGCTGCCGCAGGCCAGGGTGAAGCCGAGCGCGCCGTGGCCGAGGTTGAGCCAGAGGTTGCGGTAGCCGCCGTTGCCCACCAGCGGTACCCCGGTGGGCGTGGCCGGGCGCATGCCGGCCCATTCGACGGCGGCGTCGAAATCGCCGCCCTGCGGGAACGTGTCTCGCGCCTGCTGGCGCAGCAGTGCCAGGCGCGCGGGCTCGAGGCCGGGGTCGAAGCCGACGATGTCGACCATCGCGGCGATCCGCAGCCGCTCGCCGATTCGCGCGTAGACGATCTTGCGGTCGTAATCGGTGATGCTGGTATCCGGCGCGCGGTGCTGCGCGCCGACCGGCAGGGTCAGGCTATAGCCCTTGAGCGGGTATAGCGGCAGGCGCAGGCCCGGCAGCATCAATTCGGCGCTGCGGTAGCCGGCGGCCAGCACCACATGATCGGCCTCGATGAGATCGCCGCCGACCTCGACGCCACGCACCGCCGCGCCGCCCTCGACGATCTTCGTCACCCTGCGGCCATGCAGTTGCCGGCAATGTCCGGAAGCCTGCAAGCGCTCGGCAAGTTGCACGCAGAAGGCATGGCAGTCGGCGACCTCCTCGTCCGGCGTGTGGATGCCGCCGACGATGGGCGCGGCGGACAGGGCCGGCTCCAGCGCGAGGCACTCGGCGGTGGACAGGACGAATTGCGCCGAGGGATCGGCCAGGCCCTGGCGGGCCCGCGCAAAGCTGGCCGGTTGGCGAAACGCCACCAGCTTGCCGTTGCGCCGCCAGTCGAAGCCATCGAGGCCATCCTCCTCGCGCCAGTCCTGCAGGGTGCGCTGGCTGAGCAATGCCAGGCGCAGCAGGTGCGCGGCATTGCGGCGGTTCAACGAGCCGCGGCAGGCCGCGAGGAAGCCCAGCAGCCAGCGCCACTGCGCCGGATCAAGACGCGGCCGCAGGCGCAACGGCGCATCGTTGCGCAGCAGCCAGCCGAGCGCCTGGGCCGGCACGCCGCTGTCGGCCAATGGCGCCACGTAGCGATAGGACAACTGCCCGCCATTGGCGTAGCTGGTTTCCAGCCCGCCCCGCTCGCGCGCTTCCACCAGGGTCACGTCGAATCCTTCGCGAACCAGGGCGTAGGCCGTGGCCAGGCCGACCACGCCGGCGCCGATGATGCAAACCCGCTGAGCCATGACAATCGTTATCCAGGTGTTTTCCAGGGCTTCGACGATAGGCGCGGATGACAGCGGTAGGACAATGAATAAAGATGGCCAGGGTATAAATCCAGGTTATGGGATCGCGCCGATGAAGCTCCGCCATATCGAAGTGTTCCAGGCGATCCGCCAGGCTGGCTCGGTCAGCGGCGCCGCACAGTTGCTGCATGTGTCCCAACCGGCGGTGAGCAAGGTCCTGCAGCACGCCGAGCAGCAACTGGGCTTCCCGCTGTTCTTGCGAGTGCGCGGCAAGCTGCTGGCGACTCCGGAAGCGCTGGAACTGGAGCGCGAAGTGGCCAAGCTCAGCGATAGCCTGCAGGCGGTGCGGCGCCTGGCGCAGAACCTGCGGCGCCAGCCGGGCCACAGCCTGCGCATCGGCGCCACCCCGGCCCTGGCGCTGTCGCTGCTGCCGCGGGCGATCGGCGAATGGAGCGCGCGCTATCCGCAGAGCGGCTGCGAACTGGCCACCTTGCATTCGCGCGAGCTGGTGCAGGGCCTGCTGATGCGCGAACTGGACCTGGCCCTGAGCCTGAAGCAGCCGGAACACCCCGGCCTGCGCGGCGAAGCCATCGCCAGCGGCGTATTGGTGGCCCTGGCGCCGCGCGAACACTGGCCCGAAGCGGAACGCCGGCAGCCGCTGAGCCTGGCCGGGCTGGCCGGCGAAGCGCTGATCGGGCTGTCCACCGCCGACCCGCTGTTCGCCCGCCTGGAGGATTACCTCAGCGCCGTGGAGCCACCGCCGCAGGTGAAGATCGCCGTGCAGACCTACGCCCTCGCCCGCGCCCTGGTGGAGGCTGGGGCGGGCCTGGCGCTGGTCGATCCCTTCACCGCCCTCGGCGCCGACCCGCACAGCACCGCGATCCGCCCATTGAGCCCGGCCTTCCCGGTCACCCTCTACGCCATCACCCGCGCCGACGAAACCCCGCCGCACACCCTCGCTCCGCTGCTGCGGATGCTCGCCCGCCAGGCCGAGGAGCGTTTGCGGGCCGTGCAGATGTAGCATTTGCCGCCTGGCCTGCCGCTGGAAACCTTGGACGTCGTTCTGGCCCACGCCTCGCGTACTTACCGCTCCGGCTTCCAGTCTGGGTGGTCCACGTCGTAGCCTTGGGTCGGGTGAGGAGGCAGAGGATGGTCCTTTATCAAATTGGGAAAACGCAAATCAGGATCAGCGGCAAGTTGATCGTAAATACCATCATATAGTTTGTGCAGATTCTCATCGGGGGCGTACCACATTCTATCGACATCAGGACTGGCTTTATCAAAAACACCGGAGATAAATAAAGCCGCACTCTTTCCGCCCTGAGAGACTGACGCCTGATAATAACCCAATGCTTTTGGAAAATTATGCTCTACTATCTTGTAATACGCCCCCAACTCATAACTAGCCGGCGCATGGCCCTGGCTAGCAGCACAGTGAGTATACGCCAACCCCAAATCCTTTTTTTTGGCCACATATATATAGAGCTTACCTAGCTCGGTTAGTGCCGGCGGATTTCCTAGGCTAGCAGCCTTATCAAGAAAAGTAAGTCCGTCAGTTGCAGGGTTTTTAACCCCGGCGCGATTTCCAATCATTGCTCCCATATCATAGAACCCCTGAGGCACATCCAGATCTATCATCTTTTGATAGAGATCCAATGCCTTCTGCGTATCTTTTTCTACTCCTCCGGGCCACCCTGTACGATAAAGATTCGCCAGGTTGTGCATGGCCTTCCAGTGGCCGCGCTCGGCCGCCTTGCTGTACAACCCGACGATACGAGGCCACGGACGCAAGGTATCGGGCTTGGCCAGGGTCGCCGCTTCGCGATACCAAGCATCGGCCTGCGGGTCCAGAGGGGGTAGATGGTCCTTTTCGTTAACGCAGACAAAAGGCTTGCTGTCAGCCATAGCGGGAACTGCTGCGAGACAAAGTACAGCCCATATTCCAATAGCCATTAGCCGAATCACTGACCCGGCTTCCAGTCGGGTCGAGCTGCGTCGTAGCCCTGGACGGGGTGGGGTGGCAAGGGGTTATCTTTTACCAAATTGGGAAAACGAAGATCGGAGTCGGCATCAATTTGCAGATAGAGGGAGTAGTAGAATTTCTCAAGCTTTTCATCCGGCGTATACCACATTGCACTTGAAGGAGGCGTCCTCTTTCCGAAGACGCGCGAGAGAAAAAAGGCTGCACTCCTGCCGCCTTGAGAGACGGAGACTTGATAGTAGCCAAGTGCCTTTTGATAATTATGTTCAACCAACTCATAGTAGCTTCCAAGCTCATAGCTCGCCGGAGCATAACCTTGACTGGAAGCACAACTGGTATACGCCAGCCCCAATTCCTTTTCCTTGGCCACATAAATATAGAGTTTACCCAACTCGGTCAGTGCTGGCGGGTTCCCCAAACTAGCGGCTTTATCCAAGAAGGTCAGACCATCGGTAGCAGGGTTCTTAACACCGGCACGATTACCAATCATTGCCCCCATATCATAGAACCCCTGAGGCACATCCAGATCTATCATCTTTTGATAGAGATCCAATGCCTTCTGCGGATCTTTTTCTACTCCTCCGGGCCACCCTGTACGATAAAGATTCGCCAGGTTATGCATCGCCTTCCAGTGGCCGCGCTCGGCCGCTTTGCTGTACAACCCGACGATACGAGGCCACGGACGCAAGGTATCGGGCTTGGCCAGGGTCGCCGCTTCGCGATACCAAGCATCGGCCTGCGGGTCCAGAGGGGGTAGATGGTCCTTTTCGTTAACGCAGACAAAAGGCTTGCTAACAGCCATGACAGGAAGCGCTGCGAAGCAGGATGCGACCAACGCACCAATAATCCACCGCACAGTTGTCACTCTGGCTTCCAGTCAGGCCGATCGGCATCATAGCCTTGCGTTGGATGTGGAGGCAGAGGATGGTCTTCTATCAGATGGGGGAAACGTAAGTCAGGGTCGGCCTCAAGCTTTTTGTAGATTGAATAATACGCTTCTTGCAACTTTTCGTCTGGGGCGTACCACATTGCACTTGCAGGAGGAGTCTCACTTCCGAAGACTCGTGATAGGAAAAAAGCCGCGCTCTTGCCCCCCTGAGAGACTGACGCCTGATAATAAACAAGTGCCTTTGGGAAATTGTGCTCCACTATCTTGTAATACGCTCCCAACTCATAATTAGCCGGCGCATAGCCCTGGCTAGCAGCACAGTGAGCATACGCCAACCCCAAATCCTTTTTTTTGGCCACATATATATAAAGCTTACCTAGCTCGGTTAGTGCCGGCGGATTTCCTAGGCTAGCAGCCTTATCAAGGAAAGTAAGCCCGTCAGTTGCAGGATTCTTGACCCCTGCACGATTGCCGATCATTGCTCCCATATCATAGAACCCTTGGGGCACCTCCAGATCGATCATTTTTTGATAGAGGTCCAGTGCCTTCTGCGTATCTTTTTCTACCCCTCCGGGCCACCCCGTGCGATAAAGATTCGCCAAATTATGCATCGCCTTCCAATGCCCACGCTCAACTGCCTTACTGTATAAGTCCACAATACGTCCCCAAGGACGCAAGGTGTCAGGCTTAGCTAGCGCAACTGCTTCCCGATACCAGGTATCGGCCTGGGGATCGAGAGGTGGTAAATGGTCTTTCTCATTAACACAGACGAACGGCTTACTGTCGGCCATAGCAGGAACTCCGAAACTCAACAGGAAAATGAATAGACCAATAGAGCTTCGCATTACTCAGTCCACCGTAAGATTGGGACTATAGGGCGTGGTGACATCCCAGAAACGCAGCAAGTGCGAGGTAAAAGGCTCATCTGCCACTTGGGCCTTCCAGTTATCATCCATCTTCTGACTCCACAGTTCGAAGTTGTCTTCGATCGTTTTGGCAACTTCATAAGCATGTAGTCCCCACAACTCCTCCCGCATCGCCCTCGCCAAATCCGGATTGGGCTGGGCAATCCCCAACTCGCTGTCGCCATGCATGCTGCGGACATTGATATTGGCCGAGCTGAGCAGGGTATAGAGGTCGTCCACCAGCAGCAGCTTGGAGTGCACGTAGATGTGCTTGTAGCGTGCCTTCAACGGTGGTGCCCCGAGGGCGGCCTCGGCTTCGGCGGACAGGCGCGCTGGCGGCGGGCTGCCGGGGGCGGGGTCGCTGGTGGCCAGGGTGGCGACGACCACCTTGAGGCCGGGTACTTCGGCGAGCTGGTAGGGCTTGTCGTCCTCGCTGGTGTTCTTCGCCAGTTCGGGAATGTCCTGCGCGCCGAGATCGCCGAGGCGTTGCTCGACTTCCGGCGTCACGCCTTTCTCTTCGAGCGCCTCGATCTTGCGCTCCAGCCGTTCGATGTTGTTTTCCTGGCCGCGCCGGACATAGGGATCGGGATGTAGGTTTTCCCTGACCTGCTTCAACTGCTCCCGCTTTTCCCTCAAGTCATGCGCCAGGTCGCGCTGTACCTGCGGCATCAGTTGCTCCTGGCCCAGGCCTTTCATCATGTCGTAGGTGGTCTTCGAGGCGTCGCTGGAGTCGGGGGTGTTGGTCACGACGAACAGGTACAGGTCGCCAGGCACGCCCCGGGCCTTGCGCACCTGCGCAGTCTTCCGCAGGCGCTCGGCGAAGCCGGCATAACGGAAGTACTGGTTTTCCATGTAGACGTAGTCGGTGGCATTGCCCAGGGCCTTGAGATAGTGCTCCAGGATCGAGCGCTCGTCGTCCTGCGGCTGGGTCCGGCAAATCTGCGCGACGCTGTTGCTGGCGGGCGTGGCGATCTTCGGCAGCGGCAAGGCGTCGCGCTCGGCGGTCAGCGATGGCGTCGAGAACCAGCGCTTGTACCACGGCGTCTCGAGGTCCCAGGCCTCGCTGAAGTTGCGGCTGAGGTCGGCCAGCACCGGTCCCTGGACCTGCATGGAGATATCCTGCCAGGGCCCGAACCCGGGATCGCGACCGGCGGCGCGGTCGTCGAACAGGTGGGCGCTGGTGTCCCAGTAGTTGCGGTGCATGTTGTGACCCATGACGAAGCCGATGGCCTGCGGGCTGCCATAGTCGACCAGGACCATCTTCTGGTGATGGCTGGCGAACTGGGTGAGTACCAGCAACTGGCCGATGCCCAAGTCGTCGATGCCATCGGCGCGCAGCAGGTGGATCAGGCTTTGCAGTCGCCCATTGACGAGGCGCACCTGCTCGCCGTTCATCACCGGCCTGGCCGTCTGCTCGAAGTCGCGGGTACGGAACTCGACGTTCTGCAACCCGCCGCCGCGTACCGCCTTGAACCAGTCGCGGGTGAATATCTGCCCCCAGGGATCCTGGCGGGTGCCGCCGGAACCGCGCTTGCCGCCGTAGCCCCGGGCCTCGCTGCTGTCGAGAGTGCGCTGGATCTCGGCGTTCTCCGCCTCCAGCTCGGCGATGCGCGCCCGCGCGTGGGCGGCGCCCCGCGGGTCGAAGCTCGGCAGCCTGCCTTCGCGGTGCAGCCGTTCCGAGCGTTCCAGGGCTTCCTGCTGCCGCGCGATGAGGTTGAGGTTATGCTGGCGCCGCTGCTCCAGTCGCAGCACCTCGTTGTCCACCGCGCTGCCGCTGGCGACGCCCGAGCCCGCCCAGGTGCCGCCGGAACCGCCGACGCCGGCCCCGGGGATGGTGTTTTCCTTGAGCCTGGCGAGTTGGTTGCTCCAGACCAGCACTCGCGCCTGCACTCCTTCGCGGCCCTTCGTCTGCAGCAATTCGCCGATTCGCGGTCCGTCGGGGCGTTTGAAGCGCATGGCCGGGTCGAAGCCCCAGGTGATGATGTCGATGCTCTGCCGGGCCGCTTCCATCGCCGCATGCACCGCGTCGAAGGCCGCCTGGCCATTGATCAGCGGCTTGATGTGCACACCCGCGCGCGGCGGGTAGAAAGCCTTGTTGGCGAACCAGTCGAGGGTCAGCCGGACGCTGCCGGCCTGTTGCGCGTACAGCTTGAGGGTCTGCGGTTTGTACAGGTCGCTCATGGCGTGGGGTCATCCTTGTCGGCGGCGCCGGGCCGCGAGGCGTCGCGCCGGTAGGCGTCCGGGGCGGAACGCGGCTTGTGCTGGGGCATTTCCGCCCGGTAGTCGCGGAACCCCTGCTGGGCGAGCCGATCGTCGGCCTGCAGTGCGTCCGGCTGGTCGACCATCTCCACTTCGTAGGCGTGGCCATTGGCGGTCTCGATGCGATAGGTGCGTTCGCCCGGCAGCGGTTCGAAGCTGATTGCGCCGCCTTCGTCGGCGATGCCCTCCTCCTTGAAGGCACCGTTGGCGTAGAGCCGATACGGTTGCCTGGCCGCCGATGGCACGCCGGGCAACGGACTGAGTTCGAAACGCAGGAGTTTCTGCGGCGCTTCGCCGACCTTCTGGGCGATGGCTCCCAACAAGGCGCCTCCCGCCGCCGCGGAGTCGGCCGCGAGCGGTTGCAGCGGCGACAGCGCGCGAACGCCGCTACCGATGCCGGGGCTGCCGCCGCTGTTGATCATCACCTGGGCGCCGTCGAGGGTGACACCGCCCGGGTCGAGCCTGGCGAAGCTGCCACCGCCCTTTAGGGTCAGCTCCATGCCTGCCTCGATCACTACCTTGTCGCCGGCCTTGAAATGGATCTCGTCGCCCGCCTCGACGAACTGGCCGGTGCCGATCCTCAGGTGCAACGCGTCGGCGACGCTGAGGTGGTCGGCCGCCTTCAGTTCGACCTTGCGGTCGGCGTGGACCGTGCGCTGTTCCTCGGCCCTGAACTCGCTGTAGCTATCGCCCTCGACCGTGTCGTGGCGCTCATGGCCGACGCGGATCTTCTGGTCGTGCTCGATGTTCTCGTCCCAGTCGCGCTGGGCGTGGACGAAGATCTGTTCCTGGCCCTTGCGGTCCTCGATGCGCAGTTCGTTGAAACCGCCGCCGCCGGGGTAGCTGTCGGTCTTGAAAACGCTGCGGGTCTTGTTCTGCGGCAGCTCGTAGGGCACCCGGTTTTCGCTGTGGTAGAGGCAACCGGTGACCAGCGGCTGATCCGGATCGCCCTCCAGGAAACCCACCAGGACTTCCATGCCCACCCGCGGGATGGCTACGCCGCCATAGCGTTTGCCCGCCCAGTTGGAGGCGACGCGCAACCAGCAACTGGTGTTGTCGTCGGCCTGGCCGAGGCGATCCCAGAAGAACTGCACCTTGACCCGGCCGTATTGGTCGCAGTGGATGGTCTCGCCGGCGGGGCCGGTCACGACCGCCGTCTGACAGCCCAGCACGCGTGGCTTGGGATGCTCCAGCGGGGGGCGGAAATGCGCGCTCCAGGGAGTGGCGACGAAACGGTTGCGATAGCCCTGGCGGAAATCGCCCCGGCCCTGCGCGACGTCGCTGTCGATCGACTCTTCCAGTACCTGCGGCTGCCGCCCTTCGTGGAGAACCTCAGTAAGCAGCCAGAGATCGTTCCATTCGCCGCGGGGATGCGCGGACAGCGTCAGGAAGTGTCCGCTGAGCAGCGCCGGTTCGTCGCTTTCGCCCCTGGCCTGTAGGTAGTCGGCGCGATGCCGTTCCAGCGCGCGCCGGCTCAGGTGCTTGCCGCGCTCGCGGTGGGTGAAGCGGCCGGGATAGTCGTAGTCCTCCAGGTCCGGTTGCTGCGCCCCGGGCTGCGGGCCATGGGCGGCCTGCATCTGCAACGCGGGTTGCTCGAAGTCGTAGTCGCGCCGGGTAACCCGGCTGGCACGGGTGTCGAAGCGCACGCCGAAGCGCTTGACCACCGGCTGGTCGGCGACCAGCCCGGCGTCCTGCACGTAGGCGACGGGGCGTTGCAGCCGCGGAAAGGAGGTCTGGTCGTCGCCGAAGACCAGCATATGGCCCTGGGCAGAAAACTCATGGTGGTAATGGATGCCTTCCTCCTCGCAGAGCCTGCTGAGGAACGCCAGGTCGGTTTCGTCGTACTGCGTGCAGTATTCGCGGGCCGGGTACGGCGTCGGGCCCAGCTGGAAGCGGTAGGCGTCGGCGAGAATGCCGTGGCCCTCCAGCACCCGGCCGATGATTTCCGGCACGCTGAGGCGCTGGAAGATGCGTTGGTCGCTGCACAGCCCCAGGTAGGCCAGGCGCGGCTCCAGGGTCGCGCGATAGCCGGTCAGGCGCTTGCCGGAGTCCCCCTGGGCGATGCTGGTGAGCTGTCCGTGGACCCCCTCCCCGCTCGGCGAAAGGATCAGGAAGGCCGGCTGGTGCAGCAGCGCGTCGAGGTCCAGGTCGGATCGCTCGCTGACTAGCTCAAGGTCGAAGCGAAAGGGCTGGCTGATGGCTTCGCGACCGCGGAAGGCGAGTACCTGGAAGTCGTGCCGGAGGTTTTCGATGCGAAGGCTGAAGTGCGTCTGGTTGGCGGGGGCGAACATTCACTGTCCTCTTGGAAACGCAGCCGTGCGTTCCTGGCGTATTCGGTTCCGGGCGCGACGCGCCTGCGCCCGCGCGATGGAAATGCTGGCCGAGAGGATAGAGGAGAACAGTTGTGCAACTCTTTGCGCACTCGGCCTCCCGGCCGCATCAACGCTGATCTCAATAAATTTGTAACAGAAAATTTCCAGAATGCCGACGCGGACGCCCCACCCCATCCGCGGCATTCACGTCCGCCAGGACGGGCCAGGCGTCCGCCGCCTCCGAGCGCCTCAGGCGTAGCGCTCGTGCCCCCAGGCGAGGAGGCTTTCCAGCAGTTCGCGGATGACCGCGCGGGTCGCTTCGGCGAGGTCCGCGCGGTAAGCGAACGGGGCCTGCTCGTCCATGTAGGTGCACTGCGCCAGCTCCAGCTGGACGGCATGGACGTGCTGCTCCGGCTGGCCGTAGTGGCGGGTGATGTGGCCGCCCTTGAAGCGCCCGTTGAGCACATGGCTGTAGCCTTCGGCGGCAGCGCAGACCGCCTCCAGGCGGGCCGCCAGCGCTGGATCGCAACTGGCGCCGGCGTTGGTGCCGAGATTGAAGTCGGGCAGTCGGCCGTCGAACAGGTGCGGCACGTGGGAACGGATCGAGTGGGCGTCCCAGAGCAGCGCGTAGCCGAACTCGGCCTTCAGCCGCGCCAGTTCCTCGGCGATGGTCCGGTGGTAGGGCGTCCACACTTCGGCCAGGTAGCGCATGCGTTCCTCGGCGGACGGCGCCATGCCTTCGCGGTAGAGCGGCCGGCCGTCGAACAGGGTGTCCGGATACAGGCCGGTAGTGGCGGTGCTGTACAGCGGCTTGTCGTCGGAAGGGCGGTTGAGATCGACCACATAGCGCGAATAGTGGGCAGCCAGGGTGCTGGCGCCCAGTTCCTCGGCGAAATCGTAGAGCCGGGGAATGTGCCAGTCGGTATCGGTCAGCGCCCGCGCCTCCTCCACCAGGCCGGCGTCCACCGCCGGGGTCAGGCGCGTGCCGGGGTGCGGCATGCTGATCAGTAGCGGCACGCGGCCGCGCTTGAAACTCAGGACTTCATCCACGGTATACCTCCTCGGCGTGGCGAATGACGCGTTTCGGCAGATCGCCTCCCAGCCAGTAGGCCAGCTCCGCCGGACGCTCGATGTCCCAGGCGACGAAGTCGGCCAGCTTGCCGACCTCCAGGCTGCCGTGGCTGGCTTCCAGCCCCAGCGCCCGGGCGGCGTGCAGGGTGACACCGGCCAGCGTCTCCTCCGGGGTCAGGCGGAACAGGGTACAGGCCATGTTCAGCATCAGGCGCAACGACAGCGCCGGCGAGGTGCCGGGATTGAGATCGCTGGCAATGGCCATGGCCACGCCGTGCCGGCGCAGGGCATCGATCGGCGGCAGCTGGGTCTCGCGCAGCAGGTAGAAGGCGCCCGGCAGCAGCACCGCGACGGTGCCCGCCTCGCCCATGGCGCGGGCGTCGTCCTCGGTCATGTACTCCAGGTGGTCGGCCGACAAAGCCCGGTAGCGCGCCGCCAGGCTGGAACCGTGCAGCGAGGATAGCTGCTCGGCGTGCAGCTTCACCGGCAGGCCCAGCTCGCGGGCGGCGATGAATACCCGCTCGACCTGCGCCGGGGAAAACGCCAGGTGCTCGCAGAAGGCGTCCACCGCGTCCACCAGTCCCTCTCCGGCCAGCGCGGGGAGCATCGTCGAGCAGATATGCTCGATGTAGTCGTCGGCGCGCCCGGCGTATTCCGGCGGTAGCGCATGGGCGGCCAGGCAGGTGCTGCGCACGGTCGCCGGCAGGCGTTCGCCGAGGCGGCGGATGACTCGTAGCATCTTGCGCTCGCTGGCCAGGTCGAGGCCGTAGCCGGACTTGATCTCCAGCGCCGTCACGCCGTCGCGCAGCAAGGGCTCCAGGCGCTTGCGCGCGCTGGCCAGCAATTCTTCCTCGCTGGCCTCGCGGGTGGCGCGTACGGTGCTGGCGATGCCGCCGCCGGCGGCGGCGATCTCGGCGTAGCTGACGCCCTCCAGGCGCTGCTCGAATTCGCCGCTGCGGTTGCCGCCGAACACCGCGTGGGTGTGGCAGTCGATCAACCCCGGGGTCAGCCAGGCGCCATCGAGGTCGATGCGTTCGGCGTAGTCGTCGGGCGGCAGTTCGGCGCGCGGGCCGATCCAGTGGATCAGCGGACCGTCGGTGACCAGGGCGGCGTCCTCGACGATCGAGTACTTGCCGCCCTTGAGGGTGGCGGCATGGCAATGCTGCCAGAGTCGTTTCATTGCAGGTCTCCTATGCTCGCGGCCAGCCGGGCGAGACTCTTCCGCTCGCCGAGGATGGCCGCCGCGCTGGCGATGTCGGGAGCCAGCCAGCGGTCGGTGTCGTACGCGGGCACGCGCTCGCGCAGGATGCCCCAGGCCGCCGCGGTGCCCTGGCCGAAGCGTTGCGGGGCGAGGAATTCGAAGGCCTGGGCGGCCAGCAGGTACTCGATGGCGAGGATCCGCCGGAGGTTCTCCAGGGCCCTGCCAAGCTTGAGCGCGGCACTGGTGCCGAGGCTCAGGTGGTCCTCCTGGAGCGCCGAGGTGACGAAGTTGTCGACCACCGCCGGCTGCGCCAGCTGGCGGTTCTCGCCAGCCAGGGAGGCGGCGACGTACTGGGTGATCATCATCCCCGAGTTGACTCCCGGCTTGCCCACCAGGAACGCCGGCAGGCCGCTGACCAGCGGGTTGACCAGGCGATCCAGGCGCCGTTCGGCGACCCCGCCCAGCTCGGCCACGGCGATCGCCAGCAGGTCGGCGGCCATCGCCACCGATTCGCCGTGGGGATTGGCCTGGGATACCACCCGGTAGGCTTCCCGCGTACCCAGCAGCAGCGGGTTGTCGGTGGCCGAGTTGAGTTCGGTCTCTATCTGCCGCGCCGCGTGGGCCAACTGGTCACGGCAGGCGCCATGGATCTGCGGTATCGAGCGGATGCTCAGGGCATCCTGGGTGCGGATGCCGCGGGCGTTCTCCAGTACCTGGCTGCCAGCCAGCAAGGCTCGCAGATTGGCGGCGACCCGCTGCATCCCGGGATGCGGCTTGAGCGCAACGATCTCGGCGTCGAACGCCGCCAGTTGGCCGCGCAGGGCCTCGAAGCTCATCGCCCCGATCACGTCGGCCCACTGCGCCAGGCGCTGCGCGTCGTCCAGGGCCAGGCAGGCGAGGCCGGTCATGCACGGCGTGCCGTTGACCAGGCAGAGCCCGTCCTTGGCTCCCAGGCGCACCGTCGCCAGGCCTTCCGCCGCCAACGCGGCGGCGGCCGGCACGACGCTGCCGCGGTAGCTGACCTCGCCGATGCCGAGCAGGGCGATGCCGACGTGCGCCATGTGGGTCAGGTAGCCCACCGAGCCCTGGGCCGGCACCTGCGGGGTAATGCCGTGGTTGAGCAGCGCCAGCAGCCCTTCCACCAGCGAACGGTCGAGCCCGGACTTGCCCTGGCTGTAGTTGGCGACGGCGGCACAGATGATCGCCCGGGTCTGTTCGTCGCGCAGCGGCTCGCCGACCCCGCAGGCATGGCTGAGCAAGGTGTTGCGCGACAGCTCGGCGAGCTGCTCGCCTTCCAGCAGGACGTCGCACAGCGCGCCGAGGCCGGTACTGATGCCGTAGGCACGCTCGCCGTTGGCGACGATACGGCAGACGATGGCGCGGGCGTTGTCGATCCGTGCCCAGGCCGCCGCCGACAGTTCCAGGCGCGCACCGTGCCGGGCCACCGCGACCAGTTCCTGCCAACGCAGCGGACCGTCGCCGAACACGACGCTCGGTAGGTCGCTCATAGGTTCGCCACCCGCCGCTGGACGAAGCGGTCGACGTAGTCGTCGGCCGGCTGGTGGAGGATTTCCCGTGGCGTGCCGACCTGGATCAGTTGGCCGTCCTTGAGGATCGCGATGCGGTTGCCGATGCGTACCGCCTCGTCGAGGTCGTGGGTGATGAAGACGATGGTCTTGTGCAGGGTTTTCTGCAGTTCCAGCAACTGGTCCTGCATGTCCGCGCGGATCAACGGGTCGAGGGCGCTGAAGGCCTCGTCCATGAGAATGATCTCGGTGTCGGCGGCCAGCGCGCGGGCCAGGCCGACACGCTGGCGCATGCCGCCGGAAAGCTGGTGCGGATAGGACTTCTCGTAGCCCTTCAGGCCCACCGTGGCGATCCAGTGCAGGGCCCGCTCGTGGCACTGCGCCCGGCTTTCGCCGCGAACCTTCAGGCCGTAGGCGACATTGTCGAGCACGCTCTTGTGCGGCAGCAGGCCGAAACTCTGGAACACCATGCTGATCTTGCGCCGGCGGAATTGCCGGAGGGCTTCCATGTCGTAGCGCAGGATGTCCTCGCCATCCACCAGGATCTCGCCGCTGGTGGGGTCGATCAGGCGGTTGAAATGGCGCACCAGGGTCGACTTGCCGGAACCCGACAGGCCCATGATCACGAAGATCTCGCCAGCACCGATGGCCAGCGACAGGTCGTTGACGCCGACCACGCAGCCGGTCTGCGCCAGCACTTCGGCCTTGCTGCGTCCCTGGCGGATCAGGGCCAGCGCGGCATCGGCGCGCGGGCCGAAGATCTTGAACACGTTCTTCACTTCGATCTTGTTCATCTGCGCACCGCTCATTTGCTCGTCTCGTGCCGGGAACGGCCATAGGCCTGGGTGATGCGGTCGATCACCACCGCGAGGATGACGATCGCCAGGCCGGCTTCCAGGCCCTTGCCCACGTTCAGCGTCTGGATGCCCACCAGTACGTCTTCGCCGAGGCCGCGGGCGCCGATCATCGAAGCGATCACCACCATCGACAGGGCCATCATGGTGGTCTGGTTGATCCCCGCCATGATGCTCGGCAGGGCCAGCGGCAACTGCACGCCGAACAGCTGTTGCCAGCGGTTGGCGCCGAAGGCGTTGACCGCCTCCATCACCTCGCTGTCGACCTGGCGGATACCCAGGTCGGTGAGGCGGATCAGCGGCGGCGCGGCATAGATCACGGTGGCGAAGATCGCCGGCACCTTGCCCAGGCCGAACAACATCAGCACCGGGATCAGGTACACGAAGCTGGGCATGGTCTGCATGATGTCCAGCAGCGGCATCAGCACCGCGCGCAGGCGGTTGCTGCGCGCGGCGAGGATGCCCAGGGGGATGCCGATCAGCACCGAGATGAAGGTCGCCACCAGCATCAGCGCGAGGGTCTGCATCAGCTTGTCCCAGAGGCCGACGGCGCCGACCAGGAACAGCAGGCCGGTAATCACCAGGGTCGGCAGCAGGCGCCGGGTAGCGTGCCAGGCGATCGCCGCGACGATCGCCAGCAACAGCCACCAGGGCGTGGCGCGGAGCAGCCCTTCGAGGTTGACGATGGCCCACAGCAGGGTGTCGGAGATCTTGCGGAACAGGTCGCCGTAGTTGGTCACCAGGGCGTCGACCCAAGCGTTGACCCAGTCGGCGATGGAAAATGTCAGGCGTTCGGGAAACATGGTCTGCTCTCGTCGGTCGTGGGTTCAGAGTGCCGCTTCGATCTTCTTCGCCGCGTCCTCGTCGACCCAGGCGTGCCAGACCTCGGGGTGCTCCTTGAGGAACTCGCGCGCCAGGCGCGCCGCATCGATCCGGTCCTTGGCCATCCGCGCCAGGTCGCTGTTCAGCAGCTCCGCCGGCAGGTTGACCTTCTCCAGCACCGCCACCAGCTCCGGCGCCTGGTCGTGGAAGGTCCGCGACAGGCCGACCTGGATCCTGATGCGCTTGTCGACGCCGGGCCTTTCCTCCAGGCGCACCAGGTCGGCGCGGCCCATCAGCGGCGTCGGCGACCAGTAGTAGAACAGGATAGGCTCGCCGCGCCGATAGCTCGACAGCACCGCCGCGTCCAGTGCCGGGCCGGTGCCCGGCCGGAAATTGGTGAACGTCTCCTCCAGGCCGTAGCTTTTCAGCATCTCGCTGTTCTCCAGCTCGCAGGTCCAGCCGGCCGGGCAATTGTAGAAGCGCCCCTTGCCCGGCTCTTCCGGGTCGCGGAAGACCTCGGCGTACTGCGCCAGGTCGGCGATAGAGCGCAGCTTCGGCGCCTTCGCCTCGAGCTTGCGCTGCGGGTCGCCCTCGATCACGTAGCGCGGCACGTACCAGCCCTCCACCGCGCCGACGATGGGTTCGCCGACGCCGACCACCTTGCCGGCCGCGGCAGCCTTGTTCCAGGCGTCGCTGCGGCCGATCCACTCCTCGGCGAAGACCTGGATGTCATTGGTGCTCAGCGCCTGCTCCATGGTGATCGAGTTGCCCGGCAGGCTGTCGGTGGTACAGCCGTAGCCCTTGGCCAGGACGAACTGCATCAGCTCGGTGAGCAGGGTCCCGCTCTCCCAGTTCAGCCCGGCGAACTTCACCGCCTTGCCGGACTCGCACCAGCCTTCCGCCTGGGCGCCCGCCGCGGCGGCGAGCAGGCCGAGGGCACAGAGAACACTCAACATCGACTTCTTGTATCGCATGGTTCGACGCTCCAGATGCACGATTGGGAAAGGCAGTTGGAAAACCTGCGGGCCGCGCCCGGGGGAACGGCCTCGATCGTTGTTATTGGCCGGCGGCCCAGGCCGCCGTCGGTTCCGTCACAGCCCTCCCTGGGCCTGAAGCACGCCATGCGCGGCATCGCCCTTCGGCCTGACCCAGCGCCGGTAGGCGATCACCAGCAAGGCGATCCAGATAGCCCCGACCCACAGGGCCGGGCGGGTGTCCGGGAAATAGCCGAGCACCACGAAGATGAACAGCATGAAGACGATCGCCGCCGCCGGCGCGAATGGCCACAGCGGCACCGGGAACTTCAGCGCGGCGACCTGGCGCGGCCCCATGCGCCGGCGCATGCCGACCTGGGCCAGGAGGATCATCAGCCAGACCCACACGGTGGCGAAGGTGGCGATGGAAGCGATCAGCAGGAATACGCTCTGCGGGATCAGGTAGTTCAGCGCCACGCCGAGCAGCAGGGCCACCGCCATCAGCAGCACGGTCATCCACGGCACGCCGTGCCGCGACACCCGCGAGAAGCCGACCGGCGCCTGGCCCTGGCGGGCCATGCCGTAGAGCATGCGACCGGCGCCGAAGATGTCGCTGTTGATCGCCGAGATCGCCGCGGTGATCACCACGACATTGAGGATCGCCGCGGCCGACTCGATCCCCAGGCCGTCGAAGATCTGCACGAAGGGACTGCCGTTGCTGCCGATCTGCTGCCAGGGGAAGATCGCCATCAGCACGAACAGGGCCAGCACGTAGAACAGCAGGATGCGCAGCGGCACCGCATTGATCGCCCGCGGGATCACCCGCTGCGGGTCCTGCGCCTCGCCGGCGGTGATGCCGATGATCTCGATGCCGCCGAAGGCGAATACCACCACCGACAGCGAGGCGACCAGCCCGGCCCAGCCGTTGGGCAGGAAGCCGCCGTGCTGCCACAGGTTGTGCACGCCGGTGGCGGACGTCGCCGCGCCGTCCAGGCTGAAGCCGAAGAACATGATGCCGAGCCCGGCGAGGATCATCGCGACGATGGCGCCGACCTTGACCAGCGACAGCCAGAACTCCAGCTCGCCGAAGACCTTGACATGGCAGAGGTTCAGCCCGCCGATGAACAGCACGATGGACAGTACCCAGATCCAGCGCGGCACGTCGGGAAACCAGAACCCCATGTAGATGCCGAACGCGGTGACATCGGCGAGGCAGACGATGATCATCTCGAAAGCGTAGGTCCAGCCGGTGACGAACCCGGCCAGGGGGCCGAGATAGCTGCTGGCGTAATGGCCGAACGAGCCGGACACCGGCTCGTGCACCGCCATCTCGCCGAGCGCGCGCATCACCATGTACACCGCCGCGCCGGCGACCAGGTAGGCCAGCAGCACCGCCGGCCCGGCCATCTGGATGGCCGATGCGGAACCGTAGAACAGGCCGGTGCCGATCGCCGACCCCAGTGCCATGAAACGAATATGACGGGCGTTCAGTCCGCGCCGAAGCCCCGTGTCGTGCGTCATCCCTCGGCTCTCCTGTTGTTGTTCTTGCTGGAGCGCCCCGGCCGAGCGGCCGGGGGCGGGTATCAAAGACTCGGCAACAGCCGGGCCGGCAGCAGCGCGTTCAGGCAACCGCTGGCGAGCAACTGGCTGGCTGCCTCGATGTCAGGGGCGAAGAAGCGATCCTCCTGGTAGTACGGCACCTTGTCGCGCAGCAGGCGGCGAGCCTGCTCCAGCTTCGGCGAACTCTTCAGGCCCTCGCGGAAGTCCAGGCCCTGGCAGGCACCCAGCCACTCCACGGCGAGAATCCCGCGGACGTTCTCGGCCATCGCCCAGAGCCGTTTGCCGGCGTTCGGCGCCATCGACACATGGTCTTCCTGGTTGGCCGAGGTCGGCAGGCTGTCGACGCTGGCCGGGTGGGCCAGGGCCTTGTTGTCGCTGGCCAGCGCGGCGGCGGTGACCTGGGCGATCATGAAGCCGGAGTTGACCCCGCCGTTGGCCACCAGGAACGGCGGCAACTGCGACATGTGCATGTCCATCATCAGCGAGATGCGCCGTTCCGACAGCGAACCGATCTCGGCCAACGCCAGGGCCAGGTTGTCGGCGGCCATCGCCACCGGTTCGGCGTGGAAGTTGCCGCCGGAGATCACGTCGCCCTCGGCGGCGAATACCAGCGGGTTGTCGGACACCGCGTTGGCTTCGATCTCCAGCACCTCGGCGGCCTGGCGCATCTGGGTCAGGCAGGCGCCCATCACCTGCGGCTGGCAACGCAGCGAATAGGGGTCCTGGACCTTGTCGCACTTCTCATGGGAACGCGCCACCTCGCTGCTGGCGGTGAGCAGGTCGCGATAGGCCGCGGCCACGTCGATCTGCCCGCGCTGGCCGCGCGCGGCATGGATGCGCGCATCGAACGGCGCCCGCGAACCGAGCATGGCCTCGACGCTGAGCCCGCCGCAGACGGTGGCGGCGGCGAACAGGTCCTCGGCCTCGAACAACCCGCGCAGCGCGTAGGCGGTGGACACCTGGGTGCCATTGAGCAGGGCCAGGCCTTCCTTCGCCGCCAGGGTCAGCGGCTCCAGCCCGGCCACCGCCAGCGCTTCGGCGGCCGGCAGCCACTCACCGCGATGGCGCGCCCGGCTTTCGCCGATCAGCACCAGCGACATGTGCGCCAGCGGCGCCAGGTCGCCGGACGCACCCACCGAGCCTTTCAGCGGGATGTGCGGATAGACCTCGGCGTTGATCAGCGCGATCAGCGCGTCGATCACCTTGCGGCGGATGCCGGAGAACCCGCGCGCCAGGCTGTTCACCTTGAGCAGCATGACCAGCCGCACCATGGCGTCGTCCAGCGCCTCGCCGACGCCGGCGGCATGGGACAGGACGATGGAACGCTGGAGCTTCTCCAGGTCTGCCGGGGAAATCCGCGTCGAGGCCAGCAGGCCGAAGCCGGTGTTGATGCCGTAGGCGGTGCGGCCCTCGGCGATGATGTTCTCGACACAGGCGACGCTGGCGGCGATCGGCGCGTCGGCGCTGGGATCCAGGCTCAGGCGCACGGGGGCCAGGTAGGCTTGGCGCAGGTCGGCCAGGGTCAACTGGCCGGGTTTCAGATGCAGGCTCATCGAAGGCTCCTTGTTCGGTTCGGCGGGCTCGGCAGCGCCGTCCGCCGGCGGCGTTTCATGGGATTGAAGGCGGCCGCGCCGCCCTGGAAATTCGTCTCAGGCCCCGTGCGCGGGATGTTCGAAGGCGCCGGGATCGGCCGGCAGGATCATTCGCGCCGGGGCCTGGCGCGTGGCCTTGCGCCGCGCCACCAGGTAGTAGAGGACCGCCGGCACCAGCAAGCCGATGATCCAGGAGATATCCACGCCGCCGAGGTGCTCGACCATCGGTCCGGTGTACAGCGTGGTCGCCAGGAACGGCATCTGCACCAGCACGCCGAGGGTATAGACGGCGATTCCCGGCAGGTTCCAGCGACCGTAGCGGCCGTCGGGGTCGGCCAGCGCGGGCACGTCATAGCGCTCGCGGGTGATGAAGTAGTAGTCGACCAGGTTCACCGCGCTCCACGGGGTGAAGAAGGTCAGCAGGAACAGGATGAAGGACTTGAACGCAGCGAGGAACGAGTGCTGGCCGAGCAGCGCGATGAGCGTCGAGGCGCCGACGATCGCGAGGACGAAGAACAGGCGTTGCACGCGGGTGATCTCCAGTTGGCCGCGTACGCTGCTGATGATGGTCGCGATGCACATGAAGCTGCCGTAGGAGTTCAGCGTGGAAATGGTCACCTTGCCGAAGGCGATGCTGAAGTAGAGCAGCGCGGCGACGGTCCCGCTGCTGCCCAGGCCGACGATGTAGGCCACCTCGCGGCCGGCGAACTGGCCGTTGGCCAGGGCTGCGGAGAACACCCCGAGGACCATCGAGGCCTGGGCGCCGAGCACCGAGCCGAGGCCGACGGCGAGGAAGGTCTTCCACGACGAGGTGGACGCCGGCAGGTAGCGTGAATAGTCGGCCACGTAGGGGCCGAAGGCGATCTGCCAGGACGCCGCCAGCGACACCGCGAGGAGGAACGAGGCCCAGCTGAAATGGCGGATGGCGAGCAGGTCGCCGATGTCGCTGAGCAGCATCAGGCGGCTGAACAGGTAGGCGAAGGCGATGATGCCGAGGACGCTGGCGATCCGCCCGATGATGTGGATGACGCGATAGCCGAGCACCGTCACCAGGACGATGAAGGCGGCGAAGATGAAGATCCCGGCGCTGTCGCTGAGCCCGGTGAGCTGGCCGATGGCCTGGCCGGAAAGCACCGTGCCGGTGGCGGTGAAGCCCAGGTACATCAGGCACACCAGTGCGATCGGGATGCAGGCGCCGTAGACGCCGAACTGCACCCGGCTGGAAATCATCTGCGGCAGCCCCAGGCGCGGCCCCTGCGCGGCGTGCAGGGCCATCACCGCGCCGCCGAGGAGCTGGCCGATGAGCAGGCCGACCAGCGACCAGAACACGTCGCCGCCGAGGACCACGGCGAGGGCGCCGGTGACGATGGCGGTGATCTGCAGGTTGGCCCCCAGCCAGAGGGTGAACTGGCTGTAGAGGCGGCCGTGGCGCTCGTTCGCCGGGATGTAGTCGATAGAGCGCCGTTCGATCAGTGGCTTGCTGTCGCTGCCCTGGGTCATGCTGCTGTACTCCGCTGCGGCTCGCGCGCCGCCATTCTTGTTGTGGCCTGGTCGGGACAGTGGGCGGCCGCCCCCACGCCCCGCCGGCGTGGAGGCGGTTTTCGAGGTCAGCGCTGGGCGGTGATCATCGGCAGGTTCAGGCCCTGCTCCTTCGCGCAATCGATGGCGACCTGGTAGCCGGCGTCGGCGTGCCGCATCACCCCGGTACCCGGGTCGTTGGTCAGCACGCGGGCGATGCGTTCGGCGGCCTCGTCGCTACCGTCGCAGACAATCACCATCCCGGAGTGCTGGGAGAAGCCCATGCCTACGCCGCCGCCGTGGTGCAGCGAGACCCAGGTGGCGCCGCTGGCGGTATTCAGCAGGGCATTCAGCAGCGGCCAGTCGGACACCGCGTCGGAGCCGTCCTGCATGGCCTCGGTCTCGCGGTTGGGGCTGGCCACCGAGCCGGAGTCGAGGTGGTCGCGGCCGATGACGATCGGCGCGGACAGCTCGCCGCTGCGCACCATCTCGTTGAAGGCCAGGCCGAGCTTGGCGCGCAGCCCCAGGCCAACCCAGCAGATGCGCGCCGGCAGGCCCTGGAAGCTGATGCGCTCGCGGGCCATGTCCAGCCAACGGTGCAGGTGGGCATCGTCGGGGATCAGTTGCTTGACCTTGGCGTCGGTCTTGTAGATGTCCTGCGGGTCGCCCGACAGCGCGGCCCAGCGGAACGGACCGATGCCGCGACAGAACAGCGGGCGGATGTAGGCCGGGACGAAGCCGGGGAAATCGAAGGCATTGGCCACCCCCTCTTCCTTGGCCATCTGGCGGATGTTGTTGCCATAGTCGAAGGTCGGCACGCCCTGCTGCTGGAACGCCAGCATGGCCCGCACGTGTACCGCCATGGACTGCTTGGCGGCCTTGACCACGGCGGCCGGGTCGGTCTGCGCGCGGTCGCGGTACTCTTCCCAGCTCCAGCCGGCCGGCAGGTAGCCGTTGAGTGGATCGTGGGCGCTGGTCTGGTCGGTGACCATGTCCGGGCGTACGCCGCGGCGAACCAGTTCCGGAAGGATCTCGGCGGCATTGCCCAGCAGGGCGATGGAGATGGCCTTGCCTTCGGCGGTGTAGCGCTGGATCCGCGCCAGGGCGTCGTCCAGGTCCTTGGCCTGCTCGTCGACGTAGCGACTGCGCAGGCGGAAGTCGATGCGGCTCTGCTGGCACTCGATGTTCAGCGAACAGGCGCCGGCCAGGGTCGCCGCCAGCGGCTGGGCGCCGCCCATGCCGCCAAGGCCGGCGGTAAGCACCCAGCGGCCCTTGAGATTGCCGTCGTAATGCTGGCGGCCAGCCTCGACGAAGGTTTCGTAGGTGCCCTGGACGATGCCCTGGCTGCCGATGTAGATCCACGAACCGGCGGTCATCTGGCCGTACATCGCCAGGCCCTTGGCGTCCAGTTCGTGGAAGTGTTCCCAGGTCGCCCAGTGCGGCACCAGGTTGGAGTTGGCGATCAGCACCCGCGGCGCGTTGGCGTGGGTCTTGAACACGCCGACCGGCTTGCCGGACTGTACCAGCAGGGTCTCGTCGTCGTTCAGTTGCTTGAGGGTCTCGACGATCCTGTCGTAGCACTCCCAGTTGCGCGCGGCACGGCCGATGCCGCCGTAAACCACCAGTTCCCTGGGGTTCTCCGCGACCTCCGGGTCGAGGTTGTTCATCAGCATGCGCAGCGGCGCTTCGGTCAGCCAGCTCTTGGCGGTCAGCGTAGTGCCGCGCGGGGCGCGGATTTCAATATCGCGGAATTTGCTCGGGGTGGTCACGGCAGGCTCCTGGGCGTGGCGTTCAACGGGCGGCGACCGGCGAGGGTGCGCCTGAATTCGGGGACGAAGCAGAGGTCGGATTGGGTCTACCGAACACATCTATGCTTGTACATACAAGTATAAGCAAAGGAAGGGCCAATTCTGCCGCCACGCCCTCCGGCGATATCTCCACATTCCCGTGAATTTCATTCAACCCGTTGATTTTTCTGTAGTTAAGAATTAGCGAAGGTAGCCTCTCCCCCGGGAGAAGGAGCCTGCCGGAACGGCCCTGGGTGCACGTGATCGAAGCGTGCGCGCACCGGTTTGGGGCCTTCGGTAACACCGTTCAGCGCAATTGCGGGTAACCCCAGCCCTGCGCCTGACGCTCGTAGTCGAGGAGAATCCGGTAATGCTCCTCGCCGGCCGGGAGGAAGCTTTTCAGCGCCAGTGTCGCGGCCAGGTGCGGGCACTCGATCAGCGTCAGGTTCAGCGCTTCGAACAGCTCGCGGCGTTGCGCCGCACTCCAGTGCAGCGAGGTGATCAGCGGCAAGGCCGGGCTCGGCGCGCTGCGCCCGAGCACGCGCAGGCCGTCCAGGCGCTCCGGTGCGTGGCGTTGCAGGTAGCCGAAGGTCACTGCATCCACCGAGGTCAGCTCGACCTCACCCGCCGCCACCATCGCCAGACTGCGCAGGTGGCCGCCGCTGATGCGCACTTCGGCGAAGAACGCCGAGTCTCGCCCCAGTGGCGCCAGCGCATGGCGCAGCAGGTTCATGCCGCTGTTGGAGTCGTGGTCGTTGAGCGCCAGGCGGGTATTGCGGAAGTCGCCGAGGCGCTGGCGCGCCTGTCCTTCGGCGGCGACGAACAGGCTGCAATGCTCGCCGGGAGCACAATCGGGCAAGTCGTAGCTGGGCACCGCGAGCACCGCCACCTGGCCGCGCAACTGGGTCATCAGCGGATAGCCGCAGGTCTGCGCGAACAACAGGTTAGGCTGTCGCCACTGCACCGCCAGATCGGTGGCGGCCGACGCGTAACGGCGCACGCCCAGGCGCCGGCAGACCTCGCCGATGAAGGTTGCGCCGGCCTGCCTGACGCAGTCCGGCTCGACATACATGTCCAGCGCCGCCACCACCGGGGTATCGATCATGCTCTCGTCCGCCTGCCTTCAATGCTCGGGATGCACCGGCGCATCCACTGGCCGCCAACCGTGGCGCCGCCATAGACGACCATAGCCGGGCAGGTGGAAATCGCCACTGCGTCGCCGGTAGGCACGGCGGCTTGCGCTATACACGCGCGGCAGCAGGTACCAGGGCAGGCCCGGCAGATCGTGGTGGACCAGATGCAAGTTGTTGTTGAGGAACAGCAGCCGCCACGGCCACCCCGCCTCGACCAGCACGCTGCGCTGCGCCGGCTCGCGGGCCGGACGGTGCTCGTAGAAAGAGCGCAGCATGCTCAGGCCGAGGGCCGGATAGGCCACCGCCGGCACATACAGCCAGGGCGGGATGCCCGCCCAGCGCCAAAGCCCGGCCAGCAACCCGCCCAGCAGCACGGCATGCAGGCCCCACAGGCGCCAGGCGGCGCCCTCTCCCCGGCGCAACCGCGAACCCTCCAGGCGCGCCATCGCCGCCAGGGCCAGCAGCGGGCCGAGGGTGGCGCGACCGAGCAGGGTCTTGTCCAGGCAGAGCCAGCGCCGCCGCCAGGAGCCCAGGCGCGGCCATTCGGACAGACTGACGTAGCGACTCTCGGGGTCCAGCCCCGGGTAGGTCAGTTGCTCGTCGAGGTGGTGCCGCAAGTGGCTGTCACGGTACAGCGGATAGGGATACCAGACGGCCAGTGGCAGGTAGCCGAGCATGGCGTTGAACCTCGGCCAGCGGGTCGGGTGGCCATGGATCAGCTCATGCTGCAACGACATGTAGAGGGAGGCGAACGGCACCAGTCCCGCCAGCACCGGCCAACCCCAGCGCTCATACTGGCTGGCGAGCAGTGCCCAACCGCCGTACAGGCAGGCGATCAGCAGCCAGGTCGGCCATTCGCTGCGCGCCTGGAAGGTATCCTGGAGCCGCCGCACCAGGGTGCGCTGACGCCCGCTCAGGTAGTGCGCCATGAAGGCTGGCGAGGCTTACTTCAGGGAGGTATCGAGGCGCGCGGCGACTTCGGCCGGCACCCAGTGGCTCCAGATTTCGCGATGCTGGCGAAGAAACTGCGCACGCACCTCGCCGACCTCGCGATGATTCTGCGCCATGTCGGCGAGCAGCTCGTTGAACAGCGGCAAGGGGATCTCGACCTTGCGGAACAGCTCGACCAACGCCGGCGCCTTGTCATGGAAATCGCGGGAAACGCCAATGGTGATCTTCGCCGGCAACGAGCGGGAACCGATGGGGTCGGGGTTCTTCGGATCGGACAGGGTGGCCCAGGCCTTCTCGCTGAACGGCGGCTCTTCCAGTTGCACCAGCTTGAAACGGCCCATCAACGGAGTCGGCGACCAATAGTAGAAAAGCACCGGCTCGCCGCGCCGGAAGGCCGCACTGATCGCCGCATCCAGCGCCGGGCCGGTGCCGGTGCGGAAGTTCGTGTAGCTGTCCTGCAACCTGTAGGCCTTGAGCTTCTGGCTGTTGACGATCTCGCAGGTCCAGCCGGTCGGGCAGTTGTAGAAACGCCCCTTGGCGGGCTCCTCGGGATCGCGGAATAGCGCCTTGTAGCGCGGCAGGTCGGCGACCGACCTCAACTCCGGCGCCTTCGCCTCGATGCCTCGTTGCGGGTCGCCCTTGACCAGGTACTCCGGCACCCACCAGCCCTCGGTGGCGCCCTTCACCGTCTCGCCGACGGAGAACACCTCGCCCGCCTCCTCCGCCGCGCGCCACACCGGGCTACGCCCGGCCCATTGCTCCCCGGTGACCTGGATATCGTTCTGGCGCAGGGCGTTTTCCATGGTCACGGTATTGCCCGGCAGCGCGTCGGTCTCGCAGCCGTAGCCTTTTTCCAGTACGTAGCGCAACAGGTCGGTGGTGAACATGCCGCTTTCCCAGTTCAGCCCGGCGAACACCACTTTGCCCGGGTACGGGCATTCCGCCGCGACGGCGGTCTGGCTGGCGAGGCTGGCGCCCAGGGCGAGGACGGCGAGGATCTGGCGAAGCGGGGGCATGCGGGTCTCCCGGTTGGAGTCGGACGGCATGCGGAACTATATAGGCATTAAAAATATTGGATTAATAACGTTTGATTCTTTGGATAGACAAAAGCGCCTACCCTTTCGGTGTAGACGCTTTTTCCTGGCGGCGCCGGCGAATCACAGCGAATCGAGTTCCACCGCACAGACCCACGCCGGCTCGTGGGCCGTCAGGCGCCAATGCTGCAAGCCCTGCAGCCCCTCGGCGCACAGGCAGTCGTGGGCAGCCAGTTGCCCGCGAGGTTGCCCTTGCAAGGAAATCGCTACCCCGTCCTGCTGGGCGAACAGCAGCAGCGTGCTCGCCGTGCCGTGCCAGTCCAGCTCGCCCTCGACCCGCAGCCATTGCAGGCGCGCGCGATGGCGCCGGGGCGCATAGATCAGGTTGAAGTCGCGGATAGCTCCATCGAGCAGGGTGCAGTGCACCTCGCTGTCGCCGGAAAAGGCGAAGGCCTGCCGGGCGCGTAGCGGCGCGGATTCCGCGCCATCCACCCGCAGGCGCATGCCGCCGCCCTCCAGCACGCTGATGATCCGCTGGTAACCGGCGAAGCGGGAGAAGCCGCCGGACTCGCCGACATCGGCGATCGACAGGCGCCAGCCGAAGCCGTCCAGGCCGTCGCCGCCGTCGCGGGCGATCTCCTCGGTGGAGCCGGCGCCGTTCTTCCACGGCATTCTCGGGTAGTCGACGGCGCGCAGGATGCGGAGTTCGCTCATGAGCTGAAACGTCCTTCCAGACGGTGGCGGGAACCCGGGTGCAGCAGCCGCGCGGCGGTCACCGCGACACGCCCGGACCAGGTGCGGCGGCGGATCAGCAGGCACGGCTCGCCGCGTTCGATCTGCAACAGCTTGCACTCGGCCGGCTCGGCGAGGATCGCCTCGACCACATGCTCGCCCTCGGTGAGCGGCGCCACCTGGGTCAGGTAGGCATAGGGCGTTTGCCGGGTGAAATCCTGCTTGAGGTAGTCCGGTGCCACCGCGGCGTTCACGTAGCGGTCCTCGATCTGCACCGGGATATCGTTCTCGTAGTGCACGATCAGCGAGTGGAACACCCGCTGGCCTTCGCGCACGTCCAGTGCCAGGGCGCGCTCGGGGCCGGCGACCTCCTCGCCGAGGGTGATCACCTGGCAACGATGGCGATGCCCGCGGGCCGCGATCTCGTCGGCGATGTTGTGCACCTCGAACAGCGCCGACTGGCCCTTGGGCTCGGCGACGAAGGTTCCTACCCCCTGCATGCGCACCAGCAGGCCGTCGCTGGTCAGTTCGCGCAGGGCGCGATTGATGGTCATGCGACTGAAGCCGAGCTGGCTGACCAGTTCGCTCTCGGACGGCACCCGGTGGTGCGGCGGCCAGGCGCCCGACTGGATCTGGCTGACGATCATCTGCTTGACCCGCGCGTAGAGCGGCGCCGGTACCTCGCCGAGTTGCGAGGCCAGCGGGGAACGATCGGAGGAAGAGGACGTCACGGAGAGACTCCTTGTCGAGGCGTCGATGAAGTGAGTTTACGCACCGCTTAATCGTCTGTATATGTATATACAAATAAAACAGACTGCGTGTGAGCTGATTATGTCCGCAATTTTCGCTGAACGTGCGTTGCTGCCGGAAGGCTGGGCGCGAAATGTCCGTTTCGAGATTTCCGCGGACGGAGTCCTCGCCGGGATTCGTCCCGACGCCAACGCCGACGGCGCCGAACGCCTCGGCGGCGCCGTGCTGCCGGGGATGCCCAACCTCCATTCGCACGCGTTCCAGCGCGCCATGGCCGGGCTCGCCGAAGTCGCCGGCAATCCCAACGACAGTTTCTGGACCTGGCGCGAGCTGATGTACCGGATGGTCGCTCGACTGTCGCCGGAACAGATCGAGGTCATCGCCCGCCAGCTCTACATCGAGATGCTCAAGGCCGGCTACACCGCGGTGGCGGAATTCCACTACGTCCATCACGACCTCGACGGCCGCTCCTACGCCGACCCCGCCGAACTTTCCCTGCGCATCTCCCGCGCCGCCAGCGCCGCAGGTATCGGCCTGACCCTGCTGCCCGTGCTTTACAGTCACGCAGGCTTCGGCGGCCAGCCGGCCAGCGAGGGCCAGCGGCGCTTCATCAATGGCAGCGAGGCCTACCTGGAACTGCTCCAGCGCCTGCGCGCGCCGCTGGAGGCGGCAGGCCACTCCCTGGGCCTGTGCTTCCACTCCCTGCGCGCGGTGACTCCGCAGCAGATCGCCACGGTCCTCGCCGCCGGCCACGACGACCTGCCGGTCCACATCCATATCGCCGAACAGCAGAAGGAAGTCGACGACTGCCAGGCCTGGAGCGGACGCCGGCCGTTGCAATGGCTGTACGAGAACGTCGCGGTCGACCAGCGCTGGTGCCTGGTCCATGCGACCCACGCCGACCCCGCCGAGGTGGCGGCGATGGCGCGTAGCGGCGCGGTGGCCGGCCTGTGCCTGAGCACCGAGGCCAACCTCGGCGACGGCATCTTCCCGGCGACGGACTTCCTCGCCCAGGGCGGGCGCCTGGGCATCGGCTCGGACAGCCACGTCTCGCTCAGCGTGGTCGAGGAACTCCGCTGGCTGGAATACGGCCAGCGCCTGCGTGACCGGAAACGCAACCGGCTGTACCGCGACGACCAGCCGATGATCGGCCGCACGCTCTACGACGCTGCTCTGGCTGGCGGCGCCCAGGCCCTTGGGCAGCCGATCGGTAGTCTCGCCGTGGGCCGTCGCGCCGACCTGCTGGTGCTCGACGGCAGCGACCCCTACCTGGCCAGCGCCGAGGGCGACGCCCTGCTCAACCGCTGGCTGTTCGCCGGCGGCGACCGCCAGGTGCGCGACGTGATGGTGGCCGGCAGATGGGTGGTGCGCGACGGCCGGCATGCAGGGGAAGAACGCAGCGCACGGGCATTCGTCCAGGTGCTGGGGGAACTGCTCGACTGACCCTGCACAGCGGCGGACAACCGCGTTGCACTTATCCGCCCCACTCGTTCGAGCCGTCGGGCGCTAAACGCCGATACTTCCCACGCCAGCCGCCAGGCGTGAACGGCGCTGGAAAGAAAAAACGCCCCGGCGGGGCGTTCCTTCACTGGCTCCGCTTCAACTGGCCGTCGGGTACCCGCCAGATCAGCTCGTCCACCGCGTAACCGCGGCTGCGCGCTTCTTCCAGCAGACGTTCGCGGGTCTGCTGCGAAACCTGCGGAGTACGCGACAGCAGCCACAGGTATTCACGGTTCGGATTGCCCACCAGCGCGGTACGGTAGTCGTCGTCCACCGCCAGCACCCAATAGTCGCCGCGCGCCACGTTGGGGAAGAGATTGGCGAACCAGTTGTCGAAGCGCACCCACAACTTGTCGGTGCGACCCGGCTGCTGGGCGACCGCCCGCCCCTCCACCTGCTCCCAGTCGCCATCCAGGGTCAGGCAGCGATTGATCACCTGGATGCTCTGGTCTTCCTGCAAGCGGTAATGCGCCTCCGATTGCGCGCAGTTGCGCTGGAAGAACATCGGCAAGCGCGCCAGTTCGTACCAGGTGCCCTGGTAGCGCTGGAGGTCGACCTGCTCGGTGGCCGGCGGATTCTTCGGCGAGCCCGCGCAACCGACCAGCAGCAAGCCCAGCCACAGGGTGCAGAGCACCCGGATCGGCAGACCGATCACTTGAGCCCCTGGCCGGAGAAGAGCAGCGCCTTGTCGGCCGCGTACTGCACGCTGATGAAAGCCTTCTCGTCGCCCCAGGTGCAACTGGACATGCCCAGCGCGCCGGAGCACTCGGTGGGCTTGCCGAGGATCGCCTCGACCTCGGCCTTGCTCATGCCGGCCTTGAGCTTGGAATAGTTTTCCTGGTTGATCTTGCTGCAGGCGGCCAGGACGACGCAGAAAGCGACCACGGCCAGGGTACGGAACGACGCCATGAGGAACTCCTTGTTCGGGGGAAGCGCTGCCCTACAGCTTGGCACACGCAGGGGAAATCCGGAGCCTTGGAGTCAGAAACGCGAACCGGGTTCCCTGAGGAACGCCGTCTCCTCCTCGCTGGAGGGGCGGCCGAGAATGGCGTTGCGATGGGGAAAGCGACCGAAGCGGGCGACTACCGCATGATGCCGCTCGGCATAGTCGTAGAAATCGTCGAAGGACTTGCGCACGCTGCCACCGACCTGATCGCGCAGGTCGCGGAAGCAGGCTACCGCCCGCTCCTGGCTGGGCAGGTCCTCGGCGTGCTCCAGGACCAGGTAGGCGAACACCCGGCGCACCGGCGGCAACTGGCGGTCGAAGCCTTTTTCCAGGCCCTCGCGCACCACCCGTTGCGCCCGGGCGTCGCCGGCGTAGGCGCGCGGCGTGTCGCGGTAGATCATCCGCGGCAACTGGTCGAGCAACAGGATCAGCGCCAGCCAGCCATCGGCCTCGGCCGTCCACTCCTGCAAGCCGCCGTCCAGCGCCTGGTTCACCAGGTCGCCGAAACGGCCGCCGGCATCGGCGTCCTGGCAGACGTTCTTGCCGAACCACAGGCCGTTGCGCTGGGCAACCACCTCGGCGGCATCGCTGGAGGTGCCGAACCACCAGTCGAGCAAGGTCTCCCAGGGCGCGCTCATCGGCCTACTCCGCGTGGTAGCCGGTGATGCGCTCGACTTCCTGCTTCGAGCCGAGGAACACCGCGACACGCTGGTGCAGGTTCTCCGGCTTGATGTCGAGGATGCGCTGGGTGCCGTTGGTGGCGGCGCCGCCGGCCTGCTCGATGATGAACGACATCGGGTTGGCTTCGTACATCAGGCGCAGCTTGCCGGGCTTCTCCGGCTCGCGGGCGTCGCGCGGGTACATGAAGACGCCGCCACGGGTCAGGATGCGGTGGACGTCGGCGACCATCGAGGCGATCCAGCGCATGTTGTAGTTCTTGCCCAGCGGGCCTTCCTTGCCGGCCAGCAGTTCTTCCACGTAGCGTTTCACCGGCGCTTCCCAGTGGCGCTGGTTGGACATGTTGATGGCGAACTCGGCGGTGCTTTCCGGCACGCTGATGTTGTCGTGGGTGAGGACGAAGCTGCCCAGCTCGCGATCCAGGGTGAAGCCCTTGACGCCATTGCCGAGGGTCAGCATCAGCATGGTCTGCGGGCCGTAGATGGCGTAGCCGGCGGCGACCTGGGTGGTGCCCGGCTGGAGGAAGGCTTCCTCGCGCAGGGTATCGTTCTGGTTCAGGTACTCGTTGGGGCAGCGCAGCACCGAGAAGATGGTGCCGACCGAGACGTTGACGTCGATGTTGCTGGAGCCGTCCAGCGGGTCGAAGACCAACAGGTAGGCGCCTTTCGGATAGCGCCCCGGAATCTGGTAGGGGTGGTCCATCTCCTCGGAGGCCATGCCGGCCAGGTTGCCGGCCCATTCGTTGGCTTCCAGCAGGATCTCGTTGGACATCACGTCCAGCTTCTTCTGCACCTCGCCCTGCACGTTCTCGGTGCCCATGCTGCCGAGCACGCCGCCCAGCGCGCCCTTGGACACCGCATGGCTGATTTCCTTGCAGGCACGCGCCACGACCTCGATGAGGAAGCGCAGGTCGGCCGGGGTGTTGTGGCTGCGGGTCTGCTCGATCAGATAGCGGCTCAGGGTAACGCGGGACATGGATGGCTCCGGAGAGAGGAAAAAACCCGCGCAGTTTAACGCGGAATTGGCGGTCACGCTTGACTCCGCGCAACCGCCGGTTGGAGATCGGCGGCGGCGGCGCGGTTCATTTCCGCGGCGCGCAACCGATCGACGGTCGTCAGCCGCGCCCCATCTCGCCGTTCAGGCTGGCCTGGACGATTTCCACCCAGTAGCCGTCGGGATCGCTGATGAAGGCCACGTTCTTCATGCCTCGGTCCAACGGCTTGACGAAGTTCACCCCGAGCGTTTCGAAACGCTCGCAAGCCGCCACCAGGTCGGGCACCGAGAAACAGATATGGCCGAACCCGCGCGGGTCCTGGTTGCCGTTGTGGTACTGGCTGTCGTCGCTCTCGCTGCCCCAGTTGTGGGTCAGCTCGAGGACCGACTGGCGCCCGAAGGTATATCGCTGGCGCTCGTCGACCGCATCAGGCACTTCTTCGCCACGGGTCATGGCGAGGAAATACAGGGAGAAGCGGCCTTCCTCGAAATCCAGGCGACGCAGCAGGCGCATGCCGAGCACCCGCGAGTAGAAGTCGAGCGAGCGCTTCGGATCCTTGACCCGCAACATGGTGTGGTTGAACACGTATTCCTGGGTGATGGCGTCCGGCTCCATGCAGATGCCGGGCTGTACTTCGGTGTTGAAACTCATCGGGCGATTCCCTCGAACGAAACGGATCGGCAGTGTATGGCGGTCGACCGGGCGGCGAGTAACAGCGGGGTACTACTCTCTTGATGCCGGCGCGCGCCGTTCGTTCCGTCGGCGAGAAACGCGACCGGCGCCGCCCGGGCGCCGGTCGCCGCTACCTCAGAAGTCCAGGCTCAGCGCCAGGCTGACGCTCTGCTGGGTATCGTCCTCGCCCTTGCGCCAGTTGTAGCCGCCGCGCAGCGACAGCTCCGGTGCCAGCTTCTGGCTGAAGCCGAGGGAGACGCGGTTGAGGTGGTCCTGCGGGGTGTAGCCTTCGAGGGTGAAGCGATTGCCCGGCAGGCTGTTGAGGGACATGGTCAGGTCCTGGGTGTCGTCCTCGTACTCGCGTTCGTGGGCGTACTCGGCGAACAGCTGGGTATCGCTGCCGAACGCGTACTTGCCTTGCAGGCCGGCGCCCAGGCGCTTCGAGCTGCGCTTCTGGTCGTCGTAGTCGAGCGCGCTGGCGCTGGCGCCCTTCTCGGAATAGCCGTCGACCTCGACCCGTGCATAGTCGGCGCTGACGAACGGCGACAGGTGCCAGGGACTGTCGGCCTGCTGGGCGATGTCGTAGCCCAGGCGCGCGCTGAACGCCCACAGGTGGCCGTTGGTGTCGCCTTTCTCGCTGCGCTCGCCGCCGCCCAGGGCGAACTTGCGCTTCAGGTCGTCGTAGTCGAGGTAGCCGCCGGTCAACGCCGCGTCGGCCCACCAGCGGTTTTCCTGGTACTGCACGAAGGCGCTGGCCATGTAGCTGTTCATCCGGTAGTCGGAATCCTTGGCGCCGGCTTCCAGCTTCTGCCGGTAGAAACCGGCGGCGACCCCGGCGCGCCAGGCCTCGTCGATGCGGTAGCTGCCGCCAAGGGTCAGGTTGTAGCCATTGCCGTCGCCGCTGGCGGCGCCGTCCTGGGAGTCGAAGTCCAGGCGCTGGCCACCGCCGCCGACGAAGCCGCGCCACTGGCCGACGTTCTGCCAGTTCTCCCAGTCCGCCTGCCACTGGCTGCGCAGTTCGTCCTGGTAGGCACGCAGGGTGCCGTGGGCCATTTCCGGCAGCAGGGTCAACTCCCAGGGCGCCGACAGCAGCGAATAGGTGTAGTCGGCGATCAGGCGCTGGCCGGTGATGGTCGGGTGCACGCTGTCATTGAACAGCAGTTTGCTCGGGTCGGGCGTGCTGCCGTTGATCCCGTAGGTCGGGTTCATGGTGCAGCCGTTGCCGCTGAAACAGGTGCCGATCAGGTTCTGGTCGGCGGCCAGGCCAAAGGAAGCCGGGTTGGCCATGCCTTCCTTGAGCAGCAGCGGGATGTTCAACGGAATGACGTTGGCGCCGGCCTGGCTCAACTGGGCGGTCAGCTCGGCGTTGAACGTGCCGCTGAGTTGGCTGGCGAAAGGCTGCAAGGGACCACCGAAGGTAGCCGGGGTCAGGCCCAGGTCGGGCAACAGCCAGACCACGATGTAGCGCGCGCCGGCCTGCTGCAGGGCCTGCACGCTATCCACCAGGCGACCGGCGGCCTGTTGTGCCTGGACGTCGTTGAGGATGCGCCCCTGGAGGAAGTCGTTGCCGCCGCCGGTGATGTAGTACAACGCGTTCGGATCGGCACCCAGGCCCTGGCGGGCACGGTCCACCAGGTAGCCATCGCGGCTGCGCAGGAGGGTATTGTCGCGCTCGATCAGCGAGCCGTTGGCCGCGGTGATCGAGTCGTAGATCTGGTCGGTCCGGTAGCCTCCCACCGCCCAGTTGTTGCCGTCGGCGATGCCCTGCTGGGCGTTGACCGGCGAGGTCGAGGCAGCCAGGTCGCCCGGGGCGATGCCGAGCTGATTGCCGAGCAGCATGGGCGCGGTCGGTCCGAAGATCTCGCCGCTGCCGTTCTGGTAGGTCGGGCCGACCCGGTTGGTGAAACGCGAGGTGCTTCCGGCGGGGCCGGCAGGATCGGGGAACTGCCCGGCATCGCTGAGGCTGTCGCCGAACACCACCAGCGTCGAATAGGGCGAAGGAGCAGCCTGCGGGGCGGTGGACAGCGAAGCCAGCAGGCAGGCCGCTACCAGTGGCTTGAGCGCCATTCTGATCATTCTCTTACTCCGTGACTTGTTTTTATTGTCGGGCCGCCGCGTCGTCGGCATGCGCCCCGGGGCCCGTCGTAAAGCCTCCTCAGCCGAACAGCATAGCGCGGAACCGGCTCATGGCTTGTTCGGCGAGGAACGCAGCAGGCTCATTGCCATTATTACCAGCAGAGCGACCCCCAGCAGAAGTACCGCCCACAGGCCGATCTTCTTCCAGTCGCTACCCGGTGCCGGCGCCGCGGCCGCCATGGCCACCTCCAGCGGTTCGCCCAGGCTGGCGCTACCCAGGGTGGCGCGCTTGCTCTCGGTATAGCCGGGAATCAGTACGCCGAGCGGCAGCGCCGCCGACTGCGCGCCGGGCTTGCCGAACGCCAGCCGGTACGGCGGGCTGCCGCGCACCAGGAACACCAGTTCGCTGGCCGGCAGGCCGACACTCAGGGACGGGACCTCCGGGCCCAGGCCGGTACCTCGTTGGTCCACCTGCAGACGCAGCTCGCGCACCGCCCAGCCCGGCAGTTCCAGCTCGTTCTGCTGTACGTTGCGGCCGTCGATCGGCAGCCGGTAGAGGACCCCGCGTGCCAGGCTGCTCCAGGCGGCCTCCCGGCGCGGCGAAGCGTTCTCCGTACGATCACGGCCGGACAGTTCCACCGGGACGATGGTGTGGGTCAGCGCCTGCTCCAGGGACACCCGCACCCGCTGCAACGGCAACGCCAGCGGCAACTGCCAGCGGTACTCGCCGTCCCCCGCCTGGCGCCCGGCCAGCGGCTCGGACCAGATCATCGGCGCCGGCTCGGTGCTCCGCGTGCTGCCTTGCAGGCGGGCGCCATGGAGGTCTGCCGCGGTTGCCCCGGCCGGCCAGGCCAGACGCAGGTAGCGGGCCTGGCGGCCGGGAAGCTTGACCTCGCTGACGTCGATGCGTTCGCCGTTGAAGGTCAAGCGGGCGATCTGTCCGTCCCCCCAGGCCTGCCAATGCTCGAGGTCGTCGCTGGCTTCCACGGAGAAGCGCTGGAAGCCCTCCTCCGGGCTGCTCCAGTCCAGCCGCAGGCGCTCCAGGGGAAACGTCACCGCGCTCGCGTCGATCAGCCAGCCGCGCAAAGTCTCGGCAGCCCGCCCGGCGTTTTCCGGCAGCACCTCGACTATGGTGCCGCTGGTGTTGCGCTGCACCCGCAGGTTCGGTTGCGTCGCGTCGGCGGCGGACGTGCCTCGCAACGGGAACAGCCGCACCTCGGCCTCATGCGGCGTGCTGGCCTGGCGCTCGCTGCCGGCCACCAGGGCGTAGGGCAAGGCCTCGCCTTCGGCATCGAAGACCCGCAGGTCGCGCAGGTCGGCATGGGCAGCCGACAACTGCACGCTCATCGGGATGCTCAGGCGATACCAGGGACCTTCGCCCTGCAGCGACAGCGCCACCTGGCGGCTGAAACCTTCGGCAGACTCCTGCGCCGACAGCGGCAGGGACAGGCAGGCGCCCAGCAGGAGCAGGCCGGCGGTTCTGAACGAAAAGGAGCGCGTCATGGCTGCTCGGCCTCCGATGCGACCTCGGCGCGACGCGGAGGCAAGGGTGAGAAGTAGCCGACGACCAGCAACAGGACGCCGACCCCGATGAAGGAGATGATTCGCTCCAGGCTGCCACTGTTGCCCAGCTCGACGAAGAACAGCTTGACCACCACGACGCCGACCAGCGCCGCGCCGACCATCCACAGGTCGCGCCGGCCGAGACGGGTACCGGCGATGGTCAGGCCCAGCGCACAGAGCGTCCAGACCAGCGACAGCCCCGCCTGCACCAGCATCGACGCGGTCAGCGCCTCGGCCTGGAACGGTACGCCGGCCAGGTGGTGCGCGGCGCGGCACACCGCCAGGGTCAGCAGGGCGAACAGCGAGGCGCCGGCCAACGCCTGGCGCCCCAGGCGCGCGCTGGCATTGCCATCGACGAGCGAGGCCAGGCTGGCGTCGCTCCAGCGGTAGAGGGCGAACAGCACGATCAGCAGCCCCAGTTCCAGCGGGTTGGCCAGCGGCAGGTAAGGCAGCGGCTCGGCAGCGCCGTCGCTGAGCAGGTTGGCGCTCCAGAACCAGCCGAGCAGCAACAGCGCCACCGGCGCAGCGGCGAGCAGCCGATACTCCCGCGGGAAGTCGCGCAGCGGCCAGGGCAGGCTCCGCCCGCCAGCCACCAGCAGCAGGTAGGCGCTCGGGACCAACGCCCAGCCCAGCCAACGCCAGGCGTTGTACTGTTCGGCGAGCAGGGCGAACAGGTAGCGCAGCTCCAGCGCCAGCACCCCTAGCAACAGCCAGCAACCGAGCACATGGGCAACGCTCAGGGCCTTCGCCGGCAGCAACGGGGCAAGGCGTCGCAGCGACAGCAGGTGCGTGGCGAACAGCAGCGGCCAGGCCAGCCAGCCGAATTCGCCGAACGGCTGGTAATCGAAACGCCAGGCACTGGCCAGGGCCAACAGCGCCACCGGGACCAGCGCCAGGCACAGCAGGGCCAGTTCGCGCCAGCGCTCGCGCAGCGCCAGCAGCATCCACGACGCCACTGTCGCCGCGGCCACCAGCAGCAACGCATGCTCGCGCAGGCCATAAGGCACGAAGCGGACGGTTTCGCACAGCGCGGTCAGCGCCCACCAGCCGGCTCCCCAGAGCAGCAGCAAGTGCGACAGCTCGGCCAGGCCGAGGGTACCGATACCCAGCGCCCGCTCGCGCTCGCCGGCGCGGCGCAGCCGCCAGGCGCCGACCAGCGCCGCCAGGGCCAGCACTGCCGGCGTCCAGAACCCGGAATGGGCCAGGGGCCGCAGGCCTTCGCCGCTCAGCGAGCCGAACAGCGACGGCCCGGCGAGGAGGAACGCCAGGCCGCCCACTACCTGCAAGGCGAGGCCGAAGTAGAAGCTCAGGCGCTGGCGCAGCACCAGGCTCAGCCAGATGATCAGCAGCCCGCTACCGGCCCATACCGCGCTGGCGCTGCGCCAAGGCAGGACGAACAGCACTGCCAGGTTGACGAACGCCAGACCGGCCAGCAGCACCAGGCTCAAGCCCATGAGCAGCCGACTGTCGTCCTTCACCAGCGGGTCGCGCGCCGCCAGCAGCATGCCGCCGATCAGCGCCAGGCCAATCAGCGAGGCGGTCATCAAGCCACGCCAGCCCGAGTCGAATACCCCACCCTGGCCATCGCCGCCCTGCAAATGCAGGAGGAACAGCGCACCGCCCAGCAGTTGCACGGCGAAGGCGCAGAACAGGAAAGTACGCGAGCCCAGGCGCAAGCCGGCGAACAAGCTCGCCAGGCCGGCCACGGCCCAGGCGATGGCGGTGCCGTCGACGGCCAGGCAGAGCGGTGCGACCAGGTAGAGGAAGGCCAGGCCGGCGGCCGCCAGCAACGGCCGGCAGGCCGGCTCCCAGTCGGCCAGCGCTTTCGCCGGCGCGCGACGCAGCTGCCAGAAGCTGAACAGCGCCGCCGCACCGAGCATCAGCGCGCCCAGCGGCGAACCCTCCAGCAACGTCGTCTCACCCGGGCGCACGCCATTCAGGTAGGCCAACGCCGCACCGCCCTGCAACAGCAGGGCGAAGAGCCGCGCCAGGCGGCGTTGCTGGTGCAGGCCGAGCCAGTAGATGCCGGCGCCCTCGACGGCCCAGGCGGCCGAGGTCCAGCGCGCGTCCAGGCCGAGCGGAATGGCCAGGGTGCCGAAGACCACCCCCAGCGCCAGGCAGATTTCCACCAGCAGGCTGGTGCGTCCGGCCGAAGCATGGCCGCGCAGCACCCGCGCCAGGACCATGTAGAAGAGCCCCAGGGCCAGGGCGCTGAAGGCCATGCCGAAGTCGATGTGGCCGATCACCGCGCATTGCAGGCCGAACCCCACCAGTGGCGGGCCGAACAGCACGGTGGCGTCGATGTAGTCGGCCTGTCGCGCCGACCAGCGCAGCAGTTCGCCGCGCTCGGCAGGCGCCTGCGCGGCCTCCAGCAGCTTGCGGCGGGCGAAGAGCAGGCCGATCCCGACGTACATCAGGAAGAACAGGGCCAGGAACGGCTCGGTGCTGGCGAACAGCTCCGGTGTATAGGAGCGCAGTCCCCAGGCGAAGCCGATGCCGAAGGTGCCGACGAAGCCGACCAGGTTGAGCGGCCGCCAGGCGCGGAACCAGGCGATGGCGAAGATGCCGGCGTTGAGCAGGGCGAAGTAGCTGAACAGCGCTACATGGTTGCCGCTGCCGGTGGAGGTCAGGATCGGCGCGGCGAAGCCGCCGAGCGCCGCCACCACCGCCAGGCCCATGGCGTTCTGCAGCACGGCGAGGATCGCCGAGCAGATCGTCACCACCACCAGCAGGGCCAGCGCCGCGCCGGGAGAGATCAGCGGATGCAGGCGCATGGCGGCGAAGATGGTCAGGTACAACACCGCGATACCGGTGCCTTGCAGGATCAGGCCGTAGGCGGCGCGCCGCTCGCGCAACCACCAGCCGACGCCGAGCAGCGCCATCGCTGCCAGCGCCACCCCGGCGTAGCGGTACTCCACCGGCACCGCCACCCGTTCCGAGGCATAGCGCAGGAGGAAGGCCAGGCCGATGAACAGCAGCACCACGCCGATGCGCAATACCGTGTTGCCGCCGAACAGCCAGCCCTTGGCCGCGGCGAAGCCACGCTCGACCAGCGAGGGTTCGCGTGGAGGCGCTGGAGGGGCGGCACGGCGCGGCGCTGGCTGGGCGTCAGGCTGGAACGCCGGCTGACGCTCGATGGGCTGGACGGGTTCGGGGGGACGAGGCGGAGGCGGCGCAGCCTCGACGGCCGGCAGCTCGATGTCCCAGTCCAGCGGCGGGGCAACCTCGGCGGGAGGAGCGGGAGGCGTGTCTGCGAGCGGCTGGTCGATGCCGGCGGCCGGCTCGGGAACGCTTTCGGGAAGGTCCTGCGCCTGGCGCTCCACGCGCAGCAAGCGCTGGTGGATGACCTCGGTGCCGCGCTCGAAGCGTTCGGCGAATTCGCTCATCTGCTTGCGCAGGCGCTCGTTCTGTTGCGCCAGGTTCTGCAGCGAGACGGCCTGTCCCAGGGCCAGGCCGGAAAGGCCGCCGAGGAGGGCGCCGACCAGCGATTCCCCGGCGAAGCCGCCGAGGATCAGGCCCACCAGCATGAAAATCCATTGCATGCGTCGAATCCTTGATCAAGAGGTACCACGATCCACTGATACCTGCCCTGGCCATCCTGCCAGAGCGGAACCCGCCCCGGGAGTATACAGCCCGCATTCCAGAGATTCGACGCATTCCGACGCCCGCCCCGTGGCGAGCTACCTCTTCCTGGCGATGAACTGGACCACGCAGGCCGCGCCGGTGTGGAAACGGCCCTCGACCACCTCGCGCTCGATTTCCCGCGCCAGCAGCACCTCGCACTCCGGCAGCTCCGCCTCCAGCGCCGCGCGGCTCACCAGCATGTCGACGTCCGCCGGGCCGCCGGTGCCGCGGCCGAGCTGTTCCGGCCGATAGGCCTCCAGCAGGAAGAGACCGCCCGGTCGCAGCGAACGCTCCAGCAGGCAGTTGAGTCTGCCGCGCACGCGACTGGGCAGGTGCGCGAAGATCGACACCACCGCGCCGAACGCCGCTGCCGGCGGTTCGTAGTCCGCCAGGTCGACCACCAGGGTGTCGATCGACACGCCTTTCGCCTCGGCCAACCGGCGCGCCTTGGCCAGGCCGACGGCGGAGCCGTCCACGCCAAGCACCTCCAGCCCCAGCGAAGCGAGGAACACCGCGTTGCGCCCCTCGCCCTCGGCGACGCTCAGCACCGGCCCGGCCAGCCGCTGCGCATGCTCCTTCAGGAAAGCGTTGGGTTCGGTTCCGTAGACATACTCTTCGGCGGCATAGCGTTCGTCCCACATGAGGTTCACCTCGTCTGTATTTCGTCACGGCCCAGGTGCCGAAACGCTAGTCTTCCACTTCAAGTCGACTTGAGGTCAAGGGCATGCGCCAACTGGACATAGGCGAGGTCGCGCGACGATCCGGGGTACCGGCCTCGACCCTGCGCTACTACGAGGAAAAGGGACTGATCGCCTCCAGCGGCCGGCACGGCCTGCGCCGGCTGTTCGATGCAGGCGTGCTGGAGCGGCTGGCGCTGATCGGGCTGGGCCGCGCCGCCGGGTTGTCGCTGGACGAGATTGCCGGCATGGGCGCAGCCGACGGCGCGCTGCGGATCGACCGCGCGGCGCTGGCGGCCAAGGCCGACGAACTGGACCGGACGATCCGCCGCCTCGCCGCCATGCGCGACGGCCTGCGGCATGCCGCGGCCTGTCCGGCGCGCGAGCACATGGACTGCCCGACGTTCCGCCGCTTGCTGCGGGCCGCTGCCGCGGGGGCCATCAAGCCACGCCGGAAAGCGCCCGGCGCATAGCAAAACGGCCGGCAGGCCGGGCACCCCTGCCCTGCCTGCCGGCCGCGAGGCACGCCGTTGCGGCGCGCCGGTACGGCAACGGTTTAGACCTTGCTGCGCTCGTAGCGCTTGCGGTCGTTCTCGTTGAGCATCTTCTTGCGCAGGCGGATCGACTTCGGCGTCACTTCCACCAGCTCGTCGTCGGCGATGAACTCCAGCGCCTGCTCGAGGGTGAAGCGGATCGGCGGAACCAGGGCGATGACTTCGTCCTTGCCGGAAGCGCGCATGTTGTCGAGCTTCTTGCCCTTGGTCGGGTTGATCACCAGGTCGTTGTCACGGCTGTTGATGCCGGCCAACTGGCCTTCGTAGATTTCGTCGCCCGGGCCGAGGAACAGCTTGCCGCGGCTCTGCAGGGTCTCCAGCGAGTAGGTCAGGGCGGTGCCGGTGGCCATGGAGACCAGTACGCCGTTCTGGCGGTTGCTGACTTCGCCGGCCTTGATCGGACCGTAGTGGCTGAAGGTCGAGGTCAGGATGCCGGTGCCCGAAGTCAGGGTCAGGAAGTTGTTGCGGAAGCCGATCAGGCCGCGCGCCGGAATGGTGTACTCCAGGCGCACGCGGCCCTTGCCGTCGGGAATCATGTTGCTCAGGTCGCCCTTGCGCAGGCCCATCTGCTCCATCACCGAGCCCTGGTGCTGCTCCTCGATGTCGATGGTGACGTTCTCGTAGGGCTCCTGCTTCTCGCCGTCCTTCTCGATGATCACCACTTCCGGGCGGCCCACGGCCAGCTCGAAGCCTTCGCGGCGCATGGTCTCGATCAGTACCGACAGGTGCAGTTCGCCACGGCCGGAAACCTTGAACTTCTCCGGGCTGTCGCCCGGCTCGACGCGCAGCGCCACGTTATGCAGCAGTTCCTTCTCCAGGCGCTCCTTGATGTTGCGGCTGGTGACGAACTTGCCTTCGCGGCCGGCGAACGGCGAATCGTTGACCTGGAAGGTCATGCTCACGGTCGGCTGGTCGACGGTCAGCGGCGGCAGCGCCTCGACGTTCTGCGGGTCGCACAGGGTATCGGAGATGAACAGCTCCTCCATGCCGCTGACGCAGACGATGTCGCCGGCTTCCGCCTCGGCCACCTCGACGCGCTGCAGGCCGTGGTGGCCCATGATCTTCAGGATGCGGCCGTTGCGCTTGCTGCCGTCGTCGCTGATGGCCACCACCGGGGTGTTGGACTTGACCTTGCCGCGGGTGATGCGGCCGATACCGATCACGCCGAGGAAGCTGTTGTAGTCCAGCTGCGAGATCTGCATCTGGAACGGACCCTCGGTGTCCACCACCGGGGCCGGGACGTGGTCGATGATCGCCTGGAACAGCGCGTCCATGTTGTCGTCCATCTTCTCGTGGTCGAGGCCGGCGATGCCGTTCAGGGCGCTGGCGTAGACGATCGGGAAGTCGAGTTGCTCGTCGGTGGCGCCGAGGTTGTCGAACAGGTCGAAGATCTGGTCGATGACCCAGTCCGGACGCGCGCCCGGGCGGTCGATCTTGTTCACCACCACGATCGGACGCAGGCCGGCCTTGAAGGCCTTCTGGGTCACGAAGCGGGTCTGCGGCATGGGGCCGTCCTGGGCGTCGACCACCAGCAGCACGGAGTCGACCATCGACATCACGCGCTCCACCTCGCCGCCGAAGTCGGCGTGACCGGGGGTGTCGACGATGTTGATGTTGTAGCCGTTCCACTTGATCGCGGTGTTCTTCGCCAGGATGGTGATGCCACGCTCTTTTTCCTGGTCGTTGGAGTCCATCACCCGCTCGCTTTCCGCTTCTTTGCGGTCGAGGGTGCCGGACAGCTTCAGCAGCTTGTCCACCAGGGTGGTCTTGCCATGGTCGACGTGGGCGATGATGGCGATGTTGCGCAGATTTTCGATCACAAGTCTTGTCTCGTTTAACGCCCGAAGCGCGGCTTCGCGGCGGTGGTGGGGTCGGACAGGGCGGCGCCCGACACGACAGGCTTCTTCAATTAAGGGGCGGGCAGCAGGCGGACGCTGCCCCGGTCCGGCCGGCACGCCGAAGGGCGGGCATCGGCCTAGGCGGCGGACGTGTCGGGAGGACGGTGGCGGATGCTGCCGCCGAACAAGCCCGGCTGCTTAAGCCGGACGATAAACACGCACATTGGTGTGCCCCTCGTTGAGCAGGTGATGGGCATGCAGGCGGCTCATCACCCCTTTGTCGCAATACAGGAGGTACTGGCGGTTGGCGTCCAGTTCCTTGAAGCGGCTGTTGATCGCGTAGAACGGCAGCGCCTGGACTTCGACGCCTTCCAGGGCCAGGGGTTCGTCTTCCTGGGCATCAGGATGGCGGATATCGATGACAATCTGACCGGGCAGCACCTCGCCGACCTCTTCCACCTGCAGGTCCTGGCCGAGTTCGTCGATCACCCGGTCGACGGTGCGCTGGGTGGCGCGCTCCAGGGCGCGCTCGAGCACCGCCATGTCGAATTTCGACTCTTCGTGCTCGACGCGGTAGGGCTTGGCCTGGGTGGTCGGGTTCACCGAGATCACCCCGCAGTATTCCGGCATGTGCCGGGCGAACTCGGCGGTGCCGATCTGCCGGGCGGTGTCGATGATGTCCTGCTTGTGGCTGACGATCAGCGGGCGCAGCACCAGGGTGTCGGTAACCCGGTCGATCACCGAGAGGTTCGGCAGGGTCTGGCTGGACACCTGGGAGATCGCCTCGCCGGTCACCAGCGCGTCCAGCTCCAGGCGCTCGGCCACGCGGCTGGCGGCGCGCAGCATCATGCGCTTGAGGGTCACGCCCATATAGCTGTCGTCGACCTTGGTGAGGATCTCGCCGACCACTTCCTCGAACGGCACGCTGACGAACAACACGCGCTGCGAGCGGCCGTACTTCTCCCACAGGTAGTGGGCGACTTCCATCACCCCCAGTTCGTGGGCGCGCCCGCCGAGGTTGAAGAACACGAAGTGGCTGATCATCCCGCGGCGCATCATCTGGTAGGCCGCCACGGTCGAGTCGAAGCCGCCGGACATCAGCACCAGCACCTGTTCCAGCGCGCCCAGCGGATAGCCGCCCAGGCCCGGATGCTGGCGATGGATGACGAACAGGCGGTCGAGGCGGATTTCCATCCGCACCTCGACTTCCGGCTGCTTCAGGTCGATCCCGGCAGCCCCGCATTCGCGGCGCAGGCCGCTGCCGACGTAACGCTCCACCTCCATCGAGGTGAACGCGTGCTTGCCGGCGCGCTTGCAGCGCACGGCGAAGGTCTTGCCGGCCAACTGGTCGCCGAAATGCGCCTTGCACTTGGCGAGGATGTCGTCGAAATCGCCCAGCGGATACTCGTGGACCTCGAGGAAATGACCGATGCCCGGGGTGCAGGTCAGGCGCTCGATCATCTCGCGCCTGGCCTTGGCGTCGACCACGGCGGTCTCTACCTCCAGGTTGTCCCACTCGCCCTCGACCTTCAGCTCCGGGTCCAGGTCGCGCAGCACTGCGCGGATGTTCTTCGCCAACTGCCGGATGAAGCGCTTGCGCACCGGCCGGCTCTTGATGGTGATTTCCTGGAAGGTCTTGACGATGAGTTTCATGCGAGGGACGCGAACGCGCGGGGCGACGGAAAAAAAGGGGCGGAATTATATCTGAAATTGCTCACGTATTGAGCAGAAATATGCACAGTTATTTTTGCTGCACCAAAATGGAATGATGCACCAACATGGAGCACCATAACGGTGCACCCGAAGGCCGCCCAGCTACCCTGAAGAAGACCTGGCCCCGCCAAACATGGGGCCCTGCCCGATTCCGGGCACTGGCACGCAACTTGCTCACTTGTGAGGCAGGTTGCCCTGGCGGAGTATTCCGGCCGGCATCACCCGATACTGGGGCACAGAAAAAGCTCCCAGCTCTAATCCCTCCTGGAGGACAGCATGTCGTACAAGTCGCACCAACTGATCAAAGACCATGACGTGAAGTGGGTAGACCTGCGCTTCACCGATACCAAGGGCAAGCAGCAACACGTCACCATGCCGGCTCGCGACGCGCTGGACGATGAGTTCTTCGAAGCCGGCAAGATGTTCGACGGCTCCTCCATCGCCGGCTGGAAAGGCATCGAAGCCTCCGACATGATCCTGATGCCGGACGACAGCACCGCCGTCCTCGATCCGTTCACCGAAGAGCCGACCCTGATCCTGGTCTGCGACATCATCGAGCCGAGCACCATGCAAGGCTACGAGCGCGACCCGCGCAACATCGCCAAGCGCGCCGAGGAGTACCTGAAGTCCACCGGCATCGGCGACACCGTGTTCGTCGGCCCGGAGCCGGAGTTCTTCATCTTCGACGAAGTGAAGTTCAAGTCCGACATCTCCGGCTCGATGTTCAAGATCTTCTCCGAGCAGGCTTCCTGGAACACCGACGCCGACATCGAGTCCGGCAACAAGGGCCATCGCCCGGGCGTGAAGGGCGGCTACTTCCCGGTACCGCCGGTCGACCACGACCATGAAATCCGCACCGCCATGTGCAACGCCCTGGAAGAAATGGGCCTGGTGGTCGAAGTCCACCACCACGAAGTGGCAACCGCCGGCCAGAACGAGATCGGCGTGAAGTTCAACACCCTGGTCGCCAAGGCCGACGAAGTGCAGACCCTGAAGTACTGCGTGCACAACGTCGCCGACGCCTACGGCAAGACCGTGACCTTCATGCCGAAGCCGCTGTACGGCGACAACGGTTCGGGCATGCACGTGCACATGTCGATCTCCAAGGACGGCAAGAACACCTTCGCCGGCGAAGGCTATGCCGGCCTGTCCGAGACCGCCCTGTACTTCATCGGCGGCATCATCAAGCACGGCAAGGCCCTGAACGGCTTCACCAACCCCTCGACCAACTCCTACAAGCGCCTGGTCCCGGGCTTCGAAGCTCCGGTGATGCTGGCCTACTCGGCGCGCAACCGTTCCGCCTCGATCCGTATCCCCTACGTATCCAGCCCGAAGGCCCGCCGTATCGAAGCGCGCTTCCCGGACCCGGCAGCCAACCCCTACCTGGCCTTCGCCGCGCTGCTGATGGCCGGCCTGGACGGCATCCAGAACAAGATCCACCCCGGCGATGCCGCCGACAAGAACCTGTACGACCTGCCGCCGGAAGAGGCGAAGGAAATCCCGCAGGTTTGCGGCAGCCTGAAAGAGGCGCTGGAAGAACTCGACAAGGGCCGCGCGTTCCTGACCAAGGGCGGCGTGTTCACCGACGAGTTCATCGATGCCTACATCGAGCTGAAGAGCGAAGAAGAGATCAAGGTGCGCACCTTCGTGCACCCGCTGGAATACGACCTGTACTACAGCGTCTGATCCACCCTTTCCTATAACAACGAGTCACCCTCTTGAGGCCTCCTTCGGGAGGCCTTTTTTATGGGCCGGCCCATGGAGAAACGCAAAGTTCGCCGCGCCGTTCGGTTAGACTTGCCGCGCTCCCCGCCCCAAGGATAAGGACCGTCCATGCGTCACTCTCTCTGGCTCCTGCTTGCCGCCATCCTCAGCCTGCCCGCCCAGGCCGGCACCGAATGCCGCGATATCCACGACCGCGACCTGCGGCGCATGTGCAACGCACTGGAACGCGGCGACAGCGGGGATTGCGGCGACATCGACAGCCGCGACCTGCGGCGTTACTGCGGCGCGCTGCTGGCGCCGGGACAGCGCTACGACTGCGACGACATCCGCGACGGCGACACGCGCCGCCAGTGCCGCGCCATCGTCCGCGGCGACCGCAAGCGCTGCGACGACATCGACAGCCGCGACATGCGCCGCCAGTGCCGGGCCGTGGTATCGCGTGCGCCGTGGCAGTGCGACGGCATCGACGACCGCGACATGCGCCGCATCTGCCGGGTCATCCTGTCGCGCTAGATGCCGCCGTCCGCCGGCGTGCCCGGCTCGTCCGGTTCCGCGGATTTCGCCTTGGGCGCCCGGCTCAACTGTACGTTGAGACGCGGCATGGACAGTTCGAGGCCGGCCTGGTCGAGGCGCCGACGCAGGCGCAGGTTGAACGCCCGCTGGACCTCCCACTGCTTGATCGGCGCGGTCTTGAAGCGGAAGCGCAGGATCGCCTGGCCGTTGTCGAAACTCTCCACGCCCTGCAATTCCATCGGCGACCACAGGTTGCGGTAGACCGCCGGGTCGCTGCGCAGCTCCATCGCGACCTCGCGCACCAGCGCCACCGCGTCGTCGATCGGCATGCTCGCCGGCACCGGCCAGCGGAACATCGCGTAGCCGAACTGGCGCGAGTAGTTCTTGATGCTCTTGATCTCGCTGAACGGGATGGTATGCACCACGCCGTCCAGGTCGCGCAGGCGCACGGTACGGATAGTCAGGCCCTCGACCGTGCCAAGGTGGCCGCCGACGTCGACGTAGTCGTCGATCGACAGCGAGTCCTCGATGATGATGAACAGGCCGGTGATCAGGTCCGCCACCAGCGACTGCGCACCGAAGCCGATGGCCAGGCCGATCACGCCGGCACCGGCCAGCAGCGGGGTGACGTTCATGCCCATGTTGGCCAGGGCGACGATCAGGGCGATCACCGCGATGGTGGCGAACAGCACGTTGCGGATCAGCGGCAGCATGGTCAGCGCGCGGGTGTTCGGCCGGCTCTTGCCGCCCAGGCCGAGGCTGTGCTGGATCGCGGTATCGGTGAGGATCCAGATCAGCCAGGCGACCAGCAGGGTGGTGCCGAAGCTGACTACCTTCATGCTGATCTGCTCGCCCTCGCCTTCCGCATAGCGAATCAGCGACATGCCCCAGACGCGCAAGGCGACCTCGATGAAGAACAGCACCACGAAGATGTGCAGCAGGGTGTAGCCGAAGCTCTGCAACTGCTCGATGTACGGCGCGCTGCGGCGCGGGCCGGCGCCGACCCGACTGGAACGGCGGCGGATCAGCCCGATCACGGTCATCGCCACCACCGCCAGCACCGCGCAGACCAGCGCCCGGCGCAACGCCGAACTGCTGTCGCCGGCGGAAACGAAGGTGGCGAACAGGGAAATCCCCACCAGCACCAGCACCGGCACGAACCACAGCGAGCCGACCAGTTGCACCAGGTCGTGCAGGCTACGGCGCTTGAGGCGGCGCTCCAGCGGCTGGTTGCGGATCAGGTGGGCGATCGGCCGGCGGAAACGCATCACGAACAGCGCAGTGAACAGCGCGGCGCTGGCGTTGGCCAGGGTACTCAGGCAGATCGAGGTGTGCTCGCCGAGGCCGGCGATCAGCCGCGGATCGTGGGCGACCTCGCCCAGCGCGGCGAGGCTGCCGATCAGCCACAACGGGCGGAACGCCTGGCGCCGCAGGATATCCAGGGCGCGCTGGCGGTGCGGGCCGCTGAGCAGCGAGAGGGAAATCACGCACAGCGCGGAGAACAGCGTGCCGCAGACCAGCACATAGGCCATGACCATCGCCAGGGTCTTGCTCAGGGAGTCCGGCAGCACCACCGACAGGTACAGGGTGATGAGGAAGGCCACCAGCCAGGGGCCCAGCTTGCGCAGGGAAAACAGCAGCAGGTCGCGGGTCTTCGGATGCTGCGGCAACTCCGCCGACAGGCCGAAGCGCTCGCGCATGCGCCGGCTGAGCCAGAGCAGCGCGCTGGCCAGGCAGGCCCAGAGGAGGATCACCACCGAAAAATCGAAGACCATCGCCGGCAGGTCGCGCCAGCTGGGAAAGCGCTCCTCGAGTTCGGCACGCGCCAGCTGGAACTGGTTGCCCCATAACGCGACCGGGCTGTTCGCGCCCTGGAACTGCTTTTCCAGGCTGGTCAGGGTATCGCCGATCAGCCCCAGCACCCCACCCTCGCTTTCCTTGCCTTTCTTGGTCACGTCGCGCAGCTGTTTCAGCTTTTTCAGCAGGTCGGCGCGCTGCCTGTCGTTCTCCAGGGTCTGGATGACCTGGTTCAGCGATTGTTCCAACTGCGCATCGCTGACCTTCTCGCCACCGGAGGAACTCCCCGCCAACGGGTTCGGCAGCGCCGCGGCGCCCGGCGGCGAGTAGAACAGGGCGGCGCAGAGGCACAGCAGCAGGGCCGCCAGGACGCGGGAGCGAAGGGTGAAGCGGGCGATGATCGGCACGAGAAAGGCAGTCCCCAAGGTGAGAAACCGAAACAGCCGCATCATACAAGCCGGACACCCGCCGTTTCGAACGGGGCCGCCGGCCGGCGGCGCAAGCACAGACACTCTGGCGCAACGAGGGTTCGCCCCGCCAGTGCCGGCTGAGACGAACGCAGCCGCGCGGCGGGGCACAGCGACCGCCAACGTGCCCCAGCGCACACCTTCGAATACCCGCATGCCGCACAATGCACGGCTTGCCAGCGCGCCGATGCGGTGCAACGCTTGGCAGGTTCACCCGGAGACCGTCCATGCGCCTGATCACCAGCTGCCTGCTCCTGGCCGCCGCCCTGCCGGCCATGGCGCAGATCTACCAATACACCGACGCCAACGGCAACAAGGTATTCACCAACCAGCCGCCAGACGGGGTGCAGGCGCAGACCGTCGAACTGCAGCCGACCAATACCGTAGGAATCGACACGCCGGAAAAGTCCTCCGCGGGCAATGCCCCGGCCGCCGATAGCGAGGCCGCCGCCTACGAGATCCTTGCCCTCAGCGACCTCCCCACGGAAGAGGCGCTGCGCGCCAACAACGGCACCTTCAACGTCAGCGTCAGCATCCGCCCGGCCCTGCACAGCGGCCACCAGTTGCAACTGGTGCTGGACGGCAAACCCTACGGCACGCCCAGCAGCGGCACCCGCTTCACCCTGCACGAGATCGACCGCGGCGACCACAGCCTCGCGGTACAGGTACTCAACGGCGAACGGGTGCTGCAATCCAGCCCGCCGGTGACCTTCACCGTGCAGCGCGTGCACCTCGGGAAGAAGCGATGATCCCGCGCATTCTCGGCGCCCTCCTGCTGTGCCTGGCCTGCGCCGCGCAAGCGGGGGTCTACACCTACATCGACGCCGAGGGCAACCGCGTCTACACCGACCAGCCGCCCAGCGGGCGCAAGGCCCAACGCGTCGAACTGGCGCCGGGCAACAGCGTGGCGCCGCCGGGCATACGCTATCGTCCGCCCGCCGCGCCGCTGGAGGTGAAGCCGCCGGCCTACCAGCTACTGCGCATCCTCTTCCCCGAACCGGACGCAACCCTGCGCGCCAACAGCGGCGACGTCATCGTCACCGTCACCAGCGAGCCGGCGCTGCTGCCCGGCCATCGCTATCGCCTGCTGCTCGACGGCAAGCCTGCCGGAGTGCCGGGACGCAGCCCGGTGTTCCCGTTGAAGAACCTCGATCGCGGCACCCACCAGGTCGCAGTGGAAATCATCGATGGCGACGGCATGACCGTCGAAAGCACCCCGAGCCAGCCCTTCCACCTGCATCGAGTGAGCATCGCCGGGCAACCCCTGCCGGAGGTCGATACGCCGCTGGTCAGCGCGATAGAGCCAAGCGAGCGCTAGCCGAACTTCCCCTGCCCACTCCACGGTGGGCGGGATTTTCCGGTTTTTTTCCCGACTCTCCTGGCGAAAACGCCGCCGGCCACGCCAACGCACCAGATTGGTGCGATTACCCGCACCACTTTCTATACTGTCCCCATTTCGGGTCACCGCTCGTCGCCGAAAACCTTCCCGGCGCACCTCTAGCCAGCGCCTCGGCAGAAAAAACGCGCCTTTTCGGCGCCTGGTTTGCTTTTTGCATTTTCCTGCCCAACCTTGGAACAGCTGCCCGCCATGCCGACCGATACCCTGCACCGACTGTTGCTCGACAACCTGACCACCGCGGTGATCCTGATCAACGGCGAACTGCGCCTGGAGTACATGAACCCGGCGGCGGAGATGCTCCTGGCCGTGAGCGGCCAGCGCAGCCACGGGCAATTCATCAGCGAGCTGTTCACCGAATCGCCGGAAGCCTTGAACTCGCTGCGCCAGGCGGTGGAACAGGCACATCCGTTCACCAAGCGCGAAGCGACCCTGACCTCGATCACCGGCGTCAGCATCACGGTCGACTATGCGGTGACGCCCATCCTCAACCGCAACGAGACGCTGCTGCTGCTCGAGGTCCATCCGCGCGACCGGCTGATGCGGATCACCCGCGAAGAAGCGCAGTTGTCCAAGCAGGAGACCACCAAGCTGCTGGTGCGCGGGCTCGCCCACGAGATCAAGAACCCGCTCGGCGGCATCCGCGGAGCGGCGCAACTGCTATCCCGCGAGCTGCCGGAAGAGTCGCTGAAGGACTACACCAACGTCATCATCGAAGAAGCCGACCGGTTGCGGAACCTGGTGGACCGCATGCTCGGCTCGAACAAACTGCCGAACCTGGCGCCGACCAACATCCATGAAGTGCTGGAGCGGGTCAGCAGCCTGGTGGAAGCGGAGAGCCAGGGCAGCATCACCCTGGTCCGCGACTACGACCCGAGCATCCCCGACCTGCTGCTCGACCGCGAGCAAATGATCCAGGCCGTGCTCAACATGGTACGCAACGCCATGCAGGCGATCGCCGGGCAGAACGACCTGCGCCTCGGTCGCATCACCCTGCGCAGCCGTACCCTGCGCCAGTTCACCATCGGCCACACGCGTCACCGCCTGGTGTGCAAGGTGGAGATCATCGACAACGGCCCGGGCATTCCGGCCGAGCTCCAGGAAACCATCTTCTACCCCATGGTCAGCGGCCGTCCGGACGGTACCGGACTCGGCCTGGCCATCGCCCAGAACATCATCAGCCAGCACCAGGGGCTGATTGAATGCGAGAGCCACCCCGGCCATACCGTGTTCAGTCTGTTCCTGCCCCTGGAACAAGGAGTGCATTGACCATGAGCCGATCAGAGACCGTCTGGATCGTCGACGACGACCGCTCCATCCGCTGGGTACTGGAAAAAGCCCTGCAACAGGAAGGCATGACCACGGTGAGCTTCGACAGCGCCGACAGCGTGATCGGCCGCCTCGGCCGGCAGCAGCCGGACGTGATCATCTCCGATATCCGCATGCCCGGCGCCAGCGGCCTCGACCTGCTGGCGCAGATCCGCGAACTGCATCCGCGCCTGCCGGTGATCATCATGACCGCGCATTCCGACCTCGACAGCGCGGTGGCCTCCTACCAGGGCGGCGCCTTCGAATACCTGCCCAAGCCGTTCGACGTCGACGAGGCGGTCTCCCTGGTCAAGCGCGCCAACCAACACGCCCAGGAGCAGCAGGGCCTGGAGCTGCCGGCGAACCAGGCGCGCACGCCGGAGATCATCGGCGAGGCGCCGGCGATGCAGGAGGTATTCCGCGCCATCGGCCGCCTCAGCCATTCCAACATCACCGTGCTGATCAACGGCGAATCGGGTACCGGCAAGGAGCTGGTCGCCCATGCCCTGCATCGCCACAGCCCGCGCGCAGCCTCGCCATTCATCGCGCTGAACATGGCGGCGATCCCCAAGGACCTGATGGAATCCGAGCTGTTCGGCCATGAGAAGGGCGCCTTCACCGGGGCCGCCGCCCAGCGCCGCGGACGCTTCGAGCAGGCCGATGGCGGCACCCTGTTCCTCGACGAGATCGGCGACATGCCGGCCGACACCCAGACCCGCCTGCTGCGCGTCCTGGCCGACGGCGAGTTCTACCGGGTCGGCGGGCACACGCCGGTGAAGGTCGACGTGCGGATCATCGCCGCCACCCACCAGAACCTGGAAAGCCTGGTGCGCGACGGCAAGTTCCGCGAGGACCTGTTCCATCGCCTGAACGTGATCCGCATCCACATCCCGCGGCTGGCCGACCGCCGCGAGGACATCCCGGCGCTGGCCCGGCACTTCCTCAGCCGCGCCGCCCAGGAGCTGGCGGTGGAACCCAAGCTGCTGAAGGCGGAAACCGAGGAGTACCTGAAGAACCTCGGCTGGCCGGGCAACGTCCGCCAACTGGAGAACACCTGTCGCTGGATCACCGTGATGGCCTCCGGCCGCGAGGTGCACATCGACGACCTGCCGCCGGAGCTGCTGACCCAGCCGCAGGACAGCGCGCCGGCGGCGAACTGGGAACAGGCCCTTCGCCAGTGGGCCGACCAGGCGCTGGGCCGCGGCCAGTCGAACCTGCTGGACAGCGCCGTGCCGGCCTTCGAACGGATCATGATAGAAACCGCCCTCAAGCACACCGCCGGCCGCCGCCGCGATGCCGCCGTGCTGCTCGGCTGGGGCCGCAATACCCTGACCCGCAAGATCAAGGAGCTGGGGATGAACGTCGATGGAGCCGACGACGAAGGCGACGACTGAAGCGCCACTGCTCCCATGAGCGACCCAACGGGGCCTTCGGGCCCCGTTTTTCATGGTCCGTCGCGCGCCCGTACCAAGCGAGACGCCGCCCCAGCCTCGGCAGGGCGCCCGCCCGGAACCACCGGTCAAATCGTAGCGTAGGGCGAATAACCGCATCGCGGTTATCCGCCGGTTGTGCAGGGCAGCGGCCCTTGCCCGGATTTTGGGCAGCGTGCACCAGCAGGCGACAAATCGGCATCAATCGCTGGCGGAAAAGCCCGCTCCGTCATTTTTCCGCAATCGACTTCCCACAAACCCCTGGGATGCCGCCAAGCCCTTGATCCACGGGCTTCCAGAGGCATTCATCACCAGCTCGCCCACAGACTTATCCACAATCCTTCAGGAAAGCGAGCGCGCCGCCAGCGCGCTCATGAGAATTGGCACAGACCCTGCATTGGAGCAGATAACGAAGATTTCGGGGGCCTCGGTACAGGCAGGCTGGGGAATCCCCTCTTTTACACCCGGCGGCAGACGCAGCATCCGCGCGCAACCGCCACACCCGTTTCGGGGACCTCGGTACAGGCAGGCTGAGAACTCCCCTCTTTTATGCCCGGCGGTAGCGCAGCGATCCGCGCCTCCGCCCTCCCGTTTGGGGACCTCGGTACAGGCAGGCTGAGAATTCCCCCTTTTATTCCCGGCCGTCGCGCTCCTGCAGCTCGACGACGAGGCGCCAGCCCTCGCCGTCCTCCGACCACTGCCAGCGCCCCTGCAAGGGGCGGGTCGAGACCAGGCTCAACAGCAGCCCCTTTCCCTCCTCGCGGACGCGCCAGCGCAACGGCTGGCCCAGCCATCGTCCGTCTCCCTGCTGCGCCGCGCCCCGGGCGACGATGCGCAACGTCAGGGCACCCTCCACCCGTGCCGCCGTAACCGCAGCCTGGCGATCGAAGCGCAGGACCAGGCCCTGCTCGCTCTCCCCGACCGCCAGCAGTTGCGGCGCAGACGTCGGCAGCGAAGCGGGACCGAACAACCTGCCGAGCATCAGCCCGAACAACAACCCGGCAAGCACCAGCGCACCCCAGACTTTCCAGCGCTGGCGCCGCAGATCGTCGATGGCGGAGGTAGAATGCCGCCCGTTATCTGCTCCGGAGCCCTGCATGTTCCACGTCATCCTGTTTCAACCGGAGATACCTCCGAATACCGGCAACATTATCAGGCTCTGCGCCAACGCCGGATGCAGTCTGCACCTGATCGAGCCGCTCGGTTTCGAACTGGACGACAAGCGCTTGCGCCGTGCCGGCCTCGACTACCACGAATACGCCAGCGTACGCCGCTACCCGGATCTGCAGAGCTGCCTCGAGGCCCTCGGCCAGCCACGCCTGTTCGCCTTCACCACCAAGGGGTCGCGGGCCTTCCACGAAGTGGCCTACCAGCGCGACGATGCCTTCCTCTTCGGCCCGGAAAGCCGCGGACTGCCGGAGGACGTGCGCAACGCCCTGCCAACCGATCGGCGCCTGCGCCTGCCGATGCGCGAAGGCTGCCGTAGCCTGAACCTGTCCAACACGGTGGCGGTGACCGTCTACGAAGCCTGGCGCCAGCTCGGCTTCGCCATGGACTGAGCCGGCCGACAGGCATGAAAAAGCCCGCTCAAGGCGGGCTTCTTCGCAAGCGCTGGGCTTACTGGACCGACGGCGTCGGGATCTCGCCGGAGGCCTGCATGCGGGCGATTTCCTGGGCGTAGAGGGCGTCGAAGTTCACCGGCGACAGCATCAGCGCCGGGAACGAACCGCGTACCACCAGGTTGTCCAGGGCTTCGCGAGCGTACGGGAAGAGGATGTTCGGGCAGAACGCGCCAAGGGTATGGCTCATGCTCGACGGATCGAGGTTCTTGATCAGGAAGATGCCGGCCTGCTGCACTTCGGCGATGAAGGCAGTGGTGTCCTCGCCGTTCTTCACGGTCACCGATACGGTCAGGACCACTTCGTAGAAGTCGCCGTCCAGCTGCTTCTGGCGAGTGTTCAGGTCCAGGCTGATGGACGGGTTCCATTCCTGGCGGAAGATTTCCGGTGACTTCGGCGACTCGAACGACAGGTCGCGCAGGTAGATGCGCTGCAGGGAGAACTGGGGTTGCTGCTCGTCGGCAGCGCCGTTGGTAGCTTGCTCGGTCATTTTCGGGCCTTCCCTTGGGTCAATTCATGAATGGTTTCAGGCAGACAGCAGCGCGTCCAGCTTGCCGGCGCGCTCCAGTGCATGAAGGTCGTCGCAGCCGCCGACATGGGTCTCGCCGATCCAGATCTGCGGCACGGTGGTCGATCCCGCCTTGCGTGCCAGCTCGGCGCGCAGTTCGGGCTTGCCGTCGCAGGCGATCTCCTGGAAGTCCACACCCTTGCGTTGCAGCAGCTGCTTGGCGCGGATGCAGTACGGACACCAGGCGGTGGTGTAGATCACGACGGGCGGCATGTCACTTCACCAGCGGCAGGTTGTCGCCGCGCCAGCTGCCGATCCCGCCGGACAGCTTGGCGGCGTTGAAGCCGGCCTTATTCAGGACGCCGCCCCAGGTACCGGAATGCTGGCCCATGGCGTCGACCAGGATGATGGTCTTGCCCTTGTACTTTTCCAGCTCGGTCATGCGGCTGTTCAGCTTGTCGGCCGGGATGTTCAGCGCGTCGACGATGTGCCCGCTGGCGAACTCCTTGGCCGGACGGATATCCAGGACCACCGCCTGGTCGGCATTGACCAGCGCGGTCAGCTCGCGGGTCGACAGGCTCTTGCCGCCCTTGCGCAGCTCGTGCAGCAACAGCAGGACCAGCAGGACCAGCAGCGCCGCGACCAGCAGGTAGTGGTTGGTGGCGAACTCGATCAGACGGGAAACGAATTGCATGGTGACGGATATCCAGGGCGTAAAAATGCCGGCCAGTATACAGACCGCGCCGGCCAGGGGGGAACCCGCCGGGCGGCGCCCCGCTCGGCTCCAGGAAATGGCGTCGCGGGAAACTTCACGGTTAGAATGCCGGTCCTTTTCTGTGAAGCTGGCCAGTTCCGGCCCGGGCACGGCTCGGGCAGGACAGAGGGAGCGAGGATAGCGGCATTCGGTTGCGGATCGGCGTCATCGGTTTAATCAATCAGCCTCTTCCTACGTCTTGAACGACAATGTTCCCACTAAATTTGGTCAGTTTCTGAACCCCGCGGAAATAGAGCCGGACATATGACTGCCACGCCCAAACCCCTGGTCCTGATCATCCTGGACGGCTTCGGCCACAGCGAAAGCCCTGACTACAACGCCATCTACGCCGCGAAGAAGCCGGTCTGGGATCGCCTCCTGGCAACCCAGCCGCACGGCCTGATCTCCGGCTCCGGCATGGACGTCGGCCTGCCCGACGGCCAGATGGGCAATTCCGAGGTCGGCCACATGAACCTCGGCGCAGGCCGCGTGGTGTACCAGGACTTCACCCGCGTCACCAAGGCCATCCGCGACGGCGAATTCTTCGAAAACCCGGTGATCGCCGGCGCGGTCGACAAGGCCGTCGCCGCCGACAAGGCGGTGCACATCCTCGGCCTGCTCTCCCCGGGCGGCGTACACAGCCATGAAGACCACCTGGTGGCGATGGCGCAGATGGCCGCCAGGCGCGGCGCCGGCAAGATCTACCTGCATGCCTTCCTGGATGGCCGCGATACCCCGCCGAAAAGCGCGCAGCCGTCGCTGGAGCGTCTCGACGCCACCTTCGCCGGGCTCGGCAAGGGCCGCATCGCCTCGATCATCGGCCGCTATTTCGCGATGGACCGCGACAACCGCTGGGACCGCGTCCAGGCCGCCTATGAACTGATTGCCGACGGCAAGGCCGAGTTCACCGCCGACTCCTCGGTGGCAGCCCTCGAGGCCGCCTACGCCCGCGGCGAGAGCGACGAATTCGTCAAGGCCACCGCGGTGGTCCCGGCCGGCGCCGAAGCGGTGCGGGTCGAGGATGGCGACGCGGTGATCTTCATGAACTTCCGCGCCGACCGCGCCCGCGAGCTGAGCCGCGCCTTCGTCGAGCCGGCATTCAATGAGTTCCCCCGCGAACGAGCCCCGCAGCTGGCAGGTTTCGTCATGCTGACCCAGTACGCGGCGAGCATCCCGGCGCCCTGCGCCTTCCCGCCGGAGCCGCTGACCAACGTCCTCGGCGAGTACCTGGCCAAGCATGGCAAGACCCAGCTGCGCATCGCCGAGACCGAGAAGTACGCCCATGTGACCTTCTTCTTCTCCGGCGGCCGCGAGGAACCCTACGAGGGCGAGGAGCGCATCCTGATCCCCTCGCCGAAGGTCGCCACCTACGACCTGCAACCCGAGATGAGCGCGCCGGAAGTCACCGACCGTATCGTCGAGGCCATCGAGCAACAGCGCTACGACGTGATCGTGGTCAACTACGCCAACGGCGACATGGTCGGCCACACCGGGGTGTTCGAGGCCGCGGTCAAGGCCGTGGAGTGCCTGGACACCTGCATGGGCCGTATCGTCGAGGCGCTGGACAAGGTCGGCGGCGAAGCCCTGATCACCGCCGACCACGGCAATGTCGAGCAGATGGAAGACGAGTCCACCGGCCAGGCGCACACCGCGCACACCTGCGAACCGGTGCCCTTCGTCTACGTCGGCAAGCGCAAGCTGAGCATCCGCGAAGGCGGCGTGCTGGCCGACGTGGCGCCGACCATGCTGACCCTCATGGGGCTGGAGCAGCCGGCGGAAATGACCGGTCGCAGCATCGTCACCCTCGGCTGATCCGCGAACGACGAACTCCCGCGCAGGGCGGATAACCGCGTCGCGGTTATCCGCCGCTTCTGCAGGCCATCGACGGATAACGCCTGCGACGTTATCCGCCGTAGCGGGCCGGGCGCCGCGCCCTGTTTCCACGACGCCACCTTCCCCGCTTTAACGCTGCCGATCGGCCGACAGGCCTGGCCACGCGGCGTCGAGACGTGTGCCGCGGTTTTCATTTTCCGCGTCTCCCCCCCTGCCTCCCGCTACGTCGCCGAGGCCCGTGCTAGCCTTGCCCGCGCTGTCTTTTCCATCTGCCCTACAAGGATTTCCGCCGATGTGGTTCCTCCTCGCCACCTCGCTCCTCGCCCTGTCCTTCCAGCGCCTGCTGGCCCTCGTCTTGCTGCTCGCGACCTGCTGTCTCGCCTTCTACGACGGGGTTCTCGCTCCGCCTGCGGTCGCCGCCCTGGCTGCACTGGGCGTCCTCGCCCTGTTGCGCCGGCGCCTGGCGGCACGCCGCGCCTGGGCCCTGGGCCTGGAGCTGCTGCTGGTCGCCGGCGCGGTGGGCCTGTTCCTGCACCTGCTACCCGGCTTCGCCAACCCCAGGATCCTGGACAAGGCGGTGGTCGGCCCGCAGAGCCTGCCGTTCACCATGTACTTCAACTTCGACAAGGCACTGGTGCCGTTCCTGCTACTGGCCTGCCTGCCGAGCCTGTTCCGCGACGAAGCCCGCGCTCCCGGCCGCCCCTGGTACTGGCTGCTGCTCGTGGCGGCGGTGCCGGCGCTGCTTCTGCTGGCTGTCGGCGTCGGCCTGCTGCGGCCGGAACTCCACGCGCCGGCCTGGCTCTGGCAGTTCATCCTGGCCAACCTGTTCTTCGTTTCCCTTGCCGAGGAAGCGCTGTTCCGCGGCTACCTGCAGCAACGCCTGGGCCAATGGCTGGGCCCCTGGCCCGCCCTGGCGCTGGCCTCGGCGCTGTTCGGCCTGGCGCACTTCGCCGGCGGCCCGCTGCTGATGCTGTTCGCCGGCCTCGCCGGGCTGATCTACGGGTTGGCCTGGCTGTGGAGCGGCCGCCTGTGGGTGGCGACGCTGTTCCACTTCGGGCTGAACCTGACGCATCTGCTGCTGTTCACCTACCCGCTCTACAGACCCGCCTGATGCCCGTGGCCTTCGTCGTCGACGACATCCGCCGCTGCCATCCGGCTGAAATACGTGGAAGCGCCCCACAGCGCGCGGTGCGGGGCGTTTTTTTTAACGGCGGCCACGGGCATACTAGGCCGGTCCAATTCCCAGGTGCCCGCCACCCCATGCTCCGCCTCCTTCCTCTCCTGCTATCCCTCGCCTGTCTCGCTCCGGCCTTCGCCGACGAGCGCGCCGACACCCAACGCCAGCTGGAACAGACGCAGAAGGACATCGGCGAGCTGAAGAAGCTGCTGGACGGCATCCAGCAGGAAAAGAGCGGCGTGCAGAAGCTGCTGAAGTCCACCGAGACCGAGATGGGCGACCTGGAAAAACAGATCAAGGCCCTGCAGGACGAGCTGGACAAGAGCGAAGCCGAGCTGAAACGGCTGGATGGGGAGAAAAAAAAACTCCAGGACGCGCGCATTGAGCAGCAGCGCCTCCTCGCCATCCAGGCCCGCGCGGCCTACCAGAGTGGACGCGAGGAATACCTGAAGCTGCTGCTGAACCAGGAACACCCGGAAAAATTCAGCCGCACCCTCACCTACTACGACTACATCAACAAAGCCCGTCTCGAACAGCTCGCCAGCTTCAACGAAACCCTCCGCCAGCTGGCCAACGTCGAGCAGGACATCTCTGCGCAGAAAGCCGAACAACTGAGCAAGCAAGGCGAGCTGGACAGCCGCCGCGAGGCGCTGGCAGCGACCCGCAAGGAGCGCCAGCAAGCCCTGGCCAAGCTGAACAGCGACTACCGCGAACGCGACCAGAAGCTCAAGTCCCGCCAACAGGACCAGGCCGAGCTGGCCAAGGTACTGCGGACCATCGAGGAAACCCTGGCCCGCCAGGCCCGCGAAGCCGCCGCCGCGGCGGAGCGCGAGCGCCAGCGCGCGCTGGCCGCCGAACGCGAGCGTGCGCGCCAGCAGCAGGCCGCCCCCGGACGAGTCACCAGCCCGCCGCGCGAACCTGCGCCGGGCCCGCTGGTCTCAAGCACTGGCGCGGTCTACGGCGGCGCGTTCGGCTCGGCCCGCGGCAAGCTGCCGTGGCCGGTGAATGGCCGCGTCGTGGCGCGCTTCGGCAGCCAGCGCGGCGACGATCCGCGGGCGAAATGGGACGGCGTACTGATTTCGGCGAGCGCCGGCAGCACCGTCCGCGCGGTGCACGGCGGACGCGTGGTATTCGCCGACTGGTTGCGCGGAGCCGGCCTGTTGGTCATCCTCGACCACGGTGGCGGCTACCTCAGCCTTTATGGCCATAATCAAAGCCTGCTGAAAGACGCCGGCGACACCGTGAAGGCCGGAGACCCGATCGCCACCGTTGGAACCAGCGGCGGCCAGAGTAGCCCGGCCGTGTACTTCGCCATTCGCCATCAGGGCCGCCCGGCGGACCCTACTACCTGGTGCCGCGCACAGGGATAGGCGCCGAACTCGTGATTAGGAGCTGAACATGCTGCATTGCTTCCGTCCCACCACCCTGGCGCTGGCCCTGCTGCTCGGCGCGGGCGCGGCCCAGGCTGCCGACGCCCCGGCCGACGCCGCGCCACTGGCCAACGGTAGCAGTGCCCCGCTGCCCCTCGACGAGCTGCGTACCTTCGCCGAGGTTCTCGACCGGGTGAAGGCCGCCTATGTCGAGCCAGTGGACGACAAGACCCTGCTGGAGAACGCCATCAAGGGCATGCTCAGCAACCTCGACCCGCACTCCGCCTACCTCGGCCCGGAGGACTTCGCCGAGCTGCAGGAAAGCACCAGCGGCGAGTTCGGCGGCCTGGGCATCGAGGTCGGCAGCGAAGACGGCTTCATCAAGGTGGTCTCGCCGATCGACGACACCCCCGCGGCCCGCGCCGGCATCCAGCCCGGCGACCTGATCGTGCAGATCGACGGCAAGCCGACCAAGGGCCAGTCGATGACCGAAGCGGTCGACAGCATGCGCGGCAAGGCCGGCTCCCCGATCACCCTGACCATCGTCCGCGATGGCGGCAGACCGTTCGACGTCGAACTCAAGCGCGCCATCATCAAGGTCAAGAGTGTCAAGAGCCAGGTCCTCGAACCCGGCTACGCCTACCTGCGCATCACCCAGTTCCAGGTCAACACCGGCGAGGAAGTGGTCAAGGCGCTGAACCAGCTGCGCAAGGACAACAAGGGCCGTCTCAAGGGCCTGGTCCTGGACCTGCGCAACAACCCCGGCGGCGTGCTGCAGTCCGCCGTCGAGGTAGCCGACGCCTTCCTCACCAAGGGCCTGATCGTCTACACCAAGGGCCGCATCGCCAACTCCGAGCTGCGCTTCAGCGCCGACCCGGCCGATCCCAGCGACAAGGTTCCGCTGGTGGTGCTGATCAACGGTGGCAGCGCCTCGGCGGCGGAAATCGTCGCCGGTGCCCTGCAGGACCAGAAGCGCGCGATCCTGATGGGCACCGACAGCTTCGGCAAAGGCTCGGTGCAGACCGTGCTGCCGCTGAACAACGACCGCGCCCTGAAGCTCACCACCGCGCTCTACTACACCCCCAACGGGCGCTCCATCCAGGCCCAGGGCATCGTTCCGGACATCGAAGTCGGACGCGCCAAGGTGACCCAGGAGCGGAGCAGCTTCGAGGGCTTCAAGGAAGCCGACCTGCAGGGCCACCTGGCCAACGGCAACGGCGGCGCCGACCGCCCCACCGGCAAGCGTGCCGCGCCGAGCGAGCGCCCGCAGGATTCCGACTACCAGCTCAGCCAGGCCCTTAGCCTGCTGAAAGGCCTGAGCGTCACCCGCGGCAACTGATGTCGGCGTTTCGCGTTGCCCTGCTGGGCCTGTGCCTGCTGTTCAACCAGGCCCAGGCCCGCCAGGACCCCGTCCCCTACCAGCGCCCGCCGCTGCTGACCGTGGTCATCGATGACCTCGGGCAGAACCTGGCACGCGACCGCCGGGTTCTCGACCTGCCCCCCGGCGTAACCCTGGCGATCATCCCGGAAACCCCGCATGCCGCCGAACTGGCCCGCGAGGCGCACCAGCGCGGGCGCACGGTGATCCTGCACATGCCGATGGACCCGGCCGGCGGTCCCTACGCCTGGCGGCCGGAGCTGACCCAGGAAGAGCGTGCGCGGCGGCTGGACGCGGCGCTGGCCAAGGTGCCGTTCGTGCAAGGCCTGAACAACCACGAGGGCAGCCGCATGACCGCGGTGCGCCCGGCGATGGCCTGGCTCGCCGAGGAACTCCAGCGTCGCGGCCTGTACCTGGTCGACAGCCGCACCAGCGCCGCCACCGTGGCCGCCAGCGAGGCGCAGCGGATCGGCCTGGCGAGCGTCTCGCGCGATGTGTTCCTCGACAACGAAGCCACACCGGAAGCGGTCTCCGCACAACTGCAGGCCGGCGTCGCCCTGGCCCGCAAGCAGGGTTCGGCGTTGCTCATCGGCCACCCGCACAAGGCCACCCTCGACGTGCTGGCGCGGGAGCTGCCGAAGCTGCGCGCCCAGGGCATCGAGCTGGTACCGCCGCAGATGCTCATCGGCGAGCGCGGCAACCGCAACGTCAACCCACGCCAGGCGCCGCACTGAAGCCGGGTTTACCGGCGTCGCGGCAGCGGTTAAGGTGACGTCCTCGTCATTCCTGCACGGACGCACCGATGGCCCGCCCTTCCCCTCCCATGCCCCTGCTCGCCGCCGCCCTGCTGGTCGCAGGCGCGATTCCCCTCGGTTTCATCTGGATCCTCACCAGCGCCAAGTTCGAGATAGGCGGCGCCAGCCCCGGCGAGAGCACCGTCGGCAAGGTCGAGAACATCGACCAGCGCGCCATGGAGCAATTCTGCACCGGCGTGCGGGCGACGCCCGCCGGCACCTGGCTGGTAGGCCGGCGCGAGGTCGGCCGCGACGAGCAGGCTCTGCCCGAGGGCGTCATCGACCTGGACCTGGTGGCGGCCGCCCAGCCCAGGGAAGAAGAGTCCGAACCCCACCTCTTCAACTTCCTCAACGGCATGCTGCTATCCGGCGGCGATCCGGAAACCACCTATGTCTCGCGCCTGGGCGCGGACGGCGTGTTCCACGAAGTGGCGCGGCTCGGCGAGACCGCCTGCCTGGAAGTCACGCCGGACGGTTCCAGCGTCTTCCTGCTCACCGGCCTGCGGCGCCCGGGCAAGGACAACGGTCAGCGCGAGCAGACAGTGGTGCTGCGCAGCGACGACCAGGGCAAGAGCTGGCGGCGGCTCGAGGAAGGCTTCATGGCCGAGGCGAATCGACTGGGCTGGGCTCTCGCACCGCGCTTCCACGGCAAGGACGAAGTCTGGGTCTGGGGTGATTTCGAATACGGCGGTGCCGATGGCGGCCGGGAACCCGGCCAGCCGAGCGGGCTGTTCTATTCGCCCGACCGCGGCGCCAGTGTCGAGTCGATCGCCACCTCCGCGCCGCTGCTGGTCGACCTCGCCTACGCCCGCGAGTTGGCGCCGAACGGCGTCAACTGGGGCGACTACAACGGCAAGCACGGGCAGATCAAGGCACACGTCGCCCAACTGGACGCGGAGCGCGCCGCGATCTGGGTAAGCCAGACCTTCCGCTATGGCCCACCCGAGGGGCGCTACCTGACCAGCTCGATATTGGTCACCACCCAGGCCGAACTGCGCCGCGAGGGCGGACGCTGGCAGATGGGCGCGATCCGGCGCACCGACGGCGTGGCCGTCGAGCGCCTGGAACAGAACATGGACGGTCGGGTGATCGCAGTGCTCGACCACCCGGACGAATCGCGCTCGCTGATCGCCGAGCTCGATCGCGACGCGCTCGAATGGAAGATCACCGGCAAGCTGCCCAGCCCGTTCTGGCCCCTGCCGTCCAGTTCCGGGCTGCGCGAGTTCTACATGGGCAGGAATGTGCTGCTGGCCAACACCATGAGCCACTACGAAGTGCCGCTGTGGCTGTATCCCGACGAAGAGCCGGCGAGCGTCTCCGCCAACGCGGTGTACTACTCGGACGACTGGGGCTCATCCTGGCGCCGCCTGGACATCGCCGGCTACCTCGGCGTGCTCGGTTTCGACGAGGCGCACGACCGGGTGTTCTGGGCCCGCGGCAACTGGTACGACAGCCGCGACCTCGGCGTCCAGGCCTACGACCTGAACTGAGCCCCCTCGCCGCGCCGGCGGAGGGGCGCCCGCCAGTCAGAGGTAGTTGGCGACGGCTTCGTCGACGAAGCCTTCCTGGCGCATCTGCTCCAGGGCCTTTTGCAGGCGCTCCACCACCTCGTCCGGAGTGTCCTTGTTCAACGCCAGGTAGAGCTTGGCCTCGTTGAAACGCAGCACCGTCTGCAGGCCGGACACGCCTTCCTGCTTGGCCAGGTAGCGGCCGACCGGATCGGTGGTGGCCCACAGGTCGATCTGCCCGCCGGTAAGCTTCTTCACGTTTTCCTGGTCGCGCAGGGCGTTGATCACCGGGATGCCCTGGGCCTCCAGGTGCTGGCTGACCGCGTCGTTCTTGTAGGCGCCGAGCTTGTAGCGGGCGGCGTCCTTGAGATTCTTCACGGCGATCTTGCTGCCGGCCGGCGCCAGCAACACCCAACTGGTGTCGGCCAGCGGGCCGACCCATTTGAACTGCGGCACCCGCTCGGGGGTGTAGGTCATGGAGAACAGCCCGTAGCCGGGCTTGTCCAGGGTCAACCGGTACAGGCGGTCCCAGGGGAAGCGCAGGCTCAGGGAATAGCCGATGCCGGCGCGCCTGAACATCTCCCGGACGATGTCGGCACTGATGCCGTCGATGCCGTCGTCGCGGGCGAAGTTCTTGTCGTCCACCGCCATGTTGAAGGGCGGGAAGTTCTCGGTCAGCAGCACCACCTTGTAGTCGGCGGGCAATTCGGCACGGGCCGCGGAGGCCCCCAGCAACACCCCCAGGATCAGGGTCTGGATCAGGACTTTCAGCATGGTCACACCGCTCGCTTGGTTATCGTTATTGGCTAGCGGCATCCCTGCGTCAGGACGAAATACCTGGCTCGTCGGCCTTCCATGGCATTGCCGGCGGGGCCGGCAAAGGCGTTTCCCCGCCCGGCCCCCTGTTGGCCGGACGGAGCGAATCAGAGATAGCTGTTGAGGATGTCCTCGACGAAGCCTTCCTTGCGCATGCCGTCCAGGGCTGCCTGGAGCTTCTGCACCACTTCGTCGGGAGTCTCGCGGTTGAGCGCCAGGTACAGCTGGTCGCTGTTGAAGCGCAGCACCGTCTTCAGGCCGGTCACGCCTTCCTGCTTGGCCAGGTAGCGCCCGGCAGGATCGCCGCTGGCCCAGAGGTCGATCTGGCCCTTGACCAGCTTCTGCGCGTTTTCCTGGTCGCGTAGCGCCAGGTCGGCCTCGAAACCGTTCTTGCCGAGGAACTCGGCGATGGCATCGCCCTTGTAGGCGCCGATCCGGTATTTCTTCGCCTCGTCCAGGCTGCCCAGGGTGATCGGGCTGTCGCCCTTGGCCAGCAGCACCCAGTCGTCCGGGCCGATCGGACCGACCCACTTGAACTTGTCCTCGCGCTCGGCCAGGCGGGCGGTGACGAACACCCCGTAGCCGGGCTTCTCCAGCGCCAGCTTGTAGATGCGGTCCCAGGGGAAACGCAGGGTCAGGCTGTACTTGATGCCGGCGCGCTTGAACATCTCGCGGACGATATCCACGGCGATGCCGTCGATGTTGTCTTCCTGGGCGAAGTTCTTGCCGTTGATCGCCATGTTGTACGGCGGGAAGTTCTCCGTGAGCAGGACCATGCTGTAGTCGGGATCGGTTTCGGCACGCGCGCCGCCGACCAGCAGCAGGGTTGCGAGCAGCGCGAAGAGCAGGCTTCTTTGCATTGTTGTCATCCTGTCAGGGGCCTGGAGCGAGGCAGAATAACCAGCGCCGCGCCGCCAGGCCAGCCTTTTGCCAGCATCGCCGGCGAGGCGTCAGTAGCGCTCGCGGATCTGCTTCAACAAGCCTTCGCTGCGCAGCGCGTCGACCGCCGTTTGCAACTTCTGCACCAGCTCGTCCGGGGTGTCCTTGTTCAGCGCCAGGAACAGCTCGGCGGTATGGAAACGCTGGACCACCTTCACCTCCTTGAGGCCCTCGCGCTGGGCGACGTAGCGCCCGCTCGGATCGGCGGTGACCCAGAGATCGATCTGCCCACTGGCCAGCTTGTCGACGTTCTCGTTGTCGCGCAGCGCCAGTTGCACCTGCAGGCCGCGGTCGACCAGGTGCTGACTGATGGCGTCGTTCTTGTAGCCGCCGATCCGGTAGCGCGCGGCGTCTTCCAGGCTGTTCAGGTGGATGCTGCTGTCGCCGCGAGCCATCAGTACCCAGTCGTTGACCGCCAGCGGGCCGACCCACTTGAACTTGTCCTCGCGCTCCGGCGTACGGGCGGTGGAAAACACGCCATAGCCGGGCTCGCTCAGCGCCTGCTGGTAGACCCGGTCCCAGGGGAAGCGCAGGATCAGCTGGCACTCGATCTGCGCGCGCTCGCAGGCGGCGCGCACGGTATCGGTGCTGATGCCGCTGATGCCATCGTCCTTGGCGTAGTTGCCGCCGTTCACCGCCATGTTGAACGGCACCAGGTTCTCGGTCAGCAGGACCAGGGTTTCGGCGCGCGCCAGGGCGCTAGCGCATAGCAGGGCCAGGCTGCCGACGCAGCCGAGAGCCAGACGGAAGATGGACATGGAGGACTCCCTGTCGGTCGCAATGTTTGTCGTTATGGCAGGGCATCGGCGCTCTAGCGGCACCTGATGCGGGGGGCGTGACTGTACCTGAAAGAAAGCCGCGCGAGTGTCGACTCGCGCTCAGGAATGGCTAGCCGATCACCGGCCCTGTGCGCTGCGGCGCAACGCGCCTCAGCGCACCACGATACCGCGGCTGGCCAGGTAGGCCTTGGCTTCCGGCACGGTGTACTCGCCGAAGTGGAAGATGCTCGCCGCGAGCACCGCGTCGGCCTTGCCCTCGAGGATGCCGGCGGCCAGGTGCTCCAGGTTGCCGACGCCGCCGGAAGCGATCACCGGCACGTTCACCGCCTCGCTGATGGCGCGGGTCACGCCCAGGTCGTAACCGCTCTTCACGCCGTCCTGGTCCATGCTGGTCAGGAGAATCTCGCCAGCGCCCAAGTCTTCCATCTTCTTAGCCCAGAGCACGGCATCCAGCCCGGTGGGCTTGCGCCCGCCATGGGTGAAGATTTCCCAGCGCGGCGCCTCGCCCGGGGCGGAAACCTTCTTCGCGTCGATGGCGACCACGATGCACTGCGAGCCGAAGCGGTCGGCGGCCTCACCGACGAACTCGGAGTTGAACACCGCGGCGGTGTTGATCGAGACCTTGTCCGCGCCGGCATTCAACAGGTTGCGGATGTCCTGCACGCTGCGTACGCCGCCGCCCACGGTCAGCGGAATGAACACCTGGCTAGCCATGCGCTCGACGGTATGCAGGGTGGTGTCGCGCCCGTCGACGCTGGCGGTGATATCGAGGAAGGTGATCTCGTCGGCACCCTGCTCGTCGTAACGGCGGGCGATCTCGACCGGGTCGCCGGCGTCGCGGATGTTCTCGAACTTGACGCCCTTGACCACTCGGCCGTTGTCCACGTCGAGGCAGGGGATGATGCGTTTTGCCAGTGCCATGCGGTTCGCCTCAGGCCTTGAAGTTGTCGCACAGCGCCTGGGCTTCGGCCACGTCCAGGGTGCCTTCGTAGATCGCCCGGCCGGTGATGGCGCCGATGATCCCCGGGGTGCGGGCGTCCAGCAGCTTCTGGATGTCGCCGAGATTGTGGATGCCGCCGGAGGCGATCACCGGAATCCGCGTGGCATTGGCCAGCGCGGCGGTAGCCTCGACATTGCAGCCCTGCATCATGCCGTCCTTGGAAATATCCGTGTAGACGATGGCGGACACCCCGTCGGCCTCGAAGCGACGAGCCAGGTCGATCACCTGGACTTCGCTGACCTCGGCCCAGCCGTCGGTGGCGACGAAACCGTCCTTGGCATCCAGGCCGACGATGACCTTGCCCGGGAAGGCGCGGCAGGCCTCGCCGACGAACTCAGGCTGCTTGACCGCCTTGGTGCCGATGATGACGTAGCTGACGCCGGCGCGAACGTAATGCTCGATGGTTTCCAGCGAGCGGATGCCGCCGCCGATCTGGATCGGCAGGTCCGGGTAGCGACGGGCGATGGCGGTGACCACCTCGCCGTTGACCGGCTTGCCTTCGAAAGCGCCGTTCAGGTCCACCAGGTGCAGGCGGCGGCAACCGCCATCGACCCATTTGGCGGCCATCGCCACCGGATCGTCGGAGAAGACCGTGGCGTCTTCCATCAGGCCCTGGCGCAGACGCACGCAGGCGCCGTCTTTCAAGTCGATCGCGGGAATGATCAGCATCGGTGAACCCTGTTCAAGTCTGTATTCGGTGGACAGGCGCGCGGAAACTCAACTCTTTTCCAGCGCCCAGACATCGCTCTCGATGCTTTCGAACCGTTCCTTCAGGTACGACTGCACGTCGAGGATGGCCTTGTTGTAGAAGTACGGGGCGAACTCGCGGGCGAAGAAATCGAGCAGTTCCTCGGCTTCGAAGGAACCCAGCTCCAGTTCGAAGCGGTCCTCCATGAAGCGCTTGATCGCCAGTACCGCGTCCTGGGTCTGCGCGGCGTCCAGCTGGAGGATCGGCGTCTTGCTCTTCGCCCTGGCCATGGCCTACCAGCGCCCGTCCCAGGCCACGAAGTTCTGCAGCAGTTGCAGGCCGTGGGTATGGCTCTTTTCCGGGTGGAACTGCACGGCGAAACGCGAGCCTTCGGCCAGCGCGGCGGCGAAATCGACGCCGTAGTGCCCGTGCCCCACCACCTGGCGCGGGTTACCGGCCTCGATGTAATAGCTGTGCACGAAGTAGAAGCGCGCCTGGTCGGGAATCTCGTGCCACAACGGGTGCTCCACCGCCTGGCTCACCTGGTTCCAGCCCATGTGCGGCACCTTCAGGTGCTCGCCGGCTTCGTGCAGGTCCTTGCCGAAGAAGCGCACCTGGCCGGGGAACAGACCGATGCAATCGACCCCGTCGTTCTCCTCGCTGCGCTCCAGCAATGCCTGCATGCCGACGCAGATGCCGAGGAACGGGCGGTCCTGGCTGACCTCGCGGACCAAGGCGTCGAAGCCCAGGCGGCGGATCTCGGCCATGCAGTCGCGGATCGCGCCAACCCCGGGGAACACCACCCGGTCGGCCTCGCGGATCACCGCCGCGTCGCTGCTAACCAGCACCCGGCCGGCACCGACGTGCTCAAGGGCCTTGGCCACCGAGTGCAGGTTGCCCATGCCGTAGTCGATCACGGCTACCGTCTGCATCACAGGCACCCTTTGGTCGACGGCATCTGCCCGGCCATCCGCTCGTCCAGCTCGATGGCCATGCGCAGCGCGCGGCCGAAGGCCTTGAACACGGTCTCGATCTGGTGGTGGGTGTTGTGCCCGCGCAGGTTGTCGATGTGCAGGGTCACCTGGGCGTGGTTGACGAAGCCCTGGAAGAATTCCATGAACAGGTCGACGTCGAAGCCGCCGACGCTGGCACGGGTAAAGGGAACGTGCATCTGCAGGCCGGGCCGCCCGGAGAAGTCGATGACCACCCGCGACAGCGCCTCGTCGAGGGGCACGTAGGCGTGGCCGTAGCGGCGGATGCCCTTCTTGTCGCCGATGGCCTTGGCGAAGGCCTGGCCGAGGGTGATGCCGATGTCCTCGACGGTGTGGTGATCGTCGATATGCAGGTCGCCCTTGCACTCGATGTCCAGGTCGATCAGGCCGTGGCGGGCGATCTGGTCCATCATGTGGTCAAGGAAGGGAACCCCGGTATCGAACCGGGCCTTGCCGGTCCCATCCAGGTCGATGGAGACCTTGATCTGGGTCTCCAGGGTGTCGCGCGCGACGGATGCCTTGCGTTCGGCCATCACCAGCTCCACAGCTAACACTGCACGTAATTATAAGAGGGCCAGCATTATAGGCAGGCCCGGGCTGGCGCTGCCAGCCGCGACCGTCGGCGCGAATCGCCCCACGGGCGGCGGGCCAGGCCTTACACTGCGCTCCTTTCATCCCGCCGCGGAGAGCCGCATGCCCGTGATCGTCGAAACCCTCGCCCAACCCAGCGCCCAGGATCGCCTGGACCTGGCGAAGATCTACGCCGACGCGCCGGACTGGCTGTTCGCCCCGCATGCCGACGGCGCGGCGCTGGTCGCGGCCGGGCTGGCCGCCGACGAGCTGATCGCCGGGCGCTTCAACGACCGCCTGCTGGGTGCCGCCCTGCTGCGGCGCGGCGACGACGCCTGGCAGCTGTCGCACCTTTGCGTGCGCGGCATCACCCGCGGCCGCGGGGTCGGCCGACGCCTCCTCGACGAGGCCCGGCGCCTGGCTGCCGAAGCCGGCAAGCCGCTGCGCCTGGTCGCCCCGGACGGGCACCTGGAGGCCCGTGCCCTCGCGGCACGCCACGGGCTGCCGCTGGACAGCCTCTGATATGCTCGGTGGCGGTCCCCGCCACGGAGCTTCGCCATGTCCTTTTCCTCCGCCGAACGCGCCGCCCTGCTTGCCCTCAAGGGGGTCGGCCCGACCGTGCTGCAACGCCTGGAGCAGATGGGCCTTGACAGCTTCGTCCGGCTGCGCGACTGCGACGCCGCGAGTATCCTCGCCCAGGGCGCGGCCCTGACCGGCTCCAGTTGCTGGAAGAACAGCCCGCAGGCGCGGGCAGCGATCGTCGCCGTGCTGCAGCGCGCAGCCAGCGACGCATGAACGACGTCGACGTACTGGTAGTCGGCGCCGGCGCCCTCGGCCTGGCCTGCGCCGCGCGCCTGGCCGAAGCCGGCCACGGCGTACTGGTGGCGGAGCGCGAACGGCTGGTCGGTAGCCACACCTCCAGTCGCAATTCCGAAGTGATCCACGCCGGCCTCTACTACCCGCCCGGCTCGCTCAAGGCCGATCTCTGCCTGGAAGGCCGCGAACGCCTGTACGCCTGGTGCGCCCGCCACGGCGTCGGCCACCGGCGCATCGGCAAGCTGCTGGTGGCGGTGGAGGAAAACGAGCGCGAGAGGCTCCAGGCCCTGGCGGCCAACGCACGCGCCTGCGGGGTCGACGACCTGATGCCGCTGGACGGCACCACGCTGCGCGCGCTGGAGCCCCAGGTCCGCGGGGTCGCCGCCCTGCTCTCGCCGAGCACGGGAATCATCGACAGCCACGCCTACCTGCAATCGCTGCAGGCCGTCGCCGAACGCCACGGCGCACAACTGGCGCTGGACACCCGGGTCGACCGCCTGGAGCGCCACGCCGGCGGCTGGCGCGCCGAAGGACAGAGCGTCGGCGAAGCGTTCCGGTTGCGCGCGGGCTGGGTGGTCAATGCCGGCGGCCTGTTCGCCCAGGCGCTGGCGCAACGCACCGAAGGCCTCGATCCGCGCCTGGTGCCGGCGCTGCACCTGTGCCAGGGGCGCTATTTCTCCTACAGCGGCCGCTCGCCGTTCCGCCACCTGGTCTACCCGATGCCCGAGGCGCACACCGCCGGGCTCGGCATCCACGCCACCCTCGACCTCGGCGGCCAGTTGCGCTTCGGTCCCGACGTGAATTACGTGGACAACCTCGACTACCGCGTCGACGAATCCCTCCGCCCCGCCTTCGCCCAGGCCATCTCGCGCTACTTCCCCGGCATCGATCCTCGGCGCCTGGCCGCCGGCTACGCCGGCATCCGGCCCAAGCTCGGCGGGCCGGGGGAACCCGCCGCCGACTTCATCATCCAAACCCCTGCCGAACACGGCCTGCCCGGCCTGGTCAACCTGTTCGGCATCGAGTCGCCCGGCCTCACCGCCAGCCTGGCGCTCGCCGAACGGGTCGCCCGCGCACTCTGAGACGAGGTTTCGCCGCGCGCAGGGTCGGCCTGGCAAAACGGCGTTGTTATACTCGCCCGCACATTCACCGCTGCCAGCACAAAGGATTCGTCCATGAAAGCATTCGGCAAGGTCCTGGGGCTGTTCTTCCTGGGACTCTTACTGCTCGTCGTGGCCCTGGGCTTCGCCCTGACCCACCTGTTCGATCCCAATGACTACAAGGACGAAATCCGCCAGATCGCCCGCGACAAGGCCAACCTGGAGCTGGACCTGAAGGGCGACATCGGCTGGAGCCTGTTCCCCTGGCTGGGCCTGGAGCTGCACGACACCAGCATCGCCAGCGCCGCCACGCCGACCAAGCCGTTCGCCGACCTGCAGATGCTCGGCCTGTCGGTGCGGGTCCTGCCGCTGCTGCGCAAGGACGTGCAGATGAGCGCGATCCGCGTCGAAGGCCTGAGCCTGGACCTGGTCCGCGACAAGCAGGGCAAGGGCAACTGGGAAAACATCGGCAAGCCGGCCCAGCCCCAGGCCCCGGCCGCTCCTTCCGCCACCCCGCCGGCAGCGGACGGCAAGGGCGCCCAGGCGCAGGCACCGGAGCAGGCGCCGCAGAACGACAGCCCGCGCACCCCGATCAAGCTCGACATCGACAGCCTCAACGTCAACAACGCCCGCGTCACCTACACCGACGAAGCCAGCGGCAAGCAGTACAACGTCGAGGGCATCGAGCTGAGCACCGGCGCCATTCGCGAAGGCAGCAGCATTCCGCTGAAGCTCAACGCCTACCTCGGCACCAACCAGCCGGTGGTACGGGTCAAGACCGAGCTGACCGGCAACCTGCGCTTCGACACCGCGCTCAGGCGCTACCAACTGGAAGACGCCAGGCTCTCCGGCGAAGCCTCGGGCGAGCCGCTGCAAGGCAAGACCGCCACCTTCTCCGCCCAGGGCCAGTTGCTGCTCGACCAGTCGGCGCAGATCGCCGAGTGGAACGGCCTGAAGCTGAGCGTCAACCAGTTGCGCGCCCTCGGCGAACTGAAGGCCCGCGAGCTGGACAAGGACACCAAGTTCAGCGGCGGCCTGTCGATCGCGCCGATGAACCTGCGCGAGTTCCTCGCCGGCATCGGTGTGACCCTGCCGGCCATGGCCGATGCCAACACCCTCGGCAAGTTCGAGCTGAACACCCGCCTGGCCGGCAGCCGCAACAGCCTGAATCTCGAAGACCTCAAGCTGGGTCTGGACGACACCGCCTTCAGCGGCCGCTTCGGCATCGCCGATTTCGCCAGGCAATCGCTGCGCGCCCAGCTCAAGGGCGACAAGCTCGACCTCGACCGCTACCTGCCGGCCAAGGCCAAGCAAGCCCAGGATGCCGCCAGCGCCACGCGCAAGGCGGAAGTCGACGCCACCGTGGCCAGTGCCGCCCAGGGCAACACGCCGCTACCGGAAAAACCGACCAGGCAGGCCTGGAGCGACGCGCCGCTGCTGCCCATCGCGACCCTGCGCAAGCTCGACCTGGACGTGGCGCTGAACTTCGGCCGGCTGACCGTCGAGAAGCTGCCGATCGACGACGCCAGCCTGAAGCTGCGCGGCCAGGGCGGCGTGATCAGCCTCGACGACATGCGCGGCGGGCTGTACAACGGCCGCTTCAACGCCAAGGCCAACCTCGATGTACGCCAGGACAGCGCCGTGCTGACCGCCACCAAGCACATCGCCAACGTGCCGGTGGAGCGCCTGCTCGAAGCCCAGGGCAAGAAACCGCCGGTGAAGGGGCTGCTCGACCTCGACGCCGACATCCGCACCAGCGGCAACAGCGAGAAATCCTGGATCGACCATCTCAACGGCAACGCACGCTTCAGCCTGATCAACGGCGTGCTGCCCGACGCCAACCTGGAGCAACAGCTCTGCCAGGGCATCGCTACCCTCAACCGCAAGGCCCTTGCCGGTACTCACGGCGGCAAGGACACGCCTTTCCGCGAGCTCAAGGGCAGCCTGAACTTCACCAACGGCGTGGCCAGCAACCCTGACCTGAAAGTGGCCATTCCCGGCCTGGCGGTCAGCGGCCACGGCGATATCGACCTGCGCGTGCTGGGCATGGACTATCGCATCGGCGTGGAGATCCAGGGCGACAAGAGCGACATGCCGGACCCGGCCTGCCAGGTCAACCAGCGCTACGCCGGCATCGAATGGCCGCTGCTCTGCCGCGGCCCGCTGGAACTCGGCGCCAAGGCCTGCCGCCTGGACAAGGAAGGCATGGGCAAGGTCGCCGCGAAACTGGCCGGCAATCGCCTCAACGAAAAACTCGAAGAGAAGCTCGGCGACAAGGTCAGTCCGGAGCTGAAAGACGCACTCAAAGGGCTGTTCAACCGCAAATGACACCTGAAGGCTTCAACGGCGCGGTCCTCGACTGGTACGACCGTCACGGTCGCAAGGATCTGCCCTGGCAACAGGGCATCACCCCCTACCGGGTGTGGGTCTCGGAAATCATGCTGCAGCAGACCCAGGTCAGCACCGTGCTCGGTTACTTCGACCGTTTCATGGCAGCGTTGCCCGACGTCGAGGCACTGGCCGCGGCGGCCGAGGACGAAGTCCTGCACCTGTGGACCGGGCTCGGCTACTACAGCCGTGCGCGCAACCTGCACAAGACCGCGCAGATCGTGGTCGAGCGGCATGCGGGGGAGTTCCCCCGCGACGTCGAGCAACTCGCCGAACTGCCCGGCATCGGCCGCTCCACCGCTGGAGCCATCGCCAGCCTGTCGATGGGCCTGCGCGCACCGATCCTCGACGGCAACGTCAAGCGCGTACTGGCGCGCTACCTGGCGCAGGACGGCTATCCCGGCGAACCGAAGGTGGCCAGGGCGCTGTGGGAAGCCGCCGAACGCTTCACCCCGCACGCACGGGTCAACCACTACACCCAGGCGATGATGGACCTCGGCGCCACCCTCTGCACGCGCAGCAAGCCCAGTTGCCTGCTTTGCCCGCTGGTCTCCGGCTGCCGCGCGCACCTGCTCGGCCGCGAAGCCGATTATCCGCAGCCCAAGCCGCGCAAGGCGTTGCCGCAGAAGCGCACGCTGATGCCGATCCTGGCCAACCGCGACGGCGCCATACTGCTCTACCGGCGGCCTTCCAGCGGACTCTGGGGCGGGCTCTGGAGCCTCCCCGAACTGGACGACCTCGACGGCCTCGAACCGCTCGCCGCGCGCCATTCCCTGGCCCTCGGCGAGCGCCGCGAACTGAGCGGCCTGACCCATACCTTCAGTCATTTCCAGCTCGCCATCGAGCCCTGGCTGGTGGCGGTGGAAGGCGCTCCGCGCGCCGTGGCCGAGGGCGACTGGCTCTGGTATAACCTCGCCACCCCGCCGCGCCTGGGCCTCGCCGCTCCGGTGAAGAAGCTGCTCAAGCGCGCAGAACAGGAACTCGGACGCGGCACGGCCGCGTGAATGCCGGGCCCGCGGGCCCGGCGGCAACTGCAGGAGAACGACCATGAGCCGCACCGTGATGTGCCGCAAGTACCACGAAGAGCTGCCCGGCCTCGACCGCCCGCCGTATCCTGGCGCGAAGGGCGAGGACATCTACAACAACGTGTCGCGCAAGGCCTGGGACGAGTGGCAGAAGCACCAGACCATGCTGATCAACGAGCGTCGCCTGAACATGATGAACGCCGAGGACCGCAAGTTCCTCCAGCAGGAGATGGACAAGTTCCTCTCCGGCGAGGACTACGCCAAGGCCGACGGCTACGTGCCGCCATCCGCCTGACCCCCACCCCGCCCGACGGAGGCCGCCATGACTCCATCCCTCTCTGGCCTGCCTCCGATCCGCACCGCGCTGATCGGCTACGGCTTCGCCGGCAAGACCTTCCACGCCCCGCTGATCCGCGCGGTACCGGCGTTGTGCCTGGAGCACGTGGTCTCCCGCGACCCTGGGCGGGTGCACGCCGACCTGCCCGAAGCCCGGGTCAGCGCCGATCCGGATGAGGCCATCGAGGCCGCCGACATCGACCTGGTGGTCATCGCCTCGCCCAATGCCACCCACGCCAGCCTCGCCGAACGGGCCTTGCGCGCCGGCAAGCACGTGGTGGTGGACAAGCCGTTCACCGTCACCCTGGCCGAAGCCCGGCGCCTCGCCGACCTCGCCCGTGAACGGCCTGGGCAGGTCCTCTCGGTGTTCCAGAACCGGCGCTTCGACAGCGACTTCCTCGCCGTGGAGGCCGCCCTGCAGGCCGGCAGCATCGGCCCGGTGCGCTACTTCGAGTCGGCCATCGAGCGCTTCCGTCCGCAGGTCCGCGACCGCTGGCGCGAACACGACCTGCCCGGCTCCGGGCTGTGGTTCGACCTCGGCCCGCACCTGCTCGACCAGGCACTGTGCCTGTTCGGCATACCGCAGCGTGTGCTCGGACACCTGCGCCGGCTGCGCGAGGGGGCGCAGACCGACGACTGGTTCGAGGTCCTGCTCGATTATCCGCACTGCCAGGTAGCGCTGCGCGCCAGCATGCTCGCCGCCAATCCGGCGCCACGCTTCAATGTGCACGGCGACCACGGCAGCCTGCTCAAGGCCGGCGCCGATATCCAGGAAGCGCAACTGCTCCAGGGACTGCACCCCGGTTCCGCCGGCTGGGGCCGCGATCCCGAGCTGTTGCAGCACATCGATGGCCAGGGTCTGCGCCAGTCGCTGGTCACCCCGGCAGGCGACCAGAGCCGCTACTACCAGGCGCTGGCCGCCGCCATCCGCGGCCAGTCGCGCAACCCGGTGTCGGCGCAACAGGCCTGCGCGCTGATGGCCCTGCTGGAGTTGGCACGACGCTCCGCCGAGGAAGGCCGGAGCCTGCCGGTGGAGCTGCGCGACGAGGAACGCCAGGCCTGGAACTGAGGCACGGCAGTCCGGCGGAAACCGCGAGGGGATCGTAAGGCGTTAAAAAACAAAAAAAATTTCTTCGCCGGTGTTGACACTGCCGCGCTAAACCCGTTTAATTGCGCCCCGTTGCCCAGGTAGCTCAGTTGGTAGAGCAGGGGATTGAAAATCCCCGTGTCGGCGGTTCGATTCCGTCCCTGGGCACCATGAATACGACGAAAAGGCTCACCTCCGGGTGGGCCTTTTTGCTTTCCGCCGTTCGCCTAGACGTGCTGCCCGCCGTTGACGTGGATTTCCGCGCCATTCACGTAGGATGCGCCGCTGGTGCAGAGGAAGTAGATCAGCGAAGCGATCTCCTCCGGCCGGCCGAGGCGGTGCAGCGGGATGCTGCGCTCGACGATCTCCTCGGTGCCCGGCGACAGGATCGAGGTGTCGATCTCCCCCGGCGCGATGGCGTTCACCCGCACCCCATGCGGGCCGAAGTCGTGGGCCATCTCGCGGGTCAGCGCGGACAACGCCGCCTTGGAAGTTGCGTAGGCCACCCCGGCGAACGGATGCACCTTCGAGCCGGCGATGGAGGTCACGTTTATCACCGTTCCCTGCGCCGCCTTCAGCTCGGCGAACAGGCCGCGCGCCAGCAGCGCGGTGGAGAACAGGTTGACGTTGAACACCCGCAGCCAGGTGGCGTAGTCGGTTTCCAGCACACCGAGGCGCTCGCCGCCTTCGCCCTTGGGCGAGATGCCGGCATTGTCCACCAGCGCGTGGAGCCGGCCGTCGCCGAGCTTCTCGCGGATCAGTTCCAGGCTGGCCTCGACGCCGGGAATGTCCTCCAGGTCCAGGTGGATGTGGTTTTCCTCGCCGTCCGCCCAGGGACATTCGCTGGCCCAGCTCTGCCGCGACGCGGTGAACACCCGCCAACCCGCGGCATTGAAGTACTTCACCGTGGCATGCCCGATACCGCGGCTCGCCCCGGTCAGCAACAGGGTCTTTCTCTCCGCCATACGCCCTCCGTGAAGGCCTGCTGGAATGAACGCGACTCGCACAGCCTACAAGGAATGACGAATCGCCGCGGCGGATCTTTCGCCCATCCCGGCGAACGGCCGAGCGTGAGCCAGGCAGTGCCGATAGACTAGGCGGACCTTGTCCGGACCCCCGATCGATGCTGAAGAAAAGCTTCAACTCCCTGCTCACCACCTGGCTCGCCGGCCTGCTGGTGATGCTGCCGCTGGTACTCACCGTAGCCTTGCTGGCCTGGGTGGTCAGCTTGCTGAACCGCTTCGTCGGTCCATCCAGCCTGATCGGTCGCGGCTTCGCCGCCATCGGCCAGCCGCTCGCCGGCGATTCGCCACTGGCCTACCTGCTCGGTACCGCGCTACTGCTGGTAGCCATCTACCTGCTTGGCCTCGGCGTACAGCTAGGCCTGAAGCGGCCGCTGGCCAACCTGTTCGACCTGACCCTGCGGCGCACCCCGCTGATCGGCAACCTGTACAACCTGGCCGACCGTTTCGTCGGCCTGCTGGACAAGAAGCAGGACGCCGACATCGCCGCGATGAGTCCGGTGTGGTGTTTCTTCGGCGGCGACGGCGCCGCCGTGCTGGCGCTGATGCCCAACCCCGAAGCGGTGGAACTGGACGGCCGCGCGCACTACGCGATCCTGGTGCCGACCGCGCCGATCCCGGTGGGCGGCGGCCTGCTCTACGTTCCGGTGGAATGGGTGAAACCGGCACAGATCGGCATGGACACCTTCACCAGCATCTATGTGTCGATGGGCATCACCCCACCGCCGCCGCTGGCCGCCGCCAAGGTGCTGGCGGAGCCGCGCGCGGAGCAGCCGCCGGCGGCTCCATAGGCGGTCCCGCATGCCCGGGAACGGGGCGCGCACCGACCTCCAGGCTCTGCTTCAGGTCAGGGTTCGCCAGGAGTTTTCTTCGAAAGCCGACAGTTTTGTTCCTACGCGACAGCGCACTGCAGCGATGCGACAAGATGCCGCCAACCCCGCTCCAGAGGCACGCCGCCTGCTTGGCTCCGGTTGAAGCGCTGTGCTAGCTTGCCTTCGCCAGGAAGGCCCTTCCAATCCGAATAACAAGAGGAAAATCCATGGCCGAGGCCACCCCCGCACTGGAAATCCGTAACCTGCACAAGCGCTACGGCGACCTCGAAGTGCTCAAGGGCATCTCCCTCACCGCCCGCGACGGCGACGTGATCTCCATCCTCGGATCGTCCGGCTCGGGCAAATCCACCTTCCTGCGCTGCATCAACCTGCTGGAGAACCCGCACCAGGGCCAGATCCTGGTCTCCGGCGAAGAGCTGCGCCTGAAGAAGAGCAAGAACGGCGACCTGGTCGCCGCCGACAGCCAGCAGATCAACCGGCTGCGCAGCGAACTCGGTTTCGTCTTCCAGAATTTCAACCTGTGGCCGCACATGAGCATCCTCGACAACGTGATCGAGGCGCCACGTCGCGTACTGGGCAAGAGCAAGGCCGAAGCGATCGAGATCGCCGAGGGCCTGCTGGCCAAGGTCGGCATCGCCGACAAGCGCCACAGCTATCCCGCGCAACTTTCCGGCGGCCAGCAGCAGCGCGCGGCCATCGCCCGGACCCTGGCCATGCAACCCAAGGTGATCCTGTTCGACGAGCCCACCTCGGCGCTCGACCCGGAAATGGTACAGGAAGTGCTTAACGTGATCCGTGCGCTCGCCGAAGAGGGCCGGACCATGCTGCTGGTCACCCACGAAATAAGCTTCGCCCGCCAGGTTTCCAGCGAGGTGGTATTCCTCCACCAGGGCCTGGTAGAAGAGCAGGGAACGCCGCAACAGGTTTTCGAAAACCCCCAGTCGGCGCGCTGCAAACAGTTCATGTCCAGCCACCGCTAACGGAGCAACACCGCATGAAGAACTATAAGAAGATCCTGCTGGCCGCCGCTGCAACCCTGGCCTTCGCCCTCGACGCCAGCGCCGCCGACAAGCTGCGCATCGGCACCGAAGGCGCCTACCCGCCCTTCAACGGCATCGATGCCAGCGGCCAGGCGGTCGGCTTCGACCTCGACATCGGCAAGGCGCTGTGCGCCAAGATGAAGACCGAGTGCGAGGTGGTGACCTCCGACTGGGACGGCATCATCCCGGCGTTGAACGCCAAGAAGTTCGACTTCATCGTCGCGTCCATGTCGATCACCGACGAGCGCAAGCAGGCAGTCGACTTCACCGATCCCTACTACACCAACAAGCTGCAGTTCGTCGCGCCGAAGAGCGTCGACTTCAAGACCGACAAGGACTCCCTGAAGGGCAAGGTGATCGGCGCCCAGCGCGCCACCATCGCCGGCACCTGGCTGGAAGACAACATGGCCGACGTGGTCACCATCAAGCTCTACGACACCCAGGAGAACGCCTACCTCGACCTCTCCTCGGGGCGCCTGGACGGCGTGCTGGCCGACAAGTTCGTGCAGTACGACTGGCTGAAGAGCGACGCCGGCAAGGAGTTCGAGTTCAAGGGCGAACCGGTGTTCGACAACGACAAGATCGGTATCGCCGTGCGCAAGGGCGACCCGCTGCGCGAGAAGCTCAACGCCGCGCTGAAGGAAATCGTCGCCGACGGTACCTACAAGAAGATCAACGACAAGTACTTCCCCTTCAGCATCTATTGATGCCAAGCCAGGCCACCGCCGGGCGCGTCCCGGCGGTGGCCGCCTTCAGGCCTGACTTCTCATGATTCTCGACCTGCATGGGTTCGGCGACCAACTGCTCGCCGGGACCTGGATGACCCTCAAGCTGTCGCTGGCGGCGGTCTGCGTGGGGCTGTTGCTCGGCCTCCTCGGCGCCATCGCGAAGACTTCGAAGTACGCGGCCCTGCGCTTCCTCGGCGGCACCTACACCACCATCGTCCGTGGCGTGCCGGAAACGCTCTGGGTACTGATGATCTATTTCGGCACGGTGAGCGGCCTGAACGCCCTCGGCGACCTTTTCGGCAAGCCGGACCTGGCACTCTCGCCGTTCGCCGCCGGCACCCTGGCCCTCGGCCTGTGCTTCGGCGCCTACGCCACCGAGGTGTTCCGCGGCGCGCTGTTGTCCATTCCGCGCGGCCATCGCGAGGCCGGCCAGGCGCTCGGCCTGTCGCCCGGACGGATCTTCTGGCGCATCGTCCTGCCGCAGATCTGGCGGGTCGCCCTGCCCGGCCTCGGCAACCTGTACCTGATCCTGCTGAAGGACACCGCGCTGGTGTCGCTGATCACCCTCGACGAGATCATGCGCAAGGCGCAGGTCGCCTCCAACGCGACCAAGGAACCCTTCACCTTCTACATGACCGCGGCCGCCATCTACCTGAGCCTCACGGTCGTCATCATGGTCGCCCTGCACTTCCTCGAACGTCGCGCCGGCCGTGGTTTCGTGAGGAACGAGCTATGAGCGAGTGGGAGCTGATCCTCAAGTGGATGCCGAAGATGCTCCAGGGCGCGGCGCTGACCCTGGAGCTGCTGGCGATCGCGGTGGTCGCCGGGCTCGCCCTGGCCCTGCCGCTGGGCATCGCCCGCGCCTCGCGGCACTGGTACGTGCGCGCGGTGCCGTACGCCTACATCTTCTTCTTCCGCGGCACGCCGCTGCTGCTGCAACTGTTCATCGTCTACTACGGCCTGGCGCAGTTCGAGGAAGTGCGCAAGAGCGCCTTCTGGCCCTACCTGCGCGATCCGTACTGGTGCGCGCTGCTGACCATGACCCTGCACACCGCCGCCTATATCGCCGAGATCCTCCGCGGCGCGATCCACTCGGTGCCGGTCGGCGAGGTGGAGGCCGCCCGCGCCCTCGGCATGTCGCGGCGCCAGGCGCTCTGGCACATCATCCTGCCGCGCGCGGTGCGCATCGGCCTGCCGGCCTACAGCAACGAAGTGATCCTGATGCTCAAGGCCAGCGCGGTGGTCTACACCGTGACCCTGTTCGACATCATGGGCATGGCCCGGACCATCATCGCCCGCACCTACGAATCGATGCTGTTCTTCTGCCTGGCCGGCGCGCTGTACCTGGTGATCACCATCGTGCTGACGCGGATATTCCGCCTGATCGAACGCTGGTTGCGGGTCGACGCCACCCAGGGCCGCTGAGCGGGCGCTTTCCGATGCCTGCGGGGCGGCTATAATCGCCGCCCCGTTTTCCCGCTGCCGCTCGCATCGTGTCCGAAACCTTCCCGTTCCTCACTGGCGACGCCCTGTCGCAGCGCTTCCTCGCGCTGGACGCGTTCCTCCTCGAACACCAGCGGCTCTGGCGACCCCGCCCGTTCAGCGAACCGACCCTGGCGTGGGAAGCCGAACACACCGAGCTGGCGTCCTGGCTGCGCGGGCGCAGCCTCGAACAGGCCGACGCGGAGCACAACCAGCCCACCCGCCTGGCCGCGCCCGCGCCTTATCCGCAGCTCGCCGCCCAAGCCGCGGCGCTGGGCGCGGTCGGCGAACTGCCATTGGCGGAACGCCCGCAGGCACCGAACCGCTTCAACGTCGACGTACCGGGACGCAAGTGGCAGCAGATCGGCCTGTTCGCCGGGCGCCTGCAGTTCGCCCGGCCGGTCGTCCACTGGCTCGACTGGTGCTCCGGCAAGGGCCATCTGGGCCGCCTGCTGGCCCATACGGGGCAACCGCTGACCTGCCTCGAACACGATCCCGCGCTGGTCGCCGACGGACAGCGCCTGAGCGACCGCCTGGGGCTCTCCGCCCACCACCTCCGCCAGGATGTGCTGGCCGCGGACTGCGCCGAGCGCCTGCTTCCCGGGCATACGCCAGTGGCCCTGCACGCTTGCGGCGAACTGCACCTGCGCCTGCTGCGCCTGGCCAGCCAGGCCGGCTGTCGCCAACTGGCGGTGGCGCCATGCTGCTACAACCGCATTCCGGGGCCTTTCTACCAGCCACTCTCGCAAGCAGCAGGCCGATCGCTGCTCGCGCTATCGCTTGACGACCTGCGCCTGCCCCTGAGCGAGACAGTCACCGCCAGCCAACGGGTCCGTCGCCAGCGCGACCAGTCGATGGCCCGGCGCCTGGGTTTCGACCTGCTGCAGCGCGAGCTACGCGGAATCGACCAGTACCTCAGCGTGCCTTCCCTTCCGGTGGCCTGGCTGGAACGTCCATACGCCGACTACTGTCGCGAACTCGCCGCCCTCAAGGGACTTCCCGAACCGGCCGCGCGCGACTGGCAGGCGCTGGAAGCGGCCGGCTGGAAGCGCCTGGCGATGGTTCGCAACCTGGAACTGGTGCGCGCCCTGTTCCGCCGCCCGCTGGAACTCTGGCTGCTGCTGGACCGCTGCCTGTATCTGGTCGAACAGGGCTATAGCGTCCGCCTGGGCGAGTTCTGTCCGACCTCCCTGTCTCCGCGAAACCTGCTGATCCTTGCGGAGCGCAGCTGATACGGGTGTTCCGGATGGTTGCCCACACAACCTGTGGATAAGTCTGGTGACAAGTTCTGGGAAACATCTGCCGAGGGGCCCGTATCCAGGGGCGGTCAATGCTGTTCAAAAAATGAACAGAAAAAATAAAATCCATATAAAACAATATCTTGATAACAACCGAGATAACCGCAGCGATTCTTAGAGCGTTTCCTTCCTATCCCTTGCCCACTTGTGCATAAGCCTGGCTTTCCGGTTAATCCGAAAGTGGACTTCAGCACCGGCAATAGTTGCAGAACGGCATCGCATGACGTTCGAAGGAACGGATTGTTCTTTTATTGCAACGGTTGAGCTCTTGTTAATCGCTGCCTAGGCAGTATTATTTTGAAACACTTTCCCTGCCTAGACAGCGATCCCCTCCACCATGGGTCACTACAGCGCCTCCGACTTTCCCTTCAAGGGCTCCATTGGCCAGCTCATCGGCGTCAGTGCCGCGACCAAGGACCGCATCCTCGAGAAGCACCTCGCCGCGCTGGACATCACCGCCGCCCAGTTCAAGGTGCTGATCTTCGTCGGTCTCAACCGCGCCAACAGTCCGGTCGAACTGTGTCGCGAGCTGTCGGTGGACAGCGGCTCGATGACGCGCATGCTGGCGCGCCTGGAGAAAAAAGGGCTGCTGCTGCGCGGCCGCTGTCCCGAAGACCGCCGTTGCCTGCGCCTGGATCTCAGCGAAGCGGGACGGAAGGTCCAGGAGCAGCTTCCGCTGATCGCCTCGGCGGCGATGAACGAGCTGGTCGCCTGCCTGAGCACGGAAGAATTGCAGACGCTGACCCATCTGCTGACCAAGGTTCTGCTACACGCCGGCTGCCCTAGGGCCAGCCTGCAGGAGTCCTGATCCATGCCGTTCCCTCTTCTCCATCCCTGGCCGCAGCGATTGGCGCTGGCCTCGGCGATAGTGCTGGCCGCCGGCTGCGTCACTTCCGAAGGCCTGGAACCGAACGCCCGACTGCAACCGGCAGGCGCCCTCCAGGCGGGCAGGAGCCTGGACGGCGTAGCCCTTTCGCCAGCGGCCTGGCCGCGCCAGGACTGGTGGACCGGGCTCGGCGACCGGCAGCTCGACCAACTGATCGGCGAAGCCCTGCAAGGCACCCCCGACCTGCAGATCGCCGAGGCGCGTGCGCGCCAGGCGGCGGCAACGGCCCAGGCGCAAGATGCCGCGCGCCAGCCGACGCTGGACGCCAAGGCCAGCTACTCCGGCATCCGCGCGCCGACCAGCGTGGCCCCGGCACCGCTCGGCGGCCGCTATTCGGCGATCAAGTACCTGTCGCTCGGCTTCAACTACGACTTCGACCTCTGGGGCGGCGAGCGCGCCGCCTGGGAAGCCGCCCTCGGCCAGGCCAATGCCGCCCGGATCGACAGCCAGGCCGCACGCATCGGCCTCTCGGCGAGCATCGCCCGCGCCTACAGCGACCTCGCCCACGCCTTTACCGTGCGCGATCTCGCCGAGGAAGAACTGAAGCGCTCGCAGCGCATGACCGAGCTGAGCCAGAAGCGCATGAGCGCCGGACTCGACAGTAAGGTCCAGCTGCAACAGACGCAGACCCAGCTGGCCACCGCCCGCCAGCAGCTCAGCGCCGCCGAGCAGGACATCGCCAGCGCCCGCATCGCCCTCGCCGTGCTGCTGGGCAAGGGGCCCGATCGCGGTCTCGAACTGCAGCGCCCGCAACCGCTGAACCCGGCCAGCCTGAGCCTGCCCTCGGTGCTCCCGGCGGAACTGCTCGGCCGCCGCGCCGACATCGTTGCCGCGCGCTGGCGGGTCGAGGCGGCGCGCCGCAACATCGACTCGGCGAAGACCGAGTTCTATCCCAACCTCAATCTCGGCGCGATGGCCGGCCTCGCCGCCCTGCACACCAGCGACGTGTTGCAGGCGCCGAGCCGCTTCTTCCAGGTGGCGCCGGCGATCTCCCTGCCGATCTTCGACGGTGGCCGCCGCCGCGCCAACCTGGCCGAACGCGACGCCGACTACGACCTGGCCGTCGGCCAGTACAACAAGACGCTGGTCCAGGCCCTCGGCGAGGTCAGCGATAACCTCGGCAAGTTGCGCTCCCTGGAGCAGCAGGTGATCGACCAGCGCCAGGCCCGCGATATCGCCAGGTCCAACTTCGACCTGGCCATGCGTCGCTACGGCGAAGGCGTCGGCAGCTACCTCGACGCCCTCAGCGTGCAACAGCAACTGCTGGTCGCCGAACGCCAGCTGGCCAGCCTGGAGAGCCAGCAGATCGATCTTTCCGTCCAGCTGGTCCAGGCCCTGGGCGGCGGTTTCCAACCCGATTCCCGCTCCGCTGCGCTCGCTACCGCGAAAGCGCCGGCAGAATGAACGAGGCACCCACCATGACTACCGCCAACAGCGAAACCCCCGCCGGCAACCCGAAGCGCAAGCGCTGGTTGCTGATCCTGCTCGCCGTGATCGTTCTCGCCACCCTGGCCAGCGTGGCCTGGGAGTTCTTCTACGGCCGCTGGCACGAGGACACCGACGACGCCTACATCAACGGCAACGTGGTACAGATCACCCCGCAGATCGTCGGCACCGTGGTCAGCATCGGCGCCGACGACGGCGACCTGGTGCGCAAGGGCCAGGAACTGGTCAGGTTCGATCCCAGCGACGCCGACATCGCCCTCCAACGCGCCGAGGCCAACCTGGCCCACACCGTGCGCCAGGTGCGCGGGCTGTTCAGCAACGTCGACGGCTATCGCGCCGAGGTCGCCACCCGCAAGGTCGCGCTGGCCAAGGCCGAGGCCGACTACAAGCGGCGCAAGAACCTCGCAGACGACGGCGCCATTTCCCAGGAGGAACTGGCCCACGCCCGCGACGCCCTGGACAGCGCGAAAGCCTCGCTGACCAGCTCGGAACAGCAGTTGAACACCAATCGCGCGCTGGTCGACGACACCCAGATCACCTCCCATCCGGACGTCAAGGCCGCCGCCGCGCAACTGCGCCAGGCCTACCTGGACGACGCCCGCTCGACCATCGTCGCGCCGGTCACCGGCTACGTCGCCAAGCGCAGCGTACAGGTCGGCCAGCGCGTGCAACCGGGCAATGCGCTGATGGCCGTGGTCCCGCTGGACCAGATCTGGATCGACGCCAACTTCAAGGAAACCCAGCTCAAGCACATGCGTATCGGCCAGCCGGTGGAGATCCGCTCCGACCTCTACGGCAGCGACGTGCGCTACAGCGGCACCGTCGACAGCCTCGGCGTGGGCACCGGCAGCGCGTTCTCCCTGCTGCCGGCGCAGAACGCCACCGGCAACTGGATCAAGATCGTCCAGCGGGTGCCGGTGCGCATCCATATCGATCCGCAAGAATTGCAGAAGCATCCGCTGCGCATCGGCCTGTCGATGGACGTCAAGGTCGACCTGCACGACCAGAGCGGCCCGGCCCTGGCCCAGCAGCCACCGCGCGAAGCGCTGTTCTCCACCGATGTCTACCAGCAGCAACTGGCCTCGGCCGACAAGCTGATCGAACGCCTGATCGAAGCCAACCTCGCCGAAGACCACGGCAAGACCGCCCAGCGTTGAGCCCGCCAGCATGAGCGAAAGCAGCAGCTTCTCCCCGCCCAGCCTGGTGATGGCGACCATCGGCCTGTCCCTGGCGACTTTCATGCAGGTGCTCGACACCACCATCGCCAACGTCGCCCTGCCGACCATCTCCGGTAACCTCGGGGTGAGTTCGGAACAGGGCACCTGGGTGATCACCTCGTTCGCCGTGAGCAACGCCATCGCCCTGCCGCTGACCGGCTGGCTGGCCCGGCGGGTCGGCGAGGTGCGCCTGTTCATCGCCGCCGCGCTGCTGTTCGTACTCGCCTCGTTCCTCTGCGGCATCGCCCAGTCGATGCCTTCTCTGGTCGGCTTCCGCGCCTTGCAGGGCTTCGTCGCCGGGCCGCTGTATCCGATCACCCAGACCCTGCTGATCTCCATCTACCCACCGGCGAAGCGCGGCATGGCCCTGGCCCTGCTCGCGATGGTCACGGTGGTGGCGCCGATCGCCGGGCCGATCCTCGGCGGCTGGATCACCGACGACTACAGCTGGCCGTGGATCTTCTTCATCAACGTGCCGGTCGGCCTGTTCGCCGCCTTCGTCGTCTACCAGCAACTGAAGGCACGCCCGGTGGTGATCAAGAAGGCGCCGATGGACTACGTCGGCCTGATCGCCCTGGTGATCGGCGTCGGCGCCCTGCAGATCGTCCTCGACAAGGGCAACGACCTGGACTGGTTCGAGTCGAACTTCATCGTCGGCGGCGCGCTGATCGCGGCGATCGCCCTGGCCTTCTTCATCATCTGGGAATTCACCGACCGCCATCCGATCGTCAACCTGCGCCTGTTCGCCCACCGCAACTTCGCCGCCGGCACCCTGGCGCTGGTGCTGGGCTATGCCGCGTTCTTCGGCATCAACCTGCTGCTCCCGCAATGGCTACAGACCCAGATGGGCTACACCGCCACCTGGGCCGGGCTGGCCGCCGCGCCAATCGGCATCCTCCCGGTGTTCCTCTCGCCGCTGGTCGGCCGCTACGCCAACCATTTCGACCTGCGCATGCTCGCCGGCCTGTCGTTCCTGGCGATGGCCATCACCTGCTTCATGCGCGCCAACTTCACCACCGAGGTCGACTACCAGCACATCGCCATCGTGCAGTTGATCATGGGGCTCGGCGTGGCGTTCTTCTTCATGCCGATCCTGAGCATCCTGCTCTCCGACCTGCCCCCCGACCAGATCGCCGACGGCTCCGGCCTGGCCACCTTCCTGCGCACCCTCGGCGGCAGCTTCGCCGCCTCGCTGACCACCTGGATCTGGAACCGCCGCGCCACGCAACACCACGCCTACCTCAGCGAAAACATCAGCCTCTACGACCCGGCCACCCACGAAACCCTCGCCCAGCTCGGCGGCAACACCCAGGCGAACGCGGCGCTGCTCGACCGGATGGTGCAGAGCCAGGCCTACATGATGTCCACCATCGACTACTTCACCATGCTCGGCTGGCTGTTCCTCGCCCTGCTGGTGATCATCTGGCTGGCCCGCCCGCCGTTCGGCGCCAAGCCCGGCGCGGCCGCCTCCGGGCACTGAGGACGAACGGCATTCGGGCAGGAAAATCAGTGGTTTACTCCTGGCGGCGGCTGGCTATAATGTCGCCCTCTTCGCCGGTATAGCTCAGCTGGTAGAGCAACTGACTTGTAATCAGTAGGTCCCGGGTTCGACTCCTGGTGCCGGCACCATGAATCCCGAAAAGCCCCGCCTCGCGCGGGGCTTTTTGTTTTATCCTGCTTCCTTTCTACCCAGTGATGGCACTTCGAATAGAATGCCGGGTCAGATGCACCTACCAGATCTGGGGTTGGCAGGATCGCCATTTTTCCCGTACTAATCGTCGTCTTCACGATCGATTGGTACACCTTGGCGGGACGTGTCGAAGCAGCCCTACGGACAACCACTGCTTGAACAAGGTATGACTCATGACGATTCTCGTGACCGGCAGCGCCGGCTTCATCGGCGCCAATTTCGTGCTCGACTGGCTGGCCCTGCATGACGAGCCGGTGGTCAGCCTCGACAAGCTCACCTACGCCGGCAACCGGCAGAACCTCGCCAGCCTCGACGGCGACGCCCGGCACACCTTCGTCGCCGGCGATATCGGCGATAGCCAGCTGGTAGCCCGCCTGCTCGCCGAGCACCAGCCGCGGGCGATCCTCAACTTCGCCGCGGAATCTCATGTGGACCGCTCGATCCACGGCCCCGAGGACTTCATCCAGACCAACATCGTCGGCACCTTCCGCCTGCTGGAAGAAGTGCGCGCCTACTGGGGCGCGCTGGAGCCGGAAGCGAAGGCGGCATTCCGCTTCCTCCACGTCTCCACCGACGAAGTCTATGGCTCGCTGGCACCGAGCGATCCGGCCTTCACCGAGAACAACCGCTACGAGCCGAACAGTCCCTACTCAGCGTCCAAGGCGGCCTCCGACCACCTGGTGCGGGCCTATCACCACACCTACGGGCTGCCGGTGCTGACCACCAACTGCTCGAACAACTACGGCCCCTACCACTTCCCGGAAAAGCTCATCCCACTGGTGATCCACAACGCCCTGGCCGGCAAGCCGCTGCCGATCTACGGCGACGGCCAGCAGATCCGCGACTGGCTCTACGTCAAGGACCATTGCAGCGCCATCCGCCGGGTCCTCGAAGCCGGGCAACTGGGCGAGACCTACAATGTCGGCGGCTGGAACGAAAAGGCCAACCTCGACGTGGTCGAGACCCTCTGCGCCATCCTCGACCAGGAGCAGCCGCGCGCCGACGGCCGCAGCTATCGCGAGCAGATCACCTTCGTCAAGGATCGTCCGGGCCATGATCGCCGCTACGCCATCGATGCCACGCGCCTGGAGCGCGAGCTGGGCTGGAAGCCGGCGGAAACCTTCGAGACCGGCATCCGCAAGACCGTGCGCTGGTACCTGGACAACCAGGACTGGGTGGCCAACGTAACCAGCGGTGCCTACCGCGAGTGGGTAGGTAAGCAGTACGCATGAACCGGATCCTTCTCCTCGGCGCCAACGGCCAGGTCGGCTGGGAGCTGCAGCGCGCCCTGGCGCCGCTGGGCGAACTGCTGGTCTGCGACCGCCGGCGCGCCGATCTCGCCGACCCCGAAGGCCTGGCGCGACTGGTTCGCGCCGAGCGGCCGCAGTTCATCGTCAACGCCGGTGCCTACACCGCGGTGGACAAGGCCGAGAGCGATGCCGACAACGCCCGCCTGATCAATGCCCGCGCCGTCGCGGTACTGGCCGAGGAGGCCGCGGGCTGCGGCGCCTGGCTGGTGCATTACTCCACGGACTACGTGTTCGACGGCGCGGGCAGCACGCCTTTCGCCGAGGACGCGCCGACCGGCCCGCTGAGCGTCTACGGGCAGACCAAGCTGGAAGGCGAGCAGGCCATCCGCGCCAGCGGCTGCCGCCACCTGATCTTCCGCACCAGCTGGGTCTACGCCGCGCGCGGCGGAAACTTCGCCAAGACCATGCTGCGCCTGGCCGGGCAACGCGACGAACTCAAGGTCGTGGCCGACCAGTTCGGCGCGCCCACCAGCGCCGAGCTGATCGCCGACGTCACCGCCCAGGCCCTGCAGCGCCTGCGCTGGGATGTCGAGCTGGCAGCACGGGCCAGCGGCACCTACCACCTGGTCGCCAGCGGCGAGACGTCCTGGCACCTCTATGCGCGCTTCGTCATCGAACAGGCGCTGGAGCGGGGCTGGGAGTTGCAGGCGACGCCGCAGCGGGTCCTGCCGATCGCCACCGAGGACTACCCGGTGCCGGCGAAGCGTCCGGCCAATTCGCGCCTCGACAACCGCAAGCTGCAACAGGTCTTCGGCCTGGTACTGCCAGACTGGCGCTACCATGCCGGACGCATGATCCAGGAACTGAGCGAGCAGGGACCACTATGAAACGCAAGGGCATCATCCTCGCCGGAGGCTCGGGCACCCGCCTGCACCCGGCAACGCTGGCCATCTCCAAGCAGTTGCTGCCGGTGTACGACAAGCCGATGATCTACTACCCGCTCAGTACCCTGATGCTGGCGGGCATCCGCGAGATACTGATCATCTCGACCCCACAGGACACCCCACGCTTCCAGCAGTTGCTGGGCGACGGTTCGAACTGGGGCCTGGACCTGCAATATGCCGTGCAACCGTCGCCGGACGGCCTGGCCCAGGCCTTCCTGATCGGCGAGTCGTTCATCGGCAACGACCTCAGCGCGCTGGTCCTGGGCGACAACCTCTATTACGGCCACGACTTCCACGAGTTGCTCGGCAGCGCTTCGCAGCGCCAGACCGGCGCCAGCGTCTTCGCCTACCACGTGCTGGACCCGGAGCGCTACGGCGTGGTCGAGTTCGACCAGGGCGGCAAGGCCATCAGCCTGGAAGAGAAGCCACTGGAGCCGAAGTCGAACTACGCGGTCACCGGCCTGTATTTCTACGACCAGCAGGTGGTGGACATCGCCAGGGACCTGAAGCCTTCGCCGCGCGGCGAGCTGGAGATCACCGACGTCAACCGCGCCTATCTGGAGCGCGGCCAGCTCAGCGTGGAGATCATGGGCCGCGGCTACGCCTGGCTGGATACCGGCACCCACGATTCGCTGCTCGAGGCCGGCCAGTTCATCGCCACCCTGGAGAACCGCCAGGGTCTCAAGGTGGCCTGCCCGGAAGAGATCGCCTACCGGCAGAAGTGGATCGACGCCGCGCAACTGGAAAAACTCGCCGCGCCGCTGGCCAAGAACGGCTACGGCCAATACCTCAAGCGCCTGCTGACCGAGACCGTGTACTGATGAAAGCGACCCGCCTGGCAATCCCCGACGTCATCCTCTTCGAACCCCGGGTGTTCGGCGACGATCGCGGATTCTTCTTCGAAAGCTACAACCAGCGCGCCTTCGAGGAGGCCTGCGGTCATCCGGTCAGCTTCGTCCAGGACAACCATTCGCGTTCCGCCCGTGGCGTCCTCCGCGGCCTGCACTACCAGATCCGGCAAGCCCAGGGAAAACTGGTGCGCGCCACTCTCGGCGAGGTATTCGACGTGGCCGTCGACCTGCGTCGCGGCTCGCCGACCTTCGGCCAGTGGGTAGGCGAACGCCTGAGCGCGGAGAACAAGCGCCAGATGTGGATTCCGGCCGGCTTCGCGCACGGCTTCGTGGTGCTCAGCGAATACGCCGAGTTCCTCTACAAGACCACCGACTTCTGGGCGCCGGAACACGAACGCTGCATCGTCTGGAACGATCCCGAGCTGAAGATCGACTGGCCGCTGCAGGATGCCCCCCTGCTTTCGGAGAAGGACCGCCAGGGCAAGGCATTCGCCGACGCCGACTGCTTCCCCTGAACGGCAGGGAGCGACCGGACTCGGCGCAAGGCGTGATAATTTAGGGCATCCCGTCCGGGATGCCCCGGATACTCGCAGCCACGGCAGGTTCGTTCGTCTTGAAAGCCTATTTCCATCGCTGGCGCTCGCTGGTCATCCTCGCCCTGCTTCTCGCGCCCTTGCTCTGGCCCCTGCAATATTTCGCCGAGCGCTACTACAGCGAGCAGTTGGCCGAGCAGAACCGCCAGACGCTCGACCTCTACGTCGCCAACCTGCTCGGCACGCTGCGCCGCTACGAAGAACTGCCGCAGATCCTCGGCGGCCTGCCGGTGCTGCGCCAGGCCCTGCAACAACCTGGCGACCCGTTGCTGCAGAAGATCGCCAACGAGGCGCTGGCCGACATCCGCCGACGCACCGGCGCCGACGTGATCTACCTGCTGCAACCGGACGGCACCACCCAGGTCGCCTCCAACTGGGCCCAGGCGGACAGTTTCGTCCACCGCAACTTCGCCTTCCGCCCCTATTATCGCGAGGCCATGCAGGGCCGCCTGGCGCGCTTCTTCGGCCTGGGCACCACCTCGATCAAGCGCGGCTACTACTTCGCCAGTGCGGTGAAGGAAGGCTCGCGGATCATCGGCGTGCTGGTGGTGAAGGTCGATCTCGAACACATCGAACGGCTCTGGGGCAATTCCCCGGAGCAACTGCTGGTGATAGACAACTACGGCGTGGTGATCCTCTCCTCGCGCGAGGATTGGCGCTTCCATGCCAGTCGGCCGCTGAGCGCGGCGGAGCGCGACGAGATCCACGCCAACATCCCCTACCCGGTGCAGGACCCGAAGCCCCTGCGCCTGCAACAGAGCGCCTGGCTCAGCCAGAGCCGGACGCTGCCGGAAACCGGCTGGACGGTGAGCATCTACGCCCCCCGCACCCTCATCGAACGGCCGGTGCGCAGCGTCCTGCTGATCGGCGGCGCGACCCTGCTCGCCCTGCTCCTGCTGCTTACCCTGCTGACCCTCAGCCGCCGTCACTACCTGGACCGCATCGCTCTCGAGGCCGAGGCCAAGCGCCAGTTGGAAGAGCGCGTACTGGAACGCACCCGCGAGCTGGAGAACGCCAACGCGCAGTTGCAGCAGGAAGTCCACGAACGCGAGCAGGCCCAGCGCGAGCTGATGCGCGCCCAGGACGAAGTGGTCCAGGCCGGCAAGCTCACGGCCCTCGGCACCATGTCGGCGAGCATCAGCCACGAACTCAACCAGCCGCTGGCGGCGATCCGCAGCTACGCCGACAACGCCCGGGTGCTGCTCGACCACCAGCGCACCGAGGACGCCCGCGGCAATCTCGAGCAGATCAGCGACCTCACCACCCGCATGGCCTCGATCATCGCCCACCTCAAGGCCTATGCCCGCGGTGCGCGCCGGGCGCCGGAGAACGTGCAGTTGCAGCCGGCGATCGAGGACGCCCTGTCGATGGTGGCCAGCCGGCGGCGGGCGATGAACGTCGAACTGCTGCGCGACGTGCCGGACGCCCCGCTGTGGGTCCAGGCCGGCGAGACCCGCTTGCGGCAGATCCTCGGCAACCTGCTCACCAATGCCCTCGACGCGCTCGCCGAGAAAGCTCCGCCGCGGCGCCTGTGGGTGATCGCCAGCCAGGACCAGCACGGCGTGACCCTGACTCTGCGCGACAACGGCCCGGGGTTTTCCGAGGACGCCCTGGCCCACGCCCACGAACCCTTCTTCACCACCAAGACCACCGCCAAAGGGCTCGGCCTCGGCCTGGCCATCTGCGATAACCTATTGCGCGCCCTCGGCGGCCGCCTGGAAATGGGCAACCATCTCGAAGGCGGCGCCGTGGTGCGCCTGCACTTGCTGCCGGGAGTTCCCGGCGTCGCCGCCATGCCCCAGGAGGAAACCCGCGCATGAGTCCCTTCGCGCCATTCGATGCCCAGACCCAGGTCCTGCTGATCGACGACGATCCGCACCTGCGCCAGGCCCTGCGCCAGACGCTCGACCTCGCCGGGCTCAAGGTCGCGACCCTGGACGACGCGCGCCAGCTGGATACCGCGCAGTGCAAGGACTGGCCCGGGGTGGTGGTCAGCGACATCCGCATGCCCGGCATCGATGGCATGGAATTGCTCCGCCAATTGCACGAACAGGACGCCGACCTGCCGGTGATCCTGATCACCGGCCACGGCGACGTGCCGCTGGCGGTCCAGGCCATGCGCGGCGGCGCCTATGACTTCCTGGAAAAGCCCTTCCCCAGCGACGCCCTGCTCGACAGCGTGCGCCGCGCCCTGGAGGTGCGCCGGCTGGTCCTGGAGAACCGCACCCTGCGCCTGGCCCTGGCCGAACGCCACGAGCTGCATGGGCGCCTGATCGGACGCTCGGCCGGCATGCAGCGCCTGCGCGAGCAGGTCGGCTCGCTGGCGGCGATCCAGGCCGACGTGCTGGTCCTTGGCGAAACCGGCGCCGGCAAGGAGGTGGTCGCGCGGGCCCTGCATGACCTGTCGAGCCGACGCGACGGACCGTTCGTCGCGATCAACGCCGGCGCCCTCGCCGAATCGGTGGTGGAAAGCGAACTGTTCGGTCACGAGGCCGGCGCCTTCACCGGCGCGCAGAAGCGCCGCATCGGCAAGTTCGAGTACGCCAATGGCGGCACCCTGTTCCTCGACGAGATCGAGAGCATGAGCCTGGACGTGCAGGTCAAGCTGTTGCGCCTGCTGCAGGAACGGGTAGTCGAGCGGCTCGGCTCCAACCAGTTGATCCCGCTGGATATCCGCATCATCGCGGCAACCAAGGAAGACCTGCGCCAGGCCGCCGACCAGGGCCGCTTCCGCGCCGACCTCTATTACCGCCTCAACGTCGCCAGCCTGCGCATTCCACCGCTGCGCGAGCGCGGCGAAGACATCCCGCTGCTGTTCCGCCATTTCGCCGAAGCCGGCGCCATGCGTCATGGCCTGACGCCACGCGAACTGGACGCCGGCCAGTCGGCGCGGCTGCTGGCCTACGACTGGCCGGGCAACGTGCGCGAATTGCAGAACGCCGCCGAGCGCTTCGCCCTGGGTCTCGGCCTGAGCCTGGACGACGGAGTCCTGCCCGACGCCGCCGACGAGCCGCACAACCTCAGCGCCAAGGTCGAGGCCTTCGAGCGCTCGCTGATCGCTGCCGAACTGGAACGCCCGCACAATTCGCTGCGCAGCGTCGCCGAGGCCCTCGGTATCCCGCGCAAGACCCTGCACGACAAGCTGCGCAAGCACGGCCTGCCGTTCAACACGCCTGGCGAAAATCCGCCAGATGATGGCGAATGAATGGCGGATTACCGCCAACCGTTCGCCATCCGCGCCCGCAGCATCTCCCCTGCGTACCCTTGCCCGACTGGCACAGGGCTTGCTCACGGCTTCCCGAGCGTTCCAACAAGCAGAAGACCAGGCGCTTTTCCGATTCACGCAGCATCTGCCGCTGCGCTGCCTAGACTTCCCTTGTTCGGCCACGCCGAGAGGACACCCGTCCTCTTCATAAAAGACAGACAAGAACAAAGAGGAAGTCTCATGCTCAAGCACACCGCGAAGGCGCTCGTCTGCGCACTTTCCCTGACCGTCGCCGGAATCGTCCAGGCGGCCGACCCGATCGTCATCAAGTTCTCCCACGTCGTCGCCGAGCACACGCCCAAGGGCCAGGGCGCGCTGCTGTTCAAGAAACTGGTGGAGGAACGCCTGCCGGGCAAGGTCAAGGTGGAGGTCTACCCGAACTCGTCGCTGTTCGGCGACGGCAAGGAGATGGAAGCCCTGCTGCTGGGCGACGTGCAGATCATCGCGCCGTCGCTGGCCAAGTTCGAGCAGTACACCAAGAAATTGCAGATCTTCGACCTGCCGTTCCTGTTCGACAACATCCAGGCGGTCGACCGCTTCCAGCAGAGCCCGCAGGGCAAGGAGCTGCTGACCTCGATGCAGGACAAGGGCATCACTGGCCTCGGCTACTGGCACAACGGGATGAAGCAGTTGTCCGCCAACAAGCCCCTGCGCGAGCCGAAGGACGCCCGCGGCCTGAAGTTCCGCGTGCAGGCCTCCAAGGTGCTCGAGGAACAGTTCAAGGCGGTGCGCGCCAACCCGCGCAAGATGAGCTTCGCCGAGGTCTATCAGGGCCTGCAGACCGGCGTGGTCAACGGTACCGAGAACCCCTGGTCGAACATCTACTCGCAGAAGATGCACGAAGTGCAGAAGTACATCACCGAGTCCGACCACGGCGTGCTGGACTACATGGTGATCACCAACACCAAGTTCTGGAACGGCCTGCCGGAAGACGTGCGCGGCGTGCTGGCCAAGACCATGGACGAGGTCACCGTGGAGGTGAACAAGCAGGCCGAGGCGCTCAACCAGGGCGACAAGCAGCGCATCGTCGAGGCCAAGACCAGCGAGATCATCGAACTCACTCCCGAACAGCGGGCCGAATGGCGCAAGGCCATGCAGCCGGTGTGGAAGAAGTTCGAAGGCGAGATCGGCGCCGACCTGATCAAGGCCGCCGAAGCCGCCAACCAGGCCCAATAAGAAGAAGAGGGAAAGCCCATGCACGCGCTCGCGCGCGTCTGGGCGCGCCTGGAGGAAGGCCTGATCGCCTTCCTCCTCGCCGCCATGACGCTGGTTACCTTCGTTTATGTAGTCCTCAATAACCTCTATACGCTGCTCTACGATCTCGCCGATCTCTGGGAGGGCGGCAACGAGACGCTGCTCGCCATCGGCGATGGGGTCCTCACCCTGGCCCAGGAGATGACCTGGAGCAACGCCCTGACCAAGGCCCTGTTCGCCTGGCTGATCTTCCTCGGCATCGCCTACGGCGTACGCACCGCCGGGCACCTCGGTGTGGACGTGCTGGTGAAGCTGGCCTCGCGACCGATACAGCGCGTGCTCGGCGTGATCGCCTGCCTGGCCTGCCTCGGCTACGCCGGCCTGCTCTGCGTGGCCAGCTACGACTGGGTGAAGACCCTGTTCATCGCCGGCATCGGCGCCGAGGACCTCGACCACTTCGGCATCCGCCAATGGCACATCGGCCTGATCGTGCCGGTCGGCTTCGCCCTGGTGTTCATCCGTTTCGCCGAGATCCTCGTGCGCATCCTGCGCAACCGCCAGACCGGACTGGGACTGGCCGACGAGGCTGCCGACGCGCTGAAGCTGACCGAGCACGAGGAGCCCAAGACATGACCATTCTGTTCCTCTTCCTGCTGCTCTTCCTGCTGATGTTCATCGGCGTGCCGATCGCCGTCTCCCTGGGTCTCTCCGGCGCACTGACGATCCTCCTGTTCAGCCCGGACTCGGTACGCTCGCTGGCGATCAAGCTGTTCGAGACCTCCGAGCACTACACCCTGCTGGCGATCCCGTTCTTCCTGCTCTCCGGCGCGTTCATGACCACCGGTGGCGTGGCGCGGCGCCTGATCGACTTCGCCAACGCCTGCGTCGGACACATCCGTGGCGGCCTGGCGATCGCCGCGGTGCTCGCCTGCATGCTCTTCGCCGCGCTATCCGGCTCGTCTCCGGCAACGGTGGCGGCAGTGGGTTCGATCGCCATCGCCGGCATGGTCCGCTCGGGTTATCCACAGGCGTTCGGCGCCGGGATCGTCTGCAACGCCGGCACCCTCGGCATCCTCATCCCGCCATCGATCGTGATGGTGGTCTACGCCGCCGCCACCGAGACCTCGGTGGGCAAGCTGTTCATCGCCGGCGTGGTTCCGGGGCTGCTGCTGGGACTGATCCTGATGGTGGTGATCTACATCGTCGCCCGGGTCAAGAAGCTGCCCGCCATGCCAAGGGTCAGTCTGCGCGAATGGCTGGCCAGCGCGCGCAAGGCGCTGTGGGGGCTGCTGCTGATGGTGATCATCCTCGGCGGCATCTATTCCGGCGCCTTCACCCCCACCGAGGCCGCCGCCGTCGCCGCGGTGTACTCGGCCTTCGTCGCACTGTTCGTCTACCGCGACATGCGCCTGAGCGAATGCCCGAAGGTGCTGCTGGAGTCCGGCAAGCTGACCATCATGCTGATGTTCATCATCGCCAACGCCATGCTCTTCGCCCACGTGCTGACCACCGAGCAGATACCGCAGAGCATCGCCAGCTGGGTCACGGAACTGGGACTTTCGCCATGGATGTTCCTGCTGGTGGTGAACATCGTGCTGCTGATCGCCGGCAACTTCATGGAGCCTTCGGCGATCATCCTGATCCTGGCGCCGATCTTCTTCCCCATCGCCATGGAGCTGGGCATCGATCCGATCCACCTCGGCATCATCATGGTGGTGAACATGGAGATCGGCCTGATCACGCCGCCGGTCGGGCTCAACCTGTTCGTCACCTCGGCGGTCACCGGCATGCCGCTGGGCGCGACCATCCGCGCAGCGCTGCCGTGGCTGATGATCCTGCTGGTGTTCCTGATCATCGTGACCTACATCCCGGCGGTATCCCTGGCATTGCCGAACTGGCTGGGGATGAGCTGACGGAACGGTAACGACGGCGGAAAACCCCGCCCTGCGCTCGGGCCTTCGGCAAAAATCCGCTCATGCCGCAGGCCCGTGCCCCGCAGTTGACGGGCCGGGCCACCTGTCGATGGCTGGCACGCCGCTTGCTCAATCGCTCGCAGTGCCCCTGGCACCGGCTTTCGGTTCGCCCAGCGAACCGCGCCCTTCGGCCACGAACCGGATGGCGGCCCCTTCCCCTGTGCCGACGTGCGCCAGCACGCGCGGCGGGTGGGCGGCGATCCCGTCCCCCCAGCGGTCTTCATACCCTGAAGCCCAAATGAAGAGCCCGGCGTTCGCCGGGCTTCTTCATTTCTTTCCTTGTGCTTTTTCGTTCTTTGATAAGAGCGGAAAATTATTTTTACTTATAAATAAAAAAGCACCTACACCGAAATACTGAAACACTTCTCTGGCAAACCGTGGCGGTTTTCGGCGGACCGCCAACAAGCTGGCGAGCCCCCCTCCAAAAGTCAGAATACCGTCTCGCGAAATTCATTGATCGGCATCAACGATCCGGCTTGATCCGCGGCTTATAGCCCGATTTCGAGCAATTTCAAGCTTTCCCCGTAGCGGATGGCAAGACTTCCCCTATCACATGAAAAACCGCCCTATTCCGGGCAGGTCTTAGATTCCTCTTCTATCTTTGGCACTCGCGACTTACAGGAATGCGTCATCTAATTACTTTGAGTAGGAAGCTATTGACGTGGATCAGCATTCAACAATAGCCGCTGCCGCCTAATGGCTTCACTCTCAATTCCTATAGGGAGATTCCGAAAATGTCCCAAGAATCCAGCCAAAAACTCCGACTAGGAGCGCTAACGGCTCTGGTTGTCGGCTCGATGATCGGAGGGGGCATCTTCTCCCTTCCGCAAAACATGGCAGCCAGCGCCGACGTCGGCGCCGTCCTGATCGGATGGGCGATCACCGCCGTCGGCATGCTCACCCTCGCTTTCGTCTTCCAGACCCTCGCCAACCGCAAGCCCGAACTCGACGGCGGCGTGTACGCCTACGCCAAGGCCGGCTTCGGCGACTACATGGGTTTCTCCTCGGCCTGGGGCTACTGGATCAGCGCCTGGCTGGGCAACGTCGGCTACTTCGTCCTGTTGTTCAGCACCCTCGGCTACTTCTTCCCGATCTTCGGCAAGGGCGACACCGTCGCGGCGATCGTCTGCGCCTCGGTCCTGCTCTGGGCCCTGCACTTCCTGGTGCTGCGCGGGATCAAGGAGGCGGCGTTCATCAACACCGTCACCACCGTGGCCAAGGTCGTGCCGCTGTTCCTGTTCATCCTGATCTGCCTGTTCGCCTTCAAGCTGGACATCTTCACCGCCGACATCTGGGGCAAGAGCAACCCGGACCTGGGCAGCGTGATGAACCAGGTGCGCAACATGATGCTGGTCACCGTCTGGGTGTTCATCGGCATCGAGGGCGCGAGCATCTTCTCCTCCCGCGCGGAAAAACGTTCCGACGTCGGCAAGGCCACCGTGATCGGCTTCATCACCGTCCTGCTCCTGCTGGTGCTGGTCAACGTGCTGTCCATGGGCGTGATGACCCAGCCGGAACTGGCCAAGCTGCAGAACCCGTCGATGGCGCTGGTACTCGAGCATGTGGTCGGCCACTGGGGCGCCGTGCTGATCAGCGTCGGCCTGCTGATCTCGCTGCTGGGCGCGCTGCTCTCCTGGGTGCTGCTGTGCGCCGAGATCATGTTCGCCGCCGCCAAGGACCACACCATGCCGGAGTTCCTGCGCCGCGAGAACGCCAACCAGGTGCCGGCCAACGCCCTGTGGCTGACCAACATCTGCGTACAGGTGTTCCTGGTGGTGGTGTTCTTCACCTCGGGCGACCCGGACGGCATGGACCCGTACACCAAGATGCTGCTCCTGGCCACCTCGATGATCCTGATCCCGTACTTCTGGTCCGCCGCCTATGGCCTGCTGCTGACCCTGAAGGGCGAGACCTACGAGAACGATGCCCGCGAACGCAGCAAGGACCTGGTCATCGCCGGCATCGCCGTGGCCTACGCGGTCTGGCTGCTCTACGCCGGGGGCCTGAAGTACCTGCTGCTGTCCGCCCTGCTGTATGCGCCCGGCGCGATCCTTTTCGCCAAGGCCAAGCACGAGGTCGGCCAGCCGATCTTCACCGGAATCGAAAAACTGATCTTCGCCGCAGTCGTCATTGGCGCCCTGGTGGCTGCCTACGGCCTCTACGACGGTTTCCTCACCCTCTGATTACTCCACTGGAGACGTGAAATGAGCACGGAAAAAACCAAACTTGGCGTCCACTCCGAAGCCGGCAAACTGCGCAAAGTGATGGTCTGCTCGCCCGGACTCGCCCACCAGCGCCTGACCCCGAGCAACTGCGACGAGTTGCTGTTCGACGACGTGATCTGGGTGAACCAGGCCAAGCGCGACCACTTCGACTTCGTCACCAAGATGCGCGAGCGCGGCATCGACGTCCTCGAGATGCACAATCTGCTGACCGAGACCATCCAGAACCCGGAAGCGCTGAAGTGGATCCTCGATCGCAAGATCACCGCCGACAGCGTCGGCCTGGGCCTGACCAGCGAGCTGCGCTCCTGGCTGGAGAGCCTGGAGCCGCGCAAGCTGGCCGAGTACCTGATCGGCGGCGTCGCCGCTGACGACCTGCCCGCCAGCGAAGGCGCCGACATCCTCAAGATGTACCGCGAGTACCTGGGCCATTCCAGCTTCCTGCTGCCGCCGTTGCCGAACACCCAGTTCACCCGCGACACCACTTGCTGGATCTACGGCGGCGTGACCCTGAACCCGATGTACTGGCCGGCGCGACGACAGGAAACCCTGCTGACCACCGCCATCTACAAGTTCCACCCCGAGTTCGCCAACGCCGAGTTCGAGATCTGGTACGGCGACCCGGACAAGGACCACGGCTCCTCGACCCTGGAAGGCGGCGACGTGATGCCGATCGGCAACGGCGTGGTCCTGATCGGCATGGGCGAGCGCTCCTCGCGCCAGGCCATCGGTCAGGTCGCCCAGTCGCTGTTCGCCAAGGGCGCCGCCGAGCGGGTGATCGTCGCCGGCCTGCCGAAGTCCCGCGCCGCGATGCACCTGGACACCGTGTTCAGCTTCTGCGACCGCGACCTGGTCACGGTCTTCCCGGAAGTGGTCAAGGAAATCGTGCCCTTCAGCCTGCGCCCCGATCCGAGCAGCCCCTACGGCATGAACATCCGCCGCGAGGAGAAAACCTTCCTCGAAGTGGTCGCCGAATCCCTCGGCCTGAAGAAACTGCGCGTGGTCGAGACCGGCGGCAACAGCTTCGCCGCCGAGCGCGAGCAATGGGACGACGGTAACAACGTGGTCTGCCTGGAGCCGGGCGTGGTGGTCGGCTACGACCGCAACACCTACACCAACACCCTGCTGCGCAAGGCCGGCGTCGAGGTCATCACCATCAGCGCCAGCGAACTGGGTCGCGGTCGCGGCGGCGGCCACTGCATGACCTGCCCGATCGTCCGCGACCCGATCGACTACTGACAGACAACCCTCTCTCGAGCTGAACGGCGGCGTCCCCAGGAGGGGCGCCGCCCACCGACTTCCCACAAGGAGATCAATCATGGCTTTCAACATGCACAACCGTAACCTGCTCAGCCTGATGCACCACAGCACCCGCGAGCTGCGTTACCTGCTCGACCTGTCCCGCGACCTCAAGCGCGCCAAGTACACCGGCACCGAGCAGCAGCACCTGCAACGCAAGAACATCGCCCTGATCTTCGAGAAGACCTCCACCCGCACCCGCTGCGCCTTCGAGGTGGCCGCCTACGACCAGGGCGCCAACGTCACCTACATCGACCCGAACTCCTCGCAGATCGGCCACAAGGAGAGCATGAAGGACACCGCGCGGGTCCTCGGCCGGATGTACGACGCCATCGAGTACCGCGGCTTCAAGCAGGAAATCGTCGAGGAACTCGCGAAGTTCGCCGGCGTTCCGGTGTTCAACGGCCTGACCGACGAATACCACCCGACCCAGATGCTCGCCGACGTGCTGACCATGCGCGAGCACAGCGACAAGCCGCTGCACGACATCAGCTACGCCTACCTGGGCGACGCGCGCAACAACATGGGCAACTCCCTGCTGCTGATCGGCGCCAAGCTCGGCATGGACGTACGCATCGCCGCACCGAAGGCGCTCTGGCCGCACGACGAGTTCGTCGCCCAGTGCAAGAAGTTCGCCGAGGAAAGCGGCGCCAAGCTGACCCTCACCGAGGATCCGAAGGAAGCCGTGAAGGGCGTGGACTTCGTCCACACCGACGTCTGGGTGTCGATGGGCGAGCCGGTGGAAGCCTGGGGCGAGCGGATCAAGGAACTGCTGCCCTACCAGGTCAACATGGAGATCATGAAGGCCACCGGCAACCCGCGGGCCAAGTTCATGCACTGCCTGCCGGCGTTCCACAACAGCGAGACCAAGGTCGGCAAGCAGATCGCCGAGCAGTATCCGAACCTGGCCAACGGCATCGAGGTGACCGAGGACGTCTTCGAGTCGCCCTACAACATCGCCTTCGAGCAGGCCGAGAACCGCATGCACACCATCAAGGCGATCCTCGTCTCGACCCTCGCCGACATCTGACCGCGCTCCTGCGCCCCGGCCCACGCGGCCGGGCGCAGCCGCCTTCCGGAGGTAACCGATATGCGTATCGTCGTCGCATTGGGCGGTAATGCCCTGCTACGCCGTGGCGAACCCATGACCGCGGACAACCAGCGGGAAAACGTGCGGATCGCCGCCGAACAGATCGCCAAGGTGGCGCCCGGCAACGAGCTGGTGATCGCCCACGGCAACGGCCCCCAGGTCGGCCTGCTGGCCCTCCAGGGTGCCGCCTACGACAAGGTCTCGCCCTACCCGCTGGACGTCCTCGGCGCGGAAACCGAGGGCATGATCGGCTACATGATCGAACAGGAAATGGGCAACCTGCTGCCGTTCGAAGTGCCGTTCGCCACCATCCTCACCCAGGTCGAGGTGGACGGTAAGGATCCGGCGTTCCAGAACCCGACCAAGCCGATCGGCCCGGTCTACTCCAGGGAAGAAGCCGAGCGCCTGGCCGCCGAGAAGGGCTGGAGCATCGCCCCGGACGGCGACAAGTTCCGCCGCGTGGTGCCCAGCCCGCGGCCGAAGCGGATCTTCGAGATCCGCCCGGTGAAGTGGCTGCTGGAGAAAGGCACCATCGTCATCTGCGCTGGCGGCGGCGGTATCCCGACCATGTACGACGAGGCCGGGAAGAAGCTCAGCGGCGTCGAGGCGGTGATCGACAAGGACCTTTGCTCCTCGCTGCTGGCCCAGGAGCTGGTGGCCGACATCCTGATCATCGCCACCGACGTCGACGCGGCCTACATCGACTGGGGCAAGCCGACCCAGAAGGCCATCGCCCAGGCCCACCCGGACGAACTGGAGCGCCTCGGCTTCGCCGCCGGCTCCATGGGTCCGAAGGTCCAGGCCGCCATCGAGTTCGCCCGCGCCACCGGCAAGGACGCGGTGATCGGTTCGCTCGCGGACATCGTCGCAATCACCGAGGGCAAGGCGGGAACACGGGTCAGCACGCGCAAGGCGGGCATCGAGTACCGCTGATACACCACCCCCAGGGCCGCTTCGCGGCCCTTCTTCATTCTCCTCTGCCGGCATCGGGCGAAAGGTGGATAGCGCCACGCCTCTGCGCGCGGACTTTCAAGCAAGTCCCGCAACACTCGCCCACGCCCCACCTCTGCCAACAGCCCGGCCATGGGCGTCAATCCCCCCACGGCAGACCGCCAGCACTTGTGGAAAGCCCACGCAACGCGGTATTCAGTAGGAAAATACGTGACTCGATAGTCATGATTCACGTCAGCATAGTCACCCTGATCATTTCAACGGCCACTGGCTCGTGCCCGGGTCCGTGAAGCTCGCCTCGCCGACGGGAAAGGCCGCCATCGCCGCCACGCGCTTCCCGCTCCGGACCAGGCAGCAGCCCGGCACGCGAACGACTATTCGAAGGAGTTTCTGAGTGATGTCTCGACTACCGGTCATTGTTGGTTTCGGTGGCTACAACGCAGCAGGCCGTAGTTCCTTCCACCACGGCTTCCGCCGCATGGTCATCGAATCGATGGACCCGCAGGCGCGCCAGGAAACCCTAGCCGGCCTGGCGGTCATGATGAAACTGGTCAAGGCCGAAGGCGGCCGCTACCTGGCCGAAGACGGCACGCCGCTGTCCCCGGAGGACATCGAGCGGCGCTACGCCGAACGCATCTTCGCCTCTACCCTGGTGCGACGCATCGAACCGCAGTACCTCGACCCGGATGCAGTCCACTGGCACAAGGTCCTCGAGCTGTCCCCTGCCGAAGGCCAGGCGCTGACCTTCAAGGCCTCGCCCAAGCAACTGCCCGAGCCGCTGCCGGCCAACTGGTCGATCGCTCCCGCGGAGGACGGCGAGGTGCTGGTGAGCATCCACGAGCGCTGCGAGTTCAAGGTGGACAGCTACCGTGCGCTGACGGTGAAGTCCGCCGGCCAGTTGCCCACCGGTTTCGAACCGGGCGAGCTGTACAACTCGCGCTTCCACCCGCGCGGCCTGCAGATGTCGGTGGTCGCCGCGACCGACGCGATCCGCTCCACCGGCATCGACTGGAAGACCATCGTCGACAACGTCCAGCCCGACGAGATCGCGGTATTCTCCGGCAGCATCATGAGCCAGCTCGACGACAACGGTTTCGGCGGCCTGATGCAATCCCGCCTGAAGGGCCACCGGGTCTCGGCCAAGCAACTGCCGCTGGGCTTCAACAGCATGCCCACCGATTTCATCAATGCCTACGTGCTCGGCAGCGTCGGCATGACCGGCAGCATCACAGGCGCCTGCGCCACCTTCCTCTACAACCTGCAGAAGGGTATCGACGTCATCACCAGCGGCCAGGCCCGGGTGGTCATCGTCGGCAACAGCGAGGCGCCGATCCTGCCGGAGTGCATCGAGGGCTACAGCGCCATGGGCGCACTGGCCACCGAAGAAGGCCTGCGCCTGATAGAAGGCCGCGACGACGTGGACTTCCGCCGCGCCAGCCGGCCGTTCGGCGAGAACTGCGGCTTCACCCTGGCCGAGTCCAGCCAGTACGTAGTGCTGATGGACGACGAACTGGCCCTGCGTCTGGGCGCGGATATCCACGGCGCGGTAACCGACGTGTTCATCAACGCCGACGGTTTCAAGAAGTCCATCTCCGCCCCCGGCCCGGGCAACTACCTGACGGTAGCCAAGGCGGTGGCCAGCGCGGTGCAGATCGTCGGCCTGGACACCGTGCGCCACGCCAGCTTCGTCCACGCCCACGGCTCCAGCACGCCGGCCAACCGGGTCACCGAATCGGAAATCCTCGACCGCGTGGCCAGCGCCTTCGGCATCGACGGCTGGCCGGTCACCGCGGTGAAGGCCTACGTCGGCCACTCCCTGGCCACCGCCAGCGCCGATCAACTGATTTCCGCCCTGGGCACCTTCAAGTACGGCATCCTCCCTGGGATCAAGACCATCGACAAGGTCGCCGACGACGTCCACCAGCAGCGCCTGAGCATCTCCAATCGCGACATGCGCCAGGACAAGCCGCTGGAGGTGTGCTTCATCAACTCCAAGGGCTTCGGCGGCAACAACGCCAGCGGCGTGGTGCTGTCGCCGCGAATCGCCGAGAAGATGCTGCGCAAGCGCCATGGCCAAGCGGCCTTCGCCGCCTACGTCGAGAAGCGCGAGCAGACCCGCGCCGCCGCCCGCGCCTACGACCAGCGCGCGCTGCAGGGCGACCTGGAGATCATCTACAACTTCGGCCAGGACCTGATCGACGAACACGCCATCGAGGTCAGCGCCGAACAGGTGACGGTGCCCGGCTTCAGCCAGCCGCTGGTATACAAGAAGGACGCGCGTTTCAGTGACATGCTCGACTGAGCGCCACCACAACGGAAAAGGCCCGGCTAGACCGGGCCTTTTCGTTTCAGTGCAGCGCGCGCGCCAGTTGGATCAGCTCGCTGCGCCACTCGGCAGCGCGCGGCAGGGCCAGGAAGGAGCCGTTGAGGTAGTCCTCGCGCGGCTCGTAGGTGAATGGCGCGCCATGCAGGTCGAGCACCTCGCCGCCGGCGCCTTCCAGCACACCCTGGGCGGCGGCCGTGTCCCATTGCGAGGTTGGCGTCAGGCGCGGATAGCAGTCGGCAGCGCCCTCGGCCAGCAGGCAGAACTTCAGCGAACTGCCGATGCTGGCTCGCCGCAGGTCGCCGAAGCGCTCACTCAAGCCATCCAGCAGGCGCTCCTGGGCCGGGCTGCCATGGCGCTTGCTGGCCACCACGGTGAAGGCCTCCTCGGGCTCCAGGCGCACACTGATCGGTTGCGCGCGGCCATCGGCCTCCTCGCGCCAGGCACCGAGACCGGCGCCACCGTAGTAGCAGCGGCCGCTCACCGGCACGCCGACCAGGCCGAACAGCACCCGGCCATCCTCGACCAGGGCCACGTTGACGGTGAACTCCTCGCTACCGGAGATGAACTCCTTGGTGCCGTCCAGCGGGTCCACCAGCCACCAGCGCCGCCAGTGGCCGCGCTCGCTCAGCGGTATCTCGCAATCCTCTTCGGAAAGCACCGGAATGTCCGGCGCCAGCGCCCACAACCCCGCCTCCAATATATGGTGCGCGGCAAGGTCGGCGGCGGTAACCGGCGATTCGTCGGCCTTCGAGCGCACCGCCACGTCGGCGCGCCAGTGCGGCAGGATCGCCTCGCCGGCGCGCCGCACCAGCGCCACCAATTCGCCCCAGGGCACCGGTCTCATGCCTGGTACTCGCCGCGCTGAGTGAGCAGGTCGCGTACCAGGTACAGCGCAGCCAGGGCGCGGCCTTCGCTGAACTGGGCGTGCTGGGCCAGGCTCGACAGTTCGCGCAGGCTGATGCGATCGACGCCCATCGGCTCCGGCTCGTCGCCCGGCAGGCGCTCCTCGTAGAGGTCGCGCGCCAGCACCACCTGGATGCGCTGGCTCATGTAGCCCGGCGACAGCGACAGTTCGGTGATGTGCTCCAGTTGCCGGGCACCGTAGCCCGCTTCCTCCTTGAGCTCGCGGTTGGCCGCCGCGAGGATGTCCTCGCCCGGCTCGACCAGGCCCTTGGGCAGCGACAACTGGTATTCGTCGACCCCGGCGCAATATTCCTCCACCAGCACCGCGTGCTCGGCATCGAGCATGGCCACCACCATCACCGCACCGTAGCCCTGGCCCTTGCCGACCAGACGCTCGTAGGTGCGCTCGACGCCATTGCTGAAGCGCAGTTGCAACTCCTCGACAGCGAACAGTCGGCTCTTCGCGACGATCTCGCTGGCGAGTACGGTGGGTTTCTGACGCATGTGGATAACTCCTTGGCGAAGCCGGCGGGTTATCATACCCCGGCTTTTCCGATTATCCCTGTCGGAGATTGATGGGAAGCGACAGATTTCCGCATCGATCGCGACGAACCGCGACAAGAGCCGCCATGCCCACCCTGCCCTGGTCCGCCATCGACACCGTGCTGCTCGACATGGACGGCACCCTGCTCGACCTGCACTTCGACAACCACTTCTGGCTGGAACACCTGCCCCAGCGCTATGCCGAACGCAATGGCCTCAGTCGCACCGAAGCCGACGCCGTGCTCGAGCCGCTGTTCCGCGAACACGCCGGCCAGCTCAACTGGTACTGCCTGGATTTCTGGAGCCGGGAACTGGACCTGTCGATCCGCGAACTCAAGCACGAGGTGGCGCACCTGATCTCGCTGCGTCCGCACGCCGATACCTTCCTCGCCGCCCTGCGCCGGGCCGGCAAGCGCGTGGCGCTGATCACCAACGCGCACCGCGACTCGCTGTCGCTGAAGCTGGAACGGATCGAACTGGCGCCCTATTTCGACCGACTGATCAGCTCCCACGACTACGGCTACCCGAAGGAGGACGCGCGCTTCTGGAGCGCCCTGCAAGCCGATTTCGGCTTCGACCCGCAGCGCAGCCTGTTCATCGACGACAGCCTGCCGATCCTGCGCAGCGCCCGCGCCTATGGTGTCGCCCACCTGTTGGCGGTACGCCACCCGGACAGCCGTGGCCAGGTCCGGGACACCGAGGAGTTCGCCGCCCAGGAGGACTACCGGCGGCTGCTCGAAGGACTGCCGTAGCCGCGGAAACGAAAACCCCGCCACGCGGGCGGGGTTGGCGAAACGCCGGGATCACTCGGGAATGCGCAGGACCTGGCCGGGGTAGATCTTGTCCGGATGGCTGAGCATCGGCTTGTTGGCCTCGAAGATCTTCATGTAGGCGTTGGCATTGCCGTATTCGGCCTTGGCGATGGCGCTCAGGGTGTCGCCTTTCTTCACGGTGACGAAGCGCGCCTCCGGAGCGGCCTGGGCCACGGTGATCTTGTCTTCCACCGAGGAGACGCCGGCGACGTTGCCCAGCGCCAGCAGGATCTTCTCTTTCTCCTCCTGGCTGGCCACCTCGCCCGAGGCGATGACCTTGTCGCCTTCCACCGAAACCTGGATGTTCGGGTTGCCCAGGCCGACCTTGGCGACGTGCTCCTTCAGCGACTCGGCCGCCTGTGCCTCATGCCCCGTCAGCGTATCCCACAGCTTTTCACCGGCTTCCTTCACGAACGCGAAAATACCCATCTTTGGTTCTCCCTTTACGGTTACGGTTGCAAGCGGCCGGCGCAATCCCGATCCGCGACTAGCCAAGTCTAGACTGCAAAAACCGGCGAAATATCCCCAGGCTCCTTCGTCACCCCATAACACTGCGCCCATTCGCGTTAAGATTCGGCGACACCCCCGCCACGGAAGCGCCGATGGACATCAAGCAACTGAAATTCCTCTGCGCCCTCGACGAAACCCGCCACTTCGGCCAGGCCGCCGCGCGCTGCCACGTCACCCAGCCGACCCTGTCCATGCGCCTGCGCAGCCTGGAGGAAGAACTCGGCCTGGAACTGGTGCGACGCAGCCAGCGCTTCGAAGGCTTCACCGAGGCCGGCGAGCGCGTACTGGCCTGGGCACGCAGCCTGCTGGCGGCCCAGGAAGGGCTGTACGCGGAAGCCGCCGCCTGCCGCGGGCAACTGGTCGGGACCCTGCGCCTGGGCGTGGTGCCGCTGGCCAGCTTCGACCCGATGCGCCTGGTCCAGCACATGGCCGGGCGCCACCCGGAGTTGCGTTTCCAGCTCTATTCCCTGAGTTCGGAACAGGTACTCGAAGGCCTGGCGCGCAACCAGTTCGATCTCGGCGTCTCTTATCTGGACCGTCTGGACCGCAGCCATTTCGAGGGCATCGAACTGGCGGAGACCCGCATGGGCCTGCTCCATCACCCCAGCCATTTCCCGCTCGACGCCGCGCTGCTGAACTGGGAAGCGCTGGCTGGCCTGCCGCTAGGCCTGCTCTCGGCGGGCATGCACTTCCGCCAATCCATCGACCACAACTTCCGCAGCCGCGGGTTGAGCCCCATCGCGCGCCTGGAAACCGACTCGGTACAGCAACTGCTGCAGGCGGTGCAGCGCGGCTTGTGCTGCGCGATCATGCCGCTGGGCAGCGAAGTCGACGGCGAGTTGCGCCTGATCCCCATCGAGGACGCCCATACCCTGGCAGCGCTCGGTCTGATCATCCGCAGCGGACAGCCGCGCTCGGCGCTGGCCGAAGCCTGTTTCGAGGAAGCCCGGAACTGGTTGGCGCCGCAGTCTTGATAGATCACGTCGATCAGCGCATCGGCACAACCGATTAGACGCTGCCCCGCGTCAGGCCTAGGCTGGTGCCACACCTAGAACGATAGGGCCCAGCCCATGCCTTGCCAGCCTGCATGCCCGGTATCCGCGGATACCTGGGCGCCTTCCGCCGTTCCCGACGATTACCGCTACGCCGACCTGCACCTGCCGCAGCAGGTCGGCCAGGCCTCCCTTGCCGCCGAGTGTGCCGTGGCGATCAGCTACAACGGACTGAACCAGGCGGTGATGATGGCCTCGCCCGAGGACATCGAGGATTTCGTCCGCGGTTTCAGCCTCAGCAGCGGCTTCGTGGAGTCCATCGACGACATCTATGAAATCCGCGTCAGCGGCCAGGGCGAATCCCTCCACGCCGAGGTCGAAATCAGCAGCCGCGCGTTCTGGAACCTCAAGCGCCAACGCCGGCAACTGGCCGGCACTTCCGGCTGCGGCCTGTGCGGCGTCGAAGCCCTGGAGCAGGCCCTGCCGCAACTGCCGGAACGGTCGCCGCAGGCGCTGCCTCCCGCCGCCCATCTCGGCGCCCTGCGCCAGCGTATCGAGCAGGCCCAGCGACTGGCGCGCCATAGCGGCGCCCTGCATGCCGCGCTGTATTTCGACGGGCATGGCGAGCTGCGCCTGTGTCGCGAGGACATCGGCCGCCACAACGCCCTCGACAAGCTGATCGGCGCCCTGCACCGCCAAGGCCTCGACGCCGCGCGCGGTTTCGCCGTGGTCACCAGCCGCTGCAGCCTGGAGCTTATCCACAAGGCCGTACGTGCCGGGATCGGCACCCTGGTCAGCCTCTCCGCCCCCACCGCCCTGACCGTGCAATGGGCGCGCCGCCACCAACTGAACCTGATCCACCAGCCCCATCACAACGCCCCGCGGGTCTACAGCCCGGCGCCGGCCGCAACCGAGTGAGTCCGCCATGAGCCTGCAACCTCTCCAACCCCGCTACAAGCCCTATGCCGGCGCCGCCGCCGGCTGGGGCGCGCTGCGCAGCGTGGCGCACTTCTGGCTGGACAGCAAACAGCCGTTCAAGAACCTCCGCGCCCTGCTCAAGACCAACCAGAACGGCGGTTTCGACTGCCCCGGCTGCGCCTGGGGCGACTCGCCGGAAGACGGCCGGGTGAAGTTCTGCGAGAACGGTGCCAAGGCAGTCAACTGGGAAGCCACCAAGCGCCGCGTCGACGCGGCGTTCTTCGCCCGCTACAGCGTCAGCGCCCTGCGCGAACAGAGCGACTACTGGCTGGAATACCAGGGCCGCCTCACCGGACCGATGCGCTACGACCCGCTCAGCGACCACTACCAGCCGATCACCTGGGACGCCGCCTTCGCCCTGGTCGCCGAGCACCTGCGACGCCTGGATAGCCCCGACCAGGCGGAGTTCTATACCTCCGGGCGGGCCAGCAACGAGGCGGCCTACCTCTACCAGTTGTTCGTCCGCGCGTTCGGCACAAACAACTTCCCCGACTGCTCGAACATGTGCCACGAAGCCAGCGGCGTGGCACTGGGCCGCAGCGTCGGGGTCGGCAAGGGCAGCGTGACCTTCGACGACTTCGAACACGCCGACGCGATCTTCATCCTTGGGCAGAACCCCGGCACCAACCACCCGCGCATGCTCGAGCCGCTGCGCGAGGCAGTGAAGCGCGGTGCCCAGGTGGTCTGCTTCAACCCTCTCAAGGAGCGCGGCCTGGAGCGCTTCCAGCACCCGCAGAACGCGCTGGAAATGCTGACCAACGGGTCCTCGCCGCTGAACACCGCGTTCTTCCGTCCGGCACTGGGCGGCGACATGGCGGCGATCCGCGGGATCGCCAAGTTCCTCCTCGCCTGGGAGCGCGAAGCCCAGGCCGAGGGTAGCGAGCCGGTATTCGACCACGCCTTCATCGCCGAGCACACCGACGGCCTCGAGGCCTACCTGGCCGAACTGGATGCCACCCCCTGGGAACACCTGGAGCGCCAGTCCGGGCTGGGCCTGGCGGAAATCGAGCAGGCTGCGCGGATGTACCGGCGGGCGAACAGGGTCATCGTCTGCTGGGCGATGGGCATCACCCAGCACCACCATTCGGTGGCGATCATCCAGGAAATCGTCAACCTGCAACTCCTGCGCGGCAACCTGGGCCGCCCGGGCGCCGGTCTCTGCCCGGTCCGCGGCCACAGCAACGTTCAGGGTGACCGCACCATGGGCATCAACGAGCGGCCGCCGGCGGCGCTGCTCGACGCACTGGAACGGCGCTTCGGCTTCGAAGTGCCACGCCACAACGGGCACAACGCCGTCGAGGCGATCGCCGCGATGCTCGCCGGCAAGTCGAAGGTCTTCATCGGCCTGGGCGGCAATTTCGCCCAGGCCACCCCGGACAGTCCGCGCACCCACGCCGCCCTGGCGTCATGCGACCTGACCGTGCACATCAGCACCAAGCTCAACCGCAGCCACCTGACCACCGGCCGCGACGCACTGATCCTGCCCTGCCTGGGGCGCACCGACATCGACCGCCAGGCCGAAGGCCCGCAGGCGGTCACGGTGGAAGACTCGTTCAGCATGATCCACGCATCCTACGGGCAACTGGAGCCGCTCTCGCAGCAGATGCGTTCGGAGCCGGCGATCATCGCCGGCATCGCCAAGGCAACCCTGGGCAACCATCCGGTGGACTGGGACGCGCTGATCGCCAACTACGAGCGCATCCGCGAGCTGATCGCCGACACCATCCCCGGTTTCGCCGACTTCAACCGCCGCGTCCGCCATCCCGGTGGCTTCTACCTCGGCAACTCCGCCGGCGAACGACGCTGGAACACCGCCAGCGGCAAGGCCAACTTCGTCGCCAACCCGCTGCCCCGCGACCTGTTGCCGGCACAGGTGCGCGACAGCGGCCTCGAACCCGACCTGATCCTGCAGACCCTGCGCTCCCATGACCAGTACAACACCACCATCTACGGCCTGGACGATCGCTATCGCGGAGTGAAGGGCCAGCGCGAAGTGGTATTCGCCAACGAGGCGGATATCCGCCGCCTGGGCTACCAGCCGGGCGACAAGGTCGACCTGGTCTCGCTGTGGAGCGATGGCATCGAACGCCGGGTACGCCGCTTCACCCTGCTCGCCTTCGACATCCCGGCCGGCCAGGCAGCCGCCTACTACCCGGAAACCAATCCCCTGGTGCCGCTGGAGAGCGTCGGCGTCGGCAGCCATACGCCGACTTCGAAGTTCATCGCGGTACGCCTGGAAAAGGCCACGGGCGACGGGCGCATTATCTGAAGCCCACGAAAAACGCCGCCTCCTGCAACAGGAGGCGGCGTCTTAAGGAAAAGTCGATGAAAGGCCTTGAAGGCAGGCCGCTCGTCGGCGTTAGAATGGCCAGCATCCCGCCAGCAAAAATACCGATTTCGACCCTGAAATCGCGCTTCACATTCGGTCTACGACCGCCTCTACTTAAGAAAGTTCCCCATACAAAACAAGCACTTGGAATATTTCGAATTTGCTCTACCAATCGTCGGCTGGCGCTTGTCAGCGGTTTGGGCCAACCCCAGCATCGCAGCCGTCATCCCCACAGAGAGAAACTCTCTATGAAGTATTCCTCGATACTCCTGTTGTCCCTGAGTCTGGTCGGTAGTACCGCCTTCGCAGGCGACGACACCCGCGCGGCCATCGGCGGCGCCTTGGGCGGGGTGTTGGGTTCGGTCGTCGGCGATGCGGTCGGCGGCAGCACTGGCGCCGCGATCGGTAGTGGCATCGGTGGCGCTGCGGGCGGTGCAGTCGGCGCCGGACGCGGCAACAAGACCGAAGCGGCGATCGGCGGCGGCCTCGGTGCCGCAGGCGGCAACGTCATCGGCCGGCAGATCGGTGGCAGCACCGGTGGCCTGATCGGCGCGGCCCTCGGCGGCGCCGGCGGCGGCGCGCTGGGCAACCATTATGGCGACGGCAACCGCCGCTACGACGACGATGACGACTACCGCGACCGTCGCTACTACCGCCGCGCCGGCTATCGCGATGGCTATTACCGGCATGACAACGGCCATCACTATGGCCAGTACAAGAAGTGGAAGCGCCACAAGCATCATCGTCGCTACTACGACGACTGAACCCGCCGCTCCCTACGAGGCAAAGGCCGGGCCGGATGGTCCGGCCTTTGTGCGAACGACCGTATTTCCCTCCCGATTGAAACGATGAGGCACGCACGATGCGTAAATCTCTCCTGGTAATCGCGTTCGGCCTGCTGAGCGCACAAGCCGCGCTCGCCGGCGATTCCACCAAGACCGCGGTGGGCGGCGGCGTAGGCGGTGCCCTGGGCAACGTCGTGGGCGGCGCCATCGGCGGTAGCACCGGTGCGGCCATAGGCGCCGGCCTGGGTGGCGCGGCCGGCGGCGCGATGACCGCCAAGGACGGGCGCAAGACCGAAGCCGCCCTGGGTGGCGGGCTCGGCGCGGCCGGCGGTTCGGTGATCGGCAACAAGCTGGGCGGCAGCACCGGCGCGACCATAGGTGCAGGCCTCGGCGGCGCAGCGGGTGGCGCGGTCGGTAACAACCTGGGCAAGGACAACGACAGCGGTCACCGCGGCAAGAAACACCGCAAGCACAAGCATCGTTGATCGGCATGCTTGCCGAAGCTGATGTGTAAAAGCCCCGCGAACGCGGGGCTTTTACTTTCTACCGTTCGTCAGCCTTTCGGTGCCGTTTTCAACTCGTCGCGAACGATCAGGACGCCACGCGGCGCCTCGATTCCGACCCGGGCCTGGTTGCCGATGATATCGGTGACCAGGATCCGGATGCCGCCTTCGCGCAATTGCCGAATCAGTTCCTCCGCCGGGTAGTCGGCCTTGAGGGACAGGGTGATGCCTTCGCCTTCTCGGCGGGAGAGTATCAGGAAACCCATGTTCCGCGTCCTTGCCAGTCATAGCAGGGGCAAACCGGCCCCTTTGGTGAATGAAATGGTGTGGAGGGATGGTCACAGAACATTGCTCCAGCGTCGAGACTGCAAACGTTCAATCAGAAATGTCCCATCCAGCGCTTCCTGTTCGCCTCACGCCATGTCATGGATTGTCGCACCGGGCTCGCTTTGCTAGCGTGCCGGACATCAATTCCATCCGAGATTTCCAGATGCGCCCGTCGTTCGCCAGTTGGGGCCTGCTTGCCCTCCTGCTCCTGCAAGGCCCGTTGCTCCAGGCCCAGCCGCTGTCACCGGCTCTCCAGCAACTGTTGAGCCTGAGCAGCCAGCGTTTGCAACTAGCCGATCAGGTAGCCCAGAGCAAGGCCCAGTCGGGCAAGGCGGTACAGGACAGCCCGCGGGAAGAACAACAGTTGCAGATGCTCGCCGGACAAGCCGGGAGCCACGGGGTCGGCGCCGAGCAGGTGCGCCTGCTGTTCGCCGCGCAGATCGAGGCGAACAAGCTGGTCCAGTACCGCCTGCTCAGCCGGCCGCTACCGGACGCTGGCCAGGCGGTCGACCTGGAGCGCATCCGCAGCCGCCTCAATCAGCTCAACCTGGAGCTGCTGCGCGGCTACGCCCCGGCGCTCGCCGAACTGCGCGTCGACGACTGCCGGCCGAGGCTCAACCAGGCGCTGCAACGGCAGGTACGCGTCGATCGCCTGAACGAGCTGCACGCCATCGCCCTGTCACGGGCGGCGGGCGATCTCTGTCACTGGGCCGCGCTCTGAAGCGCGGCCAGCGCATCGCGTAGTTCCTGCGGAATGGCCACCGGGCGGCTGCTTCGGCGCTCCACGAAGACATGCACGAAACGCCCGGCCGCGCAGGCCTCCCGCTGCCCTTCGAGGAACAAGGCCAATTCGTACTGCACCGAGCTGTTGCCCAGGCGCGCCACCCGCAGGCCCATCTCGATCCGCTGGGGGAAGGCCACCGGCGCGAAATAGTCGCAGCTGGAACTGACCACCAGGCCGATCACTTCGCCGCCCTGGATATCCAGGCCGCCGCGCTCGATCAGGTAGGTATTCACCGCCGTGTCGAAGAACGCATAGTAGGTCACGTTGTTCACGTGTCCGTAGATGTCGTTGTCGTGCCAGCGCGTGGTGATCGGCTGGAAATGAAGGTACTGCTCGCGCAGCGGTCGCAGGGCGGTCGCCATGCCCGGTCCTCGTAGAAGGGATTCAGTATGCCGCGCGATAGATCGCCAGGGCATCCGCCTCGCCGACCTCGCGCGGGTTGTTGACCAGCAGACGCTGCTGGAGCATCGCGTCGGCGGCCAGGCGCGGCAGCATCGCCTCGTCCACCCCGGCGTCGCGCAAGCGGCTCGGCAGGCCGTTGCGCGGACTGAGCTGGGCCAGTTCGTCGATCAGCTGCACGGTAAGCGCGTCGCGATCGCCCGGACGCAAGCGGTCGCCCAGCAGCAGCGGCGCCAGCTCGGCATAGAGTCCAGCGGCAGCGGGAGCGTTGAAACGGATCACCTCCGGTAGCACCAGCGCATTGCTCAGGCCGTGGGGAATGTGGAAATGCCCTCCCAGCGGATAGGCCAGGGCATGCACCGCCGCCACCGGCGCATTGGCGAAGGCCTGCCCGGCCAGGCAGGCGCCCAGCAGCATGGCCTGGCGCGCCTCGCGGTCGCCGCCGTCGCCTACCGCGCGTTCCAGGTTGGCCGCCAGCAGGCGCAACGCCTCCCGCGCCAGCAGGTCGGACAGCGGGTTCTTCTTCAGTTTGCTGGTATAGCTCTCGATCGCATGCACCATCGCGTCGATACCGGTCGCCGCGGTGACCGCCGGCGGCAAGCCGAGGGTCAGGTCGGCGTCGAGCAGCGCCAGGTCGGGCAGCAAGTGGGGCGAGACCACGCCCATCTTGGTGGTCTCGCCGGTGGTGACGATGGCGATCGGCGTCACCTCGGAGCCGGTCCCGGCGGTGGTCGGCACCTGGATCAGCGGCAGGCGCGGCCCGCGTGCGTTGCCGACCCCGAAGACCTCGCCGAGCCCCTGCCCTGCTTCTGGGTGGGCGAGCAGCGCGACCAGCTTGGCTACGTCCATGGAGCTGCCGCCGCCGAAACCGACCACCAGCTCGGCAGCCATGCCCCGCGCCCGCCCGAGCGCGGCCTCGACCACCGACTCGGGCGGATCGGCGAGCACCTGGTCGTACACCTCGACGGCCAGGCCCAGGCGCGGGAAGCCGGGCAGGATCGCATCCAGCAAGCCGAGCCGGGTGATCCCCGGATCGGTCACGATCAACACGCGGCGCGCCCTTCGCTCGCGGCAGAGTTCCGCCAGGCGGATGGCGGAGCCGACCTCGCAGAGGATCTGCGCGGTAGTGGCGAAACTGAAAGCTTGCATATCGGTCTCCTTGGGCGAGACGCCCGTCAGAACGAGAAATGCTCCTCGGGCAGGGCCATCAGGCAGTCGGCGCCACCGAGCAAGGCTTCGCGGTGCATGCTCGCCCGCGGCAGGATGCGCCGCAGGTAGAAATCGGCGCTGCGCAGCTTGGCCCGATAGAAATCGCCCTCGCCGGAGCCGCCGTCCAGCGCTTCCTGGGCTCGTGCCGCGGCTTGCAACCAGAGGGCCGCGAGCAATACGTAGGCGCTGTACTGGAGGAAGTCCACCGAAGTGGCGCCGATCTCCTGGGGATCGCGGGCGCAGGCCTCGAGTACCTGGCCGGTGAGCTGCCGCCACTCCTCCAGGCGTTGCAGCACCGGCTCAGCCAGTGGCGCCAGCGCAGCACGCCCTTGCAGCGCCTCGCTGGCCACCGCCAGTTCGCCTTGCAGCGCCAGCAGTTCGCCGCCCTGGTCGCCGAGCAGCTTGCGGCGGACCAGATCGAGCGCCTGGATGCCATTGGTGCCTTCGTATATCTGGGTGATGCGACTGTCGCGCATCAACTGCTCCATGCCCCATTCGCGGATGAAACCGTGACCGCCATAGACCTGTACGCCGAGGCTGGCGACTTCCTGGCCGACATCGGTAAGGAAGGCCTTGACGATGGGGATCAGCAGCGCTGCACGGCGCGTCGCCGCGCGCCGGCCGTCGGCATCCGGATGGCCGTGTTCCAGGTCGAGCTGGCGTGCGCAGCAGGCCGCCAGCATGCGGCAGCCTTCGACCAGGGTCTTCTGGGTCAGCAGCATGCGCCGCACGTCGGGGTGCACGATGATCGGGTCGGCGACCTTGTCCGGTGCCTGCGGGCCGACCAGGGCGCGCGACTGCAGGCGTTCGCGGGCGTAGCCGAGGGCGCCCTGGAAGGCCCGTTCGGCGATACCCAGGCCCTGCAGGCCGACCTGGAAGCGCGCGTCGTTCATCATCGTGAACATGCAGGCCAGGCCCTGGTTCGCCTGGCCCAGCAGCCAGCCCCTGGCGCCGTCGAAGTTCATCACGCAGGTGGAGGCGCCCTTGATCCCCATCTTGTGCTCGATGGCGCCGCACCCCAGGCTGTTGCGCTCGCCCAGGGAGCCATCGGGATTGGCGACGAACTTCGGCACCAGGAACAGACTGATGCCCTTCACCCCGGCCGGCGCGTCCGCCAGGCGCGCCAGCACCAGGTGGACGATGTTCTCGGTGAGGTCCTGCTCGCCACCGCTGATGAAGATCTTGCTGCCGCTGATCGCGTAGCTGCCGTCGGCCTGCGCCTCGGCGCGGGTGCGCAGGAGGGCGAGGTCGGTGCCGGCCTGGGGTTCGGTCAGGCACATGGTGCCGGCCCATTCGCCGCTCACCAGCTTGCCCAGGTAGTCGCGCCGCAACGCCTCGTCGCCATGCTTGTACAGGGCCAGCACGGCGCCCTCGGTCAGCCCCGAATAGACGCGGAAGGACAGGCTGGCGGCCATCAGCATCTCGTGGAAGCACGCGGAGACCATCTGCGGGAAGCCCTGGCCGCCGTACTCGGTGGGTCCGGTCATGCTCGCCCAGCCGTTCTCGCTGTACTGCCGGTAGGCTTCGCGAAAGCCGGTGGGGGTGGTCACCACGCCGTCCTTCAGCTTCGCGCCTTCCTCGTCGCTGTTGCGATTGAGCGGCGCCACCACCTGGCCGGTGTAGCGCGCGCCTTCCTCGAGCACGCCGTCGATCAGTTCGCGATCGATGCCGTTGCCCAGCAGTTCGCAATGCGCGCCGACATCGAACAGTTCATGGAGAACGAAGCGCATGTCGCGCAAGGGGGCCTGGTAATCCATCTCAGCGCGCCTCCTGCAGGTCGGCGAAGGCTCCGCCCTCGGCGGCCAGGCGCTCGACCAGGGACGCCGGCTTCCAGCGTGCGCCGTGGCGCTGTTCGAGGAAACGCAAGCGTTGCAGCAGCTCGGCCGCGCCGAGGCGATCGGCCCAGGCCATGGGACCGCCCTCCGCGGCGGGGAAGCCGTAGCCGTTCAGGTAGACAGTGTCGATGTCGGCACTACGGGCGGCGATACCCTCGTCGAGGATCTTCGCGCCCTCGTTGACCAGCGCCAGCAGGCAACGCTCGAGGATTTCCTCGTCGGCGAAATCGCGCCGCGGGTAGCCCAGCGTTTCGGCAACCCAGAGCACCAGGGCATCCACCTCGGTATCGTGCTCCGCCTGGCGGCTACCCGGCGCGTAGCGGTAGTAGCCGGCACCGCTCTTCTGGCCGAAGCGGCCCATCTCGCAAAGGCGGTTGTCCACCTGCACGGCCGGCTGGTCCTGGCCGACCCCGGCCAACTCGCGGGCGCGCCACTCAAGGTCGATACCGACCACGTCGTACATGCGGAACGGCCCCATGGCGAAACCGAACGCCTGGAGAGCCCGGTCCACCTGGTACGGCAGGGCGCCTTCCAGCAGCATCAGGCGGGCCTCGGTGGCGTAGGGTTCGAGCATGCGGTTGCCGATGAAGCCGTGGCAGTTGCCGGCCACCACGCTGACCTTGCCCATCCGCTCGCCCAGCGCCAGGGCCGCCTCCAGCACCGCCGGCGCGGTCTGCGCGCCGCGCACGATCTCCAGCAGCCGCATGATGTGCGCCGGGCTGAAGAAGTGCAGGCCGAGCACCTGACCCGGACGCGCGGTGACCGCGGCGATGGCGTCGATGTCCAGGTAGGAGGTATTGCTGGCCAGCACCGCGGAGGGCTTCAGCGCCGCGTCCAGCTCGCGGAAGATCGATTGCTTGAGTTCCAGGTTCTCGTAGACCGCCTCGATCACCAGGTCCGCCTCGCGCATCGCGGCGAGGTGCTGGACCGGCGTGATGCGGGCGCGGCGCGCGGCCGCTTCCTCTTCGCCGATGCGCCCCTGACGCACGTTGTGCGCGTAGGTGTCGGCCACGGCGCCGAGCGCCTGGTTGAGCATCTGCGGGTTGCTGTCCAGCCACTGCACGTCGAGACCGGCGTTGGCCAGGCACATGACGATACCGCGACCCATGGTGCCGGCGCCGATCACCGCGGCCTGGCGGAAGGAAAAGTTCTGGCTCATGGTCTTGTCCTCGTTGTAGCGAGCGCAGGAGGAACGGTGGACGAAACCTGGGGCAGTCCGACCGCACAAAAAGCGACCACTACCTTAGGGGAAGGTCGTACTATTTTTGAAATTTAGTCTTGTGATAGCTGGAATTCAGGCAGTGAATATCCAAACCTTCGACCTCAACCTGCTACGCGTCCTTGACGCGCTGCTGCGCGAACGCAACGTCTCGCGCGCGGCGGAGCGCCTGGCGCTGAGCCAGCCGGCAGTGAGCAATGCGCTGAACCGCCTGCGCGAGCTGCTCGACGACCCGCTGCTGGTCCGCGCCGGTCGTGCGATGCAGCCGACGCCCCGGGCGCTGGCGCTGGAAGCGCCGATCCGCGCGGCGCTGCGGCAGATCGAACAGAGCCTGGGCGACGGCGAGGGCTTCGATCCGGGGCGCAGCCGGCAGCGCTTCACCGTAGCGGTGACCGACTACGTCGAACTGATCTGCATGCCCGCCCTGATGCGCCGCCTGAGTGAGCGGGCGCCGGGAATCTCCATCGCCATCCAGCACCTGACCCCGACCTTGCCGGCCGAGGCGCTGGACAAAGGCGAACTGGACCTGGTGCTAGGCCGCTTCGAAAACGTCCCGGCGCGCTTCCAGCGCCGCCATTGGGCCAGCGAGACCCTGCAACTGGTCGCCCGGCGTCAGCACCCGCTGCTGGCGCAGGCTCCCGACCTGGCCACCTTCCTGGAGCTGCAGCACCTGTGGGTGCACGGCGGGCAGACCAAGGGGATGGTCGACCAGTGGCTGGGCAGCCAGGGGCTCAAGCGGCAAGTGGCCTACACCACGCCGAACTACCTGCAGGCAGCGCACATCGCCGCGTACAGCGACCTGGTCGGCGTCCTGCCGCGACAACTGGCGCACTACTTCGAACGATTGCTGCCCCTGCAATCGTTCGACCTGCCGTTCGACCTCGGCCCGTTCCACCTGGAACTGGTGTTTCTGGCCCAGCGCGAACGCGACATCGCCCTGCAATGGCTGGTCGAACAGATCCGCCAGGTCGGGGCCGCCGGACCGGACTAGGGGAATCCGGGCAGTCAGAAGCGGTCGCGAATGACCAGTTCTTCCCGCGGCAGCTTGCCGCTGCGCGGCCAGGGTTCAACGGCCTTTTTCCCGACCGCGACCATCAGGCCGATCACATGGTTGTCCGGCAGGTTGATCAGCCGGGCCACGGCATCGAAGTCGAAACCATCCATCGGACACGAATCCAGGCCCTGGCCGCGGGCGACCAGCATCAGGGTCTGCGCCAGCAGGCCGCAGCTGCGCATGGCTTCGTCGCGCTGTACCTGGGGCTTGCCGCGGTAGTAGGTGTCGATGGCGCCTGCCATGAACGCCTGTACCGCCTCGGGAGCACCGTCCCAGACCCGCTGCGCGTTGCGCTCCCAACTGTCGAGCTGGGCGCACACCACCACCAGCATCGCCGCGTCGGTGACCTGCGCCTGGTCCCAGGCCACTTCACGCAACTGCACGCGCAATTGCGGATCGCTGACCTCGACCAGCCGCACGTGTTGCAGGTTGAAGGCGGAAGGCGCATGCAGCGCCAGGTCCAGGAGATGGTCCTTCTCTTCGCGAGTCAGGCTGAAGGATGAGTCGTAGCCCTTGATGGCACGGCGACTACGAACGGCGTCTTCGATATGCATGGGGAAATCCACTGCGAGGGAACAAAGGGGCGCCCACTCTAGGGCATTGGCGAGAAGATAAACCAGACTTCAATAAATCCGACGCAGCCCCACAGCAGCTACTTACAGAATTAAGACTAGGACTATTCCTAGGAAGGAATTTTCCTAAGGAATTGTCCTATATTCCACTCCAATGCCAGCGCCTGGGAGAGGGCCCCTCCCGGGACGCACGAACGCAGAAAAATAAGGATGAACTCACGTAGGAGTAAGCTCATGAACAGGATGGGCCAACTGGCTTTGTTCGGTCTTCTTGTAGGAACTTCCAGCAACCTGTTCGCCGCCCCCGGCAGCATCAGCGGCGTCATCCGCTTCACCGGCGCCATTGTCGAGCCACCATGCTCGATGAGCGCTCCCCGCCAAGACGAAAGCAAGGGCAGTTTCCACCTCAGTGGCTGTCCCATGCAGGCGCGCACCGCGGATGTCAGCATCCGTTCGATGAAGACCGGCGAGGTGCGCCACTTGCAACCCAGCGATACGGTCATCGGTGAACGGGATTTCTCGGCGCACTATGAGCTGGCCGGAAGCGATCGCCGCTCCGGCAACTACCTGATCACCGTCACCTACCCCTGACGTTCGCCCATGAAAAAACCGCCCGAAGGCGGTTTTTTCATGGTGCCGAAACGTGGCTTACAGCTGCGGGCCGGCGGCCTTGATCGCATCGGAAACCTCGAATTTCTTGAAGTTTTCGATGAACTGCTTGGCCAGGCCCTTCGCCGCCTCGTCGTAGGCAGCCTTGTCAGCCCAGGTGTTGCGCGGGTTGAGCAGATTGGTCTCGACGCCCGGAACGGCCTTCGGCACGTCCAGGTTGATGATGTCCAGGTGCTCGGTTTCCGCGCCGATCAGCGCGCCGCTCTGGATCGCCGCGATCACGCCACGGGTGGTCGGGATGTTGAAGCGCTTGCCGACGCCGTAGCCACCGCCGGTCCAGCCAGTGTTGACCAGGTAGACCTTGGAGCCGAAGGCCTTGATGCGCTTGATCAGCAGCTCGGCATAAACGCCGGCCGGACGCGGGAAGAAAGGAGCACCGAAGCAGGTGGAGAAGGTCGACTTGATACCGCCGCCGGAACCCATCTCGGTGGAGCCGACCAGCGCGGTATAGCCGGACAGGAAGTGGTAGGCCGCCTGCTCATTGTTCAGGATCGATACCGGCGGCAGTACGCCGGTCAGGTCGCAGGTCAGGAAGATCACCGCGTTGGGCTCGCCGCCGAGGTTCTTCTCCGAACGCTTCTCGACGTGCTCCAGCGGGTAGGCGGCGCGGCTGTTCTGGGTCAGGCTGTCATCGGCGTAGTTGGGCACGCGCTCTTCGTCGAGAACCACGTTCTCCAGCACGGCGCCGAACTTGATGGCTTTCCAGATGACCGGCTCGTTCTTCTCGGACAGGTCGATGCACTTGGCATAGCAACCGCCTTCGACGTTGAACACCACGCCCTCGCCCCAGCCGTGCTCGTCGTCACCGATCAGGTAACGGCTTTCATCGGCGGACAGGGTGGTCTTGCCGGTGCCGGACAGGCCGAAGAACAGGGTCACATCGCCCGCTTCGCCGATGTTGGCAGCGCAGTGCATCGGCAGCACATCGCGCTCGGGCAGCAGGAAGTTCTGCACGGAGAACATGGCTTTCTTCATCTCGCCGGCATAACGCATGCCTGCGATCAGCACTTTCTTCTGGGCGAAATTGAGGATCACGCAACCGTCGGAGTTGGTGCCGTCGCGCTCGGGCACGCATTCGAAGTTGGCGACATTGAGGACCTGCCACTCGTCCTTGCCGGCCGGGTTGTACTGCTCCGGCTCGATGAACAGGCAACGGCCGAACAGATTCTGCCAGGCGGTAGCGGTGGTCATCTTCACCGGCAGGTAGTAAGCCTCGGCGGAACCTACATGAACATGGGAAACGAAATGGTCCTGGGCGTTGTTGAACGCTTCCACGCGGGCCCACAGCGCATCGAACTTGTCGGCCGGGAACGGACGGTTGATGTTGCCCCAGGCGATCGCGTCCTTGGTGCTCGGCTCTTCGACGATGAAACGGTCGACCGGCGAACGGCCGGTGCGATGGCCGGTACGTACGACCAGCGAGCCGTTGGCGGCCAGTTCGCCCTCACCGCGGCGAATGGCTTCTTCTACCAGTTGGGCGGCGCTGATATCGGTGTACACGGCGTTGTTGGCTTGCGTCATGTGGTTCCCCGTCGGCCAGAGGCCGAGTCCTCCAAACTTCGTAGCGCTTCAAAAAACTCACTACAGGAAAAAAGTGGCGGGATTATGCCAGAAAAGCCCGCTGGATGAAAAATCGTCAGTGGCGGGTCTCGGAAGGCCCCTGGCTGCCAGCGCCAGCGAACAACTGGGCGACGTCGGAGGCGTCGAACAGGTAGCGCTGGTTGCAGAACTGGCAGTCGATGCTGATCGAGCCTTCTTCCTCCTCGAGCAGCCGCTCGCAGTCGGCCTGCCCGAGACTGACCAGGGCGTTGGCCGAACGTTCCCGCGAGCAACTGCAATGGAAGACCAGCGGTTGCGGCTCGAACAGGCGCACGGTTTCCTCGTGGTAGAGGCGGTGCAGGACGGTCTCGTTGTCCAGCGCCAGCAGCTCTTCGGCGGTCAGCGTGTCGGCCAGGGTGGTCAGGTGCTGCCAACTGGCCTCGCGGGCCTCGGGGTCCTTCAGGCGGTCGGCGGGAAGCTGCTGCAGCAGCAGGCCGCGGGCGCGGCGGCCGTTGGCGTTGAGCCAGAAACGGGTCGGCAGCTGTTCCGAGCTGGCGAAGTAGTTGGACAGGCATTCCGCCAGGTTCACCCCCTCCAGGGCGACGATCCCCTGGTAGCGCTGGCCCTTGACCGGGTCCACGGTGAGGGTCAGCACGCCTTCGGGCATCAGTTCCTGCATGCCGGCGTCGGCGCCGATGGACTCCGCCGAATAGCGGGCCAGGCCACGCACCTGGCGGTCGCTGGAACACTCCACCATCAACAGCGGAACCGCGCCGCTGGAGCGCGCCTGCAATACCAGCAGGCCGTCGAACTTGAGCGTGCCGCAGAGCAGCGAGGCCGCCGCGAGCATCTCCCCGAGCAGCTGCGCGACCGGTTCCGGATAGGGATGTTTGGCCAGCACTTCGCTGTAGCTGCGCTCGAGATCGACCATCTCGCCGCGCACGTCGGTATCGTCGAAAAGGAAACGCTGGCTCTGATCTGAATGGGACATGCGGGACACAACGCTACGAATGAGGGAATGACAAGTGAGTGACAAAGGCCTATAAAAGCGCGCTTCGTGACAGTCGTACGCCGACCCGGCGCCGATAGGGGGAAACGATTTTATGGATAATGCCTCTCCGTTCCAAGCGGCCTGGCAATGGCGCAAGTTCGCCACCTGTCATCTTCTGGCGCTCCTGCTGCTGATCCTGTGGCTCTGGGGCCCCACCCGCGAGCTGATGAACGGCTTCGACTTCTGGCTCTTCGACAAGCTCAACGGCTCCCTCGCCCTCAACGAAACCTGGCTGAAACTCTGGGGCCTGCTCAGTACCCGACCGTTCGACGCGGTGGTCGGGGTGATCCTGCTCTGCCTGCTGATTCGCGGCGACTGGCTGCTGCCAGCGAACCAGGTACGGCGGCTGACCTTCGGCTTCATCGTGACCCTGCTGATCCTGGTGGTGATCCGCGTGCTCTACGCCAAGATCGCCCACCACCTGCACTGGCAGCACGCCAGCCTGTCGATGCTGATGGACAAGGCCATCCACCTCAGCGACCACTTCCCGGACTGGGAACGCGTGTGGGAAATCAAGGACCGCTCCAAGCGCAGCTTCCCCGGCGACCACGCCTCGGTGCTGCTGGTCTGGGCGCTGTTCATGTCGCTGTTCGCCCGCCGCGCCGGGCAGTTCCTGCTGATCTGGACCCTGGCCGTGCTGTTCATGCTGCCGCGCCTGGTAGCCGGCGCGCACTGGGGCCAGGACGACTACATCGGCGGCCTGCAGATGGCCCTGCTGGCCCTCGCCTGGGGCTGCTACACACCGCTGGCGGCGAAGGCCAGCGGCTGGCTGGTGCAGGTGACCGAACCGCTGTTCCGCCTGCTGGCGAAATTGCCGCTGATCGGCCGCCTCGGCGTGGTCCGCGACTCGGCCTGAGGCCATCCCGGTCTCCCCTGCGGGAGACCGGCGCTTCTCAGTCCTGGCCGCCGCGCAACTGGTGGATCTGCCGCCGCTGCTTCTTGCTCGGCCGCCCCTCTGTCTGTACGCCCAGCGCCCCGGCCTTGCGCATGGCCGCCGCGCGCTCGCGGCTTGCCACGCTGTCCGCGGTTTCCTCGTAGAGAGCCTGGGCCTCCGGCGCGCCACGCCGGACTACGGAAAGCGCGCGAATGGTCACGGTTCGCTCGTCGAAGCCCGTACGAATGGTCAACTCCTCCCCTACCCTGGGTTCCTTGCTCGGCTTGCACCGCTCGCCCCGGCAATGCACCTTGCCGCCCTCTATCGCGGCCTTGGCCAGCGCCCGGGTCTTGAAGAAGCGCGCCGCCCAGAGCCACTTGTCCAGGCGCACCTTGTCGTCGTCTTTCTCGCTCACTGGCATTTCCCGTATTCGTTCCGCCGCTGTCTCGCGACTGTCATCGACAGCCGCTAGGTTCGTCTTCGGCATCCTCGGGCAGCCGTCTGGCGGCCGCCCATAGCCCTGCTAGAATGCCGGCAAAACGCCTGGAATGCCTACCCGTGAAGACATTCGACCAGCTTTCCGTCATCGGTCTGCGCGAGTGGATCGCCTTTCCCGAACTGGGCATGGTCGGGCTGCGCGCGAAGATCGACACCGGCGCCAGCACCTCCAGCCTGCATGCATCGGACATCGTTCCCTTCGAGCGCGACGGCGAGAAGTGGGTGCGCTTCACCGCCCACCTCGGCACGCTGGTGCAGCGCCGGCACCGTTGCGAAGCGCCGATGGTCGCGCGCAAGAGCATTCGCAGCTCCAACGGCCAGGCCCAGACCCGCTACGTGATCCGCACCACCCTGGCGCTGGGCGATCGCATGTGGCCGGTAGAGTTCACCCTGGCCTGCCGCAAGTCCATGCGCTATCGCGTGCTGCTCGGCTCCAAGGCGCTGATCGCCGGGCAACTGGTGGTCAACCCGGCCCTGGCCTACGTCCAGGATCGTCCCGAGTCGCCGGCCGCCCTGCCCGCGGCGACGAACATCGACCTGCTCGACGGGAGCCCGGTTTGAGCCATTCGCCGGCAGCACCTGTCCAACCTCCATCCATTCCCGAAACGGCCGGTCCGATGCCTGCCGCGACGACAACCCACAGCCTCGCCGCCGCTGCCCGCCAGCCGGTCCAACCCATCCACAGGTGCTGAATGAAAATCGCCGTGCTGTCGCGCAATCCCCGGCTCTACTCGACCCGTCGCCTGGTGGAGGCCGGGCGGGAGCGCGGCCATGAAATGGTGGTCATCGATACGCTGCGCGCCTACATGAACATCGCCAGCCACAAGCCGCAGATCCACTACCGGGGACAACCGCTGGAGGGCTTCGACGCGGTGATCCCGCGCATCGGCGCCTCGGTGACCTTCTACGGCTGCGCGGTATTGCGCCAGTTCGAGATGATGGGCGTGTTCCCGCTCAACGAGTCGGTCGCCATCGCTCGCTCGCGGGACAAGCTGCGCTCGCTGCAACTGCTGTCGCGCAAGGGCATCGGCCTGCCGGTGACCGGCTTCGCTCATTCCCCGGACGACGTCCCGGACCTGATCGAGATGGTCGGTGGCGCACCGCTGGTGATCAAGCTGCTGGAGGGCACCCAGGGCATCGGCGTGGTCCTCTGCGAAACCGAGAAGGCCGCCGAATCGGTGCTCGAGGCTTTCATGGGGCTCAAGCACAACATCATGGTCCAGGAGTACATAAAGGAAGCCGGCGGCGCCGACATCCGCTGCTTCGTGGTCGGCGACAAGGTGATCGCCTCGATGAAGCGCCAGGCAGCGCCCGGCGAGTTCCGCTCCAACCTGCACCGAGGCGGCAGCGCCAGCCTGATCAAGATCACCCCGGAAGAACGCATGACCGCCATCCGCGCCGCCCGCGTGATGGGCCTGAACGTCGCCGGGGTGGACATCCTGCGCTCCAACCATGGTCCTCTGGTAATGGAGGTGAACTCCTCGCCGGGCCTGGAAGGTATCGAATCCACTACCGGCAAGGACATCGCCGGGATCATCATCCAGTACCTGGAAAAGAACGGCGGCCCCCACCTGGCCAGGACGAAGGGAAAGGGGTGAGCCGGACCAGACAACGCATGCGTTGTCCCGGCGCATCGGACGCACCGCATTACGCTGGCGATCCCGGCCTCGACAGAAGGTCCATGCCACGCTTGAATGAAGCACCGCCGCAACCGATGCCGGAAACCCCGCCGAACCCTGGGCTCTTCCGGCACTCGAATCCTTTCCTGACGCTTCACGGAATCGCCGCATGACCTCTCGTCCTTCCTCCGACCAGACCTGGCAGCCCATCGACGGCCGGGTGGCGCTGATCGCGCCAGCCTCGGCCATCGCCACCGACGTGTTGGAGGCGACCCTGCGGCAACTGGAAGTGCACGGCGTGGACTACCATCTCGGCCGCCACGTCGAAGCCCGCTACCGCTACCTCGCCGGGACGGTCGAGCAGCGCCTGGAAGACCTGCACAACGCCTTCGACATGCCGGACATCACCGCGGTCTGGTGCCTGCGCGGCGGCTACGGCTGCGGCCAGTTGCTGCCGGGCCTGGACTGGGGGCGCCTGCAGGCGGCCTCGCCGCGGCCACTGATCGGTTTCTCCGACATCTCGGTGTTGCTCAGCGCTTTCCACCGCCACGGCCTGCCTGCGATCCACGGCCCGGTGGCCACCGGACTCGGTCTGTCGCCGCTGAGCGCCCCCCGCGAGCAGCAGGAGCGGCTAGCCTCGCTGGCCTCGGTCAGCCGCTTGCTGGCCGGAATCGACCATGAACTCCCGGTGCAGCACCTCGGCGGACACAAGCAACGCGTCGAAGGCGCGCTGATCGGCGGCAACCTCACCGCCCTGGCCTGCATGGCCGGCACACTCGGCGGCCTGCACGCCCCGGCGGGGTCGATCCTGGTCCTGGAGGACGTCGGCGAACCCTACTACCGCCTGGAGCGCAGCCTCTGGCAATTGCTCGAAAGCATCGACGCGCGCCAGCTCGGCGCGATCTGCCTGGGCTCGTTCACCGATTGCCCGCGCAAGGAAGTCGCCCACAGCCTGGAGCGGATATTCGGCGAATACGCCGCCGCCATCGAGGTGCCGCTCTACCACCACCTGCCCAGCGGGCATGGTGCGCAGAACCGAGCCTGGCCTTACGGGAAGACCGCGGTGCTCGAGGGAAACCGGTTGCGCTGGTAGGGACGGGGCGCGCCCTTCTCCGTAAGCGCGAGAGGGGGCGGGAAGTGCCGCTGGAACGGCACAAACCCGTCGGGTATCAGGCCGCGCCGCGCGGCAGCAGCAACCCCAGCGGCAGGCAGACCCGCGCTTCCAGGCCGCCGCCATCGCGGTTGCGCAGTTCGACGCTGCCGCCGTGCTGGGCGGCGATGCGCTTGACGATCGCCAGGCCGAGGCCGGTGCCCTTGCCGCCACGCGCCTTGTCGCCACGGATGAAGGGATTGAAGATGCTGTCCACTTCCGCGGGATCGATGCCCTGGCCGCGATCGAGCACGCTCAGCACCACGTAGGGCGCCGCGCTTTCGCCGGCCACGTAGCTGGCCACCTCCACCGAACCGCCGCCGTGGTTCAGGGCATTGTCGATCAGGTTGCCCAGCAGACGCTTCATCGACACACGCCGCAACGGCATCGCCGGTACCGGTTGCAAGGCCATGCGCACCTGCTCGCGAGTCTGGTTGAACGGCGCCACGACCTCGCGCACCAGGTCGGTCAGGTCGCCCTCCTCCACCGGCTCGTCGCGGCCGTCGCGGATGAAGGCGAGGAACTGGTCGAGGATCGCGTCCATGTCCTCGATGTCGCGGATCATGTCCTCGACCATCTCCCGTTCGCTCTCCGGCAGCAACTCCAGCGACAGGCGCAGGCGCGTCAGCGGGGTGCGCAGGTCGTGGGAGACACCGGCCAACATCAATTCGCGTTCGCGCCCGCCCTGCTCGATGTCCTCGGCCATCTGGTTGAAGGCGCGATACACCTCGGCCATTTCACTCGGCGTCTCCGGTCCCAGCGGCAGGCGCACGCTGCGCCCCTGGCCGAACTGGCGGGCGGCGACCACCAGGCGCTTGAGCGGCTGGCTGAGCTGGCGGACGAAGATCCAGGCGGCGGCGGTGGAGAGCAGGCCGATGCCGAGGAACCAGCCGAGCACGCTCCAGATCCGTTGGCCACGCAAGGGATGCGGATACAGCGGCACCGCCAGCCAGCCTTCGCCGAGGCTCGGTGCGCGCACCCAGAGCTGCGACGGCTGGTGGATACGCAGGCGGGTCTCGGTGTCCGGCCCCAGCTCCATCTGCATCTGCCGCTGGAAGATTTCCGTGTACGGCCAGTGCTGCTCGCCGGGCTGGTCGGCGCTGCTCGGCACCCAGCGCAGGCCGGAAGCCTTGGCGATGGCCGCGCGCGACTCCTCGTCGGCAGCCCAGAACGCGCGGATGGTCAGCGCCGCGCCGTGGCTGTACTGGCGGTCGACGATCACGTCCTCGTTCATCAGCAGGTAGACCAGGGTCAGCGCCTTGGAGAACAGCACGACGATCAGCACCAGCCAGAGGGTGCGGGCGAAGAAACTTTGCGGGAACCAGAGCGGCGTTTTCATCGATCGGACCGGTTGCGCGCCGGCGGACGGGGCCGACGCCTGTTGCGGGTAAGACGACGCGGCCGGTGCATCGCTGCACCGGCCGCGCGGAGACTCAGGCCTTGCGCGCGTTGCCGTCCGGCACGAACACGTAGCCGACGCCCCAGACCGTCTGGATATAGCGCGGCTTGGACGGGTCCGGCTCGATCAGCCGGCGCAGGCGCGAGATCTGCACGTCGATGGAACGCTCCAGGGCATCCCACTCGCGGCCACGGGCGAGGTTCATCAGCTTGTCCCGGGTCAGCGGTTCGCGGGCGTGCTGCACCAGGGCCTTGAGCACGGCGAACTCGCCGGTGGTCAGCATGTGTACCTCGTCGCCCTTCTTCAGTTCGCGGGTGGCGAGGAACAGCTGATAGTCGCCGAAGGTCACCACCTCGTCGGCACCGGCAGGCGCGCCGGGCACCAGCGGCGCCTGGCGGCGCAGCACGGCCTTGATCCGCGCCAGCAGTTCGCGCGGGTTGAACGGCTTGGCCAGGTAGTCGTCGGCGCCCAGTTCCAGGCCCTGGATGCGGCTGCCCTCGTCGCCCTTGGCGGTGAGCATGATGATCGGCACCTGGTTGTTCTGTTCGCGCAGGCGGCGGCAGGCAGTGAGGCCGTCCTCGCCGGGAAGCATCAGGTCGAGCACAACCAGCTGGAACAGTTCGCGGGATAGAAGGCGATCCATCTGCTCGGTGTTCTCCACCGCGCGGACGCGGTAGCCCTGCTCGTCGAGGAAACGTTCGAGCAGGCGGCGCAGGCGGGCGTCGTCGTCGACGACGAGGATCTTTTCACCTTCGGCCAGGGCGGCAGGGTTCGACATAGAAACTCCCAGAATGAGTCAGGCGGGCATTATCGCCCAGGTAGCGGCTGGGCCGGACTGTCCATTGTTAGCAGATTTTTCCCCGACCAGCCGCCCTCCAAGGCGAAACTTGGCAGGTATAATGCGGCGCTTTTGCGGCGGGGCGTTGTCTACACGGCCCGTTTTCGTTCGTTTTACCAGGTGGATCAATGGACAGCATCAACACCCGTATCGCCGAAGAGCTCTCCGCACTGCCCTCCGGCCGCGTTCAACCGCAGCAAGTCGCCGCTGCCGTCGCCCTGCTCGACGAAGGCTCCACCGTTCCCTTCATCGCCCGTTACCGCAAAGAGGTCACCGGCAGCCTCGACGATACCCAGTTGCGCATGCTGGAAGAGCGCCTGCGCTACCTGCGCGAACTGGAAGAACGCCGCGGCGCGATCCTCGCCAGCATCGAGGAACAGGGCAAGCTGACCCCCGAACTGGCCCGCGACATCAAGCTCGCCGACACCAAGACCCGTCTCGAAGACCTCTACCTGCCTTATAAGCAGAAGCGCCGCACCAAGGGCCAGATCGCCCTGGAAGCCGGCCTCGGCGCGCTGGCCGACGCACTGTTCGACAACCCGACCCTGGTCCCGGAAAGCGAGGCCGCGCGTTTCGTCGACGCCGAGAAAGGCTTCGCCGACGTCAAGGCGGTGCTGGAAGGCGCCAAGTACATCCTCATGGAGCGCTTCGCCGAAGACGCCACGCTGCTCGACAAGCTGCGCGTGTTCATGAAGAACGAAGCGACCCTGACCGCCCGCGTGGTCCCCGGCAAGGAACAGGAAGGCGCCAAGTTCAGCGACTACTTCGAACACGACGAGCCGCTGAAAAGCGCCCCGTCGCACCGCGCCCTGGCGATCTTCCGCGGACGCAACGAAGGCGTCCTCAGCGCCTCGCTGAAGGTCGGCGAGGAAGCGCCGGGCACCCTGCACCCATGCGAGGTCATGATCGCCGAGCGCTTCGGCCTGTCCAACCAGGGCCGCGCCGCCGACAAGTGGCTGGCCGAGGTGGTGCGCTGGACCTGGAAGGTCAAGCTCTATACCCACCTGGAAACCGACCTGTTCGGCGAGCTCCGCGACGGCGCCGAGGACGAGGCGATCAGCGTGTTCGCGCGCAACCTGCACGACCTGCTGCTGGCCGCCCCGGCCGGCCCGCGCGCCACCCTCGGCCTCGACCCGGGCCTGCGCACCGGGGTCAAGGTCGCGGTGGTCGACGCCACCGGCAAGCTGCTGGACACCGCCACCGTCTACCCACATGCGCCGAAGAACCAGTGGGACCAGACCCTCGCCGTGCTCGCCGCGCTGTGCGCCAAGCACCAGGTCGAGCTGATCGCCATCGGCAACGGCACCGCCAGCCGCGAGACCGACAAGCTGGCCGGCGAACTGATCAAGAAGTATCCGGGCATGAAGCTGACCAAGATCATGGTCAGCGAAGCCGGCGCATCGGTGTATTCCGCCTCCGAACTGGCGGCGAAGGAGTTCCCCGAGCTGGACGTGTCCCTGCGCGGCGCCGTATCCATCGCCCGTCGCCTGCAGGACCCGCTGGCGGAGCTGGTGAAGATCGAGCCCAAGTCGATCGGCGTCGGCCAGTACCAGCACGACGTGTCCCAGCTGAAGCTGGCGCGTAGCCTGGACGCGGTGGTCGAGGATTGCGTGAACGCCGTCGGCGTCGACGTCAACACCGCCTCCGCCGCCCTGCTGGCACGCATCTCCGGCCTCAACTCGACGCTGGCGCAGAACATCGTCGCGCACCGCGACGCCAACGGAGCGTTCCGCACCCGCGACGAGCTGAAGAAAGTCAGCCGCCTGGGCGAAAAGACCTTCGAGCAAGCCGCCGGCTTCCTCCGCGTGATGAACGGCGACAACCCGCTGGACGCCTCGGCGGTGCACCCGGAGACCTATCCGCTGGTGCAGCGCATCGCCGCCGACACCGAGCGCGACATCCGCTCGCTGATCGGCGACTCGGCGTTCCTCAAGCGCCTCGACCCGAAGAAGTTCACCGACGAGACCTTCGGCCTGCCGACCGTCACCGACATCCTCAAGGAACTCGACAAGCCCGGCCGCGACCCGCGTCCGGAGTTCAAGACCGCAGAATTCCAGGAAGGCGTCGAGAGCCTCAAGGACCTCAAGCCGGGCATGGTCCTGGAGGGCGTGGTGACCAACGTCACCAACTTCGGCGCGTTCGTCGACATCGGCGTCCACCAGGACGGCCTGGTGCACATCTCGGCGCTGTCCGAGAAGTTCGTCAAGGATCCGTACGAAGTGGTCAAGGCCGGCGACATCGTCAAGGTCAAGGTCATGGAAGTGGACATCCCGCGCAACCGTGTCGGCCTGTCCATGCGCATGAGCGACACCCCCGGCGAGAAGGTCGAAGGCCAGCGCGGCGGGCGTCCCACCGGCAGCGGCCAGCCGCGCCAGGAGCGTGGCGCCCCGCGCGGACAGAGCGCGCCGCCGGCGAACAACGCCATGGCCGCGCTGTTCGCCAACGCCAAGCAACTGAAGAAGAAGTGACGGAGCCGTCCATGAGCGAGATGCCCGCCCGCGAGCAGATGATCAGCGCCTACAGCGAACTGGTCGGCCTGGACCCGGTCAGCCTCGGCGACGGCGTCGCCGAGGTACGCCTGCCGATGGCCGCGCACCTGCGCAACCGCGGCGGGGTCATGCACGGCGGCGCGCTGTTCTCGCTGATGGACGTGACCATGGGGCTGGCCTGCTCCAGTTCCCATGGTTTCGACCGCCAGAGCGTCACCCTGGAATGCAAGATCAACTACATCCGCGCCGTCGCCGACGGCGAGGTGCGCTGCGTCGCCCGCGTCCTCCATGCCGGGCGCCGCAGCCTGGTGGTGGAAGCCGAGGTGCGGCAAGGCGACAAACTGGTCGCGAAAGGACAAGGTACCTTCGCCCAGTTGTAAACCGGCGCGGCCGCCATGCGGCAGAATGGCGCGCAACGGCGATCCCGATCCGTGCCGGGCGCCCGCCTCGACGGCTCCCGCCGAAGTCGCGGCGACCGGCCCCAGGACGAAGCGAAAACGCATTTACGTCCTCCCTCTTGTAGACCGCTCGGTCCACCCTCATATTGGGGCGACCGATCTGGGACGCGATCACAAGGAATCCCGACTTGAGCGATCTTCTCTCCCGCCGCCTGGCTCTGCTCGGCGCCGCAGCCAACCTGCCCCTGCTGACCGAGTGCCTGCATGGCATCGAGCGCGAATGCCTGCGAGTCGATAGCGACGGCAAGCTGGCGCTCACCCCCCACCCCCGGGCCCTGGGTTCGACCCTGACCCATCCGCAGATCACTACCGACTACTCCGAGGCCTTGCTGGAGTTCATCACGCCCACGGAAACCGACGTCGCCGACACTCTGGGCGATCTCGAGCGCATCCACCGCTTCGCCAGTTCGAAACTGGACGGCGAATACCTGTGGAGCCCATCGATGCCCTGCGAGCTGCCGGACGAGGAGAGCATCCCGATCGCCCGCTACGGCAGCTCGATGATCGGCCGCCTGAAGTACGTCTACCGCAAGGGCCTGGCGCTGCGCTACGGCAAGACCATGCAGTGCATCGCCGGCATCCACTACAACTTCTCCCTGCCGGAGAGGCTCTGGCCGCTGCTGCGCCAGGCCGAAGGCAGCGAGCTGTCGGAACGCGACTACCAGTCCGCCGCCTACATCGCCCTGATTCGCAATTTCCGCCGCTACAGCTGGCTGCTGATGTACCTGTTCGGCGCCTCGCCGGCCCTCGACGCCGGCTTCCTGCGTGGCCGCCCGAGCCAGTTGGAGCGCCTCGACGAACACACGCTTTACCTGCCCTACGCCACCAGCCTGCGGATGAGCGACCTGGGCTACCAGAACAACGCCCAGGCCGGCCTGACGCCCTGCTACAACGACCTGCAGAGCTACATCGACAGCCTGCGCCAGGCGGTCAGCACGCCCTACCCGCCCTACGAGAAGGTCGGCACCAAGCAGGATGGCGAATGGGTGCAGCTGAACACCAACATCCTGCAGATCGAGAACGAGTACTACTCGAGCATCCGGCCAAAGCGCGTCACCTACACCGGCGAGCGTCCGGTGCAGGCCCTGGCCGCTCGTGGCGTGCAGTACGTGGAAGTGCGCTGCCTGGACATCAACCCGTTCCTGCCGCTGGGCATCGACCTGGACGAGGCGCGCTTCCTCGACGCCTTCCTGCTGTTCTGCGCGTTCAGCGACAGCCCGCTGCTGAACGGCGAGTGCAGCGACGCCACCGACAACTTCCTCGCCGTGGTCAAGGAAGGCAGGCGGCCGGGCCTGCAATTGCAACGCCGCGGCCAGCCGGTGGAATTGCAGGTCTGGGCGAACGAGCTGCTCGAACGAATCGCCGACACCGCGGCACTGCTCGACCGCGCGCGCGGCGGCGAAGCCCACGCGGCGGCGCTGGCAGCGCAGCGGGCGAAGGTGGCCGATGCGGAACTGACGCCTTCGGCGCAGGTGCTGAAGGTCATGCGCGAGCGCGGCGAGAGCTTCGAAGCGTTCTCCCTGCGCCAGAGCCGCGAACACGCGGAGTATTTCCGCCAGCATCCGCTGGCCGCCGAAGAGCAGGCGCGCTTCGAGAAGATGGCCAGCGACTCCCTGGCCGAACAGACGGAGCTGGAACGCGACCAGGATGGCGACTTCGATACCTTCGTCGCCGCCTACCAGGCGAGCATCCTCGGCCTGATCAGCAACTGAGCCAAGCCGGCGCGCCCCTGCGCCCAGGGACGCGCCGGCGGATCAAAGGCTCTTCTCGAATACCTGCGAATTGCGCTGGAAGTTGTACAGCGAGGCCCGCGCCGCCGGTAGCCGTTCGACGCTGCTGGGCTGGAAGCCGCGCTCGCGGAACCAGTGCGCGGTCCGCGTGGTGAGCACGAACAGGGTCTTCAGGCCGAGTCCGCGCGCGCGCTCCTCGATCCGCTCCAGCAGTTCGTCGCCACGCCCGCCGTGGCGGTACTCCGGGTTGACCGCCAGACAGGCCAGCTCGCCCGCCTCGGAATCGGCGATCGGGTAGAGCGCGGCGCAGGCGATGATCAGCCCTTCGCGCTCGACGATGCTGAACTGTTCGATCTCGCGTTCCAGCACCTCGCGGGAACGGCGTACCAGGATGCCCTGCTCTTCCAGCGGGCGGATCAGCTCGATCAGCCCGCCAACGTCCTCGATGCCCGCCTCGCGCAACTGCTCGAACTGCTCCTGGGCGACCAGGGTGCCGTTGCCGGTGCGGGTGAATAGCTCGCTGAGCAGCGCGCCGTCCTCGGTGTAACTGACGATATGGCTGCGCTTGACCCCGGCCCGGCAGGCCTGCGCCGCGGCGTCCAGCAGCTCGGCCTGGTAGCTGTTGCCCAGCCGTTGCAGGTGCGCGGGCACCTGCTGCGGGCGCAGTTCGCGGACCAGTTTGCCGGATGCGTCCAGCAAGCCCTGTTCGGCGCCGTAGAGAATCAGCTTTTCCGCTTCCAGGTCGATGGCGGCGCGCATGGCCACGTCTTCACAGGCCAGGTTGAAGATTTCCCCGGTCGGCGAGTAGCCCAGCGGCGAGAGCAGAACGATGCTGCGCTCGTCGAGAAGGCGGCCAATACCCTTGCGGTCGATGCGACGGACCTCACCGGTATGGTGATAGTCGACACCCTCGACCACGCCGATCGGCCGCGCGGTGACCAGGTTGCCGCCAGCGACCCGCAGGCGCGCGCCCTGCATCGGCGAGGCGGCCATGTCCATCGACAGCCGCGCCTCGATGGCGATGCGCAGGCTACCCACGGCGTCGATGACGCACTCCAGGGTCGGTGCATCGGTCACTCGCAGGTCGCGGTGATAGCGCGGAGCCAGGCCGCGCGCGGCCAGGCGCGCCTCGATCTGCGGACGCGAACCGTGCACCAGCACCAGGCGCGCACCGAGGCTGTGGAGAAGGACCAGGTCGTGGACGATATTGCCGAAATTGGGATGCTCCACCCCTTCGCCGGGGAGCATGACCACGAAGGTGCGGTCCCGGTGCGAGTTGATGTAGGGCGAAGCGTGACGTAACCAGTTGACGTAGTCGGGCATGGTGGGGAAAGCCTGTCGTTTCGTGAGCGAGAGCAAAGCGTGAGCGGCCGGGACGGCCCGAAGGGCGCCGTTATCGTCGTCGCAGCAACATCGACAGGCTTCTCCTCACTTTCTGGTTAACGAGACGGATGGATCACGCGCGAGTTTAAACCCTCGGCGGCCCCCCGACCGCGGGATTCGACCATGGTACGGGGCCTGGGGCCGGAACGAACCGTTTTACCACTATTTTTGAAAAAAACTATCCGAAAACCCCGGTTAACTCGCGCAGCGCTTTTTCGCTAGGCTGCCTCGTTCGCCGTGCCGTCCGGCGCGCACCCACGCGAACGAGGAAAATCCATGAGCGAATACTTCCATCACGTCCTGGTCGGCCTGCTCGCCGTGCTCCCGGTAGCCAACCCGCTGACCAGCGTCTCACTGCTGCTCGGCCTCGGCGGCAGCCTGCCGCCGGCGGAGCGCAACCGGCAGATATTCAAGGCCAGCCTCTACGTGGCGCTGATCATGCTGGTCAGCTTCTACGGCGGCAGCCTGGTGATGCAGGTGTTCGGCATCTCCATTCCAGGCCTGCGCATCGCCGGCGGGCTGATCGTCGCCTATATCGGCTTCACCATGCTGTTCCCCGCCACCACGCCGGACGAGACCGAAGTCCAGCACGACCTGCTGTCGGACGAGGAAAAGAACACCCCGCACTTCCGCGACCTGTCCTTCGTTCCGCTGGCCCTGCCGGGTACCGCGGGGCCGGGGACCATCGCCCTGGTGGTCAGCTCGGCGTCGACGCTGCAATCCACCTACGGAAGCATTCCGCTGTTCATCCACCTCGCGGCGATCACCGTCACCCTGCTCACCGCGCTGATCTTCTGGATCGCCCTGCAAAGCTCCGGGCGCATCATGAAGTTCCTCGGCGAATCCGGGATCGACGCCATCTCGCGAGTGGTCGGCTTCCTGCTGGTGGCGATGGGCGTGCAGTTCGTCATCAACGGCGGCTTCGAGCTGGTCGCCGGCCACGCCGCGCTTCAGTCGGCGGCGGGCGTCAGGCAGTAATGCTGGATCAGCCGGCGCAGCACGCCGACCATCGGTTCGATACGCGCCAGTTCGAGGTGCTCGTCGGGCTGGTGGGCACAGGCGATGTCGCCGGCGCCGAGGACCAGGGTCTCGCTGCCCAGGCGCTGGAAGTACGGCGCCTCGGTACCGAACGCCACGGCCTCGGCGCGATGCCCGGTCAGGCGTTCGGCGACGCGTACCAGTTCGCTGTCCTGCGCCTGTTCGAACGGCGGCACGGCAGGGAACAGCGGCTGGTAGTCGATGCTCACCTGGTGCCGTTCGGCCAGCGGCCGCAGGCGCTGGCGGATCGCCTCGCGCAACTGCTCAGGCTGCATGCCGGGTAGCGGGCGCAGGTCGAATTCCAGCGAACACTGGCCGCAGATGCGGTTGGGATTGTCGCCACCGTGGATGCAACCGAAGTTCAGGGTCGGCTGGGGCACGCTGAACTGCGGGTTGTTCCAGGCCCGCTGCCATTCCCCGCGCAGCGCCATCAGCTCGCCGATGGTCGCGTGCATGGCCTCCAGGGCGCTACGGCCGAGGTTCGGATCGGACGAATGGCCGCTCTGCCCGAGAATCTCGATGCGCTCCATCATCACCCCCTTGTGCAGGCGGATCGGCCGCAGGTTGGTCGGCTCGCCGATCACCGTGGCGCGACCCAGCGGTCGCCCGCTTTCGGCGAGGGCACGGGCGCCGGCCATCGAGCTTTCCTCGTCGCAGGTGGCGAGGATCATCAGCGGCTGGCGGAACGGCTGGTCGAGCAGCGGCAGCAAGGCCTCGATGGCCAGCGGGAAGAAGCCCTTCATGTCGCAACTGCCGAGGCCGTACCAGCGGCCGTCGCGCTCGTCCAGGCGCAGCGGATCGCTGCTCCACAGCGCTTCGTCGTAGGGCACGGTATCGGTGTGGCCGGCCAGCACCAGCCCGCCGGGACCGCTGCCGTAGCTGGCCAGCAGGTTGAACTTGCCCGGCGAGACTTCCCGGATCTCGCAGCGGAAGCCTAGATCGCCCAGCCAGGAGGCCAGCAGGTCGACCACCGGGCGGTTGGTCTGGTCCAGCTCGGGCTGGGTGCAACTGACGGAAGACGCGGCGATCAGCGCGCCGAACTGGTCTTTCAGAGACGGCAACGGCATGGGACTCTCCACACGGATCGAGCCCCATCATGGCCTATCGCGGCAGTGGATAAAACCGTCCGTTCCGGTTCCGCCTGCGCCAGCCGACGAAGATCGCGCTCAGGCGCCGAACAGCGCGCGCAGGACCAGGAAGAACAGGATCGCCAGCACCGCGCCGGCCGGCAGGGTCACTACCCAGGACAGGAAGATCGAGCCGATCACCCGCAGGTTGAGCGCGCCGATGCCGCGCGCCATGCCGATGCCGAGCACCGCGCCGACCAGGGTATGGGTGGTGGATACCGGCAGGCCGATGGCCGAGGCGCCAACCACCGTGGAGGCGGTCGCCAGCTCGGCGGCGAAGCCGCGGCTGGGGGTCAGCTCGGTGATCTCCCGGCCGATGGTGGCGATCACCCGGTAGCCATAGGTAGCCAGGCCGATGACGATGCCCACCGCGCCCAGCAGCAGTACCCAGGACGGCACCGGCGAACGGCTCACCAGATCCAGGTCGCCGCCGGCCTGGACCACCGCGACGACCGCCGCCACCGGGCCGATGGCGTTGGCCACGTCGTTGGCACCATGGGCGAAAGCCATGGAGCAGGCGGTGAAGATCATCAGCACCGCGAAGACCCGCTCGACGCTGGCGAAGCCGCCACGCGGATCGGCTCCGCCAGTGGGTCGGATGCGCAACAGCAGGACGATGCCCAGGCCCATCACCAGGCCGCCGGCGAGCAACGCCAGGCCCAGCGTCTGGAGGCCGGAAAGCTCCAGGCCGACATGCTTCAGGCCCTTGCCGACGGTCATCAGCGCGACCATGAAGCCCGCCAGGAACATGTACAGCGGCACGTAGCGGCGCGCGCTGCGGAACGGGTCCTCGGCATGCAGTACCAGCCACTGCACGCTCCTGAACAGGGCGAAGGCGAGCAGCCCGGACAGCACCGGCGTCACCACCCAACTGGCGACGATCGGGCCGATCGCGCCCCAGTGCACCGCGTGCACCGAGACACCGACCGAGGCGAAGCCGATGATCGCGCCGACGATGGAGTGGGTGGTCGACACCGGCCAGCCCTTGATCGTCGCCAGCAACAGCCAGACCCCGGCGGCCAGCAAGGCCGAGAGCATGCCGAAGACCAGCAGGTCGGGGGTCATGTACTGCGGGTCGACGATGCCGCTCCTGATCGTTTCGGTGACTTCGCCACCAGCGAAATAGGCACCGCAGAACTCGAAGACCATGGCCACCAGGATCGCCTGGCGGATGGTCAGAGCGCGCGAGCCCACCGAAGTGCCCATGGCGTTGGCGACGTCGTTGGCGCCGACGCCCCAGGCCATGAAGAAACCGAACAGGCAGGCGAGTACGAGGAAGGCGAAGCCGTGGTCGGCGATCAGGGACATGGGCGGTATCCGTGTGCAGGCAGGGTCGGAAAGAAGACTGGCGCTCACCGCGCCAGCAATTGCTCCAGGCGGTTGCCGACCCGCTGGGCGCGGTCGGCGACATCGCCGATCCATTCGATGATCTGGTAGAGGAACATCACGTCCACCGGCGGCAGCTCGCTTTCCAGACGGAACAGCTCGCGGCGTACCTCGACCTGGATGCGGTCGGTATCGTTCTCGATCGCCTCGAGTTCCTCCACCATGCTCTCCACCAGACTGGTCTCGCGCCCGCCGAAGCCGGTCTCGAGCAGTTCGTTGAGTTCGTTGACCACCCGCAACGCCTGGGCGCTGGCGTCCACCGAGCGCTGCACATAGGCGAGCATCTGGCCCTGTAGCGGCAACGGGATGCGCATGCGCCGGCCCAGCATCAGCCCGACGATGTCCTTGGCGCGATTGGCGACTTTGTCCTGTACACTGAGCAGCTCCAACAGATCGGAGCGCGGCACCGGAAGGAACAGGCTCTTGGGCAGGTGCATCCGGACGTTCTTCTTCAGCCGATCGGCTTCCTGCTCCAGTCGCACCATGTCCTGCTGAACCTGTTCGACCTGCGCCCAGTCCTCGGCGATCACCGCGCGGAAGAACGGCAACAGGCCGGCCGCGCATTCGTGGGCCTTGGCGATGTGCTGCTGCATCGGCCCGATCGGCGAACGGCCGAACAGGCTGATGAACGGATTGGTCGGCATGGAACGCCTCCCTGGTGGAAATGCCGAAAAGTATAGGCCACCCACCCCGCGCGCCTTTGATCTGGAACACCTTCACCCGCGGACGCCTGGCGTCCCGAGCCGGACATCGCCCCATGCAGAAAGAAACCGAAATCAAACTCCGCGTCAGCCGCGCCACCCTGGAAGCCTTGCAGGAGCACCCGTTGCTGAAGAAGCGCAACAAATCGGGCTGGGAGCGCCGCGAACTGTACAACCAGTACTACGACACCCCCGGCCGCGAGCTGGCCCGGGCCAAGGTCGCGCTGCGCATGCGCCGCGACGGCGAGCAGTACATCCAGACGCTGAAAAGCCGCGGGCAGAGCGTGGCCGGGTTGTCCGAACGCAACGAGTGGGACTGGTACCTGGAAAAGAACAAGCTCGACCTGAAGAAACTCGACGACAAGTGCTGGCCGGCGGCCCTCAAGGATCTCGACAAGAAGCAGCTCAAGCCGATCTTCAGCACCGACTTCGTCCGCCAGCGCGCCGAGATCGCCTGGGGCCGCGGCAAGGCCAGGGTAGTCGTGGAGGCGGCGCTCGACCTGGGCAAGGTGGTCGCCGGCGACAACCAGGAGGAAATCTGCGAACTGGAGCTGGAACTGCGCCAGGGCGATGCCGCCGCGCTGCTGGAGCTGGCCGCGGAACTGGCCGCCGACCTGCCGCTGATGCCCTGCGACATCAGCAAGGCCGAGCGCGGCTACCGCCTGTTCGACCCGAACAGCTACGAGGTCGATCCCCCGGCCCAGAAACTGCTGGCGGAAACCCCGCTGGACGGTGCCTTCGCCGCCATCGCCTGGTACCTGCTCGGCAGCAGCCAGCGACTGGCCGAACAGTATCGCTTCAACGGCCACTGGCGCCTGCTGGAGGACTGGCTGCAACACCTGCAGGACCTGCGCACCCTGCTCGGCAGCCTTGGCCAGGCGGTGCCACGCGCCAGCAGTCGCGAGCTGCGCGAAGCGCTGGACGCTCTCCTTGCCGACTGGGCGCCGCGCATCGAGCGCGGCCGTGACGACGAGACGCTACGCCAGCAGGCGCCGCAACTGTTCCGCGGCGAACTCGACGAGACCCGCTGGGGCCTGTTCTCCCTGAATGCCTCGCGCTGGCTGCTGGCCAAGGCCTGGACCGAGTCGCGCAACGAGCGCGGCAACCGCCAGGGCTCTGCCGCGCTGGGCAAGTGGCTGCTGCGTAGCCTTGCCGAAGAAGCCCAGGCCACGCCGCTGGCGCGCGCCCACCAGCATCCCGAGCTGCTCCCCGACCAAGCGCCGCGCCTGCAGCGCATGCTTACCTGGTTGCGCCTGGCGCGCGGCGTGCTCGACCTGCCGGAAGCCGACCGCCTCTACGGCGAACTGGCCAAGTTGCTGGAGCTGCTGCGGCAACCTGTCGATGCCGAGCGCCTGGCTGCCCGCGCCGCGCAGGCCCATACTGTGCTGACGCTCAAACCCTGGAAGGCGCTGATGAAATAAGCTTCGCCGCTACCGCCATCATCCGAAGGGAGTCTGCATGTCCGTGTTCGCCACCGCCGCCCAGGACCGCCTGCTGGACCTCGGCGACCTGCTCCGCGAGCTGGTCGCCCAGGGCCGGGTCGGGCAGGAGCAGGCCGAACAGTGCCTGGCGATCCGCCGCAGCGCGGTGCGCAACCAGCAGCATCCGCTGGAGTTCCTCGCCGCGCAGCAGGTCGAGGATCTCAAGCGCCCCGGACGCAAGCTCGATCTGGAGACCCTCACCCAGTGGCTGGCCGAGTACGCCGGCCAGCCCTACCTGCGCATCGACCCGCTGAAGATCGACGTCGCCGCGGTGACTCCGCTGATGTCCTACGCCTTCGCCCAGCGCCATGGCATCCTCGCCGTCGCGCTGAGTCCGGAGGAAGTCACCATCGCCAGCGCCCAGCCCTTCGTACAGGGCTGGGAAAGCAACCTGGTGCATGTGCTCAAGCGACCGATCAAGCGGGTGGTGGCGAACCCGGCGGACATCCAGCGCTACACCGTCGAGTTCTTCCGCCTGGCCCGCTCGGTCAGCGGCGCCACCTCGCCGGACCAGAAGATCAGCGGCGTCGGCAACTTCGAACAGTTGCTCAACCTCGGCGCCGCCGACCAGGAGCCGGACGCCAACGACGCGCACATCGTCACCATCGTCGACTGGCTGTTCCAGTACGCCTTCCAGCAGCGCGCCAGCGACATCCACATCGAGCCGCGCCGCGAGCAGGGCACCGTGCGCTTCCGTATCGACGGCGTGCTGCACAACGTCTACCAGTTCCCGCCGCAGGTGACCATGGCGGTGGTCAGCCGCCTGAAGTCGCTGGGACGGATGAACGTGGCGGAGAAACGCAAGCCGCAGGACGGCCGGGTCAAGACCAAGACCCCGGACGGCGCCGAGGTGGAGCTGCGCCTGTCGACCCTGCCCACCGCCTTCGGCGAGAAGATGGTGATGCGCATCTTCGACCCCGAGGTGCTGCTCAAGAGCTTCGACCAGCTCGGCTTCTCCGCCGACGACCTGCGCCGCTGGCAGAGCATGACCAGCCAGCCCAACGGCATCATCCTGGTCACCGGCCCCACCGGCTCGGGCAAGACCACCACGCTCTACACCACGCTCAAGCAACTGGCCACCGATGAGGTGAACGTCTGCACCATCGAGGACCCGATCGAGATGATCGAGCCCTCGTTCAACCAGATGCAGGTCCAGCACAACATCGACCTGACCTTCGCCAGCGGCGTACGCGCCCTGCTGCGGCAGGACCCGGACATCATCATGGTCGGCGAGATCCGCGACCTGGAGACCGCCGAGATGGCGATCCAGGCGGCGCTCACCGGGCACCTGGTGCTCTCCACCCTGCACACCAACGACTCCCCCACGGCGATCACCCGCCTGCTCGAACTGGGCGTACCCTACTACCTGATCCGCGCCACGGTGCTAGGGGTCATGGCCCAACGCCTGGTGCGCACGCTCTGCCCGCACTGCAAGGCGCCGATGCAACTGGCGGACAGCGACTGGCACGAACTGACCCGCCCCTGGAGCGCCCCGCCGCCCAGCGGCGCGCACCAGGCCGTGGGTTGCCTGGAGTGCCGCGACACCGGCTATCGCGGGCGCGCCGGCGTCTATGAAATCATGCTGCTCAGCGATAGCCTGAAAGAACTGATCACCGCCGACACCGACCTGGTCGCCCTGCGCCGCCAGGCGTACAAGGAAGGCACCCGCAGCCTGCGCCTGTCCGGCGCGCAGAAGGTCGCCGCAGGTATCAGTACGCTGGAGGAAGTACTGCGGGTGACCCCGCAGAGCGAACAGAAGTAGCGGCACATCCCGTCGGCGGAGTTCCGACGGTTGCACGGCACAACGCCGGACGGGCCTGCCAGGCCCACAGACAAGGATGTAGACGATGACGAGCGTTCCCCCCGCCGTCCCCGCGCCGACGCTCCCCAGCCGCGGCGCACCGCACCTGCGGCGAGCCGCGAGCGGCGTCCCTGGCTCGATGTGGCTCGGCCGGCCGCCGAGCCGGCGCTGAGGGCCGGCCGATGGAAATCCTGCTGCTACGCCTGGACTTCTGGGACTGGCTGGCCTTCGGTACCGTCCTCCTGCTCCTGGAAATCTTCGGTGCCGGCGGCTATCTGCTGCGGGTCGGCCTCACCGCCGCTTGTGTCGGTGCGCTCGGCGCGCTCCTGCCGGGACTGGCCTGGCCTTGGCAGGTAGGGCTGTTCGTCCTGCTCTCCGGGCTGGTCGCCGCCTTGCATCGGCGCCGTCGCCGCAAGGCCGGTAGCGTCGAGGAAACGCCAGGGTTGCAGCGACGCGGCGACGACCTGTTCGGCCGCACCTTTCCCTTGCACCGGGCGATCGTCGGCGGGCTCGGCGAGCTGCGCGTCGAGGACGCGTCGTGGCTGGTCAGCGGTCCCGACCTGCCGCGCGGCGCCCTGGTCCGGGTCACCGGCCAGGACGGCGCCCTGCTGCACGTCGAGCCTGCCGCGCCCTGAATCGCTGTAGCTCCCGGCCGGCGGGGGCTGTACGGCAGCGGAAAAAGCGACCGGACGGTCATCCCCGCTGGAACTCCGGGACGGCAAACGCGATCTGATGTAACACGCAGCCCCCTATCAGGAGTTCCCCCATGCGTTCCGTCAAACTCGCCGCCACCACCCTGGTCATCGCCGCCCTGCCGCTGGGCTCGGCCATGGCCGATACCTTCTGGCGCAACATCATTTCCTCGGGTGCCACCACGGCCTCCACCTACCTGACCTTCCGCCACGACCACAAGCTGATCGTCGCCGCGCAGGACGACGCCGGCAGCTACATCGCCAGCGACGGCGCGATCCGCGGGCCGTACCTGGAAGCCGCCCTGCAGAAGCTGCGCAACGACAACCCGGACCTGCAGGCCAGCGACATGGAACTGGCCAGCGCGATCCTCGCCGGCGGCGAGCAGTCCGCCGTCCAGCAGTAGGCCACGGCGACCTCGCCTCCGCCCGGAGGCGAGGTCACTCGCGGTAGTCGTCCAGCGGCACGCAGGCGCAGAACAGGTTGCGGTCACCGTAGACGTTGTCCACCCGGTTAACCGCCGGCCAGTACTTGAACGCCCGCGCATGTTCGCTCGGGGTCACCGCCTCGGCGATCTCGTAGGGTCTCTGCCAGATCCCGGTGACGTCGGCCAGGGTATGCGGCGCCCGTTTCAGCGGGTTGTCCTCCGCCGGCCAGGCGCCGCTCTCCACCTTGCCGATCTCGGCCCTGATGCTCAGCATCGCCTCGACGAAACGATCCAGCTCCGCCTTCGACTCGCTCTCGGTCGGCTCCACCATCAGCGTGCCCGGCACCGGGAAGGACATGGTCGGGGCGTGGAAGCCGTAGTCCATCAGGCGCTTGGCCACGTCTTCCTCGGTTATCCCGGTCTGCGCCTTGAGCGGTCGCAGGTCGAGGATGCATTCGTGGGCGACGCGCTCGTTGCGCCCGCGGTAGAGCACCGGGAACGCCCCGTCCAGGCGGTTCGCCAGGTAGTTGGCGGAGAGGATCGCCACCTCGCTGGCGTCGGCCAGCTGCGGGCCCATCATGGCGATGTACATCCAACTGATCGGCAGGATGCTGGCGCTGCCCCAGGGCGCCGCGCTGACCGCGTCGTTCAGCGGGTTCGGCCCTTCGACGCGGATCACCGGATGGTTGGCGACGAACGGCGCCAGGTGCCGCTTGACCCCGATCGGCCCCATGCCCGGCCCGCCACCACCATGGGGGATGCAGAAGGTCTTGTGCAGGTTCATGTGCGAGACGTCCGCGCCGATGTCCGCCGGTCGCGCCAGGCCGACCTGGGCGTTGAGGTTGGCGCCGTCCATGTAGACCTGGCCGCCGTGGCGGTGGACCACTTCGCAGATCTCGCCTATCCCCTCCTCGTAGACGCCGTGGGTCGAGGGATAGGTGATCATCAGGCAGGACAGCCGGTCGCCCGCCTCGGCCGCCTTGAGGCGCAGGTCGTCGAGGTCGACGTTGCCGCAGGGATCGCACTCGACGATCACCACCCGCATGCTGGCCATGATCGCCGAGGCCGGGTTGGTGCCATGCGCCGATGCGGGGATCAGGCAGATGTCGCGCTGGCTATCGCCGCGGCTCTGGTGGTAGCGGCGGATCGCCAGCAACCCGGCATATTCGCCCTGTGCTCCCGAGTTCGGCTGCATGCAGATGGCGTCGAAGCCGGTGATCGCCCGCAGCCAGGCTTCCAGTTCGTCGATCATCCGGCGATAGCCCTCGGCCTGCTCGCGCGGCACGAACGGATGCAGTTCGGCGAATTCCGGCCAGGTGATGGGGATCATTTCGCTGCTGGCGTTGAGCTTCATGGTGCAGGAGCCGAGCGGGATCATCGCCTGGTTCAGCGCCAGGTCCTTGCCTTCCAGCTGGCGCAGGTAGCGAAGCATCTCGGTCTCGCTGTGGTGGGCGTTGAACACCGGATGCTGCAGGTAGGCCGAAGTGCGTTGCAGGACCGCCGGGATGCCGTCGGCCACCGCCCCGCCATCCAGGTGCGCGACATCCAGCCCGTGGCCGGCGCCGAGGAAGATCTCGAACAGGGTCGCCAGGGTCGCCGCGTCACAGGTTTCGTCGAGGCTCAGGGCCAGCCGCCGGTCGTCGACCACGCGCAGGTTGACCCGTGCCGCCCGCGCCCGTTCGAGGATCGCCGCCTGACGCTCGCCGACCTCGTAGGTCAGGGTGTCGAAGAAGTGCCGGTTGAGCCGCCGCAGTCCCTTGCTTTCCAGGCCCGCCGCCAGCAGCGCGGTCAGGCGCTGGACGCGTTGGGCGATGCGTTTCAGCTCCTGTGGCCCATGGTAGACGGCATACAGCGAAGCAATGTTGGCCAGCAGCACCTGGGCGGTGCAGATGTTCGAGTTGGCCTTTTCCCGACGGATGTGCTGCTCGCGGGTTTGCAGGGCCATGCGCAACGCCGGGTTGCCGCGGGCGTCGCGGGAAACGCCGATGATCCGCCCCGGCATTGCCCGCTTGTACCCTTCGCGGGTGGCGAAGAACGCCGCGTGCGGCCCGCCGTAGCCCATCGGTACGCCAAAGCGCTGGGCGCTGCCGAGCACCACGTCGGCACCGAGTTCCCCCGGCGGGGTCAGCAACAACAGGGCGAGCAGGTCGCTGGCGACGCAAGCCAGCGCCTGTTGGCCGTGCAACGCCTCGATAAGCGGGCGCAGGTCGCGGATCTCGCCGCGACTGTCCGGGTATTGCAGCAAGGCGCCGAACACCGCGTGGGCGGCAAGATTGTCCGGCTCGTCGACGACCAGCTCGAAACCGAACGCCTCGGCGCGGGTCCGCAACACCGAAACGGTCTGCGGATGGCAATGCGCATCGACGAAGAACCGGTTGCTCCTGGCCTTCGCCACCCGCCTGGCCAGGGCCATGGCCTCGGCGGCGGCGGTGGCTTCGTCGAGCAGCGAGGCGCTGGCCAGGTCGAGTCCGGTGAGGTCGATGGTCAGTTGCTGGAAATTCAGCAGCGCTTCCAGGCGGCCCTGGGCGATTTCCGGCTGGTAGGGCGTATAGGCGGTGTACCAGCCGGGATTCTCCAGCACGTTGCGGAGGATCACCGACGGCGTCACGGTGCCGTAGTAGCCCATGCCGATCAGGCTGGTCCAGCGCTGGTTGAGCCCGGCGTAGCCGCGCAGGCGCGCCAGGGCGGCCTGTTCGTCGAGCGCGGCGGGCAGTTCCAGCGGCCGGTTGAGGCGGATCGCCGGCGGCACCGTCTGCACGATCAGTTCGGCGCGAGTGGAAACTCCGAGGAAGTCCAGCATGGCCTGCTGTTCCGCAGGATCGGGGCCGAGGTGGCGGCGCAGGAAGGCATCGGCGGGCTGGAGCTGGGCGAGGGACGGCGTCTGCGACATGGCTTCGGTCTCGTTGGGGGCGGCATCGCCCTGCCAGCGATCGTCGCCGAACGGATATCGAATGAGAAAGCAACGACGGCGAAAACGCATTTCGCCGCTGCAAAAAGAACAAAGCCTCGAATGATCGAGGCCTTGTCCAAGGATAGCGGGTTTTGTCGCGACTACGCGGCGGCTCAGCCTTCCGCGTCGACGGCGGCCTGGTAGCCAGCGGCATCGAGCAGCTTGTCCAGCTCGGCCGGATTGCTCGGCTTGAGCTTGAAGAACCAGGACGCGTACGGGTCGTTGTTGACGTCTTCCGGGGTGTCGGCCAGGGCTTCGTTGATGGCGATGACTTCGCCGCCGATCGGCGAATAGATGTCGGAGGCGGCCTTCACCGACTCGACCACGCCCGCTTCCTGCCCGGCGGCGAGGGTCTTGCCCAGCTCCGGCAGCTCGATGAAGACCACATCGCCAAGGGCTTCCTGGGCATGGTCGGAAATGCCCACGGTAACGCTGCCGTCGGCTTCCAGGCGAGCCCATTCGTGGCTCTGGGCGTAACGCAGTTCGGCGGGAATATTGCTCATCTTGTTTTCCTCGAAGTCGGGGGCGACGGCGGTCGCCATTGCCAGGTTAGATCAGGGGCTTGCCGTGACGCACGAAACTGGGCTGGACCACCCGTACCGGGTACCACTTGCCGCGGATTTCCACCTCGGCGCGGTCGCCGGTGGCGGCCGGCACGCGGGCCAGCGCGATGGACTTGTTCAGGGTAGGCGAAAAGCTGCCGCTGGTGATCTCCCCCTCACCAATGCCAGCTACCCGCACCACCTGGTGGGCGCGCAGCACGCCGCGCTCCTCCAGTACCAGGCCGACCAGCTTCGGCTGGTCGCCGGCGGCCTTCTGCGCTTCCAGCGCGCGGCGGCCGACGAAGTCCCGCGCAACCGGCTCCCAGGCTACGGTCCAGCCCATGTTGGCGGCAAGCGGGGAAACGCTTTCGTCCATGTCCTGGCCGTAGAGATTGAGCCCGGCCTCCAGGCGCAGCGTATCGCGCGCACCCAGGCCCGCCGGGGAGATCCCGGCGCCAACCAGCTCGTTGAGGAAACCCGGCGCCTCGGCGGCCGGCAGCATGATTTCCAGGCCGTCCTCGCCGGTGTAGCCGGTGCGGGCGATGAACCAATCGCCCTCGGCACGGCCCTGGAACGGCTTGAGTTCGCGTATCAGCGCGGCGCGTGCCGGGGATACCAGTTCGGAGCTGTGCACGCGGGCGTTGGGGCCCTGGATGGCGAGCATCGCCAGGTCGCCGCGTTCCTGCAGGTCGACCTTGAAGCCGGCGGCCTGCGCCTGCATCCAGGCGATGTCCTTGTCGCGGGTGGAAGCATTGACCACCACCCGGTAGCCGTGCTCGGTCAGGTAGACGATCAGGTCGTCGACCACCCCGCCCTCTTCGTTGAGCATCGCGCTGTAGAGCGCCTTGCCGGTTTCGCCGAGACGCGCCACGTCGTTCGCCAGGAGATGCTGCAGATAGGCCGTGGCCTGCTCGCCGGCGACGTCGACCACGGTCATGTGGGACACGTCGAAGACGCCGCAGTCACGCCGGACCTGATGGTGCTCCTCGACCTGCGAACCGTAGTGCAGCGGCATGTCCCAACCGCCGAAATCGACCATCTTGGCGCCGAGCGCGACGTGCAGCTCGTAAAGCGGGGTGCGCAATCCCATGGGTATTCTCCTTCCGGGCGTAGCGGGTGCCGTCGGCAGGGACCGCCGGCACGAAATCGCGCGCATTGTAGCCGCAAGCCCCGGAGCAGGACACCATGGAAGCGTGCCGCGATCCGTGCATAGACCCTACGACCTGCATGGATACTGGGCTCAGCGATCTGAATGATGGGCAGAACGACGAATCAACCCGACCACCGGTAGCAGGCCGACCAGCACCAGGGTCAGGGCCGGCAGCGAGGCGCGCGCCCATTCGCCCTCGCTGGTCATCTCGAAGATCCGTACGGCCAGGGTGTCCCAACCGAAGGGACGCATCAGCAGGGTCGCCGGCATCTCCTTGAGCACGTCGACGAAGACCAGCAGCGCGGCGCTCAGCGAGGCCGGCAGCAACAGCGGCAGGTAGACCCGCAGGAACAGCAGCGGGCCGCCCACGCCGAGGCTGCGCGAGGCTTCCGGCAGCGACGGGCGGATCCGCGCCAGCCCGCTTTCCAGCGGCCCGTAGGCCACCGCCATGAAACGGATCAGGTAGGCCAGCAGCAGGGCGAACAGACTGCCCAGCAGCAGCGGCTTGCCGGCGCCGCCGAGGGCGCTGGAAAGCGGGATCACCCAGTGATTGTCCAGCCAGCTGAAGGCCAGCATGATCGAAACCGCCAGGACCGAGCCCGGCAGCGCATAACCGAGGTTGCCCAGGCCCACCGCGCCGCGGATAGCGCGGGTCGGCGCCAGGCGCACGGCGAAGGCCAGCAGCAGGGCCACGGCGACCGTCGCCAGCGCGGCGATGCCGCCCAGCGTCAGGGTATGGCCGATCAGGTCCCAGTAGCGCTCGTCGAGGTCGAAACGGCCCTGGCGCCAGAACCAGACAACCAGTTGCGCCACGGGAATCACGAAGGCGCAGAGGAACACCAGCCCGCACCAGGCGCTCGCCGCCAGCGCCCTGGCGCCGCGCAGGCGATACAGCGGCGCGCCGCGCGGACGCTCGCTGGCGGCCTTGGCTCGGCCTCGCGTGTGGCGCTCGCCGAGCAGCACCAGGCATACCCCGAGCAACAATAGGCTGGCCAGCTGGGCGGCGCTGGAGAGGCTGTAGAAGCCGTACCAGGTCTTGTAGATGGCGGTGGTGAAGGTGTCGAAGTTGAACACCGATACCGCGCCGAAGTCGGCCAGGGTTTCCATCACCGCCAGCGCCAGGCCGGCGCCGATCGCCGGCCGCGCCATCGGCAGGGCGACCCGCAGGAACGCCTGCCAGGGCGACAGGCCGAGAACCCGCGCGGCTTCCATCAGGCCCTTGCCCTGGGCGATGAAGGCGCTGCGCGCGAGCAGGTAGACATAGGGATAGAACACCAGCACCAGGACCAGGATCACCCCGCCGGTGGAGCGTACGCGCGGCAACCGCAGGCCGCTGCCGAACCACTCGCGCAGCAGGCTCTGCACCGGTCCGGCGAAATCCAGCAGGCCGACGAAGACGAACGCCAGGACGTAGGCCGGGATCGCGAACGGCAACATCAGCGCCCAGTCCAGCCAGCGCCGCCCGGGGAATTCGCAGAGGCTGGTGAGCCAGGCCAGGCTGACCCCGAGCAGAGTCACGCCGATGCCGACGCCGAGCACCAGGGTCAGGGTGTTGCCGAGCAGGCGCGGCAACTGGGTATCCCACAGGTGGCTCCAGATTTCCCGGTCGATCTCCAGCCAGCTCAGCAGCAGCACGCTGAGCGGCAGCAGCACCAGCGCGGCAACGGTGAAGGTGATGGGGTACCAGCGGCGGGGAGCGGGATGGGCCACGAAATCCTCGGTGCGGAACGAACGACGCCCCGCTCGGACGAGCCGGGGCGTCGAGTATAACCGGCGGTCAGTTCCAGCCGGCGCGGTCCATCAGGCGAATCGCCTCGGCCTGGCGCTTGCCGGCAACTTCCACCGGGATGCTGTCGGCCTTGAAGCTGCCCCAGCTGGCGACTTCGGCTGACGGCGCGACCTGCGGGTTGGCCGGGAATTCCTGGTTGATCCCGGCGAACAGCGCCTGGGCGTCGGGCCCGGTCATCCATTCCACCAGCGCCTTGGCTGCCTCGGGATGCGGCGCGTGGCGAGTCAGGCCGATGCCCGACAGGTTGACGTGGACGCCGCGGTCGGCCTGGTTCGGCCAGAACAGCTTGACCCGCAGGTTCGGGTTCTGCTTGTGCAGGCGCCCGTAGTAGTAGGTATTGACGATGCCGACGTCGCACTGGCCGGCGTCCACCGCCTGGATCACCGCGTTGTCGTCGGCGAATACGTCGGTGGCCAGGTTGTTCACCCAGCCCTGGAGGATTTCCTCGGTCTTCTGCGCCCCGTGGGTCTCGATCAGGGTCCCGGTCAGCGACTGGTTGTAGACCTTCTTCGCCGTGCGCAGGCACAGGCGGCCTTCCCATTGCTTGTCGGCCAGGGCTTCGTAGGTGCTCAGCTCTTCCGGCTTGACCCGCTCGGTGGAGTAGACGATGGTCCGCGCGCGCAGCGACAGTCCGGTCCAGCTATCGGTGCTGGAACGATACTGCGAGGGAATGTTCCGTTCGATGGTGGCCGACTTGAACGGTTGCAGCAGGCCCATCTGCTCGGCCTGCCAGAGGTTGCCGGCGTCCACGGTGAGCAGCAGGTCGGCCGGGGTGTTAGCGCCTTCGGCCTTGATCCGCGCCATCAGCGGCGCTTCCTTGTCGGTGATGAACTTGACCTTCACGCCGGTCTTGCTGGTGTAGGCATCGAACACCGGCTTGATCAGCTCGTCGATGCGCGAGGAATACACCACCACTTCGTCGGCGGCCTGGGCCAGGCCGGTGATGCCCAGGGCCAGGGCGGCGAGTAGAGCTTTGCTTGCCTGCATGAAGAACAGCCTCGTCAGCGGAACGTAGGCACGAATGATAAGAAATCTCGCTTGCGAACCCGCGCGACTAAATGTGTCGGGGTGTTTCGCCTGCGTCCAAGCCACCGAGGATGGCGAGGAACGCCTCCACCGCGGCGCTGCGGCCATGGCGGCGGGTGAAGACGAGGAAATCGGCCAGCGCCTCGGGCTCGGCCAGCGGGCGATAGACGACTCCGGCCCGGGCCAGCGCGGTGCTGCAACGCGGCACCAGGGCAACGCCCTGGCCGGCCGCGACCAGGGCGATGATCGAGGTGATCTGGCGTCCGGCCGGTCCCCTCGTCAGCGCCAGCCCGGCCTTCCGGTAGAGGCGCTCGATCAGTTCGTTGAGGCCGGAGCCGTAGTCCAGTGGAAACAGGATCAGCGGCCGATCACGCAGATCGTACAGGTCGATCCGCTCTTGCCGCGCCAGCGGATCGCCGTTGGGCACGGCCACCACCAGCGGCTCGCCGCCCAGGGCCAGCACCTCGATGCCGACCTGGCCTTCCGGCGGCGGCAGGCGCCCCAGCCCCACATCGATGCCGCCTTCGGCGATCTGCGCCCATTGCGCCGCCGAAGCGCCTTCGAGCAGCTCCAGTTGCACCTCCGGATGGCGCTCGCGGAACAGTCGGATCGCCTCGGTGAACAGGTCCGACAGGGCGATGGAGCTGGCGTAGCCGAGGGTCAGGTGGCCGGCCAGCCCCTGCGCCAGCTTGCGGGCGAAGCCGGCGGTGCGCTCCAGTTGGTCCAGCAGGGCGCGTGCGTAAGGCAGGAACAGGCTGCCCTCGGCGGTGAGGGTCACCGCCCGGCTGGAGCGGTCGAACAGGCGAAAGCCCAGCTCTTCCTCCAGCGCGGATATCTGCCGGGTCAAGGGCGGCTGCGCCATGTGCAGGCGCTGGGCGGCGCGGCCGAAATGCAGGGTTTCGGCAACGGCTGCGAAGCAGCGCAGGCGGCGTAGGTCGAGCATGCGGTTCCTCGGTATCGATCGGTCCTGAATCGGTATTGGCCAGCCCGTCGGGAGCGCCCCTATAACAGGGGGTTTCTCGTCCAGGCAGAGCGTTCCATGAATTCGTCCCAGGGTTTCCCCCGCCTCGCGCTGTTTCTCTGCGGTTGCGCTGCGTTCCTCAATCTCTATACCACCCAGGGCATCTTCGACGAACTGGCGGCGAGCTTCCACATCAGCGCCCATCAATCGAACTGGAGCATCACCGCCACCACCCTGGCGGTGGCTCTCGCCGCGCCCTTCGTCGGCCGACTCAGCGGCGGCCGCGAGCGCAGCCGGGTGATCGCCTTCGCCGCCAGCCTGCTCTGCGTGCCCATGCTGCTGGCCGCCCATGCCGGCAGCTTCGCCGCCTTCCTGCTCTGGCGCTTCGCCGAAGGGATGCTGATTCCCCTGCTGTTCGCCAGCAGCGTGGCCTACATCGGCGAGCGCTGGAGCGGCGGCGCGGTCATCGAGCTGACCAGCCTCTATGTCGCCGGGACCATCCTCGGCGGCTTCGCCGGACGCTTCCTCACCGGCCTGCTGACCGAGGAGTGGGATTGGCGCGTCGCCTTCCGGATCCTCGCCGGGCTGACCCTGCTCATCGCTGTCGCCATCCGTGCGCTGCTCCCTGCCAATTCTGGCAGGCACGCGCCCGCACCGGGGAAACGCCCCTTAGTATCCCGTGAACTGTTCCGGGCTCCGCTGCTGTCGTCCTACGCGGTGGGGTTCTGTGTCCTCTTTTCCCAGGTCGCCATGTTCACCTATATCGGCATCCATCTCAGCCGTCCGCCGTACAGCCTGGACACCGCTCAGCTCGGCTCGATCTACGCGGTGTTCCTCCTCGCCCTGCTGGTGATTCCCGCCAGCGGCCGCCTGGCCCGCACCCGCCCGCACCGCCAGTTGCTGCTGGGCGCATCGCTGCTGGGCGTGTGCGGCTCGCTGCTGACCCTGGCGCCGGGCCTGCCGACGATTCTCGTCGGCCTGGCCCTCAGCGCCACCGGCGTGTTCCTCGCACAGTCCACGGTCAACGCCTTCACCGCCAGCAATGCCGGGACCGACAAGGCCGGTGCCGTCGGCCTCTACCTGACCTGCTACTACGCCGGCGGCAGCCTCGGCGCGGTACTGCCGGCGCCATTCTGGGAGCGCTGGGGCTGGCCGGGCTGCCTGGGCCTGATCCTCCTGGCCCAGTTGCTGCCGTTGCTTCTGACCCGCTACGGCTGGTCCGCACCACAGGCCGAACGCGCGGCCCTGCGCGCGTCGCAAGGAAGACCGTAACCATCGCAAGAACAACAAGAACCGACAGGAGGTTAGCCATGAACCATGTCATCACCCCCCACAGCAAGCTGCTCGGCGTCATCGAGCCGGTCCTCAACGACATGCCCGCCGGAACCCTGCGCCACGCACTGTTCCGGGCCTTCTGGGACGAGACGGCGTCGTTGCTGGACATCGAGGACGCCTTCGCCCGGGTCACCGCCCGGCGCCAGGCGGTCGAGCCGCTGCGCAAGTTCTTCGCCAGTTGGTCGAAGACCAACAACTCGGCGGCCAGCGTTTCCGGACTGGCCAATCGCCTTACCCTGCTGGCCCGTTCGGAACAGGGTTCGGCAGCGGCAGACCAGCTCTATCGAGCCTGCGGCAGCCTGCAACGGATCACCGACGAAGACCTCGGCGCCCTCGGCAACACCGTGCATGCCGATCTTTTCTACACCATGGCCACCACCCTTTGCGGCGACGACCGCTGGCTGCTGCGCGAGAACTGCCTGCCTTCGGCGCAGGCGTTCAAGGACTGGACCGACCGCCAGCGCCTGCGCGAGCGCGACCTGATGCAGGGACTGCTGACCACGCTGGTACACGAGGTCTATACCCACGGCGAGGTGGAGTACATCCACCCGCTGTACAAGGAATGGTTCAGCCGCGACATGGGCGTACCCGCCGAACGCGCCCGCGCCACCGTGGCCTGGGTAACGGTGCACACCGGCGGCACCGAGAGCAATCACTTCGCCCACGCCACGGCGGCGGTGAACGCCTTCGTCGAGGCGATGGAAATCGAGGTGAACGAAGAAGCCGCGCGCAACCTGTTCGGGCTCTACCTGCGCAACAAGGCGCAGGTCATGCGTGACTGCGCGGCGCTGTTCTGAGGACTGGCGGCCCTCCCGTCAGGGGGGCCGCCCCGCTCAGACTCGTGCCAGCATCGGCAGGTCGCCGCTGAGGCCAAGCGCCTGGCGGACGAACAGCGCCTTCGCCTCGTGATGGCCGTCGACCAGGCGCAGGCCGGCGTTGCGCAGCCAGCGCAGCGGCAACCGGTCGGCCTGGAACAGGCGCTCGAAGCCTTCCATCGCCGTCATCATGCCCAGGTTGTGCGGCATCCGCCGCCGCTCGAAGCGACTCAGCACGCGTTCGTCGGCAAGCCGTTCGCCGCGCTCCAGGGCGTGCAACAGGACCTCGGACAGCACCGCCGCATCGAGGAAGCCCAGGTTCACGCCCTGTCCGGCCAGCGGGTGGATGGTGTGCGCAGCATCGCCGACCAGCGCCAGGCCCGGCTCGACGTAACGCTTGGCGTGCCGCTGGCGCAGCGGGATGCACAGGCGCCGGTCGGCATGCAGGATGGCGCCCAGGCGCTGTTCGAAGGCTTCGCCGAGGGCGGCGCGGAAGCCATCCTCGTCCAACGCCATCAGGCGTTCTGCCTGTTCCGGGGTGGTCGACCAGACGATCGAGCACCAGTGCTCGTCGCCGCGGTCCGGCAGGGGCAGGAAGGCCAGCGGACCGTCGTCGGTGAAGCGCTGCCAGGCGGTTGCGCGGTGCGCGTTCTCGCAGCGCACGCTGGTGACGATGGCGTGGTGCAGGTAATCCCATTCGCGGGTGGCGCAGCCGGCCAGGCGGCGTACCGCCGAGTTGGCGCCGTCGGCGGCGACCACCAGCGGCGCACGCAGCTGGCGACCGTCGGCCAGGATCAGCAGCCAGTCGTCGCCGGAGTGGCGCATCTGTTCCAGGCGCGCATTGGCCAGCAGGCCGGTGGTGGAATCGTGCAGGCGTTCCAGCAGGGCGTCCTGCACCACCCGGTTCTCGACGATATGGCCGAGTACCTCGGCGTGCACGCTGGCGGCGCTGAAGCCGATCCGCCCGGTGCCGGAGCCATCCCACACCTGCATCTCGCGATAGGGCTCGGCGCGGCGCGCGACGATGCCGTCCCAGGCATGCAGGCGCTGGAGAATCCGCCGGCTGGCTTCGGACAGCGCGCTGACCCGCGGCTCGTAGGGCGCCTCCGGCTTGAACGGCGCCACGTCGAGCGAGCCGCCGTCCACCAGCAGCACCTCCAGGCCGCTGCCCTCCAGGGCCAGGGCCAGGGCGCTACCGACCATGCCGGCGCCGACGATGACCAGATCCGCGTGCATATCCTCGTTCTCCACTCGTGGGCCCTCTTCAGGCCGCGTTCCGCAGGCGCGGCTTGAGCCGCACGTACAGGGTTTTCTGAACCCGCGCCACCAGGGTGCCGGCGTCGTCGCGCACTTCGGCGTGCAGCCGGGGCAGGTACTTCTCGCCGCCGGCGGTCCGCTCGCGGACCTCGTCGAGCAGCTTCTGGTCGATGCTGAAATGCGCATGCACCGGGCCCTTGCCCGGGCTGACGAACTCGATGTTGGCCGCCTTGTCCCAGACCACGTAGTCGCGGCCCAGGTTCTCCATCAGCATCAGCATGAAGAACGGGTCGGTCATCGCGTAGAGGCTGCCGCCGAACTGGGTGCCTACATAGTTGCGATTGAGCCGGTTCAGGCCCATGCGCACCCGAACCTCGCGGAAATCGCCAGCGATGTGCCGCACACGGATGCCCGCCCCCAGGAAGGGCGGGTAGAGATTCATGGCGAAGCGCAGCAGGCGGGCCTTGCGCGCCCTCGACCAGACCGGCATGGCGCTACAGCGGCCGCGCGCCGAGGCCCATGGCCTGGCGGGCGAACCAGCGCTTGGCCGGCGGCAGCAGGTCGAGCCCGAGCAGGCCGAGGTTGCGCCCGGCGCCGAGCAGCGCGCGGTCGTTGGAGAACAGCCGGGTCACCCGGTCGGAGAAGCCGACGGTCATCTGCTGGTCCAGGCGCTGCCCATCGAGGTAGCGCTGCAGCACGGCGAACTCGCCCAGCGGCGCGTCGTCGTGGAGCAGGGCGTCGACCAGCGCCAGGGTGTCGCGCAACGACAGGTTGAAGCCCTGGCCGGCGATGGGGTGCAGACTGTGCGCAGCGTTGCCCAGCACCACCAGGTGCGGACGCACCTGCTCGCGGGCCTCGACCAGGTGCAAGGGGTAGCAGTGCCGTGCGCCGACCTGGCGGAAGGCGCCGAGGCGGTAGCCGAAGGCAGCCTGCAGCTCGCCGAGGAAGGCCGCGTCATCGAGGCCACGCAGGCGTTCGGCGTCCTTGCCTGGGCGGGTCCAGATCAGCGCGCAACGGTTATCCGGCAACGGCAGGAGGGCCATCGGACCGCTGGGGGTGAAGCGCTCGAAGGCCTGCCCGAGGTGCGCCTCGGAGGGCGATACGTTGGCGATCAGCGCAGTCTGCCGGTACGGCGTCTGCTCCACGGCGATGCCAAGTTGTTCGCGCAGCCCGGAACGACCGCCATCGGCGAGGATCGCCAGCTCGCAATCGAGTTGCGTCTCGTCGTCGAGGGTAAGCCGGTAACCGCCCTCCCGGGCTTCCAGGGTCTTCACTTCGGCCGGGCAGTGCCAGCGCACCACCTCGGGGTCGAGCGCCTTCCACAGGCACTGGCCGAGCCAGGCGTTCTCCACCACGTAGCCCAGCGCCGGCACGCCTTCCTCGATGGCGGTCAGGCGGGTGGCGCCGAAGCGGCCGCGGTCGGAAACATGGATATGCAGGATCGGCTCGGCGCGCTCGGCGATCGCCGGCCACAGGCCGAGTCGCTCGTAGATCTGCCGGCTGCCGTAGGACAGCGCCGAAGAGCGGGCGTCGTAGCTGGGCTGGTAGGCGTTGCCGGGGGCGAAGGGTTCGATCAGCACGATCGACCAGCCGCGCTCCCGAGCGCCGGCCTGCAGGGCCAGCGCCAGCGAGGCGCCGACCAGGCCCCCGCCGATGATCGCCAGGTTGACCTTGCTCATCGTCACCTCAGGCTGCCTCGCTCTTGGCCGCGGCCATCAGCGCCTCGATCTCGGCGACGGTCTTCGGCACGCCGTTGGTCAGCACTTCGCAACCATTGCGGGTGACCACCACGTCGTCCTCGATGCGTACGCCGATACCGCGCCACTTCTTCGCCACCGAGGTATTGTCCGGGGCGATGTAGATGCCCGGCTCGACGGTCATCGCCATGCCCGGTTCGAGCACCCGCCATTCGCCGCCGACGCGGTACTCGCCGACGTCGTGCACGTCCATCCCCAGCCAGTGGCCGGCGCGGTGCATGTAGAAAGCCTTGTAGGCCTCGTGGGCGATCAGCTCGTCGACGTCGCCCTCCAGCAGGCCCAGGCGCACCAGCCCGGCGGTGATGACCCGTACGGTGGCCTCATGGGCCTCGTTCCAGTGGCGACCGGGGGCGATGTAGTCGAACGCCGCCATGTTGGCTTCCAGCACGAGTTCGTAGATCGCCTTCTGCTCGGGACTGAAGCGGCCATTGGCGGGGAAGGTACGGGTGATGTCGCTGGCGTAGCAGTCGATCTCGCAGCCGGCATCGATCAGGATCAGGTCGCCGTCCTTGATCGCCGCATCGTTCTCGCGGTAGTGCAGGATGCAGGCGTTGCGTCCGGCGGCGACGATCGAGCCGTAGGCCGGCATCTTCGCCCCGCCCTTGCGGAACTCGTATTCCAGTTCGGCTTCCAGGTGGTACTCGAACAGCCCCGGCCGGCACACCTCCATCGCCCGGATGTGCGCCCGGGCGGAGACCTCGGCGGCGTAGCGCATGACCTTCACTTCGTTGGCGCTCTTGTACAGCCGCTGGTCGTGCAGCAGGTGGTCGAGGGCAACGAACTCGTTCGGCGGCTGCGCGCCCTGGCGGGCCTTGGAGCGGATCACGTTGATCCAGTCCATCAGCCGGCGGTCGAAGTCGGGATTGGCGCCAAGGGCGTAGTAGACCCGGTCGCGGCCTTCGATCAGGCCGGGCAGGATGTCGTCGATATCGCCGATGGGAAAGGCGTCGTCGGCGCCGTACTGGCCGATCGCACCGTCCTGGCCGGCGCGCAGGCCGTCCCACAGTTCACGCTCCGGATCCCGCTCGCGGCAGAACAGCACGTATTCGCCGTGAGCACGGCCGGGAATCAGCGCCATCACCGCCTCCGGCTCGGGGAAGCCGGTGAGGTACTGGAAGTCGCTGTCCTGGCGGTAGACATGCTCGACGTCGCGATTGCGGATGTACATCGGCGCCGCCGGCAGGATGGCGATGCTGTTGGGTTCCATCTGCGCCATCAGCGCCTTGCGCCGACGGGCGTACTCCGACTTGGGGATACGGATCATGCAGAAACCTCAGTGCAGTGAAGGCTTGGGAGCGGGCTCCAGCGGCTTGCCGCACTCGGCGAACAGCAGCAGCGGAGCGACCCGCAGGTATTCCATGACTTCCATATAGTCCGTCTCGCCGTCCTCGCTGTCTTCCAGCTGGCCCTGGACCTGGGCGATGGCGGCCATGTCCTGCAGCACTTCCTCGGCTTCGCCGGTCAGGCTGCCTTCGCGGGCGGTGAGGCCGAAACCGGCGAGGAAACCCTGGCACCATTGGCCGAGCGCCTCGGTGCGCTGGGCGAGCGGGGTTTCGTCGTCGGGCAGGAGCATGACGACGGCGACCTCGCCGGCGGAAAAGTCCTGCCGGACCATGCCGAGCAGGCCGGACAACGCGGCCTTGAGTCGTTCGCCCGGCGCGCCGCCGAGCAGTTCGGCGGCAGCGTGTTGCCAGGCGGCCTCGTCGAAGCCGGCGCCGGCGCAGACCCGACCCAGCAGATGGCCGTGCAGTTCGGCCGGCGAGACCGGCATGGCCGCCTCGGCGAGAAGGGAGGAAAAGGCGCTGTAGGCGGAATTCTGAGTGGACATCTCGGGACCCTGACGGCTGGGCGCCATTGGGGCGCTACACGTGAAATGAAGATGGTTATCCTAGCACCGCCCGCCCCGGCAAGACCATGCGACCGGTTGCCGGCGCGCCGGCCCGGCCGGGGCATTGGCCCCGACCGGGGACGATCCTATATAGTTGTCCAATCACCCCAATTCCCAAGCGAGAGCCCATGGAAGACGCCGATCTGCAATTGTTGACGGCCAAGTTCGACCAGCTGCTCCAGAAGCTGGAACAGCTCAAGGCGGAGAACCGGCTGCTGCGGGCGAACGAAAAGTCCTGGCGCGAGGAGCGCGCTCATCTGATCGAAAAGAACGAAATGGCGAGACACAAGGTCGAAGCGATGATTTTGCGTCTGAAAGCCTTGGAGCAGGACACATGAGCCAGTCGAATACCCTCACCGTGCAGATTCTCGACAAGGAATACTGCATCAATTGCCCGGACGACGAGCGCGCCAACCTGGAAAGCGCCGCCCGTTACCTGGACGGCAAGATGCGCGAGATCCGCTCCAGCGGCAAAGTCATCGGCGCCGACCGGGTTGCCGTGATGGCCGCCCTCAACATCACCCACGACCTGCTGCACCGCAAGGAGCGCCTGGACCAGGAAAGCAGCTCGACCCGCGAGCGCGTGCGCGAACTGCTCGATCGCGTCGACCGCGCCCTGGCGAATCCGGCCGATGCCGGCGAAGCCTGACCCGGGCGCGGCCAATTCGGGTATACTGGCCTCCGCTCCCTGGTGTGTTGGCCAGTCGGTGATGTCCCTGAGCCGATAACTGCAACAACGGAGGTTGCCAGTTGGACCGGTGTGCATGTCCGCACGACGGAAAGCCTTAAGGTCTACTGCAACCGCCACCTTGAACTTTCGGGTTCAAGGGCTAACCCGACAGCGGCACGACCGGGGAGCTACCTTTCCACATGATCGAATCGCAAGACCTCAGCCGCCCGGCCCTGCGCCGCAAGCTCCGCCAGGCGCGCCGCGCGCTCTCCCCCCTGCAGCAACGCCTCGCCGCCCGCGCCCTCTATCGACAACTGGCGCAGCATCCCCTTTTCCGCCGTGCCCGCCATATCGCCCTGTACCTGCCCAACGACGGCGAGATCGACCCGCGTCCGCTGCTGCGTGCGGCGCAGAAGCGCGGCAAGGCCACCTACCTGCCGGTGCTGGCGCCCTGGCCGCGGACGCGCATGGTATTCCAGCGGGTCGGCAGCGGCGAACGCTGGACCCGCAACCGCTTCCGCATCAGCGAACCGCTGGCCGACGCCGGCCGCCAGCGCAAGGCCTGGGCGCTGGACCTGGTACTGCTGCCGCTGGTGGGGTTCGACGAACAGGGCGGGCGCCTGGGCATGGGCGGCGGCTTCTACGACCGCAGCCTGGCCTACCTGGCGAGGCGCAAAAATGGTCACAAACCGACGCTGATCGGCCTGGCCCATGAATGTCAGAAGGTGGATCGACTGGCGCTGGCCAGCTGGGACATTCCCCTGGCGGGAACGGTGACCGATGCGGGCTGGTACGTGGCAGGGAAACGCTAGGAAGGAGGGAGAACCCTGGGTACCGCGTTCCATGCGATACCCGGCGAGTCTTACGGCTGTTGCGTCACCTGGGCGGGCGTGCTGGCCTGTCGTTCCCAGAGGCTCTGGGTATAACCGGTGGTGACGACCCCAAGTCCGAAGATGATGACCAAAACCCACAGCAAGTCTGGCTTGCGCTTCATCGATTGCCTCCCCCTTCCAGGCAATTTTCGAGGCCGGTCCTTGCGATTATCTTATCGCCTGAGCACCCTGCCCCGCTGAAAAACGGCATTTTCCGATAAGCTGAAGTCATACGCAATTACACCGGCGACCGGTGGTCACGCGCAGACGTTTCCTACGTATATCTACGAAAGAGGAGCAAAGTTCATGCCTGCCTACTGGCTGATGAAATCCGAGCCGGACGAACTCTCGATCCGCGACCTGCAACGCCTCGGAACCGCCCGCTGGGATGGCGTGCGCAACTATCAGGCGCGCAACTTCATCCGCAGCATGAACCCCGGCGACCTGTTCTTCTTCTACCACTCCAGTTGCCCGCAGCCCGGCATCGCCGGTATCGCCCGCATCGAAGGCGAAGCCTACCCCGATCCCACGGCCCTGGATCCCGCCAGCCCCTACCACGACCCCAAGGCCAGCGCCGGGAAGAACCCCTGGAGCGCCCGCGACGTCAGCTTCGTCGAAGCCTTCGCCGAGGTCGTTCCACTGGCCCGGCTGAAGGCCCAGGACGCCCTGGCCAACCTCGCCCTGGTGCAGAAGGGCAGCCGCCTCTCGGTAATGCCGGTCAGCGCCGAGGAATGGCAGGCGATCCTGCCGCTGGCGAAACGCTGAAGCCATCGCTCAGGCCATCTGCGAGATGGTCCGGCGGAAACGCCAGAGCGCGCCGAAGAAGAACGCCGAACCGATCACCACGATACCGGCGAACTGCGGCCAGACGATGTCGAAACCGGCGCCGCGGAACAGGATCGCCTGGGCCAGGCTGACGAAATGCGTGGTCGGCGCCGCCAGCATGATGTTCTGCACCAGTTCCGGCATGCTTTCCCGTGGCGTGGTGCCGCCCGAAAGAATGTTCAGCGGCAGCAGCACGAGGATGGTCAACAGTCCGAGCTGCGGCATCGAACGCGCCACCGTGCCGAGGAATATGCCCATGGAGGTGGTGGCGAACAGATGCAATCCGGCGCCGAGCAGGAACAGTCCCACCGAGCCGCTGATCGGCACGTCCAGCCAGCCACGCACCACCCACTGCAACGAGAGCCCCGCCGCCACCAGCACCACCAACCCCATCGACCAGACCTTGGCCATCATGATCTCGAAGGCCGACAGCGGCATCACCAGCAGGTGCTCGACGGTGCCGTGCTCGCGCTCGCGGATCAGCGCGGCGCCGGTGAGGATGATCGACAGCATGGTGATCTGGTTGATCACTTCCATCACCCCACCGAACCAGGCCTGGGTCAGGTTCGGGTTGAATTCCATGCGCACCTCGATCTGCGCCGGCATGCTCGGCTCCGCGCGGTAGCGGCTGACGAATTCGCGCACCTCGGTGGCGACGATGTTCTGGATGTAGCCTGCGCCGGAGAAGGCCTGCCCGGTCTGGGTCGCGTCGACGTTGACCTGGATCGAGGGCTTGCGCCCGGCGAGCACGTCGCGCTGGAAGTCCGGCGGGATATCGAGGGTGAAGGTATACAGGCCGACGTCCATGCCGCGATCCATCTCGGCATGTCCGATCATTTCCGGCGGCCGGAAGTATGGGGGCTGGAAGGCATTGACGATACGCGACGAGAGCTGCGAGCGGTCCTCGTCGACCACCGCGATTGGCGCGTGATGCAAGGTTTCCGGAATACCGGTGGCGGAACTGTAGACGCCCAGGGTGAAGGCCCAGACGATCAGTGCCAGCATCGCGTAGTCGCGGCCGAGACTGCGGAACTCCTTGATGCCCAGGTTGAAGATGTTGGCCAGGCTGCGCATCGCTCAGTCCTCCTGCTTCTTCAGGCAGGCCACGCTGAGCAGGGTCAGCACCACGATGGAAGCGGCAAGCGGCAGGTAGTAGGCCCAGAGATCGGACAGGCCCAGCGATTTGGAAAAGGCGCCGCGGCTGACCACCAGGAAATGCGAGGTCGGATAGAGCTTGCCGATCCAGGCCGCCGCACCCTCCAGCGAGGACACCGGGTGGATCAGCCCGGAGAACTGGATCGCCGGGATCATGGTGGCGATCGCCACGCCGAATACAGCGGCGATCTGGCTGCGCATGAACGTCGAGAGGAACAGCCCTAGGCCAGTGCTGGTGACCACATAGAGGAAAGCGCCGATGGTCAACGCCAGGAAGCTGCCCTTGAGCGGCACGCGAAATACCACGATGGCCAGGATCAGCATCAGCAGGAAGTTGATCATGCCCATGGCGACGTAGGGCAGCTGCTTGCCGACCAGGAACTCCAGGCGCGTCACCGGGGTGACATAGAGGTTGGTGATCGAACCCAGTTCCTTTTCGCGCACCACGCCGAGGGCGGTGAGCATGGCCGGGATCATGATCAGCAGCAGCGGGATCACCGCCGGCACCATCGCCTTCAGGCTTTCCACGTCGGGGTTGTAGCGATAGCGCACCTCGGTGCTGGCCGCCGCGCTGGCCTCGGCCCCACCCGCCTGCCGCGAGAGGTCCGCCAGGTAGCTGGTGTGCAGACCCTGCACGTAGCCGAGCACGGTGTTGGCACGGGTCGGCATCGCTCCGTCGATCCACACGCCGATGGCCGGATCGGAGCCACGCTTGAGATCGCGCCCGAAGTTCGGCGGAATCTCCACCGCCAGGCTCAGCTCGCCGCTGCGCAGGCGCCGGTCGAGGTCGTCCGGGTCGGTGATCGGCGCATGTTCGACGAAATAGCGCGAGCCGGCGATGTTCAGCGCGTAGGCCTGGCTGGTGGTGGTCTGGTCACGGTCGAGGACCGCCCAGGAGAGGTCCTCGACGTCCATGTTGATGCCATAGCCGATGATGAACATCAGCAGCGCGGTGCCGAGCAGGGCCAGGGTCAGGCGGATCGGGTCGCGGCGCAGCTCCATGGCTTCGCGGCGCGCATAGCTGAACAGCCGCAGGGGGCTGAAGCGTTCGCGTTGCGCCTGGCGCTCCTGGCCATCGCCGGGCTGCTCCGCGACGGCCGGCGCCTCGGCCGGTTGCGCTGGCGCGGCGGCACCCGCGGCTTCCTCCAGGTAAGCGATGAAGGTCGCTTCCAGGGTCGGCAGACCACGCTGGCGCACCAGCTCATCGGGAGTATCGCTGGCCAGTACCTTGCCGGCATGCATCAGCGAGATGCGATCGCAGCGCTGAGCCTCGTTCATGAAGTGGGTGGAAATGAAGATGGTCACCCCGTCGCGGCGCGACAGCTCGACCATCAGTTCCCAGAAGCCGTCGCGAGCCACCGGGTCGACCCCCGAAGTGGGCTCGTCGAGGATCAGGATTTCCGGCTTGTGGATCACCGCCACCGCCAGCGACAGACGCTGGCGAATGCCCAGCGGCAGGTCGTTGGGCAGCTCGTCGGCCACCTTCTCCAGGTCGAAGCGCCGGAGCATTTCGCCGACCCGTGCCGGGATGCCATCCGCCGGCAGGTGGAACAGCCGGGCGTGCAACACCAGGTTCTGCCGCACGCTCAGCTCGGCATACAGGGAAAAGGCCTGGGACATGTAGCCGACCCGGCGACGGGTCGCCATGTCGCTGGCGTCCACCGGCTGGCCGAACAGCGCGCACGTGCCTTCGCTGGCCGGCAGCAGGCCGGTGAGCATCTTCATGGTGGTGGACTTGCCGCAGCCGTTGGAGCCGAGAAAGCCGAAGATTTCCCCACGCTCGATACGGAAGCTGACGTGATCGACCGCGACGAAGTCGCCGAAACGACAGGTCAGGCCCTCGGCCTCGATGGCGATCCGCGGCGCGCCTTCGCTCTGCGGTCGCGGCGGGATCACCAATCGATGGTGGCCGGCGCGCTTGCTTTCCGGCAGCAGGGCGATGAACGCCGACTCGAGGCTCTGCGTCCCGGTACGCTCGCGCAGCTCCTGCGGCGTACCGGTGGCCAGGACCTTTCCGTCATCCATCGCCACCAGCCAGTCGAAGCGCTCGGCTTCCTCCATGTAGGCGGTGGCGACCAGCACGCTCATGCCTTCGCGGCCCGCGCGGATACGGCCGATCAGCTCCCAGAACTGGTTGCGCGACAGCGGGTCGACGCCGGTGGTCGGCTCGTCGAGGATCAGCAGGTCGGGATCGTGGATCAGCGCGCAGCACAGCCCGAGCTTCTGCTTCATGCCGCCGGACAGCTTGCCCGCAGGACGCTCGGCGAACGGCGCCAATCCGGTGCTTTGCAGCAGATCGGCGATGCGCCGCTCGCGCTCGGCCTTGTCGTGGCCGAACAGCCGACCGAAGAAGTCGACGTTCTCGAACACCGAGAGCGTCGGGTAGAGGTTCTTGCCCAGCCCCTGGGGCATGTAGGCGATGCGCGGGCAGACCGCCCGGCGGTGGCGGCGGTCGCGCATGTCGCCATCGAGCACGCGGATCTCGCCATCCTGCATCTTCCGTGCGCCGGCCAGCAGCGCCAGCAGGCTGGACTTGCCGACCCCGTCCGGACCGATCAGGCCGACCATGCGGTTGGCCGGGATCTCCAGGCTGACGTCGTCAACCGCACGCGTCTCGCCGTAGCGCAGCGAAACGCCCCGGAGGCTCGCCACGCCGCTCCCGCCAGCGGTCATTGCGGAACCTTGATCTGCAGGTTGGCCGGCCACTCGACCTCAGGGTCCAGTCGCAGGTAGGCCATTCCGGGCACGCCGGTCTTGACGTAGGTGATGTATTTTTCCAGCAGCGCCGGATCGAGCCGCGCCTTGACCCGGAACATCAGCTTCTCCCGCTCGTTGGCGGTTTCCACCGTTTTCGGGGTGAACTGGGCGACGCTGGCGACATAGGAAACCTTGGCCGGGATCACGTAGTCCGGCACCGCGTCGATCACCAAGCGCACTTCCTGGCCCAGTCCGACCCTGCCGGCCTGCATGGATGGCAGGAAGAAAGTCATGTAGACGTCGGCCAGGTCGACCATGTTGAGGAGCTTGCCACCGGCCGGCAGCACTTCCCCCGGCTGTGCCACGCGGTACTGCACGCGGCCGTTGCGCGGCGCCTTGAGCAGGCTGTCGTCGATATCCGCCTGGAGCCGGGCGACGCTGGCCTTGGCCGCCTCGATGGCCGACTGCGCCTCGATTACCTGGGAACGCCCGGCCTCGATCGCCGCCTGCGCCGAAATCACTTGCGAGCGTGCCGCGGACAACGCCGCCTGGGCGCTCTGCAGGGTCGCCCGATCGTCGTCGAGTTGCTGTTGCGGCAGGGCATTGCGCTTGACCAGCGCCTCGGTACGGGTGAAGCGCTTCTGCGCCGCTGTCAGCTCGGCCTGGCGCTGCGCCACCACGGCCTGGGCGGTGCTCTTCTCGCTCTCGCGCTGGGCCACCAGCGAGGTCGCGGTGAGCTTGGCGTTCTCCGCCTGGCGCACCTGGGCCTGGGCCTGGGCCAACTGCGCCTCGAGCACCTGGGTATCCATCCGCGCGACGATTTCGCCGGCCTTGACGAAGTCGCCCTCGTCGACCTTGATCTCGGCGACCCGCCCGGGAAGCTTGGCCGCCACGTCCACCTCGGTGGCCTCGATGCGTCCGTTGCCGCTGGCGAATCCCTCGCCCAGGCCGGTCGGTCGCGATACCTGCCAGACCAGCACGCCTACGCCGAGCAGCGCCGCCACGATCAAGGCACGGCTCAGCCACCGTTTGCTTTCCTGTTTCATCCCTTCTCCTCGCACGTCCGGCCAGGCCGCGGCGATAGCGCTCACGCTGGAAAGCGCGGCCGCCGCGGACTTCACTGGCTCGATTGTCCCTCCAGGGCGGCGCGCGGGTGTTGATGCACGTCAGACGCGCCCGACCGAATCTCACAGGAAAGCAGAATCGCCGGTGCCTCGCATCCGGGAGCGCGGGACAGAACGGATAGTTGACCTCAGGGCTGGACGATGAGGTTGTTGAACAGCAGGTCGGTCACCAGCGGCTTGCCCTCTTCCTGCTCGAGGGTCTGCTGGACCTGCTTCAGCGCCTCCTGGCGCAGGCTTTCCTTGGCCTCGACCGTACCCAGGCTCTGGTCGGTCTGCTGGGCGAACAGCATGATCAACTGGTTGCGGATCAAGGGCTCGTGATGCTCGACCTTGGTCGCCGCGTCCTTGTCGGCCACCTGCAGGGCGATGTCGGCCTTGTAGTACTGCAGGCGCGGCCCGCTGCCGTAGTTGCCGACCAGCGCCGGGGTCAGGTCGACGTAGACCGGCTTGTTCGCGCCCTCGCCTTCCGGCGCGGCCTCCTCGGCCGAGGCGAACGACGGGAACAGACTCAGGCACAGGGCCAGCGACAGGGCAATGGGGGTTCTCACGGGCGCATCTCCTCGACGAATGCCGGCAAGCATAGCCAGACTCTCGGCCGGGCCCAAGCCCGGGGTTTATGGACAACCATCAGTTGCGGCGATGCTGATTGACCCCCGGCGTCTCCCTCCTACACTGGCCGGACCGCAAACTGGAGCGTCCCCGATGAAAGCCGTCCTCTGCAAAGCCTTCGGCCCGGCCAGCAGCCTGGTCCTGGAAGAAATCGCCAGCCCGAGCCCGGCGAAGAACGAAATCCTCCTCGATGTGCACGCCGCAGGGGTCAACTTCCCAGACACCCTGATCATCGAGGGCAAGTACCAGTTCAAGCCGCCCTTCCCCTTCTCCCCGGGCGGCGAGGCGGCCGGGGTGGTCGCCGCGGTCGGCGAAAAGGTCGCCCACGTCAGGCCCGGCGACCGGGTCATGGCCCTGACCGGCTGGGGCAGCTTCGCCGAGCAGGTCAAGGTGCCCGGCTATAACGTGATGCCGATTCCCGAAGGCATGGACTTCGCCAGCGCCGCCGCCTTCGGCATGACCTACGGCACCTCGATGCACGCCCTGAAACAGCGCGCCAATCTGCAACCCGGCGAGACCCTGCTGGTGCTCGGCGCTTCCGGCGGGGTCGGGCTGGCTGCCGTGGAGATCGGCAAGGCCATGGGCGCGCGGGTGATCGCTGCCGCCAGTACCCCCGACAAGCTCGCCGTGGCCAAGGCCGCCGGCGCCGACGAACTGATCAACTACAGCGAAGGTAGCCTGCGCGAGCAGCTCAAGGCCTTGACCGGCGGCCAGGGCGTCGATGTGATCTACGATCCGGTGGGCGGCGAACTGTTCGAGGAGGCCTTCCGCAGCATCGCCTGGAACGGACGGATGCTGGTGGTCGGCTTCGCCAGCGGCAGCATCCCTTCGCTGCCGGCCAACCTGACCCTGCTCAAGGGCGCCTCGCTGGTCGGCGTGTTCTGGGGATCGTTCGCCCAACGCCAGCCGCAGGACAACGCTGACAACTTCCGCCAGCTGTTCGCCTGGCACGCCGAAGGCAAACTGAAGCCGCTGGTGTCGCAGCGCTTCCCGCTGGAACGGGCCGGCGACGCTATCGACGCCCTCGGCCAGCGCAGGGCGGTCGGCAAGGTGGTGGTGGAGGTTCGCTGAGCCACGAAGGCGGCGAGTATTGCCTCCCGCCCGTGCGGAGAAAGGCATGGCGGGCCGGAGCGATACACCGGCCGAGGCCCACGCTGTCAGATGTTTTTCCCTATGAAGGCCCCGGTTTCCGACCGGGGCTTTCTTATTTCCGACCAATGCACTCAACCTGTAACATTTCCGCTATTTTTTCATTTACGAAAAATGTAGTGTTCGCAACCGCGTAAAAAGGCGCGACACAACAACAAGCGGAGCTCGCGATGTTCGGAATCTTTCGTCCCGCGCCACACCAGGCGCCACTGCCCGATGCCGAGGTGGACAGCACCTACCGGCGCCTGCGCTGGCAGATCTTCGCCGGTATCTTCATCGGCTACGCGGGTTACTACCTGCTGCGCAAGAACTTCTCCCTGGCCATGCCCTACCTCATCGAGGACGGCTACAGCCGCGGTCAACTGGGTGTCGCGATGTCGGCCATCGCCATCGCCTACGGCCTGTCGAAATTCATCATGGGCCTGGTCTCGGATCGTTCCAACCCACGGGTCTTCCTGCCGTTCGGCCTGTTGGTGTCGGCGGCGGTGATGTTCATTTTCGGATTCGCGCACTGGGCTACCTCCAGCGTCGCCATCATGTTCGTCCTGCTCTTCATCAACGGCTGGGCCCAGGGCATGGGCTGGCCGCCGAGCGGACGGACCATGGTCCACTGGTGGTCGCAGAAGGAGCGCGGCAGCGTGGTCTCGGTGTGGAACGTCGCCCACAACGTCGGCGGCGGCCTGATCGGCCCGCTGTTCCTGCTCGGCCTGGCGCTGTTCGGCGACTGGCGCTCGGCCTTCTACGTGCCGGCCATCGTCGCCGTGGGCGTAGCCGTATTCGCCTATTTCGCCATGCGCGACACCCCGCAATCCTGCGGCCTGCCACCGATCGAGAAGCACAAGGACGACTACCCCGAAGGCTACGACGAACACCACGAGCGCGAGCTGTCGACCAAGGAGATCTTCGTCACCTACGTGCTGCGCAACAAGCTGCTCTGGTACATCGCCCTGGCCAACGTGTTCGTCTACCTGCTGCGCTACGGTGTGCTCGACTGGGCGCCGACCTACCTCAAGGAGGCCAAGCACTTCAACGTCGACAAGTCGTCCTGGGCGTACTTCTTCTACGAATGGGCGGGGATTCCCGGCACCCTGCTCTGCGGCTGGCTGTCGGACAAGCTGTTCAAGGGCAATCGCGGCGCCACCGGCGTGGTGTTCATGATCCTGGTGACCGTCGGCACCCTGATCTACTGGCTGAACCCGGCCGGCAACCCGGCGATCGACATGGCCGCGCTGATCATGATCGGCTTCCTGATCTACGGCCCGGTGATGCTGATCGGCTTGCAGGCCCTGGAGCTGGCGCCGAAGAAAGCGGCCGGCACCGCCGCCGGCTTCACCGGTCTGTTCGGCTACCTCGGCGGCTCGGTGGCGGCCAACGCCCTGGTCGGCTACACGGTGGATCACTTCGGCTGGGACGGTGGCTTCAAGCTGCTGATCGGCGCCTGCCTGCTGGCCATCCTGTTCCTCTGCCTGACCCTGCGCAAACCCGCGGTCCAGGCCGCGCCGCAGCAAGCCGGCTGATGACGCGGCGGCTCCGGCGCCAGGCCGGAGCCGCGTTCAGTCCCGCGGCGCGTAGGCGAACACGTCGGCGCGCATCTGGTGCGCGTCCATCCCTGCTTCGACCAGGGCATCCAGGGTCGCGTAGACCATCGCCGGCGAGCCGCTGGCATACACATGCAGGCTCGACAGGTCGGCGAAATCCTCGCGCACCGCCTCGTGCAGCAAGCCGCAGCGCCCCTCCCAGCCACAGAGGTCGCTGACCACCCGGTGCAGGAACAGGTTCGGCAGGCCTTCCCACTCCGTCCAGTGCGGCAGTCGGTAGAAATCCTCCGGACGCCGAACGCCCCAGTAGAGATGTACAGGATGGGCGAAGCCGGCGGCGCGGCAGTGCTCGATCAGGCTGTGCATCTGCGACATGCCGGTTCCCGCGGCGATCAGCACCAGCGGACCGTCGGGCAGTTCCGCCAGATGCGCGTCGCCGAACGGCAGCTGGATCCGTGCCAGGCGCTCGCGCTGCAATTGCGCGATCAGCGCGACGGCACTGTCTTCCTTGGCCAGGATGTGCAACTCAAGGTCGCGTCCCGCATGCGGCGCGGAGGCCAGGGAAAACGCCGCGCTGTCGCCGCCGTCACGCTCCAGCAACAGGTACTGCCCGGCGTGATAGCGTGGCGGCTTGCCGGCCGGCGCGCGCAGGCCGACCCGGTAGACGTCGCCGCCGACCTCTTCGCAGAAGCTCAACTGGCAGGTCAGCTTGCGCAGAGGCAGTTCACCCGGCGCCAGCACCCCGTCCCAATGCAGCACGCAGTCTTCCAGCGGCTCAGCGAGGCAGGTGAAGAGTTCGCCATGATCGCGTACCTCGCCGTTCTGGCGTACCCGCCCCTCCACCAGCAGCGCCGCGCAGATATGGCAGTTGCCGTTGCGGCAGCTCTGCGGACAGTCGTAGCCAAGCCGCCGGGCGCCATCGAGGATGCGTTCCCCCGGCAGCAGCTCGAGGCAGGCGCCGGACGGTTGCAGGACGATACGCATCAGTCGATCCCGAGGCTCGACCAGAGGGCGTCGATGCGCCGTGTCACCGCTTCGTCCTTGACGATGGCGCGCCCCCATTCGCGGCTGGTCTCGCCCGGCCACTTGTGGGTGGCATCAAGCCCCATCTTCGAGCCGAGGCCGGAAACCGGCGAGGCGAAGTCGAGGTAGTCGATGGGCGTGTTGTCGATCATCACCGTGTCGCGCTTGGGGTCCATCCGCGTGGTGATGGCCCAGATCACATCGTTCCAGTCGCGCGCATCGATGTCATCGTCGGTGACGATGACGAACTTGGTGTACATGAACTGCCGCAGGAACGACCAGACCCCGAGCATCACGCGCTTGGCGTGCCCTGGGTACTGCTTCTTCATGGTCACCACCGCCATCCGGTAGGAACAACCTTCCGGCGGCAGGTAGAAATCGACGATTTCCGGGAACTGCTTCTGCAGGATCGGCACGAACACTTCGTTCAGCGCCACCCCGAGGATCGCCGGCTCGTCCGGCGGACGCCCGGTGTAGGTGCTGTGGTAGATCGGTTTCTGCCGGCGGGTGACGCGCTCGACGGTGAACACCGGGAAGCGATCGACCTCGTTGTAGTAGCCGGTGTGATCGCCATAGGGACCTTCGTCGGCCATCTCGCCGGGGTGGATCACCCCTTCGAGGACGATCTCGGCGCTGGCCGGCACCTGCAAGTCGCTCCCGCGACACTTGACCAGCTCGGTACGATGCCCGCGCAACAGGCCGGCGAAAGCGTATTCGGAAAGGGTGTCCGGCACCGGCGTCACCGCACCGAGGATGGTCGCCGGATCGGCGCCCAGCGCCACGGCTACCGGATAGGGCTGGCCCGGATGCTTCTGGCACCACTCGCGGTAGTCCAGTGCGCCGCCGCGATGGCTGAGCCAGCGCATGATCACCTTGTTGCGGCCGATCACCTGCTGGCGGTAGATGCCCAGGTTCTGCCGTTCCTTGTTCGGCCCGCGGGTAACGGTCAGGCCCCAGGTGATCAGCGGCCCGACATCGCCCGGCCAGCAGGTCTGGACCGGCAGCCGGCCGAGGTCGACGTCCTCGCCCTCCTCGACCACTTCCTGGCAGGGGGCGTCCTTGAGCACCTTCGGCGCCATGGACAGGACCTTCCTGTACATCGGCAGCTTGGCCCAGGCGTCCTTGAGGCCCTTCGGCGGCTCGGGCTCCTTGAGTTGCGCCAGCAGCTTGCCGATCTCGCGCAGTGCGCCGACGTCCTCGGCGCCCATGCCCAGCGCCACGCGCTCCGGCGTACCGAACAGGTTGCCGAGCACCGGCATGTCGAAGCCGGTCGGCTTTTCGAACAGCAATGCCGGGCCCTTGGCGCGCAACGTGCGGTCGCACACCTCGGTCATCTCGAGCACGGGGGAAATCGGCACCTGGATGCGCTTCAACGCACCGCGCTGCTCCAGCTGGGCGATGAAATCGCGGAGATCCTTGAACGTCATTGGCCTAACCATTCACTGCAAGACCCCACATCCTACCTGCTCCCGGCCCATCCGGCAGCAGGCAAACGCGGCATTCGGTCACTGCTGGCTGGCGATCCTCGAGTCGTCGAGGCTCTGTAGCATCGGCTCGAACAAAGGCCCGAGTTCATGGGCCCCCTGGGTCGAAAGGTGGTTGTTATCCATGTACAGCGACCAGCCATCACGTTCGGCGAAACAATCCAGGCCATCGCAGAGCACGCTGGAGGGGTCGAGCACGCTCACCCGCGGGTTGCCTTCGGCCAACGCATCGAACAGCGCATTCACGTAGGCGACGCGCGCAGCGTGCTCAGCGAAGGGAAAACGTGCGCGCCCGACATCCTCCCCGCTCAGACTCAGCCGCACCAGCCGCGCCGGTGCCTTGAATGGCAGCAGCGGTACGTCCTTGACCAGCCAGACATGTACGTCGGCCGCGTTCAGCCTTTCGATCATCCCGCTCAGGCGTTGCCGCAGCAGCGCCTCGGCGATCGAGCTGTCCGGCGTGTCGTCCGGCTCGCGGAGAATGTTGCGGGTACCGTCCTGCGAGTCGCCGTATATATACATGTCCCAGCGCCCGGCGAGGATCACCCCGCCCGGCCGCTGCTGTTCGACGAACTCGAGCATCTGCTGGTTGAAACGCAGGCAAGTGTCCTTTTCCAACATCCCCAGCAACGGCGGACAGCCCGCCAGCGAAGCCTGCCAGATCGGCAGTCGGCGACTGGTAGCCAGTTCGCGCAGCAGCGGGCTCAACGCCGCGGAATGGCTGTCGCCCCAACTGACCAGCAGCGGTCGTTCGGCAGCCAGTTCCGCCGGGAAGCGGCAGATGCTTTCCTGACTGAGCGCCTTCTTGTCGAACATGCAGTCGGTCTGCCCATCGCGCCATTTGGACGCCTTGGCATAACGCAAGGCTTCCTCGGAAAGACGCGACGGCACGCCGTCGTAATGCCGCACCAACTGGCCGACGACTCCCAGCAGCAGCAAGCTGCACAGCGCCGCGCCAAGCATCTGCCGGCGCCCGGCGAACAGCTTGCGCTCGCGGAACGGTGCCTCGACGTAGTACAGCGACAGTGCCGCCAGGCCGATGCTCGCCGCCAGCAACCCCAGGCGTGCCGGCAGGCCCAGGGTTTCCAGTGCGTGGTACTGGACGAAGACGTACAGCGGCCAGTGCCAGAGGTACAGCGAATAGGAGATCAGACCGAACCAGACCAGCGGTTGCCAGCCCAGCAGGCGGCGAGCCCAGGTGTCGCCTGCGCCGTTGGCCCAGATCAGCAGGGCGGTGCCAAGCACCGCCGGCAGCGCCGCGAGGCCGGGGAAAGGAGTGTCGCTGTCGTAGAAGAACACCGGCAGGAGAATCGCCGCTATGCCGAGGGTGGCCGCCAGTTGCAGGGACCACTGCGAATGACCGCGGCTAGCGCCCGGCAGCAACGCCAGCGCGGCACCCGCCAGGAGTTCCCAGGCGCGCATCGGCAGGAGGAAGAATGCACTGCCAGGTCGCTGGCTCACCGCCCAGACGCTGGCCGCCAGCGATAGCGCCAGGACCGCGAGGAGGATGGCGAGCCGCCAGCGCAGCAGGCGCCCGGAGATCGCGGCCAGCAGTAGCGGGAAGAGAATGTAGAACTGCTCTTCCACCGACAACGACCAGGTATGCAATAGCGGCTTGAATTCGGACGCGGCGTCGAAATAGCCATCCTGCTTCCAGAACAGGATGTTCGAGGCGAACATCGTCTGGTAGCGAACCGAACGCCCTAACTCTTCGTAGTCGCGCGGCGCCATGAGGAACCAGCCGATCACCAGGCTCGCCGCCATCATCACGAACAGCGCGGGGAGAATGCGGCGTGCCCGGCGCGCCCAGAAGTCGACGAAGCTGAAACGTCCGGCCTGCTGCTCGCGTCGGATGATCGAAGTGATCAGGTAGCCGGAAATGACCAGGAAAACATCGACGCCCACATAGCCGCCGGTGATGCCCCCCAAGCCAAGGTGGTAGAACACCACCGGCAGAATGGCCAACGCTCGCAAACCATCGATGTCCCTTCGATAGGCCAGGCTCGACATCCACGTCCCTCCAGATATGCAAAAGGCGCCCCGGTCAACCGGAGCGCCTTTGTTTGGTACTCTCGAAGACTACTTTCGTTTCATCGAATCGAAGAACTCATCGTTGGTCTTGGTCTGCTTGAGCTTGTCGATGAGGAACTCGATCGCGGAGATCTCGTCCATCGGGTGCAGGATCTTGCGCAGGATCCACATGCGCTGGAGCTCGTCCTCGCTGGTCAGCAGCTCTTCGCGGCGGGTACCCGAACGGTTGATGTTGATGGCCGGGAACACGCGCTTCTCGGCGATCTTGCGATCCAATGGGAGTTCCATGTTGCCGGTACCCTTGAATTCCTCGTAGATCACCTCGTCCATCTTCGAGCCGGTTTCCACCAACGCCGTGGCGAGAATCGTAAGAGAACCGCCCTCTTCGATATTCCGCGCGGCGCCGAAGAAGCGCTTCGGCTTCTCCAGGGCATGGGCGTCGACACCGCCGGTGAGCACCTTGCCGGAGCTGGGGATCACGGTGTTGTAGGCCCGCGCCAGACGGGTGATGGAGTCGAGCAGGATGACCACGTCCTTCTTGTGCTCGACCAGGCGCTTGGCCTTCTCGATCACCATCTCGGCGACCTGTACGTGACGGGTCGGCGGTTCGTCAAAGGTCGAGGCGACCACTTCGCCGCGCACGGTGCGCTGCATTTCGGTCACTTCCTCAGGGCGCTCGTCGATCAGCAGGACGATCAGGTGGCATTCGGGGTTGTTGCGGGTGATGTTGCTGGCGATGTTCTGCAGCATGATGGTCTTGCCCGCCTTCGGCGGCGCCACGATCAGGCCGCGCTGGCCCTTGCCGATCGGCGCGCAGAGATCGATGACGCGGCCGGTCAGGTCTTCGGTGGAGCCGTTGCCGGCTTCCATCTTCATCCGCTCGTTGGGGAACAGCGGCGTCAGGTTCTCGAAGAGAATCTTGTTCTTCGCATTCTCCGGACGATCGAAGTTGATCGAGTCGACCTTGAGCAGGGCGAAGTAACGCTCGCCCTCTTTCGGCGGCCGGATCTTGCCGATGATGGTGTCGCCCGTGCGCAGGTTGAAGCGCCGGATCTGGCTCGGCGAGACATAGATGTCGTCGGGGCCGGCCAGGTAGGAAGAGTCGGCGGAGCGCAGGAAGCCGAAGCCGTCCTGAAGAATCTCCAGCACGCCATCGCCGGAGATCTCTTCACCACTTTTCGCGTGCTTCTTCAGCAGGGCGAAGATGATGTCCTGCTTGCGCGAACGGGCCATGTTTTCCAGGCCCATGGCATCGGACATTTCCAGCAGTTCGGCAATCGGCTTTTGCTTGAGTTCGGTCAGATTCATAGGAAAGAGATAGGTACGCAGAAAGAGGAATTGGAGAAAGCGTCGAGCTTGGGAAAGCCGTGTCGCAAGGGGGCGACAGGAGCGCTAGAAAGTTCGAGTAGGAAGTGCGTCCGGGACGGCATGCAGAAGGCGACGGAAAAAACGTCGCGAACCCGAATTTAACACCGTGGCCGGGTGGCGTCTATAGAAACGCAAAAAAAAGCCCCGCGAATCGCGGGGCTTTCCAGCGAGGCCTGGGCCCGGCTCAGATATTGGCGTCGAGGAAGGCCGCCAGCTGCGACTTGGACAGTGCGCCGACCTTGGTCGCCTCGACATTGCCGTCCTTGAACAGCATCAGGGTAGGGATGCCACGCACGCCGTATTTCGGCGGGGTATCCTGGTTCTCGTCGATGTTCAGCTTGCAGACCTTCAGCTTGCCCTGATAGTCCCTGGCGACTTCGTCCAGCACCGGCGCGATCATCTTGCACGGACCGCACCACTCGGCCCAGTAGTCCACCAGCACAGGGCCGTCGGCCTTCAGCACGTCCTGCTCGAAGCTGGCATCAGTAACGTTGACGATATGTTCGCTCATGAAATCTCTCCGTAGTCGGACGCGAATTGAAACGCGAAAGTGCCGACCATCATATCCCGCCTTGACCCTCGCCGGAAGGCGCAGCCGATTGAGAGTCTCTATCGTTGGTCGGCTGATTCCCGATTGATCGGCTGCCGCATTGGCGACCCTCGCCCTATCGTGGCAGGATGGCGCAGTTTTCCAATGGACTTGCAAAGCATGCCGCAAAAACCTGCCGAGGCATTCCCGCTGATTGCCGCCCTGGACCTGGGCTCCAACAGTTTCCACCTCTGTCTGGCCAAGGCCAATATCCACGGCGAAGTCCGCATCCTCGAACGGCTGGGCGAGAAGGTCCAACTGGCCGCCGGCCTCGACGAGGAGCGCAATCTCAGCGAAGAGGCCACCCAGCGCGGCCTCGACTGCCTGCGCCGCTTCGCCCAGTTCATCAGCGGCATGCCCCAGGGTTCCGTACGCGTGGTCGCGACCAACGCCTTGCGCGAGGCGCGCAACCGCAGCGATTTCATCCGTCGTGCGGAAGAGGTTCTCGGCCATCCCGTGGAAGTCATCTCCGGCCGCGAGGAAGCCCGCCTGATCTACCTCGGCGTCGCCAACAGCATGCCCGACAGCGGCGGTCGCCGGCTGGTCAGCGACATCGGCGGCGGCAGCACCGAGTTCATCATCGGCCAGGGTTTCGAGTCCGAGCTGCGGGAAAGCCTGCAGATGGGTTGCGTCAGCTACACCCAACGCTACTTCCGCGACGGCAAGATCACCCCGGCCCGCTACGCCCAGGCGTACACCGCCGCACGCCTGGAACTGATGGGCATCGAGAACAGCCTGCGGCGCCTCGGCTGGCAACAGGCGGTCGGCGCCTCCGGCACCATCCGCGCAGTGGCGCTGGCGATCAAGGCCGGCGGCCACGGCAACGGCGAGATAAGCCCGGACGGACTGGCCTGGCTGAAGCGCAAGGTGCTCAAGCTCGGCGACGTGGAGAAGCTCGATCTGGAAGGGATCAAGCCGGACCGCCGGACCATCTTCCCGGCCGGACTGGCCATTCTCGAAGCGATCTTCGACGCGCTGGAACTGGAACAGATGGTTCACTCCGAGGGCGCCCTGCGCGAAGGCGTTCTCTACGACCTGGTCGGCCGTCACCAGCACGAGGACGTGCGCGAACGCACCATCAGCTCGCTGATGCAGCGCTACCACGTCGATCCGGAGCAGGCTTCGCGGGTGGAGGCCAAGGCCCTCAAGGTGCTTGCCGAAGTCGGCGACGCCTGGGAGCTGAACGGCGAACTGCACCGCGACCTGCTGAGCTGGGGCGCACGGGTCCACGAGATCGGCCTGGACATCGCTCATTACCACTACCACAAGCACGGCGCCTACCTGATCGAGCACTCCGACCTGGCTGGCTTCTCGCGCCAGGACCAGCAGATGCTGTCGCTACTGGTACGCGGCCACCGCCGCAACATTCCGGCGGACAAGCTGGCGGAGTTCGCCGAGGAAGGCGACAAGCTGGTACGCCTGTGCATCGTGCTGCGCTTCGCGATCCTCTTCCACCACATTCGCGGCACCCAGGAAATGCCCTCGGTGCGTCTGAAGGCAGAGCCCAAGAGCCTTTCGGTGACCTTCCCCGAGGGCTGGCTGGAAGCCAACCCGCTGACCCAGGCCGACTTCGCCCAGGAAGCCGAATGGCTCAAGCGGGTCGGCTACAGCCTCAACGTGCGGTAAGCACCGGCGCGGCCAGCTTCTCCAGCAGGGTCGCCTGGGTATTGCGGGGGTTCTGGTTACCGGTGGGACTGAGCCGCTGGTAGCTACCGTCGGCCTGCAACACCCAGGCCTGGGTGTTGTCGGTCAGGTACGTTTCCAGTTCCTTCTTGACCCGCTGCACCAGCTTCTTGCCTTCCACCGGGAAGCAGGTCTCGACGCGCATGTCGAGGTTGCGCTCCATCCAGTCGGCGCTGGAGAGATAGAGCTTCTCGTCGCCGCCGTTGAGGAAGTAGTAGATGCGGCTGTGCTCGAGGAAGCGCCCGATAATCGAGCGCACGTGGATATTGTGCGAGACCCCCGGGATGCCCGGCCGCAGGCAGCACATGCCACGCACCACCAGGTCGATCCTGACCCCGGCCTGGCTGGCCTTGTACAGGGCGCGGATGACCTTCGGATCGGTCAGCGAGTTGACCTTGGCCATGATGTGCGCAGGCTGGCCGAGCGCCGCCTGGGCCGCCTCGCGGTTGATCATTTCCAGCAGGTTCTTCTTCAGGGTGAACGGCGCATGCAACAGCTTCTTCATGCGCAGCGTCTTGCCCATCCCGATCAGTTGGTTGAACAGCTTGTGCAGGTCCTCGCAGAGCGCCACGTCGGCGGTCAGCAGGCTGTAGTCGGTGTACAGGCGAGCGTTGCCGGCATGGTAGTTGCCGGTGCCCAGGTGCGCGTAGCGGCGCAGTTCGCCGTCCTCGCGACGGAGGATCAGCATCATCTTGGCGTGGGTCTTGAAGCCGACCACGCCGTAGATCACTACCGCGCCGGCCTGTTGCAGGCGGCTGGCCAGTTGCAGGTTGGACTCTTCGTCGAAGCGGGCGCGCAGCTCGATCACCGCGGTGACCTCCTTGCCGTTGCGTGCCGCCTCGACCAGGGCGTCGACGATCTCAGAGTTGGCACCGCTGCGGTACAGGGTCTGCTTGATCGCCAGCACGTTCGGATCCTTGGCGGCCTGGCGCAGCAGGTCGATCACCGGGGTGAAGGACTCGAACGGGTGCATCAGCAACACGTCGAGCTTGCTGAGGACGTTGAAGAGGTTTTCCTTCTTCTGCAAAAGACGCGGGATCGCCGGGGTGAAGGGCGGGTACTGCAGCTCCGGATGGCTTTCCAGGCCGGTGACGCTGAACAGGCGGGTCAGGTTGACCGGGCCGCTGACCTTGTACAACTCGCTTTCGGACAGGCCGAACTGCTTGAGCAGGTAGTTGGTCAGGTTCTGCGGGCAGGTATCCACCACCTCCAGGCGTACCGCGTCCCCGTAGCGACGCGAGAACAGCTCGCCGCGCAGCGCGCGGGCCAGGTCCTCGACATCCTCGGTGTCCACCGACAGGTCGGCGTTGCGGGTCAGGCGGAACTGGTAGCAGCCCTTCACCTTCATGCCGGGGAACAGGTCGTCGGCGTGGGCGTGGATCATCGACGACAGGAACACGTAGTTGTCGCCCTCGCCGCCAACGTCTTCCGGCAGCCTGATGATCCGTGGCAGCAGGCGCGGCGCCGGGATGATCGCCAGGCCGGAGTCGCGGCCGAAGGCATCCATCCCCTCCAGCTCGACGATGAAGTTGAGGCTCTTGTTCACCAGCAGCGGGAACGGGTGGGTCGGGTCGAGGCCGATCGGGGTGATGATCGGCGCGATCTCGTCGCGGAAGAAGCGCCGCACCCAGGTCTTGATCTTCAGCGTCCAGTGACGCCGGCGGATGAAGCGGATCTGGTGCTTGGCCAGCTCCGGCAACAGGGTCTCGTTGAGGATCCGGTACTGCCGCGACACCTGCTCGTGGACCAGCTCGCTGATCCGCGCCAGTGCCTGGTGCGGCAGCAGGCCGTCGGCGCCGGCCTGCTCGCGGGCGAAGGTGATCTGCTTCTTCAGGCCGGCGATGCGGATCTCGAAGAATTCGTCGAGGTTGCTCGAGAAGATGAGGAGGAACTTCAGCCGCTCCAGGAGCGGGTAGGACTCGTCCAGCGCCTGCTCCAGCACGCGGATGTTGAACTGCAACTGGGAGAGCTCGCGATGAATGTACAGGCTGCTGTCATCCACGCTGGGAACCACCGCAGGTGGCGTTTCCACCGGGATCGTTTCGGCCATCTTCACTTCTGCTTCGCTTTCCACGTTCGCCACTACGGTTTCGTCGGCGGCGATACGTTCGATCTCATCAAGTCCTTGCTGCGTATTCATTCATCTTCCCGAGGGGGTCAACGCCCCCGTCTTAATTGTTCTGCGGCCTGCTTGGCGAAGTAGGTCAGAATGCCATCGGCGCCGGCACGTTTGAAGGCGGTAAGGGACTCGAGGATCACCGATTCGGCCAGCCAGCCGTTCTGGATGGCGCCCATGTGCATCGCATACTCGCCGCTGACCTGGTAGACAAAGGTCGGGGCGCGGAATTCATCCTTCACCCGACGCACGATGTCGAGGTAGGGCATGCCCGGCTTGACCATCACCATGTCGGCGCCTTCGGCCAGGTCGGCGGCCACTTCGTGAAGTGCCTCGTCGCTGTTCGCCGGATCCATCTGGTAGGTGGCCTTGTTGCCCTTGCCGAGGTTCGAAGCCGAGCCGACCGCATCGCGGAACGGACCGTAGTAGGCGCTGGCGTACTTGGCCGAGTAGGCCATGATCCGCACATTGGTGTGGCCGGCAGACTCCAGGGCCTCGCGGATCGCACCGATGCGACCGTCCATCATGTCCGAGGGCGCTACCACCTGGGCGCCTGCCTCGGCGTGGGACAGCGCCTGCCGTACCAGCACGTCGATGCTGACGTCGTTGAGGACGTAGCCATCGTCATCCAGGATGCCGTCCTGGCCATGGGTGGTGAACGGGTCGAGCGCCACGTCGGTGATGATGCCCAGCTCCGGAAAGCGCTCGCGCAGGGCACGGGTGGCGCGCTGGGCGATGCCTTCCGGGTTGTATGCCTCGGCGGCGTCCAGGGACTTCTTCTCCACCGGGGTCACAGGGAACAGCGCCAGCGCCGGAATGCCCAGGGCCACCCACTCTTCCGCCTCGATCAGCAACTGGTCGATGGACAGGCGCTCGACGCCGGGCATCGACGGAATGCTTTCACGCTGGTTGACCCCATCGAGGACGAACACCGGCAGGATCAGGTCGTCGACGGTGAGGACATTCTCGCGGACCAGGCGGCGGGAGAAGTCATCGCGGCGATTGCGCCGCAGGCGGGTGTAGGGATAGGCGCGATTGGCGGGAGTGAAGCTCACGGTTTACTCCAGGGCCCAGATAACGGGCACAGTGTGACAGTTATAGTCCCTGATTATGACGGATTGGCAACAAGCGACGACAGTGACTCAAGGTCGCGGCATCCTGCCGCACCGCCAATCATCGCAAAAAGCCAGCGGCAAAGGCCATTCATTGCACAATCAATGACCTGGGCCGTGACGATCGCGCTTTCCCCACGCCCTCAACCGAGTTAGGCTGCGCGTTCATTTCGCTTCGCTGCCCCGATGATGCTCCAACAATTCCTGCAGGACTTCGGCTATTTCGCCCTTTTTCTCGGTACTTTCTTCGAGGGCGAAACCATTCTCGTGCTGGCCGGGTTCCTTGCCTTCCGCGGCTACATGCAGCTGGATACCGTGATTCTCACCGCCTTCCTCGGCAGCTACGCCGGTGACCAACTCTGGTACTTCCTCGGCCGCCGCCACGGCCGCCGGTTGCTGGCGCGCAAGCCGCGCTGGCAGAAGCTCGGCGACAAGGCGCTGGACCATGTGCGCCGCCATCCCGACCTGTGGGTGCTGAGTTTCCGCTTCGTCTATGGCCTGCGTACGGTGATGCCGGTGGCCATCGGCCTGTCCGGCTATCCACCGGCCCGCTATCTTCTTCTCAACGGCATCGGCGCCATCGTCTGGGCCGCCGCGCTGGGCTCCGCCGCCTACTATTTCGGCAGCGTACTGGAAGGCATGCTCGGCAACATCAAGAAATACGAACTCATGGTCCTCGGCGGCCTGATCGTGCTGGGCCTGCTGCTCTGGCTATGGCGGCGTTTCAAGACACCGCGCGGCAACGGCGCGGGCGGCAACGCCGACAAATCCGAGTGAACCCGCGCCGGCGCGACTGAACAGCCGGCCCCTTCGCACACTCCAACTCCTTGTACCCTCCGCTCCGGCTGGCCGCCGGGGCCGGCGGCTCGCTATGCTTGCGCGATACCGACCCCGGCCAGGCCCGTCCGGTCCGGATCCTGCGTTCCCAAGGAGTAAGCCTCATGCACAAGAAAGTTGCCGTCATCCTCTCCGGTTGTGGCGTCTACGATGGCGCGGAAATCCACGAAAGCGTGATCACCCTGCTCCGCCTCAGCCAGCGTGGCGCCGAGGCACAATGCTTCGCGCCGAACATCGCCCAGCACCATGTGGTCAACCACCTGACCGGCGAGGAAATGCCGGAAAGCCGCAATGTCCTGGTCGAGTCCGCGCGTATCGCCCGCGGCGAAGTCAAGGACCTGCGCGAAGCCCGCGCCGAGGACTACGACGCGCTGATCGTGCCCGGTGGCTTCGGCGCTGCGAAGAACCTCAGCGACTTTGCCATCAACGGCGCGCAATGCCAGGTGCAGCCGGACGTGCTGGCGCTGGCCAAGGCTTTCGCCGAAGCCGGCAAGCCAGTCGGGCTGATCTGCATCGCTCCGGCGATGGCGGCGAAGATCTACGGCGCCGGCGTCCAATGCACCATCGGCAACGACGCCGACACCGCCGACGCGCTGAAGCAGATGGGTGCCGAGCACATCGACGCGCCGGTGGACGAGATCGTCGAAGACAGCGCGCGCAAGCTGGTGACCACCCCGGCCTACATGCTCGCCCAGTCGATAGCCGAAGCCGCTTCCGGGATCAACAAGCTGGTCGACCGGGTGCTCGAACTGGTGGACCAGGACAAGGCCTGATCGGCCAAGCACGAGGGCGGTCGCGCCGCCGCCCTTTTCAAATCCGTGCCGCTACGCCAGCGTGCGTCTCGAAACCATCGAATCGAGACGCCGCGATGAGCGAAACGCCCTCCTCCGCCCTGCCTGACGACGTCCACCAACTGGTGGCGGATTTCTTCCAGCGCATCCCCTTCAACCGCATGCTCGGCATCCGCGTGGCGAGCCTCGGCCGCGAGCGGGTAGTCCTCGACCTGCCGATGAAGGACGAACTGATCGGCAACTTCGTTCAGGGCATTCTCCACGGCGGGGTGATCTCCAGCCTGCTCGACGTCACCGGCGGAGCGATGGCCCTGATCGGCGCCCTCGAACGGCATCGCGAACTGCCAGGCCACGAGCGCATGGCGCGGCTGTCGAAGCTCGGCACCATCGACTTGCGCGTCGACTACCTGCGCCCGGGACGCGGCCGGACGTTCACCGCCCATGCGGTGCCGCTTCGCTCGGGCAACAAGGTCGCAGTGGTGCGCTCGGAACTGCATAGCGACGACGGCACGCTGGTCGCCGTCGGTACCGGTACCTATCTGTGCGGCTGACTCGCGCGTAGATCGGCTTCCCGCTGCAGGCGGGTGAGCAGGCGGTCCAGGGCGTTGGCGAACGCCTGGCGGTCACGCTCAGCGTAGGGCGCCTGGCCGCCGCCCATCTGCCCCTGGTCACGCAGGTCGGCCATCAGGTTGCGCATGGCCAGCTTATCGCCCATGTTCCGCGCGTCGAACTCGCGGCCGCGAGGATCGAGGGCGGCAACCTGTTTCTTGATCAGCCGATCGGCCAGCGGTACGTCGCTGCAAATCGCCAGGTCGCCCGGCTCGGCCTGCTCCACCAGGTAATCGTCAGCCGCATCCATCCCGCTTTCCACCACCACCAGACGCACGCAGGCGAACGGCGGCTTGACCTGCGGCTGGCCGGCGACCATCCAGACTTCCAGCTTGCGCTTGAGGGCGAACTTGCAGACCAGTTCCTTGGCCGCCTTGGGGCAGGCGTCGGCATCGATCCAGATACGCATGAACGGACTTCCGTAGAAATGACGACGGCCAGTATCGCACTGGCCGTCGTGGTTGCGCGAACCCGCTCAGTCGGCCGCGTTGGCCGCCGCACGCCGGCGCTCGACGATCCGGCTACGTCCGTAGAGCAGCGCGATGGCCACCAGCGCCATGGCCTGGGCCGACAGCGAATAGGCGTCGGCCTTGATCCCCAGCCAGTCGAAGTCGAAGAACGGCACCGGACGGGTGCCGATCACCCCGGCTTCCTGCAAGGCGATGACGCCATGTCCGGCGAACACCACCGAGAGCGCACAGAGCAACGCCGCGTTGATGCTGAAGAACAACCCCAGCGGCAGTTTCGCCGAACCACGCAGGATCACCCAGGCCAGGCCGATCAGCAGGACCACGGCGGTCGCCGCGCCGCCGATCACGGCATTGTGCCCGACCGGTCCGGCCTGCAACCAGAGGGTTTCGTAGAACAGGATGACCTCGAACAACTCGCGGTAGACCGAGAAGAACGCCAGCACTGCGAAGCCGAAGCGTCCGCCACCGCCCACCAGGCTGCTGCGGATGTAGTCCTGCCAGGCTGCCGCGTGGCGGCGGTCGTGCATCCAGACGCCGAGCCAGAGCACCATCACGCAGGCGAACAGAGAGGTGAAGCCCTCCATCAGCTCGCGCTGGGCACCGCCGATATCGATCACATAGGCGGCCAACGCCCAGGTGGCGAAGCCGGCGACGAAGGCCAGCCCCCAGCCGACGTGCACGCCACGCACGGCACTTTCCTGCCCGGTATTGCGCAGGAAGGCGAGGATGGCGGCAAGCACCAGGATTGCCTCTACCCCTTCGCGCAACAGGATCAACAAGGCGGAAACGAAACTGATGGAGAAACTCAGCGAGTCGCCGCCAAGCTGCTTGGCGGCCTCTGCCAGCTTGCCCTTGGCCAGCTCCAGCTGTTGCGCCACCTGGGCTTCCGGGAGGCCATCGCGCAACGCCTGGCGGTAGGCCATCAGCTGTTTCTCGGTGGAGCGGCGCAAATCGGCGTCGACGTTGTCCAGCGAGCTTTCCACCAGCTCGAAGCCTTCCAGGTAGGCCGCCACCGACAGGTCGTAGGCCTGGTCGCGGTCGCCTTCGCGATAGACCGCGAAGCTCTTGTCCAGGGTGGCGGCGGTATAGTCGATCAACTGCCCAGGACCGCGCTGCTCCAGCGGCGGATGCGCACGCAGGGCGCGGAAGCTCTCCGCAGCGGCCTCGCCGTCGTACTCGGCGACTTCGGCCGGAGTCTGCGTGGCCAGGGTCGCCAGCGGGTAGGCATGGGCCTTGTCCGGCTGCGCACTGCGGGCGCTCAGGCCGGCCACATAGCTGGCCAGATCCCAGCGCTGGCGTTCGTCGAGCTGGTCGGCGAACGCCGGCATGTCGGTGCCCGCCACGCCCAGGCCGATGACGTTACGCAGGTCGTAGAGGCTCAGGTGGTCGAGGCGCTGGCGATCGGTGAGGTTCGCTGGCGGCGGTTCCAGGCCGATGCCGGCGGGGCCGTCGCCCTTGCCCGCATCGCCATGGCAGATCGCGCACTGCTGGGCATAGATCGGCGCCGCGCGGCTCGGGTCGGGGGTGATCGCGGGGGTCTGCACCACCTGGTAGATATCCGCCACCCGTGCCTCGAGGTTGCGCGCCTGGAGGGCCACGTCCCTTCCCGGCAAGCGCTGCTCGATGGCCTGGCGCAGGCTGGCGACGCCCCTCTCCAGCTCGGCGCGCTCGGGGCGCATCGGCAGGGTCAGGACCAATGCCTGCAGGTTGCCGACGAACTCCACCTGTTCCTGGTATTCGCTGGGGTCGACGATCTTGCCGTCAGCCACGGTCGGCGGATAGTCGGCCGCCAGGTAACTCAACAGATGCAAGGCTTGGGAGGGGTCGACGGCCGTGTCGGCAAGAGCTCCAAGGCTGAACGCGCAGACCAGCGGCAGCAGCCACAGCAGGATTTTCGGAGGGTGCATGGCGAAGACGAAGTGAGAATGGAAGAGATTAAATTGTCCCTTCGCCTTCCCGCCCATGCAAGAAATACTCTGTAACAATCACGCCCATCAGCGTGTCGGGCGGCTCAGAGCGGCGCTCGGCGTACCGTCGCCAGCAGCCCCGCGGCACCGACGAACAGGCTGGCGAAGGTACGGTTCACCAGCTTCTGCTGGCGCGGCGAACGCAGTACGCGTAGCACGCGCGCAGCCAGCCCGGTGTAGCCGGCCATGACGATCAGGTCGACGACGATCATGGTGCCGCCCATGATCAGGTATTGCGCCAGCAGCGGCTGGTGCGGGTCGATGAACTGCGGCAGCACCGCGAGCATGAAGATCACCGCCTTGGGATTGCTGGCGTTGACCAGGAAACCACGCAGCACCAGGGTCAACGGTCGCCCCAGAGGCCGTTCGCCATCGGTGCTCAAGGCCTGTGGCGGCGCCTGCCACTGGCGCACCGCCAGGTACACCAGGTAGGCCACGCCGAACCACTTGATCAGGCTGAAAGCCAGTGCCGAGGTCGCCAGCAACGCACCGACGCCGGCGGCGACAATGGCGATCTGCAGGGCCAGGCCGATCTGCAGGCCCAGCGCGTTCCAGTAGCCTCGCGCAAAGCCGTACTGCAACCCGCAGGACATCGAGGCGATGGCTCCGGCGCCCGGCGACAGGCTGATGGCCCAGCAGGCGAGGAAGAAGGCGAACCAGGTACTGACGAGCATTGCACACCTCGGAAAGCGAACGCGGCTGGCGGCGGGAACGAAAAAGCCAGTGTGCACCAAGGCGGAGCAGCCGCACAGGTTTTCCGACCACGCGCCTCTCCCAACCTTTGCGGGCGCAACCTGGCGGACAGAAAAAACCCGGCAGATGCCGGGCTTTCCCGAGGATACGCGCTCAGCCATGTTGGGCGGACCACCGCGATGCGGCTATTCGCCCTGGCTCCGAACGCTCTCAGTCCGGCGAACCCTTGCGCAGCTTCACCGGCTCCTCGCCGCGCTTGCGCGCCAGGGCCCCGCGCAAGCGGATGTTCAGCGCCTCCACCGCCAGGGAGAAGGCCATGGCGAAGTAGACGTAGCCTTTCGGCACGTGCACTTCGAAGGACTCGGCCACCAGCACAGTGCCGACCACGATGAGGAACGACAGGGCGAGCATTTTCAGCGAGGGGTGTTTCTCGATGAAGTCGCTGATGGTGCCTGCCGCCAGCATCATCACGCCGACCGAGATGACGATCGCCGCGACCATCACCGGCACGTTCTGCACCAGACCGACGGCGGTGATCACCGAGTCCAGGGAGAAGATGATGTCGATGATCGCGATCTGGACGATGATGCCCATGAAGCCGTGGACCTTGCCGCCGCTCTTCTGCTCTTCTTCCGCGCCTTCCAGGCTGTGGTAGATCTCCATGGTGCTCTTGAACAGCAGGAACAGGCCGCCGAAGAAGAGGATCAGGTCACGCCCGGAGATGCCCTGGCCGAACAGGTGGAACAGGTCGGTGGTCAGACGCATGACCCAGGTGATCGAGAGCAACAGCAGGATCCGCGTGCCCATGGCCAGGGCCAGGCCGAAGAAGCGCGCCTTCGGTTGCTGGGCCGGCGGCAGGCGCCCGACCAGGATCGAGATGAAGATGATGTTGTCGATGCCGAGGACGATTTCCAGGGCGGTCAGGGTCAGGAACGCGACCCAGATTTCAGGACTGGCGAGCCATTCCATAGATGGTTATTTCCCGTTTTTTGTTGGAGTTGAAAAACCTGGCCCACGCCAGCGACGCACGGCTTTCTGGAAGAACAGGCTGTTGGGAACCTGCAGCAGCGGGCCCGGCGAGCCATCCTCGAGGGTTTCTTCCAGTGTCGTATACAAGAGATTGATGGCAACCACGCGTCCGGTGACGCCCGGTTTGTCGGCGCTATCGATCAGCTCCACGCGGTCGCCGATGCGGAACGGCCCGACGGTGAAGATCAGCAACGCACAGAACAGGTTGGAGAGCACGCTCCAGATGGCGAAGAAGGCTACCGCCGCCACCGCGGCGAAACCGGTCAGCGCGGTCCACAGCACTTCGGCGGACACGCCCAGGCGCTCCAGCACCATGATCAGTGCGCTGACCATGATCAGCCAGCGCAGGCCCCCACGCAGCGGCAGGAGCAGCTCCGGCGGCACCGGATAACGCTCGCCGATACGGGTCACCGTGCGTCGGACCAGGCGCTGTAGCAGCCAGGCGACCAGCAGGATGAGCAGGATCTGCATCGCCACCACCAGCGGCCCGCTCCAGGTCTGCGTCAACACCTGCAAGTCTTCCATCACTCACTGGCCTCTAGTTCTTTCTGCAGGGCTTCGAGGGTTTCCAGGGCCTCCAGCCAACGTTCCTCCAGCTCGCCTTCGCGAACCTTCAGGCTCGATTGTTCGGACAGCAACTCGCGCAATTCGTCCTTTCGCGATACGTCGTACAGGGCGCTGTCGCCCAGCCGCGCCTCGATAGCGGCTAGCTTTTCGTGCAGGCCGCCGAGTTCGCGCTCCAGCTTGTCGGCCTCGCGCTTGTGCGGCGCCAGCTGCTGGCGCAGCGCGGCCGCTGCCTGGCGCTGGGCGCGCTTGTCGGTGCGTTCGGTCGGCGCACCCGGCGCGGTCTCGGCCTGCGGCGCCTTGCGCGCGCGATAGTCGACCAGCCAACGGGCGTAATCGTCGAGATCGCCATCGAACGGCACCACGCGCCCATCGGCGACCAGGAGGAATTCATCGGTGGTGCTTTTGAGCAGGTGCCGGTCGTGGGAAACCACCAGGACCGCCCCGGAAAACTCCTGTAGAGCCATGGTCAAGGCCAGGCGCATTTCCAGGTCGAGGTGGTTGGTCGGCTCGTCGAGCAGCAGCAGGTTGGGCTTCTGCCAGGCGATCAGCGCCAGGGCCAGGCGCGCTTTCTCGCCACCGGAGAAGTTCAATACCGGCTCGTCCACCCGAACGCCGCGGAAGTCGAAGCCGCCGAGGAAGTCCTTGAGGGTCTGTTCGCGCTCGCCGGGGGCGATACGCTGCAGATGTAGCAACGGGCTGGCCTGTGGATCCAGCGAATCGAGCTGGTGCTGGGCGAAGTACCCGATGGCCAGGTTCTCGCCGCGCAGCAGGCGGCCGCCCAGCTCGGGCAGGTCCCCGGCCAGGGTCTTGATCAGCGTCGACTTGCCGGCGCCGTTGGGACCGAGCAGGCCGATCCGCGCACCGGGCACCAGTTGCAGCTTGACCTTCTCCAGCACCGCCTTGTCGCCATAGCCGAGACGGCCTTCGCCGAGATCCAGCAACGGCCGGGAGATCTTGTCCGACTCGCGGAAACTGAAATTGAACGGCGAATCGACATGTGCCGGCGCCAGTTCCTCTAGACGCTCCAGCGCCTTGATCCGGCTCTGCGCCTGGCGCGCCTTGGTGGCCTTGGCCTTGAAGCGGGCGATGAAGCTTTCCATGTGCGCACGCTGCGCCTGCTGTTTCTCGTAGGCCTGCTGTTGCTGAGCCAGCCGCTCGGCGCGGGTCCGCTCGAAAGCGGAATAGCCGCCGCGGTAGAGGGTCAGCTTGCGGTTTTCCAGATGCACCACGTGGTCCACCACCGCATCGAGGAAGTCGCGGTCGTGGGAGATCAGCACCAGAGTGCCGGGATAACCCTTGAGCCACTCTTCCAGCCAGAGGATGGCGTCCAGGTCGAGGTGGTTGGTCGGTTCGTCGAGCAACAGCAGGTCGGACGGGCACATCAGCGCCTGCGCCAGGTTCAGGCGCATCCTCCAACCACCGGAGAAATCACCGACCCGGCGCTCCATCTGCTCGCTGCTGAAGCCGAGCCCGGCCAGCAGCTTGCGCGCCCGTGCATCGGCGGTATAACCGTCGGCGTTGTCCAGCTCGGTATGCAGGCGCGCCAGGGCAGAACCGTCGTGCGCCGCTTCGGCGACGGCCAGCGCCGCCTGGATCTCGCGCAGGCGACTGTCGCCGTCGAGCACGTAATCCACCGCCAGGCGATCCAGGGTATCGACCTCCTGGCGCATGTGCGCGATGCGCCAGTCGGCGGGCAACAGGCAGTCGCCGGCATCCTGCCCGAGCTGGCCGCGCAACAGCGCGAACAAGCTGGACTTGCCAGCGCCATTGGCCCCGATGAGACCGGCTTTCTGGCCGGCGTGCAGGGTCAGTTCAGCAGCTTCCAGGAGGCGCTGCGGCCCGCGCTGTAGCGTAAGATTGAGGAGTCGGATCATGGCGGCGGAGTTTATCAGTTTCGCCCTTGCGGAGCGTGAGGCTGTATGACTGGAAATGTCTGGAAATTCGCGGTGGACGTCTATGCCCGGCCGGGCGTGGAAACGGCTTGCCTCGCGCTTCAGGAGCAAGGTGCGGACGTCTGCCTGTTGCTGGTCGCCGCCTGGCTTGGCAGGCGCGGTGTGAGCTGCTCGAAAGAACGCGCCCAGATCCTGGAGAACGCCGCGCGTCCCTGGCGCGAAACGGTCATCGAACCCCTGCGCAGATTGCGTTGCGCCTGGCGCGAAGCGGCAACCCACGACGCCTGCCTGGCCGAACTCCGCGAGGAAATGAAGGCCCAGGAACTACGAGCGGAACGGGAACACCTGCAACGCCTGGCCGACCTGGCCACAGCCTGGCTGGAGGGCCAGGAAGCGAATCGCAGTGCGGATGCCTGGCTGCAAGCCTGCAGCCGGGACATCTGCACGGAAGCAGAGCGCCGGGCTTTGCTGGTGCTTGGCTCGGCGGCTTTGCAGACAGCGCCTTAGGAGGCGCTGGTCGGGGCGGCGCCGTTGCTGCCCGCGGCAGGCGTTGCCGAAGCAGCGCTGGAGGCGGCTGCCGGGGCGCTGGGAGTCGCCGCAGGCTTCGCAGCAGGAGCGGTGGCGGGCTTGGCTGCGGCAGGTTTCGCGGCTACGGGTTTCGCCGCAGGCTTGGCCGCCGGTTTCGCCGCAGGCTTCGCAGCCGGCTTGGCTGCAGGCTTCGCGGCCGCGGGTTTCGCCACAGGCTTGGCCGCCGGTTTCGCGACAGGCTTCGCCGCCGGCTTGGCGGCGGGCTTCGCGGCTGCGGTTTTCGCCGCGGGCTTGGCCGTCGGTTTCGCGACAGGCTTCGCCGCCGGCTTGGCGGCGGGCTTCGCGGCTGCGGTTTTCGCCGCAGGCTTCGCCGCCGGCTTGGCTGCGGGCTTCGCGGCTGCGGTTTTCGCCGCGGGCTTGGCCGCCGGTTTCGCAGCAGGCTTCGCCACCGGCTTGGCTGCGGGCTTCGCGGCTGCGGTTTTCGCCGCAGGCTTGGCCGCCGGTTTCGCAGCCGGTTTCGCAGCCGGCTTGGCCGCAGGCTTCGCCGCTACGGTTTTCACCGCAGGCTTGGCTGCCGCCTTCGCAGCAGGTTTGGTCGCGGGTTTCGCCTTGCGGCTCTCCAAAGCCTTGCCAGCAGCTTCCTTCACCTTGCCGACACCCTGCGCCAGCTTGAGGCTTTCCTGTACGTCACGCTTGAGGCCGACGATGTAGGTACGGGTGTCCGCCTGCCGGGCCTTCAGGGTATCCAACGCTTCTTCCAGGTCGCTGATGGTCTCGCGCGCCTTGGCCTGTGCCTTGGTCTTGCCGGCCTTGGCAGCATCCTGCAGCTTGGTGCGAGCCTTGTGCAGTTTTTCCTGGGCTTTGCCACGTTGCTTTTCAAGTTTGGCCAGGAGCTTTTCCGAATCGACCAGCGCTTGTTTGCACGCACCTTCCAGGTGCTCGACAAGGCTGTGGGAAAGTTGCTGCAACAGGTGCAAGGGGGTGGTGACGGGCTTCTTGTTGGCCGACATGACGTGCCTCCAGGCGGACGTGGTTGCGCCCATACTAGACCCGCAAACCCCCTCTCGCCAACGGGTTCGATGTGCTACAAGCGACGTGCGCCAGGATTGCCCGCCGATTCGTCTGGAGAAACCGCATGCCGCGCCGCCTTTTCATCGGTCTTTTTCTACTGCCGCTGCCGCTTTTCGCCGCGCCCCCCAAGGACGAACTGGCCTATGCCGTAGGCGCCCGCCTGGGCACGCGCCTACAGCAGGAAATGCCCGACCTAGAGCTATCCGAACTACTTCTCGGACTGCGCCAGGCCTATCGCGGCGAGGCACTTGAAATCCCCCCCGAACGCATCGAAAAACTTCTGCTGCAACACGAGAACGCCACGACGGAAACACCGCGGACCACACCCGCCGAGGCCCGCTTCCTGGCCAACGAAAAAGCCCGCTTCGGCGTCCGCGAATTGACCGGCGGCGTCCTCGTCAGCGAATTACGTCGTGGCCAAGGTAACGGCATCGGCGCGGCAACCCAGGTACACGTCCGTTACCGCGGCCTGCTCGCCGACGGTCAAGTGTTCGACCAGAGCGAAAGCGCCGAGTGGTTCGCCCTGGACAGTGTGATAGAGGGATGGCGCACAGCGTTGCGAGCGATGCCTGTCGGCGCGTGCTGGCGAGTGGTGATTCCTTCGGCGCAAGCCTATGGCCACGAAGGCGCTGGCGACCTGATCCCGCCCGACGCTCCGCTGGTCTTCGAGATCGACCTGCTGGGCTTCCGCTGAAATGCAAAAACGGCGCTCTCCCGCATGGAGACGCGCCGTTTCGTAACGACTCGCCGGTGAATCAGACCGGTACTGCCGAACCCTCTGCGCCGCTCTGGCTGTGGGCGTTGTGCAGGACTTCGATGAGGCAGTCCTCCAGCTCGAAGCGTTCGTGCAACTGTTGCCGCAGGACCTTCAGCTCCGCGATGAGGCAGGCTCCTTCACGGCAATCGCCGTTGTCGCAGCGATCGTTGAAGTTCAGCGCGGATTCGGTGATGGCTTCCAGCCGGGGGAAGATCTGCTTGGCCAGCTCCAGGCCGCGCTGATCGCCGAAGGCCTTGCCTTCCGCCGTCAGTTGCTCGTAGACCTCGAAGTGTCCGGCAGATACGTAGTCCAGCAGCAATTGGCAGAAATGCTGGAGTTCTTCGGCGTTGGGCGCCGGTGCCTGAATACCGCTCAGGGCATCGAAGGCCTGCACCAGTTGCTGGCGCTCATGCAGCCAGCGATCGATCAGTTGGTGCACGCCCCCCCACCGCTCTTGGGCATTACGGCAGCTTTCGAGCATGTTGTCCTCGCTTCCCTCTTCGGACGTCCCGGAGAATCATCGTCCGCTCCGAGACGCATTGCTGACGCACTCTCTGCGCTCTGTGGGAGAACGCCTGTGCAAGGGGCGGACTCCGGCGCTACGGAAAGCCAGATTATGCCCCCGGGATGACCCCATCAAGACGCCCGTACAGAAAAATTCATACGGATGTTTGATCGGTATCCCGCATCCGCTCTGGTTTTCGCCAAATCGATACGGCCGACGCTCGAGAGCTGACGAAAGGCCACGGGACAGCCCGCGTCAGGCACGTCGGAGGAACTGCACGATGGAGAAACCGAGATAGGCAACGAACGCCAGCAGGCTCCATTCCGGAATGCTCAGGGTGAACAGCGTCCAGCTCACCTGGGCACAATCCGCGGTGCCATGCAGGACCAGGCGGATCACTTCCTGGAAGGGAAGCGCCTGCATCATGTAGTCGAGGCTGGGCAGGCAGGCCGGCAGTTGGTCCAGCGGAACGGTCTGCAACCATACCTGGCGGGCGGCCGTGGCCCCGCCGCCGAGAGCGAGCAGGAACACCAGCACGGAGTAGATACGCCGCCCACGCAGGCCGGGCCCCTGGATCGCGCCAGCAAGGCAGGTCAGGCCGATCAGGATGAAGAAGATCCGCTGCACGACGCACAGCGGGCAGGCCTCCAGGCCAACCACATGTTCCAGGTACAGCGCCCCGCCCATGATGGCGACGCAGGCCAGGAACGCGAGAAGGAAAAGCTGACGGGGGCTGGCCAGGGGCATGGCGGATCCACAGGTACACAGGGGAAAGGCCGCCTACGGTAGTGGAAAGCCTCCGGCCGTTTCAAGCCGCAAGGCAGCTCTGCGGCAAGGCACCCCGAATCATGCCGGGCGCCCGCGACAAGCCGCCACAGTCCTGCCGATGGAGCCGAACGGGGAACGCCGGGTGGCGTTCCCCATGCTCAAATCCCCGCCACCACCACGGGCAGCCCCGGAGTACGCCGATCGAGCAGGACCAGGCCCTCCTGGAACAACTGGTTGCTGCGCTCGACCTCGCCGAGCTGCGCCAGCAGGCGTCCCAGCTCGGCGCAGGTCTCGGCACTGCGCTGGAAGCTCAGGCTGGCCTCCAGGTATTCCCGGGCCTTGCCCCAGAGCTTGTTGATCAGGCACAGGCGCCCCAGGGTCAGCAGCAGGCCGGGATCGTTCGGATGTTCCTTGAGCCAACCTTCCGCGGCCTGCAATTGCTTGCCCGGATCGCGCCCGCGCACCTGCCCGTAGAGTTGCACCAGGGTCGCGTCGAAGCCTTGCTTGAGCGCATGGCGGAGGACTTCTTCAGCCTCTTCCTCGGCGCCCAGGCGAAGCAGTTGGGCGGCATGGCCCGCGACGATCGCCGGGTCTGCACGCAGCGCCGAAGGCACGTTCTGCCAGCGCTGGGTCAGCGGCTGCAACGCCGTCTCGCCCTCGTTCAGTCCACGCTCGCCGGCTTCCTGCAAGGAAGCCACCCAGGCACGGCGTTCGAGGTCGCGCAGTTCGGAATCCTTCAGCACACGCTCCTTGCGCAGCTCCGGCAGCAGGACGCAAAGGGCCTGCCAGTCGTGCTGGGTGACGTACAGCTGCTGCATCAGCCGCAATACCGTGCGGTGCTGCGGCTGGAGCCCGTGCAGCTCTTCGAGGGTATTGCGTGCCTGCGGGTAGTCGCCGCGATTGATCAGCAGTTGCGCACGGGTCAGGCCGACCAGCAATTGGGCATCCGGCTCGCGCTCGCGAGCCCGGTTCAGCAGGTCGTCGGCCTCGTCGTAGCGCTCGAGTTCGTTGGCGGCCCGCGCCGCGCCGAGGTAATGCATCAGCGGCCGCTCGCCCATCTCCGCAGCCCGCCGCAAATGACGCAGCGCCTGCGGCCAGTTGCCTTCGCCGAGATCGCGCAGGCCGCTGTGCTCGGCCATCTGCACGCGACGCCGGCGGTTGTAGCGCGACCAGGGGTTGACCACCCGCCCCGAGCTGCCGAGCAGGCGCAGGACCAGGCGCACCAGCACCACCAGCAGCCAGACCACCGCCAGCAGGGCGAGGAACGACCACAGGCTGGATTCGTAACGGAAGCTCTTGTAGGCGATCAGCACATAGCCGGCCTGCTCGGAGATCGCCAGCCCAACCAGCGTGGCGACCAGCACCACCGCCAGAACCAGGAGGTAGATGCGTCTCATGGACGGCCCTCCGTGGCCGGAGCCGCCTGCGCCTCGGGCACCAGGTTGCCGGCGGCCTCGCGGCGCGACACGTAGGACTGCAAGGCGCTCAGGGCCGGTGCGAGGTCAGGGACCTGCACGGTGACCGGCTGCTTCGCCAACTCATCGATACGCAACTTCAACGCGCGGCTGTCGGCCAGCTCTACGTTGAAATAGCCGTCCAGCACGTCCTGGGCCTGCTTCAGCGCCTGCTCGTAGACTTCCTGCTTGCCATTCAGCGCCGCCCACTGGGCTTGCTCCAGGGCCAGGCCGATGGTCAGGCGCACCTGCGCCAATTGCTCGCCGGCCAGCAGCGGACGAATGTCCTGGCCGGCATTGAAGTCGATGCGGATGTAGCGCGAGATCTTCTCCCACCACAGCTCCCAGGTGCTGTTGCCGTCGCCCCAGGCGACATTGCTGGCACCGCTTTCGCCTTCCTTGAAGGTCGGCGTGAGCGGTTGCAACTGGTTGACCTGCTCGCGCAACGCCGCCAGTTGCACGAACAGCCCGGTACGGTCCGGCTCCGGCAACGCACGCAGGGCCTCGAGGCTGGCCGCCAGCTTGGCGCGGGCGGCATAGGCGCCGGGATCGTTCTGCGCGCGCAGGATGTCATCGGCGCCCTGCACCAGTTCGGTGGCGCTGCCCACGTCCTGCAAGGCGGACAGGCGCAGGCTGGCCAGGCGCAGCAGGTGTTCGGCCTCGGCCAGTCGCCATTGCTGGCGGCTCTGGCCGAGGACCTTCTTCAGTTGCTCGCTGAGATGCTGCTGGTCGCCCTGCAGCTCCACCACAAGGCGTCGCCGGGCCTCCAGTTCGTCCGCGGTAGGCAAAGCGTCCAGGCGGGCAGCCAGTTGCTGGTTACGCTGGGCCAGGGATTCGGTCTTGCCACGGGCATCTTCCAGCTGCGCCAGCTGGTCACGCTCGGTGCCCTGCAACTGCTGGACCTGCCAGAAGCTCCAGCCACCCGCGCCGAGTCCCGCCACGCCAACCAGCAGGGCGAGCAACGCCAGGCCGGTGGCGGTACCGGAACGCCTGGATGCATCGGGTGCAACGGGAGAAGGGGTGGAAGTGGAAGTTCTTGCGTCGTCTTGGGGAGTGACTGCTTCGCTCACAGGTCCATCCTTTGGTCAAGAAAGTTCTAGGCGGCGCTCGTCAGGGCCGCCAGCAAGGCCGGCGCGCTCGCGCCCCGGCAATCAATCACCCGTTGCGCACCCAGTTCGCGCGCCATCTCGGCGACCCGCGGGCTGGGTACGAACAGCGGCAACCGGCCTATCTCGGGCCAATCGGCTGCCGCCAACTGATACAGATTTTGCAAACCCTGTCCACTGCTGACCACCAGGCCGTTCAGGCGTTCCGCCCGCACCCTTGCCAGCAGCTCTCCGGCCGGATAGTCCGGAGCCCGGCGCCGGTAGAGTGGCAGGTAGTCCACCTGCACGCCTTGGCCGCGCAGGCGCTCGGCGAGGAATTCTCGGCCACCTTCGCCGCGCATGATCAGCACTTTCGGATCGTGCACGCGCAGGGAATCCTGGAACGCCGGCAGCGCCAGCAACGCTTCGCTGTCGTCGCCCTGTTCAGGGTAGGTTACGTCGAGGCCGTAGGCCTCGAGGATCGCCGCGGTCGCCGCGCCGACGCTGCACCAGGTCTGCTGCGGCGGCTGCGGCCAGTAGCGGTCGAGCCGCTCCAGCCCCAGGCGCGCCGCCGGCTTGCTGACCACCACCACCGCGCAGTAGCGGTCCAGGTCGAGCATCAGCGTACGCTGCTCCGGGGTTTCTTCCAGCGGATCGATCGCCAACAGCGGCAGGCTGCTGCTATGGACGCCCGCCTCGCCGAGGCTGGCGGCCAGGGCCGCGCACTCCTCGTCGGGGCGCGTCAGCAGGAGCCGCCAGCCGCTCACGGATGTCCGGCCTCGCCGTAGACGGCTTCGAGAATCGCTTCGGCGCCCTGCTCCAGCAGGTCCTCGGCCACCCGCACGCCCAGCGCCTCGGCTTCCGCCAGTGGCGCCCGCCCCTCGGCGCGCAGCAACTGGGTGCCATCAGGCTGGCCGACCAGGCCGCGCAGCCACAGCTGGTCGCCCTCGCGGATGGCGTAGCAGGCGATCGGCACCTGGCAACCGCCGTTGAGCCGCTTGTTCAGCGCGCGCTCGGCAGTGACCCGCAGAGCCGTGTCGGTATGGTGCAAGGGTTCCAGCAAGGCATGCAGGTCGCTGTCGGCCGTACGGCATTCGATGCCGACGGCGCCTTGTCCGCCGGCGGGCAGGCTGTCGTCGACACTGATCGAGGAGCGGATGCGCGACTCAAAGCCGAGGCGGATCAGGCCGGCGGCGGCGAGGATGATCGCGTCGTATTCGCCGGCATCCAGCTTGGCCAGGCGGGTATTGACGTTGCCCCGCAGGAAACGGATCTGCAGGTCCGGCCGGCGCGCCAGCAGCTGCGCCTGGCGGCGCAGGCTGGAGGTGCCGACCACGCTCCCGGCTGGCAGTTGCTCGAGGCTGGCGTAGGTGTTCGAGACGAAAGCGTCACGCGGGTCTTCGCGCTCGCAGATGGTGTAGAGGCCGAGCCCCTCGGGAAAGTCCATCGGCACGTCCTTCATCGAATGCACCGCGATGTCGGCGGCGCCTTCGAGCAGGGCGGTTTCCAGTTCCTTGACGAACAGGCCCTTGCCGCCGATCTTCGCCAGCGGTGCGTCGAGCAGCTTGTCGCCGCGACTGGTCATCGGCAGCAGGGTGACGGTCAAGCCGGGATGCGCCTGTTCCAGGCGCGCCTTGACGTATTCGGCCTGCCACAAGGCGAGGGCGCTCTGGCGAGTGGCGATGCGGATTTCGCGGGACGACATGGGATATTCCGTGCACAGGGATGCGCCCATGATAACAGTTCGAACCCGAGTGCGCGGACGCTGGGCCCGATAGCCGCACCCGGGTCGCTGGCGAACCGCCGACCGCCGTCAGAGCTGATGCATCAGACGCCTGACCCCGGCCACGTGCCGCCGGCTGACGGTCAGCGCATCGCCGTCGAGGCCTTTCAGGTAGAGCTGGAAATGCCCCAGCGGCGTACGCTGCAGGCGTTCGATCCGTTCGCGGGCGACCAGCGCGTTGCGGTGGATGCGCACGAAGCGCTCGCCGAACTCGTCTTCCAGCGCCTTCAACGGCTCGTCCAGCAGCACCTCGCCCTGCGCATGGCGCAAGGTCACGTACTTGTGGTCGGCAATGAAGAAGATCACCTCTTCCAGCGGGATCAGCTCGATCCCCTTGCGGGTCCGTGCACTGATGTGGCTGCGCGGACCGCTGCCGCCGGAGGCCGGGGGCTTGGTCAGCGCGGCCAGTTGCACGCGGTTCGGTCGCGAGGCTTTCTTCAACGCCTCGGCCAGGTCTTCGCTGCGCACCGGCTTGACCAGGTAGCCCACGGCGCTGACCTGGAAGGCTTCCAGGGCGAATTCGTCATGGGCCGTGCAGAAGATCACAGCCGGCGGCGCTTCCCGCTCGCAGAGTCTGGCCGCGACCTGGAGGCCGTCCAGACCGGGCATGCGGATATCCAGCAGGACGATATCGGGCTTGAGGCTGTCGATCAGCGTCAGCGCTTCTTCGCCATTGCTGGCCGAGGGCTCGAGGACGCGATAGCCGTCCAGTTGCCCTACCAATCGGGCCAGGCGCTCTCGCGCCAGAGGTTCGTCATCGACAATCAGGACATTCATAAGCTCAGGCTTCCTGCATGAGTCGCGCACATGGATAGCGTAGACAGGTGTAGTGCCGTCCGTCACGGCGCTCGACGCTGAGACTCGCTTTAGGCCCGAAAAGTGCCCCAAGTCGTGCATCGATATTGTGTAACGCCTGTCGCGTGCCTTTCGACGGGGGCGACTCGAGCGCCTCGTCGTAGGGGTTGCTCACACATAGCTGGAACACTCCTTCACGATAAACCGCCTCGACCTGCACCAGGCCACCTTCGACCCGCGGCTGGATGCCATAGATAAGCGCATTTTCCAGCAGCGGCTGCAAGGTCAGTTGGGGGATCGGCAGGTTGGCCGGCACCCCGTGCACCTGCCAGTCCAGTTGCAGGCGATCGCCAAGACGATACTGCTCAATGGAAAGATAGCGCCTTGCCAGCGCCAGTTCCTCCTCCCAGGAAACTAAAGTGCCGGGCTTCGCCAGGCTGGCCCGGAACAGGTCGGACAGGTCCAGCACCGCATGCTCGGCCTTCAGCGGGTCCAGCTCGATCAGGCTGGCGATGCTGTTCAGGCTGTTGAACAGGAAGTGCGGGCGAATCCGCGCCTGCAGCGATTCCAGGCGCGCCTGCAACTCGGCCTGCTGCTGCCGGCGCCACTGGCTCTGCAGGTAAAAGTAGCGCAGCACCAGGGCGGACATGATCAGCGCGATCAGCGCGTGCCGCAGATACAGATTGACCTCGCCGGCACGCGTCAGTTCTCCGCCCAGCTGATAGTGCTCGGCGACCGCCGTGCAGCCCAGGGTGAGGGCCACCACCAACAGGCAGCAGGCACTCCCCGCCAGCGCCACCGGCAGGCGTGCGAGCAATGGCCGCAGGCGGCAGAACAGCGCCGCCGAGAGCAGTACGATCCACTGCACGAACAGCGACGCCAGGGCCAGGCGCACCCAGTTGAAGCTCGGCGTCATCGGCTCCGCCAGCACCAGCACGAGCACCAGCAGCTCCGCCAGCAGCACCAGGGTGAACAGGGCTTCGGCTTCGCAGAGCTCGGGAATGAAGAAGTCGTCTTGGACGGCCGGCCGGGTCGAGCGGCCGGGCTTGAATCGGATAGGCATCGACAGAGTTTCCGCAAGGCCCGTGGCGCCCGCAAGACAGCCGCGGGCGTACGGGCGAAATAAAGCACCGAAATGCCATCTGCCGCAAAAAACCGCGAAACAGCGCTCGTTCCGGCTTCGTCGACGAGCCGCCGGTTTTTCCTCCCGGCCTGCTATCATCGTCGCACTTTGCCCGTCACGCAGGCCGCGCGGCCTGTCCGTTTCTTGTTGCAGCGAGAGATACCATGAGCGTAGAGAAGACCAACCAGTCCTGGGGCGGCCGCTTCAGCGAGCCCGTCGACGCCTTCGTCGCCCGTTTCACCGCCTCCGTCGACTTCGACAAGCGTCTCTACCGCCACGACATCATGGGTTCCATCGCCCACGCCACGATGCTGGCCAAGGTCGGCGTGCTGAGCGACGCCGAGCGCGATGCGATCGTCGACGGCCTGCAACAGATCCAGGCGGAAATCGAAGCCGGCAGCTTCGACTGGCGCGTCGACCTGGAAGACGTGCACATGAACATCGAGGCGCGCCTGACCGACCGCATCGGCGTCACCGGCAAGAAGCTCCACACCGGCCGCTCGCGCAACGACCAGGTGGCCACCGACATCCGCCTCTGGCTACGCGACGAGATCGACACCATCCTCGCCGAGATCACCCGCCTGCAGGAGGGCCTGCTGGGCCTGGCCGAAGCGGAAGCCGACACCATCATGCCCGGTTTCACCCACCTGCAGACCGCCCAGCCGGTGACCTTCGGCCACCACCTGCTGGCCTGGTTCGAGATGCTCGGCCGCGACTACGAGCGCCTGGTCGACTGCCGCAAGCGGGTCAACCGCATGCCGCTCGGCTCGGCGGCCCTGGCCGGCACCACCTACCCGATCCAGCGCGAGATCACCTGCCAGTTGCTGGGCTTCGACGCGGTTGGCGGCAACTCCCTGGACGGCGTCTCCGACCGCGACTTCGCCATCGAATTCTGCGCCGCCGCCAGCCTGGCGATGATGCACCTGTCGCGCTTCTCGGAAGAGCTGGTGCTGTGGACCAGCGCGCAGTTCCAGTTCATCGACCTGCCCGACCGCTTCTGCACCGGCTCCTCGATCATGCCGCAGAAGAAGAACCCCGACGTGCCGGAGCTGGTACGCGGCAAGTCCGGCCGGGTGTTCGGCGCCCTCACCGGCTTGCTGACCCTGATGAAGGGCCAGCCGCTGGCCTACAACAAGGACAACCAGGAAGACAAGGAACCGCTGTTCGACGCCGCCGACACCCTGCGCGATAGCCTGCGCGCCTTCGCCGACATGGTCCCGGCGATCCGGCCCCGGCGCGAGATCATGCGCGAGGCGGCACGCCGCGGTTTCTCCACCGCCACCGACCTGGCGGACTACCTGGTGCGCAAGGGCCTGCCGTTCCGCGACTGCCACGAGATCGTCGGCCACGCAGTGAAGTACGGCGTAGACAGCGGCAAGGACCTCGCCGAGATGAGCCTCGACGAACTGCGCCGCTTCAGCGAGCAGATCGACGCCGACGTCTTCGACGTGCTGACCCTGGAAGGCTCGGTCAACGCCCGCGACCATATCGGCGGCACCGCGCCGAACCAGGTCCGTGCCGCCGTCGCCCGCGGCAGAAAACTGCTGGCACAGCGCTGAAGTCGCGCCCAGTGCCCGGCAGATCTCCCTGTCCTACCCGAGACTTGATCGCACGGCGGGACAGGAACGCCCTTGTAGATCGACAGCCACTCTAGTGAAAGTCCTTCTTCGCTAACCGGTCGCAATGGCGGAATAACTCAGCATCAGTGCTCATCATTGAAATCATCGGCCCTGGGCGTGGCAAAAATGCCCTTGGCTTCCTGGCGCCGGTAATAGGCTTCGATGCTTAGCCCGGGATCGATGCGCGCCCTGACGATGCAGGGCTGCTGTTGCCAGGGATACTCATGCAGGCGTCGGTCCAGCTCCTTGCGCTCCTTGGCTGGCCAGCCCTGGTAGGTGCGCTGGCGCCAGTAATGGGGATCGCGTCCGGTATGCCGATCATGCTCGGCGGTGACCGGATCTAAGGGGCGGCTCGGCTCCAGGACCGGCAGGTCGGGCAACGGCTGGGTCACGTCCATGTAGCGTTGCAGGCAGTCCCAGAAGGCCAGGGCATTGACCTTGTCGAGACCGAGGGAGTGGACGCGGGTGGCCAGACAGACCTTGTTGTCGGTATAGCGGTGATGCAACCAGAGCGCATAGTCGTGGCTGCCGTAGCCACTGGGCAGCAATTGCAGCACCGGATCGAACTCGTCGAAGGGAGCGACGAACAGGCGGCGGAAGCGACGCTTGAAGCGGAGCATGCCGTCCAGGCGATTGAATTCACTGCCATCTTGCTTGAAGACTTTGCTGTAGAGCCAAAGGATGGCGCTGAAGCCGACTGCACCCATAAAATAAGTAGCTACGCCTATCCAAATTGCTATTTGCAAACCATTGGTTCCAAATATTGTTCCATACTGGTACAAAGCCAATGGGATTGAAAATAAAAAACCCGACATCTGAATAACGTGAAGATATTTTTTATTCGAAAGAAAGGCCACCATGGATATTACTGAAACAGCCACCACAAAGAATGAGCAAACCAAGGTGTAGAGTTGCTGCATGTCCCTCCTCCACTCTCCGGTGGCTTCTCCCATTATGCCAATTCCCAAAGCAATCCATACAAAAAAATAGCACAGCATCCTAAGCGTGAATATTATATAAGGAATTCTGCTAGAGTTCTGAAACTGCCAACGCATAGAGTTGCAATATGCCTCAGCACCTCCAACCTCTGACTTATCCTCAGCCCCGATCGAAAGCTGCCCTACAATCTCCATTTCCGGATCTAGATTGGCATAGTTCCCAAAGGCAAGATGGGTGTCAAAAATACCATTACGGTTAGACTCCTCCTTCCACCTTGGCGGCGGTAAAGAGTCGTTGACTTCACTGCGATAAGCACTGGCTGAGTACGTGGCATCCATGTGTACAGTCATACGTTGAACTCACTGTTCTCTATCAACCAATAAGGTGGCGCAGCATGGGGGTCCAAGTCGTCCGGGGGAAGGTACCGATTGGCGGATGTGAATGCACTCCAACTCTTCGGGCTGGGTTGAGGCAGGACAAGCCGCTGCTCAGGCTGGTCGGCATTGAGTTCGAACTGTGCGCTGATCTTCAAACCCTGGGTCATGCGCATGCTATAGCGGGCCCGAGGAGACAACTGCGGAATCGGCAGGCTGGCCGGCAGCACGTAGAGCACGCTGGCAGCATCCAACGGCAAGGCTTCGAGCTTGGCGGGGCCCGCGGGGACCCGATGGTAGCGCTTGACGCCGAACAGGGTGCCCGGATCGATCGGCAAGCTGCTGAGAAACTCCTGGGCCACCAGGCGGAACGCCTTCTGGCCATTCTCGAACATGGCCAGGAGCGGGGAACTCAGCACCACGGCCCAATCGTTTGCCTCCAGCGCCTGCAACTTGGGGTCGATGCAGGATAGCGCAGTGCGGCTGACCGCTTGGCGACCCCGTTCCGCTTCCTGCAAGACAGATCGATGCGCCGCCGGCGCCAATTTGCGCCAGTCTTCCAGGCGATGGACAAAGACCCGCGGATGGCCGAGGACTCCCAGCAATTGGCGATAGGCCGTTTGCGGGTCTTTCAGATGGGCGAAGCGCTGGTCCTGGCCCATCAGCGAATCGAGCAGGCCAGCCTCGGCGAATTGCCGGCCGAAGGGGCCTTTCTTGACGATGGTTTCCGCATCGCTGTCAGTCAGTAGATTAGCGACCACAGTGCCTCCGATCGCCAAAACCGCACCAGCCAGCAAAGCATAAGGGTTTACTATCCATCCTAGGACGTAGGCACCCCACAGGCCCCCACCCACTGCGGCCACACCGTAGGCCGCAGCCGCATCGCTATCTCCCTGCCTCAAAGCTCGGTAGCCATCCCATACACTGATGCCTGCACCGAATAGTGTGGCTGCGCCACCAAGCCCACGTAGCAACCCTAACTTAGGGCTGCCTGTTTGAACTTCTAGATTCCTGGCCCATCGAGGGGATATTTGGGCTACCGATATACGTGGGGTTTCTAGATACTTTGCAGTAGATGGTCCGAAAAGCAGCTTTGCATGGCTTCCTCCAGCGGCTGTTAAATCGATTACTGCACCGACAGCCCCGATCGTCCCTCTGTGCTTTTCTCCACTGTCTACAAAGCCACTGTATGCCTGCACCTGCACATTCAAGTTATAAATCGCAAACCCCAGCATCATCGTCGGCACGATGCGAGTGTTCTCCATCACCTGGGTCAACGTGCCTAACTGCGTACGGAATTTCGTGTAGGCAAGCAGGTCCGGGTGATCCTTGGGTACCGCCACCACCATGACGTTGCGCAGGTTGGCGCGACTCATGCCGGTGTCGCGGGGACTGGTGCCGGCCAGGGGATTGCCGGCACCGTCCTGAACGATGGCGCGCCGATAGCTCTTGCGCCTCAGCTCCTGGCGCTCGACCTCGGTCAGACCGTTGCGCAGGCCGGCTCCGCGCACGCCGACGACAACCATGTCGAGCGGCACCTGACTGTCGGGCAGCAGGCGGATACCTTTCATCTTCACCGAGAGGGCGCTCAGAGTATTGAAGGTCGGTGCGAACAAGCGGTCGAGCTGGATCTGGGTGGCGCCCTGGGACAGCCGGCCGAGTTGCTCGACTACGCTGGCGCCGAACACGTCCAGCAGGTCGCCGAGGAAGTAGGCGAGGCTCTTGCCGGCGCTGGGCTGGTCGACCTCGCCCAGCAGACTGGCTCCCAGCATCAGCGTGCTGAGGCCCATTGCATCGGGGTCCGGCGTCCGCGGGCTATCGCGCAGCGCCTGCAGGCGCCGAACCGGCTCGGGAAGTTGTCCTTCGTCCTTGGCCAGGAGCATGGCGCCAAGCGGGTGGCTTGCCTGCAGAACCGTGCTGACCACCCGCTCGACATGTGCCGCCAGCGCCCGGTAGGCGGTACCGCTGTACAGTGCGTCGCAGCGGTCGGGAAGCTGGTTCAGCGCAGCCAGTGCCTCGCTCATCAGGCTGTAGGGCTCCAGCAGGGCTTCGTCGCACTGGTGGGTCCAGTCCTGCAACACCGGGTGCAAGGGGCCTTCCAGCAGGGCAACCAGATGCTCGACCTGCTGCGTCAGGTGGATTCGGCAAGACTGTCGCTCCTCGGCGAAGATCGCCTCGTCCAGTTCGGCCTGATCGACCTCGCCCCTGAGCTTGGCGAGCGGGCCGTCGAGCATGTTGCTCAGCACCTGTGCATAGCGTCCGTTGGGACGGTGCGGCAGCAGTGCATTGAGGCTGCGCAAGTAGGCAGCGCAGTGGCGCGCCTGCGCCGCAGCGTGGCGCAAGGCGAACAGCGAGTCGTCGAGCATCAGCCCGATGAGGTTGGGATGGCCACGCAGCTTGAGGGTTTCCAGTACGTCCTCTCCGGCCTCCAGAGTAGGTAGCGCAGAGGGCGGAGCCTGCTTCAGCAGGGGCGCCAATTCCTGCTGGCGTCGCTGCAACTGGCACACCAGCGACTCTTCGCGAAAGGCGGCGAACGCAGGTGTGAATTCCGCCGGGTCTTCCAGCGCGCTCTCGACGTTGAAGTCGCGAGGTCGCAAACCCTGGGCGTGATGATCAATGACCAGCGCGGGATGATGGATGGAGGCTTTCCAGTGCTGGTTGGCCACCGAGGCGTTCCAAGCGGACGCCATCTGCTGGCAGCGCCGGTTGACCCGCTGCGGGTCCTCCTCCAGCCAGTCGATGTACGACCAAGGCCAGGGAGTTTCGCTATAGGCCATGGTGTAGCGTGGGATCACGAACTGCCCCTTGACCAGCACCGGCACCAGGATCAGCGCTTGTGTCTTGCCTACGGCCGGACGCTTGTCCGCACGCTGGCTGCGCCCCTGCAGGAGGTCGACTTCAAACAGGTTGCCCTTGCCATCACACTCCAGTTCGCGCCACAGCTTGCCGTCCTGGAACAGGTAGATCCGTCCCGCCCGCGGTAGCGCGCCGGCGGGCAGCTGGTCGCCATAACCGGCCTTACCCAGCGTTGGCAGGCGGACCAGCGGCATCACGGCCAGGAAGGTGTTCTGCTGGATACGCTCGTGCTCCTCATGGCCGAGCATATCGCTGGCCACCGGAATCTGCAGGATACCGCCGTCCTGTCGCTCGACGTTCAATGCCAGTCGTGCACGCCGATCGTTCTGGTAGGCGGTGCGCTTGCGCACGCCTTCGTCGATACTCTGGTCCTGGAATCCGCTCATGCCTCGCTCTCCGGTGGCAACAGTACGACCTGGCTTCCTTGCGCCGGGTCTCCCCAGACATCGACGACCAGTTGTTCCGGCCCCTTCCGCTCGGAACGGCTACGCGCCGGGTTGTCCAGTACCTGGCCCACTGTCGCCGCATCCGCGTCGAGCGGCGGCCCCGGCAACAGCGGCGCCGCGCCGCTGCCGCTGCCCGGGCTGCCGCCGGAGTTGACCCGGACGTTGGCCCCGGAGAGGGTCACGCCGCTGGCGTCGAGCTTGAGGAAGCTGCCGCCGCCCTTGAGGGTCAGTTCGGCGCCGGCCTCCAGCACCACCTTCAGGCCGCTGCTCAGGTGGATCTCCTGCCCGGCCTCGACGAACTGGCCGCTGGCGATCTTCAGGTGCTGGTCGTTGGCTACGGTGAGGTGGTCGCTGGCGCGGACCTCCACCTTGCGCTCGGCGTGGGTGGTGCGGTGTTCCTCGGCCTTGAACTCGCTGTAGCTGTTCGCCTCCACGGTGTCGTGGCGTTGGTGACCGACGCGGATCTTCTGGTCGTGCTCGATGTTTTCGTCCCAGTCGCGCTGGGCATGGACGAAGATCTGCTCCTGGCCCTTGCGGTCCTCGATGCGCAGCTCGTTGTAGCCACCGCCGCCAGGGCTGCTGAGGCTCTTGAAGACGCTGCGGGTCTTGTGCGCCGGCAGTTCGTAGGGCACCGGATGTTCCCTGTGGAACAGGCAGCCGGTGACCAGCGGCTGGTCGGGGTCGCCTTCGAGGAAGGTCACCAGCACCTCCATGCCGACCCGCGGGATGGCGATGGCGCCGTAGTTCCTTCCCGCCCAGCCGGAGGCAACGCGTAACCAGCAACTGCTGCTGTCGTCGGCCTGGCCCTCGCGATCCCAGTGGAATTGCACCTTCACCCGACCGTAGCGGTCGCAGTGGATTTCCTCGCCCTTCGGACCGGTCACCACCGCGCTCTGCGTGCCGAGGATGCGCGGCTTCGGCGGCGTCGGTGGGGGACGGAAGAACGCCTCCCAGGGCGTGGCCTGGAAGCGGTTGCGGTAACCCTGCCGGAAGTCGTCCGGGCTCGCCGAGGCATCGGAGACGATGCTTTCCTCCAGCACCTGAGGCTGCCGCCCCTCGTGAATCACCTCGGTGAGCAGCCAGAGGTCGTTCCAGCCCGCCTGGGGATGGGCGGCCAGCGGCAGGAAGTGGCCGCTGAGCAGCAACGGTTGGTCGCTGCGGCCCTCGGCCAGGCGGTAGTCGCTGCGCTGCCGTTCGAGGGCGCGCCTGGCCAGGTGCTTTCCGCGCTCGCGGTCGACGAAGCGACCGGGATAGTCGTAGTCCTCGAGGTCCGGCCGGGCTTCGCCGCGGGCGGCGCTTTCCAGCGTCAGGCGCGGTTTCTCGAAGTCGTAGTCGCGGCGGGTGACGCGGCTGGTGCGGGTTTCCAGGCGTACGCCGAAGCGCTTGACCGCCGGCCGGTCGGCGACCAGGCCGGAGTCCTGCTGGTAGGCCACCGGCGCGAGCCGCGGGAACACCGTCTGGTCGTCGCCGAACACCAGCAGGTGCGCCGTGGCGCTGTGCTGGAAATGAAAGTGGATGCCCTCCTCGCAGCACAGGCGCTGGACGAACTGCAGGTCGCTCTCGTCGTACTGCACGCAGTATTCGCGCTCGGGGTAGCGGGTGCCGAGCTGGAAGCGGTAGGCGTCGGCGAGGATGCCGTGTTCCTCCAGCACCCGGCCGACGATCTGCGGCACCGTGAGGTGCTGGAAGATGCGCTGGTTGGTGCATTGGGCGAGGTAGGCCAGTTGCGGGACGAGGGTGATGCGGTAGCGGGTCAGGCGCTTGCCCGAGTCGCCCTGTCCGGCGCTGCGCACCAGGCCGTGGATACCGTTGCCGGCGGGCCCGAGGGTAAGGAAGGCGGGTTTGTGCAGCAGGCTTTCGAGGTCCGGCACGGGGCGTTCGCCGACCAGCTCCAGGTCGAAGGCGAACGGCTGGCTGATGGCTTCGCGGCCGCTGAAGGAGAGCACCTGCAGGTCGAGGGCGAGGCCGTCGATGGCGAGGCTGAAATGGGTCTGGTTGGCTGCTGCGAACATCCGTTGTCCCTCACTGGCGCAGGCGACCGATTCGATTGTCCTGCCTGGCGCGGGCGAGACAAGGGCGCGCAGGCTCGATCGGAAGCTGCCTACAACAAACAAAGCGGCATCGACCCGGCGCGGGCTTTCCTGGCCACGGCGCTGTGGGTCATCGAGGGCACGACGGCCAGCGAGGCTGGCCGCGTGCGGCGGTCGCGGCTCAGCCGGCGACCGGGGAGCGCCAGTCGTCGGAGCCGGAGGTGCCGGAGACTTCGTGGGTCCAGGTGATCTTGCGGTAGGTGAAGTGCACGTCTTCCAGGTGGGTGAAGTGGGCGTTGCCCGGGTCCTGGCAGTTGTGCATGTAGTCCTTGATGTCGACGATGATCGCGTCTTCCAGGACGGTGGTGTAGTAGTGCTCCTGGGTGCCGGCGGCGGAGGTGCGGTACCACTGGATCTCGACCTTGGTCAGGCGCTCGCCGGAGGTCAGGGCGGCCAGCAGCAGGGGCGAGGCCTTGTCGAAGACCTTGGTGATGACCACCGGCTTGTGCACGCGCTGGCCGGTCGGCTGGCCGGACTGCGGGTCGCGCGGGATGATCACTTCGTGGTTGAAGCCCTGGACCATCACCTGGTCCTCGTGGCCTTCCTGGTAGGTGTTGCCGACCGAATCCTCGGTGAAGGCGCCGGCGGTGATCAGGCCCTGCTTGGTGCCGGTGATGGACATATAGGCGGGGGTTGCCATGGATGCATTCCTTGTCAGTGGTAGCCGGGACGACATGTCCTGGTGCGGCAGCTACCCAACAAGCTTCGTGCCAATAAAATATTTACCTTTTAAATCAAATTCTTGAAGAATCTCCCGGCCCGCACGAACACTTTCCCCTGGGTTTACCCCGAAAAAGTGAGCAAGTTGTTGCACAGTGCTATGCAAGAACTTGCTCACTTCATCGAAGACCCCGTCAGGCCTTGGCCCCAGCGTGGTATCCACAGCTTTTCCCGAAGTTATCCAGCAAAAAGTTGCACACCTGCCGAGTGCCTCAGAGCCAGTTCTTGAACTTGAACCAGAGGTACGGAAGGATCGCCGATACCACCATCATCCCCAGCGCCATCGGATAGCCGATGGACCAGTCCAACTCGGGCATGTCCTTGAAGTTCATGCCGTAGACGGTGCCCACCAGGGTCGGCGGCAGGAACAGTACGGCGGCGATGGAGAACACCTTGATGATGCTGTTCTGCTCGATGTTGATCAGGCCAAGGGTCGCGTCGAGGAGGAAGTTGATCTCGGTGGACATCTTCGCCAGGTACTCGTCCAGCGAGCGCACATCGCGCTCCACGGTCTTCGCCAGCACCTTGGCCGGCTCGGAAAGCCAGCCGTTGCAACCCTGGCGGAAATAGCTGTTCATCCGATTGATGCTGAGCAGGCTGTCGTTGAGCTTGGACAGCAGCGAGCTGCTGCGCCCGAGGTGCTTGATGATCTGCTGCAGGTCGGTCTTCGGCTTGCGGGTCTGGGCGGTGGACTCGGCGAAGATCTCCCGCGACATGCTGCTCAGTTGCCCCTGTACGGCCTCCAACACGTCGGCGATGCGGTCCACCAGGCTGTCCATCATCAGGGCGAACAACTGGGTGCTGCTGCGGTTGGCGTCGAGCTGGCGGATGCAGCGGTTCTCGAACTCGCGGAACGAACGCAGGTCGGCGTAGCGCACGGTAATCAGCCATTTCTCGCTGAGGACGAAGGTCACTTCCTCTGTGCTCGGCCGGTGCTCGGTGATCCCGCCGACCACCGAAGTGGTCATGTAGAGGACGTTGCCGTCCTCGTAGAAGCGCGACGAATCCTCGATCTCGGCCATCTCCTCGCGGGTCGGGATGTTCACCTGCAGGTGGGATTCGAGCAGGCGCTCCTCTTCGGGGGTCGGGTGATGCAGGTCGATCCACAGGGTGCCCGGCGGCAACCCCCGCTGGGCATCGCCGTGCTGGCGTCGCTCCAGGCGGTCGCCGGAAAGGATGTAATAGGTGATCATGTCGGGTATCGCTACCTTCGCGGCCATCCGTTGGCCAAGCAGGGTGGACAACTTCCCGCCGCCGCACAAGCGGTACTTTGCGCCAGAACGAGGAACGCCCGATGAGCGAACAGGACGACAACCAGGAAGACGGCTTCGCCGAGGAAAAACTGATCCAGGCCATCGAGAACCAGATCGAAAGCGAGAATCCGCCGGCGGCGCGCGCCGTGTTCAACAAGCTGACCCTGGTCGGCTACGAGCGCGACGAGGCGCTGGGCATGATGGCCTACGTGCTGGCCCACGAGATCAACGCCATGCTCGCCGCCGACCGCGCTTTCGACAGCGCCGGCTACGAGCATGCGCTGCGTGCCCTGCCGACGTTGCCGGACGACGAATGAGCGGAGCCGGGCCGACTGGTGCCGGCGAATTCCCCTCGTATCCATGCGGTTTTGTTTCGCCAAACGCCTGCCGCTCTGGTAGAAAGGTGGCGCCCACTCTCCGTGCCACCTGCTTTCGCGGAGCGATACCGGATGCGATCCTGGTTCCACTTCCTGCCCATCTGCCTGCTGCTGGCCCTTTCCGGCCCGGCAGCGGCCGTCCCGACAGAACCCCTGGTGCTCGGCGCCGAAGACGACTGGTATCCCTATACTGCCTACAAGGACGGCCGCATCCAGGGCATGAGCGCGGACATCGTGCGGGCCGCCTTCAGGGCTGCGGACACGCCGGTCCAGCTCAATCCCTACCCCTACTCCCGCTGCATGAAGCTGGCCCTGAAAGGCTTGATCGCCGGCTGCTTCAATACCTCGCCGAACCCGCACATCCTCGCCGACTACCGTCTGCCCCGGCATCCGTTGTTCCGCGCGGAGATCCAGCTCTGGGCGCGACGCGACGAAGCGCGGCCGGTGAATGCGGAGCAGGCGCTGAGCGGACGGAAAGTCGCGGTGACCCTCGGCTATGAATACGGCGACGGCTTCGATCGCCGCCACGACCTGGTGCGCATCCCGGTGCGCAAGGACTACTACGGTTTCCTCATGCTCCAGCGCGGCCGCGTCGACTACGCCCTGGCCTACCGCAATACGGCTCGCCAGTTGTTCAGCGAACATCCCGAACTGGAAGGCCAGTTCCAGCCGGTGGCCACGGTCCACCGCCCGGAGCTGTACCTGTCGTTCTCGCGCCGCCACCCGCAGGCCGAGCATCTGCTCGAACGCTTCGACCTCGGCATGCAGCGCATCCTCGCCAGCGGCGAGTACCAGAAGATCCTCGACGGCTGGAGCCAGGCCGCCGACGCTACGCCCTAGTCCAACTACACTCACCGGTGCTCAACACCGCAAGGAGCCGACATGGCCTTCACTCCCGAGCTGATCGACGAACTGGAACTGCTGGCGCTCTTCAACCTGAACAACACCCAGGAAGGACTCAAGGTCCATCACACCGCCGACGGCAAGGCCGTCGCCGCCGCCCGACGCCTGCACGACAAGGGGCTGATCGACCAGCCCGACGGCGGCTACCTGACCAGTCTGGGGCTGGACGCCGCGGAGCAGGCACAGGGCCTGCTGACCATCCTCAAGGGTTGACGGAAGCGGCCATCGCGACCTGCTCCCGACAGGCCGCGACGGTTACCCCGGTTCGCGGTGCGGTGCTCAAGCCGCCGCGCTTCCGGGCGATACAATGGCATGACCGGAGCCAGGCACGGCGCCTGGCCTTGCCTGTGCCCGGACGCCCATGAACCGACATCCCGCACTCAGCCTCGATCTCGACGATGGCATCGACCGCAAGGTCCTCGGCCAGTTGCGCCAACGCTTCCTGGCGGTCAATGCCGGTCGCCTGCAACGCGCCCGGCAGGCGTTGTCCAGCCGCCAGGAGCGGGTCCTGCGCCTGCTACCGCTGCTGTTCCACATCAACCATCCGCTGCTGCCGGGCTACCTGTCGGCCAGCACGCCAGCGGGCCTGAGCGGTTTTGAGGCGGACGACGAAGTACTCGCCGAAGCCCAGCGCCTGGCCCGCTCGTTTGTCTACAAGCCACGCAGGCAAGAACCCGCACAGCAGCCGATCCACGGCCTGTTCCTGATGGGCAGCCTGGGGAGCCTGGCCCAGGAGGAACAGAGCGATCTCGACCTCTGGGTCTGCCATGCCCCAGAACTGGAGCCCGGCGCGCGCCAGGAGCTGCGCCGCAAGTGCGCGTTGATCGAGGACTGGGCGCGCAGCCAGGGCAGCGAGGTGCACTGTTTCCTGATCGACGTCGCCCGTTTCGGCCAGGACGAACGCAAAGACTGGAAAGAGTCCGGCGGCGACGGCAATACCCAGCACTTCCTGCTGCTCGACGAGTTCTACCGTAGCGCGATCTGGCTCGGCGGACGCACCCCTCTATGGTGGCTGGTGCCGCCGGCCCATGAACGGCGCTACGACGAATACTGCCGGACCCTGCTCGGCAAACGCTTCATCCGCGCCGAAGAGGTGCTCGACCTCGGCCACCTGGCGCACATCCCCGCCCGGGAGTTCATCGGCGCCGGCCTCTGGCAGTTGTCCAAGGCCATCGATTCGCCCTACAAGTCGCTGCTCAAGCTGCTGCTCACCGAAGCCTACGCCAGCGAGCACCCGCGGGTCCGCTGCGTCGCCCTGCGCTTCAAGGAGCAGGTATTCGCCGGCCAGCTCGATCTCGACGAACTGGACCCCTACGTCCTGGTCTATCGCCATCTCGAACGCTACCTGCGGGAACAGCAGGCGCCGGAACGCCTGGAACTCGTGCGGCGCTGCCTGTACCTCAAGGTCGGGCGCAAGCTCGGCGGTCGCCAGCGCCAGGCGCAGAAGGGCTGGCAGCACCTGTCGATGGAGCGGCTCGTCGTGGAATGGCAATGGGAGCCTCGCCGCTTGGCCCTGCTCGACAGCCGCAGCCAGTGGAAGATGCGCCAGGTGATGGAAGAGCGTCGCACGGTGGTCAACGAACTGACCTACAGCTACCGCCTGCTGTTCCAGATCGCCCGCCAGCAAGGCGCTGACAGCGGCATCGACAGCCGCGACCTGGGCCTGCTCGGCCGCCGCCTGTATGCCGCCTTCGAGCGCAAGGCAGGCAAGGTGGAGAACATCAACCCGGGGATCGCCCCGGATCTCGGCGAAGACGTCCTGACCCTGGTCCAGCTGCCCGCCGACGACGACCGCGAGCAGGCGCAGTGGGCGATCTTCCCCGGTGCCCTGGGCGCTCACCAGTGGCCTGACTACGCGCCGCTGAAACGCAGCCTCAGGCTGGTCGAGCTGCTCGCCTGGTGCCATCGCAACGGCGTCATCGACAGCGCCACCCGGCTGTCCCTGCATCCCGGCCAGAGCGACCTCGGCGATGCCGAACTGGACAATCTCCTGGGCAGCCTGCGGCAGTTCCTGCCGGTCCCCCTGGCGACCGTGGACGACGCCGACCTGCTGCAACCGCGTCGGCTCAAGAGCGTCCTGCTGCTGGTCAACGTCGGTGTCGACCCGCTGCGCCACCACAGCCAGATGAACCTGCACATGGCTACCGGGCGTACCGACGTGCTCGGTTATGCCGGGGTGCGCGACAACCTGGTGCTGACCCTCGACCAGCTCAGCCTCAACAGCTGGAACGAACTGACGGTGCGCCATTACGCAGGCCCCCAGGCGCTGCCCGAGTGCCTTGCCGAGTTCCTCGACGCCGTCCGCGAAAAGCCCGGAAGCCCGCCGCAGCCACCCGAACTGATGGTGCGCTGCTTCTGTCGCAACCGGGCCGCCGCCATCGCCGTGCGGGTCGAAGAGCTGTTCCGCGAAACCTACGGGCAACTGCTTGGCGGCCAGCCGAGCCGCTACCTGCTGCAGATCCGCCAGCAGTACCACCTGCTGGAAATGTCGCCGGAGGCGGTCAGCCACGAGAGCCTGCCCGACCTGCCGAGCCTGCTCCAGCACCTGGGCCGCGAGCGCGATGGCTACAGCGCCCTGAAGCTGGATCGCCACGCCTTGGAAGGCGAGGACCTCGGGCTGATCCTGTCCATGGGGCGGCCGGACTGCATCCAGGTGTTCTACCGGCGCGACTTCGACAGCGCCGAGATCAGCCTGCTCGACGAACGCAACGCGCTCTGGCGCCAGCGCCAGGCGTTGCGTGACGAACGCAGCCTGCTCGCACCGCTGCAGCGCTTCCTGCAATCGCTGCTGTACCGGCGCAACGCCCTGTCGCTGGCGGAACAGGTGCCGGCCTCGCTGGATATCCGCTACTACGAGTTGCTCTCCAACGACGGCAGATTGCACGTCGAGCCTCGCGAAGCGCCGGAGGCCCTGGCCGGACCCGCGTTGTACGAGCTACAGGCGCTACTCGAACGCGGCGAACGCAAGCGCGTGCAGGTCACCCTGTACTGCGACCACCAGGAGTTTTCCGAACTGGAGTACGGCGCCGGCCTGTTCAAGGCGGTCGCCCGGCATATCCTGGCGCATCGCGCGGAAAGCGAACCCTACCCCTGCTACCTGACCGACCTCGACCTGTCGCGGCTGTTCGCCGACGAACAGCCGCAAACGCTGCACTATCTGCGTTATAAAAGCGTCCTGGAAACGGCGCTGAACCAGGCGCTGCTGGAACAATGACCCAGCGCCGCACCGCGCGGGGCTCGACAAGGACGTACGGATGGCACTCCTCGGTATTACCCTGCTCGCTGGCGCCGCATTCGTGGGCGGCTATCTCTACCGCCGCGGCCTGGATCGCCGGCGCTACCGCTTCATCCAGCAATTCCGCCTGCCGCCGCGGGTCGCCCAGGCGGTCCGCGAGCGCTATCCGCAGCTCAGCGAGGAACAGGTCCAACGGGTGCTCGGCGGCCTGCGCGAATACTTGCTGCTATGCCGCGCCGCCGGCAAGCGGATGGTCGCGATGCCGTCCCAGGTGGTGGATGTCGCCTGGCACGAGTTGATCCTGCATACCCGGCTCTACCAGCACGTCTGCCGCAAGGGACTCGGGCGCTTCCTCCACCATACGCCGGCGCAGGCGATGCGCAGCCCCCGACAGGCCCAGGAAGGCATTCGGCGCGCCTGGAAGCTGGCTTGTCGCCGCGAAGGCATCGACCCCCAGAACCCCACGCGCCTACCGCTGCTGTTCGCTCTCGACACGGAACTGGCGATCGCCGACGGCTTCCGCTACACCCTGAACTGCGCGCAGCGGCAAGACGGCGGCGCAGCGGTGTATTGCGCCAGCCATATCGGTTGCAGCAGCGGCTGCGCCAGCGATAGCGGCAGTACCTTCGGTTCGGACGGACAGGATTCGCGCCACGGCTGCGGCGGCGATAGCGGCGGAGACGGCGGCAGCGGTTGCGGGGGTGGAGGATGCGGGGGCGGTGGGGGCGACTGAGGGTCGCGAAGCCCGTCGCCGAATGGCGACGGGCGAAAACCGATCAGCGCGCGTAGTCGCCGGCGGCTTCCGGCTGGTATTCGATTTCCAGCAGGGTCAGCTTCAGCGTCTTCCCGCTCGGCGCCGGCCAGTCGATGGTCTGGCCGATGGTCAGGCCCAGCAGCGCGGTGCCCACCGGCGCGAGGATCGAGACCTTGCCTTCGCCGGCGACGTCTTCGGGATAGACCAGGGTCAGGGTGTACTCCTTGCCGCTGCTTTCCTCGCGGCAGCGCACGGTGGAGTTCATGGTCACGACGCCCGGCGGAATCTCGTCATGCCCCACCACCTGGGCGCGCGACAGTTCGGCCTCCAGCGCCTCGGCGGCGGGTCCGAATTCGTCCAGGCCATCCAGCAGGCGCTCCAGGCGCTGCAGGTCCAGACGAGTGATGGTGATCGGCGGCGTGCTCATGATCGCAGGCGTGCTCCTTGGTCCGGTTCGGTTGATCGATGAAAAGCAGGAATCGCAAAAAAGCAAAAACCCCGCCCGAAGGCGGGGTTTTCCCGGACACTAACACAGTCGCAGGAATTAGCAACATCCCCCCTATCAGGAGAGACGGCCCGCCAGCGACTGGCGTCGAGCGGCCTGTGACCTGATCTGCAAGCGGCGGGAATCGTCGGCCTTGCCCCACTCGCGGATTTCCGCCAGGGAACGTCCGCAGCCGACGCAAACGTCCGCATCGTCGAGGCAGCACAGGCGCCGGCAGGGCGAGGCCACCGCCGGCGGCGAAGCCTCAGAGGCCGGGGAACTCGACATCCTCGCCCCCCTGCTCCAGGGTCGCCCGGTTGAGCAGCGCGCCCAGCGGTTCCTGGCTGCCATCGTGGCGCCAGAGGCCGCTGGCCTCGTCGTAATCGAAGTGGAAGCCGCCCGACTTCGCAGCCACCCACAGCTGGCGCAACGGCGCCTGGCGGCTGAGGATCAGCTGCGAGCCGTTCTCGAAGCGTACGGTGAGCACGCCGCCGGCGTTCTCCAGGTCGAGGTCCAAGTCGCTGTCATCGAAGGCGTCTTCCACCTGCTGCTGGAGCGCATCGACCAGGTCGTGGAAACGCGCTTCATTCATCGTACTCATGCATTGCCTCGGCATTCGCTAACGGGAAAAAAGGCGGACGACTACCTTCGTCTTGCCCTATTCCGACAATTCTACGCTGGTATTGCCGTAGTCCGCGCTGTTTTGCCGCGACGCTCGCGGAAAACGCCGGCATCCCCTCTGCCGCAGGCCATTCCCCTGCAAGCCCCGGCACACCTGATCCGGCTCGCATAGGCAAGGCGCCGGGGGGTCGGTATACTCCGGAACAATTCACGTTTTCTACAAGGATTCCGTCATGAAGCGGCTGTTCCTGTCCTTCGTCGCGCTCGCCCTCCTCGCCGGCTCCATCGCCGCCTGCGGCCAGAAAGGCCCGCTGTACCTGCCGGACGACGAAAAAGCCAAGAAAGAACACAGCAAAGACCGCTACGGTTTCTGAGAGAGCGCCCATGGACACATTCAGTTACCGCGACGGTGAGCTGTTCGCGGAAGGGGTGGCGCTTTCCCGCATCGCCGAGCGTTTCGGCACGCCCACCTACGTCTATTCCCGCGCACACATCGAGGCCCAGTACCGCGCCTATGCCGATGCCCTCGCCGGCATGCCGCATCTGGTCTGCTTCGCGGTCAAGGCCAACTCCAACCTCGGGGTGCTGAATGTGCTGGCGCGCCTCGGCGCCGGTTTCGACATCGTTTCCCGCGGTGAGCTGGAGCGTGTCCTGGCCGCCGGCGGCGATCCGGCCAAGGTGGTGTTCTCCGGCGTCGGCAAGACCCGCGACGACATGCGCCGCGCCCTGGAAGTCGGCGTGCACTGCTTCAACGTCGAGTCCGGCGAAGAGCTGGAGCGCCTGCAACGGGTAGCTGCGGAACTCGGCGTGAAAGCGCCGGTATCGCTGCGGGTCAACCCGGACGTGGACGCCCAGACCCACCCCTATATCTCCACCGGCCTGAAAGAGAACAAGTTCGGCATCGCCATCGACGAGGCCGAGGCGGTCTACGCCCGCGCCGCCGAGCTTGACCACCTGGAGGTGATCGGCGTCGACTGCCACATCGGCTCGCAGTTGACCCAGCTGGAGCCCTTCCTCGACGCCCTCGAGCGCCTGCTCGGGCTGGTCGACCGCCTGGCCGGCAAAGGCATCGGCATTCGCCACCTGGACCTCGGTGGTGGCCTCGGGGTGCGCTACCGCGACGAACAGCCGCCGCTGGCCGGCGACTACATCCGCGCCATCCGCGAGCGCCTGCACGGCCGCGACCTGACCCTGGTGTTCGAGCCGGGCCGGTCCATCGTCGCCAACGCCGGCGTGCTGCTGACCCGTGTCGAGTACCTCAAGCACACCGAGCACAAGGATTTCGCCATCGTCGACGCGGCGATGAACGACCTGATCCGCCCGGCTCTCTACCAGGCCTGGATGGACGTGCAGGCGGTACGCCCGCGCGACGCCGCGCCGCGCCGCTACGACCTGGTCGGGCCGATCTGCGAGACCGGTGACTTCCTCGCCAAGGATCGCGACCTGGCGCTCGCCGAAGGCGACCTCCTGGCGGTGCGCTCGGCCGGCGCCTACGGCTTCGTCATGAGCTCGAACTACAACACCCGCGGCCGCGCCGCCGAGGTGCTGGTGGATGGCGAGCAGACCCACGAGGTCCGTCGCCGCGAGACCGTCCAAGAGCTCTACGCCGGCGAAAGCCTGCTGCCGCAGTGAGGCCCAGACCATGCTTTTGCGCTTCACCAAGATGCATGGCCTGGGCAACGACTTCATGGTCCTCGACCTGGTCAGCCAGCACGCCCATGTGCAGCCCAAGCACGTCAAGCTCTGGGGCGACCGCAACACCGGAATCGGCTTCGACCAGTTGCTGATCGTCGAAGCCCCGAGCAGCCCCGACGTCGACTTCCGCTACCGGATCTTCAACGCCGACGGCTCCGAGGTCGAGCAGTGCGGCAACGGCGCTCGCTGCTTCGCCCGCTTCGTTCAGGACAAGCGCCTGACGGTGAAGAAGAGCATCCGCGTAGAAACCAAGGGCGGCATCATCGAGCTGAATATCCGCCCGGACGGCCAGGTCACGGTGGACATGGGTCCGCCGCGCCTGGCCCCGGCCGAGATACCGTTCCAGGCCGAGCGCGAAGCCTTGTCCTATGAGATAGAGGTGAATGGCCAGCGCGTCGAACTGGCCGCGGTATCCATGGGCAATCCCCATGGCGTGCTGCGCGTCGAGAACGTCGACAGCGCACCGGTACACAGCCTCGGTCCGCAACTGGAAGTCCATCCGCGCTTCCCGAAGAAGGCCAACATCGGCTTCCTCCAGGTGCTCGATCCGCACCATGCGCGCCTGCGCGTCTGGGAGCGCGGCGTCGGCGAGACCCAAGCCTGCGGCACCGGCGCCTGCGCCGCGGCGGTTGCCGGGATTCGCCAGGGCTGGCTGCAATCGCCGGTGCAGATCGACCTCCCCGGCGGCCGCCTGCACATCGAGTGGGCAGGTCCCGGCCAGCCCGTTATGATGACCGGGCCTGCCGTCCGCGTGTATGAAGGCCAGGTCCGCCTGTAAGGGCCGTCGCCCGCGAGAACCGAGACGCTTATGACCGAGAAAAGCCAGGAACCGACAGCAGCGCTGGACGCCGAGCAGGTGGCCGCCTATCTGAGCCAGCACCCGGAGTTCTTCGTCGAGCATGACGAGCTGATCCCCGAGTTGCGCATCCCACACCAGCCCGGCGACGCAGTGTCGCTGGTGGAGCGCCAGGTACGCCTGCTGCGCGAGCGCAACATCGAGATGCGCCACCGGCTCTCGCAACTGATGGACGTGGCCCGCGAGAACGACCGCCTGTTCGACAAGACCCGCCGCCTGGTCCTCGACCTGCTCGACGCCACCAGCCTGGAAGACGTGGTCAGTACCGTCGAGGACAGCCTGCGCCACGAGTTCCAGGTGCCCTACGTGAGCCTGATCCTGTTCAGCGACAGTAGCGTCTCGGTGGGCCGCTCGGTGAGCAGCGCGGAGGCGCACCAGGCCATCGGCGGCCTGCTCTCCGGCGGCAAGACCGTCTGCGGCGTGCTGCGTCCGCACGAACTGGCGTTCCTCTTCGGCGAGAGCGACCGCGACGAGATCGGCTCCGCAGCGGTGGTCTCCCTGAGTTTCCAGGGCCTGCACGGCGTGCTCGCCATCGGCAGTCCCGATCCGCAGCATTACAAGAGTTCCCTCGGCACCCTGTTCCTCGGCTACGTCGCCGAGGTCCTGGCCCGCGTGCTGCCGCGTTTCTCCTCGCCGCTGCGCTCGGTCCGCTGAGCGCGGCGGGCGGTCCGAGATGCGCGCCGACCTGGATGCCTTCCTCGAACATCTGCGCAGCGAGCGCCAGGTCTCCGCGCACACCCTCGACGGCTACCGCCGCGACCTGCTGAAGATCCTCGCCCTCGCCGAAAAGGCCGGGCTCTCCGACTGGAACGCCCTCGACACCCGCAGCCTGCGCACCTTCGTCGCCCGCCTGCACCAGCAGGGCCAGTCCAGCCGCAGCCTGGCACGGCTGCTCTCGGCGACGCGCGGCCTCTACCAGTACCTGCTACGCGAAGGGCGCTGCCGGCACGACCCTGCCAACGGCCTGAGCGCGCCGAAGAGTCCGCGCAAGCTGCCCAGGACCCTCGACGCCGACCGCGCCCTGCAATTGCTCGACGGTGCCGTGGAGGATGACTTCATCGCCCGCCGCGACCAGGCCCTGCTGGAGCTGTTCTATTCCTCCGGGCTGCGCCTCTCGGAACTGGTCGGCCTCGATCTCGAATGGCTGGACCTCAAGGAAGGCCTGGTGCGAGTGCGCGGCAAGGGCAACAAGGTCCGCGAGCTGCCGGTCGGCAAGGCCGCGCGCCAGGCGCTCGAAGCCTGGCTGCCGCTGCGCGCCCAGGCCGCTCCGGAAGACGGTGCGGTGTTCATCGGTCGCGGCGGCAAGCGCCTGACGCCGCGGGCGATCCAGCTGCGGGTGCGCCAGGCCGGCGTCCGCGAGCTGGGCCAGCACCTGCACCCGCACATGCTGCGGCACTCCTTCGCCAGCCATCTGCTGGAGTCGTCCGGCGACCTGCGCGCCGTGCAGGAACTGCTCGGCCACGCCGACATCGCCACGACCCAGATCTATACCCACCTGGACTTCCAGCACCTGGCCTCGGTCTACGACCGCGCCCATCCCCGCGCCAAGCGCAAGGGCAACGCCGATGGAGGCAACGACCCATGAGCAGCCTGCGACTGATCACCTTCGACCTCGACGACACCCTGTGGGACGTCGCCCCGGTGATGAACAACGCCGAGGCCCTGCTCCGCGAATGGCTGGCGAGCAACGCGGCGCGCCTGGGTCCGGTACCCATCGAGCACCTGTGGGCGATCCGCACCCGCCTGCTGGATCGCGAGCCGATGCTGCGCCACCGTCTCAGCGAGCTGCGCCGGCGCATCCTGTTCCATGCCCTGCTCGACGCCGGTTATCCACAGGCGGAGGCGGAAAGCCTGGCCGAGGCCGGTTTCCAGGTATTCCTCGAAGCGCGCCACCGGGTCACCCTGTTTCCCGACGTCCACCCGACCCTGGAGATCCTCGCCGACCGCTTCACCCTCGGCGTGCTCACCAACGGCAACGCCGACGTGCGCCGCCTGGGCCTGGCCGACTACTTCCGGTTCGCCCTCTGCGCCGAGGAACTGGGCGTCGGCAAGCCCGACCCGACGCCATTCCGCGAAGCCCTGAAGCGCGCCGGCGTCGAGGCCTCGGCAGCGGTACACATCGGCGACCACCCCAGCGACGACATCGCCGGAGCGCGCCGCGCCGGCATGCGTGCCATCTGGTTCAACCCAAGCGGCAAGCCCTGGGCCGGGGAGGAAGAGCCGAGCGCGGAGATCCGCAGCCTCGCCGAGCTGCCGGCCCTGCTCGCCCGCCTGCAATGACGGACCGGGCCCCCGGTCGCGGGTAGCGCCTAGGCACGCGAAGCGCTGGCCTTTAAGCGCCCGACCCCGCGCAAGATGGAAAACGCCACCGCAACGGCAGCCAACGTCAGCGACACGCCGAAAAGCAGCAACGCCGTCGACGCACCGAAGCGATCCGCGATCAACCCGGTGAAGATCACCGGCAGGCTGAAGCCGAGGTAGGCCAACAGGAAGTAGCCCGCGCTGGCCCGCGGCTTTTCCGCACCGGCCAGGACATTCACCGCCGACAGCCCGCCCAGGTAGGTGAAGCCGTAGCAGGAACTGCTCGCGCCCAGCGCACCGAACAGCACCGCAGCCAGTGAGCCGTGGATCGCGCCCCAGGCCAGCAGGGCATAGCTCGGCGGCAGGATCACCAGCCCCAGGCAGGTCGCCGAGGCCGGCGCCATCCGCCGCGCCAGCGGCTGGAACAGCAGGCCGCAGCTGATCACGGTGAAGGTCAAGAAGCCCGACCAGCGCGCCAGCCCGTGGGCCGCCAGCAGCGAAGGCAGGACCGCGATGACCAGACCCACAGTGGCCCATGCCAGCAGGATCGAGAGGCCGTACGGCAGGCTGCCGGCGGGAAAGAACGGCAGCCGCAGCATCGGCGTATCGCGCCCGCGCGGCGCCTCGTCCGGCAGGCCCGCCACCGCCGCCAGGGCCACGCAGGCCAGTCCCAGCTGGACCCAGAAGCTGCCGGGCACCAGGCTCTCCCGGAACAGCAGGAACAGACTGGTCAGTGCCGCGCCGAGGCCGAAGCCGAGCGAGGTGCTGGCGGTCACCCAGTTGGCCGAGGTGCGAGAATCCCCGCCCGCGATCAGTTCGCTCATGTAGGCCGTCCCGGTGGCCGATGCCAGGGCCGTGCCGACGCCGAGCAACAGGCGCGCCACGCCGAGCGCCTCCAGGCGCGGCCAGAGCGCCATCACCAGGGTGGCCACCATCGACAGCAGCAGCGCGACGACGATCGGCGGCTTGCGCCCGATCCGATCGGACAACCCGCCGAGTACCAGCAGCACCGGCAGTACGCCGAGCACATAGCCGGAGAAAGCGCTGGCGGTAGCTGCCGCGCCGTAGCCGGAAAGCTCCGCGTAGGCGGTGTACAGCGGCGCCTGGAGGTTCACCGCCAAGGTGATCAGGCACAGGCCGAAGGCCAGGCATGCGGCGTGGCGACGGGTATTGCTCATGCGTTTCTCCGTTCAAGGGCCTGCCGCGGCAGAGCGGTGGGCATTGGCTAGCCCGCGAGAAGAGGCGTCGACTATCCGGCGCGGCGGCGCTACGGAACAAGTAACAGCTGTTCGGATTTGTGCTTAACTGTTCGCCCCAAAAGACCAAACAGTGAGTCAGGCATGCACCTCCGGATCGACCGCAATGCCAGCGAGCCGCTGGTGCAGCAGATCGTCGCAGGGGTCAGCGGCTGGATCCGCGGCAATCGCGTCCGCGCCGGCACGCGGATTCCGTCGATACGCCAGTTGGCCAGGGAAAACCAGCTCAGCCAGTCCAGCGTGATCGAGGCCTACGACCGCCTGGTCGCCCTGGGGATGCTGGAATCGCGGCACGGCTCGGGGTTCTTCGTCGCCGAGGCGCCCGCCGCCACTACCGACCTCGACAGCGAATGGCACGAAGGCGCGGAAAACGCATGGGGCCAGTTCAGCGGCAGCTCGACGAAACTCAAGCTCGGCTGCGGCTGGATTCCGGACAGTTGGCGGGAAGTCGAGGAACTCAGCTACGCGATCCGCCAGGTCGCCCGCAGCGAACTCGCCGGGCTGTTCGACTACAGCACTCCGCTGGGCCTGCCGGCGCTGCGCCAGCACATCCAGAAACGCCTGCGGCTGATCGATATCCATGTCGACCCGGAGCAGATCCTCACCACCACCGGCGCCAGCCATGCCCTCGACCTGTTGGTACGCACGCTGCTCAAGCCGGGCGACGTGGTGGTGGTGGAGAACCCCGGCTACTACAACCTGTTCAACCTGCTGAAGTTCCACGGGGTGAAGATGCTCGGCGTGCCGCGCACCCGCCACGGCCCGGACACCGCCGCGCTGGAGACGATCCTCCGCGCGCACAAGCCGAAGTTCCTTTTCACCAACAGCATGTACCACAACCCCACCGGCACCAGCCTCAGCCCCTCAGTGGCCCACCGCGTGCTGCAACTGGCCGAGCAGCATGATTTCCACATCGTCGAGGATGACATCTACGCCGACTTCCAGAACGGCCCCAGCACCCGCCTGGCAACCCTCGATTCGCTGCGCCGGGTGATCTACCTGGCGAGCTTTTCGAAGACCCTCAGTTGCTCGCTACGGGTCGGCTACCTGATCGCCGGCCCCGAGCTGATCCGGCGCCTGGCGGATGTGAAGATGTACACCAGCATCGGCAGCCAGCGCTTCGCCGAATGCGTGGTCTCGACCATGCTCGCCAACGGCAGTTACCGCAAGCTGGTGCAACGCCTGCGCCAGCGCCTGACCCGGCAGATGGCGGCGACCCTGCGGGTGCTTGGGGACAACGGCTGGGAGGTGTTCGCCGAACCGGTCGGCGGGATGTTCGTCTGGGCCCGTATCGGCGACTACCCGTTCGCCGAATTGCAGGCCGTGGCGACACGCCTGGACGTGCTGCTGTCGCCGGGCAGCGGCTTCAGCCCGGAAGGCGAGGAGAGCGACTGGCTGCGTATCAACATCGCCTATGCCAGCGACCCGCGGGCCCTGGCGTTCTTCGAGGCGTTCGGGTGAGGCGCGCTCTTGCCCTCCCCTGCCTCACTGGTAGTCGAGCAGGATCACCATCGCGGCCAGGACCGAGCCGGGCGTGATTTTCTCGGCGGTCTGCACATAGGACGCTTTCATCGGGATCCAGTAAGCCCCGCCGGTGTTCTTGTCGTACGCGGTCACCGGCAACGAGAGTCCCATCCGTAGCGGCACGCCGGCCTCGTCGGTGACCCGGATCGATACGCCGGTCGCGGTGCTGCCCGCCAGGCGCGGCAATACACCCGAGCCTTCGGCCACCGCGCCCCCCACCGCTTGAAGGCTGTAGCCGACGCGGTTGTACCCGCGAGGACAGCCGGCCACTACCAGATTGAACGGGGTAACGGCCGCGTAGGTGCCGACGCCGTTCAGCCGGGCGGCAGCGATCGACTGCAGCTTCACGGTCTGGTCGGCGACCTGGCAGGTCGCATTGATCGTGGTGACGCTCCCGGTCAACCTGATGGAGGAGGTGCCAGACGCGATAAGCCCGTCCTTGTAGGTAATGAGGAAGTACGAGTTGAAGGCTCCGCTCGCGAACTGGCCGTCGGAGAGCGGCGTCGAGTTGCGGAACAACTGGATCTCCGCGATTTGCGAGAAAGTGCCCTTGAAACGGCTGCTCGCCGGTATGCCATCCAGCAGCAGGCGCACCGAGAGGCCCGGCACGTTGGTATTCAGGTCCGGACCATCGACCGGGTCCCAGACACTTCCCTTGTTGTACAGAGAGACGCCGATGAGATCGCAGCTGGGCTTGCCGCACAGTTGCATGGGAGTGAACGTGTAGCGCGACATGACACTTCCCTCGGGAAGGATCGAGGGCACGGCGATATCGCGGCCGCCGAAAGCGTACAGATTGGCAGCCATGCTGGTGCCGGCGGGAACGAACAGGACTGCCGCGAGCAGCAGGGTTCGACGGAACGTCTTGAACTCCATGGGATGACAACCGATGTGTCCGGCATGTCCGGGAAAATCCGCCGGAACCGGAGTGAACTTGATGGGTGGCTAATCTTTTCAGAACACCTGGAAAGGAGCCATAAGACAGGACCTACACGGCTCCGCGAATCCGCCTAAGAATCGCTAGGAAAATTCTTAAGCAAGCTCTACAGCTCGCTCTCCGGCAACCCCGGACGCCGCTTGGAGCGCCTGGATGGCAAGCAGCTTCGGTTGACGATGTGGAACGGTAGCGCTGCCACCGGAAAGGAAAAGGCCTTGGCCCGTCGCCAGCCGTGCCTGAACAGGCGAAAGATCGGCTCGCCAACCGGGATGCGGCGGGGCGAGATGCCCGTCAAAGTGACCGGCGCCATAGCACAAGGCCCGCCATCCCTTGCGGGAGGCGGGCCTTGGGATGGCGCGAAATCAGATGGGGCGGCTGCCGTACTTGCTGTCCGGCTTCTTCGGCGGATCGGCCACCACGTTGGGTTCGATCTCCTGCACCTTTCCACCGCGGGAAAGGAACTCCTCCATCGCCTTGGCGAGGGCGTCACGCTCTTTCTGCTTGGCTTCGACCGAGGGCAGCTCCTCTTCCACCACGGCGGCTTTCGCCTTCTTCCCGGGGGCGGGGGCCTCGTCGCCGTCGCCGCTGTCCGCTTCGCCGTCGTCGGCCGCGGCCAGCTCTTCGCCGTCGTCCTCGTCAGCGCCGTCCAGCTCGTCCTGTTCCAGTTCTTCTTCGCTCATGGTCAACCTCTCGGTGCTGCAAAAGCAGGTTAGTTATAGCCCAGCCGCGCGTTTTGATGAGCGCCGCCGGAAAAAATTCATACTGACTCGCCCTGCCAGGTGGCGAGCACGCGCCGTGCCCCGCCCCTGTCCCGGTGTTCACCGAGATAGATCCCCTGCCAGGTGCCCAGTGCCAACCCTCCCGACTGTATCGGCAGGGTCAGTTGGCAGCCCAGCAGGCTGGCCTTGAAATGCGCCGGAAGGTCGTCCGGACCTTCGTCGTTGTGTTCATAGCCGACTTCGCCGCGTGGCGCCAGCCGCTCGAAAAAACGCTCGAAATCCCGGCGTACGGCAGGATCGGCATTTTCATTCAGGGTCAGTGAAGCCGACGTATGTTGCAAAAGCAGGTGCAGCAGGCCGACCCGGCACCGCCGAAGCTCCGGCAAGGCGTCGAGTATCTCCTCGGTGACGAGGTGAAAGCCCCGCGGACGCGGGCGCAAGGTGATCAGGGTCTGCTGCCACATGCTGCTGTTCCAAATCGGCTCCGATCCGTCGCGCCGCGCATTCTAGCGCGGCATTTGAAAAAGCAAAGAGCGTAAGAGGCAGACCTGTGAAAGCTGATGGTGGCGCAGTCCGCTGGCAGTCACTGAAAGACCGGTTGCGGAAAGGTGGTGGCAGTCGCGGGAAGCGCCCAGGACTTTCGACGCACAAGGGCATGGCGTTCGGCGAAGGCGAGCGCGGGAGGCAAACCGACGCCCGGCGGAAAGCCGGGCGCCGGCAGGTATTACAGGTTGTAGCCGCGCTCGTTGTGCAGCGCCAGGTCGAGGCCGACCGCTTCCTCTTCCTCGGTGACCCGCAGGCCCATGACCAGGTCCAGCACCTTGAGGATCACGAAGGTCACCACGGCGGTGTAGACCACGGTGAAGGCCACGCCCTTGAATTGCACGAAGAACTGCGCGCCGATGTCCTCCACGCTGCCGAAGCCGCCCAGCGACGGCGCCGCGAAGATCCCGGTGAGCAGCGCGCCGACGATACCGCCGACCGCATGTACGCCGAAGGCGTCGAGGGAATCGTCGTATTTCAGCGCGCGCTTGAGACTGGTGGCGGCGAAGAAACAGATCACCCCGGAGGCCAGGCCGATCACCAGCGCGCCCATCGGACCGGCGGTGCCGGCGGCCGGGGTGATGGCCACCAGACCGGCGACCACGCCGGACGCGATGCCCAGGGCGCTCGGCTTGCCGTGGGTGATCCACTCGGCGAACATCCAGGCCAGGGCCGCGGCGGCGGTGGCGATCTGGGTCACCAGCATGGCCATCCCGGCGGTGCCGTTGGCGGCGGCGGCGGAACCGGCGTTGAAACCGAACCAGCCGATCCACAGCATGGCCGCCCCGACCAGGGTGTAGCCGAGGTTGTGCGGGGCCATCGGCGTGGTCGGGTAGCCCTTGCGCTTGCCCAGCACCAGGCAGGCGACCAGACCGGCGATACCGGCGTTGATGTGCACCACGGTGCCGCCGGCGAAGTCCAGCACGCCCCAGTCCCACATCAGGGCGCCGTCACCGCTCCAGACCATGTGCGCGATCGGCGCGTAGACCACGGTGAACCAGACCGCCATGAAGATCAGCATCGCCGAGAACTTCATGCGCTCGGCGAAGGCGCCGACGATCAGCGCCGGAGTGATGATCGCGAAGGTCATCTGGAAGGTGATGAACACGCTTTCCGGGAACAGCGCGGTGGCGGAAGTCAGGCCGTCGGCGGTGAGACCGCTGAGGAAGGCCTTGTCCAGTCCGCCGACGAAGGAATTGAAGTTGAGGACGCCCTTCTCCATCCCGGTGGTATCGAACGCCAGGCTGTAGCCATAGACCACCCAGAGAATGGTGATCAGGCCGGTGATGGCGAAGCACTGCATCATGATCGACAGCACGTTCTTCGCTCGCACCATGCCGCCGTAGAACAGCGCCAGGCCGGGGATGGTCATGAGCAGGACGAGCGCAGTGGAGATCAGCATCCAGGCGGTGTCGCCGCTGTTCAGGACGGGCTCCTCGGCGGCCAGGGCGACGCCCGGCAAAGCGAGGGACAATAGGGCTCCTAGCCCTGCGATCTTACGCAGAGTCATGTTGGTATTCTCCTGGGGCTTTTGGGGGTTCGGTTGGGCTTAGATCGCGTCGGTATCGGTTTCGCCGGTACGGATGCGGATGGCCTGTTCCAGGTTCACCACGAAGATCTTGCCGTCACCGATCTTGCCGGTATTGGCCGCCTTGGTGATCGCCTCGATGACGCGGTCCAGCTGGTCGTCGGCGATCGCCACGTCGATCTTCACCTTGGGCAGGAAGTCGACGACGTACTCGGCGCCGCGATACAGCTCGGTGTGGCCCTTTTGCCGGCCGAAACCCTTGACCTCGGTCACCGTGATGCCCTGCACACCGATCTCGGACAACGACTCGCGGACGTCGTCCAACTTGAACGGCTTGATGATGGCAGTGACTAGCTTCATGAAACTCTCTCCCGTGTTTGGTGGACTCGCCCCAGGAAAACGAACCCGAGGACAGTCTAAGCGCAGTGTCTGGCTTTGTAACGCGCCGGTCCCTCTGGGAAGCATGATCGGGACCCTCCGCCCCGACCTGGCCCTGCTGCGGTCGTTCGATGCCGCAACCTGCCGGCCTCCCGCAACCGCCTCATCTGCCGCACCGGTACTGCTTCAGTGCACGCCTCACCCCGGCCAAAGCAGAAAGCTTGCCAGCTCCGGCAAATCCGCCGGATTTCAAGCTCTTAGCCGCCAACCCGGGGATAGTGCGGAACGCCGGGCTCCGGGCGGCGCACCAAATAGGCGCAGACGCGCTCCGACAGTTGCGCAAAAAGTGTGCAATGGCCCTCCCGCGAGCGCCGCCGACATCGTGCTAGACTGCCGCCCACTCGTTACCGGAACCCTCGCCATGCTGCCGCCCAAAGCCGTCTTCGAAGCCCTCAGCCAACAAGCCAGCCGCCTGTTCGCCGGCGAATCGCCGTTGCCCAAGGCCGAGCTGGAGTCGCAGTTCCGCGCCCTGATGCAGAGCGCCTTCAGCAAGCTCGACCTGGTCAGCCGCGAGGAGTTCGACAGCCAGATGCTGGTCCTCGCCCGCACTCGCGCACGGCTGGAAGCCCTGGAGGCCAAGGTGGCGGAACTCGAAAGCAAGCTGACGCCGCCCGCCGACTGATCCTCCCCCCTGCGAGCGGCGTGAGATCAAGGAGCGATCCATGTCCCTGGCGATTGTCCACAGCCGAGCCCAGGTCGGCGTCGAAGCCCCCTGCGTCAGCGTCGAGGCGCACCTGGCCAACGGCCTGCCTTCGCTGACCCTGGTCGGCCTGCCGGAAACCGCGGTGCGCGAGAGCAAGGACCGCGTGCGCAGCGCCCTGCTCAATGCCGGTTTCGACTTCCCCGCGCGGCGCATCACCCTCAACCTCGCCCCCGCCGACCTACCCAAGGACGGCGGTCGCTTCGACCTGGCCATCGCACTCGGCATCCTCGCCGCCAGCGGCCAGTTGCCCGGCACCGCCCTCGACGGCCTGGAGTGCCTCGGCGAACTGGCCCTGTCCGGGGCGATCCGGCCAGTGCGAGGCGTATTGCCGGCCGCGCTGGCGGCGCGCGACGCAAGGCGCGTTCTGGTGGTACCGAAGGAAAATGCCGAAGAGGCCAGCCTGGCCAGCGGGCTGACGGTGTTCGCCGTGGACCACCTGCTGGAGATCGCCGGACACCTCTCCGGCCAGGCCCCGCTGCCGCCCTACCAGGCCCGCGGCCTGCTCCGCGCGCCCTTCCCTTATCCAGACCTGGCCGAGGTCCAGGGCCAGGCCGCCGCCAAGCGCGCCCTGCTGGTGGCCGCCGCCGGCGCGCACAACCTGTTGCTCAGCGGCCCGCCGGGCACCGGCAAGACCCTCCTGGCCAGCCGCCTGCCCGGCCTGCTGCCGGCGCTCGACGAGGACGAAGCCCTGGAGGTCGCGGCGATCCATTCGGTGGCCAGCCACGTCCCCCTCAGGCACTGGCCGCAGCGACCGTTCCGCCAGCCGCACCACTCCGCCTCCGCGCCGGCCCTGGTCGGCGGCGGCAGCCGCCCGCAGCCGGGCGAGATCACCCTGGCGCACCAGGGCGTGCTGTTCCTCGACGAACTGCCGGAGTTCGAGCGCAAGGTCCTGGAGGTCCTGCGCGAGCCGCTGGAAAGCGGCGAGATCGTCATTGCCCGGGCCAACGGCCGGGTACGTTTCCCGGCGCGCTTCCAACTGGTGGCGGCGATGAATCCCTGTCCCTGTGGCTACCTCGGCGATCCCAGTGGCCGCTGCCGCTGCACCCCGGAACAGGTCCAGCGCTACCGGGGCAAGCTGTCCGGACCGCTGCTCGATCGCATCGACCTGCACGTCAGCGTGCTCCGCGAAAGCACCAGCCTGCAGCCAGGACACGGCGAAACCGCTACCGCCGAGGTCAGCGAACGGGTGGGCGCCGCACGGCAACGGCAACTGGCCCGCCAGGGCTGCGCCAATGCCCATCTCGATCTCCAGGCGATGCACCGCAATTGTGCACTCGCCGAAGCGGACCGCCGCTGGCTGGAGGCTGCCGGAGAGCGCCTGGAACTTTCCTTGCGCGCCTTGCATCGCATACTCAAGGTGGCCCGGACGCTGGCCGACCTGGAGCGCATCGATGCCATCGAACGCCGGCACCTGGCGGAAGCCCTGCAGTATCGGGCAATGACCTCCACGTGAAGCGTAATAATTCAGCAAAGCTATCGATTAAGGCTTTTCGAATCAAATTAGCTATCACGATGTGTTAGGCTGTTTCGTCTTCCGCCTTCGGCGGGCAATCCGATCACAAGGAGAGCTAGCTTACATGGAGACACCCACTACCCCCCGGAGCACCCTGAATCCTCCGGTCTTCTATACCTCCGCCGCCCTGATCCTGGCCCTGGTGCTGTTTACCGTCCTCCTCCAGGAAGAAGCGCAATCGCTGTTCAACCACGTCCAGCAATGGATCATCACCAACGCCAGCTGGTTCTACGTACTGGCCGTGGCGCTGATCCTGATCAGCGTGGTGTTCCTCGCCGTCAGCCGCTACGGCGACATCAAGCTCGGCCCCGACCACAGTCGTCCCGACTACCGCAACACCACCTGGTTCGCCATGCTGTTCTCCGCCGGCATGGGCATCGGCCTGATGTTCTTCGGCGTTGCCGAACCGGTGATGCACTTCACCACCCCGCCGGTGGGCGAGCCGAACACCGTGCAGGCGGCGAAGGAAGCGATGAAGCTGACCTTCTTCCACTGGGGCCTGCATGCCTGGGCGATCTACGCCATCGTCGCGCTGATCCTGGCCTTCTTCAGCTATCGCCACGGCCTGCCGCTGACCCTGCGCTCGGCGCTGTATCCGCTGATCGGCGAACGTATCTACGGCCCCATCGGCCACGCGGTGGATATCTTCGCGATCATCGGCACCGTGTTCGGCGTGGCGACTTCGCTCGGCTACGGCGTGCTGCAGATCAACAGCGGCCTGCACCACCTGTTCGGCTGGCCGGTGAACCAGACCGTGCAGATCGCCCTGATCGCCGCCACCTGCGGCCTCGCCACGCTCTCGGTGGCCAGCGGACTGGACCGCGGCATCCGCATCCTGTCCGAACTGAACCTGAGCCTGGCGGTGATCCTGCTGCTCTTCGTGCTGGTCCTCGGGCCGACCGTGTTTCTCCTGCAGACCTACGTGCAGAACACCGGGGCCTACCTGTCCGACATCGTCAACAAGACCTTCAACCTGTACGCCTACGAGCCCACCGATTGGATCGGCGGCTGGACCCTGCTGTACTGGGGCTGGTGGCTGTCCTGGTCGCCCTTCGTCGGCCTGTTCATCGCCCGTATCTCGCGCGGCCGCACCATCCGCGAGTTCGTCTGCGGCGTGCTGTTCGTCCCGGCCGGCTTCACCCTGCTGTGGATGACGGTGTTCGGCGATACCGCCATCCACATGGTCCTGCAGGAGGGCTTCACCCAGTTGGCCGAAGTGGTCAACCAGGACAGTTCGGTGGCGCTGTTCGCCTTCCTCGAGCACTTCCCGCTGGGCAGCGTGATCTCGCTGGTGGCGGTGCTGATGGTGGTGGTGTTCTTCGTCACCTCGGCCGACTCCGGCGCGCTGGTGGTGGACATGCTAGCCTCCAGCGGCAAGGACCACTCGCCGCTCTGGCAGCGGATATTCTGGTCGGTGCTGATGGGCGTGGTGGCCATCGCCCTGCTCCTCGCCGATGGCCTCAAGGCGCTGCAAACCGCGACCATCGCCAGCGCGCTGCCATTCTCCATCGTGCTCCTGGCGTCGATCTGGGGCCTGTTCAAGGCGCTGCACCTGGATGCCACCAAGCGCGGCATCCGCTACCAGGCGCTGACCTTCTCCCGCCCCACCACGCGCAGCGGCGCAAGCGAGGGCGACGGTTGGCAGCGCCGCCTGCGCAACATCGCCATGTTCCCAAGGCGCAGCCACGTCAACCGCTTCATCACCGATGTGGCGCGACCGGCCTGCGAGGACGTCGCCGCCGAACTGCGCAAGCAGGGCTACGAAGTCCAGGTGCAGGACGGCGAGGACGGCCGGGTTCGGCTGGAAGTCAGCCACGGCGGCGAGGTCGATTTCATCTACGAGGTGCGTCCGCGCGCCTTCACCACGCCGAGCTTCGTGATGCGCGACACCGAGGACAGCAGCGAGTCGCGCAAGTATTTCCGCGCCGAGGTCCATCTCCAGGAAGGCGGCCAGGACTACGACATCATGGGCTGGAGCCGCGACGGCGTGATCGGCGACATCCTCGACCAGTACGAGCGGCACATGCACTTCCTGCACGTGGTGCGCTGAGGGATGCGGGGGCCGGCCAATGCCGGCCCCTCGCCGTTTCGCCTACTGGATCTGCTCCGGAGTGACGATCACCCAGTTCCTGTCCGCCGTCACCGGCAGGCCGGCCTTGGCCTGTGCGGCGGAATGCTGCTTGATCATGCCGTTGATCTGCTCCATGTACTTGGCCTTGCGGTTGACCCACAGGTGCACGCCGTTTTCCGCGGTGCCGTTGAACAGCATGTAACCGTCGCTGTCCGGGGTATCGCCGGCGACCAGGATCGGCCGCTTCCAACGGTCGATGTAGGTGAGGATCGCAGCCTGCTTGCCGGCCATCCAGGTCGCCGGGGTCCACAGGTAGGGGGTCACCTCCAGGTCGAGGTTGGCCTTGGGATCGTACTTGCCCTCGGCGATCTGCTTGCGCGCAGTGGTCAGCTCGCCGGTCTTGCGGTTCTTCAGCAGGGTGGTGACGCCGATGACGTTCTCCGGCTTGGCGTTGTAGCCATACCTGGGGTCCGCCGCGACCATCCGCACCAGTTCCTCATGGGCCGCGCTGATCACGTAGACCTCGATGCCGTTTTCCATCAGCTTGTTGTACAGCTCGCGCTGGCCGCTGAACACGCGCGGCGGCTCGACGTCGAGCGTGGCGAGCTTGTCGCCGTCGTAATAGGTGGCGGGGATCGGCTTGCCGTAGGCCATCAGTTCGTCGACATAGCCCTTCAGTTCCCTGAGGGTGAAGCCTGAGAACACCTGGGCGACCCAGGGATAGCAGACCATGTCGTCGATCTCGCAAAGCCGGTAGTAGTAGCTGAACAGGCTCTCCTTGTGCCCGGCCTGGTCCTTGAACGGGATCAGTTTCAGCGAAGGGTCGAGCCTGTCGCGGGTCAGCACGCCCTTCATTTCCAGATAGGGCAGCAGCGATTCTTCCAGGTCGTAGCGATAGCTGGTGTTGTCCATGTCGAACACGGCATAGGCGCCCTTGTTCGCGTTGGCCTCGATCAGTGCATTCAGTTGCCTGGCGGCGGGGGCCGGCCAGTGCTCGAGTTCGGTGGCGCTGGCCTGGCCGACTGCGGCGGCGAGCGCCAGCGCGGCGAGTATTCCTTTGGCGAAGGTCATGGCGGGTTCCTTTGGGCGGTTGGAAGGAAGCTCCGTCCCCTGCCGCTCCCGACAGGCAACGACCAACGACCCTAGCGCAAACCCTGCGCCCGGCCCAGCGACGGCAGCGACCTGTAACGTCGCGTCAGCGCCAGGAGTTGTCCGGCGGCGTCACGCCAGCCGCTCGACGACGGGCAGACGCATCGCCGCCACCTCCGCGAGGAGGAAGTCGCGCAATTGCTGGAAGCGTTCCTGTCCCCTGCGGGCACGAGGCCAGACCAGGTGATAGCTTTCGCCGCTGGCCACCGCCACCGGCCAGGGCAGGCCGATGCGGCCCTGGGCGACATCCTCGGCGACCATCACCAGGTCGCCGATGGACACGCCATAGCCTCGCGCGGCGGCGACGATGCCCAGTTCCAGCGTGTCGAACACCTGGCCGCCCTTGAGCGACACCTCCTCCCCCAGCCCGGTCCGTTGCAGCCAGCGTCGCCAGTCGCGACGATCCGGCGTGGGGTGCAGCAACTCGCTGTCACGCAGGCGTTGGAGGGTCCAGGGCTCCACGGCCTCGTCGGGACCGCAGACCGGCACCAGCCATTCGGCGAACAGCGCTGCCGTTTCCCATTCCGGGCTGAACTGGCCGCTGCCCAGCAACACCGCGCAGTCGAAAGGCTCGCGCTGGAAGTCCACCGAGTCCACATCCATCCAGGCACTGGTGAGCTGCACCTCGATATCCGGGTTCAGGTGGCGGAAGCGGCTCAGGCGCGGTAGCAGCCAGCGCAGGGTAAGGGTGGAAGGCGCCTTCAGGCGCAGGGTGGCGTCGTCCACACGCAGGGCGGTGCAGGCCCGTTCCAGCGCATCGAAGCCGTCGCGCAGCCCGGGCAGCAGCAGGCGTGCCGGCTCGGTCAGCTGCAACTGGCGGCCATGGCGCTCGAACAGACGACAACCGAAGTGCTCCTCCAGGGTACGGATGTGCCGGCTCACCGCGCTCTGGGTTATCGCCAGTTCCTCGCCGGCGCGGGTGAAAGAGGCGTGCCGGGCGGCAGCCTCGAAGGCGCGCAGGGCATACAGCGGGGGCAGGCGACGGGTCATTGGGGAATTACCTCTTTCATGACTTTTACTCATGCCTGGCATCTTGTTTTTCCTTTTGTGGAGCCATGCCAGTCGCACCGAGAATAGCCGCATTCTCAACGCCGACAGGCCATCGCGGCAACCATCTCCTCCTGAGCCTTACTCATCCATGTCCTCGCCATCCCTCGTCGAACTCAAAGCCATCCTGCGCCTGGCGGGCCCGTTGATCGCCGCCCAGCTGGCCTATGTCGCCATGGTCTTCACCGACACCGTGATGATGGGCAAGCTCGGCCCCGACGCGCTGGCCGCCGGCGGCCTGGGCGCGGTCAGCTACGCCTTCGTCTCGATGTTCTGTGTCGGCGTGGTGGCAGCGGTCGGCAACCTGGTGGCGATCCGTCACGGCTGCGACGACGCCGCTGGCGCCGCCGCGGCCGCTCGCTCCGGACTCTGGGTCGGCGCCGCGCTGGCCCTGGCCGCCGGCCTGCTGCTATGGAACCTGCGGCCGCTGCTCCTGGTCTTCGGCCAGGCGCCGCAGACGGTGGACGGCGCCATGCAGTTCCTCCACAGCCTGACATTCGCCCTGCCCGGCTACATGGCCTTCATGGTCCTGCGCGGCTTCACCAGCGCCATCGACCGCGCCGGCCCGGTGATGGCGATCAGCGTGCTCGGCGCGCTGGCCAACCTGGCTCTCAACTATTCCTTCATAGAAGGCCTGTTCGGCCTGCCGCGCCTGGGCCTGGCCGGTATCGGCCTGGTCACCGCCCTCGTCATGAACTGCATGCCGCTGCTGCTGGCCCTGTATATCCGCCTGCAGCCGGCCTATGCCGAGTACTCGCTGCTGCGCGGACTGGGACGGCCGCAGCGGGCGATGGTCGAGGAGATACTGCGCCTGGGGCTGCCCATCGGTGGCACCTACGCGGTGGAGTCGGGGATGTTCACGGTCGCCACCCTGTGCATGGGCATCATCGGCGATCACGCCCTGGCCGCGCACCAGATCGCCATCCAGGCGGTATACGTGGCGTTCATGGTGCCGGTGGGGTTGTCGTACGCCACCACCTACCGCATCGGCCAGCATTTCGGCGCCGGCCGCCTGCTCGAAGCACGCCGCGCCGGGCGTGTCGGCATCGGCTTCGGCGCGCTGTGCATGCTGCTCTTCGCCGGGCTCTTCTGGTGGATGCCGGAGGCCATCATCGGCCTGTTCCTCGACCGCGACGCCCCGGCCAACCGGGAGGTGGCCGCGATGGCCGTCTCGCTGCTGGCGATCGCCGCCTGGTTCGAGCTGTTCGACGGCACCCAGAACGTCGCCATGGGCGCGATCCGCGGTCTCAAGGACGCCCGCACCACCTTCCTGGTCGGCCTGGCCTGCTACTGGCTGGTCGGCGTGCCGCTGGCCTGCCTGCTGGCGTTCGCGGCCGGCTGGGGCGCCGCGGGCGTCTGGTGGGGGCTGGCCGGCGGCCTGGCCTGCGCAGCCATCGGCCTGACCCTGGCCTTCGAGTGGACGACCGCGCGGTTGCTGCCGAAAGCCACGGCCAGCGAGACGTCGGCGCTCAATTGCCGAGCGGCTGGCCGCGGTGCGCCGAGCGCTCGCCGATGCCCAGGAAACGCGCCAGTTCCGCCAGCGGCAGCGGCGGACTGATCCAGTAGCCCTGCACCTGGTCGCAACCGAAATCGCGCAACTGCTCCTGCTGGCGCAGGGTCTCCACGCCTTCGGCAACCACTTCCAGGTTGAGGTTGTGCGCCAGGTTGATCATCGCCCGCACCAGTTGGAAGTTTTCCGCCCGCTGGTCCATGCCGCCGACGAAGCTGCGGTCGATCTTCAACAGGGTGATCGGCAGGCTATTGAGGTGGACGAAGGACGAGAAACCGGTGCCGAAGTCGTCCAGCGAAAAGCGCACGCCCAGTTGGCCGAGCGCCTGCATGGTCTGCAGCACCTGGTCGCTACGCCGCATCACGGCGGTCTCGGTCAGTTCGAACTCGAGCCAGCGCGCGTCGACGCCGTGCTCTTCGATCAACCGTTGCAGGGTCGGCAGCAACTGGCTGTCCTGGAACTGGCGGAACGACAGGTTCACCGCCATGTGCAACGGCTCCAGGCCGCGCCCGTTGAGCCACTGCATGTCGCGCAGGGCGCGGGCGATGACCCAGTAGCCGAGCGGCACGATCAGCCCGCTCTCCTCGGCCAGCGGGACGAACTCGCTGGGCGTGAGCAGGCCCCGCTCGCCGTGGCGCCAGCGCACCAGCGCCTCCAGGCCGACGATGCGCCCGCTGTCCAGGCACAGTCGCGGCTGGTAGTGCAGCTCCAGCTCGTCGCGACGCAGCGCCCGGCGCAGTTCGGCTTCGAGGTCGGCGAGGCTGCGCACGCCACGGTTGATGCGTTCGTCGAAGACATGGAAGGTGCAACCCTGGCGGCTCTTGGCCTGCTGCATGGCGATGTGCGCATGCCACATCAGCGGGTCGGCGCCTTCGTCGGCACGGGCGTGGGCGAGTCCCAGGCTGCAACCCAGCAACAGGCTCTCGCCATCGATCCAGTAGGGCTCGCCGAGGCATTCGACGATGCGTTCGGCGACCCGCTCGGCGCGTTGCGGATCGCGACGGGTGTCCAGCAGCAGGGCGAACTCGTCGCTGCCCAGGCGCGCCAGGCTGTCGCCGTTCTCCATGAAGCCGCGCAGGCGGTTGACCACCTGCAGGATCAGGCGGTCGCCGCCCTGGTGGCCGAGGGAATCGTTGACGTGACGGAAGTTGTCCAGGTCGAGGTGGCCGAGCACCAGGCCACGCCCGTCGAATTCGCTGAGGCGCGCCGCGAGCAGGGTCTGGAAGCCCTGGCGGTTGGCGATGCCGGTCAGCGGATCCTGCTCGGCGAGCAGTTGCAGGGTCGCCTGCAAACCCAGGCGCTCGCGCGCGTAGCGCAGGCAGCGGCGCAGGCTGTCCTCGGAGAGCTGTTCGGCGGCCAGCCAGTCGACCACCCCAACCGGCGCCTGCGCCGGCTCCTGCTGCAACAGCAGGATCACCGGCCAGGGACAGGGAGTCCCCAGCGGCAGGCAGGCCGGCGTGGCCAGGAGCAGCCCCCGGGGCTCGGCGGCGAACAGGGTGGCCGCGCCCTCCCAGGTGGTGACGATGCTCAGCGAAAAGGCAGGCCCCAGCGCTCTCAGGCGTTCACCTAGCAGTGGCGCCCAGTCCGGCGTATCCGCCAGAAGGAGCAGGCGCAAGGGTTCTGCGGGCGCTGACAAGCAACCTCCAAAGTTTTAAGAATCTTCGTAAAGAACGAACGGCATCATCCTAATGCGGTAGGGAATCTACAGCAAAATGGCGTGAACGATCTCGGGATCGGTCACAGCTTGCACGCTAATTCTCGCGGATGCCAGCCAGCCTGTTAGAATACGTCCCCGCTTCAACCCTCTCTTCCGGCCTGTTCCTATGTCCCGACTCAATCCCCGGCAGCAAGAAGCCGTGAACTACGTCGGCGGTCCCCTGCTGGTCCTGGCTGGCGCCGGCTCCGGCAAGACCAGCGTGATCACCCGCAAGATCGCCTATCTCGTCCAGCAGTGCGGTATCCGCGCCCAGTACATCGTCGCCGTGACCTTCACCAACAAGGCCGCGCGGGAGATGAAGGAGCGCGTCGGCACCCTGCTGCGCGGCGGCGAGGGCAAGGGCCTGACCGTCTCGACCTTCCACAACCTCGGCCTGAACATCATCCGCAAGGAACACGAACGGCTCGGCTACAAGCCCGGTTTCTCGATCTTCGACGAGTCGGACATCAAGGCGCTGCTGACCGACATCATGCAGAAGGAGTATTCCGGGGACGACGGCGTCGACGAGATCAAGAACTACATCGGCGCCTGGAAGAACGACCTGATCCTTCCGGAGGAGGCGCTGGAAAAGGCCCGCAACCCCAAGGAGCAGACCGCCGCGATCGTCTACCTGCATTACCAGCGCACCCTGCGCGCCTACAACGCGGTGGACTTCGACGACCTGATCCTGCAACCGGTGAAGCTGTTCCAGGAACATCCGGACGTCCTCCAGAAGTGGCAGAACAAGGTGCGCTACATGCTGGTGGACGAGTACCAGGACACCAACGCCAGCCAGTACCTGCTGGTCAAGCTGCTGGTGAAGGACCGCGCCCAGTTCACCGTGGTCGGCGACGACGATCAGTCGATCTACGCCTGGCGCGGCGCGCGTCCGGAAAACCTGATGCAGCTGAAGGAAGACTTCCCTTCGCTGAAGGTGGTGATGCTGGAGCAGAACTACCGCTCCACCAGCCGCATCCTCAAGTGCGCGAACGTCCTCATCGCCAACAACCCGCACGTATTCGAGAAGCAGTTGTGGAGCGAGATGGGCCACGGCGATCCGATCCGGGTGATCCGCTGCCGCAACGAGGACGCCGAGGCCGAGCGCATCGCCATGGAGATCCTCACCCTGCACCTGCGCACCGAGCGGCCGTACAGCGAGTTCGCCATCCTCTACCGTGGCAACCACCAGGCCAAGCTGATGGAGCTGAAGCTCCAGCACCACCAGATTCCCTATCGGCTCTCTGGCGGCACCAGCTTCTTCGGGCGCCAGGAAGTGAAGGACCTGATGTCCTACTTCCGCCTGCTGGTGAACCCCGACGACGACAACGCCTTCCTCAGGGTGATCAACGTGCCGCGTCGGGAAATCGGTTCGGCGACCCTGGAGAAGCTCGGCAACTACGCCACCCAGCGCAAGATCTCGATGTACGCCGCCTGCGACGAGATGGGCCTGGCCGAGCACCTCGACAGCCGTTTCCACGAACGCCTGCAACGCTTCAAGCGCTGGATGGACGGTATCCGCCGACAGTGCGCGGAGAACGAGCCGATCGCCGTGCTGCGCAGCATGGTGATGGACATCGACTACGAGAACTGGCTGCGGCAGAACGCCTCCAGCGACAAGGTCGCCGAATTCCGCATGAGCAACGTCTGGTTCCTCATCGAGGCACTGAAGAACACCCTCGAGCGCGACGAGGAAGGCGACATGACCATCGAGCAGGCCATCGCCAAGCTGGTCCTGCGCGACATGCTGGAGCGCCAGCAGGAAGAAGAGGAAGGCGCCGAAGGCGTGCAGATGATGACCCTGCACGCGTCGAAGGGGCTGGAGTTCCCCTACGTGTTCATCATGGGCATGGAGGAAGAGATCCTGCCCCACCGTTCCAGCATCGAGGCCGACACGGTGGAAGAGGAGCGCCGCCTGGCCTACGTCGGCATCACCCGCGCGCGGCAGAACCTGGCGATGACCTTCGCCGCCAAGCGCAAGCAATACGGCGAGATCATCGACTGCTCGCCGAGCCGCTTCCTCGACGAACTGCCCCCCGAAGACCTCGAATGGGAAGGCATGGAAGACGCCCCGCAAGAGGTCAAGGCGGCCAAGGGCAACGCCGCCCTCGCCGACATCCGCGCCATGCTCAAGCGCTGAGCCCGCCGCGCCTCGACTGTCTCGATTTTCACAAAAGTGTCTTGCCCGATGCCTAGCCTCGGGCGAGGAACTTTTGCCGCTCCACGCGCGACCAAAATTAGCTAGCTAACGAATTCCATTCGAGGACAGCTTCATGTCGAGCAAGAAAGTCGCCGAGATCGTCGTGGAAACCCTGGAAGCCGCCGGCGTCCGCCATTGCTATGGCATCGTCGGCGACACCCTCAACCATGTCACCGACGCCATCCATCGCAGCCAGATCCAGTGGGTCCACGTGCGCCACGAAGAAGCGGCGGCCTTCGCCGCGGGCGCCGAGTCCTACATCAGCGGACGCCTGACCGCCTGCGCCGGCTCCTGCGGACCGGGCAGCCTGCACTTCATCAACGGCGTCTACGAGGCCCAGCGCAACCGCGCGCCGATGGTCCTGATCGCCAGCCAGATCGTCACCCCGCAACTGGGCATGGAGTTTCCCCAGGAGGTCGACTTCAAGGCGGTCTACGCCAGCTGCTCGGTGTTCTGCGAGCAGGTGCACAGCCCGGAACAGGCGCGCCGGGTGGTGGCCCTGGCCTGCCAGGCGGCGCTCAACCGGCGCGGCGTGGCGGTGGTGATCCTGCCGGCCGACATCAGCCAGGCCACGGTGAAGGACGACCTGCCGTTCTCGGTGCATTTCCCGCAACCGGTGCTGCGCCCCAGCGACGCCGAACTGCAGGACGTCGCCCGCCTGCTGGCCCACGGCAAGAAGATCGGCATCTACGCCGGCTCCGGCTGCCAGGGCGCCCACGACCTGCTGGTGGCCCTCGCCGACCGCCTCAAGGCGCCCATCGCGCACACGTCGCGGGCCAAGGACTTCGTCGAGTACGACAACCCCTTCAACATGGGCATGACCGGTATGCTCGGGATCGAGTCCGGCTTCCACATGATGACCGAGTGCGACACCCTCCTGCTGCTCGGCGCCGACTTCGCCTGGGCGCAGTTCTATCCGCAGAAGGCCACCCTGATCCAGGTCGACCGCGATGGCAGTCACCTGGGCCGCCGCCACCCCATCGATCTCGGCGTGGTCGGCGACGTGATCCCCACCCTCGAGGCGCTCTTGCCGTTGCTCGAAGCCCGCGAGGAGCGCAGCTTCCTCGACGAATGCCTGGAGCACCGCGAGCGCTCGCTGCGGACGCTGGAAAAAGAAGAGCAAGCCGGCAAGGGCGAGCTGATCCATCCGCAGCACCTGGTCAGCCTGCTCGACCAGCACGCCAGCGAGGACGCCCTGTTCACCGCCGACGGCGGCTCGGCGATGGTCTGGCTGTTGCGTCACATCCACAGCAACGGCAAGCGCCGCACCCTCACCAGCCTGGTCCACGGCACCATGGCCAACGCCATGCCCCAGGCGCTGGGGCTGAAGAAGGCCTACCCCGAGCGCCAGGTGATCTCGATCTCCGGCGACGGCGGCCTGGCCATGCTGCTCGGCGACCTGCTGACGGCCATCCAGGAAAAACTGCCGATCAAGGTAGTGGTGCTGAACAATGCCTCGCTGAACTTCGTCGAGCTGGAACAGAAGGTCGAGGGCCTGCTGGACAACTACACCGACCTGCTCAACCCGGACTTCGCCCGTCTCGCCGAAGTGATCGGCTTCCACGGACGCAAGGTGACGCGCTCCGAGGAGCTCGAGGCGGCGGTGCAGGAGTTCCTCGCCCAGCCCGGTCCGGCGCTGCTGGACGTGCATACCAACCCTGCGGAGCTGGTGATGCCGCCGAAGATCGAGTTCGGCCAGGTCGCCGACACCGCGCTCTACGCCGCCAAGGCCGTGCTCAGCGGGCGCTTCAAGGACGTCGAGACGCTACTGGTGAACAACCTGCTGAAATGAGCCGGCAGCGGCGCGGCCCGCCTGCCACGGGGCCGCGCCGGGCAGGCGCGGATTCCTGACCGCTCGATCATGTTCGCTCGTCCGAGAGAACGTCGCGCGCGGCGCCGGCTGGCGGTACAATGCCGCGCTTCATCAGCGACAGCCGCTTCGCAGGAAGCCACCCGTGGACATTCTCAAAGACAAAATCCGCTCGGAAGGCATCGTCCTTTCCGAGCACGTACTCAAGGTCGACGCCTTTCTCAACCACCAGATCGACCCGCAGCTGATGCAGCAGGTCGGTCACGCGTTCGCCATGCGCTTCCGCGACCAAGGCATCACCAAGATCGTCACCATCGAGGCTTCCGGCATCGCCCCGGCGGTCATGGCCGGCCTGGAGCTGGGCGTCCCGGTGATCTTCGCCCGCAAGTACCAGTCGCTGACCCTGAAGGACAACCTGTACATCTCCAAGGTGTTCTCCTTCACCAAGCAGACCGAGAGCACCATCGCCATCTCGGCCAAGCACCTGAACGCCCACGACCACGTGCTGGTGATCGACGACTTCCTCGCCAACGGCCATGCCGCCAAGGCGCTGATCGACCTGATCGGCCAGGCCGGCGCGAGCATCGCCGGGCTCGGCATCGTCATCGAGAAATCCTTCCAGGATGGCCGCGCCCTGCTGGAAAGCGAAGGCTACCGGGTCGAGTCCCTGGCCCGGGTGAAATCGCTGGCCGGCGGTCAGGTCGAGTTCCTCGACTGAGCGCCACTCAGCCCCGCTCTTCCTGGCTGGCTCGCAGGCCGGCCAGCAGCAAGCGCTGGTAGAGTTCCTCGCGAAGCCCCTGCGGATCGTCCAGGTCCATGCGCCGCAGATGCGCCGGGTAGGCTTCTGGCTCCGGCGCATCCAGGGTCGCCTTGCCCAGTTCGAGGATCTCGCTCAGCTTCAGCTTGCGCTTGAGCCAACCCAGCGCCCGCAGCAGGTCCTGCTCGACCTCGTCGAAATCGCTGCCCAGGGGAAACTCCGGCAGCGCCGCTGCGTGGGCCTGGTGCAAGGCCTGCAGGCGCTCCGGGGTATTGTTGCGATAGCGTTCGGGCAGGACGAAATCCTTCGGCAGCTTGCCGGCCGACTGGGCCTGCTCGGCCAGCGCCTGCTGGAAGCGCGAGTCGGCGATGGCCAGCAGCGCGGCGATCACTTCCGCGTCATTCTTGCCGCGCAGGTCGGCGATCCCGTACTCGGTCACCACCATGTCACGCAAGTGCCGGGGAATGGTGGTGTGGGCGTACTGCCAGACGATGTTCGAACTGACTTCCCCGCCGGATTCGCGCCAGCTACGCAGCATCAGGATCGAACGTGCGCCCTCCAGCTCGTGGGCCTGGGCGACGAAGTTGTACTGCCCGCCGACGCCACTGAGCACCCGGCCGTCCTCCAGCTGGTCGGCGACCCCGGCGCCGAGCAGGGTCACGGTGAAGGCGCTGTTGATGAAGCGCGCGTCGCGCCGCTGCAGGCGCTTCAGCTCTTCCTGGCGGTACAGGTTGTTGACGAAGCCGATGCCGGTCATGCCGATCCCGGCGCGCTCTTCCAGCGACATCTCGCGCAGGCGCCGGTAGAACGCCAACGGACCGAGGAAAAAGCCGCCGTGCAGCCACACCCCGCCCTCCACCGGCGCCTCGCCGCGCTCGGCGGCACGCTGCCGCGCTTCGTCGGGGTAGACCCGGCGGCTCAGCACGCCGGCCTCGGCCAGCGCCAGCAGACCCGGCACGAACATCTCGCTGCAACCGTAAAGCCCCCGGCGGAACGGCTCCAGGCCACCGTCGCGCTCGATCGTCTCGGCCCAGCGCGCACGCACACCCAGCTCGTCGATCAACGCCCGGTAGGTGGCGTTGTCGCGCTGGCGCAGCAGCAGGGCGGCGGTCAGCGCGTCGCCCATCGAGCCGATGCCGATCTGCAGGGTGCCGCCGTCGCGCACCAGCGCGCTGGCGTGGAGACCGATACAGTGATCCTGCAGGTTGACCGGCATGTTCGGCGTGGAGAACAGCCGGCTGCTTTCCGCCGGCGCGTCGATCAGCAGGTCGAATACCGACTCCTCGACCTCGGCGTCGCCCGGCAGGTAGGGCAGGTCATCGTGGACCACGCCGATGGCGACGATGGTCTCGCCAGCGGCGCGACGCTTCTCCAGCATCGGCAGGAGGTCCAGGGTGATATCCGGGTTGCAGGCCAGGCTCAGCTTGCCCGGCCGCTCGGGATGCCGCGCCACCAGCTGGGCCACCGCGTTGACGCCCTTGGCATTGATGTCGCGGGCGACGTGGCTGTAGTTGCAACTGATGTAGTGCTGCTGCGCCGGCGCGCTGTCCAGCAGGCTGCCGGGCTGCAGGTAGAACTCCTCGACGCGGATGTTCGCCGGCAGTTCGTCGCGGCGCAGGGCGTGCAGGTAATCCAGCTCCGGGTAGTCGGCGAAGACCCGTTCGGCGAAAGGCTCGAGGAAACGCCGTTGCAGGTCGCCGCCAGCGGCGGGACGCCCCAGGGAAAGCGCGGTATACAGCGTCAGTTGGCGCTCCGGCAGGGTCCGCAGGCGCTGGTACAACGCATTGACCAGTCGGTTGGGCTTGCCCAGCCCGAGGGGCAGGCCCATGCGAATCGGGCCCTCGATGGTCTGCAGCAAGTGATCGACTGCGGCGTCGATGGAACAGGTTCGGCTCAAGACGATGCCCTCCGGCGAATGGGTAGCCGGAAGTTTGGACCCTGTTTGCCGGCGGGACGATCCGCCAGCGGGAAAAACCCGCACCGCGGATACGAAAAAGCCGCCAGGAGGCGGCTTTTCGCGACACTGTCCCGGCGTTGTTACAGACCGGACATATGCTTGATCGCGGCTTTCAGCTCGTCGTCCGAGCAATCGGCGCAGGTGCCTTTCGGCGGCATGGCGTTGATACCGGAAATCGCCTTGGCCAGCAGGCCATCGAGGCCGCCCTGCTCCTTGGCGCGCTTGCCCCACTCGGCCTTGTCGCCAACCTTCGGCGCGCCCAGCAGGCCGGTGCCGTGGCAGGTGTTGCAGGTCTTGCCGACGATGTCTTCGCCGGAACGCGCACCGCCGCCACCGGCGGCTGCCGCGACGGCGCCGACGCCTTCGCATTCCTTGCCTTGTACGCAGACCTTGCCTACCGGCTCGAGGCGCTTGGCGATCGCATCGTCAGTGGTCGTAGCCTGAGCGCTTACAGCCCACAGGGCCAACACGGCAGCTTGGGCCGCCAGCATTTTTTTAATCAGGTTCACCCTTACACCCTCATCGTGGCTTATCACACCCGGGCACGATACCGATCACTGCGGGCCGCGCGGGCGGGCGCAAGTATAACGGCAAAGAAAGCCCGGCAGAAACAATTGCACACCCTCGCAAAGCCTTGCGGCATTAGGTCGCAGCCCCGCATGCCCCTTGTCGGCCGGCGCCCTTCGGGCCCGGCGGGGTCTTGTGCTTCAGGTCAGAAATTTGCGGGCGTGGTGGCACTGATCAAGCGTGCCGGCACATCGTAGGGATTGCGAAAACGGTGCGGCTTGTTGCTCTCGAAATAGTAGCTGTCGCCGCGCTCGAGCACATAGGTCTCGCTGCCGACGGTCAGTTCCAGGCGCCCGTCGACCAGCACGCCGGCCTCCTCGCCTTCGTGGTTGAGCATTTCCTCGCCGGTGTCGGAGCCCGGCGGGTAGGTTTCGTCGAGGAAGGCGATCGCCCGGCTCGGGTGCGCCTTGCCCACCAGGCGCATGGACACCGCGCCGCTGGAAATGTCGATCAGTTCGTCTGCCTTGTAGACAACCTGGGTATGGCTGTCCTGCTCCAGGTCCAGGGAGAAGAACTCCACCAGGGACATGGGGATACCGCCCAGCACCTTCTTCAGCGAACTGATGGAAGGGCTCACGCTGTTTTTCTCGATCATCGAGATAGTGCTGTTGGTGACACCCGCCCGTTTGGCGAGTTCGCGCTGGGAAAGACCTTTGAGCTTTCGGATGGTTTGCAGACGAGCACCGACGTCCAAGGGTGGAGTCCTCCTTATTCTTCTGGCAGGCAAGGCAAAACGAGGCCGCACACGGCTGGCGACCCCAAGTCGGCCGTATCATGGCAACACTGTTCAGTATTTACAACAGATCGGTCGACATGCCTGCGCAAAGAATTCGGAAAGTTTTTCTCAAGCCCCGGAATAGACGCGCGGCACCCTTTTCAGGTTGCACAGCAGCTGGTAGGGAATGCTGCCGAACTGCGCCGCCAGGGCGCCGACCGGCACGTTCGGGCCCCATAGTTCGACCCGGCTGCCCAGCCCGGCCTGGGGATGGTCGGTAAGGTCGACGGTGAGCATGTCCATCGATACCCGGCCAACCAGGCGCCCCGGCTTGCCGTCGATGAACACCAGGGTGCCGTCGGCGGCGTGGCGCGGATAGCCATCGGCGTAGCCCATGGCGACCACGCCGATACGCTGGCTACGCTCGGTGCTGTAGCGCGCGCCGTAGCCGACCGGTTCGCCGGCCGGCAGGTCGCGGACGCTGATCACCTTCGATTCCAGGGTCATCACCGGGCGCAAGCGGTCGGCCAGCGGATGTGCGCGCTCGAACGGCGTGGCTCCGTAGAGCAGGATGCCCGGACGTACCCAATCGCTGGGCACCTTCGGCCAGCCGAGCACGGCTGGCGAATTGCGCAGGCTGATCTCGCCTTCCAGGCCCTGGCTAGCGGCCGCGAAGGCGGCGAGCTGTTCCTCGGTGCGCGGGCAATCCAGTTCGTCGGCGCGGGAGAAGTGACTCATCATCACGATCTTCGCCACCTTGCCGCTGGCCCGCAGGCGCTCGTGGGCGGCGCGGAAGTCCTCGGGGAAGAAGCCGACGCGGTGCATGCCCGAATCCATCTTCAGCCAGACGTTCAGCGGGCGGGCCAGGCTGGCGCGTTCGATCGCCTCCAATTGCCAGGCGCAATGCACCACGCACCAGAAGTCGTGGGCGACGATCAGCTCCAGCTCGGACGCCTCGAAGAAGCCCTCCAGCAGCAGGATCGGCTGGCGGATACCGGCCTCGCGCAGCTCCAGGCCCTCCTCGATGCAGGCCACGGCGAAGCCATCGGCCTCGGCCGCCAGCGCTTCGGCACAGCGCACCGCGCCGTGGCCGTATGCGTCCGCCTTGATCACCGCGAGCGCACGGGCGCCGGTGGCCTCGCGGGCCAGCCGATAGTTGTGACGAAGGGCTTGCAGGTCGATCAGGGCACGGGCGGGGCGCATGGCGACGGGTCTCTCTTCAGCGAGGTGCGGCATCGCGCACCTTTCATCAGGCGAAAAAAAGCCCGGCTCTCCGGCCGGGCCAGACAAAACTCAGGGCAGCGCAGCGACCACCGACATCTCTACCAGGATCTCCGGCTCGCAGAGCTTGGCTTCGACGGTGGCGCGCGCCGGCGCGACGCCGCGCGGCAGCCACTGGTCCCAGACGCGGTTCATGCCTTCGAAGTCGGCGTCGATGTCCTTCAGGTAGATGGTCACCGAGAGGATCCGAGTCTTGTCGGTGCCGGCCTCTTCCAGCAGACGCTCGATGGCCGCCAGGGTCTCGCGGGTCTGCTGCTCGACGCCCGCGGACATGTCCTCGCCCACCTGGCCCGCCAGGTAGACGGTGCCGTTGTGGACGACGATCTGGCTCATACGCTCGTTAGTGTGCTGGCGCTGGATGGGCATTCTTGGCGTTCTCCGGGGAATTGCTGTAGCGGGAAATATCCAGGCCTTCGGTACTGATCTGCGGGCGCTTCTTCGCCATCAGGTCGGCCAGGTAGCGACCCGACCCGCAGGCCATGGTCCAACCCAGGGTGCCGTGGCCGGTATTGAGGAACAGGTTGCGGTAGCGGGTGGCGCCGACGATCGGGGTGCCATCCGGGGTCGCCGGGCGCAGGCCGGTCCAGAAGGTCGCCTGGCTGATATCGCCGCCCTCGGGATAGAGGTCGGTGGTGATCATTTCCAGGGTCTCGCGGCGGCGCGGGTTCAGCGACAGGTCGAAGCCGGCGATTTCCGCCATGCCGCCGACGCGGATGCGCTGGTCGAAGCGGGTGATCGCCACCTTGTAGGTCTCGTCGAGGATGGTCGAGGTCGGCGCCATCTCCGGGTTGGTGATCGGCACGGTCAGCGAATAACCCTTCAGCGGATAGACCGGAGCCTTGATACCCAGCGGCTTGAGCAGTTGCGGCGAGTAGCTGCCCAGGGCCAGCACGTAGTGGTCGGCGGTGAGCAATTCGCCGTTGACCAGCACGCCGTTGATGCGGTCGCCGGCGAAGTCCAGGCGCTCGATGTTCTGGCCGAAGCGGAACTCCACGCCCAGGCCCTTGGCCATTTCCGCCAGGCGGGTGGTGAACAGCTGGCAGTCGCCGGTCTGGTCGTTGGGCAGGCGCAAGGCGCCGACCAGCTTGTCGGCGACCTTGGCCAAGGCCGGCTCTACGCGGGCGATGCCATCGCGGTCGAGAACCTCGTAGGGCACGCCGGAGCGCTCGAGCACGGCGATGTCCTTGCCGGCGGCGTCCAGCTGCGCCTGGGTGCGGAACAGTTGGGTGGTGCCGAGGGTGCGGCCCTCGTAGGCGATGCCGGTCTCGGCGCGCAGTTCGTCGAGGCAATCGCGGCTGTACTCGGACAGGCGGACCATGCGCTCCTTGTTCACGGCGTAGCGCTCGGCGGTGCAGTTGCGCAGCATCTGCAGCATCCAGGCGTACTGGCTGGGATCGGAGGTGAGCTTGATGGCCAGCGGCGCGTGCTTTTCCAGCAGCCACTTCATGGCCTTCAGGGGAATGCCCGGGGCTGCCCAGGGCGAAGCGTAGCCGGGAGACACCTGGCCGGCGTTGGCGAAGCTGGTTTCCAGCGCGGGACCGTCCTGACGGTCGACCACCACCACCTCGAACCCGGCACGGGCCAGGTAATACGCACTGGCGGTACCGATGACACCGCTGCCAAGGACCAGAACTCGCATTGTCGCCTCCCACGTCGCGGAGGAACCGCGGACGTTTGTTATTTTGAGCGTGTAGATGCGCGCAGTATAGGAAGAGGCAGGCAGAAATAATCACCAATTTTAGGCGGTTACTCAGGTAAAAAACCGGACAATTAGGGGTTTTACCGAGGCGCATCCACCATAAAACTGGAAAAATACCGCATATTTAAATGATCGAACTCAGGCCGGGAGTCGCTTTTTCGGGAAAGCCTGTCGCAGAAGCCATGGAAAACGGCAGGAGTCCCTGAAGGAACCGCTCGCGACAGGAAAAATTCCGCGGACACTGCCCGGCCCTTGCGACCGGAGCAGCGTCCCAGAGCGCTCGCGGAGCCTTCGCGCTATTTCTTCACCCACTTGCCGCCGACCTGGACGTACTGCCCGGCAGGGGTTCTCTCCATCGCCTTCTTGCCGGCCATGGCCTCCACGTCGGCCAGCGAAGCGCCGCTGCTGTTGGCCACCTTCTGGTATTCGGCACGCCGCGCGGCATTGATCTGCGCGGCGATGTCCGCCGCCTGGCCGCTGTTGCTGACCACGCCAAGGTAGCCGTCCGCCTGCTCGCCGACCAGGCCCTGGGCCTTGGCGCCGCCAAGGGCCGACATGGCCTGGCCGAGGTCCATCGCCATGGCGGAAAGGCTGATGCCGAGGGCCAGCAGGGCGATACCGAGTTTGCTACGGGTTGTCATGGATCCGCTCCTTTAGAACAGGCCGCTGTTCTCGTTGATGATGCCGTCCAGAGCCTTGTCGACCTTGATGTAGATCTCGTGCTCGATTTTCACGTTGAGATTGATGTTGATCGGCTCGCTGGGAGCCGCCAGCTGCACGGTGGGCGTGCAGGCCATCGTCAGGCTGCCCAGCAGCAGGACAGCGAATAGAGCGCAGAGGCGCATCGGGGGTTCTCCTGTATGGCTCATGGCGCCGAAGCCTTGCGTTTCTGCATGCGCTCCTGCACACGTTGGCGAATGGTTTCGCTGACCCGGTCGCTCAGTTGCAGGCTGGTCAGCAGTGCCGGGATATCCTCCTCCAGATTGACGTTGAGGTTGACCGGGCGCCCCTTCTCCAGGTCCGGGTTGCTGCCCTGCAAGCGCAGGCCGAGCAACAGCTTGCCGTTCTCATGATAATCGACGCTGCTTTGCAGGACGTCGTAGTGGAAATCGTCGAGGGCATCGGCGACCAGCTTCATCCCCGGGTTGCTGCGCCCCAGCGCCTCGATCTTCGCCGAGCGGAAGCGCAGGTAGCCGGGCTCGCGGGCCTTGACCTGGCCGCCGGAGACGCTGGGCTTCCAGCGGTTCAGCATCAGCGGCAGCTCGCCGTCCAGGGCGCCTTCGCCGGCCAGGCCCTCCGCCGGATAGACCCGGAAAATCTCGCCGAGTTGTATGCCCTGGATACGCAAGGCGAACTTCTGCTCAGCCTGACCCAGGCGGATGCTCCCCGCGGGGACCGAGGCCTGCCCGCCGAACAGGCCGCTCTGCAACGTCTGCCAGCTCAAACGGCCGCTGCCCGGCGCGGAAAGCGGGGCCTCATAGCGCCCGCGGAAACTCACCGGCCCCAGCGGCAGGCCGGGATTGGCCTCGGCCAGGCTCAGGCCGGGGCTGTCCAGGCTCAACTGACCGCCACGCAGGCGCAAGGCCAGGCTGCCGCCCAGCCCCTTCAGCTCGCTGCGGTCGTAGATACCGTCGAGGCCTTTCAGGGTCAGGTCCAGGTCGAGGGACGAGGCGCCCGCCGCATCGAGCTTCCAGCCGGCCGCGGCGGTCGCTCGCCCATTGCCCAGTTCGAGCAGCCCCGGCCAGTCGGCGAGGGTCGCGGCCAGCGGATTGCCGGTACGGAAGAACACCTCGGCCAGCCTGGCGGAGAGCGCCAGGGGCGTCTTCGCGTCGCGCTGCAGCTGGATGTCCGCCGCCAACCCCGCGCCGTTGCTCAGCCGTCCCTTCAGGCTGGTGCGCTCGAGGGTGGTGTCGAGCGGCCCCTCGAAGGTCCAGGCCAACGGTTTGAGGTTGGCCTGGCGGAGTTGTCCGACCTGCGCCTGCAGCGGCCCGGCGAAATGCAGCGCCAGCGGCTGGTAGGCCAGTTCGAGAGCGGCCCCGGCGAGGTCGAGGCGGGGCTGGCCAAGGTGCAGCGTCGACGGCTCGGCCAGGGACGCCGCCTGCAACCGCGCGCCCCTGCCGAAGGAGAGGTTGGCGCGCTGCCCGTCCAGCCGGCCCTCCAGGGGAATCTCCGCGACCAGTCGCTCGGCTTTCCAGCCCAGGTATTGCAGGCACGGCGCGTCCACCTGCAAGCGACCCTCCACCAGCCTGGCGGCCCACGGCGAGATGCCCAGCAGGTCGAGCCGCGTCTCCAGCTTCAGCGTACTCGCGCCCTCGCTGGTGAACGCCAGGCGCAACGCGGTGACGCTATCGGCATCGCGCTCCAGCGGCTCGCTGCGCAAGCCCAGCGCGCTCGGCCGCAACTCGGCCGGCAGCGCCTGCAACCACTCGCCGTGCAACTGGCTCAGGCGCAAGTCGCTGCGCAGCTGGCGTGGCAACCAGGCGCCCTCGTCTCCATCCAGTTGGACTTGCAGTTCGCCCTGTACATTACCCAGACCGGGCAGCGGCCAGGCTTGCGGAGCCTGCACCAGCAGCGCCGCCGAGCCACCGCCGTCGAGCACCCGGCGCGGCTCCAGCCAGTCGCTGCCAGGCGCCAGGCGGATCGTCCAGTCCGCTTGCAGACGCAGGGCTTGCGGTGCGTCGGGCAGGCGCTGCGCTTCCGGCAACCAGCGATTGAGCCAGACCACCAGGCCACGGGTGTCCGGCAGGCCGGGCGCCTCCAGGCGCCCCTGCCAGAGGCCGTCGCCATCGGACGGCGCGAGCTGGCTGTCCAGCGTCAGCAGCGCCTGCCGGTCGAGTTGCGCGCGCGTCCGCAGGCGCCAACCGGTAGGCTCCTCGAAGAGCTGGGCGTCGAGCTGGGCCTGCTGCGCCTCCTGTTGCAGGCGCAGTTGCGCAGCCAGCGGAAACAGCGCTCCCGACGGGCGGCCGATGTCCAGTCCGCCGTCCTGCTCGCAGCGGCCGGCGGGACAAGGCAGGTCGAGATGGAAGCGTTCGAGGTGGATCTGTTCCGGCAGCCAGGCGAGGGTCTCGCGCAGGGACGTCCAGTCCAGCGCAGCGGAGTCGTCGTCGGAACTCGCGGCAGCCGGTTGCCAGGCGAGCGCCACTTGCTCCACGCGCAGGCCGGGTAGACGCGGACGCCAACCCGACAGCCCGGGCCAGCGCAGCAGCGCGTGTTCCACGTCCAGTCGCAAGCTGGCGCCATCCGCGCCGCGCCGCTCCAGCGCCAGCCGTCGCAGCCCGATGCCTTCGGCGGACAGGCCCAGGCCTTGCCACTCCAGGCGCTCGACACCCTGCTCGCGCAACAGGCTGCGCCAGGCATGCCAGCCGTAGCCGAACGCCAGCAGCAACAGCACTGCAAATACCAGCAGCAACGTCGTCCTTCTGCGCAAACGCATGTCCTACCTCTGTCCGTTGCCGACCCGGCCAAGGGTGGCGGGGCCCTCGTGCAAGATCAAGGCGTTTTCCCTGGCCAGTGTTTTTCCCTGCTTTCGACGTTATATTGGCGGAAAATTTCCGGATTTTCCGAGCCAGACGGGGAGCCTCCATCCATGCGTACCCAGCATCAGAGCAAGCGCGAGCTGGACAAGATCGACCGCAACATCCTCCGCATCCTGCAGGAGGAAGGTCGCATTTCCTTCACCGAGCTGGGCGAACGCGTCGGCCTCTCGACCACACCCTGCACCGAACGCGTGCGCCGCCTGGAGCGCGAAGGCCTGATCATGGGCTATCACGCCCGGCTCAATCCGCAGCATCTGAAGGCCAGCCTGCTGGTGTTCGTCGAGATCAGCCTGGACTACAAGTCCGGCGATACCTTCGAAGAGTTTCGCCGGGCGGTGCTCAAGCTGCCCCATGTGCTGGAATGCCACCTGGTGTCCGGCCACTTCGACTACCTGGTGAAGGCTCGCATCTCGGAAATGGCGTCCTACCGCAAGCTGCTCGGCGACATCCTGCTGAAACTGCCGCACGTACGCGAGTCGAAGAGCTATATCGTCATGGAAGAGGTCAAGGAATCGCTCGACCTACCGGTTCCGGATTGACCCAAGGCACTTTCCGGGAGTCCGCCAGGACTCCCGGCATAGACGGGAAACACCGTCTTTTCTGTACACGATCCCCGCAACACCTCGCAGTTTTTTCCTTTTTCGCCCTTGGCGAGCGCCTCGACTGACGTTTATGCTCCGTCAAATTTTCCACACATAATAATCAGGATTTCACACATGAACGCCCGCGTTCACCAGCCGGTGCATACCGCCCAACACGCCCCCTCCTACTACGCCGCCACGCTCAACCGACGCATCGAGTGCCCTCCCCTGGCCGGCGAAGAACAGGCCGACGTGTGCGTCGTCGGCGGCGGCTTCTCGGGAGTGAACACGGCGTTGGAACTGGCCCAGCGCGGCTTCTCCGTGGTCCTGCTGGAAGCGCACCGGATCGGCTGGGGCGCCAGTGGACGCAATGGCGGCCAGTTGATCCGCGGCGTCGGCCATGACGTCGAGCAGTTCCTCCCGGTGATCGGCGCCGACGGCGTGAAGGCACTCAAGCTGATGGGCCTGGAGGCGGTGGAGATCGTCCGTCGCCGGGTCGAGCAGTACGCCATCGACTGCGATCTGCGCTGGGGCTACTGCGACCTGGCGAACAAGCCCGGCGACTACCAGGGCTTCCGCGAGGACATGGAGGAACTCCAGGCCCTCGGCTATCGCCACGAGATGCGCCTGGTGCCGGCCGCGGAGATGCGCAGCGTGGTCGGCTCCGATCGCTACGTCGGCGGCCTGGTGGACATGGGCTCTGGCCACCTGCACCCGCTCAACCTGGTCCTCGGCGAAGCCGCCGCTGCCCAGTCGCTGGGCGTCCGCCTGTTCGAGCGCTCGCCGGTGACGCGGATCGACTACGGCACGGAAGTCCAGGTGCATACCGCCACCGGCAAAGTGCGGGCGAAGACCCTGGTGCTGGGCTGCAACGCCTACATGAACGACCTCAACCCGCTGCTCGGCGGCAAGGTACTGCCGGCCGGCAGCTACGTGATCGCCACCGAACCGCTGGACGAGAAACTGGCCCGCCAACTGCTGCCGCAGAACATGGCGGTGTGCGACCAGCGCGTGGCCCTCGACTACTACCGGCTCTCCGCCGACAACCGCCTGCTGTTCGGTGGCGCCTGCCATTATTCCGGCCGCGACCCCAGCGACATCGCCGCCTACATGCGGCCGAAGATGCTGGAGGTATTCCCGCAACTGGCGAACGTCCGCATCGACTACCAATGGGGCGGCATGATCGGCATCGGCGCCAATCGCCTGCCACAGATCGGCCGCCTGCCGGGGCAGCCCAACGTGTACTTCGCCCAGGCCTATTCCGGACACGGGGTGAACGCCACGCACCTCGCCGGGCAGTTGCTCGCCGAAGCCATCGGCGGCCAGCAGAGCGACGGCTTCGACCTGTTCGCCAAGGTGCCGCACATCACCTTCCCCGGCGGCAAGCTGCTGCGCTCGCCACTGCTGGCGCTGGGCATGGCCTGGTACCGGCTGAAGGAAAAACTCGGTAGCTGAGCCCATCCGAGGCTCGGTGGATTCTGAAAAAATCAGGCGGGGCATCGCTCTTCCGAGGAAAACTCCTAGAATTCGCACGACCGGGATGAGCCGGTCGTTCGAGTTTCCACGGGAGATATCCTTGCTTCGCCGATTCCTCCTGCTGGCCCTCCTGGCCCTCTCCGGCTGCGCCAGCACTCCTCCGCCGCAACCGTCGTCGGCACTGCCCGCCGAGGGTACCTGGCTGGCCAGGCAGGCCGAAATCCAGGGACGCGACCACCCCGGCCAGTCCGGCTTCCACCTCCTGGGCGCCAGCGAGGATGCCTTCGTCGCCCGCGCGGCGCTGATTCGCGCAGCCCAGCGCAGCCTCGACATCCAGTACTACATCGTCCACGACGGACTGACCACGCGCGCCCTCGCCTACGAGTTGCTCAAGGCAGCCGACCGTGGCGTGCGGGTACGCATCCTCATCGACGACACCGCCAGCGATGGCTGGGACTACGAGATCGGTGTGCTCTCCGCCCATCCGAACATCCAGGTGCGCCTGTTCAACCCGTTGCACCTGGGCCGCGCCACCGGCATCACGCGAGGCGTCGGCCGCCTGTTCAACCTGTCCCAGCAACACCGGCGCATGCACAACAAGCTGTGGCTGGCCGACGGCACGGCGGCCATCGTAGGCGGACGCAACCTCGGCGACGAGTATTTCAACGCCAAGCCGGAGATGAACTTCACCGACCTCGACCTGCTCGGCGTCGGCCCCATCGCCAACCAGCTCTCGCACAGCTTCGACCAGTACTGGAACAGCGCCATCAGCCGGCCGATCGAGGATTTCCTCTGGCGCGCGCCCTATCCCGGCGAACTGGAGTCGGCCCGACGCAAGTTGCAGCGCTACCTGCGCAAGGAGTCGGTGAAGGAGTCCGGCTACATCCGCCACCTGTTCGACCGCGGCGACCAGCCACGCCTGGGCAACTGGCTGGAGAATCTCACCTGGGCCCGCGCCGAGGCGATCTGGGATGCGCCGCTGAAGGTATTGAGCCGCGGCGAGCCCGACCCGCACCTATTGCTCAGTCCGCACCTGGCGGGCCTGTTCAAGGGCGTGCAGAAGGAACTGATCCTGGTCTCGGCGTATTTCGTTCCGGCCAAGGACGGTCTCAACTACCTCACCGGCAAGGCCGACAGCGGCGTCCGCGTGCGCCTGCTGACCAACTCCCTGGAAGCCACCGACGTGCCCGCCGTGCATGCCGGCTACGCGCCCTATCGGATGGCGCTGCTTGAGCATGGCGTTAAGCTCTACGAGCTGCGCGCCAATCCCGACCAGCCGCTGAGCGGCGCGCCCTGGCGCCTGCACGGATCGAGCAGCGCCAGCCTGCACAGCAAGGCGATGGTCTTCGACCGGCGCAAGGTATTCATCGGTTCGTTCAACTTCGATCCGCGCTCGATCCTGTGGAACACCGAAGTCGGGGTCATCGTCGACAGTCCGCTGCTGGCCGAGCAGGTCCGCCAACTGGCGCTGGAGGGCATGGCGCCGAGCGTCAGCTACCTGGTGCGCATCGACCGCAGCGGTAGCCGGCCGAAGCTGGTCTGGATCGATGAGCGCGACGGCCGGCCCCAGGTCCTGCGCCACGAGCCGGGTAGCCTGTGGCGACGCCTGAACGCCTGGGTCGCGGGAATGATCGGACTGGAAAAGATGCTCTGAGGGTCACTCGGAGGCTTCCAGGCCGGTCGCCTCCTCGTCCGCCGGAATCGCCCCGCGCAGCCGCACCAGCACCACGAAGCCCGCCGCGCCGAGCGCCATCATCAACGGCAGGGCGTGACCGCTGATCCACTGGCTGGCGGCGCCGGTGGCCAGCGGGCCGAGCAGGCAGCCGATGCCCCATAGCTGCGCGACATGGGCATTGGCCCGGACCAGGGCATCGTCTCGGTAGCGCTCGCCGATCAGGATCAGCGCCAGGGTGAACAACCCGCCGGCGCTGGCCCCGAACAGCACCAGCAGCGGCCAGATCAACGGCGTCTGCAGCAGCAGGGGAATCGCCAGGCTGCTCAGCAGCAGCACCAGGCCGCAGCCGCCGAACAGGCCGCTGCGCGAGACCCGGTCGGCGAGCCAGCCGATCGGCAGCTGCAACAATGCATCGCCCACCACCACGGTACTGACCATGGCCAGCGCCACCGCTTGCGGAAAGCCCTGGCGCAACCCGTATACCGGCAGCAGGGTGAGGATCATCGCCTCGAAGGCAGCGAACAATACCACCGCCCAGGCGATCGCCGGCAGACCCCGGCAGAAGGCCCACAAACCGCGCCCGGAGGCACTGTGCGGATCGACCCTGGGCGCACCGCTGCGGCCCAGCAGCAGCAACGAGCCAGCAATCAGCAGGCAGACGCCGAACCAGAAGCCACGGTCGTCGGCGGTACCGATGAAGGTCAGCAGTACCGGCCCGGACAGTTGGCTGAGGGCGTAGCCGGTGCCGTACAGCGCGACCAGCCGGCCACGCCACTTCTCCACCGCCAACTGGTTGATCCAGCTTTCCCCGAGGATGAACACCACGGTGAGCTGCACGCCGATCAGCAGGCGCAGCAACAGCCATACCGGGTAGCTCTGCAGCAGCGCCAGCAGGCCGACGGAGGCTGCCCCGGTGAGCAGGCACAACTGCATCAGCCGCGGCGTGCCGACGCGCGCGGCGAGGCGCCCGGCGATCATCGCGCCGAGCAGCACGCCCACTGCCGGCGTGCTGGCCATCACGCCGATGGCGAAACTGCCGTAGCCCCAGCTCTCCAGGCGCAACGAGACCAGCGGCATGGTCAGGCCAAGGGCGAGGCCGATGCTGATGACTGCGGAACAGACGGCGAAATAGCTTCCCCAACGCATTGCGATTCTCCCGTTGGCACCCCGGAAGCCTTGCCGGGGCGAGCGGATATATCCGGCGCACGAAGCACAGCGGCCGGGCTTCCAGAAGGAAACCCGGCCGCGGGTGTGGCTCGAGAGAGCCGGCCCGGAAGGGCCGACCTAGGCGATCAGAGCTTGATCCAGGTCGCCTTCAGCTCGGTGTACTTGTCGAAGGCGTGCAGCGACTTGTCGCGACCGTTGCCCGACTGCTTGAAGCCGCCGAACGGAGCGGTCATGTCGCCGCCGTCGTACTGGTTGACCCAGACGCTGCCGGCGCGCAGGGCCTTGGCAGTCAGGTGCGCCTTGGACAGGTTGCTGGTCCAGACCGCCGCCGCCAGCCCATAGGGCGTGTCGTTGGCGATGCGCACGGCTTCCTCGGCATCCTCGAACTCGATCACCGAGAGCACCGGGCCGAAGATTTCCTCGCGGGCGATCTTCATCGCATTGGTCACGCCGTCGAAGATGGTCGGCTCGACGTAGGTGCCACCAGTTTCTTCCAGGGTCCGCTTGCCGCCGGCGACCAGCTTGGCGCCGTCGTTGTGACCGGCCTCGATGTAGGACAGCACGGTGTTCATCTGCTGGGTGTCCACCAGCGCGCCGACGTTGGTTTCCGGATCCAGCGGGTTGCCCGGTTTCCAGCCCTTGAGGGCCTCGATCACCAGGGGCAGGAACTTGTCCTTGATGGAGCGCTCCACCAGCAGGCGCGAACCGGCGGTGCAGACTTCGCCCTGGTTGAAGGCGATGGCGCCGGCAGCGGCTTCGGCGGCGGCCTTCAGGTCCGGGGCGTCGGCGAAGACGATGTTCGGGCTCTTGCCGCCGGCCTCCAGCCAGACGCGCTTCATGTTCGACTCGCCGGCATAGACCATCAGTTGCTTGGCGATCTTGGTCGAACCGGTGAACACCAGGGTGTCGACATCCATGTGCAATGCCAGCGCCTTGCCTACCGTGTGGCCATAGCCCGGCAGCACGTTGAACACGCCTTTCGGAATGCCGGCCTCGACGGCCAGCTGGGCGATGCGGATGGCGGTCAGCGGCGACTTCTCGGAGGGCTTGAGGATCACCGAGTTGCCGGTGGCCAGGGCCGGACCGAGTTTCCAGCAGGACATCAGCAGCGGGAAGTTCCACGGCACGATGGCGGCGACCACGCCGACCGGCTCGCGGGTCACCAGGCCCAGCTCGGCATGGGGAGTGGCGGCGACTTCGTCATAGATCTTGTCGATCGCCTCGGCGCTCCAGCGCAGGCTGTTGGCGGCGCTGGCGACGTCGATGTGCAGCGAGTCGCTGATCGGCTTGCCCATGTCCAGGGTTTCCAGCAGGGCCAGCTCCTCGGCGTTCTCCAGCAGCAGATCGGCGAAGCGGATCATCGTCTGCTTGCGCTTGGCCGGCGCCAGGCGCGACCAGGCGCCGGAATCGAAGGCATTGCGGGCGACCTTGACCGCCTGCTCGGCATCGGCCAGGTCGCAACTGGCGACCTTGGCCAGGAAGCGGCCATCCACCGGGCTCAGGCAATCGAAGGTCTCGCCGGAGGCGGCGTTGCTGTATTCGCCGTTGACGAAGGCACGGCCTTCGATCTTCAGGTCTTTGGCGCGGGCTTCCCAGTCGGCGCGGGTCAGGGTGGTCATGACAACGTGTCCTCTTATTGGTGTTCTGGGCGCCTGGGAGACAGGCGCGCTGTCAGATTCTGCAAGGCGGGCGCGCGGCCCGTGGTGTCCGCCACCCTAAACCAGAGCAGCGCCTGTTTTCAATATATTTGACAGGAACCCCTCTAACTCCCTTGTCACGTTCATTATTTTAAACATAGACTCGCCCGGACTAGCGTCTTCATCCCTCGCGTGCAACCTGGGTGGCCCTATGACAATGAATAACGAGCCGCAGTCGAGCAGCCTCGACAACTTCTGGATGCCCTTCACCGCCAACCGCCAGTTCAAGGCGCGGCCGCGCCTGCTGGAAAGCGCCGAAGGCATCCACTATATCGCCCAGGGCGGGCGCCGCATCCTCGACGGCACCGCCGGCCTCTGGTGCTGCAATGCCGGCCACGGCCGGCGCGAGATCAGCGAAGCGGTGGCCCGGCAGATCGCCACCCTCGACTACGCCCCGCCGTTCCAGATGGGTCACCCGCTGCCGTTCGAACTCGCCGCGCGGCTGGCGGAAATCGCCCCGCCGGGCCTGAACAAAGTGTTCTTCACCAACTCCGGCTCGGAATCGGCGGACACCGCGCTGAAGATCGCCCTTGCCTACCAGCGCGCCATCGGCCAGGGCACCCGCACCCGCCTGATCGGCCGCGAACTGGGCTACCACGGGGTCGGCTTCGGCGGCCTGTCGGTAGGCGGTATGGTCAACAACCGCAAGGCCTTCTCCGCCAACCTGCTGCCGGGGGTCGACCACCTGCCGCACACCCTGGACGTCGCCCGCAACGTCTTCACCGTCGGCCTGCCCGAGCATGGCGTGGAAAAGGCCGAGGAGCTGGAACGCCTGGTGACCCTGCACGGCGCCGAGAATATCGCCGCGGTGATCGTCGAGCCGATGTCCGGCTCGGCCGGCGTGGTGCTGCCGCCCAAGGGCTACCTTCAGCGGCTGCGCGAGATAACCCGCAAGCATGGCATCCTGCTGATCTTCGACGAAGTGATCACCGGTTTCGGCCGCGTCGGCGAAGCCTTCGCCGCGCAGCGCTGGGGCGTCGTCCCGGACCTGCTGACCTGCGCCAAGGGGCTGACCAACGGCAGCATCCCGATGGGCGCCGTATTCGTCGACGAGAAGATCCACGCTGCCTTCATGCAAGGCCCGCAGGGCGCCATCGAGTTCTTCCACGGCTATACCTATTCCGGCCATCCGGTAGCCTGCGCCGCCGCCCTGGCGACCCTGGACATCTACCGTCGCGACGACCTGTTCCAGCGGGCCGTCGAACTGGAAGGCTACTGGCAGGACGCGCTGTTCAGCCTGCGCGACCTGCCCAACGTGGTCGACATCCGCGCCATCGGCCTAGTCGGCGGCGTGCAACTGGCGCCGCACGCGGACGGCCCCGGCAAGCGCGGCTACGACGTCTTCGAGCGCTGCTTCTGGGAGCACGACCTGATGGTCCGGGTGACCGGCGACATCATCGCCATGTCGCCGCCGCTGATCATCGACAAGCCCCACATCGACCAGATCGTCGAGCGCCTGGCCCAGGCCATCCGCGCCAGCGTCTGATCCAGGCGGGCGGCTGGCGCCGCCCTGCCCCCAACTGGCCAGAACCACAAGAACCGAGAGTCAGCATGAACATCGAACAGATCGTCGACTTCGCCCAGGCCAACAGCGCCCCGGAGCACTACAGCCCGGCGCCGGAGAAAATCCTCAAGGGCGACCCGAAACAGAGCGTGCGCAACCACTACGGCAGCCCCTGCGGGCAGTTCAACGCCGGTATCTGGGAAGGCGCCGTGGGCCAGTGGACGGTGAACTACACCGAACACGAGTACTGCGAGATCATCCAGGGCGTCTCGGTGCTGCGCGACCGGCACGGCAACGCCAAGACCGTGCGCGCCGGCGACCGCTTCGTGATCCCTGCCGGCTTCCAGGGCACCTGGGAAGTGCTCGAAGCCTGTCGCAAGGTGTATGTGATCTTCGAAGCCAAGGCCTGAGCCCCGGCTGCATCCAGAATGCTTGTTACCCTTGCCCGCCACCTGGCGGGCTTTTTTGTGCGCGGCCCGGGGTTCGTACGCCGGAAATGAAAAAGCCCGCCAGGGGCGGGCTTTTCGCAAGGTGCCGGATCAATTACTTGATCTTGGCTTCCTTGTAGATCACGTGCTGACGAACAACCGGATCGTACTTCTTGATCTCGATCTTCTCAGGCTTGGTACGCTTGTTCTTGTCGGTGGTGTAGAAGTGGCCGGTACCGGCGCTGGACACCAGACGAATCAATTCACGCATGATTCAGCTCCTTAGAATTTTTCGCCGCGGGCACGCAGGTCAGCCAGGACGGCCTCGATGCCACGCTTGTCGATGATACGCATGCCCTTGGCGGAAACGCGCAGACGTACGAAGCGCTTCTCGGACTCGACCCAGAAACGGTGGTGCTGCAGGTTCGGCAGGAAACGGCGGCGGGTTTTGTTGTGTGCGTGGGAAATGTTATTCCCGGTAACCGGACCCTTACCGGTTACTTGACAGACTCTAGACATGCCTCAGCCCTCTATAACCTCATGCCCAACCCGGCATGGGTTGGCTGCTTTAACTCAAGTTCGATACTCAGTTTCACCGGGGTCTTACCCGCTGCATCCCGACGAAGGAGAGCGTGGCCCCAGAAAAGAGCGCAGCTTTATATCAGAAAGGCGCCCCGCGCCGCAAGGGTGAAGACCATGGCGCAGCCGCGGCCCGCCTCACTGCGGGCTTCGCACCGCGGCCGTTCGTCGCCTTGCCTCGTTGTCGCTGCCCGCCGCATGGTCTAGGGTAGCGATTCAAGGTCGCCAACGGCCTTGCATGACTGCGCCCAACCGCTGCGGATGGGCATGTTAACCGTTCGAATGGAGCCCGTCATGCGCCTCGCCGCTTTCTCCCTGTTCCTCGCCCCCCTGCTGCTCGCCCAGCCCGCCGCCGCTGCCGCCTTGAGCGTGTGCACCGAAGCCAGCCCCGAGGGCTTCGACGTGGTCCAGTACAACTCGCTGACCACCACCAACGCCTCGGCCGATGTGCTGATGAATCGCCTGGTCGAGTTCGACGCCGGCAAGGGGACGGTGGTGCCCTCGCTGGCCGAGCGCTGGTCGGTGTCCGACGACGGCCTGAGCTATCGCTTCGACCTGCGCCAGGGTGTGCACTTCCACAGCACCGCCTACTTCAAGCCGAGCCGTACGCTCGACGCCGACGACGTGGTGTTCAGCTTCCAGCGCATGCTCGATCCGGCCAATCCCTGGCACAAGGTGGCGCAGAACGGCTTCCCGCACGCCCAGTCGATGCAACTGCCGGAGCTGATCAAGCGGGTGGAGAAAAGCGGCGACCACCAGGTGCTGTTCGTTCTCGACCACCCCGACGCGACCTTCCTGCCGATGCTGAGCATGGGCTTCGCCTCCATCTATTCGGCGGAATACGCCGACCAGTTGATGAAGGCCGGAACCCCGGAAAAGCTCAACGCCGAGCCGATCGGCAGCGGCCCGTTCGTGTTCAAGCGCTTCCAGAAGGACGCGGTGGTGCGCTACGCCGCCAACCCCGAGTACTTCGCCGGCAAGCCGGCGGTCGACGCGCTGATCTTCGCCATCACCCCGGACGCCAACGTGCGCCTGCAGAAGTTGCGCCGCGGCGAATGCCAGATCGCCCTGTCGCCGAAGCCGCTGGACGTGGAGAGCGCGCGCAAGGACGCCAGCCTGAAGGTCGAGCAGACGCCGGCCTTCATGACCGCCTTCGTCGCCCTCAATACCCAGCATCCGCCGCTGGACGATCCCAAGGTGCGCCAGGCGATCAACCTGGCCTTCGACCGCACCAGCTACCTGCAGGCGGTATTCGAAGGCAGCGCCAGTGCCGCCACCGGCATCTATCCGCCGAACACCTGGAGCTATGCCAGGGATATTCCCGCCTACCCGCACGCCCCCGAACAGGCGCGCAAGCTGCTGGCCGGCAAGCAGCTTCCCGAGCTGAACATCTGGACCCGCCCGTCCGGCAGCCTGCTCAACCCCAACCCGAGCCTCGGCGCCCAACTGCTCCAGGCCGACCTGGCGGAGGCCGGGATCAAGGCCAACATCCGCGTCATCGAATGGGGCGAGTTGATCCGTCGCGCCAAGAACGGCGAACACGACCTGCTGTTCATGGGTTGGGCAGGCGACAACGGCGATCCGGACAACTTCCTCACTCCGCAATTCAGCTGCGCCAGCGTCAAGTCGGGGCTCAACTTCGCGCGCTATTGCGACCCCGGCCTGGACAAGCTGATTGCCGACGGCAAGGCCGCCAGCAGCCAGGAACAACGCACCGGCCTGTACCACCAGGCGCAGAAACTGATCCACGAACAGGCGCTCTGGCTGCCCCTGGCCCACCCGACCGCCTTCGCCCTTACCCGCCAGGAGGTGCAGGGCTACCAGGTCAATCCGTTCGGTCGCCAGGATTTCTCTCGGGTCGCCGTGAAACGCTGAAGGCCACGCCCGGGAGAACCCAGCGATGGATCTCGACCGTCTCTACCTGCCGCATTGGCAGTTCAGCGAACACCACCAGCGGCTGATCGACGCGCCGGCCGCAGCGGTACTCGACGCGGTGGAAGACCTGCTGCGCTTCGACGACCCGCTGGTGCGCGCCTTCCTCGTCCTGCGCGAAGCGCCGGGAAGGCTGGCCGGCCTGCTGGGCCGGCGCAACGACCTGGCCGGCCGCCCACGCTTCGGCCTGCATGAGTTCACCCGCCTGGAGCGCCGCGCCGACCAGGCCATCGCCTACGGCCTGGTCGGCCGCTTCTGGCGCGCCGACTTCGCCCTGGAACGCATCGCGGACGGCGAGCATTTCCGCTGCTACGACCAGCCCGGAGTGGCCAAGCTCGTGCTGTGTTTCCGTTGCACGCCCAGCGCCAGCGGTACCCTGCTGCACACGGAAACCCGGGTGTTCTGCCCCGATCGCGCCAGCCGCCTGCGCTTCACCCCCTACTGGTTGGCGATCCGCCCGGTCAGCGGGCTGATCCGCCGGCGCCTGCTGGCGGGCATCGAGCGGCGCCTGGGCTGAGCCCTTCGTCGAACGCTCACAGCCAACCGTATTCGGCCAGCGACAGCGGCTCGCCGTCGCCGATGATGAAGTGGTCGAGCACCCGCACGTCGATGAGCGCCAAGGCTTCCTTGAGGCGCGCAGTGAGCTGGCGGTCGGCGAGACTCGGACGGGCGTCGCCGGAGGGGTGGTTATGGGTCAGGATCAGCGCCGCCGCGTTGTGCGCCAGGGTGCGCTTGACCACCTGGCGCGGGTAGACGCTGGCGCCATCGATGCTGCCCTGGAACAGCACCTCGAACGCCAGGACCCGGTGCCTCGTGTCGAGGAACAGGCAGGCGAACACCTCGTGCTGCTCGTGGCGCAGGCGCGCCTTGAGATAGTCGCGCACCGCCTGCGGGCTCTCCAGTATCGAATCGCGACGCAGGCGCTCGGCCAGGTGGCGCCGGCCCATCTCCAGCACGGCCTGCAATTGCGCATACTTGGCCACGCCGAGCCCGAGATGGCCGCAGAACGAGGCGAGGTCCGCCTCGAGCAGGGCACGCAGCCCGCCGAACTCGCTCAACAGCCGCCGCGACAGCTCGACCGCACTACAACCGGTCACTCCCGTGCGCAGGAAGATCGCCAACAGCTCGGCATCGGAAAGGGCCGCCGCGCCCTGCTCCAGAAGCTTCTCCCGAGGCCGTTCGGCTTCGGGCCAATCGCGGATGCTCATTCGCTTTCCCCATCGAGCCCGCCCGCTGTTCCCGTGCGGACGCTGTGCTATCTTAGCCCATCCTTTTTGCGCGGCAGACGACCTGGGGAGGCGCGTTTGCCGAAGCGCATGTCATCCATTTCCTTATTAAGGCAAGCCTATGCAGCGGCTCTATCGGAAACGCATCGTCCTCGGCGTGGGCGGCGGCATTGCCGCCTACAAGAGCGCCGAACTGGTCCGCCGCCTGCGCGACCAGGGCGCTGAAGTCCGAGTGGTGATGACCCAGGGCGGCCGCGAGTTCATCACGCCCCTGACCCTCCAGGCGTTGTCCGGCCATCCGGTGCATACCGATCTGCTGGACCCGGCGGCGGAAGCCGCGATGGGCCACATCGAACTGGCCCGCTGGGCCGATCTGGTGCTGATCGCACCGGCTACCGCCGACCTCATGGCGCGCCTGGTCCAGGGCGTGGCCAACGACCTGCTGACCACCCTGGTGCTGGCCACCGACGCGCAAATCGCCCTGGCACCGGCGATGAACCAGGCCATGTGGCGCGACACCGCGACCCAGGCCAACGCCGAGCTGCTGCGCCAGCGCGGCTTCCACCTGTTCGGTCCGGCAGCGGGCAGCCAGGCCTGCGGCGACGTCGGCCTCGGACGCATGCTCGAAGCCGAGGAACTGGCGCAGCGCGCCGCCGACTGCTTCCAGCGCCAGGCGCTGACCGGCGTGCATGTGCTGATCACCGCCGGCCCGACCCAGGAAAACATCGACCCGGTGCGCTACATCACCAACCACAGTTCCGGAAAGATGGGCTTCGCCCTCGCCGAGGCGGCGGTGGAAGCCGGCGCACGGGTGACCCTGGTCACCGGCCCGGTGCACCTGCCCACGCCCGACCGGGTGCAGCGCGTCGACGTGGTCAGCGCCCGCGACATGCTGGCCGCCTGCGAGGCGGCGATGCCCTGCGACCTGCTGATCGCCTCCGCGGCGGTCGCCGACTACCGCCCGGAAGTGGTCGCCGCGCACAAACTGAAGAAAGACCCTACCAGCGGCGAGGGCTTGCTCTTGCAGCTGGTGCGCAATCCCGACATTCTCGCCACCCTCGCACAGCGCGAGGATCGTCCCTTCAGCGTGGGCTTCGCCGCAGAAACCGAAAACCTGCTGGACTATGCTGCACGCAAGCTGAAGGACAAGAACCTCGACCTGATCGTCGCCAACGACGTGGCCAACCCCTCGATCGGCTTCAACAGCGACGAGAACGCGATCACGGTGATCGACCGCGACCTGCATCCGAGCACCTTCGCCCAGACCAGCAAGGGCAAGATCGCTCGCCAGCTGATCGCCTTCATCGCCAACCGCCTCAACCAGCAATGAGTTACTGATGCACTCTCTCCAAGCCAAGATCCTCGACCCCCGCCTGGGCTCCGACTTCCCGCTCCCGCAGTACGCCACGCCGGGCTCGGCTGGCCTGGACCTGCGCGCCATGCTCAAGGAAGACAGCGTCCTCGGCCCGGGCCAGACCCTGCTGATTCCCACCGGCCTGTCCATCTACATCGCCGATCCCGGCCTCGCCGCCCTGGTCCTGCCGCGCTCCGGCCTGGGGCACAAGCACGGCATCGTGCTGGGCAACCTGGTCGGCCTGATCGACTCGGACTACCAGGGCGAGCTGATGGTGTCGTGCTGGAACCGCGGCGAGTCGCCGTTCACCATCGCCGTCGGCGAGCGCATCGCGCAGTTGGTACTGGTGCCGGTGGTGCAGGCGCATTTCGAGCTGGTCGAAGCGTTCGACGAAAGCCAGCGCGGCGCCGGCGGCTTCGGCCATTCCGGCAGCCACTGACCCCGAACACAGGACGAGACGCCGAGGAGACGCGGCATGAAGCTTTTCCAGCGCACCGCCAAGGATGGGAACGAGTTGGGCGACCTGCTCGAACCGGAAAAGAAGCCGCGCAAGGCAGCGTCCGAACGCGCTGACGGCAAGGACCTGCTGCCCGGCATAGGCGCCAGCCTACTGGGCGTGGCGGCCGCCGGCGCCCTGCTCTGGTTCGGCGTCTTCGGCGGCGCCGGTGAGGCGCAGCAGCGCCAGTTGGACGCGGCCTGGGCCGAAGGCCAGGCCGGCGCCTTGCGCCAGGCCTTGCAGCAACTCGCCGCCGACACCCGCGCCGCCGCGGCCAGCCCCCTCGCCCTCGAAGCCCTGCAAAGCGGCGACGCCACCCGCATCGAGGCCGCCCAGCGCAGCCTGCTGGCCTGGGACGGCGTGGTCGATGCCCACCTGAACGCGCCCGGCCAGGCCGCCCAGGACAACGACAGCCCCGGCCCGGTCAGCTTCGCCGCCCTGGATATCCTGCACCGGGTGGAAAGTGGCCAGAACGTCGCCGCCGAAGCCTACAAGGTCGGCCAGCGCTGGCTGCTGTACAGCGCCGCGCCGGTGCGCGGCGCCGACCAGAGCCTGCAAGGCACGCTGCTGCTGGCGGTCGACCTGCAACGGCTGCTGCGCGCCCTGCCGCCCTTGCCGGGCGATGCCGGCCAGGTACAACTGGTCCAGCAGTTCTCCGGCGCACCGGCCCAGGTGCTGCTGCAACGCGGTACGCCGGCGCCGGGCAAGGGTGCGCAAGCGCTGGACAGCGGCAATCCGAACTGGAAACTGAACTACACGCCCGGCAGCGTCGCTTCGACCCAGGCCTCGCCGCTGCTGCCGGCACTCGCGGCGCTGCTGGCGCTGCTCGGCGGCATCCTCGGCACCTACCTCACCCGTTCGTCGCTGTTGCGCCGCCTGCATCAGGATGTCCTGACCCTCGGTCAGTATCTTCAGGAACTCGGCGGGCAACGCACTGCCAAACCCCCTGTGCCTAGCCTGCCGGGCTTCGCCCCGCTGATCCAGGCATTGGCCCGCCAGCCGCGGCGCAAGCCGGAGCCGACCAGCGTGCCCAGCCCTGCCAAGGCAGCGCCGGTGGCGCCGGTGGCGGTGGCGAAAGCGCCTCCTCGCGAGGAGCCGGCATTGGCAGATCCGTTGTTCCAGAACACCGACATTCTGGATATCGACATTCTCGATGAAGACCAGGACCTCCTGGGATTGGAGCAAACCCCCATCATGAGCACTGCAAAAGCACCGACGCTGCCCGCCAGCATCTTCCGCGCCTACGACATCCGTGGCGTGGTAGGCGATACCCTCACCGCCGAGACCGCCTACTGGATCGGTCGCGCCATCGGCTCGGAAAGCCTCGCCCGCGGCGAACCGTGCGTCGCTGTCGGCCGCGATGGCCGCCTGTCCGGTCCCGAGCTGGTCAAGCAGCTGATCCAGGGCCTGGTGGACTGCGGTTGCCAGGTCAGCGACGTGGGCATGGTGCCTACCCCGGTGCTGTACTACGCGGCCAACGTGCTCGAGGGCAAGTCCGGGGTGATGCTGACCGGCAGCCACAATCCGCCGGACTACAACGGCTTCAAGATCGTGGTCGCCGGCGAGACCCTGGCCAACGAGCAGATCCAGGCCCTGCGCGAGCGCATCGAGAAAAACGACCTGGCATCCGGCGTCGGCAGCGTAGAGCAGGTCGACATCCTGCCGCGCTACTTCAAGCAGATCCGCGACGACATCGCCATGGCCAAGCCGATGAAGGTGGTGGTCGACTGCGGCAACGGCGTGGCCGGGGTGATCGCCCCGCAGTTGATCGAGGCCCTGGGCTGCAGCGTGATCCCGCTGTACTGCGAGGTCGACGGCAACTTCCCGAACCACCATCCGGACCCGGGCAAGCCGGAGAACCTGAAGGACCTGATCGCCAAGGTCAAGGCCGAGAACGCCGACCTGGGCCTGGCCTTCGACGGCGACGGCGATCGCGTCGGCGTGGTCACCAATACCGGTACCATCATCTATCCGGACCGTCTGCTGATGCTGTTCGCCAAGGACGTGGTCTCGCGCAACCCGGGGGCCGACATCATCTTCGACGTCAAGTGCACCCGCCGTCTGATCGCCCTGATCAGCGGCTACGGCGGCCGTCCGGTGATGTGGAAGACCGGCCACTCGCTGATCAAGAAGAAGATGAAGGAAACCGGCGCCCTGCTGGCTGGCGAGATGAGCGGCCACGTGTTCTTCAAGGAGCGCTGGTTCGGCTTCGACGATGGCATCTACAGCGCCGCCCGCCTGCTGGAAATCCTCAGCCAGGATCAGCGTGACAGCGAGCACGTGTTCTCGGCCTTCCCGAGCGACATTTCCACCCCGGAAATCAACATCACCGTCACCGAGGACAGCAAGTTCGCCATCATCGAGGCGCTGCAACGCGACGCCCAATGGGGCGAAGGCAACATCACCACCCTCGACGGCGTGCGGGTCGACTACCCCAAAGGCTGGGGCCTGGTACGCGCCTCCAACACCACTCCCGTGCTGGTCCTGCGCTTCGAAGCGGACACCGAGGAAGAGCTGGAGCGCATCAAGACCGTCTTCCGTAACCAACTGAAGGCAGTGGATTCCTCGCTGCCCGTGCCCTTCTGACATGTCGGAGCTCCCCATGACCCTGAGTCGCGATGACGCCGCCCAGGTTGCCAAGGTCCTTTCCGAGGCCCTGCCCTACATTCGCCGCTTCGTCGGCAAGACGCTGGTGATCAAGTACGGCGGCAACGCCATGGAGAGCGAGGAGCTGAAGGCCGGCTTCGCCCGCGACGTGGTGCTGATGAAAGCGGTCGGCATCAACCCGGTGGTGGTGCATGGCGGCGGCCCGCAGATCGGAGACCTGCTCAAGCGCCTGTCGATCGAGAGCCACTTCATCGACGGCATGCGCGTCACCGACGCGGCGACCATGGACGTGGTGGAGATGGTCCTCGGCGGCCAGGTGAACAAGGACATCGTCAACCTGATCAACCGCCACGGCGGCAGCGCCATCGGCCTGACCGGCAAGGACGCCGAGCTGATCCGCGCGAAGAAGCTCACCGTGACCCGCCAGACCCCGGAGATGACCAAGCCGGAGATCATCGACATCGGCCACGTGGGCGAAGTCACCGGGGTCAACGTCGGGCTGCTGAACATGCTGGTCAAGGGCGACTTCATTCCGGTGATCGCGCCGATCGGCGTGGGCAGCAACGGCGAGTCCTACAACATCAATGCCGACCTGGTGGCCGGCAAGGTGGCGGAAGCGCTGAAGGCCGAGAAACTGATGCTGCTGACCAACATCGCCGGCCTGATGGACAAGCAGGGCCAGGTGCTGACCGGGCTGTCCACCGAACAGGTCAACGAGCTGATCGCCGACGGCACCATCTACGGCGGCATGCTGCCGAAGATCCGCTGCGCCCTGGAAGCGGTGCAGGGCGGCGTGACCAGCGCGCACATCATCGATGGCCGGGTACCGAATGCCGTGCTGCTGGAAATCTTCACCGACAGCGGCGTCGGCACCCTGATCAGCAACCGCAAGCGTCACTGATCCGCCCGCCACGGTGCGCTCCGGCGCGCCATGGCGGTTCCTCCATTAGCGTCGCGCGGCCAGCGTGAAGACCTGGTCCAACGGGCTCGTGCCCTCGCTACGGAAGGTCGCCGGGCTCACTCCCGTCCAGCGCTTGAACGCGCGCCTGAAACTGCGGATATCACGATATCCCACTTCCTCGGTGATACGTTCGATGGACATCCCGGGGTTGCCCAGCAGGCTCATCGCCCGCCCTCGCCGCACCTGCTCCAGCAACGCCTCGAAGGTCAGCCCGTGTTCGGCCAGCCGGCGCCGCAGGGTGCGGCTGCTCATGTTCAGTTCGGCGGAAATCCTTTCGATCTGGCTGCCCAGGCTTAGGTCGCGGGCGATGGCCCGTTCCACCGCCTGGACCAGGTCGAGTTTCCGGTGCACCTGGGTGCTTTCCTGCTCCAGCAGGGCCAGCGCCTGGCGCAACGCCGGCAGGTTGTGGTTGGGCAGGCGCATGTCCAGCCAGTGGCTGGCGATCGCCATGCGGTTGTGCAGGCAGCCGAAGCGTACCTGGGGCCCCAGCAGGCGCAGGTATTCGCCCGCGTAGGGCGGAGCGGCATGGATGAGTTCGATGCCCAGCGGTTCGAACGCCGGGCTGACCAGGGCACGCCCATACACCAGCAGGCTGGCGAAGAACTCCTCGATGGCGAACACCTGCACCTCGCTGCTGGGCAGGTGGCATTCGACCTCGACGAAGAAGGTGTCGCCCTGCTGGTAGACGCTGGAGGTGACGATACCGCCCGAGCTGTGCTGGTAGCGCACGCCGATGTCGAACGCGTCGCGCAGGGTCCGGCACAGCGACAGCACATGGCCCAGCAGGCCAAGGGTGCCGAGCACGTTCTGGTGTCCGACCCACAGCCCCAGTCCCCGCTCCGGCAGGGCCTGGAGGGCACGCTGGATCATGCTCACGGCCTGGCGGTAGGAGATGCGCTGGGTAGGGTCCTGCAGGTCTTCGACGGTGAAGCCCAGGCCCCGGCACAGCCGCGCGGGATCGACACCATGGCCTTCGACCACCTCGGCCAGCGTCTGCAGCAGGAAGGTGGATACCTGGGCGAGTTCGTAGCGCGCATCGGCGGCATTGTTGTGCATGGGCGAAATCCTGAGCCGGTCTCGGCTTCGTTCTTGTTCTGGCGGTGGATCGCGACATGGGATGAGCGTCCCATCATATAGCGTTCCGCACAGATGTAACAAAGCATTGCACGGTGTCCGCAAATCCCCCCCTCGCTGACCGTCAATGCCCTGCCTCGGCCTGCCGTTAGGGCTTATTCCTATGCCGTGCCCCGAGCCACGCCAACAATAATAAGAGCCCGCCCATGAACCCGATCCGCCCCCGCAGGCCCCTGCGCCTGGCCGCCTGCGTCACCCTCGCCGTCAGCTGCTGCACCCACGCCAGCGAAGGCGGCGTGGACAACATTGGTCCAGGAACCGACGGTTTCTTCACCCTGCCACTGGACGTCGACAACCTCCCCGACCACATGTTCGCCTTCAACGTCTACTACAACCACTACGAAGCCAGGAAGCTGAACATCAGCTCCTTCGGCGGCAAGGTGTCCGACGTGAAGATCAGCTCGGATGCGATCATCCCTCGCCTGGACTACCTGAGCCCGCTGCGGATCTTCGGCGGGCGCCTGGGCGGCTACATCGCCCAGCCCTATCTCCGCCAACGGGTGGCCGCGTTCGGCCTGAGCGACGAACGGGAAAGCATGGGCGACACCACCTTCGCGCCGATCATCCTCTGGGACATGGGCAAGGACCTGACCCTGGCCGCCGCCGTGGAGGTCACCGTGCCCACCGGCAAGTACGATGCCGAGCGGCTGGCCAACACCAGCAACAACTTCTACACCTACAAGCCGCTGTTCTCCTTCACCTGGCTGCCCACCGAACGCACCGAGCTGTCGCTGAAGGCCACCTACAGCTTCAACATGGAAAACCACGACACCGACTATCGCTCGGGGCAGATCTTCCATTTCGACTATTCCGCCAGCTACCGGGTGACCGACAACCTGCGCCTCGGCCTGAACGGCTACTACCTCAAGCAGACCACCGACGACAAACAGAACGGCGAGACCGTACGGGTGTTCGGTTTCGGCGAGGAAGTCGACGACGGCGTACGCGGCCAGGTCTTCGCCATCGGCCCGGCCGTGCACCTGACCTTCCTCAAGTACGCCAGCGCGGAGATCCGCTGGGCCAAGGAATTCGACGTGGAGAACCGCCCCGAGGGCGACATGCTCTGGGCCAAGCTGACCATTCCGTTCGAACTCTGAGGCATCGGAACGAAGCGGCAGCCCGGTATCCGCGGGCTGCCGCCATCGACGAGGAAAAGCGCCAGGCGTCCTAGGCGTAAACCGGCCAGCGCTCGACGATCCGCCCGCCGCGCAGCGCCAGCAGGTCGCCGAATTGCAGCAGCACCGACTCGCTCTGGGTCGGCCGCAGGAAGACCTGGTCGTCCACCTCCAGGCCCACCGAAGGCGAGCCGTTGACCATTTCCTGGTTCGAGCTGCGCCCGTAGATGCCGTTGCTGCGCAGTCCCTCGGGCGAGGCGAAGTCGGCCATCCAGTTGCCGCCGTAGATGAAGAAGGTGCCGCGCTGGTTGGGGTCCCACCAGGAAAACAGCCGGGACTTGCCGTCCAGCGCCGGGATCTGCACCGCGCCGGTGCTCTTGAGTACCGGCGTGGCGATGTAGACGGCCGGCACATGCTCGGCCAGGGACGCCAGGTCGTAGTGGCTCGGCTTGAGCATGGCGGTGCCCACCGAGACCTCGCTGCTCAGCGTTTCCTTCTCGTGCATGCGATAGCTGGGGCTGCCGGCGGTATTCAGGGTCAGCTGTGGTGTCCACAGCGCGGCGAAGCGCTGGCGGGCGAAGTCGACATGTCCCTGGTAGAGCGCCATGACCTTGGCGAACAGCTCCTCGGGCGAACCGAGGATGCCCGGCACCCCCATTCCGACGAAGGGGTCGTAGCCCATGAAGCCAGCGAACTCCAGGTACTGCGGATGCGCCGCGATCAGCGCCAGCAATTCGCCCAGCGCGGCCTGGTCGGCCACTCCGCCGCGATGCAGGCCGACGTCCAGTTCGATGTTGACGCGCATCCGGGTACCCAGCCCCTGGGCCAGCGCCAGGTACTGACGCAAGCGCTGCGGCGTATCGATCAGCCATTGCAGCTGCCGCGCCGGGTCGAACGCACCCTTGTGCTCGCGGTAGAACAGTTCCGCCGAACGCACCGGCAACGGCTTGCCGAGGAGGATGTCGGCATCCGCAAAAGCGACCGCGTCGTGGTTGAGGAACGGTTGGTGGAAGGACATCAGCCGCCGGGTGCCGGCGCGCCTGGCGATGTACGCCAGCAGGCCGGGCGAAGGCAGCGATTTCTCCACCAGCCGCAGATGCTTGCCGCCGCGGCGGACCGAACGCATCACCACATCGATGTTGTGGTCCAGGCGATCGAGGTCGATGAGCAGCACCGGGCACATCGGGCCATTGGCCTTGAGTTCGCGGTTCAGCGCGCGGAAATAGTCGTCGTACGGCCCGCCACGGTCGGCGGGACGCATCCAGGCGGCAGTTCCCGCCAGCAGCGCGCCGGCCCCGAGGCCGGCGAACATGAACTTGCGTCGATTCACGGCGTCGCTCCTTTCAGGTCACGCCCAGGATGGAAGAGAGGTGCGCATTGAGGAACCGCCCGCGGGGATCCAGCGCCTGGCGCACCTCGGCGAATGCCTTCCAGCGCGGATAGAGCCCCTGCAACTGGTGCGCGTTGAGGCCATGCAGCTTGCCCCAGTGCGGCCGCCCGGCGTATTTCCAGAAGATCGGTTCCACCGCGGCGAAGAAGTTGTGGTGGTCCATGCTGTAGTGCTGATGCACGGAAATGGAACAACTGTCGCGGCCCTCGAACATGCTCAGGGGAATGTCGTCGGCCTTCACGTAGCGGTACTCGATGGGAAACCAGGTGCGCAGGTCCTTGTCGCGGATCAGCGCGAGGATCTCCCGCAGGCAGGCGGGGCCATGCTCGGCGGGGACCGAATACTCCATCTCGTTGAAGCGCACGTTGCGCACGTTGGCGTAGACCGCATAGGAATCGTCGACCCGCTCGTCGAAGCGGGCGAAGTGGCGCAGGCTGTTGAGCAGGGTGCGGCGGGTCTCCGGGAAGTCGCTGAGGTACTTGTCGAGACCTTCGATCAGGCCGACGAACTCGTTGCCGCCTTCCTTCGCCGGGTCCAGGGGCGGGGTCTTCGGCTCGTCGGTCTCGTTGAGGGCGATCGACAGGGCGTAGTCGGAATGGGTCACCACCAGCATCTCCCAGTGCTGGTTCTCGCGCGTATTCTTCTCCACGTCTTCCAGCAATTCCTCGGTCCGGGCGATCCACTGCCGTTCACGCAGGCGGTAGGCCGCGCGGTTCTGCAGGCGCACCCGGGTCACGACGCCCAGCGCCCCCAGCGAGACCCGCGCGGCATCGAACACCTCCACGTTGCGCTTGGCGTCGCACTCGAGCACCTCGCCGCTCGCGGTGACCAGTTGCAGACCGCGAACCTGGGCGGAATAGGAACCGAAGCCGACCCCGGTGCCATGGGTGGAAGTAGCGATGGCGCCGGCCAGGGTCTGGTAATCGATATCGGCCATGTTCACCAGCGCCTGGCCGATCTCCTTGAGCGGAGCGCCCATCTGCGACATCGGCGTACCGCCGCCGAACTCGGCCTGGAGGGTCACGCTGTCGTGGCTGAGCAAGCCGCTGAAGTAGGCGAGCGAGAGCAGGGTGCCGTCGGTCGGGACCAACGCGCTGAACGAATGCCCGGAGCCCACCGGGCGGATCCTGCCGGACGCCTGGCGGATGATCCGGACCAGTTCGTCGAGGTCTTTCGGTGCCTCCCGCGCCAGGGGCAGGCAGCTTTGCGCGCCGGACCAGTTGCGCCAGGGAATCAGGCGCGGTGCGCGGAGCAACTCCGCCAGCGCGGGGTTTCCCACCATGGCGGCGAACGCACCGAGCGCTCCCGCCCGTTGCAGGAGCTGGCGTCGCGACAGATGACTTGGCATGCCGGTATCCCCTATCGGTCCTGCGCTGCGGACATGAAATCGATCAAAGCCCGGAACTGTTCTTCCGAGCACTGCATGCACATGCCCATGGGTGGCATGCCCTTGTAGCCGTTGATGCTGTGGTCCAGCAGGGTGTCGATGCCCTGCGCCAGGCGTGGCGCCCAGGCAGCGGCATCGCCGGTCAGCGGCGCGCCGGAGGCGGGATCGGCGTGACAGAGCTTGCAACTGGCGGAATACACCTGCGCCAACGCAGGCTCCGCAGGGACACGCTGGGAATCGGCGGCCCGCGCCGGCGGCTCCGTGGATTCTCCGCAGGCCACCAGCATCAGGCCCAGGGCAAGCAGCAACCCCGGGCGGCAAAGGCGCGAGTTGCCCGGTCCGGGGCGGAGCGTGGACGACATGGTGTTCCTCTCTCGTTGCGCACGGCGTGCGTTCTCGTCGAACAACACTAAGGCCGCGACGCCCCGAGGATGAGGGCAATGCGGGCCAGCGACGGGGGGTTCTGCGGCCAGCCCTTTCGCACCGCGCGATGGCGGTCTAGAGTCGATGTCTGCAGCAGCGTCGAGGAGCCGGCATGAGCAGCGCAGCACAGCGCCAGAACTACACCTTCTTCCATTCCCTGCGGGTTCGCTGGGCGGAGGTCGATCCGCAGGGCATCGTCTTCAACGGCAACTACCTGACCTATCTCGACGTCGCCACCACCGAGTACTACCGCCAGCTCGGCATGTCCTACCCGGCCGACCTGCTGCGCGGCGGAGGCGACCTGTTCGCGGTGAAGAGCACCCTGGAATACCGCGCCCCGGCGCATTTCGACGACTGGCTGGACATCGGCACCCGCGTGGCGCGGCTGGGGCGCAGCAGCCTGGTTTTCGAGCTGGGCATCTGGCGCGACGAGCAGTTGCTCACCGTCGGCGAGCTGGTCTACGTCTATGCGGATGCGAACGAGCGACAGAGCCAGCCCCTGCCGGACTGGCTGCGCGAGAAGATCAGGGCGTTCGAGCGACAGTCGCCAGTGGAATCAGGGACTCACGCCGAGTAGCTGGGAGAGCCGCGCGCGGTCGGCGGCATAGGTTCTTTCCGCGTCTTCGCGGGCCTTCTGGAAACGCCCGATCTCGCCCTGCAGGCGCTTTTCCTCCTGCTTGAGATCGTCCAGCTGGTCCACCAGCGCCTGCGCCACCGGACGTCCGGCACGCTCCTGGTTGGCCGCCTGGCCTTGCAGGTTGGCCTGTTGCAGCTTGAGCGACTGCAGGTTGCCGCGCGCCACGCTGCTCAGCCCGTCCAGTTCCGCCAGGCGCCGTTCGCGAGCGCGGTCGACGTCCTCGAGGCTGGAATACAGGCGCAGCAGCTGCGCATCGGAGCTGGCCTGGGCTTGGGCCGCCTTGCGCTGCCGCAGTTCCTCGGCGGTCGGCGCCGGCGGTACGGTGCGGATAACCCGGCCCTGGTCGTTGAGGACCTGGTAGCCCTTGCCGATGTACTGCGGCGGCACACCCTGGCGGTCGAGCACCACCACGCCCTTGTCGTTGACGTAGCGGTACAGCTCCACCGCTCCGCCCGGCGCCGCCTGGGCGCCGAAGGAAAGCCCCTGGAGCACCAGCCCCAGGGCCATCAGGCAACGCATTACATCCTGTCCGACCATGCCAGTCCCTTGTGAAAGGTTCAGATACCGTATTGGGCGCGATAGGCCTCTACCGCCGGCAGATGCTTCTTCAGTTCAGCATCTTCGGCAAGATATTCCAGCACCTGCTCCAGGGAAACGATGCTCACCACCGGCATGCCGAAGTCGCGCTCGACCTCCTGGATCGCCGACAGCTCGCCCTTGCCGCGCTCCTGGCGGTTCAGCGCGATCAGCACGCCCGCGGCCCTGGCGCCCTGGGCGTCGATGATCTGCATCACTTCGCGGATCGCGGTGCCGGCGGTGATCACGTCGTCGATGATCAGCACCCGGCCGCTCAGCGGCGCGCCAACCAGCGTGCCGCCTTCGCCGTGGTCCTTGGCTTCCTTGCGGTTGAAGCACCAGGGCAGGTCGCGCTGGTGCTGCTCGGCGAGGGCCACCGCGGTGGTGGCGGCCAGGGGAATGCCCTTGTAGGCCGGGCCGAACAGGACGTCGAAGTCGATTCCGCTGTCGATCACCGCCTCGGCGTAGAAGCGTCCCAGGCGGGCCAGCGCCAGGCCGCTGTCGAACAGGCCGGCATTGAAGAAATAGGGGCTGGTGCGCCCGGACTTGAGGGTGAACTCACCGAAGCGCAGAACCCCGCGCTCGATGGCGAAACGAATGAAATCGCGCTGATACGCCTGCATGAATGACACCAAGCCGCATGAATTTAGCTAAACCGTTTGAGCTCGGGTATCATACACGCACGTGATTTTGGGGGCCATTTATGCGGATCATCAGTGTGAACGTGAATGGTATTCAGGCTGCGGCCGAGCGCGGTTTGCTCAGTTGGCTGCAAGCACAGAATGCCGACGTGATCTGCTTGCAGGACACCCGAGCCTCCGCCTTCGATCTGGATGACCCGTCCTTCCAACTGGACGGCTACTTCCTTTATGCCTGCGATGCCGAGCTACCCGAACAGGGCGGTGTCGCACTCTACAGCCGTTTGCAGCCCAAAGCTGTGATCAGCGGCTTAGGTTTCGAAACGGCCGATCGTTACGGGCGCTACCTGCAAGCCGACTTCGACAAGGTGAGTATCGCCACCCTGCTGCTGCCTTCCGGGCAGAGCGGAGACGAGAGCTTGAACCAGAAATTCAAGTTCATGGACGACTTCACCCATTACTTGAGCAAGCAGCGTCGCAAGCGCCGCGAATACATCTATTGCGGCTCGCTATACGTCGCCCATCAGAAGATGGACGTGAAGAACTGGCGCGAATGCCAGCAGATGCCGGGCTTCCTCGCGCCCGAACGGGCCTGGCTGGACGAAGTGTTCGGCAACCTCGGCTATGCCGACGCCCTGCGCGAAGTCAGCCGCGAAGGCGACCAGTTCAGCTGGTGGCCGGACAGCGAACAGGCCGAGATGCTCAACCTCGGCTGGCGCTTCGACTACCAGGTGCTGACCCCCGGCCTGCGCCGCTTCGTGCGCAACGCCAAGCTGCCGCGCCAGCCGCGCTTCTCCCAGCATGCGCCGCTGATCGTCGACTACGACTGGCAGTTGAGCATCTGAGCCCTGTCAGACATGAAAAAGCCGGCGCATGCGCCGGCTTTTCTATTCCACGTGCGGCCTACTTGATCAGCCGCAGGCAGAACGGATAGCGATAGGCCTTGCCTTCGTTGGCCTTGATGCCGGCGATGATGGTCAACACCAGCGCCGCCAGGCAGACCAGGCCGAGCAGGAAGAAGCCGATCACCACCAGCATCAGCAGGAAGCTGACGAACATCGCCAGCGCCACGGTGATCTGGAAGTTCAGCGCTTCCTTGCCCTGGGCGTCGACGAACGGATCGCTCTCGCGCTTGAGTTGCCAGACGATCAGCGGCCCGAGCAGGCTGCCGAAGGGAAACACCAGGCCGATGAATGCCGCGAAATGGCAGAACATCGCCCATTGCCGGGCTTCCTGGCCGGGGGTCGCGGCGACCTCTTCGGATACATCGTTCATGTAGCGCTCCTTCTCCGGGGCCCGGCAGGCAGTGCCGGGCGTCTGCTCATTCGGCCAGCGCGGCGCGCTGAAGTTCGAACAGCTCCTGCATGCCCTGCTGGGCCAGTTCGAGCATGGCGTTCAGCTCGGCGGGACGGAACGGCGCGCCTTCGGCGGTTCCCTGCACCTCGATGAAGCCGCCGGCATCGGTCATCACTACGTTCAGGTCGGTTTCCGCGGCGGAATCCTCCAGGTAGTCCAGGTCGAGGACCGGCACGCCCTGGTAGATGCCCACGGAAACGGCGGCGACCATCTGCTTCAGCGGATTGCCCTTGAGCGCGCCACGCTTCTTCAGCACCGCCAGGGCGTCGATCAGCGCCACGGTGGCGCCGGTGATCGAGGCGGTGCGGGTGCCGCCGTCGGCCTGGATCACGTCGCAGTCGATGTACAGGGTGTTCTCGCCGAGCTTGCTGAGGTCCAGCGCCGCTCGCAGGGAACGGCCGATCAGGCGCTGGATCTCCAGGGTACGACCGCCCTGCTTGCCGCGGCTGGCCTCGCGCTGGTTACGCTCGCCGGTGGAGCGCGGCAGCATGCCGTACTCGGCGGTCAGCCAACCCTGGCCCTGGCCCTTGAGGAAGCGCGGCACCCCGGACTCGGCGCTGACGGTGCAGATCACCTTGGTATCGCCGAACTCGACCAGCACCGAACCTTCTGCGTGCTTGGTGTAATGGCGGGTGATGCGGATCGGGCGCAGCTGGTCGGCGGCACGGCCACTGGGACGATTCATCGTGGATATCCTGTACTGAGAAAGCGGAATTGGCCGCCATTATAGAGGCCAGCCTGGGCTCTCAACCACCGTCGGCGTGCGGGCCCCGCCGGACGTGGGTTACAATGCCCGGCTCGAATCACGGCAGCCGCGCGCGTCCGGCGCCGAACGCACTCCCCACACGACTATCGAGGTAGACCCATGGTGCACAGCATGACCGCCTTCGCCCGCGTCGAGCAGGCCGGTACCCACGGCACCCTGAGCTGGGAGCTGCGCTCGGTCAACCACCGTTACCTGGAGCCCCACCTGCGCCTGCCCGACGCCTTCCGCGACCTCGAAGGCGCGGTGCGCGAGGCGCTGCGCCAGGGCCTGTCGCGTGGCAAGGTGGAATGCACCCTGCGCTTCGCCGAGGAAACCGCCGGCAAGAGCCTGCAGGTCGACCAGGAGCGCGCCCGCCAACTGGTCGCCGCCGCCGAAGGCGTAGCCGCCCTGATCCGCCAGCCGGCGCCGCTCGATCCGCTCGCCGTGCTGGCCTGGCCCGGCGTACTGGTGGCCGACTCGGCCGATCCGCAGGCACTCAACGCCGCCGCCCTGGAAGCCTTCGGCCAGGCCCTGGAGCAACTCAAGGCCGGCCGCTCGCGCGAAGGCCAGGAGCTGGCGAAGCTGCTCAACGATCGGCTCGACGCGATGCTGGTGGAAGTCGGCAACCTGCGCGAACTGGTGCCGACCATGCTGGCCAACCAGCGGCAGAAGATCCTCGACCGCTTCGCCGAACTCAAGGCCGAACTCGATCCGCAGCGCCTGGAGCAGGAACTGGTCCTGCTGGCGCAGAAGAGCGATGTCGCCGAGGAGCTGGACCGCCTCGCCACCCACGTCGGCGAGGTCCGCCGGGTCCTCAAGGCCGGCGGCGCCGCCGGTCGGCGCCTGGACTTCCTGATGCAGGAACTCAACCGGGAAGCCAACACTCTAGGCTCCAAGGCGTTCGACCCGCGCTCGACCCAGGCGGCGGTCAACCTCAAGGTCCTGATCGAGCAGATGCGCGAGCAGGTCCAGAACATCGAATGACCGGCGGGCGCCTCCGCCCGATCTCTTTCCAACCCGTACGAAGCACCAGGAACACCTCATGTCCGGCACCCTGTACATCGTTTCCGCTCCCTCCGGCGCCGGCAAGACCAGCCTGGTGAAGGCCCTGCTCGACGCCGCCCCCGAGGTCCGCGTGTCCGTCTCCCATACCACCCGCGGCATGCGTCCGGGCGAGGTGGACGGGGTCAACTACCACTTCACCAGCCGCGAGGAATTCCTCGCCATGCTCGAGCGCAACGAGTTCCTCGAGCATGCCGAAGTCTTCGGCAACCTCTACGGCACCTCGCAGCGCTGGGTCGAGAAAACCCTCGCCGAAGGCCTCGACCTGATCCTCGAGATCGACTGGCAGGGCGCCCAGCAGGTGCGCCGGCTGATGCCCGAGGCCCAATCGATCTTCATCCTCCCGCCGAGCCAGGAAGCCCTGCGCCAGCGCCTGACCAACCGCGGCCAGGACAGCGACGAGGTGATCGAGCGGCGCATGCGCGAAGCCGTCAGCGAAATGAGCCACTACGTGGAGTACGATCACCTGGTGATCAACGACGATTTCGCCCACGCCCTGGACGACCTCAAGGCGATCTTCCGCGCCCGCCAGTTGCGCCAGGACGCCCAGCAGCAACGCCACGCCGAACTGCTCGGTCGTCTGCTCGCCTAAATCGGCTCTTCCATAAAGATTGGCGATTTTTTAGACTATTCAGTCCGCCCGGCAAACGTCGGGCTCACTTTTCGTTACGAGGAACACCATGGCCCGCGTCACCGTTGAAGACTGCCTGGACAACGTCGATAACCGTTTCGAGCTGGTCATGCTCGCCACCAAGCGCGCCCGTCAGCTGGCTACCGGCGGCAAGGAGCCGAAAGTGGCCTGGGAAAACGACAAGCCGACCGTCGTCGCCCTGCGCGAGATCGCTTCCGGCCTGGTCGATGAGAACGTCGTCCAGCAGGAAGACATCGTCGAGGACGAACCGCTGTTCGCAGCGTTCGACGACGAGGCCAACACCGAGGCCCTGTAAGCCATGGCCTCGGCTCGACGTCGCCTGCGAGCGCCGCAACCCGCCTACGGGCAGGGGGTGAACCCTTGCCGGGCATAGACGCCTTCGCCGACAGACTGTCGAGCTACCTCGGGCCGGACCAGGTCAACCTGGTCCGCCGCGCCTACTACTACGCCGAGCAGGCCCACGACGGGCAACGCCGCCGCAGCGGCGAACCGTACGTGACCCACCCGCTGGCGGTCTCCAACATCCTCGCCGACATGCACATGGACCATCAGAGCCTGATGGCCGCGATGCTGCACGACGTGATCGAGGACACCGGCATCGCCAAGGAAGCGCTCACCGCGCAGTTCGGCGAGACGGTTTCGGAACTGGTCGACGGGGTCAGCAAGCTGACCCAGATGAACTTCGAGACCAAGGCCGAGGCCCAGGCCGAGAACTTCCAGAAGATGGCCATGGCCATGGCCCGCGACATCCGCGTGATCCTGGTCAAGCTGGCCGACCGCCTGCACAACATGCGCACCCTCGAGGTGCTGTCCGGCGAAAAGCGCCGGCGCATCGCCAAGGAAACCCTGGAAATCTACGCGCCCATCGCCAACCGCCTGGGCATGCACACCATGCGCGTGGAGTTCGAGGACCTCGGTTTCAAGGCCATGCACCCGATGCGCGCCGAGCGCATCCGCCAGGCGGTGAAGAAGGCCCGCGGCAACCGCCGCGAGATCGTCGGCAAGATCCAGGAGTCGCTGGTCAACTGCCTCGCCCGCGAAGGCATGGAAGGCCAGGTGATCGGCCGCGAGAAGCACCTCTACAGCATCTACCAGAAGATGCGCGGCAAGCGTAAGGCGTTCAACGAGATCATGGACGTCTACGCCTTCCGCATCATCGTCGACAAGGTCGATACCTGCTATCGCGTGCTGGGCGCCGTGCACAGCCTGTACAAGCCGTTCCCCGGACGCTTCAAGGACTACATCGCGATTCCCAAGGCCAACGGCTACCAGTCGCTGCATACCACCCTGTTCGGCATGCACGGGGTGCCCATCGAGATCCAGATCCGTACCCGCGAGATGGAAGAGATGGCCAACCACGGGATCGCCGCGCACTGGCTGTACAAGTCCAACGACGAGACGCCCAAGGGCACCCATGCCCGCGCCCGGCAATGGGTGAAGGGCGTGCTGGAACTGCAGCAGCGCGCCGGCAACTCGCTGGAATTCATCGAGAACGTGAAGATCGACCTGTTCCCGGACGAGGTCTACGTGTTCACGCCCAAGGGCCGCATCATGGAACTGCCCAAGGGTTCCACCGCGGTCGACTTCGCCTACGCGGTGCACACCGACGTCGGCAACAGTTGCATCGCCTGCCGCATCAACCGTCGCCTGGCGCCGCTCTCCGAGCCGTTGCAGAGCGGCCAGACGGTGGAAATCGTCACCGCCCCGGGCGCCCGGCCGAACCCGGCCTGGCTGAGCTTCGTGGTCACCGGCAAGGCGCGCACCCATATCCGCCATGCGCTCAAGCTGCAACGCCGCTCCGAGTCGATCAACCTCGGCGAGCGCCTGCTGAACAAGACCCTTACCGGCTTCGACAGCCACCTCGAGAAGATTCCCCAGGAACGCATCCAGGCCGTGCTCGCCGAGTACCGCATGGAAGTCTTCGAGGACCTGCTGGAAGAGATCGGCCTGGGCAACCGCATGGCCTACGTGGTCGCCCGCCGCCTGCTGTCCAGCGAGGGCGAGGAAGCGCCAAGCGCCGAGGGTCCGCTGGCGATCCGCGGCACCGAAGGCCTGGTCCTGAGCTACGCCAAGTGCTGCACGCCGATTCCCGGCGACCCGATCGTTGGCCACCTGTCCGCCGGCAAGGGCATGGTGGTGCACCTGGAAAGCTGCAAGAACATCAGCGAAGTACGCCACAACCCGGAAAAATGCATCCAGCTCAGCTGGGCCAAGGATGTCACCGGCGAATTCAATGTCGAACTACGCGTCGAGCTGGAGCACCAGCGTGGCCTGATCGCCCTGCTCGCCACCAGCGTCAACGCGGCCGACGGCAACATCGAGAAGATCAGCATGGACGAGCGCGACGGTCGCATCAGCGTGGTCCAGCTGGTCGTCAGCGTGCACGATCGCGTCCACCTGGCCCGCGTCATCAAGAAGCTGCGCGCCCTCAAGGGAGTGATCCGGATCACCCGCCTGCGTAGCTGACCCGCTTTTTCCTGTGTCATCCGGCGCCCCCGCGCCCACTCGATTTCAGCAAGGAGTTCCCATGACCAAGACCGTTATCCACACCGACAACGCCCCGGCCGCCATCGGCACCTACTCCCAGGCCATCAAGGCCGGCAATACCGTCTACGTGTCCGGGCAGATCCCGCTGGACCCGAAGACCATGGAACTGGTGGAAGGCTTCGAGGAGCAGACCGTCCAGGTGTTCGAGAACCTCAAGGCGGTGATCGAGGCTTCCGGCGGCTACCTGCACGACGTCGCCAAGCTGAACATCTTCCTCACCGACCTGTCGCACTTCGCCAAGGTCAACGAGATCATGGGCCGCTACTTCACCCAGCCCTACCCGGCGCGCGCCGCTATCGGCGTAGCCGCCCTGCCGAAGGGCGCACAGGTGGAAATGGACGCCATCGTCGTCCTCGAATAAGCCGGATGTTCGCGACGGGGCCCAAGGCCCCGTCGCTCTGCATGGAGTAGCACGATGCGCCGCGTGATTTTCCTCGCCGCAGCCGCCACCCTGCTGGCCGGCTGCGCCGGCACGGCCGATCCGTCCGGCACCTGGATCAACCAGGCCGCGATCGACGCCGCGAGCAAGGACGGCAAGCTGCGCGAGGCCCTGCTCGCCTATGGCCCGAACCTGGAATGGAAGCTCGACAGCAAGGCAGGCGAAGCCACCTTCAGCAACGGCTTCGAACTGGGCGAAGGGACCCTGAGCAAGAGCGATGACGAGCACTGGAAGGTTGCCTTCTATGGCGACGACAACCAGGAGAGTCTCGAACTGGACGGCAAGGAGCTGATCCAGCAGGCCAGCGCCAACGGCCCGGAACAGCGTTTCCGCCGTCTCGACCCGCAACCCGCGGCCAACAGCCCTGCCGGCAGCGGTTTCGAGCGGGCCTTGTATGGCAGCTATCTGAAGGGCAGCTGGAAGATCCGCGAAGGCCAGGGCCAGGGCGGCAAGGTCGAGTTCCAGGCCAATGGCCTGGTCAGCGGTCTGCCCGGCGCCGAACGCTACGCGCTGTGCCTGGCCGGCGATTGCGCAGCGATGAGCGGCGACAACGACAGCATCTGGCTGCAACAAGGCAACCGCGGCCGCGAATTGCTGTTCAGCCTCGACGACGACGAGCTGCAACTGTTCGAAGCGGTCAATACCGCCGGCGCCAACGAGATGCCCAGCTACGTGCCCGGCAAGCGCGTCTGGCTGCTGGAGCGCTGAGGCCTCTCAGAGGGCGGCCAGCACCAGCCAGCCGCCCAGCGCCAGCAGCAGGACGCCGCACAGCCGGTCCAGCGCACCTACCCGCCGTTGCAACCAGCCGCGCCAGCGCGGCCTGTCCAGCAGGCGCACCAGCGCCATGTCCCAGCACAGCACCGCCAGGCTCATCCACGCCAGGCACAGGGCCAGCGCCCAGCCCGGCAGGCTGAAGCGCGCCAGCACGCCGAACAGCCCCGCATAGAAGATCGGCAGCTTGGGATTCAGGCTGCTCGCCAGCAGGCCGTCGCGCAGCCCGCGCAGATAGCCACCGCGGGACGGGACGTCGCGCTGCGCCGGCATTTCCAGTCGCCTCTGCGCAAGCAGCGCCTGGCCCGCCAACCAGAGGAAGTACAGTCCGCCGAGCGCCTGCAGCCAGCGCAAGGCGCTGTGCGCCGAGTCCGGCACGCTGGCCAGCAGGCCGAGCACCAGCAGCATGCTCAGGAGGTTGGCCAGGGCGATGCCGGCGGCCACCCCGTCGGCCTGGCGCCGGTCGCGCAGCAGGGCGGCGCGTACCAACAGGAAGAAGTCCGGCCCCGGCGACAGCAGGGCAGCGAAATGGGTACTGGCGACAAGGACGAACGCGGCGAACATGAAGGCCCCTCGAAACGCGAAGGCCTCCAGTCTGTGCAGCGCGGCGGGCGCCGTATTGGAAAAAACTCAGGTCTTGGCGCTGCGCCGGAACTGCCCCGGAGTGACCCCGGTGAAACGCCGGAAGGTCGTGGAGAAGTGCGCCTGGTCGTAGAAGCCGAGGTGCTGGGCGAGTTCCGCCAGCGGCCGCTCTTCCAGCAACAGGCGCTTGGCCTGGCGCACCCGGCATTGCAGTTGGTAGGTATGCGGCGGCACGCCGTAGGCACGCCGGAAAGCCTCGATCAGGTGGCGCGGGTGGCGCTGCAGCAACTGCGCCAGCTGGTCCAGACCGAGCGCCTCGGTGGCATGCGCTTCCAGGTAATCGCGCAGGCGTGCGGTGGTTCCGCCGTCGCGGGGCGCCGCGGCCGCCGGGCGCAAGCCGCCGTGGCGCACGAAGACCTGTTCGAGCAAGGCCAGCAGGCGGCTTTCCAACCCCAATGCGTCGCTGCGCTGGAAGTCCTCGGCCAGTCGCGCCAGGCCAACCGCCACGCTGCCGTCGTCGGCCGGGTTCAGTTCGCCGAAGCCGCGCGGCAACTGTTTGCGGCCGAGCAGGCCGAGCAGGCGCGTTTCCTCGACATAGAGCATCCGGTAGACCAGCCGCTCGGATTCGGCGTGCCCGGTATGTGGCTCTTCCGGGTTCATCAGCGACAGGGTGCCGGCCGGCAGCGCATGGCGCCGCCCGCGGCACTGGTAGCCGCCGACGCCGTGGAGGATCGAGCCGATGGCGAAGGCCGAATGGCTGTGGCGGCCGAACGCCTGGCCGGAGAAGTCCGCATGGAACAGCTCCACGCCAGGCAGCCAGGGACGCGCCAACAACCGGTTGGCAGCCATCAGGCGTCCCCGAGCACCGCCGCGTAGCCCTCGCGGTAGCTGGGATAGCGCGGCACCCAGCCGAGCGCCCGGGCGCGGCGATTGCTGCAACGCTTGCTGCCGGCGCGGCGTACCGAATGTTCGTCGGCCCATTGGCTGACGCCCAGGCGCTGGCGCAGGTAGTCGACCACCTCGTGCATCGCCACGGGCGCGTCGTCGACACCGATGTAGCAGTCCTCCAGCGCCTGGCCGCCGGCATCGGCGCGCAACAGAAAGGCCAGCAGCCCGGCCGCATCGTCGGCGTGGATCCGGTTGGCATACAGGGGCGGCTCGCTGACCACCCGGTACCCCTGGCGCACCTGGTTGAGCAGCCACTCCCGCCCCGGACCGTAGATGCCGGCCAGGCGCACGCGGGTAGCCGGTATCCCGCTGTCCAGCGCGACCTGCTCGGCGTCGAGCATGATCCGTCCGGAATAGGCCTGGGAAAGCGCCGGCGACTCCTCGTCGATCCAGCCGCCATCGGTCTGCGCGTAGACCCCGGTGCTGGAGACGAACAGCAGGCGCCTGGGCCGCTGGCCGCGGGCCTGCAACCAGCCCAGCACATGGCGCAGGCCGTCGACGTAGGCGGCACGGTAGCCAGCCTCGTCGTGCTGACTGGCGGCGGCGCTGTACACCAGGTAGTCGAGCGGCTCGCTCGGCCACTGCGCGGGACACTCCGGAGCCTGCAGATCGCCAGCCACCGGCAGGATCCCCTGCGGCAAGGCGTCCACCGAGCGACGCAGGCCATGGACCCGCCAGCCATCGGCCAGCAGCGCCTCGCCGAGGCGCCCGCCGACATCGCCGCAGCCGGCGATCATCACTGTTTGCGACATGAAGCCGTCTCCTTCCTACAACAAGGCGGGCAGTGTAGGCGTCGAATCGTCTGCAATGCACGCCCGATCATGCCCCCGGAGGTTGGTTCGCGGCGGTGCAGCCGCTATGCTTGGCCGATCTTAACGGATGAGCAGCCATGACCCTCACCGAACTGCGCTACATCGTCACCCTCGCCCAGGAACAACACTTCGGCCGCGCCGCCGAGCGTTGCCACGTCAGCCAACCGACCCTCTCGGTCGGCGTGAAGAAGCTCGAGGACGAGCTGGGGGTGCTGATCTTCGAGCGCAGCAAGAGCGCCGTGCGCCTGACGCCAGTGGGCGAAGGCATCGTCGCCCAGGCGCAGAAGGTCCTCGAACAGGCCCAGGGCATCCGCGAGCTGGCCCAGGCCGGCAAGAACCAGTTGGCCGCGCCGCTGAAGGTCGGCGCCATCTACACCATCGGTCCCTACCTGTTCCCGCACCTGATTCCCCAGCTGCACCGGGTCGCGCCGCAGATGCCGCTGTACATCGAGGAGAACTTCACCCATATCCTCCGCGACAAGCTGCGTACCGGCGAACTCGACGCGATCATCATCGCCCTGCCGTTCCAGGAAGCCGACGTCCTGACCAAGCCGCTGTTCGACGAGCCCTTCTATGTGCTGATGCCGGCCGACCATCCCTGGACCGCCAAGGCCAGCATCGATTCCGAGCTGCTCAACGACAAGAGCCTGCTCCTGCTCGGCGAAGGCCACTGCTTCCGCGACCAGGTGCTGGAAGCCTGCCCGACCGTGCGCAAGGGCGACGAGAACAAGCACACCACGGTGGAGTCCTCGTCGCTGGAGACCATCCGCCACATGGTCGCCTCCGGACTGGGCGTCTCGGTGCTGCCGTTCTCCGCGGTGGACAGCCACCACTACGCGCCGGGCGTCATCGAAGTGCGCCCGTTCAGCGCGCCGGTGCCGTTCCGTACCGTTGCCATCGCCTGGCGCGCCAGCTTCCCGCGTCCACGCGCCATCGAAGTGCTGGCCGACTCGATCCGCCTGTGCTCGGTGGCCCGTCCGCAAACCCAGGAACAACCGCAAATCGCATGACCGAGCTGTCCAGGGTCCCGGTCACCGCGCTAAAGGGCGTAGGCGCCGCGCTGGCGGAGAAGCTCGCTCGGGTAGGCCTGGAAACCCTGCAGGACATCCTGTTCCACCTGCCCCTGCGCTACCAGGACCGTACCCGCGTCACCGCCATCGGCGCCCTGCGGCCAGGGGCCGACGCGGTGGTCGAGGGCGTGGTGGCCGGCGCCGACGTGGTGATGGGGCGCCGCCGCAGCCTGCTGGTGCGCCTGCAGGACGGCAGCGGCACCCTGAGCCTGCGCTTCTACCATTTCAGCCAGGCGCAGAAGGACGGTCTCAAGCGCGGCACCCACCTGCGCTGCTACGGCGAAGTCCGGCCGGGTGCCTCGGGCCTGGAGATCTACCATCCGGAATACCGCGCGCTGAACGGCGACGAGCCGATTCCGGTGGAGCAGACCCTGACGCCGATCTACCCGACTACCGAGGGCCTCACCCAGCAGCGCCTGCGCCAGTTGAGCCAACAGGCCCTGGCCATGCTCGGCCCCAGCAGCCTGCCCGACTGGCTGCCGGCGGAACTGGCCCGCGACTACCAACTTGGCCCGCTCGACCAGGCGATCCGCTACCTGCACCGGCCGCCGCCGGATGCCGACATCGAGGAACTGGCCGAAGGCCGGCACTGGGCGCAGTTGCGCCTGGCCTTCGAAGAACTGCTGACCCACCAGTTATCCCTGCAGCGCCTGCGCGAAGCCGTGCGTTCGCAGGCAGCGCCGCGCTTGCCGGCGGCCAGCCGCTTGCCGAAACGCTTCCTTGCCAACCTCGGCTTCCAGCCGACCGGCGCGCAACGCCGGGTCGGCGCGGAGATCGCCTACGACCTGGCCCAGGACGAACCGATGCTGCGCCTGGTGCAAGGCGACGTCGGCGCCGGCAAGACCGTGGTCGCCGCCCTCGCCGCCCTGCAAGCCATAGAGGCCGGCTACCAGGTGGCGCTGATGGCGCCGACCGAGATCCTCGCCGAGCAGCATTTCCTCAACTTCAGCAAGTGGCTCCAGCCGCTGGACATCGAAGTCGCCTGGCTGGCCGGCAAGCTCAAGGGCAAGGCCCGCGCGGCGGCACTGGAACGCATCGGCGACGGCGCGCCGATGGTGGTCGGCACCCACGCGCTGTTCCAGGATGAAGTGAAATTCAAGCGCCTTGCACTGGCGATCATCGACGAACAGCACCGCTTCGGCGTGCAGCAGCGCCTGGCCCTGCGCCAGAAGGGCGTGGACGGCAGGCTCTGCCCACACCAGTTGATCATGACCGCCACGCCGATCCCGCGGACCCTGGCGATGAGCGCCTATGCCGACCTCGACACCTCGATCCTCGACGAGCTGCCGCCCGGGCGTACCCCGGTGAATACCGTGCTGGTGGCCGACAGCCGCCGTATCGAGGTGATCGAGCGAGTCCGCGCGGCTTGCCGCGAAGGGCGCCAGGCCTACTGGGTGTGTACCCTGATCGAAGAGTCCGAGGAGCTTACCTGCCAGGCCGCCGAGACCACCTACGAAGAGCTTTCCTCGGCGCTGGGCGAACTGCGTGTCGGCCTGATCCACGGGCGCATGAAGCCGGCGGACAAGGCCGTGGTGATGGAGGCCTTCAAGGAAGGCATGTTGCAACTGCTGGTGGCGACCACGGTGATCGAGGTCGGCGTCGACGTGCCCAACGCCAGCCTGATGATCATCGAGAACCCCGAGCGCCTTGGCCTGGCCCAACTGCACCAGCTACGCGGCCGGGTTGGCCGGGGCAGCGCCGCCAGCCACTGCGTGCTGCTCTACCACCCACCGCTGTCGCAGATCGGCCGCGAGCGGCTGGGCATCATGCGCGAAACCAGCGACGGCTTCGTCATCGCCGAGAAGGACCTGGAATTGCGCGGCCCCGGCGAAATGCTCGGCACCCGCCAGACCGGCCTGCTGCAATTCAAGGTCGCCGACCTGATGCGCGACGCAGACCTGCTGCCGGCGGTCCGCGGTGCCGCCCAATCCCTCCTGGCGCACTGGCCGCAGCATGTCAGCCCGCTGCTCGAACGGTGGTTGCGCCACGGCCAGCAATACGGTCAAGTGTGATCTATTTCGCTCTCGCTGACCGGCGTAGGTCTCAGTCTTGAAGCAGCTCTGGTTATACTGAGGGAAAATCCAGCTCGCATGGTCTCGTCATGACAGAAGCCGCCCTGGCCTCCGCCGATGCTCCGCACGCCCCCCAGGTCATCCTCCAGCTGCTCGCCAAGCTAGGCATCGCCTGCCGCGAGGTCAGCGACAGCGCGGAGCTGCCTGCCGCCCGCCGGGTCCAGGCGGTGCTGCTGGACGACGCCGTCGGCACCCTGCTGGTGCTGTTCCCGCAGAGCCAGTTGCTGGACCTCGCCCGGCTCACCGAACTGACCGGCCGCAAGCTGCTGGCGATCAAGCCCGAGCGCCTGGAACGAATGCTCGGCAAGCACGAGTTGCACCGCCTGCCGGCGTTGCCGCCCCTGACCAGTTCGCCCTGCCTGTACGACGAGCGCCTGTTGCAGGAACCGCGCCTGCTGATCGAGTCCGGCCAGCCCGGCATCCTCCTGGAGATCGCCAGCAACGACTTCCGCGGCCTGCTGGGCAAGGCCAGCGCCGCGCGCTTCGGCGAACCGCTGGAAAACATCAACCTGAACCTTGACCGCCCGGACGACGACCGCGCGGAAATCAGCCAGGCCGTGCAGGCCTTCACCGCCCGGCGCATCCAGCAGCGCCTGGAGCAGACCATCGAGATTCCACCGCTGCCGCAGACGGCGCAGAAGATCATCAAGCTGCGGGTCGACCCCAACGCCAGCGTCGACGACATCACCGGCCTGGTGGAAACCGATCCGGCGCTCGCCGCCCAGGTGGTCAGTTGGGCGGCCTCGCCCTACTACGCCGCGCCGGGCAAGATCCGCTCGGTGGAAGACGCGATCGTCCGCGTCCTCGGTTTCGACCTGGTGATCAACCTGGCCCTCGGCCTCGCCCTGGGCAAGAGCCTGAGCCTGCCCAAGGACCAGCCACAGCAGGCCACGCCCTACTGGCAGCAAGCGATCTACACCGCCGCGGTGATCGAGGGCCTGACCCGCGCCATGCCGCGCGAGCTGCGCCCGGAGTCCGGCCTGAGCTACCTGGGCGGCCTGCTGCACAATTTCGGCTACCTGGTCCTGGCGCATGTCTTCCCGCCGCATTTCTCGCTGATCTGCCGGCACCTGGAGGTCAACCCGCACCTCGGCCATGCCTATATCGAACAGCACCTGCTGGGGATCACCCGCGAGCAGATCGGCGCCTGGCTGATGCGCGTCTGGGACATGCCTGACGACCTCTATTGCGCCCTGCGCTTCCAGCAGGACCCCAGCTACACCGGGCCGAACGCGGTCTACGCCAACCTGATCTGCCTGACCAACCGGTTGCTGCGCAACAGCGGCATCGGCGATGGCCCGCAGCAAGCGATTCCGGCGGCATTGTACGAGCGCCTGGGGATCACCCCGGAGAAGGCCGGGGACGCCGTGAAAAAGGTGCTGGAAGCGGAAGCGGCCCTGCGCGAACTGGCGGCCCAGTTCAATCGCTTGCCGGGGTGACCGGGTAGTCCGCTGCGAAACGCACTACCGAAAGGCTGCGGCCGCAGCCCGGATGAGATCGAAAGCCGCCCTCAGGCGGCTTTCTTCTCCGGAGCCTTCTTCTTCGGCTTGAGGTACTTCACCAGACCCTGGAACCAGATCACCAGCGCCGGATTGCCCTGTATCTGGATGTCCTTGTTCTGGATGCCCTGCATGAAGGCCAACTGCGGGTTCTTCGAAGTCATCGCGGCGAAACCGTAGGCTCCGTCCTTGAACCCCAGGGAAAATGCCGGTTGCGGATGGGTACCGCGCTTGCTGCTGACGCGCAGGTCCCTGACCAGGTAGTGGCGCGCCACCTTGCCGTCGAGGGTATGCAACTGGAACACCAGGTCCTTGCCCTCGAGCTGCTTCTGGAAAGCGGGATTGTCGCGGCTGGCCTTGGCCATCAGGCGACCAAGCATCCACAGGAGAAGACGAAATTTCATGCACGCGCCTCGATATCCGGGGAGATGAGCGGCGCATTGTAGCTGTTCGCGAGGAGGACTACAGCTGTCCTTTCGATGAGCGCGGAAGCGTCTTCGACGAAGCCCGGAGCCGCTCTGACTCCGGGCTCTCGGCGGTCAGTTGACCGCGTCGCGCAGGGCCTTGCCCGGCTTGAAGGCGACGGTGTTGCTGGCCTTGATCTTCACCGGCTGGCCGGTCTGCGGGTTCTTCCCCGTGCGGGCTCCGCGATGGCGTTGCAGGAAGGTGCCGAAACCGACCAGGGTCACGCTGTCCTTGCGGTTCAGCGCGCCGGTGATTTCATCCAACAGGGCGTTGAGAACGCGATTGGCCTGTTCCTTGGTGAGATCGGCCTTTTCGGCGATAGCGGCGGCTAGTTCTGGTTTACGCATAGTTGCCTCTTTGACGGTTTGTTGTTTTTGTGTCCGTGCTGTCTTCCCAGCAGCGCTCAAAGGCACCGCAGTCCACCGGAACCATAGGCTCTAGACTGCGGTAGACGCGATGGAGGATGGCATGCTCCCGAGGACTGCGCCAGTATCGTCCGACAATTTTGCCGCAAGTCTCGACGGCATAACGGCCGGAACCAATGGCATTCAAGCCATGAGGCCGGGTAACTCTTTGTTCAGGGCCAATTTTTCGTTCACCGCCGCTCCGGTCAGGGCATAACCGATCACTCGACCAGCGGTATCCCGGCACAGGACCTTGAGGTCCGTTCCAGAGCCTTCCACTAGCCATTGGCCATCCATTCCGCGGGGCGGCGGCGACACCACCAGCGGGCAGGCCGGGGTCTTCACCGTCACCGGCATGGGACCGTAGGCCACCTGGCTGGGGTTGCCGGCGAGGGTCTGCGCCAGCGCGCGTGCGCAAGCCATCAGCGGCATCACATAGAGCAGGTTGAGGCCGTCCACTTCGGCGCAGTCGCCCAGCGCGTAGATGTTGGCGTGGGAGGTGCGCAGCGAGCGGTCGACGACGATCCCGCGGTTGACCGCCAGCCCGGCGGCGAAGGCCAGTTCGGTGCGCGGACGCAGGCCGACGGCGGAGACCACCAGGTCGCAGGGAATCACCTCGCCATCCGAAAGATGCGCTTCCAGCCCCTCGCCGGCCTTCTTCAGGCTGGCCAGCACCGGCCCCAGGTGGAAGCGCACGCCGAGGCCTTCCAGGCCTGCCTGCACGGCCTTCGCCGCGGCCGGGTGGAGCAGGCCCGGCATGACCTGCTCGCAAGGCGCCACCACGTCGAGCTGGTAGCCGCCGCTGGAGAGGTCGTTGGCGAATTCGCAACCGATCAGCCCCGCACCGAGCAGCAGTACCCGGTGCTTGCCGGCAGCCGCCTGGCGGAAGCGCGCGTAGTCTTCCAGGTCGTTGATCGGGTAGAGCGCGTCCTGGGCATCGCCCTCGACCGGCACCCGGATCGGCTCCGCGCCCCAGGCCAGGACCAGGTCGCGATAACGCACCTCTTCCTCGCCGATCCAGATCCGCTGATGGCCGGGATCGATACCGGTGACCCGGGTATGGGTCAGGATGCGTGCGTTCAGTTGCTCGGCCATGGCGCCCGGTTCGGCCATGGCCAGGCCGTCGGCGTCCTTGTTCTTCGAGAAGCCGGTGGAGAGCATCGGCTTGGAATAGGAACGGCCGTCGTCGGCGGTGATCATCAGCAGCGGCGTCTCGCTGTCCAGCTTGCGCCACTCGCGGGCCAGGTTGTAGCCCGCCAGGCCGGTTCCGATGATTACCAGGGGCGCACGCTCGCTCATTTCCGTTCCTCTGTGATTGCCGGCGCCGGGCGCCGCTTCTGTGGATTTCGCTCAGGCGATCTCGATCATCTCGAAATCGATCTTGCCGACACCGCAATCCGGGCAGACCCAGTCCGCCGGGATGTCTTCCCAACGGGTTCCCGCCGGAATGCCTTCTTCGGGCAGGCCCAGGGCTTCGTCGTAGATGAAGCCGCAGACCACGCATTGCCACTTGCGCATAGCCACCCTCCTCGTTCGTCGAACCTAGCTCAGCGTCGGTGGCCGGCCAACGGCAAGGCTGCCGGGCGTTCCCGGCAGGACAGTCAATGACCGGACCCAAGTCCCAAGGATAACTCCTGGACGGCCGCTGGCCAGGCATGAAAAAAGGCGGCCAGGGCCGCCTTCTTCGCCGGCGAGCGGGGCTCAGCCGATTTCGATCATCTCGAAGTCCAGCTTGCCGACGCCGCAGTCGGGGCACAGCCAGTCTTCAGGCACGTCTTCCCAGCGCGTTCCCGCCTCGATGCCTTCTTCCGGCCAGCCTTTGGCCTCGTCATAGATCAGTCCACACACCACGCATTGCCACTTCTTCATTGTTTACCTCGGGCGGGTTACCACGGTTCAGCGCCGGCAACCTATAACAAATCCACCCTGTCCGCCAACCTGCCCGAAAGGCAAGGTGGTGCCGAACGGGCCAACCAAAGATGGGTGGTGCCCACCGGTCGCCTCACAACCCCTCGGCTCCGATCCGCGCCACCCGGGCGTCCTCTTCGGCGCGTACGCCGGAAACCCCGACCGCGCCGACCACCTGTCCGTCCACCAGGATCGGCACACCGCCCTCCAGGGTGGCCTGCAGCAGCGGCACCGAGAGGAAGGCGCTGCGTCCGCCGTTGATCATGTCCTCGTAGCGCTTCGTTTCCCGGCGTCCCAGGGCGGCGCTGCGGGCCTTTTCCGTCGCGATGTAGGCACCGATCGGCGCGCAGCCGTCGAGGCGCTCCAGCGCCAGCGGGTGGCCGCCGTCGTCGACCACCGCGATGCTCACCGCCCAGCCTTGGCGCTGTGCCTCCTCGCGGGCCGCGCCAAGGACGCGGGCGACCTCCTCGCGGCCGAGTACCGGCTTGCTGTGCATGGTTTCACTCTCCTCCGGGCAAGGCCTGGTCGAGCAGCTCGATCCAGTGGCGTACCGGGGTCCGTCCGGCCCCGTCGAGATGGGCCTGGCAACCGACGTTGGCCGTGGCGATGACATCCGGCGCGCCGCTTTCCAGGGCGTCCAGGCGGTTGTCGCGCAGACGCCGGGACAGCGCCGGCTGGGTCAGCGAGTAGGTGCCGGCGGACCCGCAGCAGAGATGACCGTCGGCCACCTCGGTGAGATGGAAGCCCAGTCGCCGCAGCACCGCCTCCACGGCCCCGCCCAGTCGTTGCGCGTGCTGCAGTGTGCATGGGCAGTGGAACGCCAGGCGCTGGTCGCAGCGCAGGCCGAGGGACTCCAGCGGCTCGTCGCGAAGCACTTCCACCAGGTCGCGGGCAGCGGCGGCGACCTCGCGCGCCTTGTCCGCGTACCGTGGGTCGTCGCGCAGCAGGTAGGCGTAGTCCTTGACGAAGGCGCCGCAGCCGCTGGCGGTCTGCACGATGGCCTCGGCACCCTCGCGCAGCAACGGCCACCAGGCGTCGATATTGCGCCGCGCGCGCTGGCGGCCGCGCTCCTGCGCATCCAGGTGGAAATCCAGCGCGCCGCAGCAGCCGGCCGCGGCCGCCGGCGTCACGCTGATTCCCAGGCGGTCCAGAACCCGCGCGGCGGCGGCGTTGGTGTTCGGCGACAGCGCCGGCTGCACGCAACCTTCGAGCAGCAGCACGCGCCGCGCATGCCGGGGCTGCGGCCGCCTGCCCGGCGCCGCGACCCGACGTGGCAGCTTGCCCTGCATCGCCTCAGGCAGCAGAGGCCTCAGCCGCCCGGCAGCGCCGGCCAGCGCGCCGAACAACCCCGGGCGCGGGGCCAGCAGGCGCAGCCCGTCGCGCAGCAGGCGTTGCCGGAAGCCGCGCGGCAGGCGTTCGGCGAGTAGGTCGCGGCCGATATCCAGCAGCTTGTGGTACTCGACTCCGGACGGGCAGGTGGTTTCGCAGTTGCGGCAGCTCAGGCAGCGATCGAGGTGCAGGCGGGTGCGCTCGCTGGCCTCGTCGCGCTCGAGGAACTGCTTGATCAGGTAGATCCGTCCGCGCGGGCCGTCGAGTTCGTCGCCCAGCTCCTGGTAGGTCGGGCAGGTGGCGTTGCAGAAACCGCAGTGCACGCAGCTGCGCAGGATGCGCTCGGCTTCGGCGGCCTCGGCGCGTTGCCGGGCGGAATCGCAGAGGTTGGTTTGCATCGCGCCTCCTCAGAGTTCGGCGTACATCCGCCCGGGATTGAAGATGCCCTGCGGGTCGAGCTGGCGTTTGAGTGCCCGGTGCAGGCCGAGCAGTCCAGGCGGTAGCGGCTGGAACGGCGCATCGAGATGGCCGGCGCGGTAGCAGGTGGCGTGACCGCCATGGGCGGCGGCCCACGCACGGATGTCCGCGGCCGGCGCGTCGCTTTTCAGCCAGCGCAGCGCCCCGCCCCAGTCCAGCAACTGACGACCGGGCAACGGCGTCTCCGGCGCCAGCGCCGGCAGCGACAGGCGCCAGAGCGGTCGCGGGTCGTCGAAGAACGGCAGGCGCTGCTCGCGCAGGTCGGCCCAGAAGCCGTCCTCGAGCGCTTCGCCACCGAGGCGGTCGCGCGCCGAGCGTACCGAGCCCTCGCCGCCCTCCAGGCGCAGGCGCAGGGCTTCGCCGTCGTGGCAGGCCGCACTGATCGGCAATGGCTGGCCTCCCCACTCGGCCAGCTTGCGCAACGCCGTCGCCACCGGCAGGTCCAGGCTCAGGCCGGCCTGGCAGCGCGGCATGGGCAGCACCTTGAAGGACACTTCGGTGACCACCCCGAGGCAACCGAAGCTGCCCGCCAGCAACCGCGACAGGTCGTAGCCGGCGACGTTCTTCATCACCTCGCCGCCGAAGCGCAGGTGGGTGCCCAGGCCACTGATCAGCCGCGTCCCGAGGACGAAATCGCGTACCGCTCCCGCCCAGGGCCGGCGCGGTCCGGACAGGCCGCTGGCAAGCACCCCGCCGACCGTCGCCCGGCCGCCGAAACCCGGCGCCTCGCAGGCAAGCATCTGCCCGCCGCGCGCCAGCACGGCCTGTAGCTCGTCCAGCGGCGTACCGGCACGGGCGGTGATCACCAGTTCGCAGGGATCGTAGGCGACGATCCCACGGTGTTCGGCGAGCGCCAGCGGTTCGCCCGCAACCGGCCTGCCGAGGAACGCCTTGCTATCGCCGCCGACGATGCGCAGCGGCGCGCGCCGCGCCAGGGCGTCGCGGACCCGCTCGAGCAGCGCGCCGGCATGGTCGGCGCCAGCGTCCGGATCGAAATACGGCTGGCTCATCAGAAACGCTCCAGTTCGGGGAACGGCAGTCGACCGTGGTGGACGTGCATGGCGCCGAACTCGGCGCAGCGATGCAGGGTGGGCACGTTCTTGCCGGGATTTAGCAGCCCGGCCGGGTCGAATGCCGCCTTCACGGCGTGGAACAGGGTCAGCTCGTCGGCATTGAACTGAGCGCACATCTGGTTGATCTTCTCGCGGCCGACGCCATGTTCGCCGGTGATGCTGCCGCCTACCGCCACGCACAACTCGAGGATCCTGCCGCCCAGCGCTTCGGCGCGCTCCAGCTCGCCCGCCAGGTTGGCGTCGAAGAGGATCAGCGGGTGCATGTTGCCGTCACCGGCGTGGAATACGTTGGCCACCCGCAGGCCGTATTCGCGCGAAAGCTCGGCGATGCCATGCAGCACCCGCGGCAGCTCGCGGCGCGGGATGCTGCCGTCCATGCAGTAGTAATCGGGGGAAATCCGCCCGACCGCCGGAAACGCATTCTTGCGCCCGGCCCAGAAGCGCTGGCGCTCGGCCTCGTCTTGGGCCTGTCGCACCGAGGTGGCGCCAGCCGCCTCGAACAGCTCGCGGACCCGCTCGCAATCCTCGTGCACGTCGGCTTCCACGCCATCCAGTTCGCAGAGCAGGATCGCCGCCGCGTCGACCGGGTAACCGGCGTGGATGAAATCCTCGGCGGCGCGGATCGACAGGTTGTCCATCATTTCCAGCCCGGCCGGGACGATGCCGGCACCGATCAGGTCGGCCACCGCCCGCCCGGCGCTTTCCACATCGTCGAAGCTGGCCAGCAGGACCTTCGCCACCGGCGGGCGCGGCAACAGCCTGACGGTGACCTCCACCACCACGCCGAGCAGCCCTTCGGAGCCGGTGAACAGCGCCAGCAGGTCGAAGCCGGCGCTGTCCAGGGCGCTGGACCCCAGGCTCAGGCGCTCGCCTTCCAGGGTCACGATGTCCACCTGCAACAGGTTGTGCACGGTCAGGCCGTACTTCAGGCAATGCACGCCGCCGGCGTTCTCCGCGACGTTGCCGCCGATGGAGCAGGCGATCTGCGAGGACGGGTCCGGTGCGTAGTACAGACCATGAGGGGCAGCGGCCTGGGAGATCGCCAGGTTGCGCACGCCAGGCTGGACCCGGGCGAAACGACCCAGCGAATCGATCTCGAGGATCCGCCGGAAACGCGCCATCACCAGCAGCACGCCGTTCTCCAGCGGCAGCGCGCCGCCGGACAGGCCGGTGCCGGCACCGCGCGCCACGACCGGCACCTTCAGCCGATGGCAGAGGGCGAGCAGGCCCTGAACCTGTTCGATGCGTTCCGGCAATGCCACCAGCAACGGCGTGCAGCGATACGCCGAGAGTCCGTCGCACTCGTAGGGACGCAGGTCTTCCGCGGCGTGCAGCAGTTCGAGGTCGGGCAGGCGGAGGCGCAACTCGGCCAGCAGGCCATCCTTGTCCACCTGCGGCAGCGGACCGTCCAGACGCTCGTCGTAGAGGATGTTCATGGCGGCTGTCCTTGTTGTGGTTGTCGGCGGGATCAGCAAGCGTCCACAGCCTGTACCGCGCGGACGCCGGGGTCCAGCAGGCGTCTAACTGGTCCTACCAGTATCACCAGGAGCCATGGGCATGAGGCGCATGCTAGAAAGTCCCTGAGCTTCTATAGTGAGTAACGACAGCCAACTGGTCCTACCAGTGCAACGGGAGCTTCCATGCAGAAACAGCGGGTGGCCGACCAGGTCGCAGAGCGTATCGAGCGGCTGATCGTCGACGGCGTGCTCAAGGTCGGCCAGGCACTGCCGTCCGAGCGGCGCCTGGTGGCCAAGCTCGGCTGCTCGCGCTCGGCCCTGCGCGAGGGCCTGCGGGCGCTGCGCGGGCGCGGCATCATCGACACCGAGCATGGCCGTGGGTCGTTCGTCGCCGACCTCGACCGCAACGCCGACGCCAGCCCGCTGATGCACCTGTTCGGCTCCCAGCCGCGCACCCTCTACGACCTGCTCGAAGTCCGCGCCCTGCTGGAGGGCGAGGCGGCCCGCCTGGCAGCGCTACGCGGCACCGAGGCAGACTTCGTCCTGCTCGCCCGGCGCTACGAAGAGATGCTCGCCAGCCACGAGGAAACCCAGCCGATCGATCCCCGCGAGCACGCCCGCCGCGACCACGCGTTCCACCGGGCGATCAGCGAGGCATCACACAATCCGGTGCTGGTGCATACCCTGCAATCGCTCAACGAACTGCTGCTGAGCACGGTGTTCGCCTCAGTGAACAACCTCTATCACCGGCCGCCGCAGAAACGCCAGATCGACCGCCAGCACGCGCGCCTCTACGCGGCCCTCCGCGAGCGCCAGCCGGACCAGGCGCAACGGGCGGCGCGCGAACATATCCACAGCATCCGCGACAACCTGCGGGAGATCGAGCAGGAAGAACAGCGCCTAGTCCGCGCCACCCTGCGCCTGAACGGCTGGGGGTGACGCGCCACCGCGTCGCAGACCGGCCGCCGGCCGAACGTGCTACCCTCGCCGCCTTCTGCCGCCGTCTCGTAGTCCCGTCATGCCCAGCAATGCGCTCTGGCTTCGCGCCGACCAACTGTCCAGCGTCTCCCCCGCCGTCCTCGACTGGCTGTTCGACGAGGGGTCGCTGACCCGGCGCCTGACCGCCCTGGCCGACGGCGCGTTCCGCGTCGAACCCCTGCTGGAAGGCTGGCAGACCCTGCGCGACGACGAATGCCAGGGGCTCGACGTCCCTACCGGCAGTAGCGGCTGGGTCCGCGAGGTCTACCTGCATGGCCACGACCGTCCCTGGGTGTTCGCCCGCAGCGTGGCGGCGCGCAGCGCCCTGGAAGGCTCGGGCTTCGACCTGGCGCTGCTCGGCACCCGCTCGCTGGGCGAGTTGCTGTTCAGCGACAGCGCCTTCGAGCGCGGGCCCATCGAAGTCTGCCGCTATCCGGCGGCCGGTCTGCCCGCCGAGGTCCGCGCCGAGGGTCTCTGGGGCCGTCGCTCACGGTTTTCCCGCGGCGCGCTCGGGGTGCTGGTGGCGGAGGTGTACCTACCGCGCCTGTGGGACCAGGCGGGAATCGCCGACGTATAATCCCCCGGTCGACTCCGGAGGTCCCCATGTTCGTCACCCTGATCAAGCCGCTGGCCCGCCTGCACCCCCGCGCCTGGGACTTCGTCCAACTGGTGCGGCTGGACCGGCCGATCGGCATCTACCTGCTGCTCTGGCCGACCCTCTGGTCACTGTGGATCGCCGCGGACGGCGTGCCGGAACTGAAGAACCTGCTGATCTTCGTCCTCGGCGTCATCCTGATGCGCGCCGCCGGCTGCGTGATCAACGATTTCGCCGACCGCAATTTCGACGGCCATGTCGCACGCACCAAGGCGCGCCCGCTGGCCACCGGCAAGATCAGCGTGCGCGAGGCCTGGATCACCTTCGCCGTCCTGGTCGCGCTGAGCTTCGGCCTGGTCCTGCTGACCAATGCAACGACCGTCTGGCTGTCGTTCGGCGCGGTAGCCGTGGCCTCGCTCTACCCCTTCATGAAGCGCTACACCTACTATCCGCAGGTGGTGCTGGGCGCCGCCTATTCCTGGGGCATCCTGATGGCCTTCACCGCCGAGCGCGGCGAATTGCCGGCCAGCGCCTGGCTGCTGTTCCTGGCCAACGTGCTGTGGACGGTCGCCTATGACTCCTACTACGCGATGACCGACCGCGAGGACGACCTGAAGATCGGCATCAAGTCCACCGCAATCCTCTTCGGCGATGCCGACCGCCTGATCATCGGCAGCCTGCAGGGCCTGACCCTGCTCCTGCTAGTGCTGGCCGGCAACCGCTTCGAACTGGGCCTGTGCTTCTACCTCGGCCTGGCGGTGGCGGCGGCCTGCTTCGTCTGGGAAGCCTGGTCGACCCGCGACCGCGACCCGCAGGCCTGCTTCCGCGCCTTCCTGCACAACCACTGGGCTGGCCTGGCGATCTTCCTCGGCACGGTCGCCGACTACGCGCTGCGTTGAGCGGCGCGCAGGCCGGCGACCATCTAGTCCATGTCCGGCTGGGCGACGTGCCAGGCGCCCATCTTGCCGTCACCGTTCTTGTCGCCAGGCTTCTTGTCCTGGATGAAGGTATAAAGGGGCTTGCCGTAGTAGGCCCACTGCTGGGTGCCGTCCTCGCGAGCGACCAGGCTCCAGTCGCCGCTGGCCTGCGCTCCCTGGGCCGCTGCCAGCGGCGGCCAGTTCTTCGCGCACTGCCCGGAACAGGCGGATTGCCCTTCGCTGTCCTTGTCGTAGGTATAGAGCGTCATGCCCTTGCCATCGACCAGCACGCCGTCCTTCTCGGTGGCCGGCGCCACCGTTTCCTGGGCCAGCGCGGCGAACGCCGGCAGGGCCAGCGCCAGACCCAGCGCCAGGTGGATTCTGTTCATCGCGTCTCTCTCCTGTGTCTTCAGGTGGAGCGTTCGCCGCCCGCAGGGACGGCACCGGAACCTGTTGAGCATAGCCCCGCCGCGGGCAGTCGGCGGAAACTACGCCGTTGTGTCACATACCTGACACAATTTCGTTATCTAATGCGGCGCAAGACAGATCGACCCGAGGCAAGACCATGGTTGGCAAGACAATCCTCATCGTTGATGACGAAGCACCGATTCGCGAGATGATCGCCGTGGCCCTGGAGATGGCCGGCTACGAGTGCCTGGAGGCGGAAAATACCCAGCAGGCGCACGCGGTGATCGTCGACCGCAAGCCGGACCTGATCCTGCTCGACTGGATGCTCCCCGGCACTTCCGGCATCGAACTGGCGCGACGCCTGAAGCGTGACGAACTGACCGTCGACATCCCGATCATCATGCTCACCGCCAAGGGCGAGGAGGACAACAAGATCCAGGGCCTGGAGGTCGGCGCCGACGACTACATCACCAAGCCGTTCTCGCCCCGCGAGCTGGTCGCCCGCCTGAAAGCCGTGCTGCGCCGCACCGGGCCTGGCGACAGCGAGGCGCCGATCGAGGTCGGCGGCCTGCTGCTGGACCCGATCAGCCACCGCGTGACCATCGACGGCAAGCCGGCCGAGATGGGCCCCACCGAGTACCGCCTGCTGCAGTTCTTCATGACTCACCAGGAACGCGCCTATACCCGCGGCCAACTGCTGGACCAGGTCTGGGGCGGCAACGTCTATGTCGAGGAGCGCACCGTCGACGTGCATATCCGCCGCCTGCGCAAGGCGCTCGGCGAGGTCTACGAAAATCTGGTTCAGACTGTCCGCGGGACCGGCTATCGTTTCTCCACCAAGAGCTGACCCCGCTCCCGGCCGCCCAGCGGCCGGAGTCGTTTCCCCTGGACGGTCCCGTGACGGACCGCCACTGGACAGGATGCAATCCGTCGTGAACCAAGACTGGCGTGGAGCGCTGATCCGCCACCTGCTTCTCGTGCTGGCCGCCAGCCTCGTGCTCGGCGTGGTCAGCGGCCATTACGGCTGGGCCCTGGCCCTCGGCCTGGCTCTCTACCTCGGCTGGACCCTCTGGCAGCTACTGCGCCTGCACCAGTGGCTGCGCAACCACCAGCCAGACGAGCCACCGCCGGACAGCTACGGCCTCTGGGGCGAAGTCTTCGACAATATCTACCACCTGCAACGCCGCAACCAGCGCGCCCGTGGCCGCCTGCAGGCGGTGATCGACCGGATCCAGGAGTCCACCGCGGCCCTGCGTGACGCGGTGATCATGCTCGACAGCGACGGCAACCTGGAATGGTGGAACCTCGCCGCGGAAAACCTGCTCGGCCTGAAGACCCCGCAGGACGGTGGCCAGCCGGTGAGCAACCTGATCCGCCATCCGCGCTTCAAGGAATACTTCGACCAGGAGGATTACCGCGAGCCGCTGGAAATCCCCTCGCCGATCAACGAGCGCCTGCGCCTGCAATTCCACATCACCCTCTACGGCAACCGCGAGCACCTGATGCTGGTCCGCGACGTCACCCGCGTCCACCAGCTGGAGCAGATGCGCAAGGATTTCGTGGCCAACGTCTCCCACGAGCTGCGCACGCCGCTGACGGTGATCGCCGGCTACCTGGAGACCCTCCTCGACAACGTCGAGGATGTGAACCCGCGCTGGCTGCGCGCCCTGCAGCAGATGCAGCAGCAGGCCGGACGCATGCAGAACCTGCTCAACGACCTGCTCCTGCTGGCCAAGCTGGAGGCCACCGACTACCCCGGCGACAACAAGCCGGTGGCGGTGGACGCTCTCCTCGCCAGCATCCGTAACGACGCCCAGGCCCTGTCCGCCGGGCGCAACCACCGCATCAGCCTGGACGCCGCCCCCGCTGTGCAGCTCAAGGGCAGCGAGGCGGAACTGCGCAGCGCCTTCTCCAACCTGGTATTCAACGCGGTGAAGTACACCCCCGACGAAGGCGAGATCCGCATCCGCTGGTGGGCCGACGAACAGGGCGCGCACCTGTCGGTGCAGGACACCGGTATCGGCGTCGACCCCAAGCACCTGCCGCGCCTGACCGAGCGCTTCTACCGGGTGGACTCCAGCCGCGCCTCCAACACCGGCGGCACCGGCCTCGGCCTGGCCATCGTCAAGCACGTGCTGATCCGCCACCGCGCGCGCCTGGAAATCAGCAGCGTGCCCGGCAAGGGCAGCACCTTCACCTGCCATTTCGCCCCGGCGCAGGTCGCCGAGGCCGAGCGCAAGGCGCCGAAGTGAACCTCGTCGCAGTGCCGCGCCGCCGGCGTCGGCACGGCCAAGGCTTGCAAGCGACGACACAGCCCCTCATTCTTAAGGGCCTTTTGGCTACCGCACACCCCCATGGACCCTTCTCCTAGTACCAGCATCGCCACCTATTTCGCCGATGCCGGCCTGATCCTCTTCGCGCTTTTCCTCGTCCTGCTCAATGGCTTCTTCGTCGCCGCCGAGTTCGCCATGGTCAAGCTCCGCGCCACCCGCGTGGAAACCATCGCCAAGCAGCACGGCTGGCGCGGCGCCATCCTGCGCAAGGTTCACAACCAGCTGGACGCCTACCTGTCCGCCTGCCAGCTGGGCATCACCCTGGCCTCCCTGGGCCTGGGCTGGGTCGGCGAGCCGGCCTTCGCCGAACTCCTGGAACCGCTGCTGGCGATGATCGGCGTGCATTCCGACGAACTGATCCGCGGGATCTCCTTCTTCACCGCGTTCTTCATCATTTCCTACCTGCACATCGTGGTCGGCGAGCTGGCGCCCAAGTCCTGGGCGATCCGCAAACCGGAACTGCTGTCGCTGTGGACGGCGGTGCCGCTGTACCTCTTCTACTGGCTGATGTACCCGGCGATCTGGCTGCTCAACGCCAGCGCCAACGCCATCCTCAAGATCGCCGGCCAGGGCGAGCCCGGCCCGCACCACGAGCATCACTACAGCCGCGACGAACTGAAGCTGATCCTCCACTCCAGCCGCGCCCAGGACCCCAGCGACCAGGGCATGCGCGTGCTGGCCTCGGCGGTGGAGCTGGGCGAGCTGGAGGTGGTCGACTGGGCCAACTCCCGCGAAGACCTGGTCTACCTCGAGCACGACGCGCCGCTGGCGGACATCCTCGCGGTGATCCGCCGCCATAAGTACAGCCGCTACCCGGTCTGGGACAGCCACAAGGGCGAGTTCATCGGCCTGCTGCACATCAAGGACCTGCTGCTGGCGCTGTCCGCCCTGGACAGCCTGCCGGAGACCTTCGACCTCGACGAACTGGTGCGCCCGCTGGAGATCGTCACCAAGCACACCCCGCTGTCGCGCCTGCTGGAGCAGTTCCGCAAGGGCGGCGCGCACTTCGCCGTGGTGGAAGAGGCCGATCACAAGGTGGTCGGCTTCCTGACCATGGAAGACGTGCTGGAAGTGCTGGTCGGCGACATCCAGGACGAACACCGCAAGACCGAGCGCGGCATCCTCGCCTACCAGCCGGGCAAGCTGCTGGTGCGCGGCGACACACCGCTGTTCAAGCTCGAGCGCCTGCTCGGCATCGACCTCGATCATGTCGAGGCAGACACTCTCGCCGGGCTGGTCTACGACACCCTGAAGCGGGTGCCGGAGGAAGAGGAAGTCCTCGACACCGAGGGCCTGCGGATCATCGTGAAGAAGATGCGCGGTCCGAAGATCGTCCTGGCCAAGGTGGTCAAGCTCGACTGAGACGAGCCGGCGCCGCCACGGCGCCGGCGACTTTTCAAGGCTCGCGGACGATGGCGAAGTTCGGCAGGCTGTCGACCGGCTGGGCGAAGTCGTAGGGAATCGACTCCAGCGCCAGGCCGACGTTGCGCTGGATCACGAAGTGCAGGTGCGGCCCGCTGCTGTTGCCGGTGTTGCCGGAGCGCGCCAGCGGCGTGCCGACCTGGACCCGCTGGCCCTCGGCGACCAGTACCGAATGGCGCATCAGGTGCAGGTAGACGCCCATGGTGCCGTCGTCGTGCAGGATGCGGACGAAGTTGCCCGAGGGATTGTTGCCGCGCCCGCTCTGGTTGTTCTCGATCTTCACCACGGTGCCGCCGCGGGCGGCGATGATCGGCGTGCCCTCGGGCATGGCGATGTCCATCGCGTAGCGGCCCTTGGGGGTGAAGTGGCTGTACTTGCCATTGGCGCCCTGGGACAGGCGGAACGGCCCGCCGCGCCAGGGCAGCGGATAGCGATAGAGCAGCGGCTGCTGGCGCGGGTCGCCGAGCGCGTAACGCAGCTTCGGGGTGTAGCTCATCGGCTTGCCGGCCTTGCGCGGCGCCAGGGTCGCCAGGCGCACCTGGCTGCGCGCCGGGACCACCCAGCGAATCGGCCCGTCGGGCACCCCAACGGCATTGCGCGGGTTGCGGATCCGCAACTCGACCTCGACCGGCGCGTAGAGGTCGTTGCGCACCTGCAGGGTCTCGCCACCCGCGTGCTTCTTCGTCTCCAGCTTCACTTCCCGTTCCAGGTGCTCGACCATCCGGTCGCGGAAGACGAACACCTGCGCCCCGGCCACGGCGCGGTCGGAGTAGGTCACCACGCCATTGGCGTCGGTGTACTTGTAGATGGTCAGGGCCGCAGCCGGAGCTGCCGCGGCGAACAGGCCACAGAGAAGGAGAAGGCGCCCTAGCATGACTGCACGGATCGTGTCGTTCTGGTTATCCCGAATCGGCAAGACTAGCAGCGCTTTATTGCCAGGGCGAGACGACAGCGAGCGGGCTGTGAACGGATCGTCGGGAAAAAACCGCTCAGGCGCCGGGAACGTAGTGCTTCTGGGTACTTCCGCGGGCGATCAGGCGCGACAGGTAGTCGAGCTTCTGCGGGTCGCGGTCGACGAAACGCAGGGTCAACAGCAGCCAATCGCTATCCGGCTTCGGCTCCAGCGCGGCGATGGCGTGCAGGTAGCCGTTCAGGCGCGCCACGTCGCTGTTTTCCTCGAGGTCCAGCACCGCGCTTTCCAGCACCTGCGGCAACGGGTCGGCGCGCTTCACCACCAGTTGCGCTTCCTTCAGACTGACCGCCTTGATCACGCAGGGCATGCTGCTCTGCGGCAGGCGCAATTGCGCCTGCCCCAGCGGGTTGCCGCTGCCGGCGGGACGCGCGCTGGCCTGGGGAGCCGAAGCCGGCTTCGGCGCGGGGGCCGGTTTTGCCGGACTGGCGGCGGGCTTGATCACCTCGGCGCGACCACCGGTCAGGGCGGCCAGCGAATCGTTGGCCATGCCGCTGGCGATCTCCCGGCGCGGCGCGTGGGCCGCCAGGGCTTCCAGCTTGCCGCTGCGGCTCAGGGCCTTCTTGATCTTGGCCACCAGTTGGTCATTGGAGAATGGCTTGCCGATGTAGTCCGACACCCCGGCCTGGATCGCCTGGACCACGTTCTCCTTGTCGCCGCGACTGGTGACCATGATGAACGGGGTAGTCTTGAGGTTTTCCTGGGCACGGCACCAGGTCAGCAGTTCGAGGCCGGACATCTCCGGCATCTCCCAATCGCAGAGGATCAGGTCGACGTTCTGCCGACTGAGCAGTTGCTGGGCCTTGCGGCCGTTCACGGCCTCCTCGATATGAAGGCCGGGGAAGTTGTCGCGCAACCCTTTCTTCATCAGATCTCGGATGAAGGGGGCGTCATCCACCACTAGCGCGCTGACTTTGCTCATCGACTTCTCCTGGACAGGTCCGCCTAGGATAGCCTCCCCTGCTGGCAGGATGCCAAGCCTTGCTGCAGTCGCGCGAAGAAACAAGGCTCCAGGTCAAGGGAGCCTTGCCTGCGGAAGATCACTCGCCGCGGTTGTTCTCGACCTCTTCCTTCATGCGGGTCAGGCCGATGTGGCGAACGTCGGTGCCGCGAACCAGGTAGATCACCAGCTCGGCGATGTTGCGCGCATGGTCGCCGATGCGCTCCAGCGAGCGCAGGGCCCAGATGATGTTGAGCACGCGGGATATCGCCCGCGGGTCTTCCATCATGTAGGTGACCAGCTCGCGCAGGGCGGTCTTGTACTCGCGATCGACGGTCTTGTCGTACTGCGCCACGGACAGCGCCAGGTCGGCATCGAAGCGGGCGAAGGCGTCCAGTGCCTCCTGCACCATCTTCTGTACCTGGCTGCCGATGTGCCGAACCTCGACGTAGCCGCGCGGCGACTCGCCTTCCTCGCACAGCTGGATGGCGCGGCGGGCGACCTTGGAGGCCTCGTCGCCGATCCGCTCGAGGTCGATCACCGACTTCGAGATGCTGATGATCAGGCGCAGGTCGGAGGCCGCCGGCTGACGCCGGGCGAGGATACGCACGCACTCCTCGTCGATGTTGCGCTCCATCTGGTTGATCTGGTCGTCGATCTCGCGGACCTGCTGGGCGAGGCCGGAGTCGGCGTCGATCAGCGCGTTGACCGCGTCGTTGACCTGCTTTTCCACCAGCCCGCCCATGGCCAGGAGGTGGCTGCGCACATCCTCCAGCTCGGCGTTGAACTGCTGGGAGATGTGATGGGTGAGACTGTCTTTGTTGATCATGTGGGGAATCCTTCTGGAGCCGCTGCGACCGGTGACATCAACGAGCTACGGAGAGCGCCGGAGGCAGCGGTATCGCCGCGCCTCCGGACGCGCCGCTAGCCGTAGCGGCCGGTGATGTAGTCTTCGGTCTGCTTCTTCGCCGGGTTGGTGAACAGCGTATCGGTGTCGCCGAACTCGATCAGCTTGCCCATGTACATGAACGCCGTATAGTCGGAAACCCGCGCGGCCTGCTGCATGTTGTGGGTAACGATGACGATGGTGAACTTCGACTTCAACTCGTAGATCAGCTCTTCGATCTTCAGCGTGGAGATCGGGTCCAGCGCCGAGCACGGCTCGTCGAGCAGCAGCACTTCCGGTTCCACCGCGATGGTCCGGGCGATCACCAGGCGCTGCTGCTGGCCACCGGACAGGCCGAGGGCGGACTCGTGCAGGCGATCCTTCACCTCCTCCCACAGCGCAGCCCCCTTCAGCGCCCACTCGACGGCCTCGTCAAGTACGCGCTTCTTGTTGATGCCCTGGATACGCAGGCCGTAGACCACGTTCTCGTAGATGCTCTTGGGGAACGGGTTGGGCTTCTGGAACACCATGCCGACGCGACGGCGCAGCTCGGCGACGTCGACGCCCTTGGCGAAGATGTTGTGGCCATCGAGGCGAATCTCGCCTTCGACGCGGCAGCCATCCACCAGGTCGTTCATCCGGTTGAAGCAGCGCAGCAGGGTCGACTTGCCGCAGCCGGACGGGCCGATGAAGGCGGTCACGCGCTGCTTCGGAATGTTCATCCGGACGTCGAACAGGGCCTGCTTGGCGCCGTAGAACAGGTTCAGCCCGGGCACTTCCAGTTCGACACTTTCGGAAGCCAGGTCGAGGCTCTGGCGGTCGCGGCCGAGCGCATCGAAGTTGATGCCGTGGCTGGCGGTCTCGTTTTGCATGGGAAGCTCCCTCAATCAGTTTTCCAGGGCCTTGTACTTCTCGCGCAGGCGATTGCGGATCGCGATGGCGGAGAAGTTCAGCAGGGCGATCACCACGACCAGCAGCAACGCCGTAGCGTATACCAGCGGCCGTGCGGCCTCGACGTTGGGGCTCTGGAAACCGACGTCGTAGATATGGAAACCGAGGTGCATGATCTTCTGGTCGAGATGCACGTACGGATAGTTACCGTCGACCGGCAGCGACGGTGCCAGTTTCACCACGCCGACCAGCATCAGCGGCGCCACTTCGCCGGCGGCACGGGCCACGGCGAGGATCAGGCCGGTCATCATCGCCGGGCTGGCCATCGGCAGGACGATCTTCCACAGCGTTTCCGCCTTGGTCGCGCCGAGCGCCAGGGAGCCTTCGCGGACCGCGCGCGGAATCCGCGCCAGGCCTTCCTCGGTGGCGACGATCACCACCGGCACGGCGAGGATCGCCAGGGTCAGCGAGGCCCAGAACAGCCCGGGGGTACCGAAGGTCGGCGCCGGCAGGGCCTCGGGGAAGAACAGCCGGTCGATGGAACCGCCCAGCACGTAGACGAAGAAACCCAGGCCGAACACGCCGTAGACGATCGCCGGTACGCCGGCGAGGTTGTTCACGGCGATGCGGATCACCCGGGTCAGCGGCCCCTGCTTGGCGTACTCGCGCAGGTAGACCGCAGCGATCACGCCGAACGGGGTGACGATCAGCGCCATCACCAGGGTCATCATCACGGTGCCGAAGATCGCCGGGAAGATACCGCCCTCGGTATTGGCCTCGCGCGGATCGTCGCTGAGGAACTCCCAGAGCTTCTTGAAGTACACCGTCATCTTGGTGCCCAGGCCCATGGCGTTGGGCTGGTAGGCATGCACCAGCTTGCCAAGGGTGATTTCGCTCTCGCGGCCGCTGGCGTCGCGCATTACCACGCTGTCGCGGTTGAACTCCTGGTGCAGGCCGTTGAGCTGCTCTTCCAGGACCTTGTAGCGCGCCTGCAACTCGCTGCGCTCGGCGGCCAGGTCGGCCTGGGCGGCGGCGTCCAGCTTGCCGTCCAACTGCAACTTGCGCTCTTTCAGGCGCAGGCGCTCGAGACCGTGGTTGATCCCGCCGATGTCGCCCTTCTCCAGCTTGTAGAGCTTGGCGTAGAGGTCATCCACCCGCTGCATGCGCTTCTGCAGTTCGCCTACCGCGGCGTCGCCTTCGGCGACCACCTGGCCGTTCTCCTTGACGCTCAGCAGGTAGCCGTAGAAGTTGCCCCACTCGCGGCGTTCGAGAACCATCAGCGCTTCGGGACGCTTGATGTCCTGCAGCCACTCGCCGACGACCCAGGAGAAATCGCTGCCGTAAAGCTCGCGGTTGCCCAGCTTGAGCAGCTCGCGGGTCATGAATTCGGGGCCGGCCTCCGGGACCGGCATGCCGGCGCTGCGCAGGCGCGCGCGCGGCACTTCCTCGGCCTGGACCACCTCGCCGATCACGGTCTTGGCGGCTTCGCCAGGGATCTGGTAAGTCGCCTCGATGACGTTCGCCGGCCAGAAGTGGCCGAGGCCGCGTACCGCGATCACCGCCAGCAGGCCGATGGTCATGATCACCGCGATCGACACCGCGCCGGCGTTCATCCACACCCAGGGCGAGCCGCTGCCGAACCAGGCTTTGACGGTTTCCTGTTTCTGTTTCACAGAGCTATACCTCCGCCGCTTACAACGACGCGTATTTCTTGCGCAGACGCTGACGGATCAGCTCTGCCAGGGTGTTCATCACGAAGGTGAACGTCAGCAGTACCAGCGCCGAGAGGAACAGCACGCGGTAGTGGCTGCCGCCGACCTCCGACTCGGGCATCTCCACCGCGACGTTGGCCGCCAGGGTGCGCATCCCCTCGAAGATATTCACTTCCATCACCGGGGTATTGCCGGTCGCCATCAGCACGATCATGGTCTCGCCGACGGCGCGGCCCATGCCGATCATCAGCGCCGAGAAGATGCCTGGACTGGCGGTCAGGATCACCACGCGGGTCAGCGTCTGCCAGGGCGTGGCGCCCAGTGCCAGGGAGCCGTAGGTGAGGCTGCGCGGCACGCTGAAGATGGCGTCCTCGGCGATCGAGAAGATATTCGGGATCACCGCGAAGCCCATTGCCAGCCCGACGATCAGGGCATTGCGCTGGTCGTAGGTGATGCCCAGGTCGTGGCTCAGCCAGAGGCGCATGTCGCCGCCGAAGAAGGTGGTCTCCAGGTGCGGGCTCAGCCACAGGGCGAAGGCGCCGACGGCAAGCACCACCGGGATCAGCAGCGCGGCTTCCCAGCCGGCCGGCAGGCTCAGACGGATACGCTCGGGCAGGCGACTCCAGAGCAGGCCGGCAAGAAGGATGCCCAGCGGCGTCAGCAACAGCAGGCTGAACACACCCGGCAGGTGGCCTTCGACGTAGGGCGCCAGGAACAGGCCGGCGAAGAAGCCGAGGATCACCGTCGGCAGCGCCTCCATCAGCTCGATCACCGGCTTGACCTTGCGGCGCATCGCCGGAGCCATGAAATAGGCGGTGTAGACGGCGGCCGCGATGGCCAGCGGAGCTGCCAGGATCATCGCGTAGAAGGCGGCCTTGAGCGTGCCGAAGGTCAGCGGCGAGAGGCTCAGCTTCGGTTCGAAGTCGGTGGTCGCGGCGGTGGACTGCCAGACGTAGGCCGGCTTGTCGTAGCTCTCGTACCAGACCTTGCCCCAGAGCGCGCTCCAGGAGATTTCCGGGTGCGGGTTGCTCAGGGCGAAGCGGTGGATCTTGCCACCCTGCTCCAGCAGCAGGCGGTTGGCCCGCGGCGACAGGGTGATGACCCCGGAAGAGTCGGCGACCGGCTGGACCAGCAGGGTACGGTGCGCGGTGCTGTGGAAGACGCCGAGGTTGCCCTTCTCGTCCAGGGCGATGAAGCCCTTGCGCCGTTGTTCCGGAGCGATGGCGCTGATCGGCGCGCCATCCAGATTGAAGTCGCGAACGTGCGACAGGCGCGGTTCGCCGTCGGTATCGCGAGCCATGAACCACTGGGCTATGCCACCCTTGGAGTCGCCCACCAGCAGCGAGATGCCGCCCAGCAGCTGGGTGCTCGCGGTGACCTCGGCGTTGGGGTCTTCCAGCAGCTTGTAGCGACCGTTCAACTGGCGGCTGTGCAGGTCGAACACATCGGCGGTGGCACGTCCGTTGATCACGTACAGCCACTGCTTGCGCGGGTCGAGGTAGATGGCTTTCACCGGTTCGGCGATCTGCGGGAGTTCGATGCGCTCCTCGTCCAGCGTGCTTTCGCCGGTCAGCATGTTCTCTTCCCGAGTCATGCTCAACAGCAGCAGTTGCTTGTCGACGGAGCCAGCCAGCAGCAGGCTGTCGTCGCCGGCATTGATGCTCACATGCTCCAGCGGGCGGCCCTGCGGATCGAGACCGATCGGGGTCTCGCCGTAGGGGAAGGCGATCTCCGGGGTGATGGTCTTCTTGTTGTCCGGGTAGGTGACCTTGTAGGTGTGCTGGAACACCAGCACCTGTCCGTTGGACAGGCCCAGGGCGACCGTCGGGCTGCCCGGCTGGTCCTGGGCGATCGAGCGGATCTCGCTGCCCGCCGGAAGCGGCAGAGCGACACGCTTCAGTTCGACACCGGTCTTGGCGTTGAAGAAGAGAATCTCGCCCTGGCCGCCGACGCGCATGGCCACCTGGTTCTGCTCCTCGATGCTGAGCAGCAGGGGCACCTGCGCCTGCTGCATCCAGGCCGGAGTCAGCGCTTCGCGGGTCTCCAGGTCGGCGCCGCGGAACAGGGGGAGCACGACGTAGGCCAGGTAGAAGAAGATCAGGGTGATCGCCGCCAGCACGGCCAGGCCGCCGACCAGCACGTACCAGCGGGTCAGGCGGTCCTTGATGGCACGGATGCGGCGCTTGCGTTGCAGGGCTGGCGTATTGAAGTCAATCCGCTCGGGAGCAAGGGAGGAGTTCATCGGGGAGTTGGCCATGTCGTTCATGGGGTGACACCCTAAAGGCTCTGTATGACAGACAGATGACAGCAACATGACGCAACAAAGCCCGCCAGCAGAGCCTCGCTGGCGGGAAAGGCCGGCGGATCCTAGCGCCCGCCGGCAGAGCCTTCATGCCTGGACGGCCCATCGCTGGGCCATCCGCTCAAGTCACTGGATTACAGGCCCAGTTCCTTGATCGCCTTCTCGGCCACCTTGGCCGGCAGCGGGATGTAGCCGTCCTTGACCACGACCTGCTGGCCGGTCTTGGACAGAACCAGCTTGAGGAACTGAGCCTCCAGCGGGTCCAGCGGCTTGTTCGGCGCCTTGTTCACGTAGACGTAGAGGAAGCGCGACAGCGGATAGGTGCCGTTCAGGGCGTTCTGCTCGTTGTCCTCGACGAAGGCAGCGCCTTCCTTCTTGGCCAGGGCCACGGTCTTCACGCTGGCGGTCTTGTAGCCGATACCGGAGTAGCCGATGCCGTTCAGCGACTGGCTGACCGACTGCACCACGGAAGCCGAACCCGGCTGCTCGTTGACGTTCGGACGGAAGTCGCCTTTGCACAGGGCTTCTTCCTTGAAGTAGCCGTAGGTGCCGGAAACCGAGTTGCGGCCGAACAGTTGCACCGGCTTCTTCGCCCAGTCACCGGTCAGGCCCAGGTCGCCCCAGGTCTTCACGTCCTGCTTGCTGCCACACAGGCGGGTAGCGGAGAAGATCGCATCGACCTGCTGCATGGTCAGGCCTTTGATCGGGTTGTCCTTGTGCACGAAGATCGCCAGGGCGTCGACAGCGACCGGGACGGCGGTCGGCTTATAGCCGTACTTCTGCTCGAAAGCCTGCAGCTCGACGTCCTTCATCTTGCGGCTCATCGGGCCCAGGTTGGCGGTGCCTTCGGTCAGGGCCGGCGGCGCGGTGGAAGAACCGGCAGCCTGGATCTGGATGTTCACGTTCGGATAGAGGCGCTTGTACTCCTCGGCCCACATGGTCATCAGGTTGGCCAGAGTGTCGGAGCCGACGCTCGACAGGTTGCCCGACACACCGCTGGCTTTCTGATATTCCGGCAGCGCCGGGTCGATCGCGGCTACCGCGGAAGCGGCGCCTACGCCTGCGGCGACGAACGTCAGGGCCGCCATCAAACGCTTGAGTTTCATGCCTTGCTCCTTGGACAGGATGGGGTTGGATGGAACGGGGGCCAGTATCGTCAGGCCGCATGAAGACTCTATGAAAGGAATGTGACAGTTGGATGAAATGCCATCAGCCTTCCGACATTTTTCCGCAAGCCTTGGGAGAAGCCCTGCCACACCCCTAAAAGCCTGGAAACACAAGGGCTCCAGCCTTTCACGGAGGGGCCCGGGAGGCCCTCTGGAGCGCGTTTTCGATCCGCCTGGGGGAGGTAGCCGTCCATCCGTTTCATGCAGGATGGGTAGTTTCCAGGGCAATTGTGACAGTCGCCGCCGGCATTCGCAGTCGAGAAAAGAAGCGAGGAAGCACGCCTTTTTCCGCGCGCAAAAGCAAAACCCCTGGTCATCGCTGACCAGGGGTTTTGGGATAGGAGCTTGACGATGACCTACTCTCACATGGGGAGACCCCACACTACCATCGGCGATGCGTCGTTTCACTTCTGAGTTCGGGAAGGGATCAGGTGGTTCCAACGCTCTATGATCGTCAAGCAATTCGGTTGGATATCCGTTCGCTTGGGCTTACGTCTATCCGGATTCAGGTATGTGATTTCAAGGTGTTTGCGGTTCATGCGAACTTTCGGTTCGTCGACTTCACCTTACAACACACAATCGTCAGATTGTTTGGGTGTTATATGGTCAAGCCTCACGGGCAATTAGTACTGGTTAGCTCAACGCCTCACAACGCTTACACACCCAGCCTATCAACGTCGTAGTCTTCGACGGCCCTTCAGGGGAATCAAGTTCCCAGTGAGATCTCATCTTGAGGCAAGTTTCCCGCTTAGATGCTTTCAGCGGTTATCTTTTCCGAACATAGCTACCCGGCAATGCCACTGGCGTGACAACCGGAACACCAGAGGTTCGTCCACTCCGGTCCTCTCGTACTAGGAGCAGCCCCTCTCAAATCTCAAACGTCCACGGCAGATAGGGACCGAACTGTCTCACGACGTTCTAAACCCAGCTCGCGTACCACTTTAAATGGCGAACAGCCATACCCTTGGGACCGGCTTCAGCCCCAGGATGTGATGAGCCGACATCGAGGTGCCAAACACCGCCGTCGATATGAACTCTTGGGCGGTATCAGCCTGTTATCCCCGGAGTACCTTTTATCCGTTGAGCGATGGCCCTTCCATACAGAACCACCGGATCACTAAGACCTACTTTCGTACCTGCTCGACGTGTCTGTCTCGCAGTCAAGCGCGCTTTTGCCTTTATACTCTGCGACCGATTTCCGACCGGTCTGAGCGCACCTTCGTACTCCTCCGTTACTCTTTAGGAGGAGACCGCCCCAGTCAAACTGCCCACCATACACTGTCCTCGATCCGGATCACGGACCAGAGTTAGAACCTCAAGCATGCCAGGGTGGTATTTCAAGGATGGCTCCACGCGAACTGGCGTCCACGCTTCAAAGCCTCCCACCTATCCTACACAAGCAGGCTCAAAGTCCAGTGCAAAGCTACAGTAAAGGTTCACGGGGTCTTTCCGTCTAGCCGCGGATACACTGCATCTTCACAGCGATTTCAATTTCACTGAGTCTCGGGTGGAGACAGCGCCGCCATCGTTACGCCATTCGTGCAGGTCGGAACTTACCCGACAAGGAATTTCGCTACCTTAGGACCGTTATAGTTACGGCCGCCGTTTACCGGGGCTTCGATCAAGAGCTTCGCTTGCGCTAACCCCATCAATTAACCTTCCGGCACCGGGCAGGCGTCACACCCTATACGTCCACTTTCGTGTTTGCAGAGTGCTGTGTTTTTAATAAACAGTCGCAGCGGCCTGGTATCTTCGACCAGCCAGAGCTTACGGAGTAAATCCTTCACCCTAGCCGGCGCACCTTCTCCCGAAGTTACGGTGCCATTTTGCCTAGTTCCTTCACCCGAGTTCTCTCAAGCGCCTTGGTATTCTCTACCCGACCACCTGTGTCGGTTTGGGGTACGGTTCCTGGTTACCTGAAGCTTAGAAGCTTTTCTTGGAAGCATGGCATCAACCACTTCGTCATCTAAAAGACAACTCGTCATCAGCTCTCGGCCTTGAAACCCCGGATTTACCTAAGATTTCAGCCTACCACCTTAAACTTGGACAACCAACGCCAAGCTGGCCTAGCCTTCTCCGTCCCTCCATCGCAGTAACCAGAAGTACAGGAATATTAACCTGTTTCCCATCGACTACGCTTTTCAGCCTCGCCTTAGGAACCGACTAACCCTGCGTCGATTAACGTTGCGCAGGAACCCTTGGTCTTTCGGCGTGGGTGTTTTTCACACCCATTGTCGTTACTCATGTCAGCATTCGCACTTCTGATACCTCCAGCAAGCTTCTCAACTCACCTTCACAGGCTTACAGAACGCTCCTCTACCGCGTCACTTACGTGACACCCGCAGCTTCGGTGTGTGGTTTGAGCCCCGTTACATCTTCCGCGCAGGCCGACTCGACTAGTGAGCTATTACGCTTTCTTTAAAGGATGGCTGCTTCTAAGCCAACCTCCTAGCTGTCTAAGCCTTCCCACATCGTTTACCACTTAACCACAACTTTGGGACCTTAGCTGGCGGTCTGGGTTGTTTCCCTTTTCACGACGGACGTTAGCACCCGCCGTGTGTCTCCCATGCTCGGCACTTCTGGGTATTCGGAGTTTGCATCGGTTTGGTAAGTCGGGATGACCCCCTAGCCGAAACAGTGCTCTACCCCCCAGAGTGATACATGAGGCGCTACCTAAATAGCTTTCGAGGAGAACCAGCTATCTCCGAGCTTGATTAGCCTTTCACTCCGATCCACAAGTCATCCCCTACCTTTTCAACGGGAGTGGGTTCGGTCCTCCAGTCAGTGTTACCTAACCTTCAACCTGCTCATGGATAGATCGCCCGGTTTCGGGTCTATACCCAGCGACTAAACGCCCTATTAAGACTCGCTTTCGCTACGCCTACCCTATACGGTTAAGCTTGCCACTGAATATAAGTCGCTGACCCATTATACAAAAGGTACGCAGTCACCTAACAAGTAGGCTCCCACTGCTTGTACGCATACGGTTTCAGGTTCTATTTCACTCCCCTCTCCGGGGTTCTTTTCGCCTTTCCCTCACGGTACTGGTTCACTATCGGTCAGTCAGTAGTATTTAGCCTTGGAGGATGGTCCCCCCATGTTCAGACAAAGTTTCTCGTGCTCCGTCCTACTCGATTTCACTTCAAAGATCCTTTCGCGTACGGGGCTATCACCCACTATGGCCGCACTTTCCAGAGCGTTCCGCTAAAATCAATGAAGCTTAAGGGCTAATCCCCGTTCGCTCGCCACTACTAAGGGAATCTCGGTTGATTTCTTTTCCTCAGGGTACTTAGATGTTTCAGTTCCCCTGGTTCGCCTCTTGCACCTATGGATTCAGTACAAGATACCTAGGTTATCCTAGGTGGGTTCCCCCATTCAGAGATCTCCGGATCAAAGTCTGTTTGCCGACTCCCCGAAGCTTTTCGCAGGCTACCACGTCTTTCATCGCCTCTGACTGC
>NZ_CP178323.1:6235000-6463646 GCF_047199225.1 Pseudomonas sp. DL
AGCATTTACTCTTCGTCGTCGCCGGGAGTGGTGCGCATTATAGGGAGATAGAAACTGGCGTCAACGATTATTTCAAAAATAATTCAAATAACCGCCGGAAGCGCTTTCAGCCCACCGAAACCGCCTCGCCAGCCGGCTTTTTCTGCGCCAGCAGGTAGAGCCCGACGAGGAAGCCGACCAGGCACAGAGTGACCACGTAGTAAGCCGGCCCCATCGGGCTCTGCTTGAGCAGCAGGGCCACCGCCATCGGCGTCAGCCCACCGAAGATGGCGTAGGCCAGGTTGTAGGAAAAGGACAGGCCGGAGAAACGCACAACCGGTGGGAACGCATTGACCATCACGTAGGGAACGGCGCCGACGATGCCGACGAAGAAGCCGGTCAGTGCATATAAAGGAAAGAGCCAGTCCGGGTGGGCCTTGAGGTTGCCGTAGAAGCTCCAGGACACCAGCGCCAGCAGCACGCTACCGGCAACGAAAGTCAGTCCCGCGCCGTAACGATCCGCCATGCGCCCGGCGACGATGCAGCCAAGGGTCAGGCAGACGATCGCCAGGCTGTTGGCCTTGAGCGCCGTGGCGGCATCGAAGCCGTATACGCTCTGCAGCACGGTAGGGGTCATCAGGATGACCACCACGATCGCGGCCGACAGCACCCAGGTCAGCAGCATCGACACCAGGACGGCGCCACGATGATCGCGGACCACCGCTTTCAACGGCACTTCCTCTGCCAGCGCCTTGCGCTGCTGCAGCTCGGCGAATACCGGCGTCTCGTGCAGCCAGCGGCGCAGGTAGACCGAGAACAGGCCGAACACCCCGCCGAGCAGGAAGGGAATCCGCCAGGCGTAGTCCCGCACCTCTGTCGCGCTATAGAAGCTATTGATCGCAGTAGCCACCAGCGAGCCCAGCAGGATGCCCGCCGTCAGGCCGGAAGTCAGCGTCCCGCAGGCATAACCGACATGCCGTGCCGGTACATGCTCGGCGACGAAGACCCAAGCCCCCGGCACCTCCCCGCCAATCGCGGCGCCCTGGATCACCCTCAGCAGGAGCAGCGCCAGGGGCGCCCAGATGCCGATCTGCGCGTAGGTCGGAAGCAGGCCCATGATCAGGGTCGGCACCGCCATCATGAAGATGCTCAGGGTGAACATGCGCTTGCGCCCGAGCAGGTCGCCGAAGTGGGCCATGATCACGCCGCCCAGCGGCCGCGCCAGGTAGCCGGCGGCGAACAGGCCGAAGGTTTGCAGCTGACGCAGCCATTCCGGCATGTCCGCCGGGAAGAACAGCTTGCCGACCACGGTGGCGAAGAACACGAAGATGATGAAGTCGTAGAACTCCAGCGCTCCACCCAGGGCGGAGAGGGACAGGGTCTTGTAGTCGCTGCGGGTCAATGGACGCTGGGCCGGCGCCTCGGGAGCATTCGCGGATGGCATGTCGGGATTGTTCTCTTTATTCGTTCAGCAAGCATGAGCGGGGTTCGACCGGCAGGCGTGTCGACCTGCGACCCGGGGACGCAGGAGCGAAACCATAGCAAATCGACGAATGTCCACACAGTCGGTCGAAGAGAGAACCGGGCGGTCGTCGGCTGCCCTACTCCTCTATATAATGCCCGGGCGCCTCTGAAAGCTGTCCCAAGACCTTGCACCGGCAGGCGTTTTGGGAGAGTTTTCCCCTAAACCGCGCTTGAACAAGAAATCCGGGGGGCACGAGGCCCTTACCTATGATCGAGCTTGAACAAGAAGACCCCATTCCCCAGGGAGACCTGGCCTTGCAGATTACCGCGCTGCCGCGCGAAACCAACGGTTTCGGCGATATCTACGGCGGTTGGCTGGTATCCCAGATGGACCTGGCGGGAACCGCCATGGCCAGCAAGATCGCCGGCGGCCGTATCGCCACCGTCGCCATCGACCGCATGGCCTTCATGGTGCCGGTCGCGGTAGGTGCCCAGCTTTCCTTCTATACCCAGACCCTGGAAGTCGGCCGCAGCTCGATCCGCATGCTGGTCGAGGTGTGGAGCGACGACCCGCTGTCCAGCGAATGGCGCAAAGTCACCGAGGCGGTGTTCGTGTTCGTCGCCATCGATGGCAGCGGGCGCACCCGCCCGGTCCCGCCACGCCGGGGCTAGACGCAGGAACGCCGGCTATCGCCGGCGTTCTTGTTTGCGCGTTCCTCAGGCCCGCACGGGGTTGCCGCGTACCGGCGCATCCCCGGCCACGTAGTACTTCGCCGTGCTGCGCGGCAGCGGCTGGCGACCGCGGATCCTGTCGGCGATCTTCTCGGCCATCATGATGGTGGTGGCATTGAGGTTGCCGGTGATGATCAGCGGCATGATCGACGCATCCACCACTCGCAGTCCTTCCATGCCATGGACCCGTCCCTGGCCATCGACCACCGCCATGTCGTCGCTGCCCATCTTGCACGAACAGGATGGGTGGAAAGCGGTCTCAGCATGGTTGCGGATGAACTCGTCGAGTTCGGCGTCCGACTGCACGTTCACCCCTGGGCTCAACTCGCGGCCCCGATAGGGGTCCAGCGCCGGCTGGTTCATGATCTCGCGGGTCAGCCGGATGCCGTCGCGGAACTCCTGCCAGTCCTGCTCGTGGGACATGTAGTTGAACAGGATGCTCGGATGCTGGCGCGGGTCCCTGGACTTCAGGTGGATGCGCCCGCGGCTCGGCGAGCGCATCGAGCCCATGTGCGCCTGGAAGCCGTGCTCCTGCACGCCCTTGCTGCCATTGTAGTTGATCGCCACCGGGAGGAAATGGAACTGGATGTTCGGCCATTCGAACGCTTCGCGGGTTCGGATGAAGCCGCCGGCCTCGAACTGGTTGCTGGCGCCGAGGCCCTTGCCGAGGAACAGCCACTGGGCACCGATGGCCGGCTGGTTCCACCATTTGGTCGCCGGGTAGATCGACACCGGCTGCTTGCAGGCGTACTGCAGGTAGAGTTCCAGGTGATCCTGCAGGTTGGCGCCGACGCCCGGCAGGTCATGCACCACCGGGATGTCCAGGTCGCGCAGCAGGGCCGCCGGGCCGACGCCGGAGCGTTGCAGCAATTGCGGCGAGGCGATCGCGCCGCTGCACACCAATACTTCGCGGCGGGCGTGGGCGGTGACCGGGTTGTCGCCGTTGCCCACCAGGTAGGAGACGCCGATGGCGCGCTTGCCGCTGAACAGGATGCGGTCGCTCAGGGCGTGGGTGACGATGGTCAGGTTGGGCCGGCCGCGGGCCTGGTCCAGGTAGCCGCGCCCGGTGGCGGCGCGACGGCCCTCCGGGGTGACGGTCCGGTCCATGGGGCCGAAGCCTTCCTGCTGGTAGCCGTTGAGGTCATCGGTTCGCGGGTAGCCGGCCTGCACGCCGGCCTCGACCATCGCATGGAACAGTGGGTTGTTGCCGGCCTTCGGCGTGGTCACGCTGACCGGGCCGTCGCCGCCATGGTAGTCGTTGGGGCCGATGTCCCGGGTTTCCGCCTTGCGGAAGTACGGCAGGCAGTCGAGGTAGCTCCAGTCCTCGAGGCCCGGCTCCTTGGCCCAGCCGTCGAAGTCCAGGGCGTTGCCGCGGATGTAGCACATGCCGTTGATCAGCGAGGAGCCGCCCAGGCCCTTGCCGCGACCGCACTCCATGCGGCGGTTGTTCATGTAGGGCTCGGGGTCGGTCTCGTAGGCCCAGTTGTAGCGCCGCCCCTGCAGCGGGAAGGCAAGGGCCGCCGGCATCTGGGTGCGGAAGTCGAAGCGGTAGTCGGGACCGCCGGCTTCGAGCAGCAGGACGCTGACGTCGGCATCTTCGGTGAGGCGGGTAGCGAGTACGTTACCGGCAGAGCCGGCTCCGATGATGATGTAGTCGAATTCCTGGGACATGCAGGCCTTCCTCTTTTCTCGGCATGACACCGGCCGCGACGCTGGCGCGCCGGTGTCTGGAAGTTCGGAATGGCCGGTGTCAGGGAGCGTTGCCTGGGACCGGCCTGGTTAGGGGTTCGAGCGCTGCGTCGAGGCTCAGAACACCGAGGCGTAGTCGCCCAGCTCCACTTGCACGGACTTGATGCGAGTGTAATGAGCCAGGGTGGTGAGACCGTTCTCGCGACCGACACCGGATTGCTTGTAACCGCCGACCGGCATTTCCGCCGGCGACTCGCCCCAGGTATTGATCCAGCAGATGCCGGCTTCCAGGCGATGGATGGCGCGGTGGGCGCGGGCCAGGTCCTGGGTCACGACGCCGGCGGCGAGGCCGTACTCGGTATCGTTGGCGCGGCGGATCGCCTCGTCTTCGTCGTCATAGACCAGGATGCTCATCACCGGGCCGAAGATTTCCTCGCGGACGATGGTCATGTCGTCGCGGCAATCGGTGAACACGGTCGGCGCGACGTAGGCGCCTTTGCCGAACGCTCCATCGGTCACACGCTCGCCGCCGCACAGCAGGCGAGCCTTCTGCGCCTTGCCGGACTCGATGTAGCCGAGCACGCTTTCCATGTGCGGGAAGCTGACCAGCGGGCCGAAGTTGGTGTTCTCGTCCTGCGGGTCGCCGAGACGGATGCGCTGCACGCGCTCCAGTACCTTGGCTTCGAAGCGGGCCTGCTGGGAACGGTGGATGAACACCCGGGTGCCGTTGGTGCAGACCTGGCCGGAGCTGAAGAAGTTGGCCATGACGGCGATGTCGGCGGCACGGTCGAGGTCTGCGTCGGGGAAGATGATCAGCGGGGACTTGCCGCCCAGCTCCATGGTCACTTCCTTCAGCGACGAGCTGGAAGCGCTGGCCATGACTTTCTTGCCGGTGGAGGTGCCACCGGTGAAGGAGATCTTCTCGATCAGCGGGTGCTCGGTCAGCCACTGGCCGACTTCGCGTCCGCTGCCGGTGAGCACGTTGAACACGCCGTCCGGCACGCCGGCCTCGGTGTAGATCTCGGCCAGCTTGAGGGCGGTCAGCGGGGTGACTTCGCTGGGCTTGAAGATCATCGCGTTGCCGGCAGCGAGGGCCGGGGCGGATTTCCACAGGGCGATCTGCACCGGGTAGTTCCAGGCGCCAATGCCGGCGACCACGCCCAGCGGCTCGCGGCGGGTGTAGACGAAGCTGGTTTCGCGCAGGGGAATCTGCTCGCCTTCGATGGCCGGGACCAGGCCGGCGTAGTACTCGAGCACGTCGGCGCCGGTGACGATGTCCACCGAGCGGGTTTCCGCCAGCGGCTTGCCGGTATCCAGGGTTTCCAGGGCGGCCAGTTCGTCGTTGCGCTCGCGGAGGATGTCGACGGCGCGACGGAGGATGCGCGAGCGCTGCATGGCGGTCATCGCCGCCCACACCTTCTGCCCCTCGACGGCGCTCTGCACGGCCCGCTCGACGTCTTCCCTGGAAGCCCGCTGGACCTTGGCGAGCACTTCGCCGTTGGCCGGGTTGATGGTCTCGAAGGTGGCGCCACTGCTGGCCTCCACGTAGCGACCGCCAATGTAGAGCTTCTGTTCTTCGAATCGGGCCATGTTGCAGTCCTCTCTTATCGGTATCGCAGGCGCAAGGCGGCGCCGCGGGGGTTTTCGTCCCTACCCCGACTGTTTTGCCAACTGCTGGTCGAGGTAGTCGTAAGCGATGTTCAGGGCCTCGTCGGTATCGAAGGCGTCGCCGGTCAGCGCGCCACGCAACCACAGGCCGTCGATCAGGGCCGCCAGGCCGCGTGCCGCGGCGCGGGCGTCGTCCGCCGAGAGCTGGCGGCGGAACTGGTAGCACAGGTTCGAATACAGGCGATGGTCGTTGACCCGCTGCAATCGACGCAGTGCCGGCTGGTGCATGCTGGTCGCCCAGAACGCCAGCCAGGTCTTCATCGCCGGACCATTGACCTGGCTGTCGTCGAAGTTGCCTTCGACGATCGCTCGCAGGTGCGCCCTCGGACTGTCGTCGTAGAGCGCCGCGCGGCGTTCGCGTACGGCCTTGCTCAAGGCGCTGAGCAGGTGCCGCATGGTCGCTTCCAGCAAGCCGTTCTTGTCCTGGAAGTAGTGGCTGATGATGCCGTTGGAAACACCCGCCAGGCGGGCTATCAGGGCGATGCTGGCGTCTCCCATGCCGACCTGATCGACCGCCTCCAGGGTGGCGTGAATCAGTTGCGAGCGGCGGATGGGCTGCATACCGACCTTGGGCATTGCTATCTCCTCTCGTCGATGGGTGCGTGCGGGCACCGACCGACGTCATTGGTGGCCAGTCTATTTTGTTTTTATTGAACGTTCAATCAACTAAGAATAAGCTCGGCGTCCATGAGCGGCTCCCAGCCTGCGTGCAACCTGGCCCGCGCCGTTCATCACCTCGTCGCCGAAGTCCGCCAAGGATCGCAGAATCCGGGCTTCAAGTGGGGTGGCAATGCTGTGTCTGTAGTCCGCGGCCATAAGCCGCCATGCTTTCACTGCCATGGGGTCATCCTCCAATGAGTACTGCTTCGCCAATAAAAACAAACGAGCAGGTACGTCTGAATCCGATCGTGTTCTTCGGCTCGACCGCACTGATCCTGGTTCTGACCGCCGCCCTCATCCTCTATCCCGACAGCGCCGGAGCCTTGCTCGGCCGCATCCAGGCGTGGCTGTCGCACAGCTTCGGCTGGTACTACATGCTGGCCATCGGCGCCTACCTGTTCTTCGTCGCCTGGGTGGCCTTCTCGCGCTTCGGCACCCTCAAGCTCGGCGAGGAGCATGAAAAGCCGGACTTCAGCTACGGCGCCTGGGCCGGCATGCTGTTCTCCTCCGGGATCGGCATCTCGCTGCTCTACTTCGCCGCATCCGAGCCGATCGACCACCTCTACCATCCACCCGAAGGCGTTCCCGGCAGCCCTCAGGCGGCGCGCCAGGCGCTGCAACTGACCTTCCTCCACTGGGGCCTGCACGGTTGGGCGATCTATGCCCTGGTCGGCCTCGCCGTCGGTTATTTCGCCTACCGCCATCGCCAGCCGCTGGCGTTGCGCTCGGCGCTCTATCCGATCCTCGGCGAGCGCTGGGTGAAAGGCGCCGCGGGCCACGCGGTGGATTGCTTCGGCATCTTCGTCACCCTTCTCGGGCTGGTGACCAACCTGGGCATCGGCGCCTTGCAGGTGTCGTCCGGTCTCGAGTACCTGACCGGCATGCCGCACAGCAAAGGCACCCTGCTGGCGGTGATCCTGGCGATGAGCCTGGTCGCCACCCTGGCGGCGGTCTCCGGTGTCGAGAAAGGCATCCGCCGGCTGTCCAACCTGAATATCGTGCTGTTCAGCTCGCTGCTGCTGTTCGTGCTGGTCTGCGGTTCGACCCTGGAACTGCTCAACGGCTTCGTACAGAACCTCGGCGACTATCTCGACGGCCTGGTGCTGAAGACCTTCGACCTCTACGTCTACACCGGTGCCGGCGCCGGCAAGAGCGAGGAATGGCTGGGCCTGTGGACCCTGTTCTACTGGGCCTGGTGGATTTCCTGGGCGCCCTTCGTCGGTATGTTCATCGCCCGCATCTCCCGCGGTCGCAGCGTGCGCGAACTGGTCTGCGGGGTGCTGCTGATCCCGCTGGGCTTCACCCTGGCCTGGCTGTCGGTATTCGGCAACAGCGCCCTGGACCTGGTGATGAACCACGGCGCGACCGACCTGGGCAAGGCCGCGCTGGAACAGCCGTCGATGTCGATCTACCTGCTGCTGGAACACTATCCGCTGTCGAAGATCGTCATCGGCCTGTCGATCTTCGTCGGCTTCGTGCTGTTCCTCACCCCGGCGGATTCCGGCTCGGTGATGCTGGCCAATCTCTCGCGCAGCGGCGGCGAGCTGGACGAGGACGCGCCGAACTGGCTGCGCATCCTCTGGTCGGCCGTCGTCACGCTAGTCACCATCGGCCTGCTGTTCGCCGGCAACTTCACGGCGATGCAAACCGTCGTGGTGCTCGCCGGGCTACCGTTCTCGGCGGTGCTGATCCTGTTCATGTTCGGCCTGCACAAGGCCATGCGCGCCGACTACGAGGCCCAGGTCGGCGACCGCCGCACCTACCAGCCGGTGCCGGCGCCAACCCAGCACCAGACCTGAACCTGGCGCCGCTAGGGCGCCCTCGCCAATCAGGTGCGTACTTGGCCCGGCGTTTCGCCGGGCCTTTCTTTTCTGCCGCCTAGCGCCCGTCGCATGCCGCAGGAACCGGCGCGCGGGAGCGTGCGAAAGGAAGAACAGACGGAAAAAGCGCGGAGGATAAACGCGAATGCCCGGCAGCGCCGGGCATTCGCAGCGGCCCCGAGCGGGCCTTGGGGGTCAGCCGAGGTTCTTGCCCAGCAGCGCGTGGTACAGCTCGCTGTCGCCGAGCACCCCGACCACCCTGTCCTGCTCCTGAAGGACCAGCTTGTGGCCGGTCTGGTAGCGAATCTGCAGGGCATCGCGCATACGGATGCTGACATCCACCAGGGTCGGTTCGCGGCGCAGCTTCTCCACCGGGTCGCCCTGGCGCCAGCGTTGCAGGTCGATGACGTTGCTGCCCTGGCGCGCGCCCTTGAGCACGTCGCCTTCGCTGAGACCGATCCAGCAGTCGCGGCCCTGGTCGAAGCAGATCTCGTCGTTCTGCCGGATGCACTGGTCGAGGCCACGCATCAGGCTCTGGCCGCACAGCACGTTGAGCGGGTTGGTATGGGCGACGAAGGTACGCACGTAGTCGTCCGCGGGGCTCAGCACGATCTCTTCCGGCTTGCCGTGCTGGATGATCCGGCCGTCCTTCATGATCGCGATGCGGGTACCGATCTTCAGCGCCTCGTCGAGGTCGTGGCTGACGAACACGATGGTCTTGTGCAGTTGCCGTTGCAGCACCAGCAGTTCGTCCTGCAATTGCTGGCGGATCAGCGGGTCGAGGGCGGAGAACGGTTCGTCCATCAGCAGGATGTCGCCATCCATCGCCAGCGCGCGAGCCAGGCCGACGCGCTGCTGCATGCCGCCGGAGAGCGAGTCGGGACGCTTGTCGCGCCACTGCGAGAGACCGACCAGCTCGAGCTTCTCGTCGATCAGCTTCTTCCGCTCGGCGGCCGGACGGCCCTGCATCTCCAGGCCGAAGCCGACGTTCTCGGCCACCGTCAGCCAGGGCATCAGGGCGAACTTCTGGAACACCATGGCGATGCGCTTGGTGCGCATGGCCTTGAGGGTCGCCGGCGAGCAGTTGGCGATGTCCACCTGCGAACCTTCGTGCTCGATCAGCAGCTTGCCGCGGCTGACCTTGTTCAGGCCGTTGATGCAGCGCAGCAGGCTCGACTTGCCGGAGCCGGAAAGTCCCATCAGCACGCAGATCTCGCCGCGGTTGACGTCCAGGCAGGCGTCCTCGACGCCGAGCACCTGGCCGGTGCGCTTGAGGATCTCGGCGCGGCCGAGGCCCTGGTCGAGGAGCTTCAGGGCTTCCTTGGTGTGGGTGCCGAAGATGACGTCCACATGGTCGAATCGGATCGCGGTCATGGCTTATTTCCCCTTCACGGCGCGCTGCTTGCACACCCGGTCGAGCAGGATGGCGAGCAGGACGATGGCCAGGCCGGCTTCGAAGCCGAGGGAGATGTCGGCGGTGTTCAGCGCGTTCACCACCGGCTTGCCGAGGCCATCGGCGCCGACCAGCGCGGCGATCACCACCATCGACAGGGAGAGCATGATGCATTGGGTGATGCCGGCGGCGATGCTCGGCATCGCGTGCGGCAGCTCGATGCGCGTCAGCAGTTGCCAGCGCGAGCAGCCGAAGGCCTTGCCGGCGTCGAGCAGCTCCGCCGGAACGTCCTGGATACCCAGGCAGGTCAGGCGGATTGGCGCGGCGACGGCGAAGATCACCGTGGAGATCAGGCCCGGCACCACGCCGAGGCCGAACAGGGTCAGGGTCGGGATCAGGTAGACGAAGGTCGGCACCGTCTGCATCAGGTCCAGCAGCGGCCGCAGCGCGGTGTAGAACCACGGCTTGTGCGCGGCGACGATGCCCAGCGGCACGCCTACGGCGATGCACACCAGGGTGGCGAATATCACCTGGGCGAGGGTTTCCATGGTCTCCTGCCAGTAGCCCAGGTTGAGGATCAGCAGCAACGAGGCCAGGGCGAACACGGTCAGCCCCCAGCTGCGCTGGATGAAATGCACCAGCCCTACCAGCAAGGCGATCAGCACCAGCGGGTTGAACCAGAGCAAGCCGTTGGTGACGCCATGGATGAGGAACTCAAGGGTGTCGGAGATCTTGTCGAAGAACGATGCGCCATGCAGGGTCAGCCAGTCGACGAAACCGGCGATCTGCTCTCCCAGCGGGAGCTTGTGATCAGTCAGGAACATAATCAGGGTCCATCAAGAGCGGGAAATGAACGACCGGTCGCCTACTTGGCGAACGCCAGCTTGGCCGCGGCTGCGGCAGGCTGCCCGTCGCGGGTGGTGACACCGGCCAGCCAGGCATCCAGCTGTTCCGGGTGATCCTTCAACCAGGCCTTAGCGGCTTCCTCGGGTTTCTTGTTTTCGTTGAGTACCGCGTCCATCAGCTTGTTCTCCATCTCGAGGGTGAAGCTGAGGTTCTTCAGCAGTTGGCCGACGTTGGCGCACTCCTGGGCGTAGCCCTTGCGCACGTTGGTGTAGATGGTCGCGCCGCCATAGTTGGGGCCGAAGAAGTCGTCGCCGCCTTCCAGGTACTTCATCTGGAAGCGGGTATTCATGGGGTGCGGCTCCCAGCCGAGGAACACCACCCACTGGTTGCGCCGGATGGCCCGCTGCACCTGCGAGAGCATGCCCGCCTCGCTGGATTCCACCAACTTGAACTTGCCCAGTTCGAAGGCGTTCTTGTCGATCATGCTCTGGGCGACGCGGTTGCCGTCGTTGCCCGGCTCGATGCCGTAGATCTTGTTGCCCAGCTTGTCGGAGAACTTCGCGATATCGGCGAAGCTGCGCAGGCCGCCGTCGTAGACGTACTGGGGAACCGCCAGGGTGTACTTGGCGCCCTCCAGGTTGGCGCGCAGTGTCTCGACCGTACCTTTCTCGGCGTACTGCTTGATGTCGTTGGTCATGGTGGGCATCCAGTTGCCCAGGAATACGTCGAGGTCGTTGTTGGCCAGGGAGCGGTAGGTCACCGGCACCGAGAGCAGATTGACCTTGGTCTTGTAGCCGAGGGACTCGAGGACCTGGCGGGTGACCGCAGTAGTCACTGTGATGTCGGTCCAGCCGACGTCGGCGAAACGCACCGACGCACAGGATTCGGGCTCCGCGGCCTGGGCTGCCAGCGGTGCGCACAGAGACACGGCCAGCAGCCAAGACTTGCAACCTTTCATAGCGAACTCCTCTGCAGGGTAAGGCGCCGGCGCTACCCCGAAGGGCGCGGCGGTCTGTCTGTATCGGGCCGACCGGTAGCGGCCCTCAGCGGGCAATTCGTGAACGATCATGAAACAGGACGCATCCGTCGCCTACAGGGTGGGTCGCAACCAGTGCAGGCGGGGTCGCATTCAGTACCCGCTGTGTCGCATTCAATCATAGTGGTCTTTGCCGGCGACCAGCGGATGCCGTTTTCGGAGCGGCGCGAGCCCGTTCTCATTCCGACGCCGTGCAGGTGCAGACGCCCCTCGGCCGCAGAGGTTCCCCGATCCGGGCGCGGACGCGGCGCTTTTGGACATGGCCGGGTCGGTGGCGGATGCGGCCCGCCCCGGGGAAAGCCCGATGATGCGCAGGAATCGCGGGCGGAGGAGCCGCCACCCCCACTACGCAGGCACGGATGCCGCGGCAATCCCGGAGGCCGGCATGGCTATCAGTGTGTTCGACCTTTTCAAGATCGGTATCGGCCCGTCCAGTTCGCATACCGTCGGCCCCATGCGCGCCGCCGCGCTGTTCACCACTGCCCTGCGCCAACGCCAGGCGCTGTCGGCGGTGCGGCGTCTCGAAGTGCGCCTGTATGGCTCGCTGTCCGCCACCGGCGTCGGCCACGGCACCGATCGCGCGGTGATCATGGGCCTGATGGGCGAATGGCCGGATCGTATCGACCCGACCCAGATCGCCCCACGCATGGCCGCGCTGCTCGATAGCGGCCTGCTGCAACTGGACGGCCGCGTGGCGGTACCGTTCGACTGGGTGCGCGACATGCGCCTGCTCGACGAGAACCTGCCCTACCACCCCAACGCCATGACCCTGGTCGCCTACGGCGAGCAAGGCGAACTGCACCAGGAGACCTACTACTCGGTGGGTGGCGGCTTCGTGGTCGATGCGGCACAGGCCGCCTCGGGACAGCTCGACCAGGACCACACGGTGCTGCCCTACGACTTCTCCAGCGCCGAGGAACTGTTGCTGCTGTGCAAGCGCCACAACCTGCGGGTATCCGAGCTGATGCTGGCCAACGAACGCATCTGGCGCAGCGAGACCGACATCCGCGAAGGCCTGCGGCGCATCTGGCAGGCGATGCGCGATTGCGTCGACAACGGGTTGCGCAACGAAGGCATCCTTCCCGGCGGGCTCAACGTGCAACGCCGCGCCGCGCGCCTGCACCGCAACCTGCAGGAGATCGGCAAGCCCAACGTGATCGGCTCGACCCTCAGCGCCATGGAATGGGTCAACCTGTTCGCCCTGGCGGTGAACGAGGAGAACGCCGCCGGCGGGCGCATGGTCACCGCGCCCACCAACGGCGCGGCGGGGATCATCCCGGCGGTGCTGCACTACTATATGAAGTTCAATCCCGACGCCCAGGACCGCGACGTCGTCGACTACCTGCTGGCCGCCGCCGCGGTGGGCATCCTGTGCAAGAAGAACGCCTCGATCTCCGGCGCCGAGGTCGGCTGCCAGGGCGAGGTCGGCTCGGCCTGCGCGATGGCCGCCGCCGGACTGGCGGAAGTCCTCGGCGCCACCCCGGCGCAGGTCGAGAACGCCGCCGAGATCGGCCTGGAGCACAACCTCGGGCTGACCTGCGACCCGGTCGGCGGGCTGGTCCAGGTGCCCTGTATCGAGCGCAACGCGATCGCCGCGGTGAAGGCCATCAACGCGGCGCAAATGGCCTTGCGCGGCGACGGCCAGCATTTCATCTCGCTGGACAAGGTGATCCGCACCATGCGCGACACCGGTGCCGACATGCACGACAAGTACAAGGAAACCTCGCGCGGGGGCCTGGCGGTGAACGCCATCGAGTGCTGAACCGGAATTGCTCACGAAACGATCGAGACGCCACTTTTTGGCGCATATGACGCGTGACCGGGCGGTCGTCATCCGTCACACTGCGGAGTAACGGCTCGCCGCCCGTCGTTACCTTTGTCGCCACGGCCGCTGCCCCGGCTTCTCGCCGGGGGCCGCCCTGGTGCTACCGAAATGCCCAGGCGCGCGGCGCGCCGCCAGCCGTCGCCCATGCTGTCGTTGTGCCAGGTCCGAGTGGAAATACCGGGCTAAAGCCTTCCGGCTTTTTTGATTGAACGCCCAATCAATATAGGCATGGCATTTGCCTTGCTCTGGTTACAAGCAACGCCGACGGCGTGGCCCAAGCAGCCACCCGGAAATTCCAACAATCATAAAAAAAGCCTCGTGAGAGGCCTGCTTGCTCAGCGTGAGGAGATACACCCATGACCACGTACGCGCCCGGAGTCCCACCACAGAACCGAAATCCGCAGTCCATCGGCTTCCTGCTGCTGGACAACTTCACCCTGATCTCCCTGGCCTCGGCGGTGGAACCGTTGCGCATGGCCAACCAGCTCTCGGGACGCGAACTCTACCGCTGGCATACGCTGAGCCTGGACGGCCGCCAGGTCTGGGCCAGCGACGGCCTGCAGATCACCCCCGACGCCGGTACCGACAACGCCCCGGCGGTGGATTGCGTGATCGTCTGCGGCGGCGTCGGCATCCAGCGCAGCGTCACCCGCGAGCACGTCACTTTCCTCCAGGCCCAGGCCCGCCAGGGTCGGCGCCTCGGCGCGGTGTGCACCGGCAGTTGGGCGCTGGCCCGCGCCGGCCTGCTCGACGGCTACGATTGCAGCGTGCACTGGGAATGCCTGGCGGCGATGCAGGAAGCCTTCCCCCGGGTGGCCATGAGCACCCGCCTGTTCTCCATCGACCGCAACCGCTTCACCTCTTCCGGCGGCACCGCGCCGATGGACATGATGCTGCACCTGATCGGCCGCGAGCATGGCCGCGAGCTGTCGGCGGCGATCTCCGAGATGTTCATCTACGAGCGCATCCGCAACGAGCAGGACCACCAGCGCGTGCCGCTCAAGCACATGCTCGGCACCAACCAGCCGAAGTTGCAGGAGATCGTCGCGCTGATGGAGGCCAACCTGGAGGAACCGATCGACCTCGACGAACTGGCGGTCTACGTCAACGTCTCGCGTCGCCAGCTCGAGCGGCTGTTCCAGAAGTACCTGCACTGCTCGCCATCGCGCTACTACCTGAAGCTGCGCCTGATCCGCGCCCGCCAGTTGCTCAAGCAGACGTCCATGTCGATCATCGAGGTGGCCTCGGTCTGCGGCTTCGTCTCCACCCCGCACTTCTCCAAGTGCTACCGCGAGTACTTCGGCATCCCGCCGCGCGACGAGCGCCAGGGCCAGCCGCTGGGCCAGCCGGTGGTGCTGATGCCGATCCCGCAGGACCTGGCGTTGATGCCCAACTCCTCGGCGCTGTCGGCCCTGAGCCAGGCGCAGGGCGAGTCGACCTTCGCCAGCGTGCGGATCTGACGGCGCGTCCCTGCCCGCCCCGTCCACGGGAGCGGGCAGGGCCTTGTCAGCCCCGCGGCACCAGCGCCGGCAGCAATTGCCGGGAAATCGCCTCGCGCACCGCCGGGAGCAGCGTGGCGTGCCCGCCGAGCATGTCCTCCACCAGCCGCCGCAGCGCCTGGGCGCGCTCCGGGCTGAGGCCGCGCACGGCGTATTCGCAGGCCTGCTCCGGAGTCGAGTCCGGCGGCACGCTGAAGCCCAGCGCCTGCAGGCGTTCGCGGAAATCGTCCTGGTCGATCAGATCGGCGTGCATCATCGCGGCAGCTCCTTCGATGGGGATTGCCATCGATTCTGCTGAGCCCACGTCGCTCCCGGCAAGGGGGCTGTCCCGCCTGGACATGGGCAGGTCGTTTTCGGCTAATTCGACCGCCAGCGACACCGCCACAATCGCCTCCAGCGGCTTGCGGAATGCAGCGGACGGCTTCCGGAAAACGCCAGACTCACACTGAGGGCCGTTCCTGGCTCCTTTTTCATCCCCCTCCGCGCGTCGGGCGCGGCAGGGGGATTTTTTTGCCGGAAGCCAGCTAGCCGGCGCCGAGTCCCGCCCGACAGTGTTCCCAGAAACGCTCGAAGCCCGGCGAGAGGAACTTGTCGCGCTGGCGCAGCATGTAGAAGCGCCGGCGCAACGGCGGCAGGCTGCTGCGCAGTTCGACCAGCGCGCCGGAGGCCAACTGTTCCTCGACCACCCAGCGCGACAGGCAACTGATGCCCAGCCCGGCGGCGACGCTGTGCTTGATCGCCTCGGAGCTGCCCAGGTCCAGGCTGTCTTCCAGGTAATGCAGGTGGCCCAGCAGGGCGTGGCTGACCTCCTCGCGCGTGCCCGAGCCGGGCTCGCGCAGCAGCCAGCGCGCGCGGCGCAGGGCCTCGCGGGAGACCTGGGTGCGCGAGGCCAGCGGGTGGCCGGGCGCCGCCACCACGATCAGGCTGTCCTCGAGCCAGGGCTCCACCCGCAGGCCCGGCTCGTGGCAGGGGCCTTCGATGAGGCCGATGTCCGCCGCGAAGGTCACCACGTCCTGCACCGCCGAACCGGTGTTGCCGATGCTGGCGTTGACCCTCACGCCCGGCTGCTCCCGCTCGAAGGAGGCCAGCAGGCGCGGCAGCACGTAGTTGCCGATGGTGCTGCTGGCCGCCACCGTCAGGCTCGCCTGGGGCGCGGCGGAAACCGCGAACTGCTGCTCCAGTTGCGCCACCCCGTCGAGCAGGCGCAATGCCTGGGGCAGGAAGCGGCGGCCGACCTCGTTCAGTTGCAGGCGCTTGCCGACCCGGTCGAACAGGCGCGTGGAAAGCTGCGATTCCAGCTCGTTGAGCGCGGCGCTGGTGGCCGACTGCGACAGCGAGATGGATTCCGCCGCCGCCGTGGTACTGCCGCAGCGAGCCACCGCACAGAAGATCTGGAGCTGACGGAAACTGAGGGCCATGGACTCACCTACCTGTTTTTCAGGTATTTAATACAGAAACTATTTGTTTCACAAATTCATTCCCGCTACCTAACCTGCGTCCCGTGACCTCACCTGAGGAGCGAAGGATGCACACCCTCCCCGTCAAGACCGGTACCAGACCCCTGGCCCAGGTCCAGAAACTCATCCCCGGCCTGCTGCTCAGCGCCGCCCTGGCCGGCGTGGCGATCCTCCTGGGTCGTTCGCAATGGTTGCAGCACAACGGCATCAGCGCGCTGACCCTGGCCATCGTGCTCGGCATCGTCGTCGGCAACACCCTGTACCCTCGGATCGCCGCCGGCAGCGCCGCCGGCGTCGGCTTCTCCAAGCAGATCCTGCTGCGCGCCGGGATCATCCTCTACGGCCTGCGCCTGACCTTCCAGGACATCGCCGGCGTCGGATTGCACGGCGTGCTGCTGGACGCCCTGATGCTCGCCAGCACCTTCGGCCTGGCGTGCCTGCTCGGCACCCGGCTGTTCGGCCTGGACCGCACCACCACCCTGCTGATCGGCGCCGGCAGTTCGATCTGCGGCGCCGCCGCGGTGATGGCCACCGAGCCGGTCGTGCGTGGCCGCGCCGAACAGGTCGCGGTGGCGGTTTCCACCGTGGTGGTGTTCGGCACCCTGGGCATCTTCCTCTATCCGGTGCTGTTCCAGCTCGACCAGGACTGGGGGCTGCTACCGCGCGACCCTGGCACCTGGGGCGTGTACATCGGTGCCACGGTGCACGAGGTGGCCCAGGTGGTCGCCGCGGGTCGCTCGATCGGCATCGAGGCAGCGGATACCGCAGTGATCGCCAAGATGGTCCGGGTAATGATGTTGGCGCCCTTCCTGATCCTGCTCTCGGCCTGGCTGGCACGCGACAAGGCGCACCGCCGGCAGCACAGCGGCGCGACCAAGATCACCATTCCCTGGTTCGCCGTCGGCTTCGTACTGGTCGCCGGGCTCAACTCGCTGGTCAGCCTGCCGCCGGCGCTGGTCAGCCACGTCAACGACCTCGACACCTTCCTCCTGGCCATGGCAATGGCCGGCCTCGGCCTCGGCACGCACCTCTCGGCGATCCGCCGCGCCGGCCTCAAGCCGCTGCTGCTGGCCGCCCTGCTATTCGCCTGGCTGGTGCTCGGCGGTGGATTACTCACCCGCCTGGCGCTCGCCTGAGTCCTCCGCCAGGAAGCCCTGCACGGCCCGCCGCAAGGCCTCATGCAGGGCTTCCACCTCATCGATGCCGTGGCCGCGCAGGCAGCCATGGACCAGCCCGCTTCCCGGATAGAACCCTGCCTCGCCACCCGCCGCGCGTAGCGCTGCACCATAGCGCTCGCCGTCGTCGCGCAGCGGATCGAATTCGGCAACCGCCACGAAGGCCGGCGGCAGGCCAGTGAAATCAGCGGCCTCCAGGGGTAGCGCCAGCGGCTGTCGGTGCAGCGCCGCCAGCGGCAGGTAGGCGTCCAGGCACGCCTGCACATCGCCGAGGCCGAGCAACGGCGCGTCGGCGCAGTCGATCCGCGAGGGCGATGGCGCAGCGGACAGCAAGGGATAGAGCAATATCTGCGCGGCCGGCGACGGCGCGCCGCCATCGCGCAGTGCCAGGCACAGCGCCGCCGCCAGGTTGCCGCCGGCGCTGTCGCCGGCCACCAGCAGGCGTCGCCCATCCAGCGCTTCGTCCAGCTCGCCCAGGCTCAGCGCCTGCCAGGCACGCAGGCAATCCTGCAATGCCGCCGGGAACGGATGCTCCGGCGCCAGTCGGTAATCCACCGCCAGCACCAGCAGGCCCAGGCGCGCCGCCAGGTCGGCGCAGATGAAATCGTGTGAATCGAGGCCGCCGAGCATCCAGCCGCCACCGTGCAGGTAGAGCAGCGCCGGCCAGCCACCGGGCGGTGCCGGGCGGTCGGGGCGATAGCGGCGCACGCGCACCGGCGGCGCGGCCGGCAAGCAGGAGTCGAGCACCCGCAAACCGGCCGGGCGCGGCGGCGCGAACGCCTGGCACATCCGCGCGTAGGCCGCACGTTGCGCATCCAGGCGCGGACTGTCGCTGGCGAACGCCCGGCTGTGCTCGACGAAGCGCCACATCGCCGGAGACAGCGGATACTTCGCAGCCATCGCGCTCAGCGCACCGGCGGCAGGCCGATCACCCGACCGACACCTTCCGGCACGGGGAGCGCGCGATGTGCCTCGGCGAGCGCCTCGACCCGCGCCAGCACCTCGCCTTCGAACGGTACCGAGCGCGGGCCGTCGAGGCTGACGTGGAGCAGCATCTGCTCGCTCAGCGCCAGCGCCTGCCCGCTGCCAGGCAGGTACAGGGCATGGTGGATATGCAGGCGCTTGCGATCGTGACCGAGCAGTTGCGTACGCACCTCGACCCTGGCGCCCTCCTTCACCTCATGGAGGAAGTTCAGGTGGCATTCCAGGGTGAACAGCGAGTGTCCGCTGGCGTCGCGGTTCTGGCTGTCCAGGCCGATATGCGCCATCAGCGCATCGGTGGCGTAGCTGAACACCAGCAGGTAGAACGCATCGCGCAAGTGGCCGTTGTAGTCCACCCACTCGGGCAGGACCGGCGTCTCGTAGGTCGTCAGGGCTTGGCTCATGGCAGGCTCCGTGGTTGCGCTACGCCCGGCGGGGCGGAAGGCGCGTCATGTCACTCGGCGAAGGCGAAGCCGTGCCGGGCCTTGGTTTCCCTGATCGCCCCGAGCACCGCCAGCAGGCAGTCGTCGCGGTAGCGCTCGAGCTCGGCGATGCTGCGCGCGCCCTGCTGCTCGGCGGTGCCCTCCACCACCCGGTCGATCAGGGCCTCGGTGAGTTCCGGCGCCGGCAGGTAGGTCCAGGGCAATTGCAGCGCCGGGCCGAACTGCGCCATGAAGTGGCGCATGCCGGCGTTGCCACCGGCCAGGGTGTAGGTCAGGAAGGTGCCCATGAACGACCAGCGCAGGCCGGCGCCGAAGCGGATCGCATCGTCGATCTCGCCGGTCGTGGCCACGCCGTCGTTGACCAGGTGCAGCGCCTCGCGCCAGAGCGCCTCGAGCAAGCGGTCGGCGATGAAGCCGGGCACTTCCTTGCGTACGTGCAGCGGACGCATGCCCAGCGATTCGTAGACCCGCATCGCCGCCCGCACGGCCTCGGCAGCGGTGCGTTCGCCGCCGACCACCTCCACCAGCGGCAGCAGGTAGACCGGGTTGAACGGGTGGCCGACCAGGCAGCGCTCGGGGTGGCTCGCCTCGGCGTAGAACTCGCTGGGCAGCAGGCCCGAGGTGGAGGAACCGATCAGCACGTCGGGCCGCGCCGCGGCGCTGATCCTGGCGTGCAGGTCGAGCTTCAGGTCGAGCCGCTCGGGGGCGCTCTCCTGGATGAAATCGGCGTCGCCCACGCATTCCTCGATGCTCGCGACGAAGCGCAGGCGCTCCTGCGCCGCGCCGGGCGCCAGGCCCTGTTTCCGCAAGGCCGGCCAGGCATTGGCGACGCGCGCGCGCAACGCCGCTTCGGCGCCCGGCGCCGGATCCCAGGCGACGACGTCGAGGCCGTGGGCCAGGGCGCGGGCGATCCAGCCGCTGCCGATGACGCCGCTACCGAGGGCGGCGAAGGTCTTGATCTCGGTGACGAAGGACATGGACATCTCCAGAAGTTGTTCCCGCCCCCGACGGGGCGGGGAGGAAGAAATCAGCGCGGCTTCAGGTTCATCCTGCGGCGCCCTTCCGCCGGGCTCAGGGCGCGCCCGCCGAGGCGCTCGATGATCTCGATGGCGCGCTCCACCAGGCTGCCGTTGCTCGCCGGCACGCCCTTGTCCAGCCAGATGTTGTCCTCCAGGCCGACCCGCACGTTGCCGCCCAGCAACATGGCCTGGGCGACCATCGGCATCTGCGTGCGGCCGATGCCGAAGCCGGCCCAGGTCGCCCCCGGCGGCAGGTTGTCGGCCATCGCCTTCATGGTCGTGGTATCGGCCGGCGCGCCCCAGGGAATGCCCAGGCAGATCTGGAACAGCGGATCCTCCAGCAGCCCTTCCTTGAGCATCTGCTTGGCGAACCAGAGGTGGCCGGTATCGAAGATTTCCAGCTCGGCCTTGACCCCCAGCTCGGTGATGCGCCGGGCGCCGGCGCGCAGTTGCGCAGGGGTGGAGACGTAGATGTAGTCGCCGTCGCCGAAATTGAGGGTGCCGCAGTCCAGGGTGCAGATTTCCGGCAGCAGCTCCTCGACATGCCTGAGCCGCTCCAGCGGGCCGACCAGGTCGGTGCCGGCACCGAACTCCAGGGGCTGCTCGCCCTTGCCGATCTCCAGGTCGCCGCCCATGCCGGCGGTGAGGTTGATGATCACGTCGGTGTCGCTTTCGCGGATACGCTCGACCACTTCGCGGTACAGCGCCACGTCGCGACTGGGCTTGCCGGTGGCGGGGTCGCGGACGTGGCAGTGGGCGACGGTGGCGCCGGCCCTGGCCGCCTCGATGGCGGCCTCGGCAATCTGTTTCGGAGTGACCGGGATCGCCGGATGCCGGCCGACGGTATCGCCGGCGCCGGTCACCGCGCAGGTGACGATGACTTCATGGTTCACGGTGGTAGCTTCCTGTATTCGGGGTGTACGAAGCCCCGCCCGGCCGCGCCGGGCGGAACGGATAGGTGCGGGTTACTTCAGCGAGGCCTGGAGCGCGGCCAGGCCGTCCTTGCCGTCGAAGGTGCTCACGCCATCCAGCCAGGCCTTCAGCGGCTCGGGGTTGGCCTTCAGCCACTGGCGCGCGGCGTCGAGGGGCTGGGTGCGATCGAGGATCGGCGCCATCACCTGGCTGACCTGGGCGCTGCTGAAGCGCAGGTTGTGCAGCAGCCGGGCGACGTTGCCGCACTGCGCCTGGTAGCCGGCGGCGGTCATGGTGGAGACGGTGGCCGCGCCTTCGTCGGGACCGAACACATCCTCGCTGCCGGTGAGGTAGGTCATGTCGATCTGCAGGTTCATCGGATGCGGCTTCCAGCCGAAGAACACCACCCACTGCTTGCGCTTGATCGCCCGCTTCACCGCCGTGAGCATCCCGGCCTCGCTGGACTCCACCAGCTGGAAGCCCTTCAGGCCGAAACGGTTGTCGTCGATCATCTTCCGGGTGATGCGGTTCGAGCCGCTGCCCGGCTCGATGGCGTAGATGCGGCCGCCAAGCTTGTCCTTGAAGCGGGCGATGTCGGCGAAGGTCTTCAGCCCGCCCTCGGCGACGTAGCTCGGCACCGCATAGGTGGACTGCGCGTCGGCCAGGGTCGGCGGCTCGATCACTTCGATCCGGCCTTTGTCCAGGTAAGGCCTGGCGACCGGCTGCATGGTCGGTTGCCAGTAGCCGAGGAACAGGTCCAGCTGCTTGTCGGCCAGGCCGGCCAGGACGATCTGTTGCGAGGCGCTGGTCTGCTTCACCTGGTAGCCCAGGCCGTCGAGCAAGGCTTCGGCCACGGCGCTGCTGGCGACCACGTCGGTCCAGTTCACCGTGCCCAGGCGCACCGTGCGGCACTGCTCGGGTTCGGCGGCCAGGGCGGCGCCACTGGCCAGGATCAGCAGGGCGCAGCCCAGCTGGCGAATCGTCGTCTTCATCGGTCTCCCCTCGTGCGGCTATTGATTGTTTTTCTGCGAGGTGGGCGCCGGCCCCTTGCGAGACCGACCCTGGCGACCAAGGTACGCAGCCGGGACGGCGGCGAAGCGCACTGCGGCGACCAGCTCTTGCACTGCAGCGACCTGGCCATTGCCAAGCGCGGCGGGCCTGCGCTACACACAGGCTGCGCAACCTCAACCCCGGAGCGCCCCATGTCCCAGGACTTCTGGTTTCTCCTGCTGCCCGGCTTCTCGGTAATGGGCTTCGTTTCCGCCGTGGAGCCACTGCGAGTGGCCAACCGCTTCCACGCCGACCTCTACCGCTGGCACGTGCTCAGCGCCGACGGCGGTCCGGTGCTGGCCAGCAATGGCATGTCGGTGAACAGCGACGGCGCGCTGGAGCCGTTGAAGAAAGGCGACCTGCTGTTCGTGGTGGCCGGTTTCGAGCCGCTGCGGGCGGTCACCCCGGCACTGGTGCAGTGGCTGCGCAAGCTCGACCGCAACGGCGTGACCCTCGGTGGCATCGATACCGGCAGCGTGGTGCTGGCCGAGGCCGGTCTGCTCGACGGGCGCCGCGCGACCCTGCACTGGGAAGCCATCGACGCCTTCCAGGAGTCCTACCCGCAACTGAGCGTGACCCAGGAGCTGTTCGAGATCGACGGGCCGCGCATCACCTCGGCCGGCGGCACCGCCTCCATCGACCTGATGCTCGACCTGATCGCCCAGGCCCACGGTCCGCAACTGGCGGTGCAGGTTTCCGAGCAGTTCGTGCTCGGCCGCATCCGCCCGCGCCAGGACCACCAGCGCCTGCAGGTGGCGACCCGCTATGGCGTGAGCAACCGCAAGCTGGTGCAGGTGATCGGCGAGATGGAGCGGCATACCGAGCCGCCACTGACCACCCTGGAGCTGGCCGAGCGCATCCAGGTCACCCGCCGCCAGCTGGAACGGCTGTTCCGCGTGCACCTGGACGACACGCCCTCGAACTTCTACCTCGGCCTGCGCCTGGACAAGGCCCGCCAGTTGCTGCGCCAGACCGACCTCAGCGTGCTACAGGTGAGCCTGGCCTGCGGCTTCGAGTCGCCTTCGTACTTCTCCCGCAGCTACCGCGCGCGCTTCGCCGCCAGTCCCAGCCAGGACCGCGCGGTGCTGCCGCTCAAGGCTCCCGCAGCCACGCCGCCAGGCGCGCCAGCAGGGCGTCGCACGCCTCGAGCTGAGCGAGGCTGACGAACTCGTCCGGCTTGTGGCCCTGGTCCATGCTGCCGGGACCGCAGATCACCGCCGGGATACCGGCCTGGTGGAACAGCCCACCCTCGGTGCCGAAGGCCACGGTGGAGAAATCCGTCGAACCGCTGAGCAGGCCGATCAGCTCCGCCGCCTGGCTGTCGTCTGCGGTGAGCAGGCCGGGATAGGCCGATAGCGGCGTGAAGCGGATATCGGTACTTCGCTCCACCGCGCGCATCCGCGGCAGCAGTTCGCTTTCGGCATAGTCGCGGAGTTCCTCGGCGACCTGCCGCGGGTCGTCCGCCGGCAGCGCGCGGACCTCGAAGTCGAAGCGGCACTCGGCGGGCACGATGTTCAGCGCCCGGCCGCCCTGGATCAGTCCGGTCTGCACCGTCGAGTAGGGCGGGTCGAAACGCCGGTCGTGGCGCTCCGGCGCCGCCAGGCGCGCGCCGATCTCGCCGAGGCGACCGATCAGCCGCGCGGCGTATTCGATGGCATTCACCCCCTGCGGCGCGTAGGCCGAATGGCAGGCCGCGCCGTGCACCTCGCAGCGCATGGCCAGCTTGCCCTTGTGGCCGAGCACCGGCTTCAGCTCGGTGGGCTCGCCGATGATGCACAGCAACGGCTTGTGCGGACGCCGCTCCAGCGCCGCGAGCAGCGAACGGACGCCCAGGCAGCCGACTTCCTCGTCGTAGGAGAACGCCAGGTGCACCGGCAGGCGCAACGGCGCGGCGAGGAACGCCGGGACGGCCGCCAGCACGCAGGCCAGGTAGCCCTTCATGTCCGCCGTGCCACGCCCGTAGAGGCGGCCATCGCGCTCGCTGAGCCGGAACGGCGGCACGCTCCAGGCCTGGCCGTCCGCCGGCACCACGTCGGTATGCCCGGAAAGGCAGACGCCGCCACGGTCGCTGGGGCCGATGGTGGCATAGAGATTGGCCTTGCGGCCGTCGGCGTCGAAGAACAGTTCGCTGTCGACGCCGAAACCCGCCAGGTAGTCGCGGACGTAGTCGATCAGCGCCAGGTTGGACTCGCGGCTGACGGTGTCGAAGGCCACCAGGTCGGCGAGGATGTCGCGGCTGCCGGGCATGTCGGGCTCCAGGGCGCAGGTCTCGCGCTGCGCCGTCGAGGAAGGGAACGACCCGCTCACTCGTCGCCGGGCACGCCGTAGCTCGGCGCACGGGTCGGGTCGAGGGCGCGGGTCACATAGTCCTGCATCTGCGGCTTGTAGGCGAGCCACAGTCGCTCGAGCTGGCCGATGGGGTCGTGCTCGGCCCAGTCGACGCGCAGGTCGACCACCGGCCAGAGCAGGTCGCCGACCACCGACAGCGCCGCCGAATGCACCGGCCCGGCTTCGCCACCAGCGGCCAGCGCGGCACGCATCGCCGCCAGCAGGCGCTCGGCGAGCAGGCCTTCGGCGTTCTCGAAGGCATCCACCATCGCCTCGATCACTTCCGGCGCGGCCAGCAGGTTGCCGGCCGCCACGCATTGTTCGCCGGCCCGCGCATGGTGGACGCCGAGCGCCTCGCGGCCGGTGAACAACGCGGTGCGGCCGTGCTGGTCGATCACCGTGACCTGGCGATACTGGCCATAGCCGTTGCTGCTCAGCGCCTGGTCCAGCGCTTCGCCAGGGGCCAGGCCCTGGTCGAGGCGGTCGAGGATCTGCGGGCCGAGCGCCGGCAGGGTGATGTTCTGCGTAGCCACCGCGCCGGTGCCGGCGCGCAGCCAGGGACAACGGGCGCCGACGGCGATGCTCGACGAGCTGATGGCGATGCCCAGCTGGCCGGTTTCGGCGCAGCGGCCGACGATGGAAAAGGTCATGGCGCGCGCCTCCTCATTGCTGCCAGTCGTCGGGAATCACCGCGATCACGTCGATCTCCATCAGCCACTGCGGCTGGCCGAGGGCCGAGACCACCAGTCCGGTGGAGATCGGGAACACCCCTTTGAGCCACTTGCCGACTTCGCGATAGACCGGCTCGCGGTAGCGCGGATCGATCAGGTAGGTGGTGGTCTTGACGATGTGCGAGAGGTCGCTGCCGGCTTCCTCCAGCAGTTGCTTGACGTTCTTCATCGCCTGCTCGGCCTGGGCGCGCGGGTCGCCGAGGCCGACCAGGTTGCCGTCGAAGTCGGTGCCGACCTGGCCGCGCACGTACACCGTGTTGCCGGCGCGCACGGCCTGGCAGAGATCGTTGTCCAGGGACTGGTTGGGGTAGGTGTCCTTGGTGTTGAACATGCGAATGCGGGTATGGGTAGGCATCAGCTGACTTCCTGGAGGCTGGTTTGCGGAGCTTGCGAGGCGCGGTCCTGTTCCTGGCGCTGGGCGGCGTCGCGGTATGCGAGGTACTTGCGCTGGATGGCGATGTGGTCGGCGACATGGCGCGCGTCGTGCCAGACGCCCCAGATGAACGAGGAGCCGCGCCGCGACAGCCAGGGCAGGCCGATGAAATACACGCCGGGTTCGCTGGACACGCCACGCTGGTGGCGCGGCTTGCCGTCGCGGTCGAAGGCATCGACCTGCAGCCAGCCGAAGTCGACGGCATAGCCGGTGGCCCAGATGATGCTGCCCACCCCGGCCTCGGCCAGGTCCAGTTCGAGGATCGGATCGGTCACGCACTGCGGGTCCGGCAGCCGGCGGCGCGCCTCGGGCTCTTCCGGCAGGTCAAGGCCGTTGCGGGCGATATAGGCGTCGGCGGCGTCGAGCAACGCCAGGTAGTTCTCGTCGCCGCGCGCCAGGTTCTCCGCCAGGTCCGGCCGGAAGGTCGCGACGCCGTCGACGAAGGATTCGGTCAGTCCGACCAGGGTCACGCCCTGATGCGCCAGGGCGCGGAAGTCCACGGTATGTCCGCCGCGGGCACCGCTCACGGCGATGGTCACATGCTCGCGCCCGGGCTTGGCGACTTCCGCATCCCATTCGCCGAGCACGCCCAGCCACCAGCAGAAGTCGCGGTTGCGGTAGGAACGCGGCGGACGGTCATGAGCGCCCACCGAGAGGTAGACCTGGCGCCCGGCACGTTGCAGCTCGTCGGCGATCTGTACCCCCGACGAACCGGCGCCGACCACCAGTACCGCACCTTCGGGCAGCTGCTGCGGGTTGTAGTAGTGGGCCGAGTGGATCTGCCGGATACGCTCGTCGCGCGGCGCGATCGGCGGGATCACCGGACGCTGGAACGGGCCAGTGGCGGCGACCACGCGGTTGGCCTCGATGGTCCCTGCGGAGGTGTCCACGGTGAAGCCGGGGCGGCCGACATTGCGCACCACCTTCCTCACCTCGACGCCGGTACGGATCGGCGCGTCGAATTTCTTCGCGTAGGCCTCGAAATAGGCCGCCACCTGGTCCTTGCCGGGGAAACCGTCGGGATCGATGTCGAATTCCATTCCCGGGAAGCGGTCGTGCCAGGCCGGGCCGTTGGCCACCAGCGAATCCCAGCGTCCGCTGCGCCAGGCCTCGGCGATGCGGTTGCGCTCCAGGACCAGGTGCGGCACGCCGAGCCGGCTCAGGTGCTCGCTCATCGCCACGCCGGCCTGGCCGGCGCCGACGACGAGGGTGTCGGTCTTTTCCACGGTCCCGTCCGTGCGCGAGGGCAAGGCGGTGCGATTCAGGTCGGTCATGGCTCGGTTCCTCGGACTCTGGTCGTTCTTGTTCTGCGGTTGCGTGATGGCCGCATTCTGTTCAGAGCCGGGGAATAGCGAAATTATGATTTTTGTAGTCGCTGGCTAGGGAAAAGCTGCACGCCCGCGCGGTCGGCGGGCGGCAGAGGCGTCGCTCAGGACCTGCCGACGATCTGGCGAGCTGGAGAAACCGGGCGAAAACGGACGGGGAAGCGGAGTCCCCGAACGGCAACCGAGCTTTCCGAAGCCGTTTCCAACGCGGTTTTGCCGACGTACAGAGTTCGCGAAGGTTTTCAGAGGATCGGCGAGACCAGCCGCGCCACGCGCATCCCCAGTTGCTGCAGGCGGCGCACGCTGCGGCGGTCTTCCGGAGTGAATTCGAGCGACTCGGCGAAGTCCGCCTCGAGCATCGCCTCCACCTCGCCGGCGAAGCCCTCGTCGACGGTCACCACCATCACCTCGAAATTCAGCCGGAACGAACGGTTGTCCAGGTTGGCGCTGCCGACGGCGGCGGTGTCGCGGTCCACCAGCACCACCTTCTGGTGGAGGAAGCCGGGCTGGTAGCGGAACACCTTGACCCCGGCACGGATCGCCTCCAGCGCGTAGAGGCTGGACGCGGCATACACCGTGCGGTGGTCCGGGCGCGAGGGTATCAGCAGGCGCACGTCGACGCCGCGCAGCACCGCCAGGCGCAGGGCGGCCATCACCGCTTCGTCGGGAACGAAATACGGCGAGGTGATCCAGACCCGCTCGTGGGCGGCGTTGATCATCTCGACGAAGAACAGCGAGCAGGTTTCCTGGGCATCCGCCGGACCGCTGGCGACTACCTGGCAGAGCGCGCCCTCGCTGTCGTACTGCGGCGGCAGGATCAGCGGCGGCAGGCTGTGGGTCGCCCAGTACCAGTCCTCGGCGAAGCTTTCCTGCAGGCACGCCACCGCCGGCCCGCGCAGTTCCATGTGGGTGTCGCGCCAGGGCGCCAGCGGCGGCTTCTCGCCGAGGTACTCGACGCCGACGTTGTGCCCGCCGACGAAACCGCACTCGCCATCCACCACCACGACCTTGCGGTGGTTGCGGAAATTCACCTGGAAGCGGTTGAGCATGCCGCTGCCGGTGCTGAAGCCATGCATCTGCACGCCGCCCTGGCGCAGCCGCTCGACATAGCGGTGCGGCAGCGCGTGGCTGCCGATGGCGTCATAGAGGAAGAACACCTCGACGCCGTTGGCCGCACGTTCCAGCAGCAGTTGCTGGAGGCGCTGGCCGAGGGCGTCGTCGCGGACGATGAAGAACTGCACCAGGATCACCTGGCGGGCGGCGGAAATCGCCTTGAACATCGCCTCGAAGCTGGCCTCGCCGTTGACCAGCAGGCGCACCCGGTTGTTCGCCAGGGTCGGCGTGCGGGTCATCCGCACCAGCGCCTTGAGCCCTTTGTAGCCGCTGACCTGGCGGGCCGCCAGGGCCTCCTCGACCCAGGGACGCCAGTCCAGCTCGGCGGCCGCCAGGTGCATCTCGCGGTTGGCCTGGCGCCGCGCCTCGATGTAGGCGTCGAAACGGCTGCGACCGAACACCAGGTACGGCAGCAGGGTCAGGTACGGCATGAATACCAACGAGGTGGCCCAGGCGATCGCGCCCTGGGCGGTGCGCACGGTGAGCACGGCATGGATGGCCGCGACGAAGCCGAGTACCTGGATACCGACCAGCAGCAGGCCGAGGTAGGTGGTGGAGGTCATTGCGCGAGGTCGATCCTTGTCCACTCCGGTGGCGGCCATCATAGCCCTCTCCGGGGTAGGTCTGGCCAGCCTGGCAAACAGCCAGGGGGCGAGGCGGGATTGGCAGGATCCGTGGGATCGACGTCATTCGGCCGCGCTCGCCCTGCCCTACACTGTTCCCATCGAAAACCACCGCAGACCGAGGAGCCCGCCATGAGCGACGTCCGTCCCCCGCTTCCCCCCTTCACCGCCGAAACCGCCGCGCAGAAGGTCCGCGCCGCCGAGGACGGCTGGAACAGCCGCGACCCGCAGCGCGTCTCGCTGGCCTACAGTCCCGACAGCGTCTGGCGCAATCGCTCGACCTTCGTCCGCGGCCGCGAGCGGATCGTCGAATTTCTCAGCGGCAAGTGGCAGCGCGAGCAGGAGTACCGGCTGATCAAGGAACTCTGGGCGTTTACCGGCAACCGCATCGCCGTGCGCTTCGCCTATGAATGGCACGACGACTCGGGCAACTGGTTCCGCTCCTACGGCAACGAGAACTGGGCGTTCGACGAGCAGGGATTGATGTACGAACGTCACGCCAGCATCAACGACCTGCCGATCCGCGAGGACCAGCGGCTGTTCCGCTGGCCGCTGGGGCGCCGGCCGGACGACCATCCGTCGCTCGGCGAACTCGGCCTCTGAACCCGCGCCGGCAGGGGCGCGCGCACTCCCCGTTGCCGGCCCCGGGCGGCCAGCGCCTGTTCCATCCGCGACATTGCCCCCCGTCGTTGCGGTCGCACGCTTGACGCTTTCGGCACGACCCTGGTCGTTTTCGGGCCGGGTCGCGTCGGGCCCCGACGATATGCTGCCCCCAAAGCGTCGGCACAAGTCCCGGCGCGCCCAGCCTGAAAGGGGTATGCCAGATGAGCCCAGCCGAATTGCACGCCGACAGCATCGTCATCGACGGTCTGATCATCGCCAAGTGGAACCGCGAACTGTTCGAGGACATGCGCAAGGGCGGCCTGACCGCCGCCAATTGCACCGTATCGGTATGGGAAGGCTTCCAGGCGACGGTGAACAATATCGTCGCCAGCAACAAGCTGATCCGCGACAACAGCGACCTGGTGATCCCGGTGCGCAGCACCGCGGACATCCGCAAGGCCAAGGAGCAGGGCAAGACCGGCATCCTCTACGGTTTCCAGAATGCCCACGCATTCGAGGACCAGATCGGCTACGTCGAGGTGTTCAAGCAGCTCGGCGTGGGCATCGTGCAGATGTGCTACAACACCCAGAACCTGGTCGGCACCGGCTGCTACGAGCGTGACGGCGGGCTCTCCGGCTTCGGTCGGGAGATCGTCGCGGAGATGAACCGGGTCGGCATCATGTGCGACCTCTCCCACGTCGGCAGCAAGACTTCCGAAGAGGTCATCCTCGAATCGAAGAAGCCGGTCTGCTACTCCCACTGCCTGCCGTCCGGCCTCAAGGAACACCCGCGCAACAAGTCCGACGAGGAGCTGAAGTTCATCGCCGATCATGGCGGCTTCGTCGGTGTGACCATGTTCGCGCCGTTCCTCAAGAAAGGCATCGACTCGACCATCGACGACTACGCCGAGGCCATCGAGTACGTGATGAACATCGTCGGCGAGGACGCCATCGGCATCGGCACCGATTTCACCCAGGGCCACGGCCACGACTTCTTCGAGTGGCTGACCCACGACAAGGGCTACGCCCGGCGCCTGACCAACTTCGGCAAGATCGTCAACCCGCTGGGCATCCGCACCGTCGGCGAATTCCCCAACCTCACCGAGACCCTGCTCGAGCGCGGCATGCCCGAGCGCGTGGTGCGCAAGGTGATGGGCGAGAACTGGGTAAGGGTCCTGCGCGACGTCTGGGGCGAGTAACTCCCGGCCCACTCCCGACTCGTCGCCTCTTCCTCAAGGGAGCGGCATTGCATCGCACCCATCTTCCCTCTCCCCGCCTCTCTCCCTGAAGGGAGAGAGGGAGTCAAAAGAATCGGAGCTTACACCATGGCCAAACATGCCCCCCAACTGCCCATCGAGGTCGACAGCGAGACCGGCGTCTGGACCACTGACGCCCTGCCGATGCTCTACGTACCGCGACATTTCTTCGTCAACAACCACATGGGCATCGAGGAAGTGCTGGGCGCCGACGCCTACGCCGAGATCCTCTACAAGGCCGGCTACAAGTCCGCCTGGCACTGGTGCGAGAAGGAAGCCGAATGTCACGGCCTGGAGGGCGTGGCGGTGTTCGAGCACTACATGAAGCGCCTGTCCCAGCGCGGCTGGGGCCTGTTCGAGATCGAGCGGATCAACCTCGAGGAAGGCACCGCCGAGGTCCGCCTGCGGCACTCCGCCTTCGTCTACGTCTACGGCAAGGTCAATCGCAAGGTCGATTACATGTTCACCGGCTGGTTCGCCGGCGCCATGGACCAGATCCTCGCCGCCCGTGGCAGCAGCCTGCGCACCGTGGCCGAACAGGTCTACAGCGGCGCCGAGGACGGTCACGAAGACGGCCTGTTCGTCGTCAAACCCCTGTAAGCCGAGGAAAGGGTCATGGCCTTCGAAGCAATGTTCCAGCCGATCCAGATCGGCAAGCTGACCATCCGCAACCGCGTGCTCTCCACCGCCCACGCCGAGGTCTACGCCACCGACGGCGGGATGACCACCGAGCGCTACGTGAAGTACTACGAGGAAAAGGCCAAGGGCGGCATCGGCCTGGCCATCTGTGGCGGCTCCTCGGTGGTCGCCATCGACAGCCCGCAGCAGTGGTGGAGTTCGGTGAACCTGTCCACCGACCGGATCATCCCGCACTTCCAGAACCTGGCGGACGCCATGCACAAGCACGGCGCCAAAATCATGATCCAGATTACCCACATGGGGCGCCGTTCGCGCTGGGACGGCTACCACTGGCCGACCCTGATGTCGCCGTCGGGTATCCGCGAGCCGGTGCACCGCGCCACCTGCAAGACCATCGAGGTGGAGGAGATCTGGCGGGTCATCGGCAACTACGCGCAGGCCGCCCGCCGCGCCAAGGAAGGCGGCCTGGACGGTGTCGAGCTGTCCGCCGTGCACCAGCACATGATCGACCAGTTCTGGAGCCCACGGGTCAACAAGCGCACCGACGAGTGGGGTGGCAGCTTCGAGGGGCGCATGAAGTTCGGCCTCGAGGTGCTCAAGGCGGTGCGCGCCGAGGTCGGCGAGGACTTCTGCGTCGGCATGCGCATCTGCGGTGACGAGTTCCACCCGGACGGCCTGTCCCACGAGGACATGAAGCAGATCGCCAAGTACTACAGCGATACCGGCATGCTCGACTTCATCGGCGTGGTCGGCTCCGGCTGCGACACCCACAACACCCTGGCCAACGTCATCCCCAACATGACCTTCCCGCCGGAGCCGTTCCTGCACCTGGCGGCCGGCATCAAGGAAGTGGTCGACGTGCCGGTGCTGCACGCGCAGAACATCAAGGACCCGAACCAGGCCACGCGCATCCTCGAAGGCGGCTACGTGGACATGGTCGGCATGACTCGCGCGCACATCGCCGACCCGCACCTGATCGCCAAGATCAAGATGGGCCAGGTCGACCAGATCAAGCAGTGCGTCGGCGCCAACTACTGCATCGACCGCCAGTACCAGGGCCTGGACGTGCTGTGCATCCAGAACGCCGCGACCTCCCGCGAATACATGGGCGTGCCGCACATCATCGAGAAGTCCGCCGGACCGAAGCGCAAGGTGGTGGTGGTCGGCGGCGGGCCGGCCGGGATGGAAGCGGCCCGCGTGGCGGCCGAGCGCGGCCACGACGTGACCCTGTTCGAGAAGAAGGAGCAGCTCGGCGGCCAGATCACCACCGCCGCCAAGGCGCCGCAACGCGACCAGATCGCCGGCATCACCCGTTGGTACCAGCTGGAGCTGGCGCGCCTGGGCATCGACCTGCGCCTGGGCACCGCGGCCGACCCCGAGACCATCCTCGACCTGCGCCCGGACGTGGTGGTGCTGGCCAACGGCGGACATCCGTTCCTCGAGCAGAACGAACACTGGGGCGCCGCCGAAGGCCTGGTGGTGAGCAGCTGGGACGTGCTCGACGGCACGGTCGAGCCAGGCAAGAACGTGCTGGTCTACGACACCATCTGCGAGTTCAGCGGCATGTCGGTGGCGGACTTCCTCGCCGACAAGGGCGCCCAGGTGGAGATCGTCACCGACGACATCAAGCCGGGCGTGGCCATCGGCGGCACCACCTTCCCCACCTACTACCGCAGCATGTATCCCAAGGAAGTGATCATGACCGGCGACCTCATGCTGGAGAAGGTCTACCGCGAGGGCGACAAGCTGGTGGCGGTGCTGGAGAACGAATACACCGGCGCGCGGGAAGAGCGGGTGGTCGACCAGGTGGTGGTGGAAAACGGCGTGCGCCCCGACGAGAGCCTCTACTACGCGCTCAAGCAGGGCTCGCGGAACAAGGGCCAGATCGACGTCGAGGCGCTGTTCGCGATCCAGCCGCAGCCCTGCCTCAGCCAGTCCGGAGAAGGCTACCTGCTGTTCCGCATCGGCGACTGCGTGGCCCAGCGCAACACCCATGCGGCGATCTATGACGCGCTGCGCTTGTGCAAGGATTTCTAAGACACGCCTCGTGGCATCCGACCGGCACGGCCGGCCCCCCTCTCCCGCAAGCGGGAGAGGAGGCCGATCCAGCGCCGCCTGACGTCCCGCAGGGAGACCAGAAATGCTCGACACCCTCCTCCCCGTCCTGCTCTTCGCCGCCCTGGCACTTGCCGTGCTCGGCGCCGCGAAGCGCTTCCTCATGTGGCGCCGCGGCCGACCCGCCAAGGTCGACTGGATCGGCGGCCTCATGCAGATGCCGCGTCGCTACCTGGTGGACCTGCACCATGTGGTAGAGCGCGACAGGTACATGTCCAGGACCCACGTCGCCACCGCCGGCGGCTTCGTCCTGGCGGCGCTGCTGGCGATCCTGGTACACGGTTTCGGGCTGCACGGCCGGATCCTCGGCTTCGCCCTGCTGGCGGCCACGGCGCTGATGTTCGTCGGCGCGCTGTTCGTCGCCCGCCGCCGCCTCGACCCACCGTCGCGGCTGTCGAAGGGCCCCTGGATGCGCCTGCCGAAGAGCCTGCTGGCGTTCGCCGCGAGCTTCTTCCTCGCCACCCTGCCGGTGGCCGGGATCCTGCCGGAAGGCTTCGGCGGCTGGTTCCTCGCCGGCCTCCTCGCCATTGGCGTGGCCTGGGGCGTGTCCGAGCTGTTCCTCGGCATGACCTGGGGCGGGCCGATGAAGCACGCCTTCGCCGGTGCCCTGCACCTGGCCTGGCACCGCCGCGCCGAACGCTTCGGCGGCGGCCGCTCCACCGGCCTCAAGGCGCTCGACCTGGCCGATCCGCAGGCGCCGCTGGGCGTGGAAAAGCCCAGCGACTTCACCTGGAACCAGTTGCTCGGGTTCGACGCCTGCGTGCAGTGCGGCAAGTGCGAGGCGATGTGCCCGGCGTTCGCCGCCGGCCAGCCGCTGAACCCGAAGAAGCTGATCCAGGACATGGTCATCGGCCTGGCCGGAGGCAACGACGCGAAGTTCGCCGGCAGCCCCTATCCAGGCAAACCGCTGGGCGAGCACGGCGGCGGCCCGCACCAGCCGATCGTCGCGCTGGATGGCAAGGCCCTGGTCGACGCCGACACCCTGTGGTCCTGCACCACCTGCCGGGCCTGCGTCGAGGAGTGCCCGATGATGATCGAGCACGTCGACGCCATCGTCGACATGCGCCGCCACCTGACCCTGGAGAAAGGCGCCACGCCGAACAAGGGCGCCGAGGTGCTGGACAACCTGATCGCCACCGACAACCCCGGAGGCTTCGCCCCCGGCGGCCGGTTGAACTGGGCGGCCGACCTGAACCTGCCGCTGATGAGCGAGAAGAAGAGCGCCGACGTGCTGTTCTGGGTCGGCGATGGCGCCTTCGACATGCGCAACCAGCGCACCCTGCGCGCCTTCGTGAAGATCCTCAAGGCAGCCGCGGTGGACTTCGCCGTGCTCGGCCTGGAGGAGCGCGACAGCGGCGACGTGGCGCGCCGGCTGGGCGACGAGGCGACCTTCCAGAACCTGGCCAGGCGCAATATCGCGACCCTGGCGAAATACCGCTTCACCCGCATCGTCAGCTGCGACCCGCACAGCTTCCATGTGCTGAAGAACGAATACGGCGCCCTCGGCGGCGACTACCAGGTACTGCACCACAGCACCTTCATCGACGAACTGCTGCGCGCCGGCACGCTGCAACCGGGCCGCAGCAAGGCCGGCAGCGTCACCTACCACGACCCCTGCTACCTGGGCCGCTACAACGGCGAGTACGAGGCGCCGCGCAACGTGCTGCGCGCACTCGGCATCGAGGTCAAGGAAATGCAACGCTCCGGCTTCCGCTCGCGCTGTTGCGGCGGCGGTGGCGGCGCGCCGATCACCGACATCCCCGGCAAGCAACGGATTCCCGACATGCGCATGGCCGACATCCGCGAGACCGGCGCCGAGCTGGTGGCCGTCGGCTGCCCGCAGTGCACCGCGATGCTCGAAGGCGTAGTGGCGCCGCGGCCGGAGATCAAGGACATCGCCGAGCTGGTAGCGGAAGCGCTGATAGAACAGGCGGAAGCGCCGGCAAAAAAGCCGTTGCGGCGTGAAGCCGTGGCGGAGGTGCATTGATGAGAGTGTCGAGCTTCACATCGAACCCGCTGCTAACCGGGGCAGCACGGATAGCGGCCTCTCCCTCCAGGGAGGGGGCCGCAGGATCGGGTAGCCGCAGCCACAGGAAGCATTCCGCATGAACGATATCGTCCGTCGCGATCCACGCGCCGAATGGATCGCCCGCAACCGCCTGCATCCGCTGCATGCGGCCATGCAGTCCGCCCAAGGCGGCGAGGTGCGCTGGATGGGCCCCCACGGCGTGATCCGCAAGAACCCGCACGCCGTCGGCTTCGTCGGCCCCAACGGCATCCGCCGCATCGATCGCTCCGGCGGCCAGCAGGGCAGCGGCGCGCGCCGCGCCAGCGTAGCGCAGGAAGCGCAGTTGCCGCTGCATGTGGTCGAGCAACCGGCATTCCTCGTCGCGGTGGTCCCGGACATGGTCGGCGGCCGTCTCTCCAGCCACGACAAGGACCTCCTCGGACTGGCCCGCAAGCTCGCCGGCAACGACGGCGCGGTGCTCGCCGTGGTGTTCGGCGAACACAAGGAAAGCGCCTTCGACAGCGCCGGCGTCGACCGCCTGCTGCACCTCGCCGGCGGCGAGTACGACGGCTACGCGCCCGAGCAGCGAATACTCGCCCTGCGCAACCTGGAGAACCAGCTCGCCCCGCGCCACTGGCTGTTCCCGGACAGTCGCAACGGCGGCGGCGAACTGGGCCGGCGCCTGGCCGCCGCGCTCGGCGAGCGGCCGGCCGGTCGCGTCTGGCAGGTCGAGGACGGCCGCTGCATCGGCCGCGCCGGCGCCGGCCGCGAGGACATCCAGCGCGCCCTGCCGCGCCTGCTGCTGGCCGCGGCGGAATGCGCCGAGCCGGTCAGCGAGACCCGCCATGAGGTTCGCGAACTGCACATGGCCGAGCAGGTGGCGCGCAACCTGCCACGCATCGAGGACCTCGGCCCGGTGGCCGTGGACCCGGCGCGGATTCCCATGGCCGAGGCCGAATTCATTCTCTCCGGCGGCAACGGCGTGCAGGACTGGACGCTGTTCCACCAGGCCGCCGCCGTCCTCGGCGCCACCGAGGGCGCCTCGCGGGTGGCGGTGGACGACGGGCACATGCCGCGCAACCGCCAGGTCGGCGCCACCGGTACCTGGGTCACCGCGCGGGTCTACCTGGCGGTGGGCATCTCCGGGGCGATCCAGCACCTGCAGGGCATAGGCGCCTGCGACAAGGTGGTGGCGGTGAACCGCGACGCCGGCTGCGACATGATCAAGCGCGCCGATCTCTCGGTGATCGGCGACTCGACGGAAATCCTCCGCGCGCTGATCCGCCTGGCCGAGGCACACCGCAACGGCGCCGCCCGCGATGCGGCCTGAACCCGCTTCCACGTACCTTTCATCGGTATCGAACCATGACTGAGCTGAACATCGTCGCGCTGGTCTCCATCGGCGCCCATCCCGCCTCCGGACGCCCGCGCCGTGCCGAACAGGACGCCCGCGCGGTGGAACTCGGCCTGCGCCTGAGCGGCCCACGCCTACAGGTGCTGCACGCCGGCGACCCGCACGCCGAGGCGCTGCGCGGCTATCTCGGCATGGGCCTGGAACGCTTGTCCGTGCTGGAACAGCCGGCCGGCGCCGACGCCCTGCCCGCACTGGCCGAGCACCTGCGCGACTCCCGCGCGCAACTGGTGCTCACCGGCAGCCAGGCGGAAACCGGGGAAGGCTCCGGGATGCTGCCCTTCCTCCTCGCCGAGCGCCTGGGCTGGCCACTGGTGGTCGGCCTGGCCGAGGTCGAGAAGGTCGAAGACGGCAGCGCTCAGGTCCTCCAGGCTCTGCCTCGCGGCCAGCGACGCCGACTGCGGGTACGCCTGCCGTTCGTCGCCAGCGTCGACAATGCCGCGCCGGTGGCCCGGCAGAGCGCCTTCGGCCCGGCTAGGCGTGGCGAGATCGAGGCCGATGAGGTGGAGGTGGTCGACGACCCGCTGCTCGCCGAAGACAGCCTGCAACCGGCCCGGCCGCGACCGAAGCGGCTCAAGGTAATCAAGGCGAAGACCGGCGCCGAGCGAATGAAAGCCGCCACCGCCAAGGCCTCCGGCGGTACCGGGCAGGTACTCAAGGATCTTTCGGCGGAAGCCGGCGCCGAAGCCATCTTCAAGCTCCTGCGCGAGGAAGGCGTGATCCGCTGAAGCGGGTCAGAACGCACTGTGCGCCAGATCACAAGTTATGACGTGGTGACGATAAATTATTGTATTACGATAATTTATTCCCTAGTTTCGCCATCCAGACGCGAAACACACAGGGGAACCCGGCATGGCGCTGTCCACGCATCTCAGCAACCACAAGCTCTATCTGCTCGGCATGCTCTGCGCCATCCTGGCCTGGGGCATGGCCTGCATCGAACTCGGAGCGAACACCCACCTCTGGTTCTCCGGCCTCAGCGAGCAGGGCTACCTGCAGGCCTGGAGCGATGAAATGCCGCGCCTGGCCAGCGACGGCTTCGTCCTGTCCTGGAGCAGCCGGGCGCTGCTGATGCTGCTGGACTACCTGCCGACCCTGCTTTCCGCGTTCGGCCTGGCGCTCACCGGCCTGTTCTTCCGCCGCCTGGCCAAGGGCGAACGCTGGTCGCAGCGCAACGCCAGGACCCTGGTGCACATCGGCCTGCTGTCCTTCCTGGCACTCTTGCTCCAGCCATTTATCAATACGCTGCAAGGTCTTGTACTATCTCTCGACCTGCCCGACGGCGAGCGTGTCCTGAGCGTTTCGATAGGACTCACTTCCGAAGCGGCCTACGAGTTTCTCAAGGCGATCTTTCTCTGCTCGTTCGGCCTGATGATGAGCGAAGCCAGGAAACTGGACGAAGAAGTAAGAGCCTTCATATGACGACCTCATGATCATCATCCGACTAGACGTCATCCTGGCGAAGAACAAGGTCCGCTCCAAGGAGCTGGCGGAAGCCATCGGTATCACCGAACAGAACCTGTCCCTGCTGAAGAACGGCAAGGTCAAGGGCATCCGCCTCGACACCCTGGAGAAGATCTGCGCCTTCCTGGACTGCCAGCCGGGCGACATCCTGGAATACGTCGCGGACGACTGATCCCCGCTCCACCCTTTCCCAACCAGAAACCATGAACAGACACCTGAACCTCTCGGGCGTTGCGCTCGCGCTCGCCCTGATCTCGGGCTGCGGCCCCTCCGTCCGCTACCAGTACGTGATGCCGCCGAGCGAAGCGGGACGCACCTGCGTCGCCCAGTGCCGCACGCAACAGAGCCAGTGCGAAAGCCTCGCGCGCCTGGAATGGCAGAACGAAAACCGCCTGCGCGAAGCGGAACGGCGCAGCTACCACTATTGCAGCCAGGGCAAGAGCAAGAAGCAGGCGCGCAAGGAATGCCTGGCGCCAGGCTATTCCTCCTCGTTCGGCTACAACGGCTTCGGCGGCTCCGGCAACTTCAACTGCAGTTCCGACTACGACCGCTGCTTCACCGACATCTGCGGCGGCACCATCCGCCGCATCGTCGAGCAACCTCAATGATCGGAGTATCCCCATGAGCCGACGCCTCTTCCCTCTCCTGCCGTTCCTGTTCCTGGTCGGCTGCGCCCAGGGCTATCCCTCCTTCTCCGGCATCCTTCCGGACGTCCGCGTCAGCGGCGACGAACGCAGCTACGCCGAGCGTGCCGAAGACTGCCTGAAACGGCGCAACTGCCCGCCGGCCACCGATCGCGATCCCTTCGTCGCCGACCCCGGGCACTACTCGCTGGGCGGCAGCTTTCACTGGTGAAGCCGGGTGCCAAAGCCTGGCAACCGACCACGGACCTGGCTTCGGCAGGCGCTTTTCTTTATCCTGCGCGCCCTTTGAACGACTGGGACGAGATCATGCTGGAGAACACCCTGGAACGCCTGGAAACCCTGGTAGCCGAGCTGCTGCAACAGAACCAGGCCCTGCGCGACAGCCACGACCAGCTTCAGCAGCAGCTGCGCCAGGCCACCGAGGAAAACGAAACCCTGCAACTCTCCATGCTCGAGCAGGAAGAAAAGCAGAGCGGCACCCAGGCCCGCCTGGAAGCCCTGGTCGAGCGCCTCAGCGCGCAGCAACCGGTTAGCGCATGAGCCGCGACGGCGTCCAGGTCCTGTCGATCCTCGGTCGGGACTATTCGATCCGCGTGCCGGCCGGCGAGGAGAGGGCCCTAGCGGACGCCGCCGCGTTGCTGCAAGCGGAAGTGGACGCCAACAAGCGCAAGTTTCCCTACGTCACCAGCAACGAGCTGGTGGTGCTCTCCGCGCTCAATCTCTGCGCCCGCCAGCTCGGCGCGAACGACGGCGAGTCGCCGCGCCTGCGGGCGGTGGAGCAGCGCCTGGAGGCGCTGGTCGAGCGGATCGCCGGGGCATCCGGCTAGTCGCGCGCCTGCGGACTCGCCCAATACAGCTGCCGATGCCCGCGCGCCTGGTAGTCCTTGACCAGCGCGCAGGCCTCGTCGCGCGTCAGGTCGCGGCGCATGACGAAGGCATTGCCGTTGTCGTCCTGGCGCCACAGGCACCAGCGCGTTTCCTCCGCCGGCTTCGCCGCCACCGCGTCAGGCCTTCAGGGTCGAAGTCTTGCGCAAGCGCAGCGCGAGCATGACCAGCAACACGCCGAAGAACACCGCGTAGGCGCCGATCACCCAGACCACCGCCAGCGCCCCGGCGCCGGGGTTGGCGATCATCAGCACGCCGAACAGCACCGAGATGGCACCAGAGAGGATCATCCACCATTCGTTCTGGATCGACTTGCGCAGGCGGATCGCCGCGACGATCTGGAAGATGCCCATCGCCAGCGCCCAGCCGGCGATGATCAGGAGCAGGCCGATGGCGGTCAGTTGCGGCCAGAAGAACGCAACCAGGCCGGCCGCCACGCCGATCACCCCGACCAGCGCCAGCGGCCAGTTGAACTGCCCATCGCTGCGCATGTTGAACGCGGCGATCAGGGCGAACGCTCCGTCCACCAGCGCGTAGGCGCCCCAGAACAGCACCAGCACGGTCAGCGCCAGGGCCGGCGAGAGCAGGGTCAGGACGCCGAACACCAGCGCCGCCACGCCGCGCAGGGCCACCAGTTTCCAGTGCTTGCCCAGTTCGGCCCACAGGGGATTGTTTTCCACGCTTGCCTCCAGAGGCCGCCCTTGAGCGGCCCGTTCAGGTTGAGTCCTCCCACCTTAGTCCTTTTGCCGGGAGGCTGTCAGGGGGCGGAGGCGGGAGGCAAGGCGTGCGCGCGGGCTCAGGGCCGGGACTTCTCCGGCGGCCGCTGGCGGCGCCAGCAGGCGAACAGGTTCCAGGCCAGCAGCAGGCTGACGAAAGCGGAACTGACGTAGAACAGCAGGTTGTCCATGACCTTTCCTCCGCAGCGGCGCCCCGCCAGGGGGCGCCTCGTCCGGCTCAGCTGCCGGCCACCTTGCGCACGTGGGCGGACTCCTCGCCGAGGTTGTTCAGCATGCGCTCGCTGTACCAGTCGAGGAAATTGATCACACCGAACTCGTAGGTCTTCGAGTATGGACCAGGCTGGTAGGCGTCGGAGTTGATCCCGCGCTGGTTCTCCTCGGCCAGCCGACGATCCTGGTCGTTGGTCGCGTCCCATACCTCGCGCAGGCGCGCCACGTCGTAGTCGACGCCTTCCACCGCGTCCTTGTGCACCAGCCATTTGGTGGTGACCAGGGTTTCCTGGGCGCTGATCGGCCACACGGTGAAGACGATCAGGTGGTCGCCCATGCAGTGGTTCCAGGAGTGCGGCAGGTGCAGGATGCGCATCGAGCCGAGGTCGGGGTTCTTGATCCGGCCCATGAGCTTCTTGCTGCCTTGCTTGCCGTCCATGGTCATCGACACCGTGCCGTCCAGCAGCGGCATGCGCACGATGCGATTGCGCAGGCCGAAGCTGGCATGGGCGTACGGGATCTTCTCGGCGTCCCAGGCGCTGGTGCAGGCCGCCACCTGGTCCTTGAACGCCTGGCTGGCGCGCGGGTCGGTGACGTCGTCCCACTCCAGCAGGGTCTTCAGCAGTTCCGGGTGGGAGCCGTTGCAGTGGTAGCACTCGCGGTTGTTCTCGATCACCAGCTTCCAGTTGGCGGCTTCGCGGATGGTGGTCTGCACCGCCACCTTGGCGTTCTCCATGTCGTACGGCTCCATGTAGTGCTCGAGCGTCGCCAGGAAGTCGTCGATGGCCGGCGGGTTCTCCGCCAGGCTGATGAAGATGTAGCCGCCGGCGGTCTTCACCTGGATCGGCTTCAGGCCGTACTCCTTCATGTCGAAGTCGGCGCCCATCTCGGTGCCGGCGAACAGCAGGCGGCCATCCAGCTCGTAGGTCCACTGGTGGTAGGGGCAGACCAGCTTGGCCACCTTGCCTTTCTCGCTCACGCACAGGCGCGAGCCGCGGTGCCGGCAGACATTGTGGAAGGCATGCACCTGGCCTTCGGCGCCACGGATCACCAGGACCGGGTTCTTACCGATCTGCAGGGTGAGGAAATTGCCCTTGGCGGGAATCTCGCAGGTCATGCCGGCGATCAGCCATTCCTTGTGGAAGATCTCCTGCATGTCGATCTCGAACAGGCGCTGGTCGCAGTAGAAGGGCTGCGGCAGCGAGAAGCTGTGGTCGCGGCTGCGCAGCATGTCGGCGGTGGCCTTGCGGGCCGGTTCCAGGGGATCGCCGAGACTCAGGGTGGAAGTGACGTCCATCGGTAACTCCTCATGCCGCCCCCGCGCGGGTGGCGGCGGAAAAAGTGGCTGATACGGTTGCTACGCAAGGTGGCGTTCACAGCCTTCCTCATCCCGGCGCGGCGTCCGGAATCCCGCCCTGCCGATGGACGGGCCCCGCCGTGGCGGGAATGAAGGTCAGTCGCTCTACACGTCCGGGCTCTACCCTCCCGGGGTTCATGCAAACCCTCGTCTCGGCTGGTCTGGAGTGTGGGCCCGCGCCCGCCGCCGACCTTATCCATGGGCGACATGACCGCATCCGTTTCCGACGCTCCGGGCCGCGTCCCAGCAGGCAGGTCGCGATAAGCATGTAAATGTCGCTGGCAGGTAAATGAGCGGCCACGGCGATGCGCACAATCCGCCCCATCAGGCCATCGTTCGGCCCCGTGCGCACGGAGAGATCATCATGTCGAGCAACTTCCTCAATCCGGTCACCACCCAGACCTGGGCCAACGGCCGGCACCTCGTGCGCTGCGTCAAGGTCATCCAGGAAACCTGGGACGTGCGCACCTTCTGCTTCATGGCCGACCAGCCGATCCTGTTCTTCTTCAAGCCGGGCCAGTTCGTCACCCTGGAGCTGGAGATCGACGGCGAGCCGGTGATGCGCTCCTACACCATCTCCAGCTCGCCCTCGGTGCCCTACAGCTTCTCCATCACCATCAAGCGGGTGCCGGGCGGGCGGGTTTCCAACTGGCTGCACGACAACCTCAAGGAAGGCCAGGAGCTACCGGTGCACGGTCCGGTCGGCCTGTTCAACGCCATCGACTTCCCGGCCGACAAGGTGCTGTTCCTCTCCGGCGGGGTCGGCATCACCCCGGTGATGTCCATGGCGCGCTGGTTCTTCGACACCAACGCCAACGTCGACATGGTCTTCGTCCACAGCGCCCGTTCGCCGAAGGACATCATCTACCACCGCGAGCTGGAGCACATGGCCTCGCGGATCGACAACTTCAGCCTGCACATCATCTGCGAGCGCCACGGCCTCGGCGAAGCCTGGGCCGGCTACCGTGGCTACCTGAACCTGCACATGCTGGAACTGATCGCCCCGGACTTCCTCGAGCGGGAAATCTTCTGCTGCGGCCCGACGCCCTATATGAGCGCGGTGAAGCACCTGCTGCAGGGCCACGGCTACGACATGAGCCGCTACCACGAGGAAGCTTTCGGGCCGACTCCGCCGGAGGTCCGCGCCGACGTCAGGGAACTGGCCGCGGAAGCCGCCGAGGCGCCGGAGGTACCGGTCGCCGACCAGCACCAGGTGGAATTCACCGCCACCGGCAAGAGCATCCGCGTCAGCCCCGGGGAAACCGTGCACGCCGCCGCCGCCAAGCTCGGCCTGCACATTCCGAAGGCCTGCGGGATGGGCATATGCGGCACCTGCAAGGTAATGAAGACCGCCGGCGAGGTGGAGATGGAGCACAACGGCGGGATCACCGACGAGGATGTCGCCGAAGGCTACATCCTCTCCTGCTGCAGCGTGCCCAAGGGCGACGTGGTCATCGACTACTGAGGGCGCGAGGGAAACGCCAGGCGCTCCCAGTAGCGCCGCCGCGGCAGTTCCTCGGCCGGCAGCCAGCGTCCGGCGCAGGCCTGCAGCGGCTCGGCGGGAGCCTTCAGCAGCGAGTCCAGGGCCAGCACGTAGCGCCCCGTCCCCGCGCAGCGGAAGCACAGGTCGTCGTCGAAGCTGTCGAAGCACGGGTACTCGCCGAGGTCGTCGCGGTAGCGACGCAACGTCCGCTCTTGCACGTCGAGCAGCAGCAGGCGCCACTGGTCCCGTTCCAGGTCGCTTTCCTCGTAGCGCTGGACGTGCCGGGTCAGCGCCAGGTAGCGACCGTCCGCCGACCAGATCATTGGCGCCGCCAGGTTGCCCAAGCCGATGCCCGACGCGGTCAGCAGGTAGCCGTCGCGGCTGAACCCGGCGCGCACGTCCTCGTCGCGGTGCATGCCCTCGTAGTGGAAACCGAAGCCCCAGGCGGCGTCCTCCGCGCCCACCGACGGCAAGACGAAGTCGCCGTCGCTCCAGGGCCGTGGCGCTGCGTCCAGCCAGCGCGACGTGGGGCACAGCCGCCAGGCCGTGCCATCGAACGCCACCCGCGCCTGCTCGTAGTAATGCCGCCAGTCGTCGTGGAAGCGGCCGAATGCGTGCCAGGCGCCGGGCTCGGGCAAGCCTTCGTCGAAGCGGCGCAACAGGCCGGGGTCGCCTTCGCCCGGCCCGCCCGGCGGCTGGTAGGCGTTGCGGCCGAGCAGGTGGAGCAAATGCACCTGGCCATCGATGAAACCTTGCAGGTGTAGATCGGCCAGCGGCTCGGCGAGCCACTCCAGGCGCCGCTCCCGGCTATCGAGTATGGCCAGGCGCTGCGGCAGGGTCGGCGCCTCGGCGAAGGCCACCACGGCCAGGTAGCGACCGCAATCGGACACGCGGTGGTCGAGCGTCCACTCGCCATCCAGGCGCCAGTCGCCCAGGCGCAAGGCATAGGCGCCGCGCTCCGCCTCCTGATCGTCGCGCAACCACTCCCAGACGGCCCGGCTGCCATCGGCCAGCGGTGCGCTCTGCAACAGGCATCCCGGCCTGCCGGCCGCGCCATCCAGGGGCAGCAACAGGTCCAGGCGCGGCATGTCGGCCTCGCGCCAGCGCGGCCGGTCGTCCGCATCGCGAGCGTGCAGAAGGTAGAGGCTGGAATGGCTGTACGAACCCAGCGTGCCGTAGCGTTCGTAGGTCAGGCAGGGTTGCGCCAGGTCCAGGCCGAAACGCAGCCAGCCATCCTCCAGCCCGAGCAGTTCGGGCCCGCCGGCATGGGGCTCGGCGGGCAACGCCGACCACGGCGCGCCCAGCGCACGCAGACCGCCGTCCTCTCGCCAAAGCCAGTAGGCATCCTGCCCCAGCGGCTCGCCTGCTGCCTGCAGCGCCAGCGCCCGGCCGTCATCGTTCCAAGCCAATGGCGGCGCTTCACGGGACAGGTAGAGGCCGCTGGCCTCGTCGTTTATCCACAGCTCGCCGCGGTTGGCGCGCAGCGGCGCGAAAGGATCGTCCAGGGCCAGCAGGCTGTCCGGCAGCCAGGGGCGGATTTCCAGCGCGGGTCCGCCAAGCGGGGACGGTAGCGGTTGCGCGCGCAGATCCCCGCTCCAGCGCTGCCATTCGCTCTCGGGCAGCCAGAGGTCGCCGATGGCAACGAAGGCCTCGGCCTCGCTGCCGGCCTTGAGCGCCTGCAGCTCGAGGCGCTGCGGTGCGTTGGACGTCAGCGGGCTGTGCCGGCCGATCACCTCGCGCTCGGTGACGCTGTCCAGCTCCCAGAAGTTGTCCACGGCACAGCGGTAGAGCAACCGCTCCTGCCGGTCGAAGATCGCCAGGCCCCACGCGCCTCGGCTCGGTATCGGCGAAACGAAGTGGCGGCCATCGCTGGAAAAGCGTGCCGAAGGATTGCAGTCGGGGATGAAACAGCCGTCGGGCATCAGGTAGTGGCATACCAGCGGGCCGCCCATGGCGATCTCGCCGCCGTCGAACAGGCGGATCGGCTCGCCCTCGGGGGTTCGCTCGGGCGCTTCGCCGCCCCAGGCGCTACCTCCCGCCGGCAGCGGTACGTCCAGCGCCTGCGGAGCCTGGCGCTCCAGGCGCAGGCCACGCTCGAAACGGATCTGCAGCAGCACGCCGCCGATCACCGCCAGCAAGCCACCGCCCAGTCCCAGCCAGAAGCCCGGCAGTGCCTGGCCCAGGGCGATGCCGCCACCCAGAACCCAGAAGAACAGCGCCTGTTGCAGGCGATACGGCACCTTGCCGCGCCAACGATCCATGGCCCACTCGGCGCCCAGCAGCAGCGCCCAACCCAGCGCTACCAGCGGCAACGGCAGGAGGACGCCAAGGGCCACCAGCACGGCGATCCAGGCGATCTCGCCGAGGCCTTCGAGCAACAAGCGGCCGAGCGGCTTGTCTGACATCCGATCATCCATGATCCATCCCACTTTCCTGGCAAAAGCCAAGGGTAATCAAGGCTCCGGCCAACCACCAGAGCCACGGCGAAGCTGACCTTCTCATACTGGAAAACACCAGGGCGCCAAGGTTGTCCACATTCGGACTGGAATTCCATACAGGTGTTCCTTCGCCGCCTGGATGTCCGCCATGTGTTCACTCAAGCATTTGAAATAAAAGATAAATTCTACAAATTCAAGTGCATTTCAGGGCCGGCTACTCAGCCCGTCCCTGCCTCCGGGAAGCCCTTTCCAGGCTAGGTTGATCACAGACTTATCCACAAGTTGTGCAATCCATCGCCTCCTCTATGTCCTGCGGGTCCAGAAACAACATACCGACAATACCTCCTCCGTGGCGCGAGGGCTCCGCAAGCCCATCCGGCTTTCCTTCCGGGTAAATCGCACTTCGCCGCACGCTCGGCCTGGCCGCACTCTCCTGCTCATTTAACGATCAATACGCCAGAGACCCCGCCGTACGGCCCCCCCAAGCGTGAGCGAACAACTTTTCCACAGGGCTTTACACTTCCCGTGGGGAAAAACAAAAAAATATTCACAGAATGAAGAAAAATCTCTGCTTTCTCAGGCAGTCCGGCTCTTCCCATGCGCACCGATCGTTTATTGATCAATCCACCGCAGGCTTAGCCCTATGCGGCTTCTGGCGCTATCCATACAGGTTGTCCACAAGACTTTCCAGGCCTTTTGTGGGCAACCCTGCATTTATACACAAGCTCCCTAAAGCAAGCCCGCCACCTGTTGACAGAACATCCGGTCAATTCTTGAGCAATTCCCTGAAAGGCTCGCCCCACCGGGCTCTCCGCACTCTATAAACAGGCTCTTCACATCGACCTCAACAGGAATTGGGGGAAATTCCCCTCGGCGATTGCTTCCATTGTCCCAGCGACTTCGGAACGGAAGAATTTAGTCTTTTTCCTCAAGCCGTTACGTCCGCGCAGGGTGTTTTCGACTTTTGCGCCCACTTCGCTCCCCGTCTTTTCTATCCACAGGCTTGCATGGGCCCGGAGGGGACAATATCCGTCACCGTTTCGTCAGCGCGTTTCACCCGAACCGTCATCCTCTGTTCACAAACGGCTGTTTTCGCTCAAAAACCGACCAGCCTCCGGAGAGCCCGGCGAGGCGCTGCCCGGAAGCGACTGCGAACACGTTATTCACATTCGGTTCCACAGTGTTTGTGGATTGGACAGGTTATCCCGCCACTGGAGTGGAGCCGCGTGGATAAAGGCTTTCGGCGTCTCGGGCGGAGACAGGAAGGACGTTCCAGGGAGCACTTTTGCATAGCTCCCGAACAGTTAGCCCACAGAGTTATCCACAGGATTTGAGGAAAGAGCGGCCGCCCCGCGCCATGGGGGCGACCGAGAGCGGACTCAGGCGCCCATCACCAGGCGGATGTCCCGCGCCAGTTCGCGGACCCGCTCGATATCGGTATCCCAGGAACACATGAAACGCGCGCCACCTTCACCGATGAAGGTGTAGAAGCGCCAGCCGCGCGCGCGCAAGGCTTCGATCGCCGGCTCGGAAAGCTGTAGGAACACGCCGTTGGCTTCTACCGGGAACATCAGGCTGACGCCGGGAACGTCGGCCACCAGCTCGGCCAGCAGGCGCGCGCAGCGGTTGGCGTGATCGGCGTAGCGCAGCCAGGCATCGTCCTGCAGTACGCCGACCCAGGGCGCGGCGAGGAAGCGCATCTTCGAGGCCAGTTGGCCGGCCTGCTTGCAGCGGTAGTCGAAGTCCTCGGCCAGGTCGCGGTTGAAGAACAGGATCGCCTCGCCCACCGCCATGCCGTTCTTGGTGCCGCCGAAGCAGAGCACGTCGACCCCGGCCTTCCAGCTCAGCTCCGCCGGCGAGCAGCCGAGGAAGGCGCAGGCGTTGGAGAAGCGCGCGCCGTCCATGTGCAGGTGCAGGCCGAGCTCCTTGCAGGTGGCGCTGATCGCCTTCAACTCGTCCGGGCGGTACACCGTACCGACCTCGGTGGCCTGGGTGAGAGTCACCACGCGCGGCTTCGGATAGTGGATATCCTGGCGCTTGAGAGCGATGTCGCGGATCGACGCCGGGGTCAGCTTGCCGACCTCGGTCTGCGCCAGCAGCAGCTTGGAGCCATTGGAGAAGAACTCCGGCGCGCCGCACTCGTCGGTCTCGACGTGGGCGGTCTCCGAGCAGATCACGCTGTGGTAGCTCTGGCACAGCGCAGCCAGGGCCAGGGAGTTGGCGGCGGTGCCGTTGAAGGCGAAGAACACTTCGCAATCGGTCTCGAACAACTGGCGGAAGTAGTCCGAAGCACGCGCGGTCCACTGGTCGTCGCCATAGGCGCGTTCGTGGCCGCGGTTGGCTTCGGCCATCGCCGCCCAGGCTTCGGGGCAGATGCCGGAATAGTTGTCGCTGGCGAACTGTTGGGTGTGATCGGTCATGTGGGCCTCTGGAACGGTTGCCGAGCCCTTGTGGGGCTCCATGCGGTCGTGCCGGCACGGGTACGTGCCGGCACAGTCTGTCAGGGTAGCTTGGTCAGCTTCATCTGCTCGACGAACGGCACCAGCACCTGGCGCATCGCCGTGGCGCTGCCGCCATTGGGCGTGTCGCGGGTGCTGAGGGTCAGTACGTAGCGGTTCTTGATCACTCCGCTGAGGGTCGAGACGCCCTCCTCGCCCTTGGCCGGGACCATCACTCCCAGCGGGTCGCCCATCCGCGTGGTATCGATCAGCGGCAGGTAGTCCTCGCCGCCGAAGCGCTCGGCGGTGCCGTTCTTAAGGGCGGTCTCGCGGGTCTTGTGGAGCAGGGTCAGGTTGGTCTGGGTCATCTCGCGCAGCTTGTCCTGCGCCGCCCGATAGGCCACCGCGTCGCCCTCGGTCGGCGGCGCCGGCAGGCCGGTGTCGGTGAGGACGATCTCCAGGCGCTTGCTGCCGTCGGCAGCGCCGAAGACCACGGTGGCGTCGTTGTAGCCGCACTGGCGGGAGAGGAAGTCGTAGCCGAACAGTGGCTTGCCGGCCGGCGGCAAGGCCACTTCGAGTTCATGGCCGGTGCAGGAATCGGCCGGCAGCGCAGGCGCGGCGGCCTGCTTTTCATCGCCGCCCCCGCACCCTTGCAGGGATGCGCCGAGCAGCACGGCGGAAAGGAAGATCAGCGGGCGTTTCATGGTGTTCTCGCAGGACGAAGAGCACGCAGTTTAGCGCCAGCCCGGGGCGTTCCGCATCGGTTGCCGATTCCCACCGCCATGTCGCAAACGCACCTCCCCGTGGCGTGCATAGGCATCTGGGCCGGCAGGGCCGGTCATACCATCGCTGGCAAAGGGACCGCGTGTCCCGTTGCAGCCATTCCGGCGCGGTTCCGGCGCCGCAGGGAGACCCAGCGATGTTCAGCAAGCATGACCAGATCCGCGGCTACGACGACGAACTGCTCGCCGCGATGGACGCCGAAGAGGCCCGCCAGGAAGACCATCTCGAACTGATCGCCTCGGAGAACTACACCAGCAAGCGGGTCATGCAGGCGCAGGGCAGCGGCCTGACCAACAAGTATGCCGAGGGCTATCCGGGCAAGCGCTACTACGGCGGCTGCGAACACGTCGACAAGGTCGAGCAGTTGGCCATCGACCGCGCCAGGCAACTGTTCGGCGCCGACTACGCCAACGTCCAGCCGCATTCCGGTTCCTCGGCCAACGCCGCGGTGTACCTGGCGCTGCTCAACGCCGGCGACACCATCCTCGGCATGAGCCTGGCCCACGGCGGCCATCTCACCCACGGCGCCAAGGTGTCCTCCTCCGGCAAGCTGTACAACGCCGTGCAGTACGGCCTGGACACCGCTACCGGGCTGATCGACTACGACGAAGTCGAGCGCCTGGCCGTGGAGCATAAGCCGAAGATGATCGTCGCCGGCTTCTCCGCCTACTCCAAGACCCTCGACTTCCCGCGCTTCCGCGCCATCGCCGACAAGGTCGGCGCCTACCTGTTCGTCGACATGGCCCACGTCGCCGGCCTGGTCGCCGCCGGCCTCTACCCGAACCCGATCCCCTTCGCCGACGTGGTCACCACCACCACCCACAAGACCCTGCGCGGCCCGCGCGGCGGCCTGATCCTGGCGCGCGCCAACGAGGAGATCGAGAAGAAGCTCAACTCCGCGGTATTCCCCGGCGCCCAGGGCGGCCCGCTGATGCACGTGATCGCGGCCAAGGCGGTGTGCTTCAAGGAAGCGCTGGAGCCGGGCTTCAAGGACTACCAGGCGCAGGTGATCCGCAACGCCAAGGCGATGGCCGAGGTGTTCATCGGGCGCGGCTACGACGTGGTTTCCGGCGGCACCGACAACCACCTGATGCTGATCAGCCTGGTGCGCCAGGGCCTGACCGGCAAGGAAGCCGACGCCGCCCTCGGCCGGGTCGGCATCACGGTGAACAAGAACGCCGTGCCGAACGATCCGCAGAGCCCGTTCGTCACCTCCGGCATCCGCATCGGCACCCCGGCCATCACCACCCGCGGGCTGCAGGAAGCGCAGAGCCGCGAACTGGCCGGCTGGATCTGCGACATCCTCGACCACCTCGGCGATGCCGACGTGGAAGCCAAGGTCGCCACCCAGGTCGCCGGTCTCTGCGCGGACTTCCCGGTCTATCGCTGAGCCCCCCGAAGACGGTCGGGGAGCCCGACGCGCCCCGGCCCAACCCTCTCCGCGGGAGAGGGAGCAACAGTTCAGGAGCATCCACATGCAACGCTACTCCGGCTTCGGCCTGTTAAAGCATTCACTGAGCCATCACGAGAACTGGCAACGCATGTGGCGCACGCCCACGCCGAAGCCGGTCTACGACGTGGTCATCGTCGGCGGCGGCGGGCACGGCCTGGCCACCGCCTACTACCTGGCCAAGGAACACGGCATCAGCAACGTGGCGGTAGTCGAGAAAGGTTGGCTGGGCGGCGGCAACACCGCGCGCAACACCACCATCGTGCGCTCCAACTACCTGTGGGACGAGTCCGCGCTGCTCTACGAACACGCGATGAAGCTGTGGGAGGGCCTGTCCCAGGACCTCAACTACAACGTGATGTTCTCCCAGCGCGGGGTCTACAACCTCTGCCACACCCTCCAGGACATGCGCGACGGCGAGCGCCGGGTCAGCGCCAACCGCCTCAACGGCGTCGACGGCGAACTGTTGAACGCGCAGCAGGTGGCGGAGGAGATTCCCTACCTGGACTGCAGCAAGAACACCCGCTACCCGATCATGGGCGCGACCATCCAGCGTCGCGGCGGCGTCGCCCGCCATGATGCGGTGGCCTGGGGCTTCGCCCGCGCCGCCGATGCCCTCGGCGTGGACCTGATCCAGCAGACCGAAGTCACCGGCTTCCGCAAGCAGGACGGCGCGGTGATCGGCGTCGAGACCAACCGCGGCTTCATCGGCGCGCGCCGTGTCGGCGTGGTCACCGCCGGCAACTCCGGGCACATGGCCAGGCTCGCCGGCTTCCGCCTGCCGCTGGAGTCGCACCCGTTGCAGGCGCTGGTCTCCGAGCCGCTGAAGCCGATCATCGACAGCGTGATCATGTCCAACGCCGTGCATGGCTACATCAGCCAGTCGGACAAGGGCGACCTGGTCATCGGCGCCGGCATCGACGGCTACAACGGCTACGGCCAGCGCGGCTCTTACCCGGTGATCGAGCACACCCTGCAAGCCATCGTCGAGATGTTCCCGGTGCTCTCGCGGGTACGCATGAACCGCCAGTGGGGCGGCATCGTCGACACCACCCCGGACGCCTGCCCGATCATCGGCAAGACTCCGGTGCAGAACCTGTTCTTCAACTGCGGCTGGGGCACCGGCGGCTTCAAGGCCACTCCCGGCTCCGGAAACGTCTTCGCCGCCACCCTGGCCAAGGGCGAACCGCATCCGCTGGCCGCGCCCTTCTCCATCGAACGCTTCCACAGCGGTGCGCTGATCGACGAGCACGGCGCGGCGGCAGTGGCGCACTGACAAAAGCCGCCCGAAGGGCGAAATCCGCTGCCCCTCGCCCTTCAGGGAGAGGGTGCCGGTCAACCGGCAAGAACAGTTTCCGGAGGCTACAAAATGCTGAATATCTTCTGCCCCCACTGCGGCGAACTGCGTTCCGAAGAGGAATTCCACGCCAAGGGTCAGGCCCACATCCCGCGCCCGCTCGACCCGAACGCCTGCAGCGACGAGGAATGGGGCGACTACATGTTCTTCCGCGACAACCCGCGCGGCCTCCATCACGAGCTGTGGGTGCACGCCGCCGGCTGCCGCAAGTACTTCAACGTCACCCGCCATACGGTGACCTACGAGATCCTCGAGACCTACCTGATCGGCGAGCAGCCCAGCGTCGTCGCCGACGGTGAGAAGAAACCCGCCGTACAAGGGGAACCGGCATGAGCCAGATCAATCGCCTGTCCAGCGGCGGCCGCATCGACCGCAACCGCCCGCTGACCTTCAGCTTCAACGGCCAGCACTACCAGGGCTATGCCGGCGACACCCTGGCCGCCGCGCTGCTGGCCAACGGCGTCGACATCGTCGGCCGCAGCTTCAAGTACTCGCGGGCGCGCGGCATCGTCGCCGCCGGCGCCGAGGAGCCCAACGCGATCCTGCAGATCGGCTCCCGCGAAGCCACCCAGATCCCCAACGTACGCGCCACCCAGCAGGCGCTCTACGGCGGCCTGGTGGCCACCAGTACCAACGGCTGGCCGAACGTGCAGAACGACCTGATGGGAATCTTCGGCAAGGTCGGCGGCAAGCTGATGCCGCCCGGTTTCTACTACAAGACCTTCATGTACCCGCAGTCGATGTGGATGACCTACGAGAAGTACATCCGCAAGGCCGCCGGCCTGGGCCGCGCGCCGACCGAGGTCGATCCGGACAGCTATGACTGGATGAACCACCACTGCGACGTGCTGGTGGTCGGCGCCGGCCCGGCCGGCCTGGCCGCCGCCCTCGCCGCCGCCCGCAGCGGCGCGCGGGTGATCCTCGCCGACGAGCAGGAAGAGTTCGGCGGCAGCCTGCTGGACACCCGCGAGACCCTCGACGGCAAGCCCGCCGCCGAGTGGGTCGCGGACGCCGTGGCCGAGCTGCAAGGCCTGCCGGAAGTCATCCTGCTACCGCGCTCCACGGTCAACGGCTACCACGACCACAACTTCCTCACCATCCACGAGCGGCGCACCGACCACCTCGGCGAGGTCGCCCCGCTCGGCCAGGTCCGCCAGCGTGTGCACCGCGTGCGCGCCAAGCGCGTGGTACTGGCCGCCGGCGCCCATGAGCGGCCGCTGGTCTACGGCAACAACGACCTGCCCGGCAACATGCTCGCCGGCGCGGTTTCCACCTATGTACGGCGCTACGGCGTGGCACCGGGCAAGAAACTGGTGCTGGCCACCAACAACGACTACGCCTACCGCGTCGCCCTCGACTGGCAGGAAGCCGGCCTGCAAGTGGTGGCCATCGCCGACGCCCGGGCCAATCCGCGCGGCGAGTGGGTCGAGGAAGCACGCCAACGCGGTATGCGGGTGATCACCGGCAGTTCGGTGATCGAGGCTCGCGGCGGCAAGCGGGTCAGCGGCGCCAAGGTCGCCCGGATCGACCTGCAGGCCATGCGCGCCAGCGGCGGCGAATGGCTGGACTGCGACCTGATCGCCAGCTCCGGCGGCTACAGCCCGGTCGTGCACCTGGCCTCGCACCTGGGCGGCAAGCCGGAATGGCGCGAGGAAATCCTCGCCTTCGTCCCCGGCGACGGCCTGCAGAAACGCATCTGCGCCGGCGCCGTGAACGGCGTGTTCGGGCTCGCCGAGGTGCTCGCCGACGGCTACCAGGCCGGGAGCCGCGCCGCCCTCGACGCCGGCTACAAGACCGCCGCCGGCAGCCTGCCGAAGGTCCAGCCGCGCCGCGAGGAAGCACCCGTCGCGCTGTTCCAGGTGCCCCACGAAAAGCCCACGGCGCGCGCGCCGAAGCAGTTCGTCGATCCGCAGAACGACGTCACCGCCGCCGCCATCGAACTGGCCTGCCGCGAGGGCTTCGAGTCCATCGAGCACGTCAAGCGCTACACCGCGCTGGGCTTCGGCACCGACCAGGGCAAGCTGGGCAACATCAACGGCCTGGCGATCGCCGCGCGGGCCCAGGGCAAGAGCATCGCCGACACCGGCACCACCATGTTCCGTCCGAACTACACCCCGGTGACCTTCGGCGCCGTCGCCGGCCGCCACTGCGGGCACCTGTTCGAACCGGTGCGCTTCACCGCCCTGCACGCCTGGCACGTGAAGAACGGCGCCGAGTTCGAAGACGTCGGCCAGTGGAAGCGGCCGTGGTACTTCCCGCGCCGCGGCGAGGACATGCACGCCGCCGTGGTCCGCGAATGCCGCGCGGTGCGCGAGGCGGTCGGCCTGCTCGACGCCTCGACCCTGGGCAAGATCGACATCCAGGGCCCGGACGCGCGGGAGTTCCTCAACCGGGTCTACACCAACGCCTGGACCAAGCTCGACGTCGGCAAGGCGCGCTACGGCCTGATGTGCAAGGAAGACGGGATGGTCTTCGACGACGGCGTGACCGCCTGCCTGGCCGACAACCACTTCGTCATGACCACCACCACCGGCGGCGCCGCCCGCGTACTGGAGTGGCTGGAGCTGTACCACCAGACCGAATGGCCGGAGCTGAAGGTGTACTTCACCTCGGTCACCGACCACTACGCGACCCTCACCCTGTCCGGCCCGAACAGCCGCAAGCTGCTCGCCGAAGTCACCGACATCGACCTGGACAAGGATGCCTTCCCCTTCATGACCTGGAAGGAAGGCAAGGTCGCCGGGGTGCCGGCGCGGGTGTTCCGCATCTCCTTCACCGGCGAGCTGAGCTACGAGGTGAACGTCCAGGCCGACTACGCCATGGGCGTGCTCGAAGCGCTCGCCGAGCACGGCGCGAAGTACGGCCTGACGCCCTACGGCACCGAGACCATGCACGTCCTGCGCGCCGAGAAGGGCTTCATCATCGTCGGCCAGGACACCGATGCCTCGGTCACCCCGGACGATCTCAACATGGGCTGGGCGGTGGGCCGCAGCAAGCCGTTCTCCTGGATCGGCTGGCGCGGCATGAACCGCGCCGACTGCCTGCGCGAGGATCGCAAGCAACTGGTCGGACTCAGGCCGAGCAACCCGCAGGAGGTACTGCCCGAAGGCGCGCAACTGGTGTTCGACACCCAGCAGGCGATCCCGATGAAGATGGTCGGCCACGTCACCTCCAGCTACATGAGCGCCAGTCTCGGCCACGGCTTCGCCCTGGCGGTGGTGAAAGGCGGCCTCAAGCGCATGGGCCAGAAGGTCTACGCGCCGCTGGCGGACGGCCGCTTCATCGAGGCGGAGATCTGCTCCTCGGTGTTCTACGACCCCAAAGGGGAGCGGCAGAACGTGGATTGACCGGAGAGGGATGCGCTCCTCTCCCCGGCCCTCTTCCCGAAGGGAGAAGGCAGACAGGCTACCAGGGCGCGCGGCGCCCCAAGGTGAAAACGAATGAGCAAGGCAAACGTCTACCAGCAACGCCCCGAACCCGGCGTCCACGCCGAATCGCCGCTGCACCATGCCGAGCTGCACAAGCTCGCCGGCAAGACCGCCGCGAAGGCCGGTATCGTCCTGCGCGAGAAGAAGCTGCTCGGCCACCTGGTGCTGCGCGGCGATGCCGCCGACCCGGCCTTCGCCGCCGCCGTGCACCAGGCCCTCGGCCTGGAACTGCCGGTGGCCCTGACCCTGGTCGCCAGCGGCGAGACCTCGCTGCAATGGCTGGCCCCGGACGAATGGTTGCTGATCGTCCCCGGCGGCGAGGAATATGCCGTCGAACAGCGCCTGCGCCAGGCCCTGGGCGAGGAGCTGCACTACGCGGTGGTCAACGTCAGCGGCGGGCAGACACTGCTCGAACTGAGCGGAGCGAACGTCCGCGAACTGCTGATGAAATCCACCAGCTACGACGTGCATCCGAGCAACTTCCCGGTGGGCAAGGCGGTCGGCAGCATCTTCGCCAAGTCGCAATGCGTGATCCGCCATACCGGCGAGGACACCTGGGAGCTGGTCGTGCGCCGCAGCTTCGCCGACTACTTCTGGCTCTGGTTGCAGGACGCCAGCGCCGAATACGGCCTGCAGGTAGCGGCATGAGCAGCCTTCCCCTCTCCCCGAGAGGGGATACCGGACCCGGAGCCTCGCGATGAGCCGTACCCCCGACACCTGGATCCTCACCGCCGACAGTCCCAGCCTGCTGGGCACCGTCGACGTGGTGACGCGCTACCTCTTCGAGCAGCGCTGCTACGTCACCGAGCACCACTCGTTCGACGACCGCCTGGCGCAACGCTTCTTCATCCGCGTGGAGTTCCGCGCCGGCGACGGCTTCGACGAAGCCTCCTTCCGCGCCGGACTGGCCGAACGGGTGGCACCGTTCGGCATGCGTACCGAGCTGACCGCGCCGGGCTACCGCAGCCAGGTGGCGATCATGGTTTCCAAGGCCGACCACTGCCTGAACGACCTGCTCTACCGCCAGCGCATCGGCCAGTTGCCGATGGACGTGGTGGCGGTGATTTCCAATCACCCGGACCTGGAGCCGCTGGCGCGCTGGCACGGCATTCCCTACCACCACTTCCCGCTCGACCCGAACGACAAGCCGGCCCAGGAAGCCAGGGTCTGGCAGGTGCTCGAAGAGAGTGGCGCCGAGCTGGTGATCCTCGCTCGCTACATGCAGGTGCTGTCGCCGGAACTGTGCCGGCGCCTGGACGGCTGGGCGATCAACATCCATCACTCCCTGCTGCCCGGCTTCAAGGGCGCCAAGCCGTACCACCAGGCCTACCAGAAGGGCGTGAAGCTGGTCGGCGCCACCGCCCACTACATCAACAACGACCTCGACGAAGGGCCGATCATCGCCCAGGGCGTCGAGACGGTCGACCACGCCCACTACCCCGAGGACCTGATCGCCAAGGGCCGCGACATCGAGTGCCTGACCCTGGCGCGGGCGGTGGGCTACCACATCGAGCGGAGGGTATTCCTCAACGCCAATCGGACCGTGGTGCTGTAAGCGCGCCCTCTCTTCCCAACCCTCGCTGAAGGAAGAGGGCCAGGGAGAGGGGCGCTTCCCACGGCCTCGCGTCCCGAGCAACACCGACAGCCCGCCGGCTGCCAGCATTCTCCGGCCCTGTCGCGCAACAGACGACTTTCCAGTGCAAAGCCGCGCGGCCGTGGACGCCGCGCATTTGTACCCACAACGACAAAGAGGAAACGCGTATGTCTGGCAATCGTGGTGTGGTCTATCTCGGCCCGGGCAAGGTCGAGGTGCAGAACATTCCCTATCCGAAGATGCAGGACCCGCAGGGCCGGCAGATCGACCACGGGGTGATCCTGCGGGTGGTCTCCACCAACATCTGCGGCTCCGACCAGCACATGGTGCGCGGCCGTACCACCGCGCCGGAAGGCCTGGTGCTGGGCCACGAGATCACCGGCGAGGTGGTGGAGATCGGGCGTGGCGTGGAAACCATGAAGATCGGCGACCTGGTCTCGGTACCGTTCAACGTCGCCTGCGGCCACTGCCGTACCTGCAAGGAACAGCACACCGGCGTCTGCCTGACGGTCAATCCGGCGCGTGCCGGCGGCGCCTACGGCTACGTCGACATGGGTGGCTGGGTCGGCGGCCAGGCCGAATACGTGCTGGTGCCCTACGCCGACTTCAACCTGCTGAAACTGCCCAACCGCGAAGCGGCGATGGAGAAGATCCGCGACCTGACCTGCCTTTCGGACATCCTCCCCACCGGCTACCACGGCGCGGTCACCGCCGGCGTCGGCCCGGGCAGCACGGTCTACATCGCCGGCGCCGGTCCGGTCGGCCTGGCCGCGGCGGCCTCGGCACGCCTGCTCGGCGCGGCGGTGGTGATCGTCGGCGACGTCAACCCGACCCGCCTGGCCCACGCCAAGAAACAGGGCTTCGAGATCGCCGACCTGTCCAAGGACACCCCGCTGCACGAACAGATCGCCGCTCTGCTGGGCGAGCCGGAGGTCGACTGCGCGGTCGATGCGGTCGGTTTCGAGGCGCGCGGCCACGGCCATTCGGGCTCGCAGCAGGAAGCCCCGGCCACCGTGCTCAACTCGCTGATGGGCATCACCCGGGTCGCCGGCAAGATCGGCATTCCCGGCCTGTACGTCACCGAAGACCCGGGCGCGGTGGACGCGGCCGCCAAGCACGGCGCCCTGAGCATCCGCTTCGGCCTGGGCTGGGCCAAGTCGCACAGCTTCCATACCGGCCAGACCCCGGTGATGAAGTACAACCGCCAGCTGATGCAGGCGATCATGTGGGACCGGATCAAGATCGCCGACATCGTCGGGGTGGAAGTCATCACCCTCGACGATGCGCCGAAAGGCTATGGCGAGTTCGACGCCGGGGTGCCGAAGAAATTCGTCATCGACCCACACAACCTGTTCCGCGCGGCCTGAACCTCCGGCAACAACCGACGCGGCCCACGGGCCGCGTCGTCGTTGGCGCTATCCGGGGGAACTGCCGGCGATAAAATGGATCGGTGATACTGCTGCCATCCATTCGCCTCCCGGAGACCGCCATGAACACCGATAGCCCGATCAACCGCGTCGAACAGGTACAGGTCGACGACCTGGCCTGCTGGCGCATCCACACCGCCCATGGCGAGGCGCTGATCGCCCAGCAGGGCGCGCAACTGCTCAGCTACCAGCCCCACGAACAGCCGCCGCTGGTCTGGCTCAGCGACGAGGCCGGCTACCGGCGCGGGCAGTCGGTACGCGGCGGGGTGCCGGTGTGCTGGCCGTGGTTCGGTCCGCTGGAGCGCAACCCGCAGGAAGTCCGCGGCCAGGTGGAAGATGGCCTGAAGGCGCCCGCCCACGGGCTGGTCCGGGCAGTCGACTGGGAAATCGACGACATCGCCGAGGAGGACGGCGACCTCTGCGTCAGCTTCCGCCTCGACGCCCCCGATGGCCTCCCCGGCTGGCCGCACCCGGCGGCGCTGCGCATGCTGTTCCGCTTCGGCGAGCGCCTGACCCTGCGACTCACCAGCGAGAACCTCGGCAGCAAGCCGCTGGTGCTCAGCCAGGCACTGCACACCTACTTCGCGGTCAGCGACAGCCGCGAGATCGCCATCGAGGGCCTGGAAGGCGCGCGCTACATCGAGACCCTGGAGAACTGGGAAGAACGCACTCAGCACGGCGCGGTACGGGTCAAGGGCGAACTGGACCGCATCTACCTCGGTCTCGAACGCGACCTGCTGATCAAGGACCCGCGCTGGGAACGCAGCATCCACCTGCACGCCCTCGACTCGCGCTCGGCGGTGGTCTGGAACCCCTGGGTGGACAAGTCCCGGCGTCTCTCGCAGTTCGCCGACGACGCCTGGCAGCAGATGCTCTGCATCGAGACCGGGCGGGTCTGGGACGACCTCATGGTGGTCGCCCCCGGGCGCAGCGAAAGCTTTGGCGTGCAGATCTGGAGCGAGCCGCTGAAACGACCCTGAGCGGGTCGGCGAGCGGACGGGGCGGCTCGCATCGTCCGCCATGGACCGTTGCGCAGGTGCCGGCCCTACAGGTCCGCTTCCTCCACCACCTTCACCCGCGCCTTGTCGATGGCGTAGGCGGCATCGGCCAGGTCATTGCTCACCTGCTCGATCTTCAACGTGCCGCTGACCCACAGCGGGGTGTAGATATCGGTCAGCTTCAGCCCCTGTGGATAATGCACCAGGACGATCTGGTTCGGCGGCGGCGGCGGCACGTGGATGCAGGCGCCCGGATAGGGCACCAGGAAGAATTCGGTGACGCGGCCCTTGGCGTCGTTCTCCAGCGGCACCGGGTAGCCGCCGAGGCGGATCGCCTTGCCATCCAGGCTGGCGACGGTCTTGGCCGAATACATCACCGCCGGCATCTTTCGGTCCGACTGCTTCAGGCCCCCCTTGCTGGTGAAGGTGCCGGCGGCCTCCGGGGTGTCGTGGATGATGTCGGGCATTTCTTCCAGCGCCTTGCGGTCAGCCGGCGGCATCAGTTCCAGCCAGTCGGTCTCGGGCAGTTCGGCGTGGGCCAGGGGTGAGGACAACAGGGCGAGCAGCAACAGGCGGGCGAACGGGAAGCGGCGCATGATGGCGGGAATACCGGCGAAGTGAGGAAACGCCGGCCCCCGCGGGGGCCGGCCAGAGCCATCAATTCTTCTTGATCAGGCCGTAAATGACCAGCAGTACGACGGCGCCGACCACCGCGCCGATGAAACCGGCCGCCTGACCGGCCTGGTAGAAGCCGATCGCCTGGCCGCCGTAGGTGGCCAGCAGCGAACCGCCGATGCCGAGCAGGATGGTCATGATCCAGCCCATGCTGTCGTCACCTGGCTTCAGAAAGCGTGCAACGAGACCAACGATCAGTCCGACGATGATGGTTCCGATTAATCCCATGACAGTCCCTCCTTACGGGTGTATGCGCATGTATTGCGCCTGCCATGGGACAGTGTAGAAAAGCCTTGGGTTCAGTGCCGCCCGCCAACCCAAGGATGGGCGGACGGCAATCGCTCACGCCTCGATCAGCGCCTCGACCTCGGCGATGCGCGCCTGCAGCGTCGCCCGGTCGGCACAGCGCAGGGTGGCGTGGCCAACCTTGCGGCCGTTCTTGAAGGCCTTGCCGTAGTGATGCAGGTGGCAATCGGCGACGGCGACCACCTGATCCACCGGGGGCACCGCGCCGATGAAATTGAGCATCGCGCTCTCGCCGACCTTGGCGGTCGAGCCCAGCGGCAGGCCGGCAACGGCGCGCAGGTGGTTCTCGAACTGGCTGCACTCGGCGCCTTCGATGGTCCAGTGCCCGGAGTTGTGCACGCGCGGGGCGATCTCGTTGGCCTTCAGGCCGCCGTCCACCTCGAAGAACTCGAAGGCCAGCACGCCGACGTAGTCGAGCCGGGCCAGCACGCGGCCGACGTAGTCCTCGGCCAGCGCCTGCAATGGATGCGCGCTGCTGGCCACGGAGAGCTTGAGGATGCCGCTGTCGTGGGTGTTGTGCACCAGCGGGTAGAAACGCGTCTCGCCATCGCGGGCACGCACCGCCACCAGCGAGACTTCCCCGGTGAACGGCACGAAGCCCTCGAGGATGCACGGCACGCTGCCCAGTTCGGCGAACGCGCCCTGCACGTCGGCCGGCTGGCGCAGGACCTTCTGGCCCTTGCCGTCGTAGCCCAGGGTGCGGGTCTTGAGCACCGCCGGCAGGCCGATGGCGGCTGCGGCGGCATCGAGGTCGGCCTGGGACTGGACGTCGGCGAAGTCCGGAGTGGGAATGCCGAGGTCCTTGAACATCGACTTCTCGAACCAGCGGTCGCGGGCGATGCGCAGCGACTCGGCGTTCGGGTAGACCGGCACGAACTGGGAGAGGAAGGCCACGGTTTCCGCCGGCACGCTCTCGAACTCGAAGGTCACCAGGTCGACCTCGTCGGCCAGTTGCCGCAGGTGCTCCTGGTCGCCGTAGTCGGCGCGGATGTGCTCGCCCAGGGAGGCCGCGCAGGCGTCCGGCGCCGGGTCGAGGAAAGCGAAGTTCATGCCCAGCGGGGTTCCCGCCAGGGCCAGCATGCGGCCCAGCTGGCCGCCACCGATGACACCGATTTTCATGGTTCGAGCCTTACCTTCTCAGAGCCTGTCTCACGCATCGCGCGGGTCGGGATTGTCCAGCACGGTTTCGGTCTGGTTGGCGCGGAACTGCTTCAGCGCCTCGTGGTACTGCGGGTGCTTGGCGCCGAGGATGCTCGCCGAGAGCAGCGCCGCGTTGACCGCGCCGGCCTTGCCGATGGCCAGGGTGGCGACCGGTACGCCGGCGGGCATCTGCACGATGGAGAGCAGCGAGTCGACACCCGACAGCATCGACGACTGTACCGGCACGCCGAGTACCGGCAGGTGGGTCTTGGCCGCGCACATGCCCGGCAGGTGGGCGGCGCCGCCAGCGCCGGCGATGATCACTTCGAGGCCGCGGCCTTCGGCTTCCTCGGCGTACTGGAAGAGCAGGTCCGGGGTGCGGTGGGCGGAAACCACCTTCACTTCGTAGGGGATGCCCAGCTTGTCCAGCATGTCCGCGGTGTGACTGAGGGTGCTCCAGTCCGATTTGGAACCCATGATCACGCCAACCAGTGCGCTCATCGTCGTGCCTCTCTCAAATGCGCCGTCCGGCGCGTCAGAAACCAACAAGCCACGCTTCGTCGAGGGGCGTGGCTTGTACTGGGCCGAGCCGGCGGGCAGTGCCGGTTCGAAGGCGGCGCAGTATACCGCAAAGGCAGGCCGGGCGCGCGCCGGGGGCTACCGTCCGTCCCGTTTTTTCGCGCCATGGCGGGAAACTTGCCGCAACTCAATGCGCGCCTGCCACGAGCGGCCAGACTGGTTGTCGCGGCGCGCTCCGAGGGAGCGGCGGCCGCGCCGGTTCCGCAGCCTGTCGCGGTGCCCGTCAAAGGCGCCGCGACAGGCGCTCAGCCCCGTCCAAGGAGATGACCATGACCCTGCCACAGACCATGAAAGCCGCGGTCGTGCACGCCTACGGCGCGCCGCTGCGGATCGAGGAAGTCAAGGTTCCGCTGCCCGGCCCCGGGCAGGTACTGGTGAAGATCGAAGCCTCCGGCGTCTGCCACACCGACCTGCATGCCGCCGAGGGCGACTGGCCGGTGAAGCCGCCGTTGCCGTTCATTCCCGGTCACGAAGGCGTCGGCTACGTCGCCGCGGTGGGCAGCGGAGTGACCCGAGTGAAGGAAGGCGACCGGGTCGGCATCCCCTGGCTGTACACCGCCTGCGGCTGCTGCGAGCACTGCCTGACCGGCTGGGAGACCCTCTGCGAGAGCCAGCAGAACACCGGCTACTCGGTGAACGGCGGCTATGCCGAATACGTATTGGCCGACCCGAACTACGTCGGAATTCTGCCGAAAAACGTCGAATTCGCTGAAATCGCGCCGATCCTCTGCGCCGGCGTCACCGTCTACAAGGGGCTCAAGCAGACCAACGCGCGCCCCGGCCAGTGGGTGGCGATCTCCGGCATCGGCGGCCTCGGCCACGTCGCCGTGCAGTACGCCAGGGCCATGGGCCTGCACGTCGCCGCCATCGACATCGACGACGCCAAGCTGGAACTGGCGCGCAAGCTCGGTGCCAGCCTGACGGTCAACGCCCGGCAGGAAGACCCGGTGGAGGTGCTCCAGCGCTACATCGGCGGCGCCCACGGGGTGCTGGTCACCGCGGTATCCAATAGCGCCTTCGGCCAGGCCATCGGCATGGCGCGCCGCGGCGGCACCATCGCCCTGGTCGGCCTGCCGCCGGGTGACTTCCCGACGCCGATCTTCGACGTGGTGCTCAAGGGCCTGCACATCGCCGGCTCCATCGTCGGCACCCGCGCGGACCTTCAGGAAGCCCTCGACTTTGCCGGCGAAGGCCTGGTCAAGGCGACCATCCATCCGGGCAAGCTGGACGACATCAACCAGATCCTCGACCAGATGCGCGCCGGGCAGATCGAGGGGCGCATCGTCCTCGAGATGTGACCTGCGGGGCGGCGTCCCGGCGCCGCCCTTGCCTGTCTACTCGACGCTGCCCAGCCCGCCTTCCAGCTTGCGCCAGAGCAGGCGGATCGCCGCCTTGCGTACCAGCGCGCAGCGGTACAGGCGGATTTCCTGCGGCACGAACCATTGCGGCCCGCCACAGATCGCCAGCTCACCGCGCTCCAGTTCGTTGACCACGCTCAGCCGTGGCACCCAGGCCACGCCCATGCCTTGCAGCGCCATGCTCTTCAGGCTGTCGGCCATCGCCGTCTCGTAGACCGTGGTGTAGCGCAGGTTGCGCTGGCGCAGCAGCAGGTTGACCCCGCGGCCGAGGAAGGCGCTGGCGCTGTAGGCGAGCAGCGGCACGCTCTGGCCGTTCTCCAGGTCGAACAGCGGCTGGCCCTCGGCGTTCACCGCGCAAACCGGCAGCATCTCGGTGCGCCCCAGGTGCAGCGAGGGGAAGATCTCCGGGTCCATCTGCAACGCGGCGTCAGGGTCGTAGAACGCCAGCATCAGGTCGCAGCTACCCTCGCGCAGGGAATGCACCGCCTCGCCGACGTTGGTGGCGATCAGCCGGCTGGCGATGTTCAGCCCCTCGTTGCGCAGCCGCGCGATCCACTGCGGGAAGAAGCCCAGCGCCAGCGAGTGGGCGGCGGCGAACTGCAGCACCTCGCCCTGCCCGCCTTCCAGGTGGTGCAGGTGGCGCACCACCTGGCCGAGCTGCTCGACCACGCTGCGCGCGGTGACCAGGAACAGCTGCCCGGCCTCGGTCAGTTCCACCGGCGTGCGCTGGCGATTCACCAGGGTCAGGCCGAGGGCGTCCTCCAGGCTGCGAATGCGCCGGCTGAAGGCCGGCTGGGTGACGAAGCGTTTCTCCGCCGCCTGGGAAAAGCTGCGGGTGCCGGCCAGGGCGATGAAATCCTCCAGCCACTTCAGTTCGAGGTTCACGACGGGAAAGGCTCCGGTAATGCGATGACACGTCCGCCATCATACCAGCGTCACATCCAACATTATGCCGTTTGTGCATGAGGCAGCGTTTAACAGCATTGGCCACGAAATCGTCACATCCTTAGTCTAGTGGGCATCGCGGCACTGGCCGTGTCCCTCTGAGACAAATCCCGTCATGTCCCCCGTTGCATCTTCCCGTATCGAGAAAGACCTGCTCGGCACCCTCGAAGTGCCCGCTGACGCCTACTACGGCATCCAGACCCTGCGCGCCGTGAACAACTTCCGCCTCTCCGGGGTGCCGCTGTCGCACTACCCGAAGCTGGTCGTTGCCCTGGCCATGGTCAAGCAGGCCGCCGCCGACGCCAACCGTCAGCTCGGCCATCTCCCGGAAGACAAGCACGCCGCCATCAGCGAGGCCTGCGCCCGCCTGATCCGCGGCGATTTCCACGAGCAGTTCGTGGTGGACATGATCCAGGGCGGCGCCGGCACCTCCACCAACATGAACGCGAACGAAGTGATCGCGAACATCGCGCTGGAAGCCATGGGCCACACCAAGGGTGAGTACAAGTACCTGCACCCGAACAACGATGTGAACATGGCGCAGTCGACCAACGACGCCTACCCGACCGCCATCCGCCTGGGCCTGCTGCTCGGCCACGACACCCTGCTGGCCAGCCTCGACAGCCTGATCCAGGCCTTCGCCGCCAAGGGCGTCGAATTCGCCGGCGTACTGAAGATGGGCCGCACCCAGTTGCAGGACGCCGTGCCGATGACCCTCGGCCAGGAATTCCACGCTTTCGCCACCACCCTCGGCGAAGACCTCGACCGCCTGCGTCGCCTGGCGCCGGAGCTGCTCACCGAAGTGAACCTCGGTGGCACCGCCATCGGCACCGGCATCAACGCCGACCCCGGCTACCAGAAGCTCGCCGTCGAGCGCCTGGCCGCCATCAGCGGGCAGCCGCTGAAGCCGGCCGCCGACCTGATCGAAGCCACCTCCGACATGGGCGCCTTCGTGCTGTTCTCCGGCATGCTCAAGCGCACTGCGGTCAAGCTGTCGAAGATCTGCAACGACCTGCGCCTGCTCTCCAGCGGCCCGCGCACCGGCATCAACGAGATCAACCTGCCGCCGCGCCAGCCGGGCAGTTCGATCATGCCGGGCAAGGTCAACCCGGTGATCCCGGAAGCGGTCAACCAGGTCGCCTTCGAAGTGATCGGCAACGACCTCGCCCTGACCCTGGCGGCCGAAGGCGGCCAGTTGCAACTGAACGTGATGGAGCCGCTGATCGCCTACAAGATCTTCGACTCGATCCGCCTGCTGCAACGCGCCATGGACATGCTCCGCGAGCACTGCATCACCGGCATCACCGCCAACGTCGAGCGCTGCCACGAACTGGTCGAGCACAGCATCGGTCTGGTCACCGCGCTGAACCCGTACATCGGCTACGAGAACTCCACGCGGATCGCCAAGACCGCCCTGGAGAGCGGCCGCGGCGTCCTGGAACTGGTACGCGAGGAAAAGCTGCTGGACGAAGCCACCCTGGCCGACATCCTGCTGCCGGAAAACATGATCGCGCCGCGCCTGATTCCGCTGCGCGCCTGATCCGATACGAGATCGAGCGCGCCCAGGTCCGGCTGTCGACGCAGCCGGGCCGCAGCGCAGCCGATCGAAGAAGGCTCACCGGTAGAGGGGGAGTACTACCCCCTCGACCTTTAGGGATGGATACCCTTCATCCCTTCTTTTATACCCGGCGCCCCGGCCCAGCCGCGGCGCCACGCTCACCGGTCGAGAGGGATACCAACTTTCCCTCTCTACACTCTGAGGGACACGGCGACCTGCGGTGTCCCTTCTTTTTTTCACCGCTCAAGACGGCCCGCAGATCTTCCCCGTTGCCGAGGTGTTGTGTGGCTGCGCTCACCTGTGGATAACGTCCGCGTCATACGTCCTACGAAGGCATATCCCCTCTCAACACCCCGTCAACCCTTGCTCCCGCCGCTCCTCCGGGAAGAAATAGGGCCTCAATACCCGTACCCCGACGCTGTTGCCGGCAAACGCCGCCACCAACCACAACCAGCCATGCAGGCTGCCGGACGCGATCCCGCTGAAATACGCGCCGATGTTGCAGCCATAGGCCAGGCGCGCGCCGTAGCCGAGCAGCAGCCCGCCGATCACCGCCGCCGCCAGCGAACGGCGCGGGATGTCCAGGTTCGGCGCGAAGCGTCCGGCCAGGCCGGCGGCGAGCAGCGCGCCGAGGACGATGCCGATGTCCATCACGCTGGTGATGTCTTCCCACAGCGGCGCGGCCAGCGCCTTGGCGTTCGCCGGCGTCTGCCAGAAGGCCCAGGCGCCGACGTCCAGGCCCACGCCCTGGGCGATCTTCGCGCCCCACAGGGCGAAGGCCGACGTGATGCCCCAGGGGCGTCCGGCGAGGTACAGGGTGAGGAAGTTGAGCAGCGCCAGCGCCAACGCGCCCCAGACCAGCGGCCAGGGGCCGCGGAGGAAGCGCCGCCAACCCCGCCATTCGGCGCTCGGCGGGGTTTCCAGGGTGCCGTGGCGGGCCTTCTCCATGCGTACCGTGACCCCGGCGATGCCGATGAACACCGCCAGGCTCAACACCAGCGCCGGTGCCAGGCCCAGTTCGGCGACCAGCGAGATCGGCGGCAGCGACGGCAGGGCGAACCACCAGCCGACATGCTGGGTGGCGATCAGCGAGCCGAGGATGAAGAACAGCAGGGTCACCAGCATCCGCGCGTTGCCGCCGCCGACGGTGAACAGGGTGCCGGAGGCGCAGCCGCCGCCCAGTTGCATGCCGATGCCGAAAATGAAGGCGCCGACGATCACCGAAGTACCGACCGGCGAGACGAAACCGCTCACCGGCTGGCCGAACAGGCTGCCCGCCGCCAGCGCCGGGAAGAACAGCAGCACCGCCAGCGCCAGCATCACCATCTGCGCGCGCAGCCCGGCGCCGCGCCGTTCGCGGATGAATACCCGCCAGGCGGAGGTGAAGCCGAAGGCGGCGTGGTAGAGGGTCAGGCCCAGGGCGCCGCCGACGATGAAGAGGATGGCCTGGCGCGCGCTGACCGCGTTGAACAGGAACAGCCCGCCGAGCACCAGCAGGGCGAAGGCGATCAGGGGGGCGGCGAGCTTGCGCTCGGGCGCGGCGGAAAGGGCGACACTCATGGCTACTCCTGGGCGCGAGGGTGATCCGGGGGCATTCTAGTCAGTCGCGACGACGGGTCCAACCAGGGCCTCCCGCCGCCAGGCCTTGCGCAACGCCCGCAGCGCCTCGTCGATACGCGCCTCGGGTACTGCCGCGAAGCCCAGCACCAGGCCCGCGCGGTCGTCTGGCGCAACGCTGGAGTCGTCCATCCAGTAGTCGCTCAAGGCGCTGACTTCCACCCCGGCGGCTGCCGCCGCGGCGATCAGGGCCCGCTCCCGCGCCAGGCTGTCGACCCGCACGCACAGGTGCAGCCCCGCCTCCACCGCCGGCAACGGCTGGCAACCCGGCGCCTCTGGCCAGCCCCGCAGCAAGGCGTCGCGGCGGGCGCGGGCGGCGCGGCGCATGCGGCGGACGTGGCGCTGGAAATGCCCCTCGGCGATGAAGTCGGCCATGACCCGCTGGGTGCCCACCTCCGAATGGCGTACCTCGATGGCCCGCCGCTGGCGGAAGCGCTCGACCAGCGCCGGCGGGACCACCAGGTAGCCCAGGCGCAACGCCGGGAAGGCGATCTTGCAGAAGGTCCCGACGTAGAGCACCCGGCCCTGTCGGTCCAGCGCGGCCAGCGGCGCCAGCGGCGTACCGCTGTAGCGATACTCGCCGTCGTAGTCGTCCTCGACGATCCAACCGTCGGCGCGCTCGGCCCACTCCAGCAGCTCCAGGCGCCGCGCCAGCGACAGGGTGACGCCGGTGGGGTACTGGTGCGACGGCGTGACATAGGCCAGGCGGCAGCCGGCAATGCCCGCGAGCCGGTCGCTGCGCAGCCCCTCGGCGTCGAGGTCGATCCCGTGCGGTACCGCGCCGGTCGCGGCGAAGGCCAGGCGCGCCGCGCGGTAGCCAGGGTTTTCCACAGCCACCGGATCGCCGTTCTCGAGCAACACCTGGGCGCACAGGCGGATGGCCTGCTGCGCGCCATGGGTGACGATCACCTGTTCCGCCTCGCAGCGCAGGCCGCGCGCGCTGCGCAGGTAGGCGGCGATCAGCTCGCGCAGACGCGCCTCGCCGGCCGGGTCGCCGTAGCCCAGGCAGTCCGCCGGCGGGTTGCGCCAGAAGCGCGCCTGTAGCCGCGCCCAGGTGTCGAAGGGGAACAGGTCGAAGGCCGGCACGCCGACGCGGAACGCTCGCGGCGCGCCTTCCGGTGGCGGCGCCAGGGCCGCCGGGCCGCGCGGCGCGGGAGCGCTCGGGGCGACGGCGGGGGCCCTGCCTGGGATTTCCTGCAACTCGGCAACGTAGGTGCCGTCGCCTGTGCGCCCGTCGATATAGCCCTCGGCGTGCAACTGTTCATAGGCCCGCACCACGGTGTTGCGCGAGACCTTCAGGGCCTGGGCCAGCTCGCGGCTGGCGGGCATCCGCGTGCGGCTGCCGAGGCGGCCGTCGAGGATCCGTTCGCGCAGCGCGGCGTAGAGCTGGCGGGCCAGGCCCTGGGCGGGGTCGAGGTGGATGCCGGCGGCGTCGAAGGGCAGTACGGTGGCCATGGCGGTCTCGGAGGGAAGAAAGCGCCAGTGTGGATTGGACCTGTGGAATTGACCAGCAATGGATCTTCTAGCGGACCATTTCCCGGCCTAGTCTGGAGGCACCTTTACCCGGACATGGAACCGAGCCATGAGCACGTCCCTGCAGATTCGTCCCGTCGGCGCCGGCGACCACGCCGCCTGGCTGCCGCTGTGGGAGGGCTACCAGCGCTTCTACAAGACCGAGATCGCCGCCGCTACCAGCGACGCCACCTGGCAGCGCTTCCTCGACGCCGACGAACCGATGAACGCCGCCCTCGCCTGGCTCGACGAGCGCGCCGTGGGCCTGGTGCACTGGATCTACCACCGCTCCTGCTGGACCGTCGGCGACTACTGCTACCTGCAGGACCTGTTCGTCGCCGAGGGCCTGCGCGGCGAAGGCATAGGGCGCCGGCTGATCGAGCATGTCTACGCCGAGGCCGGCGCCGCTGGCTGTTCGCGGGTGCACTGGCTGACCCACGAGAGCAACAGCGACGCGATGAAGCTGTACGAGCGCATCGCCGACAAGTCCGGTTTCCTTCAGTACCGCAGGATTCTCTGAGGCCCACCATGCGCGAACCCTTGAACTGGCGCCCCGTCGCCACTCCACCCCACGCCCCGCTCGACGGCCGCTTCGTCAAGCTCGAACCGCTCGATCCGCAACGCCACGGCGACGACCTGTGGGACGCCCTGCAAGGGCCTGGCGCCGACCCGTTGCTGTGGGAATACCTGGCCTACGGCCCGTTCGCCGAGCGCCCGGCGTTCGACGCCTGGCTGGCCGGCCAGGCGGCCAGCCGCGACCCGCTGTTCTTCGCCGTGCGCGAGCGGCGCACGCAGCGCGCCGTCGGCCTGCTCAGCTACCTGCGGATCACGCCGAAGGATGGCGTCATCGAAATCGGCCATATCGCCTTCGGCGCGCCTATGCAGCGCACACCGGGGTCTACCGAGGCGGTCTACCTGCTCGCCGAACTCGCCCTCGGCCGCCTCGGCTACCGCCGCCTGGAGTGGAAGTGCAATGCCGGCAACGCCCGTTCGATGCGCGCCGCCGAGCGCCTGGGCTTCACCTACGAAGGCACCTTCCGCCAGCACATGGTGGTCAAGCAGCGCAACCGCGACACCGCCTGGTTCTCCCTGCTCGACAGCGAATGGCCGGCGCGACAGGCGGCGTTCGAGCGCTGGCTCGATCCTTCCAACTTCGACGCCGAAGGCCGCCAGCGGCAGACGCTGGAGGCGCTGCGCGACTAGCCCCTGGCAGGGACTGCCGGTCGCTCAACGGTACTCCGGCAGCCAGTGCAGGCTGGCCAGGATGTGCGCGACCGCGTTGGCCACGCCGAACAGCAGCACCAGCACGATCGCCGGCGTGCCGCCCCAGGCGCGGAACAGCGGGCTGCCGAAGCGCTTGCGCGAGGCCCGCGCCATCAGCGCCGGAACGATCACCGCCCAGAACGCCGCGGCCAGCCCGGCGAAACCGATGGCGTAGATGAAGCCGTTGGGGAACAGCAGCCCGCCGATGGTCGGTGGGACGAAGGTCAGCAACGCGGTCTTGAAGCGCCCGAAGTGGCTGTCGTCGAACCTGCACAGGTCGGCCAGGTAGTCGAACAGGCCGAGGGTCACGCCGAGGAAGGAGCTGGCCACCGCCAGGTTGGAGAAGGTGGTGAGCAACGCGTTCAGCGAATCCGACGCGGTGATCCGGTGCAGATATTCCACCAGGGTGCCGACGTTGCTGCCGCCGGCGATGATGCCCTTGAACTGCTCGCGCGGGATGGTGCCCAGGGTGCTGGCCTGCCACAGCAGGTAGATGGCCAGGGCGATCAGGGTGCCGATCCACAGCGAACGGCTGATCCGCTGCGGGTCCTTGCCGTAGTACTTCATCAGGCTCGGCACGTTGCCGTGGTAACCGAAGGAAGTCAGGCAGAACGGCAGGGTCGCCAGCAGGTAGGGCCAGTAGACCGCGTCCGGCTCGCCGCTGTTGAACAGGATCGCCGGCTGGATGCGCCCGAGCAGGCCGCTGATGGAGAGGCCGAAGGTAATGATCATGCCGCCGAGCATCAGCGTGGTGATGCGGTCCACCGCGCGGGTGCTCCACCACACCACCAGCGCCACCGCCAGGGCGAACAGCAGCCCGGCGAGCTTTTCCGGCAGGGTCACGCCGAGGCCGCTGGACAGGGTGTAGCCGATGATCGAGCCGCCGCCGGAGATATAGGCATAGGTGAGGATATAGAGGACGAAGGCGATGCTCAGCCCGTTGACCACATTCCAGCCCTGGCCGAGCAGGTCGCGGGTGATGGTCGAGAAGCTCGAGCCCACCGGGTAGTTGAGGTTGGCCTCGAGGATCATCATCCCCGACAGCAGCATGCAGAACCAGGTGAGCAGGAACACCGCCACCGACCAGCCGAACCAGATGCCGGACATGGCGATGGGCAGGGAGAACATTCCGGCGCCGACGGCGGTGCCGGCGATGATCATCGAACCGCCGAGCAGCGAGGGCCGGCGGCTGGGCGTTTGAGCTGGAGAGGACGACACCTGGACTTCCCGATAGTCAGCGCCTGCGGCGCGACGCGCCGTTGGGCAGAGGCGGCATTCTAGGCGGCGCGCGCGCCGGGCGCACCCTGGCAGGGCAAACAGCCGGCCGACGCGGCAACCGATGCCGATAAAAAAAGGGGAGCATCATGCTCCCCCAGGGACTTTAACCGTCTGTCGCGGTCAGCCCGCAATCTCGATCAGGATCTCGCCCGGGTTGACCCGGTCGCCCTTGGCCACGTGGATCGCCTTGACCGTACCGGCGATGCCGGCCTGGACCTCGGTTTCCATCTTCATCGCCTCGGTGATCAACACCGCCTGGCCGGCCTTGACGCTATCGCCTTCCTTCACCAGCACGTCGACGATGTTGCCCGGCATGGTGGTGCTGACGTGGCCCGGCTCGCTGGCATGCTTGCGGCCGCTGGCGGAGCCGGCGACATATTCGTTGAGCGGCTCGAACACCACTTCTTCCGGCATGCCGTCGATGGACAGGTAGAAGTGCCGCTTGTTGTCGCTCTTCACGCCGACCCCGGTGATGTCGACGCGGTAGGTCTCGCCGTGCACGTCGATGACGAACTCGGTCGGGGTGCCTTCCGCGCCGGCGGCGGCGACGCCCTTGCCGGTGGGAATCGGCAGCAGTTCCTCGGGCTTCAGGGTGCCGGCCTCACGCTCTTCGAGGAACTTGCGCCCGATGTCCGGGAACATCGCGTAGGTGAGTACGTCTTCCTCGGACCTGGCCAGGTTGCCGATCTCGCTGCGCAGCTTGTTCAGCTCCGGCTTGATCAGGTCGGCCGGGCGCACGTCGATGACTTCCTCGCTGCCGATGGCCTGGCGCCGCAGTTGCTCGTTGACCTCGCCGGGGGCCTTGCCATAACGGCCCTGCAGGTACAGCTTCACTTCGTTGGTGATGGTCTTGTAGCGCTCGCCGGCGAGCACGTTGAAGAACGCCTGGGTGCCGACGATCTGCGAAGTCGGCGTCACCAGCGGCGGGAAACCGAGGTCGGCGCGGACCCGCGGGATTTCCTCGAGCACCTCGCCCATACGGTTCAGCGCGCCCTGCTCCTTGAGCTGGTTGGCCAGGTTGGAAATCATCCCGCCCGGCACCTGGTTGACCTGCACGCGGGTATCCACGCCGGTGAATTCGCTCTCGAACTGGTGGTACTTCTTGCGCACCGCGTGGAAGTACATGCCGATCTCCTGGATCAGCTCCAGGTCCAGGCCGGTGTCGTAGGGGGTACCGCGCAGCGCCGCGACCATCGACTCGGTGCCCGGGTGGCTGGTGCCCCAGGCCATGCTGGAGATCGCCGTGTCGATACGGTCGGCGCCGTTTTCCACGGCCTTGAGCTGGCACATGCTGGCGACACCGGCGGTGTCATGGGAATGCACCACCACGTCCAGCGGCAGGGCGTCCTTCAGGGCCTTGACCAGGTCGCCGGTGGCATAGGGGGTGAGCAGGCCGGCCATGTCCTTGATGGCGATGGAGTCGACGCCCATGTCGGCCATCGCCTTGCCCTGGGCGACGAAGGCCTCGATGGTGTGCACCGGGCTGGTGGTGTAGCAGATGGTGCCCTGGGCGTGCTTGCCGGCGGCCTTCACCGCCTCGATGGAGACGCGCAGGTTACGCACGTCGTTCATCGCGTCGAAGATGCGGAACACGTCGATGCCGTTGACCGCCGCCTTGGCGACGAAGGCGCGCACCACATCGTCGCTGTAGTGGCGGTAGCCGAGCAGGTTCTGCCCGCGCAGGAGCATCTGCAGGCGGGTGTTGGGCAGCGCCGCCTTGAGCTTGCGCAGGCGTTCCCACGGGTCTTCCTTGAGGAAGCGCACGCAGGCGTCGAAGGTGGCGCCGCCCCAGACTTCCAGCGACCAGTAGCCGACGCGGTCGAGCTTGTCGCAGATCGGCAGCATGTCCTCGGTGCGCATGCGGGTCGCCAGCAGCGACTGGTGGGCATCGCGCAGGATGGTATCGGTGACGCCGGTCTTCTTCGCTTGGATGGTGTTGCTCATGTTCTGCTCCTTCCCTTACAGGCCGGCGTGGGCCGCGATGGCGGTGGCGATGGCGATGGCCAGGTGCGACGGGTTGCGCTTGATCGAGTACTGGGTCAGTTCCGGGTGGCTTTCGACGAAGCTGGTGTTGAACTGGCCGCTGCGGAATTCCGGGTTGCGGAGGATTTCCTGGTAGTACGGCGCGGTGGTCTTGACCCCTTGCACGCGCATGTCATCGAGGGCACGCAGGCCGCGATCGAGGGCCTCTTCCCAGGTCAGCGCCCAGACGATCAGCTTCAGGCACATCGAGTCGTAGTACGGCGGGATGGTGTAGCCGGTGTAGATCGCCGTGTCGGTACGCACGCCGGGGCCGCCGGGGGCGTAGTAGCGGGTGATCTTGCCGAACGAGGGCAGGAAGTTGTTCTTCGGGTCCTCGGCGTTGATGCGGAACTGCAGGGCGTAGCCGCGATGGACGATGTCGTCCTGCTTGACCGACAGCTCCAGCCCGGAAGCGATGCGGATCTGCTCGCGGACCACGTCGATGCCGGTGATCTCCTCGGTGATGGTGTGCTCCACCTGGACCCGGGTGTTCATCTCCATGAAGTACACCTCGCCGTCGGCGAGCAGGAACTCCACGGTGCCGGCGTTCTCGTAGCCCACCGCCTTGGCCGCGCGCACCGCCAGGTCGCCGATATAGGCGCGCTGCTCGGGGGTGAGCTGCGGGCTCGGGGCGATCTCGATGAGCTTCTGGTTGCGGCGCTGGATCGAGCAGTCGCGCTCGAACAGGTGCACGGTGTTGCCGAAGGAATCGGCGAGGATCTGCGCCTCGATGTGCTTGGGATTGACGATGCACTTCTCGAGGAATACCTCGGCGCTGCCGAAGGCCTTGGTCGCCTCGGAGATCACCCGCGGGAACGCCTGTTCCAGCTCCTCGCGGCTGTTGCAGCGACGGATGCCGCGACCGCCGCCGCCGGAGGTGGCCTTGAGCATCACCGGGTAGCCGATCCGCTCGGCTTCGCGCAGGGCCTCAGCGAGATCGGCGACGTTGCCTTCGGTGCCGGGGGTGCAGGGCACGCCGGCGGCGATCATGCTGCGGCGGGCTTCGGTCTTGTCGCCCATGCGGCGGATCACTTGCGCCGACGGGCCGATGAACTTGATACCGCGCTCGGCGCAGATTTCCGCCAGCTCGGCATTTTCCGAGAGGAAGCCATAGCCGGGGTGCAGGGCGTCGCAGCCACTTTCCACCGCCAGGTTCACCAGGGCGCGCGGGTTGAGGTAGCCGGCCAGCGGGTCCGCGCCGATGCTGTGGGCTTCGTCGGCGCGCTTGACGTGCAGCGCGTGGCGATCGGCCTCGGAGTAGACGGCCACCGAGCGGATGCCCATCTCGGCGCAGGCGCGCACGATGCGGACGGCAATCTCGCCGCGGTTGGCGATCAGGATCTTCTTGATCACGGAGGTCTCCCTCTTCGGGGTTGGGAACCTGGTACGGTCGATCCGGATATTCCGGTCGCTGCATGACCGGCAGGCAGCTCCCGGTCGCGCTTTTACCCTACCCCCGTGAGGGTGATTAACAAAAATCAATAATTATTGGGATAGCCATTAGAAAAGCTTTATAGTCGCCCGACCGATCTCGGTCAGAGTGTGACTGGAATGCGTAAGTCGTTGATGCGTATGACATTACGGCAGCTTCAGGTTTTTCGTGCCGTATGCGAGAGCCGCTCCTACAGCCGGGCGGCGGAGGAAATGGCCCTGACCCAGCCGGCGGTCAGCCTGCAGATCCGCCAACTGGAAGAGCTGGTCGGCCAGCCGCTGTTCGAGTACGTCGGCAAGAAGCTCTACCTGACCGATGCCGCCGAAGCCCTGCTGAAGACCAGCACCGACCTGTTCCAGCGCCTGGAAAGCCTGGACATGCAGCTCTCGGACCTGAAGGGCTCGCTGCAGGGCCAGTTGCGCCTGGCGGTGGAGTCCAGCGCCAAGTACATCACCCCGCACCTGTTCAAGGCGTTCCAGAACCTGCATCCGGAAGTCAGCCTGAGCCTGACGGTGGTCAACCGCACCCAGGTGATCAAGCGCCTGGCCGACAACCGCGACGACCTGGTGATCATGTCCCTAGTACCGCAGGACATGGCCCTGGAGTTCCTGCCCTTCCTGAACAACCCGATCATCGCCGTGGCGCCGCCGGACCATCCGCTGTGCAACGCCGCGAAGCTGGCCCTGAAGGACCTGGAGCCCTTCCCGCTACTGGTCCGCGAACCGGGCTCCGGCACCCGCAAGGCTTGCGAGGAGTTCTTCCAGCAACGCCGCGCGCACTTCTCGCAGATCCAGGAGATCGCCTCGCTGGAGTCCCTGCGCGAAGGGGTGATCGCCGGCCTCGGCCTGGCCCTGCTGCCGCGCCATGCGGCGCACCAGGAACTGGCCAACGGCCTGCTGCGCGAACTACCGGTGGAGGAATTGCCGCTCTATCGCAGCTGGTGCCTGGTGCACGCCAAGGGCAAGCGCCTGAGCCCGGTGGCCCAGGCGTTCGTCGCCTTCGTCCGCGAGGAGCGGGCGCTGATCAGCCAGCTCGCTGGGCGCTTCGCCGGCCCTGGCGGTTCGAGCTGAGGTAGGCGGCGGCTACCAGCTCGGGGTAGTCGGCCAGTTCCTGGCGCAGGCGCAGTTCTTCGCAGTGGTCCTCGATCGCCCGGCGGAATTGCATGCGCCGCTGGTCTTCGAGCTTGCGGCGGGTTTTCGAATCCACGTGCTGGGCATTGGCATCGCTATGACGGGGCATCTCGCGTCTCCCATGGCCGACTGGCTGGAGTCGCGAGCATCGCGCAGCAATGTGACGGTTTGGCGGCAAGCCGGTGAAGACTGCGTTATGCCTTCCCGGCGGCGCCTCAGGACGGCTCGCCGCGCTCTTCCTGGTTCTTCATCACCTTCGGCGACAGGCGCAGGCTGCGCAGGCTGCGCTTGACGCTCTTGAGGTGGTTGACCAGGTCCGGGCCGCGGGCCATGGCCACGCCCATCGCCAGCACGTCGATCACCACCAGGTGGGCGATGCGCGAGGTCAGCGGGGTGTAGATGTCGGTGTCCTCGTGCACGTCGATCGCCAGGTTGACCGTGGCCAGGTCGGCCAGCGGGGTCTGGCTCGGGCACAGGGTGATCAGCGTGGCGCCGGCCTCGCGCACCAGGTTGGCGGTGATCAGCAGGTCCTTCGAGCGACCCGACTGGGAAATGCAGATGGCCACGTCGCTGGGCTTGAGGGTCACCGCCGACATCGCCTGCATGTGCGGGTCGGAGTAGGCCGCCGCCGACAGCAGCAGGCGGAAGAACTTGTGCTGGGCATCCGAGGCCACCGCGCCGGAAGCGCCGAAGCCGTAGAACTCCACGCGCTGGGCGTGGGCGATGGCGGCGATGGCGCGCTCCAGGGCGTGGGTGTCCAGGTGCTCGCGGACTTCCATCAGGCTGTGCAGCGTGGTGTCGAAGATCTTCAGGCTGAAGTCGGCCACCGAGTCGCTCTCATGGATCGAGAACTGGCCGAAGCTGGCGCCGGCCGCCAGGCTCTGCGCCAGCTTCAGCTTGAGGTCCTGGAAGCCGCTGCAGCCGATGGCGCGGCAGAAGCGCACGATGGTCGGCTCGCTGACCCCGACCCCATGGGCCAGTTCGGCCATGGAGCTGTGCATGACCGACGCCGGATCGTTGAGAACGTGATCGGCGACCTTGAGTTCCGACTTGCGGAGCTGTTGGCGGGACTGGGCTATGTGCTGCAGCAGGTTCACAGGCTGGGCTCGATTCTCTGTAGTAACCTTGTAGTTATACTACAAACAGTCAGCCACGCCCAGCCAACGCCGTCGGGAGCTTGCCTTGAGTACACCAGCCACTCCAACGTCCTGCGACATCCTGGTCTTCGGCGGTACCGGCGACCTGGCCCTGCACAAGCTGCTGCCGGCGCTCTATCGCCTGCACCGGGAGGACCGCCTGCCGGCCGATACACGGATCTTCGCCCTCGCCCGCAGCGCGCTGGACAACGCCGCCTTCCTCGCCCTCGCCGAGCGCAACGTCCGCGCGGTGGTGGCGCGCAGCGAGTTCGCCGCCGAACAATGGAAAGGCTTCGCCGCGCGCCTCGACTACCTGGCCATGGACGCCTCGCAGAGCGCCGACTTCGGCCGTCTCGCGCGGCACCTGAAGAGCAGCGAGGGCCGGGTGCTGGTGCACTACCTGGCGACCTCGCCGAGCCTGTTCGCGCCGATCGCGCAGAACCTCTCCATCGCCGGCCTCGCCGGGCCGCAAGCGCGCATCGTGCTGGAAAAACCGCTGGGCCATTCGCTGGACTCGGCGAGGGCGATCAACCAGTCCATCGGCCGGGTGTTCGACGAGTCGCGGGTGTTCCGCATCGACCACTACCTGGGCAAGGAAACCGTGCAGAACCTGATGGCCCTGCGCTTCGCCAATGCGTTGTTCGAGCCGGTCTGGCGCGCGGCGCACATCGACCATGTGCAGATCAGCGTCAACGAGACCCTTGGCGTGGAGAACCGTGGCGGCTACTACGACCACGCCGGGGCGATGCGCGACATGGTGCAGAACCATCTGCTCCAGTTGCTCTGCCTGGTGGCGATGGAGGCGCCGGTGCGTTTCGACGCCGAGGCTGTGCGCAACGAGAAGCTCAAGGTGCTGCAGGCGCTGAAGCCGATCTCCGGGCTCGACGTGCAGGACAAGACGGTACGCGGCCAGTACGCCGCCGGCAGGATCGGCGGCCAGGAGGTGCCGGCGTACTACTTCGAGAAGAACGTCGACAACGACAGCGATACCGAGACCTTCGTCGCGCTCCAGGCCGAGGTCGAGAACTGGCGCTGGGCCGGGGTGCCGTTCTACCTGCGCACCGGCAAGCGCATGGCGCGCAAGTGCTCGGAAATCGTCATCCAGTTCAAGCCGGTGCCGCACAGCCTGATCGACGGCGGCGGCGGGCCGGCCAACCGCCTGTGGATAAGGTTGCAGCCGGAGGAGCGGATCAGCGTGCAACTGATGGCCAAGACCCCGGGCAAGGGCATGCAACTGGAACCGGTGGAGCTGGACCTCAACCTGGCCGAGGCCCTCAGCCGCAACAAGCGGCGCTGGGACGCCTACGAGCGCCTGCTGCTGGACGTGATCGAGGGCGACTCGACGCTGTTCATGCGCCGCGACGAGGTAGAGGCCGCCTGGGGCTGGGTCGACCCGATCCTCGCCGGCTGGCGCGAGCACTACCAGAGCCCGCGGCCCTACCCGGCCGGCAGCAACGGCCCGGAACAGGCGCAACTGCTGCTGGAACTGCAGGGTCGACGCTGGCTGGAATGACGCGGACATTGATCCGGCTCAGGATCGCCCGGCGCGCGCTCGGCTAGAGTCGCGCGCCCACGTCGTTGCGAGCCCGAACCATGACCGCCACCACCCTCCGCCCCGAACTGCTGTGCCCCGCCGGCACCCTGAAAAGCATGCGCTATGCCTTCGCCTACGGCGCCGATGCCGTCTACGCCGGGCAGCCGCGCTACAGCCTGCGGGTGCGCAACAACGATTTCGACCACGCCCAACTGGCCGAAGGCATCGCCGAGGCCCACGCACTTGGCAAGCGCTTCTACGTGGTGGTCAACATCGCCCCGCACAACGCCAAGCTGAAAACCTTCCTGCGCGACCTGGAGCCGGTGGTCGCCATGGGTCCGGATGCGCTGATCATGTCCGATCCCGGCCTGATCATGCTGGTTCGCCAGCATTTCCCGCAGATGCCCATCCACCTGTCGGTGCAGGCCAACGCGGTGAACTGGGCCGCGGTGCAATTCTGGCGGCAGCAGGGCCTGACCCGGGTGATCCTTTCCCGCGAGCTGTCGCTGGAGGAGATCGAGGAAATCCGCCAGCAGGTGCCGGACATGGAGCTGGAAGTGTTCGTCCACGGCGCCTTGTGCATGGCCTATTCCGGGCGCTGCCTGCTGTCCGGCTACATCAACCGCCGCGACCCCAACCAGGGCACCTGCACCAATGCCTGCCGCTGGGAATACAAGGCGGTGGAGGGCCGCGAGGACGAGCTGGGCAACGTGGTGGCGCGGGAGCCGACCCTGGGACGCGGCGCGCCGACCGAGCAGGTGTTCCTCCTCGAGGAAGGCAACCGTCCCGGCGAACCGATGGCCGCCTTCGAGGACGAACACGGCACCTACATCATGAATTCCAAGGACCTCCGCGCCGTGCAGCACGTCGAGCGGCTGGCGCGGATCGGCGTGCACTCGCTGAAGATCGAGGGCCGCACCAAATCCCACTACTACGTGGCGCGCACCGCCCAGGTCTACCGCCAGGCGATCGACGACGCGGCGGCCGGCAAGCCGTTCGACCGCGGTCTGATGGACACCCTGGAGTCCCTCGCCCACCGCGGCTACACCGAGGGCTTCCTGCGCCGCCACGTGCACGACGAGTACCAGAACTACCAGCACGGCCATTCGTTGTCCGAGCGCCAGCAGTTCGTCGGCGAACTCACCGGCGAACGCCGCGACGGACTGGCCGAGGTGGAGGTGAAGAACCGCTTCCAGCGCGGCGACAGCGTCGAACTGATGACTCCGCGAGGCAACCTGAGCCTGCGCGTGGAGGACCTGCGCAACGCCGCCGGCGAGGCCATCGAGGTGGCGCCGGGCAATGGCCACGTGGTCTACCTGGCGCTGCCGGAAGGCCTGGACCTGTGCTACGCGCTACTGATGCGCGATCTCCAGCCCGGCCAGGATACCCGCCAGCCGCAGGCCGAACGCAGCGGCGGATGTGCCGGCAAGGGCGCTTGCGGCTGCGCTCACTGAGGGTTGAGCAGGAACACCACGTAGCCCCTGAACCAGGGGCTCTTTTCCAGGTAGTCGGGGGCTTGCCAGTCGCCGCCCTGGACCAGGCCGATCCGGTACGGCAGCTGCAGGCGGCTGACCCGCGGGAGGTAGGCGGCGTGGTTGGGAATGCTGTGGCGCCCCTGGTAGGTCTGCACCACCACTTCGTCGACCACGCCCTTGAGCCGGTTGATCGCCGCCGGCTCGGCGTTGCTGCCCCAGTCGAGCAACCCGGTGATGCTCAAGCGGTATTCGCGGGGCAGGCGCCGGCGCAGGTCGCGGAGGAAATCGACGTACTCGTCGAGGTAGCGGGTACGCGCATCGAAGTCGATCTGGATGCCGACCACCGGGTTGCCGGCACGCTTCCAGCGCTGCACCTGGTTCAGCACGGCCTGGTAGATCTGCGGCGTCCAGCGCAGGGTATGGGCGCGGTACACCACCCAGACCTCACCCCGCGCCAGGCGCGGCACCGAGATGCCCTGGGCGATCAGCCGCACGCCCTCGCCGGGGCGCCGGCGCGACAGGCTGATCTGTCCCTGCAGGATGTACAGCGTCTCGGCCCGCGCCAGCACCGGCTGCGGCGCGACGCCGCTCCACAGCCAGAAGGCGCCGTAGTCCTCGGCGCGCACCGCGGCCTCGACGGACGGCAACAGCGGCAGGCCCAGCAACAGGCCCGCCAGCCAGGCTCGCCAGCGCCTCACCAGTAGTACTTCAGTTCCTTGGCCCAGGAGCTGTCGGCGTAGGTCGACTTGAGCGTACGGAACCATTGCTTGCGCTCGGCCTGCGGGATGTCCTGCTGGCCGCAGGTGTTGTAGCCGGCCGGGGCGAAGCAGTTGATCGCGCGGAACAGCGCGTAGGCCTTGTCTTCGCGCGGTGCCTTGGGGTTGTCCATGACCAGGCGATAGCCATCCAGCCGGGAGTACACCGCGCCCTTGAAGCCGCTCGGGGTGCCGCCCAGCTCGTTGGCCTCGGGCTGGCTGTCCAGCGGCATGCCGTCGAGACCGTTGCGCAGGATGAATTCGCCCAGGCAGTTCAGGCCCTTCGGGTCCTTGTCATCGGCGGCCAGCGCCGCGGCCGACTCGGCGATGGCCGGGCAAACGTAGCCGGACTCGGCCTTGTCGCCCTTCCAGCGGAACAGCTCCAGGCTGTTACCGGCGCCGTAGACATAGCCGAGGCTGGTGCCCAGCTTGGTCTGCGAGGGGGTTTCGCCGAGCAGCGCGAAGTCCTTGCCGAAGTCGGCGAAGCGGCTGCGGCGCAGGTCCTTGTAAAGGAGAGTGAACAGCGCGGTATCGCGCTCTTCCGCCGTCGCGCCCTGCTTGGCCTGGCGGCGCAACAGCGCGGCGTCGGCGACGTTGCGCAGGAGGATGCTGCGCAGCAGCGGCTCCTGGACCGGCGAACCTTCGGCGAAGACCTTTTCCAACTGGCCGCTGCGCTCGTAGTTGAGCGCCAGGGCCAGCTGCAACTGGCCCTTCTGGTACGGCTGCGCGGCCTGCGGCAACAGTTCCAGCCAGAGCGCCTCGGCGGCTTTCCAGTCCTTCTGCTGCTCCAGCGCCAGCCCGCGCAGGGTCTGCTGGCTGAAGCCGACGTAGTCGAGGCTGCCGACCTTTTGCGGCAGCGCTTCGAGGGTCTTCGCCGGATCCTGGTCGACATAGAAGCGATAGGCCGCCTGCAGGTAGGCGAACAGTTCGGGATGCGCGGCGAAGCTGGCCTGTTGGGCCTGCAGCGTTTCCCAGGTGAAGCTGCGCGGGGTCGACGGATCGTGGGCGCGCATCTGCACCAGGTCGGCCACCGCCAGCAGCAGCGGAGTCTGGATGTCGCCGAGCTGGATACCGGTCAGGAGCTTGTTGTCGACCTCCTGGACCAGGTCTTCCAGGGCCATGTTGCGCTGCCCTTGCTCAGCTTCGGCGAATTGCGCGGCATAGTCCTGGGCCAGCAGCTTCTGGTCGCCGGCCAGCCAATGCACGCGCCGTTGCAAGCCCTTGGCCGAGGCGGCGTAGAGCCCCTTCGGATACGCCTGCAGGTAGGCCTCGAGGGCGCTGCGGGTCTGTTCCAGGCGAGCCTTGTCGACATTCTGCAGCTCGGGGAAGCCCATGTCGTCGAAGGCGTTCTGCTGGGCGGCGTTGAGCAGGGTGCGCGCCTGCAGGTACAGGGCGGTTTCCTTCAGCCAGGGCTGCGACACGTCCTGCAACGCCTTGAAGCCCTGTTCGGCTTCGTCGAAGCGGCCGCTGTAGAAGTTGGCCGCAGCCTCCAGGTACGTGGCGAAGGCCCTGCCTGCGGCCGACTCGACGCCTTGCGCGAGCACACCGCCCAGTTCCTCTTGTTCCCAGCCGCAGGCACCGAGCAGCTCCAGGCGGCTGTTGGCCAGGGCCTTGGTCTCCGCCTCGCCCAGCCCGGCGTCACGCACCTGGCGAAGAAACGCCAGCGCGCTGTCCTGGTCGTTGCTGCGGCAGCGGCTGCCCTCGCCCTCGAAGAATTCGGCGCCGGCGATCTTTTCCGGTAGCGCTTCGGCGCCCATCTGCCGGGCCAGTTCGGCGAGCGGCGAGGGCGCTGGCGCAGGCGGCGGTGTCTCGGCTTCGCTCGCCGCCGGAGGCGCGGGCGGCTGGCTGCCGTCGCCGGGCAGCAGGCGGAACAGGCCGAACGGCACCAGGCCGTAGCCTTCGAGCTTCTCTTCCTCCGACGGCGGCGCCTCCACCAACCGCCAGTGGCCGGCGTCGGCCAGCAGCAGGCGCAGGTTGGCGCGGGTGTCGTTGCCCGGGGCGAGGAACGGCAAGGTATCGCAGACACCGCCGCCGACCAGCGACCAATCGGGATAGCAGGAGTCGTCGCTGCTGGCCTGGGCCAGCGGGGAGAGACCGGCGCCCACCAGCAGGAGGGCGGGAAGAAGCGGCTTCGAGCGCATGAATCGTCCTTAATTCGTGGGAGTCGAAAGTGCTACAGCATACTCCGCCGGATCGCGTTCAACGAGCCTGGCGCAAACCTTCCTCCAGGGCATGGGCCGGCAACGGCCGGCCGATCAGGTAGCCCTGCAGCTCGTCGCAACGCTGGGCCACCAGGAAGTCCCGCTGCTCGATGGTTTCCACGCCTTCGGCGACTACCTTCAGGTCGAGGCTGTGGGCCATGGCGATGATCGCCCGGATGATCGCCGCATCCTCGCTGTTCTGGGTCAGGTCGCGGACGAACGACTGGTCGATCTTCAGGTAGTCCAGCGGCAGGCGCTTCAGGTAGCTGAGCGAGGAATAGCCGGTGCCGAAGTCGTCGACCGACAGCTTCACCCCCATCTCGCGCAACTGGCGGAAGGTCGCCAGGACACTGTCGAGGGCGTCCAGCCACTGGCTTTCGGTCAACTCCAACTCCAGTTGCGCCGCCGGCAGGCCGCTGTCGGCCAGCGCCGAGCGCACTACGTCGAGCAGGTCGCCCTGGCGCAACTGGTGGACCGAGAGGTTCACCGAGACCCGCAGGTTCAGGCCCCGCTGGCTCCACTCGGCGGCCTGCAGGCAGGCCCGGCGCAGGACGAATTCGCCGATCTCGCCGATCAACCCGCACTCCTCGGCGAGGCCGATGAAGGTCGACGGCGGGATCATGCCCTCCTCCGGATGGTGCCAGCGCACCAGCGCCTCGACCGAGTCCGGGCGGGCGCTGGCCAGGCACAGCTTGGGCTGGTAATGCACGTCCAGCTGGCCCTCCTCGACCGCCTTGCGCAACCGGGTTTCCAGGCGCAGGCGTTCGAGGGTGCTGTCCTGCAGGTTGTCGCGGAAGAACTGGAAGGTGTTGCCGCCGAGTTGCTTGGCATGTTGCATCGCCAGGTTCGCCTGGCTCATCAGCACGGAGATTTCCCGCGCCTGCTCGGAAAACAGGCTGATCCCCAGCGAGGCGCCGAGGATCAGCTCGTGGCCGAGCACGCTCACCGGCTGGCGCAACTGGACCAGCAGGCGTTCGGCCAGGCGCGACAGGGCCGCGGCGCCGGTGCCGCCATCGAGGAGGATGGCGAACTCGTCGCCGGCCAGACGCGCCAGGGTGTTGGCTTCCGGCGCGGTGCGCCGCAGGCGCTGGGCCATCTCCCTGAGCAACTGGTCGGCGACCTCGTGGCCGAGGCTGTCGTTGAGCAGCTTGAAGCGGTCCAGGTCGATCAGCAGCAGGGCCAGCCCGCCCTCCTCCTGGCGCGCCCGCTGGGCCGCCTCGTGCAGCCGCTCGCGGAACAACCGGCGGTTGGCCAGGCCGGTCAGTTCGTCGTAGTGCAGCAGGTGACGCAGGCGCTCCTCGACGTCGCGGCGGGCGCTGAGATCGGTGAAGAAACCGACGATGTGGGTCGCCTCGCCATTGCCGTCGCGCAGCAGGTTGAGCTGCAGCCATTGGGGATAGGGATCGCCATTCTTCCGCGTATCCACCAGTTCGCCCTGCCACTGCCCGTGCTGGCGCAGCTCGGCGCGGATCTGCCGGTAGTGGCGCTGGGCCTCGGGGGTATTCACCAGCAGGCTGGCGTTGCGCCCGACCACGTCCTCGCGGCGATAGCCGGTGATGCGACTGAAGGCCTGGTTGACCGCCAGCAGGTTGTAGGCCGGATCGAGGATCACGATGCTCTCGCTGGCCGCCTCGAACACTGTCGCGGCCAGTTGCTGCTGCTCTTCCAGGCGCTTGCGCGCGCTGATGTCGCTGCGCGTGCCGAGCATCCGCGTCACCCGTCCCCGCGGGTCGCGAGCCATGGCCCGGCCACGATCCTCCAGCCAGCGCCAGCCGCCCTCCCGGTCGCGCACGCGGTACTCCACCCGGTACAGCTCGCTGCGCCCCTTGAGATGTTCGGCGAGGGCGCGACGGATACGCGGCAGGTCGCCGGGGTGGATGCTTTCGATCAGCCTGCGATAGTCCTCGGGACCGTCCCCGGCGCTGAAGACCGCCTCGAGATAGGAATGCTGGACCCGGCCGCTCTCCAGGTTCCAGTCCCACAACCCCAGTTCGCTGGCCTCCAGGGCCATGGCCAGGCGCGCCTCGCTCTGGCTGAGCGCCTGGCTGGTCGCGCCAAGCTCCTCGGTGCGCGCCTCCACCCGGCGCTGCAAGGCATCGCGGGCGGCGCGCAGCTCGCGTTCGACCAGGCGTCGCTGGCCGACCTCCTGGGCGAGCTTGCGATTGAGCGCTTCGGCCTCGGCGTTGACGCGCTCCAGGTGCAGGTTCAGCGCCTGGGTCTGGAAGCGTCGCAGCAGCGCGCCCTGCACCAGCCGGTGGATCTGCCCGGCGACCACCAGCAGCGCCACCAGCAGGATCAGGCCGAGCACGCCCCAGCCCTGCAACAGGCTATGCGGCTGCAACAGCAGGAAAACGATGGATGGCAGCAGGCCCGGCAAGGCGAAGGTGAGGAAGGCCGGCAGGCTCACCGCATAGGCGACGCTGGCGGAGAGGATCGCCGCCGCCACCAGGCCGAACACCAGCACCTGCTGGAGGAAGGCATCGGCCGGGACCAGCATGATCACCGCGAACGCCAGGGTCAGGCCCGAGGCGCCGGCGCCGCACAGGAAGGTCCGCCGCCAGTGGCGGCTGGCCTGGCGACGGCTGTCGGCCTGCTGGAAGGCGGCGACCTGCAGCAGGCGCAGGACGGCGAGCAACACCAGCCAGACCAGCCAGCCGCCGAGCAGCCAGCTGCTGACCTTGCCCCACACCAGGCAGGCGCTGGTCACGCCGCCGAGCAGCATGAGCAGGGTCGGCGTGCGCGAGCCGAGATAAAGGAGCCGGGTACGCTCGATGGCGATTTCGCGGGCGTAGAGCCGCAGTACATCGGTGCTGCCGCCCGGCAGCGCCAAGGGCTCGACATGGACGGTCATAGGCGCTTGTTCTTGTAGTGGTTTGCCTTGAAGTGGCCGGAGCATAACCGAGCAGGGGCAGGCTGCCCAAGGCCGGGATAGAGCATTTTTCCGCAGCCAGGCCCGACGCTGCGCCGGCCTGCGCCGAATGGCGGCCCGGTTTGCCCGGCTTTTCCCCGCCCCGGTAGAATGCCGCGATGAACGACGACCTCTCCTTCCTGCTGAACTCCCTCAACGACCCGCAGCGCCAGGCCGTGGCCGCGCCGCTGGGCCGCCAACTGGTCCTCGCCGGCGCCGGCTCGGGCAAGACCCGCGTGCTGGTGCACCGGATCGCCTGGCTGATCCAGGTCGAGCACGCCTCGCCCTACAGCATCCTGTCGGTGACCTTCACCAACAAGGCGGCGGCGGAGATGCGCCACCGCATCGAGCAGTTGCTCGGGATCAATCCGGCGGGCATGTGGGTCGGCACCTTCCACGGCCTCGCCCATCGCCTGCTGCGCGCGCACTGGCGCGAGGCCGGGCTGAGCGAGAACTTCCAGATCCTCGACAGCGACGACCAGCAACGCCTGGTCAAGCGGGTGATCCGCGAACTCGGCCTCGACGAGCAGCGCTGGCCGGCGCGCCAGGCCCAGTGGTTCATCAACGGGCAGAAGGACGAGGGCCTGCGGCCGCAACACATCCAGCCCGGCGGCGACCTGTTCCTCGCCACCATGCTGAAGATCTACGAAGCCTACGAGGCGGCCTGCGCCCGCGCCGGGGTGATCGACTTCTCCGAGCTGCTGCTGCGCGCCCTGGACCTCTGGCGCGACCATCCCGGCGTGCTCGAGCACTACCAGCGGCGCTTCCGCCATATCCTGGTGGACGAGTTCCAGGACACCAACGCCGTGCAGTACGCCTGGCTGCGGATTCTCGCCAAGGGCGGCGACAGCCTGATGGTGGTCGGCGACGACGACCAGTCGATCTACGGCTGGCGTGGCGCACGGATCGAGAACATCCAGCAGTTCAGCGACGACTTCGCCGACGCCGAGGTGATCCGCCTGGAGCAGAACTACCGTTCCACCGCGTCGATCCTCAAGGCCGCCAACGCCCTGATCGCCAACAACCAGGGACGCCTGGGCAAGGAGTTGTGGACCGACGGCGAGGACGGCGAGTCGCTGAGCCTGTACGCCGCGTTCAACGAGCACGACGAGGCGCGCTACGTGGTCGAGTCGATCGAGAGCGCGCTCAAGGGCGGCCTGGCGCGCAGCGAGATCGCCATCCTCTACCGCTCCAACGCCCAGTCGCGGGTGCTGGAGGAAGCCCTGCTGCGGGAGAAGATTCCCTACCGCATCTACGGCGGCCAGCGCTTCTTCGAGCGTGCCGAGATCAAGAACGCCATGGCCTACCTGCGCCTGCTCGACGGCCGCGGCAACGACGCGGCGCTGGAACGGGTGGTCAACGTGCCGGCACGCGGCATCGGCGAGAAGACCGTGGAGAGCATCCGCGAATTCGCCCGCGGCAACGATGTGTCGATGTGGGAGGCGATCCGCCTGATGATCGCCAACAAGGTCCTGCCCGGCCGCGCCGCCAGCGCCCTGACCGGCTTCGTCGAGCTGATCGAGAATCTTTCGGCGAAGGTCATGGACATGCCGCTGCACCTGATGACCCAGACGGTGATCGAGCAGTCCGGACTGATCAGCTACCACAAGGAAGAAAAAGGCGAGAAAGGCCAGGCCCGGGTGGAGAACCTCGAGGAACTGGTCAGCGCCGCCCGCGCCTTCGAGAACAGCGAGGAAGAGGAAGACCTCACCCCGCTGCAGGCCTTCCTCAGCCACGCCTCCCTGGAGGCCGGGGAAACCCAGGCCGACGCCCACGAGGACAGTGTCCAGCTGATGACCCTGCACAGCGCCAAGGGCCTGGAGTTCCCGCTGGTGTTCCTGGTCGGCATGGAGGAAGGGCTGTTCCCGCACAAGATGAGCCTGGAGGAATCCGGCCGCCTGGAAGAGGAACGCCGCCTGGCCTACGTCGGCGTCACCCGCGCCATGCAGCGACTGGTCCTGACCTACGCGGAGACCCGCCGGCTCTACGGTAGCGAGACCTACAACAAGGTTTCGCGCTTCATCCGCGAGATCCCGCCGGCGCTGATCCAGGAAGTGCGCCTGTCCAATACCGTCAGCCGCCCCTACGGCGGCACTTCGCGCAACGCCGGCGGCAGCCTGTTCAGCGGCGCCGGGGTGCCGGAGACGCCCTTCTCCCTCGGCCAGCGGGTTCGCCACGCGCTGTTCGGCGAAGGGACTATCCTCAACTTCGAAGGCGCCGGCGCCCAGGCCCGGGTGCAGGTGAACTTCGAGAGCGAAGGCAGCAAGTGGCTGATGCTCGGCTACGCCAAGCTGGAAGCCCTGTAGCGGCGCAGCCCGTGGAGAAGGCCCGGAGGAGGACGACATGCTGGCATCCTGGGCCTTCTGGGCACTGCTTTCGGCGCTGTTCGCCGCGCTGACCGCGATCTTCGCCAAGATCGGCCTCGACCGGGTCGATTCGGACTTCGCCACCTTCATCCGCACCCTGGTGATCCTCGTCACCCTCGGCGGCATCCTCGCGGTCCTGGGCAAGTTCCAAGCCCCGGGCAGCATCCCGCCGCGCAGCTGGCTGTTCCTGGTGCTCTCCGGGCTGGCCACCGGTGCCTCCTGGATCTGCTATTTCCGCGCCCTCAAGCTCGGCCCGGCGTCGCTGGTGGCGCCGCTGGACAAGTTCAGCGTGGTGCTGGTGGCACTGCTCGGCGTGGCCTTCCTCGGCGAACGCCTGGACCTGCGCCAATGGCTCGGCGTAGCCCTGGTGACAGCGGGCGTGGTGGTCCTGGCAATCCGCCCATAAGCCCGCTGAATGGCGCTTCGACCTTGGTATAAAGGCGAAAAATCGCGGAAACCCTAGACTGGCGGCCTCTAATAATTCGTCGTCTGAGGTTCGTTCCATGTACCGTGATCGCGTGCGCCTGCCCTCCCTGCTCGACAAGGTGATGAGTGCGGCCGAAGCCGCCGACCTGATCCAGGACGGCATGACCGTCGGCATGAGCGGTTTCACCCGCGCCGGCGAGGCCAAGGCCGTACCCCAGGCGCTGGCCATGCGCGCCAAGGAACGTCCGCTGCGTATCAGCCTGATGACCGGCGCCAGCCTCGGCAACGACCTCGACAAGCAGCTCACCGAGGCCGGCGTGCTCGCCCGGCGCATGCCGTTCCAGGTCGACAGCACCCTGCGCAAGGCGATCAACGCCGGCGAAGTGATGTTCATCGACCAGCACCTCTCGGAAACCGTCGAGCAGTTGCGCAACCACCAGCTGAAGCTGCCGGACATCGCCGTCATCGAAGCCGCCGCGATCACCGAGCAGGGCCACATCGTGCCGACCACCTCGGTGGGCAACTCGGCGAGCTTCGCGATCTTCGCCAAGCAGGTCATCGTCGAGATCAACCTGGCCCACAGCACCAACCTGGAAGGCCTGCACGACATCTATATCCCGACCTACCGGCCGACCCGCACGCCGATCCCGCTGACCCGCGTCGACGACCGCATCGGCAGCACGGCGATCCCGATCCCGCCGGAGAAGATCGTCGCCATCGTCATCAACGACCAGCCGGACTCGCCATCCACCGTGCTGCCGCCGGACGGCGAGACCCAGGCCATCGCCAACCACCTGATCGATTTCTTCAAGCGCGAGGTCGACGCCGGGCGCATGAGCAACAGCCTCGGCCCGCTGCAGGCCGGTATCGGCAGCATCGCCAACGCGGTGATGTGCGGCCTGATCGAGTCGCCGTTCGAGAACCTGACCATGTACTCCGAAGTGCTGCAGGACTCGACCTTCGACCTGATCGACGCCGGCAAGCTGCGCTTCGCCTCGGGCAGCTCGATCACCCTGTCGCCGCGGCGCAACGCCGACGTGTTCGGTAACCTGGAGCGCTACAAGGACAAGCTGGTGCTGCGCCCGCAGGAAATCTCCAACCACCCCGAGGTGGTCCGTCGCCTGGGCATCATCGGCATCAATACGGCGCTGGAGTTCGACATCTACGGCAACGTCAACTCGACCCACGTCGGCGGCACCAAGATGATGAACGGCATCGGCGGCTCCGGCGACTTCGCCCGCAACGCGCACCTGGCGATCTTCGTCACCAAGTCGATCGCCAAGGGCGGCAACATTTCCAGCGTGGTGCCGATGGTCAGCCACGTCGACCACACCGAGCACGACGTCGACATCCTCGTCACCGAGCAGGGCCTCGCCGACCTGCGCGGCCTGGCGCCTCGCGAACGGGCCCGGGTGATCATCGAGAACTGTGTCCACCCGTCCTACCAGGCACCGCTGCTGGACTACTTCGAGGCGGCTTGCGCGAAAGGCGGCCACACGCCGCATCTGTTGCGCGAGGCGCTGGCCTGGCACCTGAACCTGGAAGAACGCGGACACATGCTGGCCGGCTGAGGCTGAACCGTTTCATCCGCAACTATTTCCAGCGCCCGGACGATTAATTCTTCCGGGCGTCTAGACAGGGCAGAAAAAACCACGTAAAAACATATTTCGGCGGCCTTTTCTCTTGCCGCCATCGCAACACGCCGACCCGGCCCTTCCGCTTTTCCTGCTGTAACACTTCGTTGTTTCTTTCGGTAACGCACCATGACGGTGCAGAGCGGTACAGTTACGCACCGAAACAACCCATACAGTTCGGAAACACACCCCGGTGATCCAACGCAATTCTCCGCAACTGTTCCTATTCTTGTTGACCTGTTAGTCAGATCATATTGCTCAGTTAATCACTAGCAACCTGACTACCCACCACAAGTGGGAAGGATCGACACATCATGGAACGTACCCTCGGTTCCAACACTTTCGACATCGCTCGCTCCAACCGCCGCAGCAGCAGCCTGCTGGGCACCATGAAACTGTGGCAGCGCCGCATCCAGAGCCGTCGCCAGCTGGCCCGCCTGGACTCCCGCCTGCTCGCCGACGCCGGCATCAGCGAAGCCCAGCGCTACGCCGAGCTGAACAAGCCGTTCTGGCGCTAAGCGATACTGTAACGTCCCGGTTCGGCCCAGCCTGAACTGTACCGTAGGCCGCTCCTTACCGAGCGGCCTTCACGTATCTGGAAGAAGCCTTTTCCTCCAGCAGTTCACGGTACAGCTCGCTCCAGCGACGCCCCATCTCTTCGGCGGTGAACAGTTGCCGATAGCGGGCCTCCGCGTTCCTGCCCATTTCCTCCGCCTGCTGCGGATGCTCCCAGAGCCAGCGCATCGCTTGGCGAAACGCGGCCGGCTGGCTGGGCGGCACGACCAGGCCGGTCTCGCCATGGATATTGATGTAGCTGGTGCCGGTGCCGATCTCGCTGGAGATCATCGGCTTGCCGTACATCGCGCCCTCCAGCAGGGAGATACCGAACGCCTCGGAACGCAAGTGTGACGGAAAGACCATGGCGTAGCTGAGTTGCAGCAGGGCGACCTTGTCCTCGTCGTCCACCCGCCCGAGGAAGTGCACGTTGCGCAACCCCAGCGCCGCGGCCTGGGCATACAGCTCGGCCTGCAACGGCCCGGCACCGACGATCACCACCGGGTAATCGGTGCCCTGCAACGCATCCAGCAGGATATGCAGGCCCTTGTAGTAGCGCATCACCCCGACGAACAGGAAGAACCGCGGCCCGAGTTTCTCTCGCCAGTGCTCCAGACGCTGTGCCGCAGGCTTCGGGTAGCAGGCCTTGTCCAGGCCGTAGGTGATCACCCGGGTCTTTTCCCGGTACTGGCGGAGCACGTCGCTGGTGCTGAAGTAGTTGGGCGACGCCACCGCGATCCGATCGACGCTATGAAGGAAGCGCCCCATCAGCGGCCGGTACAGTTTCAACAGGACGCGCTGGCGGATGATGTCCGAATGGTAGGTGACCACGCTCGGCTTGTTCATACCGGTGAGGAAATGCACCAGGTCCATGAACGGCCAGGGGAAGTGGTAGTTGACCACGTCCGCCTCCGCCGCCAGCTCGCGGAACTGCTTGAACACGCTCAGGGAAAACCCGGTGGAAGCGAGCTGCAGGTCGAGCCTGGCGCGATGCACCACATGTCCGCCGAAGGGCACGACAGGCGGATGCGGGTCGCTGCTCAGGGTCAGGACGTGGTTGTCGATCCCCCACGACCCGCTGCTCTCGCAAAGCTGGAAGATCACCTGTTCGATCCCGCCTACCGTTTCGCTCAGGTAGGTCTTGTAGAAGTGCAGTACCCGCATTCAGCCCTCCACGGCACGACGATAGGCTGCAGCGGTGAGATTCGCGCAACGCTTCCAGGAAAACTGCTCCGCCCGTCGCAGGCCGGCTTCCCGGCAGCACTCCCAGTAGACGGTATCCTCGGTCATGCGGACCAGCATGTCAGATAGCCCATTGGCATCATCCGGGTCAATATAGCTGCCCGCCTCGCCGGCCACCTCCGGCATTGCGGAGAGTCGCGTGAGCAATACCGGCGTGCCGCTGGCCATGGCTTCCAGCACAGGCAGGCCGAAGCCTTCGTAGATCGAGGGGAAGACCAGCGCCCGAGCGCCCGACATCAACTCGGCGACCCGCTCGTCCGGCAGGTAGCCGAGCAGCCGCACCGTTCCCGAAGCCAGCGCCTGACGCAGTTCGTCGTCGAGCGAGCGACTTTCCCATCCCGGCATGCCGACGATCATCAGCGGAAAACGCTGGCGGACCGCCGCCGGCAGTTGCCCATGGGCGCGCAGGGCCAGCGACAGGTTCTTGCGCGGTTCGAGGGTTCCTACGCAGAGGAAATACCCGCGCGGCACCAGGCCATGCGCGCGCAAGGGCTCGCGCAGGGACTCCCGGTCCCGCGGACGGAACCGCGCGGCATGGCCGAGGGGCGCCACCACGAAGCGCTCGCGCGGCAGGCCGAAATACGCCTGCGCCTCGTCGGCGATCGCCTGCGAGTCGGTCAGGATCAACCGCGCCTTTTCCATCCCGCGCGCCAGCCGGCGTTCTATTTCGCGCAAGCGGGCGGCGGGTTGCGTCGCCGGATAATGCAGGTGGGTCAGGTCGTGCAGGGTCATCAGCATCGGCCCGTCGAAGTCCAGCGGCCAGAGACTGGGCTCATGGTAGAGATCGACCGGCGGCCGACCGCTATCGAAACGCCGCTGCTCCAGCCAGCGTCGTGCCCGGTAGGCTCCGGGCAGGTTGCGCAGCCAGGGCGACAGACGCGAATAGCCGGGCAGCGCCGCCGCCGGCAGGTCGCCGCTCCAGCCCCAGCCATGGAACAGGGAAAACTCTAAGTCCGCGTGCGCCTGCAACGCACCCAGCAACTCGACCAGGTAATGTCCGATGCCGGTCCGCGGCGCCTGGAGAATCCGCGCGTTAACCGCAATCCGCATGTACTGCCTCGCCATGCGCCGGGGCCTTGCCGAGGGCGAGCAGGATCCGCGCGATCAGTTGCCGACTCGCCTCGTGCCAGCCGATCCAGCGCCATTCGCCGACCGGTCGCTCGGCCGGGAACTCGCCCGTGGCTTCGAAGCGGGTGACCAGGTTCGCCAGTGTCTGCGGATCGGCGAGGTCGAAGTAGGCCATGAATTCGCCGCCGATCTCGCGGAACACCGGGATGTCGCTGCCCATCGCCGGCAGGCCGCGCTGCATGGCCTCCACCAGCGGCAGGCCGAAACCTTCCACATAGGACGGGAAGACCAGCGATGCGGCATGGGAGTATGCGTACTCCAGGCTCTTGTCGGAGAGGTCGTTGAACATGAACAGGCGCTTGTTCAGCTCCGGATGCTGCCGCACCCTTTCCACCAGCGCCTCGCACTTCCAGCCGATGCGTCCGGCGATGCACAACCGCGCCTGCGAACCCTGGGCCCAGGCACGCTCGAAGGCATCCAGCAGGTAACCGTGGTTCTTCCGCGGCTCGATGGTGCTGACCATCAGGAATACCGGCGCCTTGGCCTTGAACATGCGCAGCAGATCGGGCTCGACGGAGGCGCCGTCCTCCACCAGGTCCAGCTCCGAACCCAGGTGGAAATAATCGAACCAGCGTTGCGCGACCTTCTCCGGGCCGATGCGCCGCAGCATCTCCGCGCGCACTTCGTCGCGGATGGTCTCGGAAATCGCGACGTAGCCGTCGGCGGTGGCCGCGATCCAGTCGAACCAGTGGTTGAACACCTTGACCAGTCCGGCATCGCAGAATTGCGGATGGGTCAGGGGAATCAGGTCGTAGATCACCGAGACGATGCCCACGCCCTCGCTCTTGAGGCGTTCCGCCAGCGGGAAGAAATCGGCGTGCCAGGAGGAGTCCAGCAAGACCAGTTGGTCGCCGGCCCGATGTTCGAGCGGGGTCGCGCGCACGGGTGCAGGCTGCTGCTTGCCGAGGATGCGGTCGAGCAGGCGCAGCGGAATGCTGAGGAAGGCGAAGGCGAACAGGCGGCAGGCTACATAGAGAAGGCGCCGGGCCCACGGCGAGGAACGGAACGGGCGGCGCTTTTCCAGGGTGCGCTGGCCCAGCCAGAAGTAGTTGGCGGCTCGCTCCACCAGGATGCGCAGGCGTACCAGCGGCGAATGCGGCCGCGGGTCCAGCGGCGCCAGGCTGTGGACCTGATACAGGGTGCCGTCGAGCATTGCCACCGGGATGCACTCCACCGTCTCGTCGGCTTCCGGCAACTCGCGGATGACGTTGCGCACCACCCGCTGAATACCGGAATTGACCTTGGGATGCTCGAACACATAGGTGCATTCGACCAACAGACGCGTCATGGAGTGCTCTCCGCGGAAGTGGGGTCCAGAGCCGCCTCGCCGGAGCGGCTGATATGGGTTTCGGCGCCCAGCCAGGAGCAACCGACGAAGTCTTCCTGGCGGTTGTTGATGACATGGAAGACCAGGCCGTAGTCGCGCCATTCGAAGTTGCGGTCCAGGTGCGAGTCCAGCCGCGACAGGCTCAGTGCCACCGAGTAGTGCCCCTTGCCCAGGCGCATGTCGAAGGCGAAGCGGTAGGTGATGCGCTCGCCGGCCTTCAGGTCGGTGAGCGCCTTGTCCAGGCGGTGGGTATTGATCCCGTACATCGGCTGGCCGAGGCGGTCCTTGATCATGAAGCCGAGGATCAGCCGCTCGATGTCCTGGCGAACCTCGACCTCGACTTCCAGCGTCACCGCCTGGCCTACCTCGACCACCTCCAGCGCGCGCTGCCGCTGGTCGACCATCCGTACGTCGAGGATCGCTGCCTCGCCGGTGCCGGAAATCGTCCGCACCTGGCCGTCGGCGAGCATTTCCTGGCGCACGGTCTGCCCCTCGCGCTCGGCGAGCAGGGCGTTGTAGTAGTCCATCACTTCTTCCGGCCGCCCGCGCATGGCCATCCGTCCCTGCTCCAGGAGGATCGCGGAGTCGCAGATGGACTGGATCGCCGAGCGGTCGTGGGAAACGATCAGCAGGGTGGTGCCGGCCTTGCGGAAACTGCGGATGCGCTCGAAGCTCTTGTGCTGGAAATAGGCATCGCCGACCGACAGGGCCTCGTCGACGATCAGGATGTCCGGCCGCCGGGCAGTCGCCACGCTGAACGCCAGGCGCATCTGCATGCCGCTGGAGTAGGTGCGCACCGGCTGCTCGATGGCCTCGCCGATTTCGGCGAAGGCCTCGATCTCCGGCATCAGCGCCTGGATTTCCTCGACCTGCATGCCCAGCAGTTGCCCGGCCATGAAGACGTTCTGCCGGCCGGTGAAGTCCGGGTGGAAGCCCATGCCCAGCTCGAGCAGCGCGGCGACCCGGCCGGCCACGCGGATCTCGCCGCAGGTCGGCTGGGTGGTGCCGGCGATCATCTTCAGCAGGGTGCTCTTGCCGGCGCCGTTGACCCCGACGATGCCGACCGCTTCGCCCGGCTCGATGGTGAACTCGACCTCGCGCAGGATCCAGTGCAGGTGGTGGCGCGGAGGGCTGAAAGGCACCAGCCATTCGAACAACCGGCTCCAGCGATTGGGATACTGTTTGTAGGCCTTGCCGAGGCCGGATACGCGTATCTGTCCCATCAGAGTTCATCCACCATTTCGCCGACCCGCTGGCGGAACAGACGCAGGCCGAGCGCGCACAGCAGCAGCGCCAGCAGGGTGATCGGCAGCAATGAAGGCCAGTCCGGCCATTGCCCGTGGAGGAACAGCTGCTGGTAGCTGCGCATCAGCGCGGTCATCGGGTTGAGTTCGATCAGCGAGCGGATACCCTCGGGCAGGATGCCGATCGGATAGACGATCGGCGTCAGCCAGAACCAGAACTGCAGGCAGATGCCGAACAGCTGGCCGACGTCGCGGAAGAACACGTTGAGCACCCCGAGGATCATCCCCAGTCCCGCCGCGAACAGCACCTGGATCGCCAGCAGCGGCACCAGCGCGAGCAATGCCGCGCCCGGCAGGCGCCCGCTGAGGGCGAGAAAGCCGAGGAACAAGGCGAGGATGATGGCGAAATTGACCCCGGCGTTGAGCAGTACGATGACCGGCAGGCAGATGCGCGGGAAGCTGATCTTCTTCAGCAGGTTGGCGTTCTCGATGAACATGCTCTGGCTGCGCGAGGTGATTTCCGCGAACAGGCCCCAGGTCAGCAGGCCGGCGCAGAGATAGACGCTGTAGGCCAGGCCGTCGTCGACCCCCGGCAGGCGCGCGCGCATCACCTGGGAGAAGATCACCGTGTAGACGACGATCATCGACAGCGGATTGAGCACCGTCCACAACGCGCCGAACAGCGACCCGCGGTAGCGCGACTGGAACTCGCGCTTGACGCTGCCGAGAACGAAGCCACGATAGCCCCACAAGGAACGAGACAAGCCAAGAAGCATCAGACCACCCTGCCGTACTGGTCCTCGAAGCGGACGATGTCGTCCTCTCCCAGGTATTCGCCGCTCTGCACCTCGATCATCACCAGGTCGATGACCCCCGGGTTTTCCAGGCGATGCCGGTGGCCCGCGGGAATGTAGGTCGACTCGTTGCTGTTGACCAGCCGCGCGCCATCGCCATTGGTGACCCTGGCCATGCCTTGCACCACGATCCAGTGCTCGCTGCGGTGATGGTGCATCTGCAGCGACAAGCGCTCTCCCGGCCTGACCACGATTCGCTTGATCTTGAAGCGCGGCCCCTCCTCGAGGACGGTATAGCTGCCCCAGGGACGGTTGACGGTCCGATGCAGCCGATAGGCCTCGTGCCGCTCGTCCTTCAGCCGCTGCACCACCCTGCGCACCTCCTGGACCCGGTCGGCGCGGGCGATCAGCAGCGCATCGGAAGTATCCACCACGACCAGGTCGTCGACCCCGACCGTGGCGACCAGGCGCCCGTCGCTCTGCACGAAGGTGTTACGGGTGTCGACGAACAGGGTGTCGCCGCTGCCGCGATTGCCCTCTGCGTCCGCGTCGAGCAGCGCGCTCATCGCGCCCCAGGAACCGATATCGCTCCAGTCGAAGGCCGCCGGCACCACGGCGACCCGCGCGGAGCGCTCCATCAGCGCATAGTCGATGGAAATGTCCGGCAGCGCGGCGAAGGCTTCGCCCGCCAGCTCATGCTGGATGCCATCGGCCATCTTCACCGCCGCACTGGCGGCCAGGCAGGCCCTGGCCTGCTCCAGCAGGGCCGGGGCATGCTGCGCCAGCTCGTCGACCAGGGTCGAGGCCGTGAAACAGAACATCCCGGAGTTCCACAGGAAACCGCCACTTTCCACGTAGCGACGGGCGGTTTCCTCATCGGGTTTCTCGACGAAGCGGCGCACCTTGGCCGCCCCCTGCTCGTCCAGCCGGTCGCCCAGCTCGATATAGCCGAAACCGGTTTCCGCTGCGTCCGGCACCACGCCGAAGGTAACCAGGTGCCCGGCGACGGCGAGACGCGCGGCATGCCCTACCGCCTCGCGGAAGGCCTCCTCGTTGCGGATCAGGTGATCCGCCGGCATCACCACCAGTACCGCCGCGTCGCCATGTTCGGCTTGCAGCGCCAGGGCGGCGACGGCAATCGCCGGAGCGGTGTTGCGTCCGGTCGGTTCGAGGATGAAATGTCCCCGATGCCGCCCCAGGCGGGCCGCCTGGAACTGGTCCTTGCTCTGGAAGTAATGCTCGCGGTTGGTCACCGTGACGATTTCGCCATGCCCGGCCAGGAGCCCGGCGGCACGTCGGTAGGTCTTGCCCAACAGGGTCTGGCCATCGGGCAGGCGCATGAACGGCTTCGGCTGTCCTTCACGCGACACCGGCCAAAGGCGGGTACCGGCGCCGCCGGAAAGCACCACGGGAATCAGCATGGCTTACTCCCGGGAAACGCGTCGCAGGTCCGCCTCGACCATCATCCGGATCAGCTCGTCCAGGCTGGTCCTGGGCTTCCAGCCGAGCACACGCTGGGCCTTGGCCGGATTACCCAGCAGCACGTCGACCTCGGCGGGCCGGAAGAACGCCGGGTCGATCTTGAGGAAGTCGCGGTAGTCCAGGCCCACATGCTCGAAAGCGATCTGGCACATGTCGCGCACGGTGGTAGTGACACCGGTGGCCACCACGTAGTCGTCGGCCTTGTCCTGCTGCAACATCAGCCACATGGCTTCGACGTAGTCCCCGGCAAAGCCCCAGTCGCGCTTGGCGTCGACGTTGCCCAGGCGCAATTCCTGCTGCTTGCCGAGCTTGATGCGGGCCACCGCGTCGGTAACCTTGCGCGTGACGAACTCGATGCCGCGCAGCGGCGACTCGTGGTTGAACAGGATGCCGCTGGAGGCATGCAGGCCGAAGCTCTCGCGATAGTTGACGGTGATCCAGTGGCCATAGAGCTTGGCCACGCCGTAGGGGCTGCGCGGGTAGAACGGCGTGTTCTCGTCCTGGCGCTCGGCCTGGATCAGGCCGAACATCTCGCTGGTGGAAGCCTGGTAGAAGCGCGTTTCCGGGCTGAACTGGCGGATCGCCTCGAGCAGGTGGGTCACGCCCAGGCCGTCGACGACGCCGGTGGTCACCGGCTGGTTCCAGGAGGCCCCGACGAAGCTCTGTGCCGCCAGGTTGTAGACCTCCTGCGGCTGCGCCTTGATCACCGCGCGCTGCACCGAACAGGCATCGGCCATGTCGCCGTCCTCGTACTGGATATCGCCTTCGATCCCCAGCTCGCGCAGGCGCCAGCGCGTGTCGCTGCTGCGCCGCGCCACCAGGCCGTGGACCCGGTAGCCCTTCTCCAGCAGCAGCTTGGCCAGGTACGCTCCGTCCTGACCGGTGATCCCAGTTACCAGTGCACTTCTTGTCATTCTTCTCGTACCCGTGACTCCCAGTCGGACAGGATCGCCCGCAGGGACTGTTTTATGGTTATTTCAGGCTTCCAGCCCGTGGTGTCATGCAGTCGCGCATGGCTGCCGCGAACCCGCCGCTGTTCCGCGCGGCGCATCCTGGCAGGGTCCTGAACGATTTCCAGCTCGACCTGGGCGATGTCCGCCAGCAGTTCGATCAGCTCGCGAATCTTCTGCTCCTGCCCGGAACAGACGTTATAGACGGCGCCCGCCTCGCCGTGGGAGAGCAGGCGCAGATAGGCTGACAGCACGTCCTGGACATCGAGGAAATCACGGCTGACGTCGATGTCCCCCACTTCCAGCCGATTGGCCTGCAAGCCCTGCTTCATCCGGGCGATCTGCCGCGCGGCGCTGGCGATCACGAAGCTGTCCTTCTGCCCCGGCCCGATATGGTTGAACGGTCGCGCCACCAGCACCCGCCAGCCTTCGGTGATACCCCACTGCAGGCACAGCGACTCGGCCGCCAGCTTGCTGACCGCATAGGGATTGCGCGGGTGGGGGATGAGTTCCTCGTGGATCGGCAACGCCGCCTCGGCCACCTGGCCGTAGACGTCGCCGGAGCTGATGTACAGGAAGGTACCGGAGAAACCCCGCGCCTTAAGCGCCTGGAGCAGGTTCAGGGTGCCAAGGAGGTTGATCTGCAGGGTCCGCGCAGGATCGCGGAAGGCCTCCGGCACGTAGGTCTGCCCGGCCAGGTGGATGACCGCATCCGGCAGCTCCGGCCAGAGGTCGCCCAGCGAATCCGGCTCCAGCAGGTCGTAACGATGCGGTACGGGAAGGAGCGCCCACGGCGTGTGGGCCGCTGCCAGATAAGCTTGAAGATGCTTGCCTACGAAACCGGAGAGCCCGGTGACGAACAGACGCTGAGTCAAGGAAGCGGGCCTTTTATCTGATGCTACGCTCGGCGACGCTCTTCCTAGGAATACGACGTTCCAGAGGTCATGCCGGATAGCGTGTTGTTCTGATTATCGCGCTCCAATCTGTGCCAAGAATGCGCCGATTTCAACCGCTTATTCGTGACCGGTAGGTTCTGATTCGAACGGCATGACGTTTTCTCCGTCAGCCTTCACGTTTTTGCGAAAGGTATGTTTAGAATGCCTCTCGATTTCGTGCTTGACTGCCTCCTGTTCTGTTGATCGAACAGGTCGCGGTCGCGATAACAGAACAAGAACACGATGGGTCGACCAGTCCGCCGGGAAGGCTTCCGGACAACGAAGCAGCGCCTGGCCTCGCTCATCACCACCAAGCTGTCGAACGGGCAGTTTCATCACGAGATGCCATGAATTTCATCCTTTACTCGGATATCAACGAGCGCTCGATCGGCCACAACCTCGGTCGCCCCGAATACAGCTACTACTTCGTCCTCAAGGCCTACCGGCCAATCCTCGAATCGCTGGGACAGGTCCACCTGGTACAGAGCACGGACGAAGTCGACCCGCTCTACCGGCAACTGCATGAACAGGGCGAAGACTGCCTGTTCCTCTCCTTCACCCCGCCGCACAAGGCGGCGCGGGGCCTGCAATGCCCGATGCTGTGCGTGGTCGCCTGGGAGTTCGAGTCGATTCCCGACGTGGCGTGGGACGGCGATCCGGCGCAGGACTGGAGCCAGGTCCTGGCCGGCCATGGCGCAGCCATCACCCTCTCCGAGCAGACTGCCCGCGCGGTTCGCCGGGTGCTGGGCGAAGACTTTCCGGTACTGGCGCTGCCGACGCCGATCTGGGAGGACTTCGCCGCGATCCGCCAGCAAGGCGAACGGAATCCGGTCAAGTCCGGCGAGACCCTGCAACTCAAGGGCTGCGTCATCGACAGCCGCCTGCTGGGCCTTTCCGCCGACGGCCTCATCGCACCGATCAGGGAAGAGACCGAGGACGAGATTCTCGAGGTCCTCCCCGAGACGCCCGCCGAGCCCGAACCGGTCCCTGAGCCAGAACCAGAGCCAGAGCCGGTTCCTCTCGACTGGAGGCGCCGACTGGTCATCAGCAAGCACTACCTGCTGCTGTGGTACCGGGAAGCCGTCAGCGACCTGGTACCCATACCGGTACGCCGCTGGCTGTTCCGTCACCTGCGCCGGCCGCTGCCGCCCCCGCCAACGGCGCTGGAAACGCTGCCGGAGCCATTGCCCCAGGCCATCGAGCCGATGCCGCCCGCCGAGCCCGAGCATCCGCCGGCGCTGTTGCCGGCCGTCGACCAGCACCAGCAGGTCGTCGTGGACGGGGTGGTCTACGTCTCGGTGTTCAATCCGCTGGACGGGCGCAAGAACTGGCATCACCTGATCACCGCCTTCTGCTGGGCATTCCGCGACACCAGCGATGCCACGCTGGTGCTGAAGATGACCCAGAGCGACCTGACGACCTACCACGTCGAACTGCTCACCCTGCTTTCCCAACTGTCGCCATTCGCCTGCCGGGTCATCGCCCTGCACGGCTATCTCGATGCCGCGGAGTACGCCCGCCTGTACGGAGCCGCCAGCTACTACGTGAACGCCTCGCGCTGCGAGGGCCTGTGCCTGCCGCTGATGGAATTCATGTCCTGCGGCACCCCGGCGATCGCTCCGGACCATTCGGCGATGGCCGACTACATGGACGCCCAGGTGGGCTTCGTGGTCCGCTCCAGCCAGGAGCCCGCGGCCTGGCCGCAGGATTCGCGCCGGTTGTACAGCACCCGGCGCTACCGGCCGAGCTGGGAGTCCCTGAAGGAGGCCTACCTGGAGAGCTACCGGGTAGCCCGGGAACAGCCGGAGCGCTATCGGCAACTGTCCGCCGCGGCCAACCAACGCATGCGCGGCTACTGCGCCGGCGACGTGGTCCGCCAGCGCCTGGAACCCTTCCTTTCCGCCCGCAAGGCAACCCCTGCGCCCGGCGTCGAACTGGCGGCCACCGCCACAGGCAACGTTCCATGCTGATCATCATCCACTCCGAGACCAACAAGACCACCATCCGGCAGAACCTCGGGCGCCCGGAGTACAGCTATTACTTCGTCCTCAAGGAATTCCGTCCGCTGCTGGAAGAGATCGGCCAGGTGGTCGAAGTCAGCGATCCCGACGAACTGGTGGACCGCCTCTACCACGACTGCCGCAAGCGCGGCGAACCCTGCGTCTTCCTCTCCTTCTCGCCGCCCCATCGCACGCCGATCCACCATGCCTGCCCGACCATCCCGGTGTTCGCCTGGGAGTTCAGCACCCTGCCCAGCGAAACCTGGCACGGCGAACCGCGCCACGACTGGCGACATGTGCTGCGCCACAGCGGACGGGCCATCACCCACTCCAGCTTCACGGTCGACGTGGTGCGCGCCGCCATGGGTCGCGACTACCCGGTACTGAGCGTGCCGGCGCCGGTCTGGGATCGCTTCGCCAACCGCGCCTCGCAGCAGGCAGGCCGTCCCGAAGCCCGGGATGTGCGCCTGCGCCTGGACGGCCTGCTGGTGGACAGCCGCCACCTGGACCTGGCCGTCCATGCCGACCCCGAGCCGTCGGCGGAGGTCCTGGCCCTGCCGGACCGCGCGGCGAAACAGGTCGAGCTGAGCCTCGACGGGGTCATCTACACCTCGGTGTTCAACCCCTACGACGGGCGCAAGAACTGGCAGGACATGATCAGCGCGTTCTGCGCCACCTTCCGCGACGAGCCCGACGCCACCCTGGTGCTGAAACTGACCCACCACAACGTCGGCGAAGCGCTGGCCGACATGCTTCACCACCTGTACAAGAACCAGTCCTACCGCTGCCGCATCGTGCTGATCCACGGCTACCTCGCCGACCCGGACTACGAGCGGCTGGTCGAGGCCACCAGCTACGTGGTGAACACCTCCTACGGCGAAGGCCAATGCCTGCCGCTGATGGAATTCATGTCCAGCGGCAAGCCGGCCGTGGCTCCGCGCAATACCGCGATGATCGACTACATCGACGCCGACAACGCCTTCATCGTCGACTCCTCGGAAGAAGCCACCGCCTGGCCCCACGACCCGCGCGCGGCCTACCGCACGCTGCGCTACATCACCGACTGGGAGTCGCTGTGCCGGGCCTACCGGGCCAGTTTCGAGGTCGCTCGCCAGGAGCCGGAGCGCTACGCACGCATGTCCGCGCATGCCAGCGCCAGCCTCGAACGCTTCTGCAGCCGCAAGCTGGCCGTGGAGCGCCTGCGCCGCTTCCTCGACGAAGCGGCACAAGGCGACCCCGCCGCCTTGCAAAGCATCCCGGCATGATCCGCGCCCTGCTCCAACGCTGGCGTTCCCGTCCCGCTGCGGCGAGCGAACCGGTGTCGCCACGCATGTGCGGTCTGCGCGATGCGGTGCTGGATGGCTGGTTCCGCAGCGAAACCGGCGAACTGCTCGCCGGCTTCGCCATCGGCGCCCAGGACACCCTGCTCGATCTCGGCTGCGGCGAAGGCGTCGCCACCCTCTTCGCCGCCCGCCAGGGCGCTTCGGTGATCTTCACCGACAGCGAGGAGGACAAGGTGCGAAGCCTGGCGCAGCAGGTCGAGGCGGTGGCCCGGCGGCCCTTCACCGGCCTGGTCAGCGACAGCGACCCGCTGCCGCTGCGCGACGCCTGCGCCGACAAGCTGGTGTGCATGGAAGTGCTCGAACACGTGGCCAACCCAGCGCGGGTGATGGCCGAACTCGTGCGTCTCGGCCGCCCTGGCGCGCAGTACCTGCTGAGCGTGCCGGACCCGGTCGGCGAACACCTGCAGCAGGGCATCGCCCCGGCCGACTACTTCCGGGCGCCCAACCACATCCACATCTTTTCCCGTGACGACTTCGCGCGCCTGGTGCAGGACGCCGGGCTGGTCATCGAGCACCGCCAGGCCAGCGGCTTCTTCTGGGTGATGGGCATGATCTTCTTCTGGGCCAGCGAACGGGCCGCCGGCCGTGAGCTCGGCGGCGCCGTCCGCGACCGTATCCAGCCGCCCTACCCGGCGCTGATGGAAGACTGGGCACGGCTCTGGGAAAACCTCCTGGCCCGCCCCGACGGTCTGGAGATCAAGCACCTGCTCGACCATTTCATGCCCAAGAGCCAGGTGATCATCGCGCGCAAGCCGCTCGACCCCGGATCGTCGCGGACATGAGCGGCAAACGCATCCTCGACATCGAACTGTTGCGCGGGCTGGCCGTGCTCGGCGTGGTATTCCACCATCTGCACGGCAACCTGTTCAGCGGCTCCCCGGCACTGCTGGACGGCATCAACCAGCGCGTCCAGTTCTGGTGGGGCGTGGACCTGTTCTTCGCCATCTCCGGCTTCGTCATCGCCCGCACCCTCATCCCGCAACTGCGCGAGGCGCCCACACGCCAGGCATTCTGGGAACAGGCGCGGTACTTCTGGATCCGCCGCGCCTTCCGCCTGCTGCCCTCGGCCTGGCTGTGGCTGGCGCTGATCCTGGCCTGTTGCCTGCTGCTGAACCGCTCCGGAGCCTTCGGCAGCCTGTCGGCCAACCTCGCGGCGAGCCTCGCCGGTTTCCTCCAGGTCGCCAACTTCCGCTTCGCCGACAGTTTCTACCGCTACGAATACGGTGCCAGCTTCGTCTACTGGAGCCTTTCCCTGGAGGAACAGTTCTACCTCCTGCTGCCGCTGCTGATCCTCTGCCTGCGTCGCTACCTGGGCTGGGCCCTCCTGGCGCTGGTGCTGGTCCAGTTCTTCAGCCTGCGCACGCCGCTGCTGATGGTATTGCGCACCGACGCCCTGGCCATCGGCGTACTACTCGCCCTCGCCTCCCTGCAGCCTGGCTATGCCCGCTGGAACCCCACCCTGCTGGGCCGCGCCTGGAGCGGGCCGTTGCTGCTGGCCGCCGTGGCCGCGGCCCTGGGCGTGCTGGCCAGCGAAGCGTACAGCCTGGTCACCGTGCGGATCGGCGCCATCGCGCTATTGTGCGGACTGCTGGTGTGGATAGCCTCCTACGACCGCGACTACCTGCTCTCCAACGGGCCGCTGAAGCGCTTGCTGGTCTGGGTCGGCGCGCGCTCCTATGCGATCTACCTGATCCACATCCCGGCGTTCTATCTCAGTCGCGAACTCTGCTTCCGCCTGGGCTGGGACGCCGGCGAGCGGCCCCTGTCGCTGCTCGGCACCAGCCTGGTCCTGATCGTCGTACTCAGCGAGCTCAACTACCGCTTCGTCGAGAGCCCCTGCCGCGACCTGGGCTCCCGCCTGGTCAAGCGCCTGAGCGCCGCCCGCCGCGTCGCCACCACTTCCGGAGCCACCTCATGCTGAACTTCCTCAAGAAGATCGTCTCGCCGCCCAGCCCCGCCACCGAGCCCGTCGCCGCGCCACCCGCCTCCGCGCCGGTCGACCCGTACATGCTCGGGTTGCGCGACGCGGTGCTCAGCGGCTGGTTCAACCAGGAGACCGACGAGCTGTTCAGCGGCTTTCCGATTTCCGCCGAGGACACCGTGCTCGACGTGGGGTGCGGCGACGGCGGCAACGTTCATTTCTGCGCCATGCGCGGCGCTCGCATCATCATCGCCGACATCGACGCGGAAAAGATCGCCAGGACCCGCGAGCGCCTGGCCGATACCCCGGCCCGCGAACTGGAATGCCTGGTCAGCGACTGCGACCCGCTGCCCCTGGCTGACGCCACGGCCACCCGGGTGGTCTCCACCGAGGTCATCGAGCACGTCGACGATCCGCGGCAGTTCCTCGCCGAGCTGGTACGGGTCGGCCAGCCCGGCGCACTCTATCTGCTCAGCGTGCCGCATCCCACGTCGGAAGACCTGCAGAAAGACTTCGCCGCCGACGAATACTTCCGCAAGCCCAACCACATCCGCGTGCTCGGCGAGGAGCAGTTCGCCGCACTGGTGCGCGAAGCCGGCCTGGAAATCCTCAGCCACAGCCGCTACGGCTTCTACTGGTCGCTGTGGATGCTGCTGTTCTGGGAGGCCAAGGTCGATTTCGGCAATCCCGACCATCCCCTCCTCGAACACTGGGCCAGGACCTGGCAGGCGCTGCTCGACTCGCCGCGCGGCCCGGCCATCAAGCAGGCCCTGGACGCCGTGGTCGCCAAGAGCCAGGTGATCATCGCGCGCAAGCCCGCCCAGGCGTAGAACCACCGGAACAGTTCCGCTACAGCCGGGCGGAACAGTTGCCGGGGCCACCGAACTGTTCCGTCCAACTCCCGCGTGGTTGCCCCTGAGCAAGCCAGCGGTCCCGGCGCATCATGAGGTTCCACACCCCGCCCCCATCCCCGGGATGGGAAGGAACGCACGATGAGGACATCCCCGCACCCGCACGCCGGGAGTTCCAGCGGTCTCCCGGCCGCCCATCCACATCTCGCCGCCCTGCTGGAAAAATTGAATTCCTGGCGACAAAACGCTCGATCGCGCAAGCATCTTGCGCAAATGTCCGAACACGACCTCGCCGACCTGGCAATCAGCCCGAGCGAACGCTACGTAGAGATTTCGAAACCTTTCTGGCGCTGAGCCGCTGGTGACGTGGCGCACAGTTGGTTAGTCTCAGCGTTGACACGGCCGCGCGGATGCGGCCGTCTACGCTGACTTCGTTCGGAGCAACTCACATGAAACGTCTGCGCCTGATCGGTGCCGCTGCCCTGCTCGCCTGCGCCTCCAGCGCGTTCGCCAGCAGCTTCGTGGTCACCACGGATACCCTGGTCCGCGCCACCGGCATGACCTCCAATGCCACTTCGGACATCACCAATTCCTTCCGCGACGACAAGATCGTCCTCGAAGCGCGCGACGACGCCGCCAGCTTCGTCGCCAGCCAGGGCGACATCCGCGGTTCGCACCTGGAAGCCGCACTGCGCCACATCCGTGGCAAGCTGCCGAGCCTGGCCGCCAACGACATGCAACTGGCCCAGGCGATCCTGACCATCTGAGTCGCCCGCCCCGCCGCCGCAGCCGCCCGGCTGCGGCGATGACCTGGCCGACCGGCCACACTGGCTCCGCGCCGCACATTCCGTTAGCCTTGGCGGCTGTTCCAGTCCTATTCCGCCCAACCCCATGCGTTACCGGTTCTCGTTGCTCTTCTGTTGCCTGCTGGCGCCCGCTGCGCACGCCTTCGATACCACGACGGCGTTCACCGCGAAGTCCCTTTACGTCACCAGCAAGCTGACCAGCACGCCGTTCGAGAACAAATTGTTACGCGATGCCCGGGGCGATGCGGCCAGCTTCGTCGCCAGCGATGGCAGCATCCGTGGTGCGCGCCTGGAAGCGGCGCTGCGCTGGTTGCGTGTCGCGCACCCCGAGCTGGCGGCCAGCGATCAGGAACTGGCCGAAGCAATTCTTGCCCAATAGGCGATCACCACCGTTCCGGAGAACCTCCATGCGCCGTAGCTCCATGCGTCATAGCCCCCTGTTCGCCGCCCTGCTGCTGGCGCTCTGCGCCACGGCCGCGGAAGCACGCTCGGTGGTCGCGACCAGCAATATCATCGTCCGCGCCCTCGACCGCAGCATCGACTTCACTTCCGACACCACCACTTCCGTGCGCGACATGAAAGTGGTCACCGAGGCGCGCGACGACGCCGCCAGTTTCGTCGCCAGCGACGGCGCCATTCGCGGCGCCCAGCTGGAAGCCGCGATGCGGACCCTGCGCAGCCGTCTGCCGGAAGCCCGGGAAGCCTCCGACCAGGTACTTGCCGAAGCCATTCTCGCCCTGTGAGGAAGGCCTGCGCCTGGCTGCTGGCGCTGGCCCTCTGCGGAGCCGGCAACGCGACGGCGGCCCTGCGCCTGAAACTCGACGCGCCTGAACTGGACCCTGCGCAGCGCGAGGCCAGCCAGCAACTCTTGGACGAAGCCGCGGACAAGTTGCCGCCGGCCTTCCGCGAACGCCTGGACCGCGAGATCGAGGTCGAGTGGCGCGACGACCTGCCCGCCAACGGCATGGGCCAGGCCCGTGGCCCGCAGCGCATCGCGCTGAACCGCAAGTACCTGGCCGATCTCACCGACGGCAGCGCCGCCAGCCGCCAGACCGGGCGCGTGCACGGCACCGAGCGGCGCGAGCTGCTGGCGACCCTGCTGCACGAGCTGACCCACGTCTACGATCGCGCGCGCCTGTGGTCGGCGGAGGAAAAACGCGAGATCCGCCGCTGCACGCGCCAGGAAGAAACCCTCGGCCGGATCGCCCAGCCCACCGATTGCCGCGGGCAGAGCGGTCGCCGCTTCACGCTCTCCGACGACCCGCGCCTGCTCGATCTCGCCGGCTGGCCGCAGCGCGCCGGCCAGCGCGGGCGGCGCGAGGCGCACAATGGCTTCGTACTGCGCAGCCCGGACGTCTACGAGCTGAGCAATCCGCGCGAGTTCGTCGCGGTGAACATGGAGTACTTCCTCCTCGATCCCAGCTACGCCTGCCGCCGCCCGGCGCTCTACCGCTACTACCAGCAACGCTTCGGCTGGGCGCCGGAACACAGTGCCTGTGCGCAGAGCTTCGCCTACCTCAACGCCGGCCGCGACTTCGGCCAGCAGCCGCTGGGCCAGCTCGACCCCGAGCGGGTCTACGAGGTCGACTACCTGCTGGCCGAGGCCAACGACAACCTGGTCAGCCGCTGGGGCCACACCATGCTCCGCCTGGTGATCTGCGCCCCCGGCCGGCCGCGTGGTCCGGACTGCCGGCTGGACCTCGACCAGCATCTGGTGCTGTCCTACCGCGCCTTCGTCGGCGACCTGCAATTGTCCAGCTGGGACGGCCTGACCGGCGCCTATCCGTCGCGCCTGTTCGTCCTGCCGCTGTCGCAGGTGATCGAGGAATACACCAAGGTCGAGCTGCGCAGCCTCGCCTCGGTGCCGCTGAAGCTGGACCGCGAGGAGGTCGCCAGCCTGGTCGAGCGCGCCGCGCAGAGTCACTGGAGCTACGACGGCCAGTACTACTTCATCTCCAACAATTGCGCGGTGGAAACCCTCAAGCTGCTGCGCAGCGGCATCCCCCGGCGACCGCTGCAAAGCCTGGACAGCATCACCCCCTACGGCGTGCTCGAGATGCTGGAGAACCGCAAGCTGGCCGATCCCAGTGTGCTCGACGACCCCAAGGAAGCCCTGCGCCTGGGCTACCGCTTCGACTCCTTCCGCGACCGCTACCAGGCGATGTTCGACGTGCTCAAGCAGCGCCTGCACATTCCCCAGGACAAGGTCGAGGACTGGCTGGCGCTGCCGGCCAGGGAGCGCCAGCCCTGGTTCGCCAAGGCCGACCTGCGCGCCAGCGCGGCGCTGCTGCTGCTCGAGCAGGCCTCGCTGCGGCGCCAGCTGCTGCTCGCCCAGGACGAGTTGAAGCGCCTGTACCTCGGCCACCTGGACAAGCCGGCCGGCGACCAGCGCCTGGAAGTGGCCGGCAAGACCTTCCAGCAGATCCTCGACGACAGCGGCTTCCTCAGTCGTCCGGCGGAACTCCTGGAGGGCGGCTACGGCCTGCCGCAGGCCGCCGAGTGGAAGCACCTGGAAGAGCAGACCCGCGAACGCCAGGCGCGCCTGCGCCGGCTCAGCGACGACCTCGACCGCGAGGTCCGCGCCCTGCTCGATCCCGAGCGCCGCGCCGAGCTGGAAGCCAACGAGGCCAACATCAAGGAGGTCGGCGCGCACCTGCGCGAGCTGCACAAGGCGGCCGGCGGGCTGATGCTGCCCTGAGGGAGGCGCCTGCAGGACGCATGGTCCCGAGCGCTCTTTCAGCGCCTCGCAGACGGCGGATAACGCTCTGCGTTATTCGCCCTACAGGTGCCACCTCCGGTCTTCGCTCACGGGTCGTCCGCTCCGGCGATGAACTCCTCGTCCTCTTCGGGCAACTGCGGGTCGAGGTGTAGCCATGGCAGGCGGCTGCCGACCCAGATGTGCCGGTTGGCGGGGGCGCGCTCGGGATAGTCGAGGCTGGCCACGGTGAAGTCCAGGGTATCGGCGCTGAGCCGGGTGAACAACGCCAGGTTGGCCCCGCAACGCGGGCAGAAGTAGCGCGTGCAGCTGGCCGACGAGGCATATTCCGCCGGTTCGCCCGCCAGCCAGCGGAACGCCGCGCGCGGCACCGTGGCCCAGGTGGTGACGATGCCGCCTGTGGTGCGCCGGCAGATCGAGCAGTGGCAGTGAGCGACATCGTCCAGCGGCGCGGCGACGGCGTAGCGCAGATAGCCGCAATGGCAACCGCCGGTATGGGTCTCGGGCATGGCGAATCCTCCTCGCGGGAGTGCCAGCATAAGCCGGACTTGCCCTGTGCCGCAGCCACCTCGCAAGATGAGCGGATTCCACTATCCGGGGGTGCCCGTGACCGCTCTGCTCTACTCCCTCTGGCCGCTGTTCGCCCTCATCGTCGGCGGTTACGCCCTGCGCCGCTGGGACTTTCCCGGCGAAGCCTTCTGGCCTGCCGCAGAACGCCTGAACTACTTCATCCTGTTTCCCGCGCTGCTGTTCAGCAACCTGGCGACCGCGCCGCTGGACGACCCCGGCCTGGCCCGCCAGGCCCTGGCCGTACTGCTCGGGCTCGGCGTCGCCTGGCTCGCCCTGCTGCTCTGCAAGCGCTGGCGCGGCTGGGACGCCGGGCGCTTCGGCGCCATCGCCCAGGGCGTATTGCGCTTCAACACCTATCTCGGCCTGGCCGCGGTCGGCAGCCTGTACGGCAAGCCGGGCCTGACCCTGGCCGCGCTGATGCTGGCGCTGATGGTGCCGACGGTGAACGTGATGTCGGTCTGGGCGCTGACCGCCGAGCGCGGCATCAGCCTGCGCGCGCTGCTGCTGCCGATCCTGAAGAACCCGCTGATCCTCGCCTGCCTCGCCGGCGCACTGGTCAACCTGGCCGGCGTCGGCCTGCCCGGCGGCAGCGATCGCCTGCTCAACCTGCTGGCGGTGGCCAGCCTGCCGCTGGGCCTGCTGTGCGTCGGCGCGGCGCTGAAACCCCAGGAACTCGGCGGCGAAGTCGCGGCCCTTGGCTGGAACTGCGCGGCGCGGCTGCTGGCGATGCCCCTGCTGGCCTTCGCCATCGCTCGCGGGCTGGGCCTGCCGAGCATGGAAAGCGCCGTGCTGGTACTGTTCTTCGCCCTGCCGACGGCGCCCACCGCCTATGTGCTGACCCGCCAACTGGGCGGCGACGGCCACCTGATGGCGGGCATCATTACCTTGCAAACGCTGCTTTCCGGCGCCACTCTGGTCGGCGTACTCCTCGTGCTGCAAGGAAGCCCATGACGACAGGACGCGTCGCCGCCGCCCTCACGGCGCTCTGCCTGCTCTGCCAACCGGCCTTCGGTTTCATCAAGGTGTTTCCCGAATTCGACGACGAACCCGGCGCCGCCACCTTCTTCTGGGCGGCCGTCACCACCGTCGGCCCGTTCATCGGCAGCACCGTCAGCGCACAGGAGTCCAGCGCTGACGAGGGCGACAAGCTCGTCCAGGCGCGGGACGACGCCGCCAGCTTCGTCGCCAGCGACGGTGCGATCCGTGGCGCGTACCTCCAGGCAGCCTTGCAGGTCCTGCGCCAAGCCCCGGAATACGCCGGGTACAGCGACCTGCAACTGGCCGCGGCGCTCCTCGCGCGGCAGCCCTGATCGACCATATATCCGAAATTACCCGCACGTTTCCCGCCGTTATCCAGCGAAAGCTGCCTGAAAGCTTCCCGCCGTAGCATCCGCCCACCACCGGCAGAAGACCGGACACGACGGCGCGCCCACGAGACGCCCGCTTACCCGTACAAAAACAACAATGGTGATTGCCATGCCCCGTTCCGCACACGCCTACAGCCGCACTCCGTCCGCGCGACGCCACCCGCCCGCCGCCTGCTGACCGCACGCCGCACGCCCGTCCGCCGTCTTCCCCGGAGTGAACCCATGCTGACCCTGCTCGCCTTCGCCATGGTGGCGACCTTCATGTTCCTGATCATGACCAAGCGCCTGTCCGCGCTGATCGCGCTGATCCTGGTCCCGATCGCCTTCGCCCTGATCGGCGGTTTCGCCGCCGGCCTCGGCCCGATGATGCTCGACGGCATCCGCACCCTGGCGCCGACCGGCGTGATGCTGATGTTCGCGATCCTCTACTTCGCCATCATGATCGACTCCGGGCTGTTCGACCCGGCGGTGCGCAAGATCCTCCGGCTGGTCAAGGGCGACCCGCTGAAGGTCTCGCTGGGCACCGCGGCGCTGGCGATGATCGTCTCCCTCGACGGCGACGGCTCGACCACCTACATGATCTGCGTGGCCGCCGTACTGCCGTTGTACAGCCGCCTGGGCATGAGCCCGCTGGTGATGGCCTGCCTGATCATGCTCTCCAGCGGCGTGCTCAACATGACCCCCTGGGGTGGCCCCACCGCCCGCGCGGCGAGTGCCCTGCACGTCGACCCGGCGGATATCTTCGTGCCGATGATCCCGGCGATGATCGCCGGGCTGCTGGCGATCTTCGCCATCGCCTGGATCTACGGCAAGCGCGAGCGCGCCCGCCTCGGCGAGCTGCACCTGCCCACCGACCATGAGGACCTGGCGGAGATCAGCGTGTCGCAGTATCCGGAGGCGCGCCGGCCCAAGCTGCTGTGGTTCAACGCTATTCTCACCGTGGTCCTGATGGCGACCCTGATCGCCGGCCTGCTGCCGATGCCGGTGCTGTTCATGATCGCCTTCGGCATCGCCATGATCGTCAACTACCCGTGCATCCAGGAGCAGAAGAAGCGCATCGGCGCACACGCCGAGAACATTCTCGCAGTGGTCTCGCTGATCTTCGCCGCCGGGGTGTTCACCGGCATCCTCTCCGGCACCGGGATGGTCGACGCCATGTCCAAGAGCCTGCTGGCGGTGATCCCGCCGGCGCTGGGCCCATACCTGGCGACCATCACCGCGCTGGTGAGCATGCCGTTCACCTTCTTCATGTCCAACGACGCCTTCTACTACGGCGTCCTGCCGATCCTCACCCAGGCCGCCGCCGAATACGGCATCACCCCGGTGGAAATGGCCCGCGCCTCGATCGTCGGCCAGCCGGTGCACCTGCTCAGCCCGCTGGTGCCCTCCACCTACCTGCTGGTGGGGCTGGCCAAGATCGACTTCGGCGACCACCAGCGCTTCACCCTGAAATGGGCCGTGCTGGTGTGCCTGGCAATCCTCGCCATGGCCCTGCTGCTGGGCCTGTTCCCCCTGTTCAGTAACTGACCGAGACGAGTGACCGCTTCATGGAATGGCTGACCAGCCCGGAAATCTGGATTGCGTTCTTCACCCTGACCGCCCTGGAGATCGTCCTCGGCATCGACAACATCATCATGATCTCGATCCTGGTCGGGCGCATGCCGAAGCACCTGCAGCCACGCACCCGCTTCTTCGGCCTGGCCCTGGCGATGGTGACGCGGATCCTGCTGTTGCTGTCGATCACCTGGGTCATGCGCCTGACCGCCGACCTCTTCCACCTGTTCGGCCAGGGCATCTCCGGACGCGACCTGATCCTGTTCTTCGGCGGCCTGTTCCTGCTCTGGAAAAGCAGCTCGGAGATCTACCAGGGCCTGGAAGGCGAGGAAGAAAGCGGCGATGAACCGAAGGGGTCGGCGAGCGGCTTCATCGGCACCATCATCCAGATCGCGATCATCGACATCGTCTTTTCCCTGGACTCGGTGATCACCGCCGTCGGCATGGTCTCCCACGTGCCGGTGATGGTCGCGGCGATCATCGTCGCGGTACTGGTGATGATGCTCTGCGCCGGCGCCATCAGCGACTTCATCGACAAGCACCCGTCGCTGAAGATGCTCGCCCTGTCGTTCCTCATCGTGGTCGGCACGGTGCTGATCGCCGAAGCCTTCGAAGTCCATGTGCCGAAGGGCTACGTCTACTTCGCCATGGCCTTCTCCCTGGCCGTGGAGGCGCTGAACATCCGCATGCGCGGCGCTGCCGCGCGCAAGCGGGGCGAAGAGCCAGTGAAGCTGCGCAAGGAAGTGCTCGGCGACTGAGCCGCTCAGGCCGGCTCGAAACGCTCGCCGCGGAATACCCGGCGAGCCGCGCCGCGACTGATCCGACCGTGGGCCCGGCGGCGCTCCGCGCGCAGCGCGTCGGCCGCGCTGCTCGCCTGGTCCGCGAGGCGCCGGGCGATCAGCAGGATCGCCAGGCGTTTGTTGGCGTGCTGGCTACGCTGGCTCTGCACCCTGACGCTGATGCCGCTGGCCAGGTGGGTGGCGCGCACCGCCGAGTCGGTGGTGTTGACATGCTGGCCGCCGGGGCCGGAAGAGCGCAGGGTCTCGAAACGGATCTCGCCCTCCAGACTGGCCGGCGGCGCGGCGAAGCGCTCCGCGCCGATGAACCAGTTCTTGCGCGCATGCCTTGCCCGGTAGGGGCTGGGGCAGATCCATTGGATACCGCCGCACCAGCGCTCGGCGAGCGCTTCGGCGGCAGTGCCGCGCAGCCCCAGGAGCAGCGAACGCCAGGTGCGCGGACGCTCGCCGGCCACCTCCTCGATTACCTCGACCTCGACGCCGGCTTGCGCCGCCTCGAGGCACAGCCGCTCGAACGCCTTCGCCACCGCCAGGCAGCATTCCGCCGGCCCCTGGGCCGCGGAGAGTTGCAGCAGGATCATCGGCAGCACTCCCCACGGGTCTTGTAGGTCAGCACCGGCTTCAGGCGGGCGACCAGGCGCAGCAGGCCGGCTTCGAGCAGCGCGCCGACCACCGAGTCGATACCCTTGTAGGCTTCCGGCGCTTCCTCGTAGATCAGTTGGCGGTCGCCACAGATCACCCTGCTGCCAAGGCGCGTACGGCCCAACTGGTCGACGCTGAAGCGCGCCGCCAGACGCTCCCGACACTCGCCGCGCTGCCATTTGCGACCGGCGCCGTGGGCCAGGGAGAACAGGCTCTGCGCGCTCGGCACAGGCTCCACCAGGTAGCTGTAGTCGCCGCGCGAGCCGGGGATCACCAGCACGCCCTGGTCGGCCGGGGTGGCGCCCTTGCGGTGCAGCCAGCCGTCGACGCCATCGACCTGTGCCGGCGCCACCAGGTTGTGGTTGATGTCGAGCAGTTCCAGGCCGTCGCAGCGCAAGCGTTCGAGAATGCGCCGGGCGATGAGCTGGCGGTTACCCTCGGCGAAGCGCAGCGCATCGGCGTGGCGCGCCAGGTAGGCGGAAGCTTCCAGGCTGCCGTCGAGCAGGCCGGCGTGGCCATGCAGGCTGACCTGCTCTTGCAGGATCGCCTGGCCGAGACCGCGCGAGCCACTGTGCACCAGCAGTTGCAGGCGGCCGGCATCGAGGCCGAGGGCGTGCAGGGCGGCCTGGTCGAACACGGTCTCGACCTGCTGTAGCTCGGCGAAGTGGTTGCCACCGCCTATCGTGCCGAGCGCGCGCCAGTGCTCGCGGGCCGGTAGATCCAGGGCTTCGATGCAGTCGCTCCAGGTCTCGTCCAGCGGCAGGTCGAGATTGCCCAGGCGCTTTTCCAGTTTGTCCGCCGACAGCTTGCCGGGGGCCAGGCCGGTTTCCCACAGGGCCATGCCACAGCCGATGTCGTTGCCGACCAGCGCCGGATAGAAGCGACCGACGGAGAAGAACGCCGCGCCGACCGGATAGCCGCGGCCGGGATGCAGGTCCGGGAGACCGACGACGCGGCACATGCCGTCCAGTTCGGCGGTGGTTTGCAGTTGCTGGATCGCCTTGCCTTCGATCCAGGTGCTGTCCGAGGCGATCAGTGCGACGCCCGCGGACAAAGGCTTGATGTAGTTGCCCATAATCCAATCCATGTGATTGAAACGGTAGATCCGGGGGGCAGACCGAAGCCGAGCGGGCACTCGCGGAAGGGCGAAGGGCGTCTAACGGAGAAGTGAAAACCTGGGGAGCGGTGACCGCGGCAGCCGATGACCTCTCGCCGGAAGCTTGCGCGGACGCAAGGGCGGGAATCGTTCAGCGGTGCAGGGGGTCGAGCGGTAGGTTTCGGTGGCCGTTAGGCCAGGCGCAGCCTGCAAAGGGTAGAGAACTGAATCATCGATGTAACCTCCTTTGCGGTGCGTAAGTGGGAGAAATGAAGGGCGAATCCTAGGCGTTTCATTCCCACCGCGCAAGCCCCGGAAAGGCTTCGCGATGGAAATGAGCGGCGCATCACTGCGCCGAAAGAGCCTGCACGGCGCCGGGCACCTCGCTGTTCCAGCGCTGGTAGAGCGCCCGCAGCTCGCCGGACGCCGCCATCTGCCGTACCCGCGCGTCGTAGACCTCGCGCAGGAGCCGGCCGCTGGCGCTGTCGGCGAAGGTCATGAAGGACTCCTTGCCGGGCGGCAGTTGCGCGATCGGGTAGGCGTCGGCCGGCAGATGCGCTTCGCTGCGCTGCTTTTCCAGTTCGTCCGGCTCGTCGAGGAAGAAATCCAGCTCGCCGTTCTGGACCTGCTCGGTGCAACGCTCGGGGCGGACGCACTCGACCAGGGTGAAGTCGCGCTGCTCCGCGGGGATCAGGTTGTAGCTGTGGCGCCAGCCGACGCGCTTGCCGGTGAGGCTGGCGCGGCCGGAAAAGGGCGTCTTCGCCGCATGCATCACGCCGTGGTACTCGATGTCGATCGGCAACTGGGCGTACAGCTTGCCCTCAACGCCGGGGATCTCGCCCGGCACGCCATCGACCATGGAGCCCGCGGTCATCAGCTTGTTGGCGCGGTTCCAGGGCATGTTGATGAATTTCACGTCGAGCCCGTAGGGCGCATAGACCTGCTTCAGCAGGTCCCAGTACAGACCGCTGCCGTCGGCGTTGGTATAGCCTTCCCAGGCCGGCGCGGCGAAGGTCGCCTTGCGGATGTGCGCCTGTTCCAGGCTATCGCCCAGCGCATCGGCCTGAACCACCGGCGCTCCCCCTACCCCGAGCGCCAACACCGCTGCCGAGAGGCAGCCACTGATCCCCGAAAATCGCATCCGCACCACTCCTCTGTATCCCTCTAGACCGGGGCTTTTTAAAAGGTGCAAAGGATACCCTTCCTGTCGGCTAATTCCATGGCCTGTGGCGCAAACGCATGCATCGAACGGAAGGCGAAAAAATCCTCGCCGTTTCGCGGCGCGCACGCTTGAATGAAGGGTAGGCGCCCTGCCGCTCGGGCTGCCGAGACGAACTCCCGCGGGGGGCGTCTGTCCAAATATGACGTTCGTGTTACAACTCGCCTGAACGCTGCCTTTCCATCGTGGCCGTTGGCGCCGTTGTCCGGGCTCCGCGGCGCAACGCACGCGGAACCTGGCGCGAGGTTGGCCATTCGTCGTAGTGCCAGGGGGGCCACGCCATGCTGAAACTGCTCGACCTGCTCTCTGCCGTCGCCCTGCTGGTGTGGGGCACGCATATCGTCCGCACCGGAATCCTCCGGGTCTACGGCGCCGACCTGCGGCGCATCCTCAGTCGCAGCGTGGAAAAACGCCCGCTGGCGTTCGCCGCCGGCATCGGCGTCACCGCCCTGGTGCAAAGCAGCAACGCCACCGCCCTGCTGGCCACCTCCTTCGTCGCCCAGGGCCTGATGGCACTGGCGCCGGCCCTGGCGATCATGCTCGGCGCCGATGTCGGCACCGCGCTGATGGCGCGGGTGCTGACCCTCGACCTGTCGTGGCTTTCGCCATTGCTGATCTTCTTCGGCGTGATTTTCTTCCTCAGCCGCAAACAGACCCGCCTCGGCCAGCTCGGCCGGGTATTCATCGGCCTCGGCCTGATCATCCTGGCGCTCCAGCTGATCGTCGCCGCCGCCGAGCCGATGACCCAAGCCAAGGGCGTCAAGGTACTGTTCTCCAGCCTGACCGGCGACATCATGCTCGACGCGCTGACCGGCGCGTTGTTCGCCATGATTTCCTATTCCAGCCTGGCCGCCGTGCTGCTTACCGCGACCCTCGCCGCGTCCAAGGTGATCTCGCTGAAAGTCGCGCTGTGCCTGGTGGTCGGCGCCAACCTCGGCAGCGGCATCCTGGCCATGCTCAGCGCCACCGCGCAAAACGCCGCCGGTCGCCGGGTGGCCCTCGGCAGCCTGTTGTTCAAGGTCGCCGGCTGCCTGCTGGTGCTGCCCCTGGTGGGGCCGCTGGCGGACTGGATGGATCACTGGCAGTTCAGCACAGCCGAACTGGTGATCGCCTTCCACGTGCTCTACAACGCCGCACGCTGCCTCGCCTGCCTGCCGCTGACCAACGCCATGGCCAGCTTCTGCACCCGTGTGATGCCCGACCGTGCCCTTCCCGACGACGTCGCCCGGCCGCGCCATCTCGACCCCGCCGCCCTCGACACGCCGAGCCTGGCGCTGGCCAACGCGGTGCGCGAGACCCTGCGCATGGGCGACACCGTCGAGCAGATGCTGAACAATCTGATGCAGATCATCCGCGGCGGCGATCCGCTGCTCGGCAAGGACATCCGCAAGCTCGACGACGACGTCGACGCCCTCTACACCGCGATCAAGCTGTATCTGGCAAGGATGCCGCGCGAGGACCTGTCCGAACGCGACAGCCGGCGCTGGGCGGAGATCATCGAGCTGGCGATCAACCTGGAGCAGGCCGGCGACATCATCGAGCACATGCTCGCCGCCGTGCAGGACAAGAAGACCTCGCGCAGCCGCTCGTTCTCCGACACCGGCCTGGAAGAGATCGGCACCTTGTACCAGCAGTTGGTCTCCAACCTGCGCCTGGGTCTCTCGGTGTTCCTCAACGGCGACCTCGACAGCGCCAAGCGCCTGCGCCGGGCCAAGCAGCGCTTCCGTCTGCAGGAACGGCGCTACGCCCATGCCCATGTCGACCGCCTGCACCAGCAGGTGGTACAGAGCATCGAGACCAGCTCGCTGCACCTGGACCTGATCAGCGACATGAAGCGTCTCAACTCGCTGTTCTGCGCCATCGCCTACGCCGTGCTGGACAATCCAGACGCGCCGAGCAGCGCGGCCGACGAGGGCACTCGGCGGGACGAGGACGACTGGGCCGACGAAGTCGACGACATGACCTCGGCGCCGCTGGCCGAGCCAGCGCTCGCCGAGGAGCGAGCGGAAACGCGCCGTTCGCGACATTAGCCGTTCTGCGGGTAGGTTCGTCATGAAGCATCCGCTATTCTCGGTATTTTCAGTTCCAGGCTCGGCCCATGCGTTCGTTGTCCACCCTGCTGCTGTTCTGCCTGCTCTGCCCCTGGTCGTACGCCGACCAGCGCAGCGAGGTCGAAGCCTTCCAGCTGGAAAACGGCATGGGCGTGCTGCTCAAGCCCACCGAGCAGCACCGACACGTCTCGATCCGGCTGGTGGTGGGGGTCGGTTTCGCCGACTTCTCGTGCCGTGAAAAGCAGCTGCCGCACCTGCTCGAGCACCTGTTCTTCAGCGGCCTGGACGGCGGCGACGAGGCCGACCTGGAAGCCCGCATGCAGGCCCTCGGCGGACAATGGAACGCCTACACCAGCGAAGGCGACACCACCTTCGTCATCGAGGCACCTGCCGCCACCCAGCGGCAGGTCCTAGACCTGCTGCTGGACACCATCACCCGCACCGAACTGGACGAGCCGCGCATCGCCGCCGCCAAGCGAGTGATCGAGCGCGAAGGCGGCGGCCATTACTCGCACCTGCAGCGCTGGCTCGACCGCGAGAACCTGGGCCGTGGCGCCATGGACCAACTGGCGGTGGAACTGGGCCTGGCCTGCTCCCAGCGCGCGCCGCTGGCGCCGCTTGGCGCGGAGCAGCTGGAGCGGCTGCGCAGCGACTGGTACGTACCGGGCAACATGACCCTGATCCTGGTCGGTGACCTCGATCCGCGCCTGCCGGCCTATCTGACCCGGACCTTCGGCACCCTGGAAGACCACGAGCTCCCCGAGCGCCGCGAGCTGCCGGCGGCCAACGGGCATGCCGAGGCCAGGCGCACCCTGATCACCCGGCCATTCGGCGAGGGTGCGATGCTGCACTGGATCTATCCGGAGCCGGACGACGCCGACCCGGACGCCATGGTCCTGCTCCAGGCCTATATGAACGACGCGCTGTACGCCGACCTGCGTGTGCGTCGCGGACTCACCTACGGGCCATCGACCGATCGCCAGGTGTTCGCCAACCAGGGCTTCTTCAGCCTCGACGCGGATGTCGAGCGCAGCGACCTACCCGCCACCGAGGCCGCCCTGCGCGAGTTGCTCGGCGGCATCCGCCAGCATGGCCTGGACCCGGGGCGTTTCAAGCGGGTGCAATTCGCCGAGCGCGCCAGGCTGGCCTGGAGCACCCAGGGCAACGCGGCGCTGGCGGACTATTACTGGGGCTCGCTGGCCGACTACGAGGACGGCCATTTCCCCAATGAGGAGCGCCGCCTGGCGAAGGTCAGCCTGCAACAGGCGAACGCGCTGGCGAAGCGGCTGTTCGACGGCGAAGGCTACCTGCGCATCGAAAAGCCGCTATTCGACGACGACATGCTCTACCCATTGCTGCTCGCCGCCGGTCTCCTGGCCAGCGGCCTGCTCTGGTTCGGCCTGCGCCGCCGGCGCGCCTGACCGGGCTACAGGGCCAGGCGGTGGATGACCTGGGTCGAGTCGTCCGGGTCGCGCTGGCCGACGAAGCCCAGTGCGCAACAAAGGTCGCGCATCGCCCGGTTGGCCGCCGAGTCCACCGAATACATCTGGCGGAAGCCGTTGCGCCGCGCCACGTCGATCAGATGGCGCATCAGCACGGCGTCGAGGCCCAGACCCTGGTAGTCGTCGGCGATGGTTACCGCGCATTCGCACTGCCCTTCCTCGCAGCAGGCGGCGTAGCGGCTGATACCGACCTCGCGCAGCTCACCGTCCTCGTGCACCAGGGCAACGAAGGCCATGCTCTGCTGGTAGTCGATGTCCATCAGTTGATCGAGCAGCGCCGGGCTGGCTTCCTTGATCTCGCCGAGGAAGCGGAAGTGGCGGGTCGCCGGGGACAGCCGGTTGATGAACTGGCGTTCGCGCTCCCGGTCCTCCTCGCGCAGGGGACGGATCAGCACGTGGCGGCCATCGTCGAGGGACTCGACCCAATGGTCGCCCTCTACCGCCGCGAACGCGGAAGACCGGCTGGCATTTTGTACATTGGACATGATGCGATCTCCAGGAAGGGAAGGAAGTCGGTACAACCACTTCCTTCCTGTCTACGCGGTTTGGCGCAGCTCCGGTTGATCGACATCAACGCCGCCGCCGCAGCCCCGGCGGGAGCCGACGCACGGCATGCGGCGAAACGCCTCAGGCGTTGGCCAGCTCGGCCTCGGCGATCTCCTTGCCGCGCCGGCGGAACAGCACCAGGGTGGCGAGCAGCCCCAGCAGCGCCGCGCCACTGAGCCAGATGCCCGGGGCCGCGCGGTTGTCCAGGGTGTGGATCAGCCAGGTGCAGACCGCCGGGGTGAAACCACCGAAGGTCGCCGTAGCCAGGCTGTAGGCGAGGGAGAAACCGGTAGTGCGCACGTCCGCCGGCATCACCTCGGTCAACGCCACCACCATCGCGCCGTTGTAGCTGCTGTAGAGGAACGACAGCCACAACTCGACGCCGAGCAGGCCGGCGAAACTCGGCTCGCGGACCAGCCAGGACAGCGCCGGGTAGGCGGTCAGCAGTGCCAGCGCGGAGGCACCCAGCAACAATGGCTTGCGCCCGATGCGGTCGGAGAACGCGCCCATCACCGGCAGCCAGATGAAGTTGGACAGGCCGATGCACATGGTCACCAGCAGGCTGTCGAGGTCCGACAGTTGCAGTTCGTTCTTGCCGAAGGTCGGCGTGTAGGCGGTGATCAGGTAGAACGATACGGTGGTCATCACCACCATCGCGGTACCGGCCAGCACTACGCCGAAGTTCTGCCCGATGGAGCGCAGCACCTGCGACAGCGACGGTCGGTGGGTGCGCGCCTCGAACTCCGGCGTTTCCTCCAGCGAGCGACGGATGACGAACAGCGCCGGAACGATCAGGCAGCCGATGAAGAACGGCACGCGCCAGCCCCATTCGCCCATGTCCTGCGGGCTCAGCCACTGGTTGAGGAGCACGCCGAGCAGGCCGGCGAAGACCACCGCGACCTGCTGGCTGGCCGACTGCCAACTGACGAAGAAGCCTTTGCGTCCTGGCGTGGCGATCTCCGACAGGTAGACCGAAACCCCTCCCAGCTCGACGCCGGCGGAAAAACCCTGCAGGAGCCGGCCGAACAGCACCAGCAACGGCGCCGCCACGCCCAGCGTGGCATAGCCGGGAACGAAGGCGATCAGCAGGGTCCCCATGGCCATCAGGCCGAGGGTGATGATCAGGCCCTGGCGGCGGCCGTGGCGATCGATGTAGGCGCCCAGGAACACCGCACCCAGCGGCCGCATCAGGAAGCCGGCGCCAAAGGTGGCGAGGGACAGCATCAGGGAGGCGAACGGGTTGTCGCCGGGGAAGAAGGTCTTGGCGATGGCGGTGGCGTAGAAGCCATACACCATGAAGTCGTACATCTCGAGGAAGTTGCCACTGACCACACGGAAAATGGCGACACCTTTGGATTTATTAGAGGCCATGGGACACACACTCAGGCAGACACGGGGAAGCGGTCCATGGCGGCGTCGATGGCCACGCAGGCGGGTACGTCATCCATCGACCGAGTTGTAACCATATGTGTAAAAACTCCTGTCGAACAATCTAAAATTGCCCGAAAGGTGCGAATTGAAGGGGTTTGAAAGGCTGTCGAAAGCTTCGCGACCATCGGTCGGGAAAGCGACGCCTTTTTCCCTGGTCGACCTCCAGAAAGGAGAGCGGAGCCTCTGTCGGGCGAAGGAAACATTCGCCACGCGGCAGCTGTCCTTCGTTCATACCCAGGAAACCCGGCCGGGGTTATGCTGCGCGCCCCGGCCGGCTGGCCGAGCAGCTCCGATCGAGAACCCGCTGGTCCCCATGCCCAACCAACAACGCCCCGTCCTCAAGGCCCGCCTGGAGCAACTGATCGCCCTGGTCGGCGGCCTGATGGCCCGCTATCCGCGCACCATCGCCCTGTTCGGCTTCTGTTCGGGCGTGTTCAGTTTCATCATGGTCGACCGGCAGAAGGGCTTCGCCCAGGTGCTGGCGATCATCATGCTGGTCAGTTGGGTCTGGTTGATCCTCGAGAACCTCCTGCGGGAGACCTTCGCCCGCCGCTTCGGCTGGGAGATCCCGGCGCCGCTGCTGCGCTACGCGACCCAACTGATCCACCAGGAAAGCCTGTTCTTCGTCCTCCCGTTCTTTCTCATCACCACCACCTGGAACAGCGGCCAGGCGCTGTTCACAGGGACGCTGGCCGCCGCGGCACTGATCTCCATCACCGATCCGCTCTACTATCGCTGGCTGTCCAGGCGTCGCTGGGTGTTCCTCGCCTACCACACCCTGACCCTGTTCGCGGTGTTGCTGACCTCGCTGCCGATCCTGCTGCACCTGACCACCCCGGAAAGCTACCGGTTGTCGCTGGGCATCGCCGTCGTGCTGTCCTTCCCCAGCCTGCTCGTGACCTTCCCGCTACAGCACTGGTGGCGCGGCTTCCTGCTTCTCGGCCTGACCCTGGCGGTGGGCCTGGCCGGATGGTTCGGCCGCACCTGGGTACCGCCGGCCACCCTGTGGCTGACCGAAGTGGCGGTGAGCAGCCAGTTCGACGACCAGAGCCGCACGCCCGGCGACAGCCTGGAGCAGGTCGGCGCCGCCCAGTTGCGCAGCCAGGGCCTGTTCGCCTATACCGCGATCAACGCGCCGCGCGGCCTCGACGAGCGCATCTATCACGTGTGGATGTTCAACGGGAAGGAGTTCGACCGCATCGCCCTGGATATCCACGGCGGCCGCAAGGAGGGCTACCGGGCCTGGACCCACAAGCAGAACTTCCCCGGCGACCCGGTCGGCCACTGGCAGGTGAAGGTACTCACCGAGGCCGGACAGATGATCGGCACCCTGCGCTTCGACGTCACCCAGTGACGTCGAAGCCTGGCGACCTCAGGCGAAGAACCAGTAGCACACGCCGATGGAGGCGATGACCCCGGCCAGGTCCGCGGTCAGCGCGCAGCCCACCGCGTGGCGCGCGCGCTGCAGGCCGACCGAGCCGAAATAGACGGCGAGCACGTAGAAGGTGGTCTCGGTACTGCCCTGCACGGTGGCGGCGACCAGCGCCGGGAAACTGTCGACGCCGTGGGTCTGCATGGTCTCCAGCAGCATCGCCCGCGCCGCGCTGCCGGAGAACGGCTTGACCAGCGCGGTGGGCAGCGCCTCGACGAAGCGGCTGTCCCAACCCAGCCCCTCGACCGCCCAGCGTATCCCGCCGAGTACCACTTCCAGCGCCCCGGAAGCGCGCAACACGCCAACCGCGCAAAGCATTGCGACCAGGTACGGCAACAGGTTCCTGGCGACGTCGAAACCTTCCTTCGCCCCCTCCACGAAGCTCTCGTAGACCGGCACCTTCTTCAGCGCGCCGACGATCAGGAACAGCACGATCAGGCTGAACAGCGTCAGGTTGCCCAGCAGCGAGGACAGCTGCGCCAGCGCGGTGGCCGAGAGCGTGCCGAGCACCGCCATGAAGCCGGCCAGCAGCAACGCGCCGGGGATCAGGTAGGCCAGCACCACCGGGTCCCACAAGCGCAGGCGCTGCATCAGCGCCACCGACAGCAGGCCGGCCAGGGTCGAGGCGCTGGTGGCCAGGAGGATCGGCAGGAATACCAGGGTCGGATCGGCCGCGCCCTGCTGCGCGCGGTACATGAAGATAGTCACCGGCAGCAGGGTCAGGGACGAGGCGTTGAGCACCAGGAAGAGGATCTGCGCATTGCTCGCGGTGGTGCTGCTGGGATTGAGCTCCTGCAACGCCTTCATCGCCTTCAGGCCGATCGGCGTGGCGGCGTTGTCCAGACCCAGGCCATTGGCGGCGAAGTTCAGGGTGATCAGGCCGATCGCCGGATGCCCCGGCGGCACTTCCGGCATCAGCCGGCGGAACAACGGACCGAGCAGCACCGCCAGGCGCTCCACCAGCCCGGCCTTCTCGGCGATGCGCAGGAAGCCGAGCCAGAGCGTCAGGGTGCCGAACAGCAGGACCATCACCTCGACCGCCAGCTTGGCCATGGCGAACAGGCTCTCCACCATCGCCGCGAACACCGTCGCATCGCCGCCGATCAACCAGCGCGCCAGCGCACTCGCCGCCGCCACCAGGAAAAAACCCAACCACAAGCCGTTCAGCATTCAGAATCCCCCGCGTTGCGCGGATGATAGCGGCGCAGGCGGTGCCGGCGCCAGAAACGCCGAGGCCCCGGACGATGCCGGGGCCTCCTGGGCGGGAAGCCGCCTTATTCGAGGGTGGCCTGCTTGCCCTTGGCTTCGCCGACCGCCTGCCGCAGGTGCGGCAGCGAATCCCAGTAGCGCTGGCCCTTGGCCGCGTCGTACATGCCTTCCCACTTGGAGATGACCAGCACCGCGAGGGCATTGCCGATCACGTTGAGGGCGGTGCGCGCCATGTCCATGATGCGGTCCACGCCGGCGATGAAGGCCAGGCCCTCGAGCGGGATGCCGACGCTGCCCAGGGTGGCGAGCAGCACCACGAAGGATACGCCCGGCACGCCGGCGATACCCTTGGAGGTCACCATCAGGGTCAGCACCAGCATGATCTGCTGGCCGATGGACAGGTCGATGCCGTAGAGCTGCGCGATGAAGATCGCCGCGATGCTCTGGTACAGGGTCGAGCCATCGAGGTTGAAGGAGTAGCCGGTGGGCACCACGAAGCTGCTGATCGCCTTCGGCGCGCCGTAGGCTTCCATTTTCTCGATGATGCGCGGCAGCACGGTTTCCGAGCTGGCGGTGGAATAGGCGAGGACCAGGTCGTCCTTGAAGATGCGGATCAGGCGCATGATCGAGAAGCCGAACATCCGCGCGATCAGGCCCAGCACCACCAGGGCGAAGAAGACGATGGCCACGTAGACCAGGATCACCAGCTTGGCCAGCGGCAGCAGCGAGGCGAAGCCGAAGTTGGCGACGGTCACCGCGATCAGGGCGAAGACACCGATAGGGGCGTACTTCATGATCATGTGGGTGACCTTGAACATGGTCTCGGAAACGCCCTGGAACACCTTCACCAGCGGCTCGCGCAGGTCGTTGGGCAGGCTCGACAGGCCGAGGCCGAACATCACCGAGAAGAAGATGATCGGCAGCATCTCGCCACGGGCGATGGCGGCGAAGACGTTGGAGGGAATCAGGTTGAGGATGGTCGCGATGAACGCATGGTCATGCTGCACTTCCTGGGTGGTCTTCTGGTACTGGGAAATGTCCACGGTACCCAGGGTGCTCATGTCGATGCCGGTGCCGGGCTGGAACAGGTTGGCCAGCAGCAGGCCGACGACGATGGCGACGGTGGTGACGATCTCGAAGTAGATGATGGTCTTCAGGCCGATGCGGCCAAGCTTCTTCGCGTCGCCGACGCCGGCGATGCCGACCACCAGCGAGGAAATCACGATCGGCACCACGATCATCTTGATCAGACGGATGAAGATGTCGCCGGCCGGTTGCAGCACGTTGGCGATCCACCAGGCCTTTTCGGCGCTGAAATGGTTGAGCACTGCGCCGACGGCGATACCGAGTGCCAGACCGATCACGATCTGCCAGGCGAGGCTTAGCTTGGCTTTACCCATGTTTCGTCACCCTTAATTCTTGTGGAAGTCGGGAGTCGCTCCAACGGGAGAGTCGCTCCCGACAGGCGAAAGGGCGCAATGATTCATGCGCTCCCCTACCCCGTCTAATGCCGTAAGTGACTGCCCCATGCCGAATCGGCATGAGAAATCACTAATGAAACGTCCGTCCCACAGGAGATTGCCCTTGATTTTCGTACAAGAACAGGGAGCGGAAGGCACTCCGTGCAAGGCCCGGGAGCCACGTGCCCATCCTGGGAAGTTGAAAGTCGCTCATCATCGCTGCGATGGATGGTCGCAGGACACGCAAGGCCGTCCGGCACGCCATCGTCGGCTGTGGATAAGCGGCATTCTGTGGATAACCGCGCGGTAAAGCCCTTCTGGAGGGCGCCTCGGAACGCGCGGGCGGTCGATTGTAAAACGACTCCGCCATCCACAGGCATTGATCGATATCAGGGAAGTTCGCGGAGTATCGCTGCGGAAGCCGACGCTCCGCCGGACGGCGGAGCATCGTACCCCTTCTATATATAGAAGCGCGCCGGAAGGCAGCGAGACATCGGTGGCTCCCCTCCGGCGCGTTTTCGCCTGGCCCGACCCCGAAGGAGGTACTCCCTGTACCCCTGGAACCCGCCGGATCGACCTCACCCAGCGCATCCCGGTCCCCTGGCCATGCCCCGCTGCGGGCGGGGCGGTGTCACGCAAGCCCGTTCCGCCTCAGTACCAGTTCGGATCGGCCTTGAGTTGTTCGTCGAGGATCTTCTGTACCGCCGGTTCCGGCTTGCCCAGCCAGCGGAAGCTGGCGTGCTTGCTCGGCGACTTGTCCTGCGGCAGCCCTTCGGGCACCTGCACGTAGAGCCCGTAGGCATGACTCTTGTCCCAATCGAAGGCGACCAGCAGGCGCTGGCCCTTGCAATCGGACTTCTCGCAGAGACCGCCAACCAGATACTTGTCGCCCTGGTCGTCGACGGCATGCATCGGCGTAGCGGTTCCCGAGAGATTCATCACCCAGTCGGGCAAGCGGCTCTCGTCTTCCACCAGGTTCTGCCAGGCCTTGCGGTATCCGGCATCGGTGCTCTGCAGTTCGTTCAAGCGGTATTCGCCGTCCCTGTCGGCCGCCACCGCCAGCGAACTGGCGGCGGCACCGAGCAGCAGTGCGTTCATCAGGTTACGCATGAGTCGCATCGCTTTCTCCTTGGCATCCGGCTAGCCGCGACGGCGTCCGAAGAAGAACGAGACCACGAAGAGCACCAGGAACAGCACGAAGAGGATCTTCGCGATTCCGGTGGCGGCACCTGCGATGCCACCAAACCCGAGGACGGCAGCGATGATGGCGATGATCAGAAAGGTGATAGCCCAACTAAGCATGATGTTTTCTCCTGTGTGCCTTCGGAACTGTCGGTACCGCCTCGGGGCCAGGCCCATCGGGGTAGCGAACCGGCCTGTGTCCATTTTTTCTTCAGGGAGACCGTGACTACCTCATTGCACGCCGCATGCCAGCCTTTCTGAAAAATAAAAACACTTTTAATTCAATAAGTTATAAAACAACCCAGGTAGTCTGCGCAGTTCATCCTGCACGACGCGACAAATTATTCCGGGCGTTTTGCACGATCGGCGCGGTACGCTGTCACATGCAACAGGGAAGCGACCCGGCACCTGCTACCCGGAGCCATCCGTGGAGCCGCCACGGCTTCCCGAAAACCCAAGAACAGACATCGGCAGGTTGCACGCCGCCCTGGCCGCCCGGATGGGCGGCGGGGCGCTCTGCAACTTGCATGGGCTTTCCGGGGACTAACCCAGAAGCCGAATGGCAGTGAATTCCCTAGAGGATAAAAAGCAACGATGGAAACCACTTCCGAAAAACAGGGGCGCATCCTGCTGGTCGATGACGAGTCGGCGATCCTGCGCACTTTCCGTTATTGCCTCGAAGACGAAGGCTACAGCGTGGCCACCGCCAGCAGCGCGCCGCAGGCGGAGGCCCTGTTGCAGCGCCAGGTATTCGACCTGTGCTTCCTCGACCTGCGCCTGGGCGAAGACAACGGGCTCGACGTTCTCGCCCAGATGCGCGTCCAGGCGCCATGGATGCGCGTGGTGATCGTCACCGCGCATTCGGCGGTGGATACCGCGGTCGACGCCATGCAGGCCGGCGCGGTGGATTACCTGGTCAAGCCCTGCAGCCCGGACCAACTGCGCCTGGCCGCCGCCAAGCAACTGGAGGTGCGCCAACTGACCGCGCGCCTGGAGGCCCTGGAGGACGAAGTGCGCCGCCAGGGCGACGGCCTGGAATCGCACAGCCCGGCCATGGCCGCGGTACTGGAGACCGCGCGCCAGGTCGCGGCGACCGACGCCAACATCCTCATCCTCGGCGAATCCGGCTCCGGCAAGGGCGAACTGGCACGCGCCATCCACACCTGGAGCAAACGCGCGAAGAAGCCCCAGGTCACCATCAACTGCCCGTCGCTGACCGCCGAACTGATGGAAAGCGAACTGTTCGGGCACAGTCGCGGCGCCTTCACCGGTGCCACCGAAAGCACCCTGGGCAGGGTCAGCCAGGCTGACGGCGGCACCCTGTTCCTCGACGAGATCGGCGACTTCCCGCTGACCTTGCAACCCAAGCTGCTGCGCTTCATCCAGGACAAGGAATACGAACGCGTCGGCGATCCGGTGACCCGCCGCGCCGACGTGCGCATCCTTGCCGCGACCAACCGCGACCTGGGCGCGATGGTCGCCCAGGGCCAGTTCCGCGAGGACCTGCTCTACCGCCTCAACGTGATCGTGCTCAACCTGCCTCCCCTGCGCGAACGCGCCGAGGATATCCTCGGCCTGGCCGAACGTTTCCTCGCCCGCTTCGTCAAGGACTACGGCCGCCCCGCCCGCGGCTTCAGCGAAGCCGCCCGCGAGGCCATGCGGCAATACCCCTGGCCGGGCAACGTACGCGAGCTACGCAACGTGATCGAACGCGCCAGCATCATCTGCAACCAGGAACTGGTGGATGTCGACCACCTCGGTTTCAGCGCTGCGCAATCTGCCAGCAGCGCGCCGCGGATCGGCGAATCGCTGAGCCTGGAAGACCTGGAGAAAGCCCATATCACGGCGGTGATGGCCTCCAGCGCGACCCTCGACCAGGCCGCCAAGACCCTCGGTATCGATGCCTCGACCCTGTACCGGAAGCGCAAGCAGTACGGCCTATGAGCATGCCGCTGCCGATGAAGCTCCGGACCCGGTTGTTCCTCAGCATTTCCGCGCTGATCACCGTCTCGCTGTTCGGCCTGCTGCTCGGGCTGTTCAGCGTGATGCAGCTCGGCCGCGCCCAGGAACAACGGATGTCGCACCACTACGCGACCATCGAGGTGAGCCAGCAACTGCGCCAGTTGCTCGGCGACCAGTTGGTCATACTGCTCCGCGAAACCCCCGACGGGCAGGCCCTGGAGCGCTCGCAAAACGACTTCCGACGAGTCCTGGAACAGGGCCGGGCGAATACCGTCGACAGCGCCGAGCAGGCCGCCCTGGATGGCGTCCGCGACGCCTACCTGCAACTGCAGGCGCACACCCCGGCCCTGCTCGAAGCGCCCATGGCCGACAACGACGGCTTCAGCGAAGCCTTCAATGGCCTGCGCCTGCGCCTGCAGGACCTGCAGCAACTGGCGCTGGCCGGCATCAGCGAAGCCGAGACCAGCGCCCGCCATCGTGCCTACCTGGTCGCCGGCCTGCTTGGCCTGGTGGGCGTCGCCATCCTGCTGATCGGTTTCGTCACTGCCCACAGCATCGCCCGGCGCTTCGGCGCGCCGATCGAAACCCTGGCGCGGGCGGCGGACAGGATCGGCGAAGGCGATTTCGACGTGACCCTGCCGATGACCAACGTCGCCGAGGTCGGCCAGTTGACCCGGCGTTTCGGCCTGATGGCCGAGGCCCTGCGGCAGTATCGCAAGACCAGCGTCGAAGAGGTGCTTTCCGGCGAGCGGCGCCTGCAGGCGGTACTCGACAGCATCGACGACGGCCTGGTGATCTTCGACAACCAGGGACGCATCGAACACGCCAACCCGGTCGCGATCCGCCAGCTGTTCGTCTCCAACGACCCCCATGGCAAGCGGATCGACGAAATACTCAGCGATGTCGATGTCCAGGAAGCGGTGGAAAAGGCCCTGCTCGGCGAAGTCCAGGACGAGGCGATGCCCGACCTGGTGGTGGACGTCGCCGGCGAGTCGCGCCTGCTGGCCTGGTCGCTGTATCCGGTCACCCATCCCGGCGGGCATAGCGTCGGCGCGGTGCTGGTGGTCCGTGACGTGACCGAGCAGCGCGCCTTCGAACGGGTCCGCAGCGAATTCGTCCTGCGCGCCTCCCACGAACTGCGCACGCCGGTGACCGGCATGCAGATGGCCTTCAGCCTGCTCCGCGAACGCCTGGACTTCCCCGCGGAGTCGCGGGAAGCGGACCTGATCCAGACGGTGGACGAAGAGATGTCGCGGCTGGTCCTGCTGATCAACGACCTGTTGAACTTCTCGCGCTACCAGACCGGCATGCAGAAGCTCGAACTGGCTTCCTGCGACCTCGTCGACCTGCTCACCCAGGCGCAGCAGCGTTTCATTCCCAAGGGCGAGGCCCGCCGGGTCTCGCTGCAACTGGAGCTGGGCGATGAGCTGCCGCGCCTGCAGCTCGATCGCCTGCAGATCGAGCGGGTGATCGACAACCTGCTGGAAAACGCCCTGCGCCATAGCAGCGAAGGCGGGCAGATCCACCTGCAGGCCCGGCGCCAGGGCGACCGGGTGCTGATCGCGGTGGAAGACAATGGCGAAGGCATTCCCTTCAGCCAGCAAGGACGGATCTTCGAGCCTTTCGTCCAGGTCGGACGCAAGAAGGGCGGCGCCGGCCTCGGCCTGGCGCTGTGCAAGGAAATCATCCAGCTGCATGGCGGGCGCATCGCGGTGCGCTCGCAACCGGGCCAGGGCGCGCGCTTCTACATGCTGCTGCCGGTGTGACCGGGGCCGCTCCCGGCAGGCTTTTCCACAGGCCTCAGGAAGTCGGCACCGCCAGCAGCAGGGCGGCGGTTTCCAGGTCCGGCTCGCCATCGAAGCGGGCCGGACGGTATTTCATCTGGAAAGCGCCGATGACGTCGCGGGTGTCCTTCTCCAGCTCGCCGGTCTGCGGCACCAGGTAACCGTGCCGCGCCAACTGCTGCTGGAACCAGCGCACATCCGGCAGCTGGCCGTTCAGTTCGGCGAGCCGGCGCGCCAATTCGCCGGGCTTCGGCCAGGGCACCAGGCCGGCGTCGGCGAGGCGCTTCCAGGGGAACAGCGGACCCGGATCGACCTTGCGGCCCGGCGCGATATCGCTGTGTCCGATGATCCGGTCCGGGGTGATGCCGTGGCGCTTGGCGATGTCCTTCAGCAGGGGGATCAGCGCCTGGATCTGCGCTTCGCTGAACGGATACCAGACCCGCCCCTGGGGTGTATCGCGATAGCCCTGGTTGACGATCTCGATGCCGATCGAGGTGGCGTTCAGCCAGGTACGGCCCTGCCATTCACTGACCCCGGCGTGCCAGGCGCGGCGGTTCTCATCCACCAGGCGGTAGACGGTGGCCGGCTCGTCGTCGCCGATCAGGTAGTGCGCGCTGACGCCGCCGTGGGTGAGGATGCCCAGCGAATGCGGCAGATCGGTGGAGGTGTAGTGGAGGACGATGAACTGGACGCGGCTGTCCTGGTTCGCCGAGGTGTAGTCGGTGTTCAGGCGCGGGCCGCTGGAGCAGCCGGCCAGCAGCGACAGGGTGAAAGCCAGTAGAACGAACGAACGCATGATGACTCCGAAAAAAATGGGCAGCGCGGTCAGGCGGCGATGTGCAACACGCTGCGCAGGTTGTCCAACAGCATATCGACGCTGAGCATGATCAGCAGCATGCCGGCCAGCCGCTCGATGGCGGTCAGCCCGCGCGGGCCGAGGAAACGCTGGAGGAACGCCGCCTGCAGCAGGATCAGCGCAGTAGCGGCCCAGGCCAGCACCACCGCCAGGTAAAGCTCCCACAGCGGACCGTCGAAGGTGGTGCGCAGGGTGATCAGCATCGCCAGCGCCGAGGGCCCGGCCACCGCCGGGGTGGCCAGGGGTACCAGCAGCGGCTCGCCGTCGGGCACTTCGCCGAGCAGCCCTTGGGGCGACGGGAAGATCAGGCGCATGGCGATCACGAACAGGATGATGCCACCCGCGATCCCGGTCGCCTCGCGGGACAGGCCGAGGCCGCTGAGGATGTGCTCGCCGAGGGTGAGGAAGAGCAGCAGCAGACCCAGGGCGAAGGCCAGCTCGCGAAACGCCACGCGCAGGCGGCGCCCAGGTGCGACGCCTTTCAGCGCGGCGAGGAACACGGCGATGTTGCCGAAGGGGTCGGTGACCAGAAAGATCAGGACGGCGACGCCGAACATATCCATGGGAGTTTCCAGAGCGGGACAGCCGGTCATTCTACCGGGCGGGACCATTCTAGCGAGCCGCGGCAACACCTGCAGGCGAGCCCGTCCCGAGTCGTCGGAATGTGCGCTGGTCGCCCTTCAGGCCACTTCCAGGCGGTCCCGGCCGGCGCGCTTGGCTCGATACAGCGCCTGGTCGGCACGCTCGAAAACCGCTTCGCCGGCCTCGTTGCCTTCGAACGCGGTGATGCCGGCGGAACAGGTGATGCTCAGGGGCTCGCCCTTGAAATGGAACGGACAGGCGGCGATCGCCGCGCGCAGCCGTTCGAGCAGTTGCCGGCCGGCTTCCAGGGACGTGGCCGGGAGCAGGACGACGAACTCCTCGCCGCCGAAACGGGCGATGAAATCGGCCTGCCGCAACCGTTTGCGCAATTCGCCGGCAATGATCTTCAGCACCTTGTCCCCGGCCAGGTGGCCGAAGTCGTCGTTGATCCGCTTGAAGTGGTCGATGTCCAGCACCGCCAGCAGCAGATCGCCGCCGTCCCGGTGCCGGCGCGTCACTTCCTGTTCCAGGCGCTCGCTGAGCGCCGCGCGGTTGGGCAGGCCGGTCAGCGGATCGGTCAGGGCTTTCTGTCGCTGGTCCTCCAGGTGGCTGTGGAACGCCTTGGCATCCTGCTCCATGCTGTTGACCCGCTCCATCAGCGCCTGCAGGCGGCCGGACACCTCCTGTTCGTGCTCGGCCTGTTCGCGCTGGTGTTCGTCCATGGAGGCAAGCAGGCCGTTCAGCCGGCTGTCCACCGCCAGCTTGAGGCTGTTCAGGTCGGTCGCCTGCTGCACGCTGGCCTGCAGGCCACTGACCTGCTCACGCAGCGATTGGTCGAAGCCGCGCGCGTTGTCCAGCACGTCGGTATAGCCGGCGTGGGCGTCGCCCAGGTGGCCGAGGAAGCTTTCCAGGCGCTCGTTGAGTTGCCGCAGGTATTCCTCGAAGTCGCGCTGGCCACTGTCCGCCAGGGACAGCACCAGCACCGCCAGGTCGTCGAGTACCGGCACCAGCTCATACCAGTTCAGGCTGCCATCGATCCGCTCCCGCAGCGCCTCGGCCTGGGGCTGGTGGCTGCTCGGCAGGGACAGGCCGTCGAGCAGCCGCAGCAGGCTGGCCTCGATGTGCGGCGCCACCGCGCTGTAGCCGGGCTCCGGTATCGGCGGCGGCAGTTCGTAGGCCTCGTCTACCGCCTGCCCGTCGAGGTTATCCACAGGAGTGGCCGGAGCTTCGGGCGCGCTTTCAACGTCCGCCGGCATTGCGGGCGACGGCTCCGCACCCGCTTCTTCCAGCGTCTCGCTAAAGCTCAGGCCGGCCGGTAGCGGCAGGCTGTCGAGCCAGATTTCCCGGGGCTCATCCAGCAGGATCTGGTTCGGCTCGCCACGCTCGGCGACCCCGACCCAACCCGCTGGCGCGCTTTCGATGGCGGCGACCGTGCGGGCGGGCAACGGCTGCGGCGGACCGCCTGGCGCCTCGTCGTGCTCGGCGACCGGCAGGGACGGCGCGGCCGCCGCCGGTTGGATCGGTGTATTGCTTGCCGCCACAACGGACGGCACCGATGCGCTCGGCTCCGCGGTGGTTTCCGACTCCTTGCCGCCGAACAGGCGTTGCAACAGGCTCGGGCGACCGTCTTCGGCATCGCCGCCCTTGCGCTCGGCCAGCGCCTGGCGTTGCAGCCTGCTCAGCTCGCTGAGCAGGATCGGAATCTCGCGCGACTGCCGGGCGCGCTCCTCGATATCGCGGGCGAACTGCTTCAGCGGCTTGCGCAGTTCCCGCGGCAGGTCCAGGGCCAGCAACTGCTGGGCCAGTTCGCCGAGAGCATCGATGTTCTGCTGGGTGCGTTGCTGGCGGCGCTGTTCGGAGTCGAGCACGGCCTTTTCCAGGCGCGGAATCAGGCCCGACAGGCCGGCGTCCATGTCGTCGCGACGGAGGATCTCGCGCAGCTCCTTCATGCACTGGTCGACCGCCTTGTCGCTGCCTTCGGCCGCCAGACTGCTACGCACCAGGCCGCGACGCAGCAGGTCGATCCGGGCATCCCAGCGCCGTTGCAGGCGCTCCTGCTGCTCGATGTTCTCCAGGTACTTGTCTTTCCAGCGCTGGACGTCGTCGCGACTCATGGCGGACTCCCGGCATCCCCGCGCACGACCAAGGCCTTGTCGCGCAGGTTGTCCGGCAGGCGAATCTCCACCGATACCGGCAGATGGTCGGAGATCGGCTGGTCGAGCACGTCGACCCGCTCGAGAGCGAGATCGGAACTGAGCAGGATGTGATCGAGATTGCGCTGCGGCCGCCAGCTGGGAAACGTCGCCTCGACCTGCGGCGCCATCAGGCCGAGGTCGCGCAGGGGCGAGTTTTCCAGAAGATCGACGGCGTGGGTGTTCATGTCGCCCATCAGCACCTGGTGGCGGTAGTCGCCGATCAGCTCGCGGATATAGGCGAGCTGGCGGGTGCGGGTGCGAGCGCCGAGAGCGAGATGCATCATCACTACCACCAGCGCGTCGGCGCCTTCGCCAAAGCGCACGAAGATCGCGCCGCGTCCCGGCGGACCGGGCAACGGATGATCTTCCAGCAGGGTCGGCCGCCAGCGGCTGAGCAGGCCGTTGCTGTGCTGGGCGATACGCCCGAGGTTGCGGTTGAGCTGCTGGTACCAGTAGGGGAACGCCCCCAACTGGGCCAGGTGCTCGACCTGATTGACGTAGCCGGAACGCAGGCTGCCGCCGTCGGCTTCCTGGAGGGCGACGAGGTCGTAGTCGGCGAGCAGTTCGCCGATCCGCTTCAGGTTGGTCGCCCGCCCCGCGTGGGGCAGCAGGTGCTGCCAACCGCGGGTCAGGTAGTGGCGGTAGCGCTCGGTGCTGATACCGACCTGGATGTTGAAGCTGAGAAGGCGCAGGCGGCCGTCGTCGGGCAGCTCCCGCGAATCGTCACAGGAGGGGTTCACTCGCGGGTCGCAGCTACCTGCGACCCGAGGTTCACGCTGCCAGCGGCGCAACATGCCGAATCACCTTGCCTACTTCTTGGCCGCTGCGCGCTCTTTCTCGATCAGGTAGTCGGCCAGCTTGAGGGTTTCCTCCGGACCACCGGCGGAGCCGATGTCGAAGCGGTATTTGCCATTGACCACCATGGTCGGTACGCCGGTGACCTGGTAGGCCATCGCCAGCTTCTTGGCCTTTTCCATCTGGCCCTTGATGGCAAAGGAATTATAGGTGCTCAGGAATTTTTCCTTGTCCACGCCCTTGCCGGCGAGGAAATCGGCCATTTCTTCCGGAGTGGCGAGCTTCTTGTGCTCCTTGTGGATCGCCTCGAACACGGCGTTGTGTACGTCATGCTCGACACCCATGCTTTCCAGGGTCAGGAACATCTGCCCATGGACGTTCCAGATACCGCCGAACAGGGCAGGCAGGCGCACGAAATGGACATCTGCCGGCAGCTTCTCGCTCCACGGCACGATGGTCGGCTCGAACGCGTAGCAATGCGGGCAGCCATACCAGAACAGTTCCACCACTTCGATCTTGCCCGGCTGGGACACCGGCACCGGGCTGCTCAGCTCGACGTATTCCTTGCCGGCGGTATAGTCGTCGGCCTGGGCGGCCATGCCGAACAGGCTGGCCATGGCCAGCATGGCGGTGAGAATCAGGTTACGCATCGTTCACTCCTAGGCGAGGTCAGTGCCGCTCTCCGGCCGGGTTCGGCCCGGTCAGTTCGACCGGGGGGAGCGGTCACGGGTTCCAGCATTGTAGCGATGGCGGACGCAAAAAAGGGCAGCCGAGGCCACCCTTTTTCATACATCTTTTTTGCCGTGCTACGCAGCGATCAGTGCAGACCCTGGATGTAGCTGGAAATCGCGGCGATGTCCTTGTTCGACAGCTTGGCGGCGATGGACTGCATGATCTTGGTGTCGCCGTCGTTGGTGCGGGTACCTTCGCGGAAGTCGGTCAGCTGCTTGGCCACGTAGGTCGCGTGCTGGCCGCCCAGGTGCGGGAAACCGGCGGTTGCGATGCCGACGCCGCTCGGGGAATGGCAACCGGTGCAGGCCGGCATGCCTTCGGCGATCTTGCCGCCGCGGAACAGCGCTTCGCCCTGGGCCACCAGGTTCGGATCGGCCATGCCGACGCTCATCTTCTGGCTGGCGAAGTAGGCTGCGATGTCGGCCAGGTCCTGGTCGCTGAGGTTGGTCAGCAGCCCGGTCATTTCCAGCACGGTACGCTTGCCGTCCTTGATGTCATGCATCTGCTTGAGCAGGTAACGCTCGCCCTGGCCGGCCAGTTTCGGGAAGTTCGGCGCCGGGCTGTTGCCATCCGCACCGTGACAGGCGCCGCACACCGCGGCTTTCGCCTGGCCCGCGGCGGCATCGCCAGCGGCATGGGCAAGGCCGGTCAGACCCAGGGTCAACAGCAGACTCACGAGAAGTTTGTTCATCAGCTAATCCAATTACGGCTAAGGGTGAAAGATAGTGGGCTTCGGCTACTTCTTCACCATCCACTGGATGGTTGCCTGGTAGTCTTCGGCACTGCAGTCGGTGCACAGGCCGCGGGGCGGCATGGCGTTGAATCCGTTGGTCACATGCTGGACCAGGGTCGGCATGCCCTTGGCCAGCCGCGGCTCCCAGGCGGCATGGTCGCCCTTTTTCGGCGCCATCGGCAGCTGGCCGTCGTGACACGCGCCACAGGTCCGGTTGAACACTGCTTCCGGGTCCTGCGCCGCCTGCGCCGTAACGGCCACCGCAACGACTGTCGCTGCGAGCAGCAGTTTCTTCATGATCGTCCTCATCAGGGGGAACGCCCGCGTTCTACCGCGCGGAAAATGCTCTGTCCGTTCCCGCGCGCGCTCGACCCTGGGGGATAAAGCGCACACAAAATCCGCGGCATTATATACTTCCGATACCGAAACGGAAACGAAACAGCCCCCCGCGACACCGAGTCGCACCCCTGTGGATAACCCATGTCAGAGAAGAACCCCATCGTCGGCCTGTGCCAGAAGGCCAGCCTTCTCATCAGTGCCGCCCAGGTCGACCAGTGCCCCCCCGACGAAGGCCTGGAAGTCGCTTTCGCCGGGCGCTCCAATGCCGGCAAGTCGAGCGCGCTGAACACCCTCACTCACGCCAACCTGGCGCGCACCTCGAAAACCCCGGGACGTACCCAACTGCTCAATTTCTTCGCCCTGGACGACTCGCGGCGCCTGGTGGACCTGCCCGGCTACGGCTACGCGAAGGTGCCGATCCCCCTGAAGCAGCACTGGCAGCGCCACCTGGAAGCCTACCTGAGCAGCCGCGCAAGCCTGGCCGGGGTGTTCCTGATGATGGACATCCGCCACCCGCTCACCGACTTCGACCGACTGATGCTGGATTGGGCCCAGGCCAGCCAGCTACCGATCCATGTACTGATGACCAAGGCCGATAAGCTGGCCTTCGGCGCGGCCAAGAACGCCCTGCTCAAGGTACGCCGGGAAGTCCAGCAAGGCTGGGGCGACGTCGCCACCCTGCAACTGTTCTCCGCGCCCAAGCGCCAGGGCGTCGACGAGGCGCAAATGGTCCTGGCGCAATGGCTGGGCCTGCTGGACGAGGAACAAGAGGCGTTCGAGGAAGCCTGAATTCCAGGCAAAAAAAACCCCGAGCTTCGTATGGGGAGGGGGAAGTTCGGGGTTCAAGTCCGGACCGCTAGGGCGGGGTCCAGGAATCTGCCAACACTAAACACTGCAAAGGAGCATCGAAGGGCTCAAGAAGCCATTCGTGTGTTCTGACTGTCGGCAAAACGGGAAAGTTCAGCGCACCGCGAAAAACTTTTCCACGGCACCCTCACCGGGCACTCCGGACCTGCTCGCAAGGCCCGCCACACGGGCCTCGCAACCGTTCATCAGTGGGCTTCGTCCCAGTTCGAACCGACACCCGCCTCGACCACCAGCGGTACGTCCAGGGTCGCCGCTCCGCTCATCAGCGGGCGGATTCCCTCGCACACCTGCTCGACCAGCTCCTCGCGCACTTCCAGCACCAGTTCGTCGTGCACCTGGAGGATCACCCGGGCATCGAGGCCGCTTTCCTGCAGCCAGTTATCCACAGCGACCATGGCGCGCTTCATGATGTCCGCCGCGGTGCCCTGCATCGGCGCGTTGATCGCGGTGCGCTCGGCGGCCTTGCGCATGGCGCCGTTCTTCGAATGGATCTCCGGCAGGTACAGGCGACGGCCGAACAGGGTTTCGACGAAGCCCTGCTCCGCGGCCTGGGCGCGGGTCCGTTCCATGTACGCCAGGACGCCGGGGTAGCGGGCGAAGTAACGGTCGATGTAGGCCTGGGCCTCCTTGCGCTCGACACCGATCTGCTTGGCCAGGCCGAAGGCGCTCATGCCGTAGATCAATCCGAAGTTGATCGCCTTGGCGCTGCGTCGCTGGTCGCCGCTGACGTCTTCCAGCGGCACGCCGAAGACTTCCGCCGCGGTGGCGCGGTGTACGTCCAGGTCGTGGCGGAAGGCATCCAGCAGGCCATCGTCCTTGGCCAGGTGGGCCATGATCCGCAGCTCGATCTGCGAGTAGTCCGCGGCCAATAGCTTGTAGCCCTGCGGCGCGACGAACGCCTGGCGGATGCGCCGGCCCTCCGCGGTACGGATCGGGATGTTCTGCAGGTTCGGGTCGCTCGACGACAGCCGCCCGGTAGCCGCCACCGCCTGGTGGTATGAGGTATGGATGCGTCCGGTACGCGGGTTGATCTGCTCGGGCAGGCGGTCGGTGTAGGTGCTCTTGAGCTTGCTCATGGAGCGGTACTGCATGATCACCTTGGGCAGCTCGAAGTCCTGCTCGGCCAGTTCGGCGAGCACTGCCTCGGCGGTGGACGGCTGGCCGGTCGCGGTCTTGCTCAGAACCGGCAGGCCGAGCTTGTCGTAGAGGATCGCGCCGAGCTGCTTGGGCGAGCCGAGGTTGAATTCCTGCCCTGCCAGGTCGTATGCCTGGCGCTCCAGGGCGACCATCTTCTCGCCCAGTTCGCGGCTCTGGATGCCCAGCAGGTTGGCGTCGACCAGCGCGCCGTTGCGCTCGATCCGCGCCAGCACCGGTACCAGCGGCATCTCGATGTCGGTCAGGACCCTGGCCAGGGACGGGATCGCCTCCAGCTTCTGCCACAGGGCCTGGTGCAGGCGCAGGGTCACGTCGGCGTCCTCCGCCGCATAGGGCCCGGCCTGTTCGATGGCGATCTGGTCGAAGGTCAGTTGCTTGGCGCCCTTGCCGGCGATGTCCTCGAAACGGATGGTGCTGTGGCCGAGGTACTTCAGGGCCAGGCTGTCCATGTCGTGGCGAGTGGCGGTGGAGTCCAGCACATAGGACTCGAGCATGGTGTCGTAGGCTACGCCCCGCAGCGCGATGGGGGTGCTGGCATTGGCCAGGACATTGATGTCGTACTTGGCATGCTGGCCGACCTTGAGCTTCTTCGGATCCTCCAGCAGCGGTTTCAACGCACGCAGCACCGCGTCACGGTCCAGTTGCTCCGGAACGCCCATGTAGCTGTGGGCCAGCGGCACGTAGGCGGCCTCGCCCTCCTTCACGGCGAAGGACACCCCCACCACCTGCGCCTGCTGGGCGTCGATGCTGGTGGTCTCGGTATCGAAGGCGATCAGCTCGGCCTCCTCCAGCTTCTTCAGCCAGGCGTCGAATCCGGCCTGGTCGAGCACCACGTCGTAGTCGACCTCGGCCTGGATAGGCGTTTCCGCCTCGCCGTTCTCGCCGGCCTCCTTGGCCTCGCGCAGGAGGTCGTCCAGCCAGTTCTTGAACTCCAGCTCGCGGTACAGGGCGATCAGCGCTTCGCGCTGCGGCTCGCCGGGATACAGCTTGTCGATCTCCACGTCCAGTTCGACGTCGGTCTTGATGGTCGCCAGTTGATAGGACAGGAACGCCTGCTCGCGATTTTCCTCGAGCTTCGCCGGCAAGCCCTTGGCGCCGCGGATCGGTAGCTCGGGCACCTTGTCCAGGCTGGCGTAGAGCACCTCCAGGCCGCCACCGACACCGGTCAGCAGGCCCAGCGCGGTTTTCTCGCCGACACCCGGAACGCCGGGGATGTTGTCGACCTTGTCGCCCATCAGGGCGAGGAAATCGATGATCAGCTCAGGACCGACGCCGAATTTCTCTTTCACGCCATCCACGTCGAGGCGGCTACCGGTCATGGTGTTGACCAGCGTAATGTGCCCGTCGACCAGTTGCGCCATGTCCTTGTCGCCGGTGGAAATCACCACCGGGCGGTCAGCCGCGGCGCTGCTGCGCGCCAGGGTGCCGATCACGTCGTCGGCCTCGACCCCCTCCACGCACAGCAGCGGCAGGCCAAGGGCGCGGACGCTGGCATGCAGCGGCTCGACCTGGACCCGCAGGTCGTCGGGCATCGACGGCCGGTTGGCCTTGTACTCGGCGAACAGCTCGTCGCGGAAGGTCGGGCCCTTGGCGTCGAAGACCACCGCGAACGGGCTGTCCGGGTACTGCTTGCGCAGGCTCAGGAGCATGTTCAGCACGCCCTTCACCGCACCGGTGGGCTTGCCGGTCGAGGTGGTCAGCGGCGGCAGGGCATGGAAGGCGCGGTACAGGTACGAGGAACCGTCCACCAGGACGAGGGGCGCTTGGCTCATGAGGGGAATCAACCTTTTCCGGAGACCAGGGCGTGTAGAATGAACCCTGGACGATTCGATAAAGGAGCAAGGTTACCATGCGTACGCTGAACCGCTTGATGCTCGCCGGACTGCTGGCGTTCGCCCCGCTCGTCGCGATGGCGGCGGACGACGACGCGCCCTCCGGCGAGCCCGACGTAACCATCCGCCAGGAGGGCGACAAGACCATCCAGGAATACCGCGTGAATGGCTTCCTCTACGCCATCAAGGTGGTTCCCAAGCATGGCAAACCCTATTTCCTGGTCCGCGCCGACGGCAGCGATGGCAACTTCATTCGCTCCGACCAGCCGGACAAGCTGATTCCACAATGGGAGATCTTCAGCTGGTGATGTGCATTTCCAACCGGGCGAGGCCGCGCTGACATGTCGGTGTTCACCCCACTCGAACGCTCGACCCTGGAAGCCTTCCTCGCCCCCTACGACCTGGGCCGCCTGCGGGATTTCCGTGGCATCGCCGAAGGCTCCGAGAACAGCAACTTCTTCGTCAGCCTGGAACACGGCGAGTTCGTCCTGACCCTGGTCGAGCGCGGCCCGGTGCAGGACCTGCCGTTCTTCATCGAACTGCTCGACGTGCTCCACGAGGACGGCCTGCCGGTGCCCTACGCCCTGCGCACCCGCGACGGCGAGGCCCTGCGCCGTCTCGAAGGCAAGCCGGCGCTGCTGCAACCGCGCCTGGCCGGCCGCCACGAGCGGCAGCCGAACGCCCACCACTGCCAGGAAGTGGGCGATCTGCTCGGCCACCTTCACGCCGCCACCCGCGGGCGCATCCTCGAACGCCCGAGCGACCGTGGCCTGCCCTGGATGCTGGAACAAGGTGCCAACCTCGCCCCGCGACTACCGGAACAGGCCCGCGCCCTGCTCGCCCCGGCCCTGGCGGAGATCGCCGCGCTGGATGCCGAGCGTCCAGCGCTGCCGCGCGCCAACCTGCATGCCGACCTGTTCCGCGACAACGTGCTGTTCGACGGCCCGCACCTGGCCGGCCTGATCGACTTCTACAACGCCTGCTCCGGCTGGATGCTCTACGACCTGGCGATCACCCTGAACGACTGGTGCTCCAATACCGACGGCAGCCTGGACCCGGCCCGCGCCCGCGCCCTGCTCGCCGCCTACGCCAACCGCCGGCCGTTCACCGCGCTGGAAGCCGAGCACTGGCCGAGCATGCTGCGGGTCGCCTGCGTGCGCTTCTGGCTGTCGCGACTGATCGCCGCCGAGGCGTTCGCCGGACAGGACGTGCTGATCCATGATCCGGCGGAGTTCGAGATGCGCCTGGCGCAACGGCAGAACGTGGAGATTCATTTGCCGTTTGCGTTGTAGGCAGGAACCACAGGAGCACGGCCGTCCTGCGGCCGTTCGCCCTTCAAAAACCATGCGGTTCGGCGTCTTGGAGTGAGGCCGAGCCGACATCCTGTCGAGGCTTCGTCGTTCAGCCCACCCCCGGCCCGGCCATCCTGGCCGGTCGTTCGCATTGAAAAACGCATGCGGTTTGGCGTCTGGGGTGAAGCCGAGCCGACATCCTGTCGAGGCTTCGTCGTTCAGCCCACCCCGGCCCGGCCATCCTGGCCGGTCGTTCGCCCTTCAAAACGCATGCGGTTCGGCGTCTTGGGTGAGGCCGAGCCGACATCCTGTCGAGGCCTCGTCGTTCAGCCCACCCCCGGCCCGGCCATCCTGGCCGGTCGTTCGCCCTTCAAAACGCATGCGGTTCGGCGTCTTGGGTAAGGCCGAGCTGACATCCTGTCGAGGCTTCGTCGTTCAGCCCACCCCCGGCCCGGCCATCCTGGCCGGTCGTTCGCATTGAAAAACGCATGCGTTTTTCAAGTGCTCACCCACATTTCGAGTGTCCGCAGTTGAGGCAGGTGGCGCAGCCGTCCATCTGTACCACCGCCATGCTGTTGCACTTGCCGCACAGTTGCGCGCCGGCGGGGAAGCCTTCGCCCGGCTCGACCTTGCTGGTGCCCTGGGCGGCCTCGTAGGCGGCGCGTTTTTCCGCGAGGAAAAGACGCTGTTCCTCGTCCAGTTCAGGGCCACGCAACAGGCCGATGGCCGTCAGGTGGCGCTCCAGCACGCCGCCGATCTCGGCGACGATGGAAGGCATGTAGATGCCGCCTTTCTTCAGGTAGCCCCCGCGCGGGTCGAATACCGCCTTGAGTTCCTCGACAAGGAAGGTACAGTCGCCGCCCTTGCGGAAAACCGCGGACATGATGCGGGTAAGTGCGACGATCCACTGGAAATGATCCATGTTCTTCGAGTTGATGAAGATCTCGAAGGGACGCCGCTGCTCGTGCGCCGTGCCCGCATTGAGGACCATGTCGTTGATGGTCACGTAGAGCGCGTGCTCGAACAGCGGCGACTTGATCTTGTAGGTGGCGCCGATCAGGGTATCCGGGCGCTCCAGGGTCTCGTCCATCTGCACCACCGACGCGGCTTCCGCGGCGGCGGCAAGGGCCTGCTCCTCGGCTTCGTTGACGACCTTGAAGCCCTTGATCTTCTGCGTGATCTTGACTGCTGACATATCGATTCCCCCGGCCTCAGTACTTGCCGTAATAGCCTTCTTTCAAGGCGTCGAAGAGGTTGGCGGCGGTATGGATCTCACCGTCGTACTCGACCTGCTCGTTGCCCTTGAACTCCACCACGCTGCCGTCCTCCAGTTCGAAGCGGTAGCGGGTCTTCTCCAGGTCGGACTCCTTGACCAGCACGCCCTGGAACGCCTCGGGATTGAAGCGGAAGGTGGTGCAGCCCTTGAGTCCCTGGTGCCAGGCGTAGCGGTAGATGTCCTTGAAGTCCTCGAACGGGTAGTCGGTGGGCACGTTGGCGGTCTTGGAGATCGACGAATCGACCCACTTCTGCGCCGCCGCCTGGATGTCCACGTGCTGCGCCGGGGTGACGCTGTCGGCGGTGATGAAGTAGTCCGGCAGGCGTCGCGCCGGGTCGTCGCTGTCCGGCAGGGCCTGGGCGTTGACCAGGGTCCGGTAGGCCAGCAGCTCGTAGCTGTAGACCTCGACCTTTTCCTTGGTCTTGCGGCCTTCGCGGATCAGGTTGCGCGAATAATGGTGGGCGAAGCTCGGCTCGATACCGTTGGAGGCATTGTTGGCCAGGCTCAGGCTGATGGTCCCGGTCGGCGCGATGGAGCTGTGGTGGGTGAAGCGCGCGCCGGTTTCAGCCAACGCCTCGATCAGTTCCGGAGCATGTTCGGCGACCCGCTGCATGTAGCGGGAATACTTGGCGTGAAGCACGCTGCCGCGGATGCGGTCGCCGGCCTTATAGCCATCGGCGGCCATTTCCGGACGCTTGCGAAGCATTTCCGCAGTGACTTCGTAGTCCTGCGCCAGGATCGGCGCCGGGCCCTTCTCCCTGGCCAGCTCCAGGGCCACTTCCCAGCCCACCAGGGCCATTTCCCGCGCCACTTCCTCGGTGAATACGCAGGCCTCGGGACTGCCGTAGCGCAGCTTGAGCAGGGTCAGGGTCGAGCCCAGGCCGAGGAAGCCCATGCCATGCCGGCGCTTGCCAAGGATTTCCTGGCGTTGCTGTTCCAGCGGCAGGCCGTTGATTTCCACCACGTTGTCGAGCATCCGGGTAAACACCCGCACCACTTCGCGGAAACGGTCCCAGTCGAAGCGCGCCTCGTCGCCAAATGGCTGCTCGACGAAGCAGGTGAGGTTGACCGAGCCGAGCAGGCACGAGCCGTACGGCGGCAGAGGCTGCTCGCCGCAGGGGTTGGTGGCGCGGATCGCCTCGCACCACCAGTTGTTGTTCAGTTCGTTGACCCGGTCGATGAGGATGAAGCCCGGCTCCGCATAGTCGTAGGTGGAGACCATGATCATGTCCCACAGGTGGCGGGCGCGGACCTGGCCGTAGACCTTGCAGGCGACCAGCCCGTCGGCGCGCTGGACGTAGTCGTCCTGGATCGGCCATTCGCGCCAGACCACCGCGTTGGGGTCGTCGAGGTCGATCTCGTCGCGCTCCTTCACGTGCACCGGGAATACCAGCGGCCAGTCGGCGTCCTGTTCCACCGCCTGCATGAACTGGTCGGTGATCAGCAGGCTCAGGTTGAACTGGCGCAAGCGCCCGTCCTCGCGCTTGGCGCGGATGAATTCGCGGACGTCCGGGTGGCTGACATCGAAGGTGCCCATCTGCGCGCCGCGGCGGCCGCCGGCGGAGCTGACGGTGAAGCACATCTTGTCGTAGATGTCCATGAACGACAGCGGCCCGCTGGTGTAGGCACCGGCACCGGAAACGTAGGCGCCGCGCGGGCGCAGGGTGCTGAACTCATAGCCGATGCCGCAGCCGGCCTTGAGCGTCAGCCCGGCCTCGTGGACTTTCTCGAGGATGTTGTCCATGGAGTCCTGGATGGTCCCGGACACCGTGCAGTTGATGGTCGAGGTGGCCGGCTTGTGCCCCAGGGCGCCGGCGTTGGAGATGATCCGGCCGGCCGGGATGGCACCGTTGCGCAGGGCCCAGAGGAAGCGCCCGTACCAGTGTTCGCGGGAGGCCTTTTCCTCGACATCGGCAAGGGCGCGGGCGACGCGTTGCCAGGTACCGTCGACGCTGGCATCCACCGGCGTACCGTCCTTGCTCTTGAGCCGGTACTTCTTGTCCCAGATATCCTGCGACGCGTCCTGCAGGGCGATGGTCCCGCGTTCGGTGCGGGGACTGCGTGCGTCTGTCTTGGCCATCCGCTGATTAACCTCCCGATGGTTGTTGGGGCGTCCGAAGCCGGCCACCGTACGCAACATCTAGTTATCCGTACCTGACGGGAATCAATATCTTGTGTCAGGCAGCAACAGACAACCTTAGTCATCGGGACGCCGCGCGCAAGAGGGCGCGGCCATCAGTCACGGGTTTTCAGAGCTTTTCCAGACAGCCGGCAAATTCGCCTGCCAGGTTGTTCAGAAGATTCTCATAGCCGTTGGCGTCCACGCTCACGTTCACGCCCAGGTCGTCCAGTTCGGCCAGGCGCACCGGCAGGCCTTCGCTGAGGGTGTCGGCCAGCCGCGGTCGAAGCGGCGGCTCGCTGAAGATGCAGGCCGGACCGGCGGCCTTCAGCTGGGCGCGCATGGCGGCGACATGGCGTGCTCCCGGCTGGACCTCCGCGGATACCGCGAACACGCCGGTATGGCGCAATCCGTAGGCTTCCTCGAAATAGTCGAAGGCTTCATGGAAGACGAAGAAAGGCTTGCCGGCAAGCTTGCCCAGGCGTTCGCGGAGTTTGCCGTCGAGCCCGCCGAGGCGCTCCTCGAAGGCCTTCAGGTTGGCCCGGTAGCGCCCGGCGTTGGCCGGGTCGACCTGGGCCAGGTCCTCGGCCATCCGCGCGGCGATGGTGCGGGCGTTGGCCGGCAACAGCCAGAGGTGGGCGTCGAGCATGCCGGGACGATGGTCATGGTCGTGCTCGTCGTGCCCGGCATGCTCCTCTTCCTCGAAATTGACGAACTTGCGCAGGTGCATGCCCGGCAGGTCCTGCACCGCGACGCTGGCGCCCTGGCGGCCGGCGAGCACCTTGGGCAGGAAGTTCTCCAGGTCCGGGCCGATCCAGTAGAACAATTGCACCTCGCGCAGCCGCCGTACGTCGGAAGGACGCAGGGCGTACTGGTGCGGCGAGGCGCCCGGCGGCAGCAGTACGTCCGGCTGGCCGACGCCGTCCTGGATGGCCGCGGCGACCAGTTGCAGCGGTTTGATGCTGGTCAGCACGCTGACCTCGGCGCGCGCCGGCGAAGCCAGCAGGAACAGGGCGAAGCAGGCGGACAGCAGGGCAAAGGGACGCAGGGTCACGGCGGCACTCACATGAAAGGTGGTTAGCGGGTAATATAATAACGTCTCTACCCTCGAGCGTCGCAGCCCATGTACAAGATTGCGCCCAAGACCCCGCTGGCCTGCCAGCCCCATGACCACAGCCAGTGCGTCAGCACCGCGCTGGCCGAGGCCGATGCGCTGTGCGCGCGCCAGGGCGTACGCCTGACCGAATTGCGGCGGCGCGTGCTGGAGCTGGTCTGGCAGAGCCACAAGCCGCTGGGGGCCTACGATATCCTCGCGGTGCTCAGCGAAACCGACGGCCGCCGCGCCGCGCCGCCGACCGTCTACCGCGCGCTGGACTTCCTCCAGGAGAACGGCCTGGTGCACCGCATCGCCTCGCTCAACGCGTTCGTCGGCTGCAACAACCCGGAGCACAGCCACCAGGGCCAGTTCCTCATCTGCCGCACCTGCCACACCGCGATCGAGCTGGAACAGCCGGATATCAGCCGGGCCATCGTCGCCGGAGCGAACAGCGTCGGCTTCGCCGTTGAAAGCCAGACCGTCGAGGTGGTCGGCCTCTGCGGCACCTGCCGGGACCAGAAGGACGCCTGATGGACAACGCGCTGGTGCGGCTGACCCAGGTCGGCGTGTCCTTCAACGGCCAGGCGGTGCTGAGCGATGTCGACCTGGCCATCGAGCCCGGCCAGATCGTCACCCTGATCGGCCCCAACGGCGCCGGCAAGACCACCCTGGTACGCAGCGTGCTCGGCCTGCTCAAGCCGCACGTCGGCGAGGTCTGGCGACGGCCGCGGCTGACCATCGGCTACATGCCGCAGAAACTCCACGTCGACGCCACCCTGCCGCTCAGCGTACTGCGCTTCCTCCGCCTGGTACCCGGGGTCAGGCGCGAGCAGGCGCTGGCGGCGTTGCGCGAGGTCGGCGCGGCGCACGTGCTGGAGCGCCCGCTGCAAAGCATTTCCGGTGGCGAACTGCAACGCGTGCTGCTGGCCCGCGCTCTGCTGCGCAAGCCCGAGCTACTGGTGCTCGACGAGCCGGTGCAGGGCGTCGACGTCGCCGGCCAGGCCGAACTCTACCGCCTCATCGGCAAACTGCGCGACCGCTACGGCTGCGGTGTGCTGATGGTCTCCCACGACCTGCACCTGGTGATGAGCGCCACCGACCAGGTGGTCTGCCTGAACCGCCATGTCTGCTGCTCAGGGCACCCCGAGCAGGTCAGCGGCGACCCGGCCTTCGTCGAGCTGTTCGGCCAGGACGCTCGCAGCCTGGCGATCTACCACCACCATCACGACCACGCCCACGACCTCCACGGCGAGGTGGTCAAGGCCGGTCCCGGCGCCTTGCCTCCAGGCACCCGCTTCACTCCTGTCCACAAGCACGGCCCCGACTGCAACCATGGCTGACTTCCTGCTCAACGCCCTCCTCGCCGGCCTCGCCCTGGCCCTGGTGGCTGGCCCCCTGGGCTCCTTCGTGGTCTGGCGGCGGATGGCCTATTTCGGCGATACCCTGTCCCACGCCGCACTGCTCGGGGTAGCCCTGGGTTTCCTCCTCGATGTCAGCCCGACCCTGGCTGTGACCGTCGGCTGCGTGCTGCTCGCAGTGCTGCTGGTGACCCTGCAGCAGCGCCAGCCGCTGGCCGCCGACACCCTGCTGGGCATCCTCGCCCACAGCACCCTGTCGCTGGGCCTGGTCACCCTGAGCTTCATGAAGGAAGTGCGGGTCGACCTGATGGCTTACCTGTTCGGCGATCTGCTGGCGGTAAGCGCCAGCGACCTGCTGTGGATAATCGCCGGCAGCGCGCTGGTCCTGGCACTGATCTGCTTCCTCTGGCGGCCGCTGCTGGCGATCACCGTGCACGAGGAACTGGCGAAGGTGGAAGGCCTGCCGGTCGGAGCGATCCGCCTGGCGCTGATGTTGCTGATCGCCATCGTCATCGCCGTGGCGATGAAGATCGTCGGCGTACTGCTGATCACCTCGCTGCTGATCATTCCCGCCGCCGCCGCCCAGCGCCATGCCCGCAGTCCCGAGCAGATGGCGGTCGGCGCCAGCCTGCTGGGACTGGTCGCGGTGTGCGCCGGCCTGGCCCTGTCCTGGTTCAAGGATACCCCCGCCGGCCCCTCGATCGTGGTCAGCGCCGCCGGCCTGTTCCTGCTGAGTTTTGTCCTGCCCCGCCGCACGGTGTAGAATCTGGCGATTTTTTGACCAAACGAGAACCCGCAGGAATGATGTCGTCCTTCTTTCGCCTGCTGTCCGTCCTGGCGGCGGCGCTGCTGGTCAGCGCCTGCCAGGGCAATGCGTCGTCGCAACCGACGCCGGTGGTCGCGCCCCAGGCGCAGCCCGCCGATCCCTACGCCGAACTGCAGCAAACCCTGGCCGCCGGCAAGCTCGAACAGGCCGAGCAACAATGGCTGGCCCTGCGCAGCGCAGCCGCCGGCGACGAGCGCGTCGAAGCGTTCCGCCGCCAGTTGGCCGAGGCCTACATGCAGCGCGGGGAAACCGCGCTGCGTCAAGGAGACCTCAACACCGCCACCAGCGCCCTCGGCCATGCCCGCGGACTGATGCCCAAAGCGCCGGCGCTGACCGCCGGGCTGGACGGTGCGATCAACCGCGCCAAGGTCGATCCCGCCCGCGCCGAGCAGGCCCGACGCATGCAGCAGGCGGCCCAGCAGCAGATGCAGCAGATCATCCAGACGCCGCCCGGCGGCGAGCTGAAGCCGCTGCCCGGCGCTCCCCACCTGATCGATCCGCAAGCGGCCAGCAGCGCCGTGCCCCTGCCGATGCTCGACGGCACCGGCCAGGGCGGCCTCGGTGCGGTGCTCGACGCGGTGGCCGCGGATGTCGTCGCCTACCGTTGCAGGGTGCATATCGAAGTGCGCCGGGACAGCGACTATCCGCTGGTTTCCGACCAGCTCCTGGCGCGGGTGAAGAAGCTCTCACCCGATTTCGACCTGCATCTCAGCCATGTCGTACAGGCCGACAAGCCAACCCGATTGATACTTACCCCCCGGAATTGAGACCGGTCCTGCCCCGGCCGCAGCAGAAAGCGCTTGTCGGGAGCGCACCAGACGCTTATTCCATTTCAATGATTTTTCATCACCAATAAATATTAATAATGCATAAGAAAGCAAGGTAAAATGCTCGGTTTAGCTGACCGCCCATGCTTCCCGCCAAGCCCGTGCTCCAGCCGTAACAGCATCGCCGCACCCACAAGGTTCGCCCAGTGATCGAATTCCACGACGTCCACAAGACCTATCGAGTTGCCGGTCGGGAAATCCCCGCCTTGCAACCGACCCGCCTGAACATCCAGGCCGGGCAGATTTTCGGCCTGATCGGCCATTCCGGTGCCGGCAAGAGCACCCTGCTGCGCCTGATCAACCGCCTCGAGGAGCCCAGCGGCGGCCGCATCCTGGTCGAGGGCGAAGACGTCACCGCCCTCGACGCCGAAGGCCTGCGCCGTTTCCGCCAGCGCGTCGGGATGATCTTCCAGCACTTCAACCTGCTGTCCTCGAAGACCGTCGCCGACAACATCGCCATGCCCCTGCGCCTGGCCGGCGGCTTCAGCCGTGCCGAAGTCGATGCGCGGGTCTCCGAGCTGCTCGCGCGGGTCGGCCTGTCCGACCACGCGCGCAAGTATCCGGCCCAGCTCTCCGGCGGACAGAAACAGCGCGTCGGCATCGCTCGCGCCCTGGCCTGCCGGCCGAGCATCCTGCTCTGCGACGAGGCCACCAGCGCCCTCGATCCGCAGACCACCGCCTCGGTCCTGCAACTGCTGGCGGAAATCAATCGCGAGCTGAAGCTGACCATCGTCCTCATCACCCACGAGATGGACGTGATCCGCCGTGTCTGCGACCAGGTCGCGGTCATGGACGGCGGCGCCATCGTCGAGCAGGGCGATGTCGCCGATGTCTTCCTCCATCCGCAGCACCCGACCACCCGCCGCTTCGTGTTCGAGGCCGAACGGGTCGACGAGGACGAGCGCCACGACGATTTCGCCCACGTGCCGGGTCTCATCCTGCGCCTGACCTTCCGCGGCGAAGCCACCTATGCGCCGCTGCTGGGCACCGTGGCGCGGCAGACCGGGGTCGACTACAGCATCCTTTCCGGACGCATCGACCGCATCAAGGACACGCCCTACGGCCAGTTGACCCTGGCCCTGGTCGGCGGTGACCTGGAAGCCGCCATGAGCCAGTTGAACGCCGCTGACGTACATGTGGAGGTACTGCGCTGATGGACTTCTTCGAAACCATGAGCTTCGCCAACATCGACTGGTACGAAATCTGGCTGGCCAGCGTCGACACCTTCTGGATGCTCGGCGGTTCGCTGCTGTTCACAGTGGTCCTCGGCCTGCCCCTCGGCGTCCTGCTGTTCCTTACCGGGCCACGGCAGATGTTCGAGCAGAAGGCGGTCTACACCCTGCTCTCGCTAGTGGTGAACATCCTCCGTTCGTTGCCGTTCATCATCCTGCTGATCGTGATGATCCCGCTGACCGTACTGATCACCGGTACCTCGCTGGGCGTCGCCGGGGCCATCCCGCCGCTGGTGGTGGGCGCCACGCCGTTCTTCGCGCGCCTGGTGGAAGCCGCGCTGCGCGAGGTCGACAAGGGCATCATCGAGGCAACCCAGGCGATGGGCGCCAGCACCCGGCAGATCATCTGGAACGCCCTGCTGCCGGAAGCCCGGCCGGGCATCATCGCCGCCATCACCGTCACCGCCATCACCCTGGTCTCGTACACCGCGATGGCCGGAGTGGTCGGCGCCGGCGGGCTGGGCGACCTGGCGATCCGCTTCGGCTATCAGCGCTTCCAGACCGACGTGATGGTGGTCACGGTGGTGATGCTGCTGATCCTCGTCCAGATTCTGCAAACCGTGGGCGACAAGCTGGTGGTGCACTTCTCGCGCAAGTAAGCTTGCCGGCCAAGCCCAAAACCCTGAGCGCCGCGGTTATCCACAGCCGCCAGGAACACCTCGAAAGGAGTTGAAGATGAAAAAACTGCTTGCTGCTTTCTCCGCTGTCGCGGCGCTCGGCCTCACCGCCGCCCAGGCCGCCGAGTCCCTCACCGTCGCGGCCACCCCGGTGCCGCACGCGGAGATCCTCAACGTGGTCAAGCCGCTGCTGGCCAAGGAAGGCGTGGACCTGAAGATCAAGGAGTTCACCGACTACGTGCAGCCGAACGTGCAGGTCTCGGAAAAGCGCCTGGACGCCAACTTCTTCCAGCACCAGCCGTACCTCGATGAGTTCAACAAGGCCAAGGGCACCGACCTGGTCGCCGTGACCGGCGTACACATCGAGCCGCTGGGCGCCTACTCGAGCAAGTACAAGAAGCTCGACGAACTGCCTTCCGGCGCTACCGTGGTGATTCCCAACGACGCCACCAACGGCGGCCGCGCCCTGCTCCTGCTGGACAAGGCCGGGGTGATCAAGCTCAAGGACAACAAGAGCATCACCGCCACGCCGAAGGACATCGTCGACAATCCGAAGAACATCAAGATCCGCGAACTGGAAGCCGCGACCCTGCCGCGCGTGCTGACCCAGGTCGACATGGCGCTGATCAATACCAACTACGCCCTGGAAGCCAAGCTGAACCCGACCAAGGATGCGCTGGCCATCGAAGGCAGCGACTCGCCCTACGTGAACATCCTCGTCGCGCGGCCGGACAACAAGGACAGCGACGCCATGCAGAAGCTGGCCAAGGCCCTGCACAGCGCCGAGGTCAAGCAGTTCATCCAGGAGAAATACAAAGGCGCGGTGGTACCGGCGTTCTGAGCCAAGCCGCGTAACCACCCCTGGAAAAAGCCCGGTCTTCGACCGGGCTTTTTCGTTTCCGTCCCCGCCGTACGTCTGCCTGCCGTACCACAACAGAGGTCATTCGGCCGTTTGCGGGAAATGTAGTGAAAAAAACATTCCGTCACATATTGAACAATCTGAAAAATTCACTACACAATCGACCCACCTTCGAGGATGCCCCATGCAAGAACTAAAACAACGCCTGGCCTCCCCGCCCGCCGAACTGACGCCCGCGGAGCGCAAGGTGGTGCGTGCCCTGCTCGATGACTACCCGCGCCTCGGCCTCGGTCCGATGACGCGCCTGGCCCGGCACGCCGGAGTCAGCGACCCGACGATCATGCGCCTGGTGAAAAAGCTCGGCTTCGCCGGCTACGGCGACTTCCAGGAAGCGCTGCTGGCCGACGTCGACGACCGCCTGCGCTCGCCGCGCACCCTGCTCGCCGAACGCCGCGAGCGGATGGGCCGCGACGACACCTGGGCGCGCTACCTCGACCAGGCTGGCCAGAGCCTGCAACAGACCCTCGGCCTGACCCGCCCCGATGACATCCAGCGCCTCGCCGACTGGCTGCTCGACAGCCGCCTGCGCGTGCACTGCCACGGCGGACGCTTCAGCCGTTTCCTCGCCGGCTACCTGGTCACCCATCTGCGCCTGCTGCGCCCGCAGTGCCGATTGCTCGACGACGGCGCCCTGCTCCCCGACCAGCTCTACGACCTCGGCCGCCAGGACCTGCTGGTCCTGTTCGACTATCGCCGCTACCAGAGCCAGGCCCAGCACGTGGCCCAGGCCGCCAAGGCACGCGGCACACGGCTGGTGCTGTTCACCGACATCTACGCCTCGCCGCTGCGCGAACACGCCGACCTGATCGTCAGTTCGCCAGTGGAATCCGCCTCGCCCTTCGACTCGCTGGTGCCGGCCATGGCCCAGGTCGAGGCACTGGTAGCGACCCTGGTGGCGCGCATGGGCGCGCCGCTCGACGAACGCCTGGAGGGCATCGACCAGCTCCGCAACGCGTTCAGCAGTCATATTCTGGAGGAATGACCCGATGTTCAGTCTGCCCCACCACTCGCCGCGCGACCTGCCATTCGGCCGCCGGCAGACCGCCATCCTGTTCGTCGACATGCAGCGTGCCTGGGTCGAGCCGGGGCGCGACCCGCACGTCGATCCGCAGGCAGCCGGTTACTTCTACGAGCGCGTGCAGAACCAGGTGATCCCCAACCAGCAGCGCCTGCTCAGGGCCATGCGCGCAGTGGACGAGAACGTCCTGCACACCGTCATCGAGAGCCTCACCGCCGATGGTCGCGACCGCTCGCTGGATCACAAGCTGTCGGAGATGCACCTGCCCAAGGGCAGCCCGGACGCCAGGGTGATCGACGCCCTGGAGCCGACCGCCAACGAGATCGTGCTGCCGAAGACTTCTTCCGGCGTTTTCAACTCCACCGCCATCGACTACGTACTGCGCAACCTCGGCACCCGCCACCTGATCGTCTGCGGGGTGGTCACCGACCAGTGCGTGGACATGGCCGTGCGCGATGCCGCCGACCGCGGTTACCTGGTCACCCTGGTCGAGGATGCCTGCGCCACCCATACCCCGGAACGCCACCAGGCCTGCCTGGAAGCGATCAAGGGCTACTGCTGGATCAGCGACACCGAGACCGTCCTGCAACGCATCGCCGCCCTCGGCCGGAGCAACCTGTGAACCGCCTGCAGCCGGTACGCCTGGTCAGCTTCGTCACCACCGACCTGGCCGGCATCACCCGCGGGCGTTCGCTGCCCCTGGCGACCCTGGAGGAGCAATTGGCCAGCGGTTGCGGCTGGGTACCGGCGAACAGCTCGCTGACCCCGCAGGACCTGATCGACGAGAGCAGCCCCTGGGGCAGCCACGGCGACCTGCGCCTGCTGCCCGACCCGAACAGCCGGGTGCGCGTCGAGCAGGGTCCCGACGCCGCTGCGCCGGCGCTCGACTACCTGCACGGCAACCTGGTGGAAACCGACGGCACGCCGTGGCCGGCCTGCCCGCGCAGCCTGCTGCGGGCCGAGGTGGAACGCTATCGCGACAGCGGCCTGCAGGTCATCGCGGCGTTCGAACACGAATTCAGCCTGCTCGGCCTGCCCGGTGAGCGTCCGGCCGCGGCGTTTTCGCTGCAGGCCCAGCGTGCCGCCGGGCAGTTCCCCGGCTGGCTGGTCAGCGCCCTGGCCCAGGCTGGCACCGAGCCGGAGATGTTCCTCCCCGAATACGGCCAGCGCCAGTACGAGGTCACCTGCCGCCCGGCGCAGGGCGTGGCCGCCGCCGACCGCGCGGTGAACGTCCGCGAGGTCACTCGCGAAGTGGCGCGGCAGATGGGCCTGCGTACCTGCTTCGCACCGCTGCCGGCACCCGGCGCGGTGACCAACGGGGTGCACCTGCACCTGAGCCTGCAACATGCCGACGGCAGCCCGCTGCTGTACGAGCCCGGTCGACCCAACGATCTCTCCGAACTCGGCGAGCACTGGGCCGCCGGCGTGCTCGCGCACCTGCCAGCGCTGTGCGCGCTGACCGCTCCTACCGCCGCCTCCTACCTGCGCCTGAAACCCCACCACTGGAGCGCCGCCTACGCCTGCCTGGGACTGCGCAACCGCGAAGCGGCGCTGCGCATCTGCCCGGTGGTGAGCGTCGGCGGCAAGCCGCTGGGCAAGCAGTACAACCTGGAATTCCGGCCGATGGACGCCACCGCCTGTCCGCACCTGGCGATGGCCGCGGTGCTGATCGCCGGCCGCCTGGGCATCGAACGACGCCTGCCGCTGCGCGCCCTGGCCGATGTCGATCCGCACGGCCTCAGCGACGAAGAGCGCCAGGCCCGCGGCATCCAGGCCCTGCCGGCGACCCTCGGCGATGCGCTCGACTGCCTGCAACGCGACGAGGCGCTCTGTGCCGAGCTGCCAAAGCCGCTGCTGGACACCTACCTCGCCATGAAGCGCCACGAACTGGCGCTGACGGCGGGCCTTTCCGACGACGACCTGTGCCGCCACTATGCCGAGCTCTACTGACAACCCCGAACTCGGCATCTACCAGCTGCCGCCCTACCACCTGCTCAATCCCCAAGGGCGCAGCCCGGTGGTCCTGGTCTGCGAGCATGCCAGCCGGCACATTCCGCTGGAGTTGCAGCGCCTCGGCCTGGACCAGGCCGCGGCGGAAGAACACATCGCCTGGGATATCGGCGCCCTGGCGCTGGCCGAAGAGCTTTCCCGGCGACTCGACGCGCCATTGCTGGCGGCCGGCTACTCGCGTCTGCTGATCGACCTGAACCGACCGCTGGAGGCGCCCGACAGCATTCCGCCGCACAGCGAGGTCTACCCCGTTCCCGGCAACCGCGAGCTGTCCGAGACGGTGCGCCGCTATCGCCAGGATTGCCTGTTCCATCCGTTCCACCAGCGCCTGACGCAACTGCTCGACGAGCGCCAGGCCGCCGGCGTGCCGACCCGCGTGGTCGGCGTGCACAGTTTTACCCCGGTGTACCACGGCAGACCCCGCCCGCTGGTTGCCGGGGTGCTTTATCGCAACGCCGGCGCCTACGCCAGGCGCATCCTCGACGGTTTGCGCCGGCACGGCCTGGAAGTCGCCGGCAACCAGCCCTATGCGATCGACCCGGCGGAAGACACTACCGTTCCGGTGCATGGCGACGCACGCGGTCTGGAAGCGGTGCTGCTGGAGATCCGCAACGATGGATTGCGCACGCCGGATGCGGTGTACGCCTGGTCCGAGCGTCTGTATCCCTGGCTCTGATGCGATGACCGGCGCCGCCGGTCGCCAATAACGAGAAAGAGGCCCGCTTCGCGTGCGGCGCCGATAACGACAATACGCTGCCTTTTCCCGAGGAGCCCGTCATGGCCATCGAACAGTTCGGATACCGGCAACAGCTGCGCCGCAGCCTGTCCCTGAGCGACCTGATCATCTACGGGATGATCTTCATGATCCCCATCGCCCCGTTCGGGGTCTACGGCTGGGTCCATGCCGACGCCCACGGCATGGTGCCGATGGCCTACCTGGTGGGCATGCTGGCGATGCTCTTCACCGCCCTCAGCTACGGAGCCATGGCCAAGGCCTTTCCGATTGCCGGCTCGGTGTATTCCTACGCCCAGCGCGGCATCCACCCCCATGTCGGCTTCATCGCCGGCTGGGTGCTGCTGCTCGACTACCTGCTGATCCCGCCGCTGCTCTACGTGTTCAGCGCGCTGGCGCTGAACCACTTGTTCCCGGCGATCCCCAAGCTGGCCTGGATGCTGCTGTTCCTGGTCTCGGCGACCCTGGTCAACCTGCGCGGCATCACCTTCGCCGCCCGCGCCAACCTGTTGTTCCTGATCGGAGAGCTGGTGGTGCTGGCGATCTTCCTGGTGGTCGGCTACCAGGCGCTGGAAGGCGGCCTGGGCAACGGCCGGCTGACCCTCGAACCGCTGTATCGCCCGGAAGCCTTCGATCTCGGCCTGGTAATGAAGGCCGCCTCGATCGCCGTACTGTCGTTCCTCGGCTTCGACGCCATCTCCACCCTCGCCGAGGAGGTCAAGGGCGATCCCGCCCGGCAGATCGGCCGCGCCGCGCTGATCGCGCTGTTCATCATGGGCGGCATCTTCATCGCGCAGACCTGGCTGGCCACCGACCTCGCCGCCGGGATGAACTTCAAGTCGGCGGACACCGCCTTCTACGAGATCGCCGAAGCGGCCGGTGGCCAGTGGCTGTCGATGCTGACCGCGGTAGCCACCGCGCTGGCCTGGGGTGTCACCGTGTCGATCACCTCGCAGGCAGCGGTCTCGCGCCTGCTCTACTCGATGGCCCGCGACGGCAGACTGCCGCGCGCGCTGGCCAGGGTCCATCCGCGCTACCAGACGCCGCACGTCAGCCTGTACCTGGTGGCGGTGCTGTCGCTGGGAATCGGCTGGGCCTTCCTCGACGCACCGGACGTGCTCACCTCACTGGTGAACTTCGGTGCCCTCACCGGCTTCTGCCTGCTGCACCTGAGCGTGATCAACCACTACTACCGCCGCCAGCGCTCCGGCCAGTGGTTGCGGCATCTACTGTTCCCGCTGGTGGGCCTGGCGATCATCGCCTACGTGCTGTACAGCATGAGCCTCGACGCACAGTTGCTCGGACTGGCCTGGATCGCGGTGGGGCTGGTCTACCTGGCGTTGCTGCAACGCGGCGGGCGCCAGGCGCCAACGGAGTTGGCGAAGGATCTCTGACGCCTCGCGAGGGCTGGTTCAGGCCGGCTCTTCGCCGACGAAATCGCTGCGGCTGAGGCCATGCCGCAGCATCTTTTCGTTGAGTGTCCGGCGCGGCAGTTGCAGCAACTCCATCACCGCCTTGATATCCCCGCGGCACTGGCCGAGCGCCTGGCGCAGGCACTCCGCCTCGAAGGCTTCCATGCGTTCCGCCAGCCCCGAGGTAAGGCCGCCGCCTTCCTCCGCGTCCCCACGCTCCAGGCCGAGGACATGACGCTCGGCGGCGTTGGCCAGCTCGCGTACATTGCCAGGCCAGTCGTGGGCCATCAGCCGCGCCAGTTCCGCCGGCGCGGCGGGCTGCGGCTCGCGGCCGAGGCGCTGGCTGGCAACGCTGGCGAAATGTTCGAAGAGCAGCGGGATGTCCTCGCGACGCTCGCGGATCGGCGGCAGACGCAGCTCGGCGACGTTCAGGCGATACACCAGGTCCTCGCGGAAGCGTCCGGCACGTGCTTCGGCCAGCAGGTCGGGCTTGGTCGCGGCAATCACCCGCAGGTCGACGTGGATGCTCTGGTTCGAGCCGAGCCGCTCCAGTTGCTGCTCCTGCAGGACGCGCAGCAGCTTGACCTGCTGCGCCAACGGCATGCTTTCGATCTCGTCGAGGAACAGGGTGCCGCCATGGGCATGCTCGAGCTTGCCGATGCGCTTGCCCTGCGCGCCGGTGAAGGCGCCGCTCTCATGACCGAACAGCTCGCTCTCGAACAGTTGCTCGGGAATCGCCGCGCAGTTCAGCGCCACGAACGGCTTGTCGGCGCGCGGCCCGAAGTCGTGCAGGCTGCGGGCAACCAGTTCCTTGCCGCTGCCGGTCTCGCCACGGATCAGGACGTTCACCGGGGTCGGCGCCAGGGCCAGAACCTGCCGGCGCAACGCTTCCATCGGCTTGGACACGCCGAGCAGACGCGCATCGACCTGGTCCTTGAGACTGGCCTGCTCCTTCAGGCGCCGGTTCTCCAGCACCAGGCGGCGCTTTTCCAGCGCGCGCCGCAAACTGCCGAGCAGGCGCTCGGGCGTGAAGGGTTTCTCGATGAAGTCGTAGGCACCCTGGCGCATGGCCTCCACCGCCATCGGCACGTCGCCGTGCCCGGTGACCATGATCACCGGCAGGTCGCGATCGACCGCCTGCAGGTTGGCGAGCAGTTGCAGGCCGTCCATGCCGGGCATGCGCACATCGCTGATGACCACCCCGGCGAAGGACTTGTCCAACGCTCCCAGGCACTCCTCGGCGCGCAGGCACAGGCGCACCTCGAAGCCGGACAGCTCCAGCCATTGCTGCACCGCTTCGCGGATCGTCGCTTCGTCGTCGACGAAGATCACCTGGTCGCTCATGTCGTTACGCTCGTGTCATCGGGGGCCGCCGGCAGGATCAGGCTGAACACCGCTCCCGCTTCGGCATTGGCGACCTGCAGGCGGCCGCCGAGTTCGTGGACGATCCCATAGGATACCGCCAGGCCGAGGCCGAGTCCCTCTCCCACCGGCTTGGTGGTGAAGAACGGATCGAAGACGCTGCCCAGGTGCTCGGCGGGAATCCCGCCGCCGTTGTCGGCGACGCTCAGCACCCAGTCGCCACCAAGCCGTTGCAGGGCCAGGCGGATCCATGGCCGCTCCTGGCCGGCAACGGCATCCAGGGCGTTGCGCAGCAGGTTGACCAGCACCTGTTCCAGGCGGATCGCGTCACCCATCACCCAGGCCGGCCAGAGCAGCGCCTGCTCGATCTCCACCCGTTCGGCGCGGATTCGCGGCAGCAACAACTGCTGCGCCTGTTCGACCACGTGACCCAACTCGATACGCTCGCGCAGGCCGCCGGCGCTCTTGCGCGCGAAGGTCTTCAGGTGGCCGGTGAGCGCGGCCATGCGTTCGAGCATCTGGTCGATGCGCGGCAACGCCTGGCGCGCCTCGTCGTGGCGTCCGGCGTCGAGCAGGAGGCGCAGGCTGGCCAGTTGCATGCGCTGGGCGGTGAGCGGCTGGTTGATCTCATGGGCCAGGGCTGCCGACATCTGCCCCAGGGCGGCCAGCTTGGCCGCCTGCACCAGGCCGTCCTGCGCGGTACGCAGGTCGGCGGTGCGCTGCTCGACCAGGCGCTCCAGCTCCTCCCGGCTACGTTGCCGCAGGCGGGCGATACGCCAGCGCTGGTGCAGGAACAAGCCGAGGAAGACCAGCGCCAGCCAGGTGCCGGCGGCGGCCAGGCGCGCGGTGGCGACGTCGTCCTGGATGCTCGCGGTGTCGCGCAGCAAGTGGAGGGTCCAGCCGTCGTTGGGCAGGTCCAGCGATTGCCAGAGGTAGTCCTTCTCGCCGTCGGCGCTTTCCACCCGCGCCAGACGGCGGTCTTCGCCGTAGCTGCGCAAGGTCTGGTGGCGCAGGGGTGTCAGGGGCTGGCGATCGTATTGCCGGGTCTCCGCCAGTTCGAAGCGGTCCACGGTATCCAGCGGTTCCAGTTCGCGGTAGCGCCAACCGGCGTGGTTGGCGAGGAACACGATGCCCTTGGCGTCGCTGGCCAGGACCAGGTCGGGGGTCTGGTTCCACTGCCGTTCCAGATCGGGAAACTCCAGCTTGACCACGATTGCGCCCAGGAAGCTGCCGTCCTCGGCGCGCACCGCGTGGGACAGGAAATAACCGGGAATCCCGCTGATCACCCCGACCGCATAGAAACGTCCGGAGCCTTGGGCGATGGTCTGGCGGAAATAGGGACGGAAACCGTAGTTGTGGCCCACGTAGCTGGTCGGCAGGTTCCAGTTGCTCGCCGCCACGGCCAGCCCGGTACGGTCGAGCAGCTCCAGGGTGGAGGAGCGGGCGGCCAGGTTGATGCTTTCCAGCTTGAGGTTGAGGCGCTGCTGCAACTCGCCGTCGATCGGCCCGGCCAGCGCCGCGCGCAGGTCCGGATCCAGCGCCAGTACCGCCGGCAGGCTGCGGAAGCGTTCGATCAGGGTCTGCAGCGAGCCGGCGTAGAGGTCCAGCTGCTTGCGCACCTGTTCGCCCTCGGCGCGTAGCGCCTGCTGCCGCGCCTGGCGACCCGCCCAGTCCATGGACAGCAGCAGGCCGCCGAGCAGCGGCAGCAACAGCAGGAACAGGCGCAGCGGACGGGACAAGGACATCGGCGGATCGAAACGGCGGCGGGAAGCGGCGACGATAGCACGGCGCCCGGTTACACTGCGCGCCGTACGAGGAGTCCGCCCATGTCGCTATCCCCCTGGTCCCATTCCTGCTCGGCCGGTTTCACCCTGCGCGGCTGGCGCAGCGAACCGAGCGGCAAGCCGTTGCTGCATTTCCTCCATGGCAACGGCTTCTGCGGCCGCACCTACGAACCGATGCTGCGTCTGTTGGCGGAGGATTTCGACCTCTGGCTGTGCGACATCCAGGGCCACGGCGAAAGCGACCACGGCGGCCGCTTCCACGGCTGGAACCGCAACGCCGAGATGGCGGTGGAGGCCTTCGAGGCCGGGCGCGGTCCCTATGGAGATGTCCAGCGACTGGCCTGCGGGCACAGCTTCGGCGGCGTCCTCAGCAGCCTCGTCCTGGCCCGCCATCCCACCCTGTTCGCCCGCGCCGTGCTGCTCGACCCGGTACTGTTCACCCCGGCGATGATCGGCGTGATGGCACTTTCCGAGACCCTCGGCCTGCAATTGCGCGGCAGCCTGGCGAAGAAGGCGCGCCTGCGCCGCAGCCAGTGGCCCGATCGCGCAGCCGCCTACGCCGGCTTGCGCGGCCGCGGTATCTTCAAGGGCTGGACCGACGAGGCGCTGTGGGCCTACGTGGAATATGCGCTGAAGGAGAGCGACGGCGGAGTCGAGCTGAAGTGCCGGCCAAGCCGCGAAGCGGAGATCTTCAGCTCCTTCCCCAGGCGGCTGTGGCCGTCGCTGGGCAAGATCACCACGCCGACCCGCGTGCTCTACGGTGACCGCACCTACCCTTTCGTCGCCAAGTCGGTGGCGCGCTGGTGCTCGCTCAACCCCCAGGTCAGCGCCCACGTGGTGGTCGGCGGCCACTGCTTCATGCAGGAAGACCCGGCCGATGCCGCCGAACGCGTACGCGACTTTCTCCTGCCCAATCCATGAACGCTCCTTCCGTGGGGAATCCGGCGCTCATCCATCGGTCCCAGGGAGGATGACTCCACAGGACCGAGCCATGCGCCCTCTCCTCTTCAGTGCCCTTCTCCTGCTTTCCGGGCATACCCAGGCCAGCGAATGGAACGACAGCCAGGCCGTGGACAAGCTATTCGGCGCGGCCGGGGTGAAAGGCACCTTCGTCCTCTACGATGTGCAGCGGCAGTGCTATGTCGGCCATGACCGGGAGCGCGCGGAAACCCGCTTCGTTCCCGCTTCCACCTACAAGGTGGCGAACAGCCTGATCGGCTTATCCACAGGGGCGGTTAGATCCGCCGACGAGGTTCTTCCCTATGGCGGCAAGCCCCAGCGCTTCAAGGCCTGGGAGCACGACATGAGCCTGCGCGAGGCGATCAAGGCATCGAACGTACCGGTCTACCAGGAACTGGCGCGGCGCATCGGCCTGGAGCGGATGCGCGCCAATGTCTCGCGCCTGGGTTACGGCAACGCGGAAATCGGCCAGGTTGTGGATAACTTCTGGTTGGTGGGACCGCTGAAGATCAGCGCGATGGAACAGACCCGCTTTCTGCTCCGACTGGCGCAGGGAGAATTGCCATTCCCCGCCCCGGTGCAGTCCACCGTGCGCGCCATGACCCTGCTGGAAAGCGGCCCGGGCTGGGAGCTGCACGGCAAGACAGGCTGGTGCTTCGACTGCACGCCGGAACTCGGCTGGTGGGTGGGCTGGGTGAAGCGCAACGAGCGGCTCTACGGCTTCGCCCTGAACATCGACATGCCCGGCGGCGAGGCCGACATCGGCAAGCGCGTCGAACTGGGCAAGGCCAGTCTCAAGGCTCTCGGGATACTGCCCTGACGCTCTGCCGCCTCAGTCGCCGACCTTTTTCTGCCGGGACTGCCGCCACTCGTCGAGGCGAATCACCTCGGCGCTATGCACCGGCGGGTTGTCGACCTCGGCGGCCGCCTCGAAGCGATGCGGGGCCAATTCGATGGCGCCGAGGTGATAGCCATACATGACGATGCGCCCGGCGTAGCGTTCCTCGCCGCTGACGGTGAATTCGAAACCGAACTCGCGGCTCAGCCGCCACTGACCACGGTGGTCACGGGCCAGGCGCAGGCGCCGGCGCGCGACATTCTCGTCGAGCAGTTCCACGCCCTGCTTGGCGCAATGCTGCTTGGCCAGCAGCAACGCCCGCTCGCGCACGCCATGGGCGCGCCACCACCAGGCTGCGGCGGCGCCCAACAGGAGCATGACGAAAAGGTTACCCAGGGTCACGAGCGGAATCCGGTGTAGGGGGACGGCCAGCTTACCCGTTCTCCCGGCAGGCAGCGAGTGGGGGGTGTTTTCGCCATGTGAATTAGCCCCCATACTGCGCCGACTCAGCTGTAGGAAGTCGTCTCATGCCACGTACGCCCCACCTGCTCGCCATCCAGTCCCATGTGGTCTTCGGCCACGCCGGCAATGCCGCGGCGGTGTTCCCGATGCAGCGCATCGGAATCAACGTCTGGCCGTTGAACACGGTGCAATTCTCCAACCACACCCAGTACGGTCGATGGACCGGGCAGGTGCTGCCGCCGGAGCAGATTCCGGCGCTGGTGGACGGTATTGCCGGCATCGGCGAACTGGGCAACTGCGACGCGGTGCTGTCCGGCTATCTCGGCAGCGCCGCCCAGGGCCGCGCCATTCTCGATGTGGTGGCACGGATCAAACAGGCCAACCCTCGGGCGTTGTACCTCTGCGACCCGGTCATGGGCCACCCGGAAAAAGGCTGCATCGTGGCCCCGGAAGTCAGCGACTTCCTGCTGGAAGAAGCCGCCGCGGTCGCCGACTACCTGTGCCCCAACCAGTTGGAGCTGGACAGCTTCTGCGACCGCCAGCCGAACTCCCTCGCCGACTGCGTGGAAATGGCACGGAGCCTGCTGGCACGCGGTCCCAGGGCAATCCTGGTAAAGCACCTGAACTATCCGGGCAAGTCCGGCGACACCTTCGAGATGCTGCTGGTGGCCGCCGACCAGGCCTGGCACCTGCAACGCCCGCTGCTGGCCTTCCCGCGGCAACCGGTCGGAGTCGGCGACCTGGCCTCGGGGCTGTTCCTCTCTCGCCTGCTGCTCGGCGACGACCTGCGTAACGCCTTCGAATTCACCGGCGCCGCGGTCCATGAAGTGCTGCTGGAAACCCAGGCCTGCGGCAGCTACGAGCTGGAGCTGGTGCGGGCGCAGGATCGGATCGCACATCCACGTCTCAAATTCGAAGCTCGCTCACTCGCAATGTAGGAATCTGACATATCATTCTCGGTCTTCCGACAGAGATAGACCGACGAATGAGCCCCACCAGCGCCCTACCTGCCCTAGCCTGCCTGGCTGTTGCGCTCGCCACCTGTGAGTTCATTCGTCGCCTTGGCAGCGCGCGCCTGCCCGCTTCCCGGTTCGTCACCATCGACGGCCTGCGCGGTTACCTGGCGTTCTTCGTTTTTCTCCATCACTCGTCCATCTGGTACTACTACCTGAAGGATGGTCTCTGGCAACTACCGCCGTCCCGGCTCTACGCCCATTTCGGCCAGACCAGCGTCGCGCTGTTCTTCATGGTCACCGGCTTCCTCTTCGCTCACAAGCTCCTGCACAGCCGCGGCACGCCGATCAGATGGCTGGATGTCTATGCATCGAGGATTGCCCGGCTGCTCCCAGCCTATCTCCTGGCAATGGCACTGCTATTCCTTTTGGTGTTCACGGCCACCGGCTTTTCCCTACGCGAGGCGCCCTCGGCCCTGCTTGGCAAGATGCTCGACTGGTTGCTCTTCTCGATACCGAGCAAGCCTGACATGAACGGTTTCATCGAGACATTCCGCATCGTGGCAGGGGTGACCTGGACGCTGCCCTATGAGTGGTTGTTCTACTTCTGCCTGCCATTCCTCGGCGTCCTGCTCGGGAACCGTCCTTCCCCAGTAGCCATGGCCATCATGGCAGGCATGATCTGGCTGGTACTGAAAGCCTGGCAGCCGAACTGGACGCTCGCCTATATGTTCGTCGCTGGTGGGTTGTCAGCGCTCGCGGTACGCTCGACGCACCTGCAGCGATTCGCCGCGAGTATCCCCGGCAATCTCCTATGCCTGGCGCTCCTGCTCCTACCCGGAGTGCTCTTTCCCAGCGCCTATCAGGAAACGGCGATCCTCATTCTCGGCCTGGCTTTCCTGCTGATTGCGGCGGGTTCGAGCCTATTCGGCCTGCTGACTCAAGCACTGTCCCGCTTCCTCGGCGAAATGACCTACAGCATGTATCTGCTGCACGGGTGCATCCTATTCATCAGCTTCGAACTGCTGATCGGCAGGGACAACGCCAAGGCGTTTTCCGCTCTGGAACACTGGCTGGTCATAGGTGCGATCACTCCCCTGGTAGTGCTCGCGTCGTATCTATCCTTCCGTTTCATAGAAAGTCCGGCCATGCAACGCTCCAGACAACTCAGCGCTCTGCTGGGCAAACCGATGCTGGCGCTCAAGCGCCTGGGCCGTCACCCGACTGCTGGCTAAAGAACGTATTTCCCCAACATCAACCCACCGACCACCATCACCGCCATCAGCACGAAAGCCATGCCCAGACGCCGCTCGATCAGGGTCTTCAGGCGTGGGCCAGCCCAGAACAGCAAAGCGCAGGTAGCGGCGAAGCGCAGGCTGCGGGCGACAAGGCTGAGGCCGACGAACAGCCAGAGGTCGAGCTGGGTCACTCCGCTGGTAATGGTGATCACCTTGTACGGCAGCGGCGTGAAGCCGCCGCCCAGCAGCACCATCAGCCAGCCCAGTTCGTTGTAGCGTTCGGCGACCTGTTCGAAGTTCTCCAGCAAGCCATAGAACGCCAGGATCGGCATGGCCACGCTCTCGAACAGCAGCAAGCCGATGAAATAGCCGGCGATGCCGCCCAGCACCGAGCTGATCGCGCAGATCGCCGCGTAGCGCCAGGCCTTGGCCCGGTTGGCCAGGACCATCGGCACCAGCAAGGCGTCCGGCGGAATCGGGAAGAACGAGCTTTCGGCGAAGGTCACCCCGCCCAGGGCCAGCTCCGCGCGGGGATGGCCGGCCAGGCGCAGGGTCCAGTCGTAGAGACGGCGCAACATGTCAGGCCGACTGCGGCAGCGGTGCGTCGGCGCCGCGCTCGTCACGGTCGAGTCCCAGGCGATGGACCATGCCGCAGGCGATCTCGCGCTCGCCCATGATCACCAGGTTGGCGCCGTTCTGCTCCAGGTAGTCCACCTCGGCGTCGAAATGCGCCCGGGCGACGATGTCCAGCGGCGGGTTCACCGCGCGGGCGTGGCTGGCGATCTGCCCGGCCTCGAAGCCGTTGGGAATGGCGATCAGCAACCAGCGCGCCTCGGCGATGTTGGCCAGCTCCAGCACGCCGGGACTGGCGGCATTGCCGAGGACCACGCTGTAGCCCTGTTCGCGCAGTTCGTCGGCCTTGTCGCGCTTGTCCACCACTACCACGAAGGGCGTCCCGGCGGCGCGCAGGCGAGCGCTGACCAACCCGCCAACCCGGCCATGACCGATCAGCACCGCATGCTCGCGCTCCAGGATCGGCGGCGGCAGGTCCTGCGCCGGCATCTCGCGGACCCCGCCAGCGGCCTCCGCCAGGCGCTGCTCCTTGCGTTGCTGCAGGCGATCGATGGCGATGAACAGCAGCGGATTGACCAGGATCGACAGGATCGCCCCGGCCAGCACCAGGTCGCGGCTCTGCTCCGGCACCAGTTCGAGGCCAATGCCCAGGCCGATGAGAATGAAGGAAAACTCGCCGATCTGCGCCAGGCTGGCGGCGATCACCAGTGCGGTGCTGTTCGGATGGCCGAAAGCGCGGACGATCAGGTAGGCGGCCACCGACTTGCCGAAGACGATGACCAGGAAAGTGGCCAGGACCGTCAGTGGCTCCTGCAACAGGATCATCGGATTGAACAGCATCCCCACCGAGACGAAGAACAGCACCGCGAAAGCGTCGCGCAGCGGCAACGAGTTCTCCGCCGCCTCGTGGCTGAGCTCGGACTCGTTGAGAATCATCCCGGCGAAGAAGGCACCTAGCGCGAAGGACACCCCGAACAGCACCGCCGAGCCATAGGCGATGCCCAGGGCAATGGCCAGCACGGCCAGGGTGAAGAGCTCCCGCGAACCGCTGGCGGCGATCCTCTCCAGCACCCAGGGCACCACCCGGCGACCGCCGAAGATCATCAGGGCGACGAAGGCGGCGACCTTGCCCAGGGTAATCAGCAGCGGCCAGAGCAGACCGGCGTCGCCGCCGTCGGTCTTGCCGCCGAGGGTGCCGGCGAGCGCCGGCAGGAGCACCAGGGTCAGGACCATCGCCAGGTCCTCGACGATCAGCCAGCCGATGGCGATCCTGCCACGCTTGGTGTCCAGCAACTGGCGCTGCTCCAGGGCGCGCAACAGCACCACGGTACTGGCCACCGACAGGCTCAGGCCGAATACCAGGCCGCCGCCGAAGCTCCAGCCGAGCAGCTTGGCCAGGCCGATGCCAAGCAGCGTGGCGACGCCGATCTGCACCAGCGCCCCGGGAATGGCAATGGCCTTCACCGAGAGCAGGTCCTTGAGCGAGAAGTGCAGGCCGACGCCGAACATCAGCAGGATCACGCCGAGTTCGGCGATTTCCTGCGACAGCGCCTGGTCGGCGACATAACCGGGAGTGAACGGCCCGGCCAGGACGCCCGCGAGCAAGTAGCCGACCAGCGGCGAAATGCGCAGGCGATTGGCCAGGGCCCCGAAGAGGAAGGCGAGGACGAACCCCGCGGCGAGTGTAGTGAGTAACGGCGTATGGTGCATCAGGACTCCCGGCAACACGGGGAACGCGTCCTCCGCGGCCTGGCCGGCGGACGACGACGTTCGAAATGGATCACGGACCCGCGCCCGTGACGGCAAGGCGGAAAGGCTTTCCGCCAACGGAGCCGGGCAGAGCGACCGGCCCATGGCATTCGAGCGACCCGACGGCGGCTATGGTTCGTGGCGAAACCCGGCGCGATACCGACAGGTTAACCCGTTGACGTTGCTGGAGTTTTAACAGGCACGCCGGTTTCTTATCAAGAAATGTCAGGAATGGACGCCAGCAGAGGCAAACCTCTGCGTTTTCTTATGAAAAGCTGCGAAAATTCGCGAAACGGCAGCAGGTCCGAAGCGGGCTCGACCGGACACCGGCAGCCTTCCTCATCCGTCTTCGCGAATCGCCTGGTAGCGGGCCTCCAGCTCCGCGCGCAGCTGGCGGCGTTGTTGGGCCTGGGCGAAGCGGCGCTTCTGCTCGGCGGTTTCCAGCTCCAGCGGGCGGACGGCCACCGGCTTGCGCTCGTCATCCAGGGCGACCATGGTGAAGAAACAGCTGTTGGTATGACGCACGGACTGCTCGCGGATGTTCTCGGTGATGACCTTGACGCCGATTTCCATGGAAGTCCGCCCGGTGTAGTTGACCGAAGCGAGGAAGGTCACCAGTTCGCCGACATGCACCGGCTCGCGGAAGATCACCTGATCCACCGACAGGGTCACCACGTAGCGACCGGCATAGCGACTGGCGCATGCATAGGCGACTTCGTCGAGATACTTCAGGAGGGTGCCGCCATGGACATTGCCGGAGAAATTGGCCATGTCCGGAGTCATCAGCACGGTCATCGACAGTTGGTTGTTTCCGGGTTGCATAGCGCTTTTTCTCTCATCAGGACGGGCGGGGGACACCATAGACGCAAACGAAGACGGCAGCGGCCACAAATTTTCAATCGTCATGATCGAAATCGCGCCGGGTCGTGCAGACATCCGCGGGCTTTTCTAGACTGGCCCTTTTCCACCGGGAATCGCTCCAATGCCTGCCGCCATACGCATCCTTCTCCTGGCCCTGGCCGTGCTTGCCGGCATCGGTGCCGCTGCCATCCAGGCCGAGGATACGCCCTGCGCCACCGCCGCGGAATGCAACACGCGCGGCACCCAGGCTTATCGACAGGGGAGTTATCCACAGGCGCTGGACGCCTTCGCCTGGCAATTGCGCCTGGCCGAGCGCCAGGAGCAGGGCGGAGCCGACTCGGAACAGGCGCTGAACAATCTCGCGCTGACCAGCCTCAAGGCCGGGCAACCGGGACGCGCCCGCGCCTGGATGAACCTGGCGCTGGATCGCGGCTACAGCGGCAAAGCCACGCGCTACAACCTGGAACAGGTTGCCCTGAAAGTCGACTATCCGTCCCTCCAGGGCCTCGCCGGGCACTACCTGCGCTACGCCGGGCAGGCCGAATGGGAAAGCCTGCAGATCGAACCGGTGAAGGGCGGCTACCAGGCGAGCTTCGCCCTGATGCGCATCGGCAATCCGGAGAAACTGATGGAATATGGGCCCGCGGCGGTCGGCGAGCTGTCCGGTCGGCTGGAGGGGCAAGGCGCGCTCTACCGGCTGCGCAGCGAAGGCCTGGGCGCCGGCTGCAGCCTGCTGGTATGGCAGGAAGGCATCGACCTGCGAGTGGTGGAGAGCCTTGGCGGGAACTGCCAGGGTTACGGCGGCATGGGCATCGCCGCCGCCGGTAACTGGGTGAAGATATCCAGTCAGGCCAGGGACGACTGAAACTTTTCCACAGGCCGCTCCAGCGGAGCGACCCGTGGAAAATCCACTCAGCGGCCAGCGGACAGGCCGAAGTCCACCGCCAGGTCGGCACCCGTGATCGCTTCGGCCTGAGGGCCGCAGAGATACCAGACCAGCTCGGCGACTTCTTCCGGGCGGATGAAGCGTGCCGCCTTGCCCTGTGGATAATCCTTCAGCAGCGCGCGCTTGTAGCCATCCGGATTGCCCATCCCATAGCGTTCGGCCTGGTAGTCGAGCATCGGCGTGGCGATATCCGCCGGCGACACGGCGTTGACCCGCACGCCCTGCTCGGCCAGTTCCAGCGCCAGGGTCTTGCTCAGCATGGTAAGCGCCGCCTTGCTCGCGCAATACGCCGCCGAACCCCGGTAGGCCTGGCGTCCGGAGTCGCTGGAGATGTTGACGATGCTGCCCTGGTTTTCCTTCAGGTAGGGAATCGCGGCCTGGCACATGTAGAAGGAGGCCTTGAGGTTGACTCCCAGGACCAGGTCGAAATCCTCCTCGGTGAAGTTTTCCACAGGCCCCTCGCGCCAGACGCCCGCGGCATTCACCAGGGCGTCGAGACGTCCGGTACGGGCGAGAATCTTCGACATCAGGGTATGGCAGTTATCCGCGCTGCGCAGGTCGGCGACCCCGCTGGCGTCCAACGGCACCTGCGCGTTCAGCGCGTGCAGGCCCTCCTTATCCACATCCGTGGCGGCGATGCGCCAATGACTCTGGGCGAAACGCTTGGCGATTGCCCGGCCCAAGCCGCCGGCTGCACCAGTGATAAGAACGACGGGCGTGCTCATCTGCTTTTCCTTACTCCTGTGCCGCGTGGAAAACACCGACGGCCAATCGGCCGCCCGCTTCAATGACTGACCGGCAACGCCGGCAGCCGTTCATTCAGGCCTGGTTGAGATACCAGCGCCAGTCCTGCTCGCCGACCTCGCCCATGAAGGCACGGTATTCGGCCTGCTTGATCGCCAGGTAGATCTTCAGGAAATCCTCGCCGAGCGCCTCGCGCGCCCAGGCCGAGCCCTCCAGCGCGCGCAGCGCGGTCAGCCAGTCGCTCGGCAACGCCTGGGTGGCTTGAGCGTAGCCGTTGCCAGTGATCGGCGCACCGGGGTCGAGTCGCTCGCGAATACCCAGGCGCACCGCCGCGAGCAACGCCGCCGCCGCCAGGTAGGGATTGGCGTCGGCGCCGCAGATGCGGTGCTCGATGTGCCGGCTGGACGCCGGGCCGCCGGGAACCCGCAGCGACACGGTGCGGTTGTTGATTCCCCAGGTCGGCGCCAGCGGCGCGTAGCTGTTCGCCTGGAAGCGGCGGAACGAGTTGGCGTTCGGACAGAACAGCGCCAAAGACTCCAGCAGGCACGCCTTCATTCCACCGATGGCCTGGCGCAGCAGCGGGGTCCCGGCCGGGTCCTCGCTGGCGAACAGATTGTTGCCAGCGGCGTCGGCCAGGCTGACGTGCAGGTGCAGGCCGCTGCCGGAAAGATCGGCGAACGGCTTGGCCATGAAGCAGGCCTGCAACCCATGGCGATTCGCCACGCCCTTGACCAGGCGCTTGTAGCGCACGCCTTCGTCGATCGCCTGGAGCGTGTCGAAGCGATGCTGCAGGGTAATTTCCACCTGCCCCGGCGCGTACTCCGAAATCGCCGTGCGCGCCGGCAGGCCCTGGGCCTCGCAGGCGGCATACAAGTCATCGAGGAATGGCTGCAACTGCTCCAGCTCGTAGACGCCATAGACCTGGGTCGCCCGCGGCCGCTGGCCATTCATCTGTAACGCCGGCAACGGCCGGCCGTCGCTGTCGCGTTCGCGGTCGAGCAGGTAGAACTCCAGCTCCACCGCCATCACCGGGTGGAAACCCTCCGCCTGCAGGCTGTGGATAACCCGCTGCAACACATGCCGGGGATCGCCCGCCGCGGCCGGTAGCCCGAGCTCGGGATGCATGCTTACCTGCACCTGGCCGGTCGGTGACTGCCGCCAGGGTTGCAGGGTCAGGCTGCCGGGCAGCGGGAAGGTCCAGCAATCGGCATCGCCGACGTCCCAGACCAGGCCGGTCTCCTCGACGTCATCGCCATTGATGGTCAGGCCGAGGATGGTGCTCGGCAGCGGCCGCCCGCTTTCGTAGACCGCCAGCAGCTCGTCGCGATGCAGCAGCTTGCCGCGCGGCACGCCGTTGGCGTCGATCAGGAACAGCTCGATGCTGCGCACCTCGGGGTGTGCGGCGAGGAACTCGCGGGCTTCCCGCGGATCGGCGAAATGCATCTCAGGCCTCCCGCGCGCCGGGTATGGCGAGCAGCTCGCCGAGCGCCTCGTCGAGGCTGGAGAGCAGGCGGTCGACATCTTCTTCGCGAGTGTCCGGGCAACACAGGGTCATGTTGTGGAACGGCGTGATGAGGATGCCGCGGTTGATCAGATACAGGTGCAAGGCCATCTGCAGGCTGTCGTGGAACGCCGCCTCGGCGGCCGCGCCGTCGCGTGGGGGTTGCGGGCAGAACTGGAACTCGCTGCGCGCGCCGAGCTCGGTCACCGACCAGGCCAGGCCGTACTTGTGGATAATCCTGCGGAAGCCCTCGGCCAGACGCGCCGCCAGGGACAGCATGTGGGCGTAGGCGGTATCGGTCATCACCTCTTCCAGGTTGGCGCGCATACAGCGCATCGCCAGGGCGTTGGCCGACAGCGTGGTACCCATGCCGCTGTGGCCGTGGCCTTCGCTCTGCTCGCTGGCACGTGCCCTGGCCAGTTGCATGGCGCTGGCCATCGCCGCGCTGCAACCATACACCGAGCACGGTACGCCGCCGGCGATCGGCTTGCCGAGGGTGATGAAGTCCGGCTCGAGCTTCCAGGCGCGGGTACAGCCGCCAGGACCTGTGGAGATGGTGTGGGTCTCGTCGATGATCAGCAGCGTGCCGTGACGACGGGTCAGCTCGCGCAGCTTCTGGTGGAAGCCGGGTTGCGGCAGGACCATGCCGATGTTGGTCATCGCCGGCTCGCAGAGCACGGCGGCCACGTCTTCGCTGGCCAGCGCCCGCTCCAGGGCCTGGAGGTCGTTGAACGGCACCGCGCGGCTGAACTGGGTGAGGTCGTGGGCCTGGCCGAGCAGGCCGGAGCGATGCACGGTGCGGCCGTCGCGGCAGCGAACCAGGGTGTCGTCGACCGTGCCGTGGTAGCAACCGTCGAATACCAGCACCACCTTGCGACCGGTGATCGCACGCGCCCAGCGCAGGACGAAGCGGTTGGCGTCGGTAGCGGTGGTCGCTACCTGCCAGAACGGCAGGCCGAAGCGCTGCGCCAGCAGCTCGCCTGCGACGATGGCATCCTCCCCCGGAAGCATGGTGGTCAGGCCGTTCGCGCCCTGCTCGGCGAGCGCCCGGGCGATCGGCGCCGGAGAATGGCCGAACATGCTGCCGGTATCGCCCAGGCAGAAGTCCACGTAGGCGTGGCCGTCCACATCATGGAAACGCGCGCCGTGGGCACGTTCCACGAACAGCGGACAGGGTGTTGACCAATCGCTCATCCAGTGCATCGGTACGCCGTCGAACAAGGCGCGCCGGGCTCGCTCGGCGAGCGCGACGGACTGTGGATTCTGCGCAAGGAAACGTTGCTGCTCGCGGGCCATGAAGGTTTCCACGGCGGCTTCGGCGATGCCACTGGCGGTCATTTCGAACACCTCGTTTTTTATTTCGCACAACTTTCATTTGTGATCACAAAAAAGTCAATACAGTATTTGAAAGCACTGATAATCTGTTTTCCATGTCAATTTTGTGATCACAAAAATGAATGACTTTTCGAAGTGGACAGGTCAGGTCGCGCTCATCAGCGGCGCCGGCAGCGAACTCGGCATCGGTTTCGCCATTGCCCGGCGGCTGGCCCGCGAAGGCGTGCGCCTGCTGATCACCGCCAGCAGCGAGCGGATTAGGCAACGAGCGGAGGAACTGAGCGCATGTGGTCACGACGTGCGCGCCGCGAGCGCCGACCTGACCGACGAAGCCCAGGTGCAGGGCCTGCTGGACTGGGCCGAAGCCCAGTGGGGACGGGTCGACATCCTGGTGAACAATGCCGGCATGGCCCAGTTGGACAGCGCGGAGCCCTTCAGCGCAGTGGAAGCGACCTCGCTGCGGGATTGGCAACTGTCCCTGTCGCGCAACCTGACCAGCGCTTTCCTGCTCACCCGCGGCCTGCTGCCGGGCATGCGCGAGCGCGGCTACGGGCGGATCGTCAACGTCGCCTCCACCACCGGAACCCGCGGCAGCAACCCGGGCGAAGCCGCGTATAGCGCGGCCAAGGCCGGTCTGGTCGGCTGGAGCATGGGCCTGGCGCTGGAGGTGGCGAAGAGCGGCATCACGGTGAACAGCGTCGCGCCGGGCTGGATCGCCACCGCCTCGAGCACCGCCGAAGAACGCCAGGCCGCCCTGGCCAGCCCCAGCGGACGTGCCGGCCGGCCCGAAGAGGTGGCCGCCGCGGTGGCCTTCCTCGCCTCGCCCGAAGCCAGCTTCGTCAACGGCGAACTGCTGGTGGTGGATGGCGGCAACTGCCTGATCGAAAACAAACGGAGCTGAACATGCGCAACTGCAGCCTGACGCTTTCCCAGCTTCCGGCGCCACCGGCGACCCGGAGCTGACCATGGCCGAGAATCTCCAGGAACGACTCTACCAACGACTGCGGGAAGACTTGCTGGCCGGACGTTTCCAGCCCGGCGAGCGACTGAAGATCCGCGACCTGGCGAACCAGTGGGGCACCAGCCCGATGCCGGTTCGCGCCGCCCTGCAACGGCTGGTGGCGGAAGGGGCGCTGGAGGGCGAGGCACAACGCTCGCTCAGGGTGCCGCTGATGACCCGCGAGCGTTTCCTGCAGATCCTCCAGGTGCGCCTGTCCCTCGAAGGGCTGGCGGCCGAAAGCGCCAGCGGCCGGCTGGACGAGCAGGCACTGGAAGGACTCGAAGGTTGTCTGCGGCGAATGGAGGACGCCTTGCGCCAACGCGAGGTACAGGCCTACCTGGAAGCCAACAGCGAATTCCACCTGACGCTCTACCGCGCCTGCGGCAACCCGGTGCTGCTGCGTCTCATCGAGACGCTCTGGCTACAGGTCGGGCCGTTCTTCAACCGGCTGTTCACCGAGGCCGACCTCTCCCTACGTCTGAACGATTTCCACGAGGACGCCCTGGACGCGCTACGCCGCGGCGACGGCCCGGCCGCGCGCGCGGCGATCGAACAGGACCTGGCCTACTTCGGCCAGTACCTGCTGAACCTCCTGGAGCTGGAGGCCCGGCCACGAAAGCGACACCGTTCCGGCGAGCACGCCTGACGGGAGATAAGCGCCGCTACTGCGGGCGAATGGTGCGCACATTGTCCTTCTTGATCAGGATGGTGTCGCCATTCAGCTGTTCGAACTCGTAGTAGTCATTGTATTTGTCGTAATCCGACTGATCCTTGACCAGGACCTCGCTGCCATCTTGCAAAGTGACCACCGCCTGGTTGGCGCAACCCGCCAGGCTGGTCAGCAGCAATGCAGCGAACAGAGCTTTGAACTTCATAGAATCTCCACACGGGGCAGCGCACTTGCCTACATCCGGAGCGACAAGTGCGGAATTGCCCTTGTGACCGTCGCAATCGAGGGAAATTCCTTAGCGCAGCGGCGCTTTGTCGGAGACGAAGCGCCGACGGCGACGCGCAGGGCCTCCAGGCAGCCTCGCGCGACGTCGGGAAGTCAGCCGCAAAGGCGCGTTGCAGAGCCTTTGCGGCGGTTCAGGCTCAGCTCTCCAGCCAGACGTCGCGAGCCCAGACCCACACCGAATCCCAGCTTTCATCGGTGAGGTCGCCATCGGCCCAGAGCACCACCTCGCCGTCCTCCGCCACGCAGTAGTAGCTGCCGTCGTCCTCGCAAAGCGGGATCAGCTCGCGCGGAACGCCCAGGTCCCAGGCAGTGGCCGCCACTTCGGGCAGATAGGTGTGCGAGTGCGGATCGGTCACGGTCACCGGCTCCAGGCGGCCGTAGACCACATCGCTGACCAGCAGGAGGAATTCGCGGAACTCGGCGGGAATGCCGATCAGCAGCTCTTCCTCGATTTCCACCAGCAGTTCTTCTTCCGGCAGTTCCAGGGGCACCGGAACCGGTTCGTTGAGTTCACGCAGTTTTTCGATGACGTCTTCCACGACAGGCTCTCTCGCAACGGGTGGCGCGCTTTTTATACAGTAGCCGCACCGAGCGCAAGACAAGTGTCGCGGCTGGCCTTCGGCCATGGCGCCGGACGAATGGTCGGTCAACCCACCAACGGAGATGAAAAAACCCCCGTTCCCTGGCGGAAGCGGGGGGTTCGGCGGCCCCCGAAGGGACCGCAACCACTCGGGATCAGTTCTGCCGGATACCGGCCACCAGCCATGGCTGGTTCTCGCCCTGGGCGCGCTCCATCCGCCAGCTTTCGCTGAAGGCTTCGCCCTGGTCGAAGCGCGAGGTCTTCGACACACCGCTGAAGGTCAGGGTGGCGATGGTCTTGTCGGCCTGGTCGTCGACGCCGTCCAGTTGCACGACCAGGTTGTCGATGTAGGTGGACTGGTAGGCGTCGCCGATCTCGGCGCGCTCCTGCTTCAGCCATTGCAACATCTGCGGGGTGACGAACTCGGCGATCTTGTCCATCTCGTTGGCATCCCAATGCTGCTGCAGGGACATGAAGTGTTCGCGAGCGGCACCGACGAAGCGCTCCTCGTTGAACCAGCTCGGCGCGTTGATCACCGGGCTCGGCGCAGCGGCAGCAGCGGCGGCGCCACCGAAGATCGGCGCCTGGGCCGGCATTTCGCGCTGCATCGGCGCGTGCCCGGCCATCGCAGGCTGGCCCTGGTTCTGCTGGCGCCGGCGAGCGGCGATGAAGCGGAAGGCGATGAAGGCCACCAGGGCGATCAACAGGATGTCGAGCATCTGGATGCCCTCGAAGCCGTCGCCCATGAACATGGAAGCGAGCAGGCCGCCCGCGGCGATACCGGCCAGCGGGCCGAGCCAGCGCGAAGCACCGCTGGCGGCAGCGGCGGGACGAGCGGCGTTGGGGGCGGCAGCAGTGGCGTTCGGCGCAGTGGCCGGCTGCGCCTGGCGGGTCTGGTGGCTGGGTGCCGAGCCGAGGCTCTTGCCGCCGCCGAAGCGCTTGGCATTGGCATCCAGGCTGACGGTCAGCGCCAGGCAGAAGGCGAGGGCGATGCTGAGAACACGCTGCATTGTAGTCTTTCTCTCTTGGGGGAATCGACGCGCGCCATGTTGCGGCGGTACGGGCGACAGGACCAGCCGGATTTTGTTTCGGGCTATTGCTCCCCGGCCGCCGTTTTTTCGCCCGCCGCGTCTGGCTCGCGGGTCGGCGCCAGGGTACACCTTCGTTGCCGGGGACGACAGGCATGCACGCGGATCGGCGCGCGAAGATCCGCCCGGCGACCCGGGAAGCACAACGCAGAGCCTCGCCGAAACGTCTGTTACAGTTTTTTTCAGCCCACCGATCAAGCACTTGCGGATGCTAGTCTGCGGGTCTGCGAGGCCGCCCGGTCGCCGCGTCTGCCGACCCATTCCCCGAGCGAGGACCGCCGCCATGCATGCCGTCGATTTCATCCAGGACCTCGCCGTGATCATGCTGGTGGCGGGTGTGGTCACTATCCTCTTCCACCGCCTGCGCCAACCGGTGGTCCTTGGCTACATCGTCGCCGGCTTCATCATCGGCCCGCACACCCCGCCCTTCGGACTGATCCACGACGAAGACACGATCAAGACCCTGGCCGAACTCGGGGTGATCTTCCTGATGTTCTGCCTCGGCCTGGAGTTCAGCCTGCGCAAGCTCTTCCAGGTCGGCGCCACGGCGTTCATCGCGGCGTTCCTGGAAATCGTCCTGATGATCTGGATCGGCTTCGAGATCGGTCGCTTCTTCGAGTGGAGCACCATGGACTCGCTGTTCCTCGGCGCGATCCTGGCGATCTCCTCCACCACCATCATCGTCAAGGCGCTCGGCGACCTGAAGATGAAGAACGAGCGCTTCGCCCAACTGATCTTCGGCGTGCTGATCGTCGAGGACATCCTCGGCATCGGCATCATCGCCCTGCTGTCGGGAATCGCCGTGAGCGGTTCGGTGGAAACCGGCGAGGTGTTCTCCACGGTCGGCAAGCTCAGCCTGTTCATGATCGTCGCGCTGGTCGTCGGCATCCTCCTGGTGCCACGCCTGCTGGCCTACGTGGCGAAGTTCGAGAGCAACGAGATGCTGCTGGTCACCGTGCTCGGCCTGTGCTTCGGCTTCTGCCTGCTGGTGGTGAAGCTGGAATACAGCATGGTGCTCGGCGCCTTCCTGATCGGCGCGATCATGGCCGAGTCGCGCCAGTTGGTGCAGATCGAACGATTGATCGAGCCGGTCCGTGACATGTTCAGTGCGATCTTCTTCGTCGCCATCGGCCTGCTGATCGACCCGAAGATCCTCGTCGAGTACGCCTGGCCGATCGCCCTGATCACCGTCGCGGTAGTGCTCGGCAAGATGTTCTCCTGCGGCATGGGTGCGTTCATCGCCGGCAACGACGGACGCACCTCGCTGCGGGTCGGCATGGGCCTGTCGCAGATCGGCGAGTTCTCCTTCATCATCGCCGCCCTGGGCATGACTCTGAAAGTCACCAGCGACTTCCTCTACCCGGTGGCGGTAGCGGTCTCGGCCATCACCACCCTGCTCACCCCGTACCTGATCCGCGCCGCCGACCCGCTCTCGCAGCACCTGGCCAACGCCATGCCGCAGCGCATGGCGAGGATCTTCGGCCACTACGGCGACTGGCTGCGCAGCATCCAGCCGCAGGGCGACCGTGCGGTGCTGGCGGCGATGATCCGGCGCATCTTGCTGCAGGTCGGGGTGAACCTGGCGCTGGTGATCGCGATCTTCCTCGCCGGCGGTTATTTCGCCGATACGCTTTCCGCCTGGATGAGCCAGTGGGTCGCCTACGACGGGCTACACAAGGCATTGATCTGGGGCGGCGCGCTGCTGGTCTCGCTGGCCTTCCTGATCGCCGCGTACCGCAAGCTCAAGGCCCTGTCGATGCTGCTGGCCGAACTCGGGGTCAAGCCGGAGAAAGCCGGACGCCATACGGCGCGGGTACGTCGGGTGATCTCCGAGATAATCCCGCTGCTGTCGCTGGCCGGCATGATGGTGCTGCTGGCGGCGCTCAGCTCGAGCATCCTGCCGCCGGGCGAGTTGCTGGTCGTAGTGGTGCTGGTCGCCGGCCTGGTGATCGCAGTGCTCTGGCGCTGGCTGATCCGCGTGCATTCGCGGATGCAGATCGCGCTGATGGAAACCCTCGACCAGGAAAAGGGCAGCCACTGAGAGCCAAGCGATCCCGGCCTGCCGTCGAATCGGCGGATAACCACGCTGCGGTTATTCGCCCTCGCCTGCATCTGGTGTCGCTATCGGACCCTTTGCCCTGAAGGATCGGCGGATTTCCGCTTATCCACTCTCCCGGTCGGCGGACTCCCGCTCGGCCAAGACCACCCCGCTCCTCTTCCAACCCAGTCCCCACGCGGCTTTCCCGCGTTGGCACGGCACCTGCTATCGAGCCATCCAATACGTCGCCCTCGCGATGTGCCGGTGTGCTGCGCCCTGATCAGCACATCCAAGACAACAACGAAAAGAGGAAACACGATGGAAAGCGCCAACGCCATTTCCGCGTCTGCCCAGCCCCGCACCACTTCGCAACGCATCAAGTCGATCTTCAGCGGTTCCGTCGGCAACCTGGTCGAGTGGTACGACTGGTACGTCTACGCCGCCTTCTCGCTGTACTTCGCAAAGGCATTCTTCCCCCAGGGCGACATGACCGCCCAACTGCTGAACACCGCAGCTATCTTCGCCGTGGGCTTCCTGATGCGCCCGATCGGTGGCTGGCTGATGGGTATCTATGCCGACCGCAAGGGCCGCAAGGCGGCGTTGCTGGCCTCGGTGCTGCTGATGTGCTTTGGCTCGCTGATCATCGCCCTGACCCCCAGCTATGAAACCATCGGCGTCGCCGCGCCGATCCTGCTGGTGGTCGCGCGCCTGCTCCAGGGCCTGTCGGTCGGCGGCGAATACGGCACCTCCGCCACCTACCTGAGCGAGATGGCGAACAAGGAACAGCGCGGGTTCTTCTCCAGCTTCCAGTACGTGACCCTGATTTCCGGCCAGCTCATCGCCCTGGCGGTGCTGATCGTCCTGCAACAGACCCTGACCGTAGAACAACTGGAAAGCTGGGGCTGGCGCGTCCCCTTCTTCATCGGCGCGCTGTGCGCAGTGGTGGCGATGTTCCTGCGTCGCGGCATGGAAGAGACCGAGTCCTTCTCGAAGAAGAAGGAAGAGCCGAAGGAAAGCCTGCTGCGCACCCTGCTGCGCCACCCGAAGGAAGTGCTGACCGTGGTCGGCCTGACCATGGGCGGCACCCTGGCCTTCTACACCTACACCACCTACATGCAGAAGTACCTGGTGAACACGGTAGGCATGAGCAAGACCGATTCGACCATGATCTCGGCTGCCACCCTGTTCCTCTTCATGCTGCTGCAGCCCATCGTCGGCGCCCTCTCCGACAAGATCGGCCGGCGGCCGATCCTGATCGCCTTCGGCGTACTCGGCACCGTCTTCACCTACCCGATCCTCAGCACCCTGCACAGCGTCGACAGCTGGTGGGGAGCGTTCTTCCTGATCATGGCGGCGCTGGTGATCGTCAGCGGCTACACCTCGATCAACGCGGTGGTGAAGGCCGAACTGTTCCCCACCGAGATCCGCGCCCTGGGCGTCGGCCTGCCGTATGCCCTGACCGTGTCGATCTTCGGCGGCACCGCCGAATACGTTGCCTTGTGGTTCAAGAGCGTCGGCCTGGAGAGCGGCTTCTACTGGTACGTCACCGCCTGTATCGCCTGCTCGCTGCTGGTCTATGTGTTCATGAAGGACACCCAGAAGCACTCGAAGATCACGACCGATTGATTGAGCCTCGTGCTCATGGCCCCGACACACTCCGGGCCTTTTTATCCACAGGACGGCGACCTTCGGGTCGCCGTCCTGCTTTTTGGCCCGGCAACCGATTCCCCCACACCCGCCGACTGTTGGTCTACGGCACGGCATCCCGACCGGAGCCCTAAGGCGCGCAACGCCGGCGGCGTAACCCTCCGGTGTCCCTGCGTTCCACGGCGGATAACCGCAAGCGGTTATTCGCCCTGCGGCTCGTCATTCCGGCGGGGCTGGAACCTTGGCGCGCAAACGCCGATCTCCTCGCGTTCCCACGGTGGAACAGCGCAAGGGGCCTGCCGTCCCCAGGCAGCGAAGCCCCGTCTGCGAGACCTACCGGGAATAAAAAAACCGCGCTCGAAGGCGCGGCTCTTTTCGTTGTCAGAGAACCGCCTCAGCGGCGCTTCTCGATCTTGAAGAAGAACATCTTGGTCGCCTGGCGGGCGACGATCTTGCCACCACTGACACGCGGCTCGAAACGCCACTTGGCCATGGCCTGGCGCACTTCGCGGTCGAACATGCGCGACGGCACCGACTCCAGCACCTGGATGTCGTCAATGCGGCCATCGCTGGTGATGGTGAACAGCACCTTCACCCGGCCTTCGATACCCCGGGCCTGGGCCATCCGGGGATAGACCGGAGGATCCATGCGCAACGGCTTGATGTCACTGTCGTTGAGGCTGCCGCTGGGCAGGCCGGCCGGACCTTGCGAGCCGCTGGGCGCGGTCTGCGCGCCGGGCGTGCTCTGCCCGACGGTAGGTGCGGGCGGCGGCGGGGCGGCGCTGGACGGGCTGGGCTGGCTGGATGCCTCCGTGCTCGGCTCGGGTTCCGGCTTGGGTTTGGGTTCCGGCTTCGGCTTGGCCTTGGGAATGGCGTTTTCCACCGGTTTGGGCTTGGGTTTCGGCTTGGGCTTGGGTTTTTCCACCGGCTTCGGCTTCGGCGGCTCCGGCTTGGGTTCCTCGATCTTCGGCGGCGTCGGCTCCGGCGCGGCAGCCGGCGGCTGCGGGGTCGGCTCGGCCTTCTTCTCGAGCTGGACGAAATTCACCTGCATGGTCTTCGGCAGTTCGCCGTGGCCAAGGTTGAGTTCGGCCGGGGTCGGCATCACCCACACCAGCGCACCGATGATCGCCACATGCATCGCCACCGCCGCGCCGGAGGACAACCACCAGCGCGACTTGGGCGGCTCGCCGGGGACGTCTTCGGGATCGCTGCCATGGGCGTAGGGGATCAGCACTTCCTCGACCGCCACTTCCTCGTCGCGGCGCGCACCGGAGCAGTCCACCACGCGCAGGTTGGGTTCTCCGCGCTGGGCATTCACGCATGGCAGGGACTCGCTTTCATCTCCCTGGGCGGGAGCGGTGGGGTGGTCTTCGGCGAGCGCGGCCAGCGAAAAACGGTCAGGCGACCGTGAAGGCTGTGGCGACATGAGGGCGACCTGCGGAGAAGTGAAAGGTAAGGAAGTAGAGTCTTCTGATAATTATTATCATTCAGTCGCGTCCTCAGGGCAACCTTGGCGGATCATTCCGCGACCATCCGACACGCCAGGAACGCCTCTTCGAGCGCCTCTTCATCCGCGCCTGCGGCGAGGATCAGTTCCAGCCGATTATCCCGCCGCCACGAGGATTTGCCCCAGTTATCCACAAACGGCGCGGCATTCGCTGCATACCAACCGTCCGCGCAATGCAGCACCGCCTTGGCCCGCCGCAGTCCGGACAGACGGTTCAGCCAGGCGTCCACTGCGGCCCGATCGAAACGCACCGACGGCGCCAGCCGCCAGCCGATGGCGAACTGGCCGTCCTGCTCGCGCACGGCGCGCAGCGGTCGCTCGGCGGGCAGCACCGTTCCCAACTGAGCAGGCGCCTCCGGCAGGGCCGCCCAGGTCGTCGCGCTACCTTCCCCGGCAACGCTGGTCGGCAGATCGCGCAATGCCAGGTGACCGCGCACGCTCCAGCGCAACGGCAGGACCGGCAGGCGCGCGCGCACAGCGCAGCGCTGCGTCGCGTCGAGCGTTTCGGATTTGTTCAGCAGCAACATGCCGGCCGCTTCCAGCGCCTGTTCCTGTGCCTCCGGCAGCGGTTGGCCGGAGGCCAGCGCGGCGGCATCCAGCACCACTACCAGGGGTTGCAGGGCCAGGACGCCGGACCAGGGAGGAGCCTGCAGCTGTTTCCACAGCGCCAGCGGATGTCCCAACCCGGAGGGTTCGATGAACAGCCGGTCCGGCCGTGCCCGACGCAACAAGCGACCGAGCCCCACCTGGAACGGCACGCCATTGACGCAGCAGAGGCACCCGCCCGCCACCTCGCCGATGGCCACGCCGTCGACGTCCGTGGCCAGCAGCGCGGCATCCAGGCCGATCTCGCCGAACTCGTTGACCAGCACCGCCCAGCGCTCGCCCGCCGGCTTCTGCGCCAGCAGCGAGCGGATCAGGCTGGTCTTGCCGGCCCCCAGGGGGCCGCCGATCAGGTGTGTGGGTATCTCTCGAAGCATCTGCGCAACCGGAATGTGAAAGCCTGTGGATCAATGCGGTCCTTGCCTGCGGGGAGCCAGGCCCCGTGCTAGAGTCGCGCCCGTCTGCAATGGAGTCCTCGCATGCGTCCGTTCCTGTTCTTCCTGTCCTGCCTGCCGGGCCTGGCCCTGGCCGAAGCCTGCATCGTCCATAGCCAGGCGAAGAATCTCGACGTGAAGGTCTGCCAGCAGAACCGCAGCATCCCGGCCAAGCTGTTCCACGAAGGCTTCTGCCAGCCACAACTGCAGGGCCAGAAGGTCGAGGTGACGTTCGCCGAGGAGTGTCCGACGGGCGCCTTCGGTGTCTGCCGCGACGCCAGGGTACCCAACGCGCCCTATCGGCAGGACATCTTCTACTACGGCATCGCGACCGACGCACGCTACCTGGAGCCGTTCTGCGCCAGCCAGAGCCAAGGCCGCTGGGAAGAGCCTAGCGCCGCGAAAAAGCCCTGAGCGCGTCATCAGCCTGTCACAGCGTCCGGGCTAAATGGGAGTCGGGTACCTCAGCACCCTTCGTCCCCATCCCCAAGGTAGGACGACTTTTTGGTGATAGGCCATCTGCGGATGGCCTTTTTTTATTCCTCGAAAGACACTTGTCCACAGGCTCAGGCAATCCAGTCCAGGGTCAACAGCAGGCGCGCCAGCCCGGGCTCCGCTCGCGGCGAGCGATGCACCAGTCCGGCACCTTCGTTACCCTCCCAGCGTTCGCCCTTGAGCAGCGCCACGTCGCCTGTGGACAAGCTATGGATAAGCTGTTCATCGACAACTTCCGCCTGTGCTCCACCAAGCAGCCGACGGTCCAGGCCGGACTCGTCCAGCCATTCGCTGGCAGCGCCCTGGTAGGTGGTGACCAGCCGCAGCGGCACGTGGTCGACATGGAAACGCGGGCACATCGGTTTATCCAGAACGCGCAGGCGCAGGCCGATACGCCGCGCCCCGGTCAGGCAAAAGAAGGCCTCGACCAGCCAGCCCAGGTCGTCGAGGAAATCGGCTTGTCCCGGCAGTTGCCGCGCGTCGAGCAGGCCGTCCAAGGCGGGTAGCCGTTCCTCTTCCATCTCCAGCGTCTGGCTCAGCGCCAGTCCCGGCCGGTTGCGTACCAGGGCGGCGGCGAAGTCGCGCAGCGCCGGGTTCAGCCGGCGTGTCCAGACCGCCAGGTTGACCCCGTCGCGAAGCACCTCGGCCAGCACCTGGGGGTCTTCGCCGAACGCCTGGCGCGGCAACAGACTTTCCTGTGGCAGTGCGCTCATGCGGCGTGCCCCCAGTCCTCGAAGGGGTCGTCCAGGCCCTGCCAGCCCGGAATGCCCAGGTTCATCTCGGCATCATCCAGCAGGCAAGCATCGAGGGCTGCGCGCAGGGCCGTGAAGTCCAGGTTCTGGCCGATGAAAACCAGCTCCTGGCGACAGTCGCCGACGCCTTCCTCCCAGTGCCGCATGATCGCCCGCAGGCCCTCTTCGTCCTGTGGCCACTGTCCGGTCGGCACGAAGCGCCACCAGCGGCCCGCCAGGCCGTAGCGCATCAGGCCGCCGGCCTGCGACCAGCTGCCAGCCTCGCGGGGCCGGCTGGCGAGCCAGAAGAAGCCCTTGGAGCGCAGCAGCCGCCCCTGCTTCAGCGGATTGTGCAGGAAGGCGTGGAAGCGCGCGGGGTGGAACGGACGGCGCGCCCGGTAGGCCATGGAGGCGATGCCATATTCCTCGGTTTCCGGCAGGTGCTCGCCGCGCAGTTCCTTCAGCCAGCCCGGCGCGGACGCCGCGCGATCGAAATCGAAGCGACCGGTATCGAGGATCTTCGCCAGCGGCACCTGACCCATCACCATCGGCAGGATCTCCGCCTCGGCATTGAGCTGGCGCAGGATCGCCAGCAGTTCCTCGCGCTGCTCGCTGGAGATCAGGTCGATCTTGCTGACCAGGATCACATCGGCGAATTCGACCTGGTCGATCAGCAGGTCGGTGATCGAGCGCTGATCCTCCTCACCGAGGGTTTCGCCACGGCTGGCCAGGCTGGCGGCCTCCTGGTAGTCGCGGAGGAAATTCATCCCGTCGACCACCGTGACCATGGTATCCAGTCGCGCCACGTCGGACAGGCTGCGGTCCAGCTCGTCGCGGAAGGTGAAGGTCTCGGCCACCGGCATCGGTTCGGAAATCCCGGTGGACTCGATCAGCAGGTAGTCGAAGCGGCCTTCCCGGGCGAGACGGCCGACCTCTTCCAGCAGGTCTTCGCGCAGGGTGCAGCAGATACAGCCGTTGCTCATCTCCACCAGGCGCTCTTCAGCGCGGTTCAGGCTAACATCGCGCTGGACTTCGCTGCCATCGATATTGATTTCACTCATATCGTTGACGATCACCGCAACCCGGCGGTTCTCGCGGTTCTTCAGCACATGGTTGAGCAGCGTGCTCTTGCCGGCGCCGAGAAAGCCGGACAGCACGGTGACAGGTAGGCGTTGGTTCACGGTTGGTAACCTCTTCAGTTGTGCCGCACGTGGCGTTCGCGCTTCTCCTGGCGCTCTTTCGCCTCGATGCAGAGGGTGGCGGTGGGACGCAACAGCAGGCGGCGCAGGCCGATCGGCTCGCCGGTTTCCTGGCACCAGCCGTAGTCGCCGCGGGCCAGGCGCTCCAGCGCTTCGTCGATCTTGTCGAGCAGCTTCTTCTCCCGCTCCAGCAGGCGAAGTTGCCATTGCCGCTGTTCCTCGCGGGAAGCCAGGTCGGCCTCGTCGCTGGGGCGTTCGAGATCGCGCAGCTCGCCGAATTCGCCTTCGATGCGCGCCTGCAGTTCCTGGCGCTGGCGCAGCAGCAGGTCGCGGAAGAAGTCCTGCTGGGCTTCGTCCATGTAGGCAGCGTCGGGCTGGGCAAGCAGTTCCTGTTCGGTCATAGGCTGAACCTGGGAAATTTAAAACGTTATACTATAACAATTAACACCACAATCGATGGCCCGCCAATCGCCTTCCGGCTACCCTGGGCCCACGTCATCCCGGGATCCACCGATGCGCCGCGTCCTCCGCCTTTACTGCCTGGCCCTCCTGCTGCTCGCTCCGGCGGCACAGGCGCAGGGCTTTCTTCCCGGCACCCGCCCGGCGGAATGCGCCTACCTGCGCACCGTTCTGGCCTGCATGGATCGGCTGGGCAACCACTACAGCGTCGCCACCGGCGGCAACGACACCTGGCTGCGCGGCTACGACGCGGCAAGCGGACGACGCTGGGCCCAGACCAATACGCGCTACGGGCGCCTGACCTTCTTCAGCGGCATCGCCAGCGATGGGGAAATCTGGGTCGGCCTCAGCCGCAACATCGGCTGGACCAGCATCAGCCGCCTGAGCAGTTCATCGGGCCAGCGCCAACGCCTGACCTGCGGGCGGGTCAGCGGCTGCAGCGAAGGCCCTAGCCGGGAGGCTGCGCGCTGAGCGCCGCCAGGTAGCTGCCGGCGGGAGGGCGTTGCCGGAAGTAGCCCTGCACGCCAGCGAAGATCGCCTCGGCCAGGCGCTGGCGATGGCGTTCGTCCATCAACCGGCGACAATCGCCGCGATTCGAGATGAAGCCGGTCTCCACCAGGATCGAAGGGATGTCCGGCGACTTGAGCACGGCGAAGCCGGCCTGCTCGACACGCTTCTGGTGCAGCGCGGTGACGTCCGACAACTGGCCGAGAACGCTGTGGCCGAGGTCCAGGCTGCTGGCGATGGTCGAACTCAGGGCCATGTCGAGGATCACCCCGGCGAGTACCTTGTCGCGGCCCTGTAGCGGCAGGTTGCCGCTGTTGCCGATCAGGTCGGCGCCGTTCTCGCGCTCGGCCATCCAGCGCGCCATGGTCGAGCTGGCGCCATGCTCGGAGAGGGCATATACCGATGCGCCGGAGGCGGTCAGTCGCGGCGCCGCGTCGGCGTGCACCGAAACGAACATGTCGGCGTTGTAGCGCCGGGCCACTTCCGGCCGCTTGCGCAGCGGGACGAACACATCGCCGTTGCGCACCAGGCGCGCCTTGAAGCCTTTCTCACGGTCGATCCGCCGCGCCAGCAGGCGGGCGATGGCCAGCGCCACGTCCTTTTCGCGCTCGCCCTTGCTACCGACCGCGCCGGGGTCCTTGCCGCCATGGCCGGCATCGACCACCACGAGGATGTCGCGGCCCGTCGAGGGTAGCGGGCGGGCCAGCGCCAGCATTGGCTCGGGGGGCGCCGCCAGCGCCTGTGGATAAAGGTCCAGGACCAGGCGATGGCCCTTTCCCGCCTGCGGTTCCAGGGCGAAGCTGCGCGGCCTGACCGCCTGGCGCAGGTCGAGGACGATGCGCGTCCCGCCGCCACCCAGTTGGCCACTGCGTATGGCGCGCACGGGGCCGTCCAGCGGCAGCTCGGAGAGCGTTGCGAGCAATTGCGCGTCGGGCAGGTCGAGGATCAACCGCTCGGGGGCCTGCAGGGAAAAGGTTCGATAACGCGGCGGGCCGTCCAGTTCCAGCACCAGGCGCCAGCTTTCCGAGGAATTCCAGGCCCGGGCCTGGCGGATTCGTACATTGGCGCTGGCGGCCAGGAACGGCTGGAGGGCCAGGCCGGCGAGCAGGCTTTGCAGGAGACGACGGCGCTTCATCGACGAAATACCCGATTGCAAGGGTCGGTATTAGCTAATACGTTATATTATAACATTCAAGCCATTTCCAGGCCTTGCCTGCCCTTCTTCGAGTTCTCCATGAATGCCTTGACGCTTCCCGATATCGCCCGCCAGACCACCACCGCCGATCTTCCCCTGGACTGGGTCGGCATGCAGGGCATCGCCCTTCCCGTGCAGATCGGCGGGCAGAGGGTCGCCGCCGAAGCCGATGCCGGTGTCAGCCTGGACGACCCGCAGGCCCGCGGCATCCATATGTCGCGCCTCTACCTGGCGCTGGCCGAACTGGAACAGGGCGAGCTGGACCTTTCCTGCCTGCGCGCCGTCCTGCAACGCTTCCTCGACAGCCACGCCGGCCTGTCGCGTCGCGCCTACCTGCGCCTACGCCTCGCGCCGCTGCTGCGGCGTCCGGCGCTGGTCAGCCCGCTGAGCGGCTGGAAACGTTATCCACTGGTGCTGGACACGCGCCTGGAAGGCGATGACTTCCAGGCCGAAGTCCATCTCGAGCTGACCTACTCCTCGACCTGCCCCTGTTCGGCGGCACTGGCCCGGCAATTGATCCAGGAGCGCTTCGACCAGGACTTCGCCGGACAGCCGCTCGATCATGCCAGCGTGCTCGCCTGGCTCGGCAGCAGCGCCGGCATCGTCGCCACCCCGCACAGCCAGCGCAGCAGCGCGCACCTGCGCATCGGCCTGGCGGAAGACTGCATCGGACTGCCCCTGGAAGAGCTGGCGGATCTCGGCGAAAGCGCCCTCGGCACCGCGGTGCAGACTGCGGTGAAACGCGCCGACGAGCAGGCCTTCGCCCTCGCCAACGGGCAGAACCTGATGTTCTGCGAGGACGCGGTGCGCCGGCTGCACCGCGCCCTGCAGGGTTATCCACAGGCGAGCCGGTTCTCCATACGGGTCGTCCATGCGGAAAGCCTGCATGCCCATGACGCCGTCGCCGAAAGCCATTGGCAGCGAGGTGCAGCATGATCCGCAAGAATCCCTCCGGCGACCTGCCGGTGATCGACGAATCGGCCTATGTGGACAAGACCGCGATCATCTGCGGCAAGGTGATCATCCAGGCCAACGTCTTCGTCGGTCCCTACGCAGTGATCCGTGCCGACGAAGTCGACGCCGACGGCGGCATGCAACCGATCGTGATCGGCGCCAACTCGAACATCCAGGACGGCGTGGTGATCCATTCCAAGTCGGGTGCCGCGGTGACCATCGGCGAGCACAGCTCCATCGCCCACCGCTCCATCGTCCACGGTCCTTGCGAAGTCGGCGACCGGGTCTTCATCGGCTTCAACAGCGTGCTGTTCAACTGCCGGGTCGGCGATGGCTGCGTGGTCCGCCACAACGCGGTGGTCGACGGCTGCGACCTGCCAGCGGGTTTCTACGTACCGTCCACCGAGCGCATCGGTCCGCGCACCGACCTGGCGAGCATGCCGCGGGTCAGCGTTTCCGCCAGCGAGTTCTCGGAAGACGTGGCGCGCACCAACGTCGACCTGGTACGCGGCTACAAGTCGCTGCAGAACGAGTTCTGAACATGCAAAGCCTGCTGATCCGCAATGCCCGGATGGTCAACGAGGGGCAGGTACGCGAAGGCGATCTGCTGGTCCGCCACGGTCGCATCGAACGCATTGCCGGCTGCCTGGAAAACTGCGGCGCCAGCCGGGAGATCGATGCCGCCGGACGCTACCTGCTGCCGGGAATGATCGACGACCAGGTGCACTTCCGCGAGCCGGGTTATCCACAGAAGGGCTCGATCGCCAGCGAATCCCGCGCCGCCGTGGCGGGCGGCATCACCAGTTTCATGGACATGCCCAATACCCGCCCGGCGACGCTGAGCCTCGAAGCGCTGGCGGAAAAGAAGCGCCTCGCCGCCGCCCATAGCGTGGCCAACTACGGTTTCCACTTCGGCGTCAGCCGCGACAACCTCGACACCGTGGCCGCCCTCGATCCACGCGAGGTCGCCGCGGTGAAGGTGTTCATGGGCGCCTCCACCGGCGACATGCTGGTGGACGACCTGCCGACCCTGGAGCGCCTGTTCGCCAGCGTTCCGACCCTGCTGCTGAGCCATTGCGAAGACACGCCGCGGATCGAAGCCAACCTGGCGCGCTGGCGACAACGCTTCGGTGAACGTATTCCGGCAGCCGCCCACCCGCGCATTCGCGACGCCGAGGCTTGCTACCGTTCCACCGCCCTGGCGGTGGAACTGGCGCAACGACATGGCACGCTGCTGCATGTCCTGCACTTATCCACAGCGCGTGAACTGGCCCTGTTCGAGGACAAGCCGCTGTGCCAGAAACGCATCACCGCGGAAGTCTGCGTCCACCATCTGCTGTTCGACGACAGCGACTACGCCCGCCTCGGCCATCTGCTCAAGTGCAACCCGGCGATCAAGAGCCGCGGGGACCGCGACGCCCTGCGCAGGGCGCTGGCCGGCAACCGCCTGGACGTGATCGGCACCGACCACGCGCCGCACGCCTGGGCCGAGAAGCAGCAGGCTTATCCACAGGCGCCGGCCGGCCTGCCACTGGTCCAGCATGCGTTGCCGGCACTCCTGGAGCTGGTCCGCGAAGGCTGGCTGTCGCTTGCCACCCTGGTGGCGAAGACCAGCCACCGGGTCGCCGAACTGTTCGCCATCGCCGATCGCGGTTTCCTCCGCGAAGGTTACTGGGCCGACCTGGTGCTGGTCAGCGAACTGGAGCACCCGGCGCTGGCCAGCGCCATGCCGCTGCTGTCGCGCTGCAACTGGACGCCGTTCCGCCACCGGGCATTCCACCATCGGATCGATACCACCATCGTCTCCGGGCAACTCGCCTGGCACGCGGGACGCCTGTCCGACGATTGCCAGGGACTGCCCCTGCGGTTTTCCCGCTGAAGTCTTGTCCACAGCCTGCTGTGGATATCCGTTAGCCCACGGCCCTAGCGCAGGGCTTTCACCGCCGCGCCAAGGAAGGCATAGGTCTCCTCCTCGCGATCGTCCATCTCCGGCTTCGGCCAGGCGCTCCAGACCACCGCCACGATCTTCTCCTTGCGGTTGATGTAGAGGTACTGGCCGAAGATGCCCTGGGCTTCGAAGGCCCCGCCGTCATGCTCGGGCAGGGCCTTGGCGCCCACCGGGAAGGTCCACCACTGGTAGCCGTAGCCGAGCGCGTATTCGCCATCGTAGAGCTTGCCCGGGGCCAGGTGGGAAGTAGCCTCGACGCGACTGGCACGATCGACCCAACCTTCGGGGAGGATACGTTCGCCATCGATCACCCCGTCCTCGAGGACGAACTGGCCGAAGCGGCCATAGTCGCGCAGGGTCGCGCTCAAGCCGCTGCTGCCGATCTCTTGCCCGGCCGGCGATTCCAGTTGCCAGAAGCCGTCGCTCTCCATGCCCATTCGCGCCCAGATCCGCTCGGACAGGTAGTCGCTCACCGGAATGCGGGTCGCCGCGTGCAGCAGCTCGCTCTGCAGGTGCGACTCGCCGGTGCTGTAGGTGAAGTGGGTACCGCTCGGGTACTGCCGCGGCAGGCTCGCCAGCAGCCGCAGGATGCCACCGGGACGTTCGGCGAGCTGGGCGTCGAACATCTGCCGGCGGTCGGACTTCGGATCGCGATAGGTCTCGTTCCAGCGGACCCCGGAACTCATCTGCAGGACCTGCTCCACCGTCACCCCCTGGTAGGCGGAGCCGGCCAGGCTCGGCAGGTACTTGTCCACAGGCTGGTCGAGAGCCAGCAGGCCCTGCTGCACGGCGGCGCCCACCAGGGTCGAGGAGATCGACTTGACCACCGAGAACGAGGTCCAGCGCGTGCGTTCGTCGTTGCCCAGGCCGTAGCGCTCCAGGGCGACCTTGCCATCCTTGAGGACCAGCACCCCGCCAACGCGGTTGCGCCGCATGAAATCGTCGACGCCGTATTCCTCGCCGCCGATCCGGTAGCGCGGCGCGATGGCCACACCCGCCGGCAGCGGACGGACCTTGGTCCCCTTGTGGATAACCCGGGTCGGATAGACCTTGTCCATGTTCCGGTAGGTGTCCGGCTGGTATTCCGGGATCAGTTCATAGAGATCGGCGGCACGGCCGATCCGCGGGTTTTCCACAGCCGCGTCGGCGCCGGCCGAGCCGCTTGCCGAGACGAACAGTGCCAGCAGGGCCGGCCGGAAGACTGATATACAGCTACGCATGGACGTTTTCCTTATGACCGGAAGCAGCTCCGGCTTCGTCGTTTTTATGGATGTGGACTGGCGTCTCAGGGTTATCCACAGGACGTTCAGTCGCTCGGGTCCCGTATCGGACACGCCCAGAGTTCGACCGCCGGGCGCTCACGGTCCGGCGGACCGATCCAGCGCGCCAGCGCATCGCAGCGCCCCTGACGGCAGATCCGGTAGTCGCCGGCCTCCGGTGTGCGCCCCAGCCGCAACGGTTGCAACGGCGGCACCCCACGGTGGTAATGCCAGGCGCCGTCACGCAGCACGGCGCCCTCGGGAATCTCCATCCCCGCCCCGCTGCCCCGCACCCGGGCCTCTTCCAGCAGCAGGCCGCGCTCACTCAGGCGATAGTCTTCTTCCCAGAGCACCTTCTCGACCGTGTGTTGCCAGGCCAGGGTGAACGACTGCAGCGGCAGCGTCGCCCAGACGCTGCCGGCCATGCCCAGACACAGCGCGATCACGCCACCGCCTCGCGCGCACGCTGGCGCCAGAGGTGCCAGCCGATCACCAGCGCGCCGAGGACGAAGCCCAGCTCGTCGCTGATCGGCAAGGCCAGGACCAGGCTGGCCCCGGCGGCGAACGCCACCAGGCGCTCCCACCAGGCCAGCGGCCCCTGCAGGTAGCCGATGGAAGCCATGCCCCACAGGCCGATGGCCAGCACCGCCTTGCAGGTGACATAGAGCGTCGCCCCCCAACCGCCTTCCTGCAGCATCAGCGCCGGGGAATACACCGCCATGAACGGCACCACGAAACCCGCCAGGGCGATGCGCACCGCCCAGAAGCTGATTTTCAATCCCCTTTCCTTGGCGATCGGCGCGGCCGCGAAACAGGCCAGCGCCACCGGAGGGGTGAGGTCGGCGAGGATGCCGAAGTAGAAGACGAACATGTGCGAGACGATCAGCGGCACCCCCAGTTCCAGCAGCGCCGGCGCGGCGATGGAGCTGGTGATGATGTAGTTGGGGATGGTCGGGATGCCCATTCCCAGGACCAGGCAGGTGACCATGGTCAGGACCAGCGACAGCAGCAGGTTCTCCCGTCCCAGGTCGAGCACGTAGCTGGCGAAGGTGGTGGCGATGCCGGTCAGCGAAATCACCCCGATGATGACTCCCACCAGGGTGCAGGCGATGCCCACCGGGATCGCATGTCGCGCACCTTCGGCGAGGGCGCGGACGCAGATGCGCAGGGTTTCCCGGCCGCCACGGACGAACCAGCAGGCCAGGGCCAGGGCCGCGATCACAACGAAGATCACTCCGATGCCGAGGCGGAAGAACCCCGCGCAGAGCAGCCCCAGCGCCACCCAGAAGGCGATGCGCAGGCCGAGCGAGGACACCCGCAGGATGATCGCCGAACCGAGGATGACGATGGCGGTCAGCGCCAGGCCGATGGTTCCGGAGAACAGCGGCGTGCGCCCGGAGAACAGCAGCGCGATCAGCACCAGCAACGGAATCAGCAGGAACCAGCGCTCGCGGACGGCACCCCAGGCGCTCGGACACTGATCGCGCGGCAGGCCCTTTAGATCGGCCCGGCGGGCCTCGAGGTGGACCATCCAGTACACCGAGCCGAAATACAGCAGGGCCGGGATCAGCGCCGCCTTGGCGATCTCCACGTAGGGGACGTTGATGGTCTCGGCCATGATGAACGCCACCGCCCCCATCACCGGCGGCATCAGTTGGCTGCCCATGCTCGCGGTCGCCTCGACGCCGCCGGCGAACGCCGGCTTGTAGCCGAAACGCTTCATCAGCGGGATGGTGAACTGTCCGGTGGTGACCACGTTGGCCACGCCGGAGCCGGTGATGGTGCCCATCAGCGCCGAGGAGAATACCGAGACCTTGGCCGGCCCGCCGACCCGGTGACCGAACAGGCCCATGGCGAAATCGGTGAACAGGCGGATCATGCCGGCCTGCTCGAGGAAGGCGCCGAACAGGATGAACAGATAGATGTAGGTGGCCGATACGTAGGTCGGCGTGCCGTAGAGACCTTCGGTACCGAACGACAGCTGGTTGACGATCTGGTCGAAGCCGTAGCCGCGGTGGGCCAGGTCGCCCGGCAGGTGTTCGCCGAACAGGCCATAGGCAAGAAACAGCGCGCAGATGATCGGCAAGGCGATGCCCATCACCCGTCGCGCCGCCTCGAAGACCAGGACGATCAGCACCACGCCGACGACCATGTCGGCCTGGGTCAGCTCTCCGGAGCGCTGGATCAGGTCGCCCTCGAAAACCCACTGGTAGACCGCCGTGCCCAGGCCGGCCATGCCCAGCAACCAGGCCAGCGGCTGCCAGGGGCGACCTATGCCGAAGGCGGGATAGCTGATGTACACCACCAGCAACAGCAGTCCGACGTGCATTGCCCGCAGGACCTGGGTGGAAATCAGGGGAAAGGCCGCGGTGACGACCTGGAACACGGAAAAGGCCAGGGCCACGGCGAACAACGCGCGCGGCCAGTTTTCCGCCTCAAGATGCAGCCCGTTCTGATGATCGCTCATGCATCGACTCCCTACAGCCGGAAACGCGGGGAACCCGGTCCGCCGCACGGACCGGGGCTACGGAGAAACGGGCCTCACTCGGGCAGTACGCCCTTCTCCTTGTAGAAGCGCTCGGCGCCGGGATGCAGCGGAATCGGCAGGTTCTTCGCCGCCTTGTCCAGGGCGATGTCCTTGGCGGCAGCATGGGCGGTGACCAGGCGCGGCAGGTTGTCGAACATCAGCTTGGTCATCTGGTAGGCGAGCTCGTCGCTGACCCCGGAGTGGCTGACCAGGATATTGTCGATCGCCACCGTCGGCACGTCCTGCTCCTGGCCGTCGTAGGTGCCGGCGGGAATGCTCGCGGCGTGGTAGGCCGGGCTGTCGATCTTCGCCACCACGTCCGCCGGGATCGCGACGAAGGTGATCGGCATGGTCGAGGCCAGGTCGCGGATGGCCGCCATGCCCAGGCCGGAGGATTGCAGCGTAGCGTCGAGCTGGCGGTTCTTGATCAGCTCCACCGACTCGGCGTAGGGCAGGTACTCCACCTTGCCCATGTCCTCGTAGCTCAGGCCGGCGGCCTTGAAGATCGCCCGGGCGTTCAGCTCGGTACCGCTCTTGGGCGCGCCCACCGAAATGCGCTTGCCTTTCAGGTCGGCCAGGGTCTTGATGCCCGAGGCTTGGCTGGCCACTACCTGGATATAGTTCGGATAGGTATTGCCGATAGCCCGCAGCTTCTTCAACGGCGCCTTGAAGCCGGCGTCGGCGACCCCGTTCCAGGCGTCGGCGACCGAGTCGCCCAGCGCCAGCGCCAGTTCTCCACGCCCGGCCTGCAACAGGTTGAGGTTCTCGACCGAAGCCTTGGTGGCCTGCACCGAGGTTTTCGCGCCCTGGATATCGTGCCCATAGATCTGCGAGAGGCCGACCCCTATGGGGTAATAGACCCCGCTGGTGCCGCCGGTGAGGATATTGATGAAGGTCGGCGCGGCAAAGACCGCGGTACTGAAGGTCACCGTTGCGGCAAGCGTGAAAAGACCGAAGCGTCTGCTCAGCGACATGGGAAGTCTCCTGTTCTTATCGTTGTTGTCGCGCTGTCGCGGAAGCGTCCCGGCTTCCTTCGACCGCGCAGGACTTCGTGCAGACTAGACCGCCCCGCCACGCAGGACAATCAGCAAGGACCGATTGCGCGACCGGCTCCGCAAGGGAGCCGGTCGCCGGCGTTCAGGCGTACAGGTCGCGCCGCGACCAGGGCAGCTCGTGGGAGCCATCCTCGTGGGGGCGAATGGCGAGGATCTGGTGCAGGTTGATCCAGCCGCGCTTGAAGCCGTAGGCGCATCCGGCCAGGTACAGCCGCCAGATCCGCAGGGTTTCCTCGGGCACCAGGCGAGCCGCCTCCTTCAGCCTGGCTTCCAGGTTGGCGCTCCAGAAATCCAGGGTCCGGGCGTAGTGCAGACGCAGGCTTTCCACGTCGACTACTTCCAGCCCGGCTTCGCTCATCCGCGCCACCGCCAGCGACAGGTGCGGCAGCTCGCCGTGGGGAAACACGTAGCGATCGATGAAGTCGCCGGCCCCCTTGCCAACCGGGCGGCCGTCGGTGTAGCGCGAGGTGATGCCGTGGTTCATCACCAGGCCGCCGGGACGCACCGCATCGTACAGTTGCTGGAAGTACAGCCCCAGGTTGGCGTGCCCGACGTGCTCGAACATGCCGACGCTGACCACCTTGTCGAAGCGGCCATCGCGCGGCAGGTCGCGGTAATCCAGCAGCTTGAGGGTGACCCGGTCCTCCAGGCCTTCGGCCTTGACCCGCTCCCGGCCGAGCGCCAGCTGCTCCTTGCTCAATGTGATGCCGGTGACCTCGACGCCGAACTCGCGAGCGGCCAGGCGCGCCAGCCCCCCCCAACCGCAACCGACATCGAGCAGCTTCTCGCCCGGCTGCAAACGCAGCTTGCGGCACAGGTGACGGAGCTTGGCCAGTTGCGCAGTGGCGAGGTCTTCCTTGCCGGTCTCGAAATAAGCGCAGGAATAGACCATTTCCGGATCCAGCCAGAGCTGGTAGAAGTCGTTGGACAGGTCGTAGTGGTAATGGATGGCTTCGGCGTCGGTGTCCTTGTCATGGCTTTCGCGAACCGGCGGCGCGCCGCCATCGGGTTCGCCGAGCGCTTCGCTGAGGGCATCGCCGATACCGATGACCTGGCTGATCGGTCCTTCGATGTCGAGACGCTTCTCGACGTAGGCCTTGCCCAGCGCATCGAGGCTGGGATGGGTGATCTCGGTTAGCAGCGAGGGGTCGCGAATGACCATGGTTACCTGTGGATCCGGCCCCAGATCGAACGCCTGAGCATCGCCGATGCGGATCCGCAACGGCAGTTGCAGGGACAGCAACTCAGAGGGGAGCTGTGCAATCATGCCAAACCTCCTGGTCACAAGACGGGAACACTATAGTCCAGTACCTGATAGAGTTTTGCTATCGACTACTTAGCCTCCTATCTATCGATGCAAAACCCCTGAGCACTCCGATTCAGGTTAGCAGCCAGTCTGCCCATGGATAGTTGACAGTTCTGATATACAAACTTTCCCTTGCTGCAATAACGGAATGACGCATACACCCTGTCAAAGGAAGCGGAAGCGACATAAGGAATGCCGATGAACGAGACCGTATCCCTCGAAACACGCGAAGTACGCTTTCTCTCCGTGTTCGACTTCGACGGTACCCTGACATACCGAGACAGCTTCGTGCCCTTCCTGCGTTTCGCCTTCGGCAACCGGGTGTTCGTCCGCCGCATGCTGCGCATGGCAGGACCCAGCCTGGCCTATCTCTGCCGGCGTATCGACCGCGACGACCTGAAGGCGCGCCTGATCGCCACCTTCCTCACCGATGTGCCCGTACATGTGCTGGAAGAGCGGGCGCTGGCCTACCAGAACCGCTTCTGGGAAACACTGATGCGTCCCCACGCATTGACCGCGGTGGCCGACCAGGTCAGCAGCGGCAGCACCGTGACCATCTGTTCCGCCTCCCCTTCGCTGCTACTCAGGCCGTTCGCCGAGAAGCTCGGCGTGCACCTGATCGCCACCGAGCTGGAAGTGGTAGACGGCGTACTGACCGGCAGGATCGTCGGCCGCAACTGCCGGCGCGACGAGAAAGTCTGCCGCCTGGAGCGGCACTACGGTCCGCTGACCCAATACTCCCTGCGCGCCTGGGGCGACTCGCGCGGCGATACGGAACTGCTGGCGGCGGCGCTGGAGCGCTTCTGGAAACCGTTCCGCTGACCGGTTCGCCTCAAGGCACCGTAACCCACTTGAAACGGGACTGCTGGTAGCGCTCCCCCTTCGGAGCCGAAGAAAGCTGGCTGGCCTGAAACCATCGCCTGCGAAAAAGCCGATGCCCGCAGAAAAATAGCCTTTCGCCATCAACCGATGGCCAAAACCAGATCGACGTTTGGTCGGAACCGGCAAGAGGAATCTGGTCTGCCGGAAACCTCTTCGGTCATCTCGAAGCGGCAGTCAGCGAAAAAGAAAATTCTCGGTCTGGCTTGGACTTAGGGCTATTGGTGGCTATTTGCCCTATAGGGCTTCCGGCAATATCCGGAAATCTGGATTTCTTCTCCGCCCATTAAAATTAATAGTTGTTCGATATTCTACAGCGCTTACCCTCACAACGCCCAGAAGTTGCGAAAACCAATTTACGCAAATAATTCGAACAATTCATTATTTCTGGAATTAGCCAATGAACCTGATAGCGGAAGATTTCAGCACACGAAGCCTTCTAGCGGGTGAGCGGTATAAAGCGAAGATCGCTTTCGTTTCACCACACACCAGGCGTAACAGTTTTGAGGACGAGCCAAAGTGCTTTCTGGGCGTCAGCCTGGAAAATAGAAATTTCACTCCCAACCGCTTCCACTCCATGGTCGAGTGGGCGGCTCGGCGCTTTGAGAAATGCAGTATTTTGATAGGCGACCATATTCACCGGATTACCTTGCAGTCCACGCGGGACATGCCCGAGGAAGATGCCCGCCGCGAGGCCGTCAGACTGGGCGACGCGTTCATGGAGGAAAGCCGGCTCATCGTCGATGCCTACCGACACGCCACGGACTTCCAGTACATAACCTGTTCGGAGATCCAGGCCAGTACAGAATGCAAGGACTTCTATTCAAGTTTGCGTAACTATTTCCTGGAGCACTCTGGATTCCGAGATTCGGTGGAAAAGTTTGGAAGAAACTACCACCGGCATAATTGGGAGAAGTTGAGTGAAGAACAGCAGAGGCATCGCCTCGACTTTTCCTCGCGATATTTTCTCGAAGAGTTTTCCGTATTCGCCTGCCTAGTAAGAAAAGGCTTCAAAGTCATGGCCTATCCCGGTGCTTTCAGTACGTTGGCAGAAATAGCAGCGGGTGACTTTCCAGGAATGCTCGATGAATTGCAGAAACTTACCGTGGTTTCCCTGCAATTGAAAAGGAGATAGGAATGAGTTCCTCTCCCAAGCCGGTGGCCTGGCAATTGAACCGAGGTTCGATCTACCAGGATGTCTACGAGAAGAGAATCGATAAACGTCCTGTAGATACCCTGGCAAAACTGCAAGAGGCCTATCTGGAGGACGAGCATCTGGTCTTCCCCTCCGAACAAACCCGCGTGGCGGCGTTGAGAGATGGCGTTTTCCTGTTGCGGATACCGGACGATTTCCAGGTCCGCGACTGCGACCTGTTCGCCAGCAATTTCTTCAAGGGCCCGGCCATCGCCCCCTACGGTGCATTTCGCGAACTCACAGCGGAAACCTTCGACGATCCCCTGCTGGGTTTTCACGAACGAATCAACCAGATTGAGCAATTCCTGCTGGAACGACGCTTCTGGAAAACCCACTACCCAGAGGAAATCCTCCAGGCCGGCGAACAGCTGACCGCTTACAGTCGGCAGTTGCTGCGTGCCATCCTGTCGCTCACCGACATCGATCCGGAATTCTGGAGCCTGGCTACCGGCGGTGCCTCGGACGCCCAGGGTTCCTACCATTTAACCTTCAATCACTATCGCCCGCGCTTCGCGGGTGTCGGGCTGGCTTCCCACAAGGACGATGGGTTCCTGACGCTGTTACGCACCACCGAACCGGGGCTGGAAGTCAACCGCAATGATCGCTGGGAGGCGCTGGAGCCCTCACCCGATCATTTCGTGGTCAACTTTGGTCTCTCCATGGAAGTGCTTACTCGCGGCTCCTCCACACCCGTCAGGGCCATCATGCACAGGGTCAGGCATCAGACCCACGACCGCTGCAGCTTCGCTCATTTCACCTCCAGTCACTGCACTCCCGGCACCGAGGCAGGCATCTACAGCTATGCAACGGGAGAGGGACTCAGGAGAGTCTGCAGTTCGCGCGACATCATCGACGCGAACGACGAGGAGATCTACCAGGGTACGGTCATCAGGGAGACGGACAATCCATGAGCGGGCTTCCCCAGTTCCATCCCTGCAAGGCCTATCTGGATGATTCCAGGCACCTGGTCTTCAACCAGGCGGATGGCTTTGCGCGGGCGCTACGCGACGGCTTCTTCGCCCTGCGTATTCCAGAAGAACTGGATCTCGCACCAGGTATCCGCTTCGCCCAAGAGTTCTACCAACCTGCCGTGGAAGAGCCCCATGCAGACGCCCGTTACCGGGGTTTCAGGAACCTTCCCGACATCTATTTCGACCGGGAGAACTTCCAGACCGAACATATCCTTGCCGACGCCAGACAACGCCAGGCGTCGTTTCCAGACGAAGTGAACCGACTGTGCGAACGGATGCACGAGATCGCCCGGCTCATCCTGCGTGAGATCCTCGGCAGCCTCGGCGTAGCGCCACGGTTGTGGCCCGACGTCACCGGCGGGACCAGCGAAGGGAAGGGCGTCACCTGGTTCGCCGTCAGCCACTACCGACCCGAGCGCAACATGCAGGGCGCTCCAGCGCACAAGGACACCGGCTTCGTCACCGTCTTGTACTGCGACCAGCCAGGCCTGCAGGCGCGACTCGAGGAAGGATGGGTCGAGGTCCCCCCCATGGAAGGGCATTTCCTGATCAATTTCGGGGGCAGCCTGGAACTTCTCACCGCCAGGTTGCCAATCCCGGCCGCCGCGGTTCTCCACCAGGTCCGACAGAGTTCATCGACGGTGGAGCGGGGCGATCGCTACTCCTTCGCGGCATTCCTCAATCCACCTGCGACCGGAGCGCTCTACAGCCTCACCGCCGACGGCCAGCGCGCCGAGCCGGTCATTCCGGTAGAGACCTTCCTTCGCGAATTCAACGAGCAGACCTGGAAGGACAGCTATACCGATTTCGGCATCGCCGAAGGGCCTGGGGCCGCCGCCCCAGCCGACGACCACGCAAACCGGTACCTGCGCCCATGAACAGCAAAGAGAATAGCGCTCCCTTCCCCGGCCTCATCGCCCATCATTCCGGCTCTTGTCCGGCTACCGGACACGCCGAGGCTTTCCACCATGCCACGGTGTGCCAGGGCCTGGACGCCTCCACCTACTTCGCCCGTTCCGGCATCGCGGAACTGGCGGAGAACAACGAAGGACTCTGTACCTTCTGGCTCGGAGACGACCTGGCGCTCTACCAGACGACCAACGCGCCCCTCGTCGACGACGAGGATCTGGCGCCCTCGATCAATGCGAACGCCGAGCTCTTCGGTTCCTTCCTCGGTTCCCTGCCCGCGCAGGACGAGCGACGCAAGGCCAAGCGCGCCGTGGTCGAACGCGTGCTCGGCAGCAACCGGTTCGTTACCAGTCTGGACCCGCATGTACGCGAAATGGCCCAACACTACCTGCGAGAGGTGGCAGGTCGCTCGCTGCCCTTGCAGGACTTCTGCCTGCACATGGTAGCGCGCATCGACAGCGGGTTGCCCGGCGTCCTGGATTTTCATCAGAAGCCCCTGACCCACTACCTGCAAAGCACCGAATACGGAGTGATCGCCAGGGACTTCTTCGAGATCGCCTCGGAGGTCATCAGCAAGATGAATCCGGAATCGATCGAGAACGCCGACATGATCGTCGAGATGACGCGCGACATGCTGGATTCGAACTACGAATCGATTGTCCGGGCTCCTCCAACGAACATGATCCTCGCCCAGTTCGACTGCTTCTCCCGGCCCTTCACACGCGAAACCATACGAACGCTGGATGCCGCATCACTCAAGGAACTGGGTACGATCATCGTCGCGACCTATGACACCACGGCCCTCAGTCTGCTCTGGACGCTCACCTACCTGGAGGACAATCCAGCCGAGAAAGAACGTCTGCTGGGTGTAGTAGACAACCCGGAACAAGCGCTGGACGAGGCCTACCTACTGGTGCTTGAAGCGATCCGCCTGGGTGGCAGCAACCCCACTGCATTGTGGCGCCGGACCAACCGGCCGATACGCATCCGCCATCGCGGCACCGAGGTTACGATTCCCGCCAATACGATGCTCTGGCTCGATCGACGGCGGGCCAATCGCGACGCGTCGCTGTTCCCCCACGCCGAGCGGTTCGATACGGACAACATCCGGCAGCTCATCCGCAACCAGACCAGCCACGGCCAGGCCGTGTCGCTGCTGGCCAGGAACCGCTACGAAATCAACTCCTTCAACATGGTCAACACCCATAGAAGCCCGCGCAAATGCCCAGGCCGCCTGTTCTCCGTCAGGGAACAGGCGCTGATCCTGACGGAGCTGTACCGCCTCTACAAGGTCTGCGTGACAGAAGCCGACTCCACGCTGGCACCTCACAGTTCCATGCCGCGGCCCCGACGTTCGGGAAACATCATCCTCACTGCCAGGGCCGCCGCCCTGTGAACCTGTACGTCATGGAGAACGCTTGATGAGCAATATCCTTCCATCCGCCCGGATGCTCGACGGCATGCTGCACTTCAAGGAAGAAGACGGTTTCAGTCGCGCGCGCAAGCTAGGTGCCTTCCACCTCGAGCACCCACGGGGCTGGGACTTTTCGGCCGGCATCGCCCTGGCCCAGAGCTATTATCTGGAATCCGAGGTAGACGCCGACAACGCCTTCCGGGGGTTCCATCGCAAGGATCTCGGCAAGTCCCTGCTGGGCTATTCCCGCACAGGTGCCGACCAGGACGAACTGCTGCAGATCGAATGCGGCCTGTGGCGGGAATATCTTCCCGCCCCCGCCGCCGACCTGCTTTGGGCAATGAACGACCTGAACCGCAGTGTTCTCTCGCAACTGTTCGCGCTGGTCGGCATCGAGGAAAGACATTTCGACCTGATAGCCGGCGGCATGTCTTCCAACCAGGCGCTGCAGTACTGCATCTTCAATCATTTCCGCGCTGACAGCGCCCACCCGGTGGGTCTCACCGCCCACAAGGACAGCGGTTTTACCACCCTGCTCTACACCACGGAGCCTGGGCTGGAGTCGCTGGAAAATGGCTCCTGGATTCCTTTCGATCCCATGCCCGGCCATTTCACCCTGGTACTTGGACACTCCTTCGAACTCCTAACCGAGAAGTCCGCCACCCCTGTCCAGGCCAGCTATCACCGCGTCCGCAGAATGGAACCGCAAGAGCGAAAAGCGGACAGGTTCACCTTCGGTTCCTACATCGGTCCGCGCTGGGACCAGGACCTGTACCAGATCAGCGGCGAGACCGTTAAGCCGGTGCAATCCTTCCTCGAGTTTCAGAAACGCAAAGCCGCGGAAATGGGTTACGAATTCCATCCCAAGGTGGAGACGGCTCATCGCTGAGCCCATACATCCTTCGCAGGAGGCGCCAGTGAACACGAAACCGAAAACCGCCAGCTCTCCGACGCTACGCGCTCCGGTCAACCTTCCGGCAATGCCACTGGAGAGCCAGGTCCACCAATACCCACCCATCGAGATGGCGCGATCGCGCCTGCTGGAAAGCAGACTCGTCTTCGATCATCCAGACGGCTTCGAACAGGCGCGCAGGCACGGCTTCTTCCTGCTGGAAGTTCCAGCTCGGATGGACTTCTGCCCTGGCGACCTATTCGTCCGCAATTGCTTCCTTCCCCGAGCAGAGGGCGCCTTGTCCACCTATACGGGGTTCAAGGAATGCCAGATACCAGGGGCCTACCAAGGCTATTTCGACAGGGAGCACGATCAGTGGGAGAACGTCTACATCGAACGAGGCAACTGGTCTCTTATACCTGAGGCCGTGGCTGCACTGGGCGTACAAATGGCGGAGCTGGGTATTGGCGTCCTGCGCGCGGTGCTCGCGGAGCTAGACATCCCCCGCGCGGAATGGGCACGCCTGACCAGCGGCCTGTCCGAAGGACAGGGCCACCAGATGTTCGGCTTCAATCATTTCCGCGCCAGCAAGCCGATCCGTGGTTCCAAGTTCCATCGAGACTCGGGCTGGGTCACCGTCCTGCGCTCCACCGAACCCGGACTGATCGCCTATATCGACGGCCAGCTCCGCTCGATCAACCCACTGCCTGGCCATCTCATCATCAACTTCGGCAGTTCCATGGAAGTGCTTTCCGAACACCTGTCGAGAAAGGTCCACGCTAATGTCCACGGGGTAGCCCGCACCGAGCGCGCGAGCCCGGACGAACGCTACTCCTATGTCGTTTTCCTGGATAGCGATCTGGGCGGCGACATCTACCGATACGGTCCGGCCGGAGCCCAGAAGGTACAGACGGTCCTCGAATTCGCCGAACAGGAGGTCAGCCGGACCTACAACGACGACATCCTCCTCTGACCCCATGCCAGAGGAGTTCACCCAACCGGTCCCGGGGATGACAAACGATGAACCCAAACGCCACCTATGCTCTGGCTTCGGCCGAACTGATCGACGGAAAGCTACGCTTCGACAGCAGCGATGGCTTCGCCCGCGCCATCGCCGACGGGTTCTTCTTCGTCAAGTCACCGAGCCTGGACCTGGCAGCCGGCGATACCTTCGCCCGCAACTTCTACCTGCCTCGCCAGGAGGGCCTCGGCGCGCCCTACCAGGGTTTCTCGCAGTGGACCGAAGATCGGCTGGCGCGCCGGGAAGGATATTTCTCCCGCGACGTCGACCAGGTCGAGCAGTTCTTCCTCGAGAGCCGATTCTGGCAGACAGTGTTCCCAGGCCCTTTGCTGCGGCAGGCCGAACGGATGCGGAGTTTCAGTCTCGAGGTGCTGCGGGCCGTACTCGCGGAACTGGACCTGCCGGTAGAGCTGTGGGACGAGGCCACGGGACGCTGCCTCTCCATGCAAGGCACCTATCACCTGACCTTTAACCATTTCCGCAGCCACGTCCGGGCCCGCGGGCTGAATGTGCACAAGGACTCGGGTTGGGTGACCATCCTGCGCTCGCTGGAGCCTGGACTTGAGGTTCTTCGCGAGGGAGACTGGCTGCCGGTCTCGCCCCGTCCCGGCGAATTCATCGTCAACTTCGGCTGCGCGATGGAGATACTGACCCGTCACTCGGCCACTCCTGTCGCCGCCGTCGCTCACCGAGTGCAGGAACAATTGCCAGGCCAAGCCGATCGCTTCTCCTATGCCCTGTTCGTGGATAGCAGCCTGGACCCACGGACATGCCCTGGCCTGTTTCGCTATCTTCCAGGCCACGGCCTGGTGCTGGAAGCAGATTTCGAAATGTTCCTCAACGAAATTCTGCACAATACTTACCAAGAGAATACCCAGGGTCTATATTGACCCTCCTCCCCGCAGTACCTGCATTCCCCGGAGAGCCGCCGCAAAGTCGGCTTTCCTTCCCCAGTCCTCGGCAGATCAACTCATCCCTGACCCTGGCGCCGGCTCCACGAGCCGGCGCCCCCTTGGCGTTCGTCCGCTCATTCAGCCAAAGAGAACATCATGAACCAGAAAATTTCCCCGCCTTCACAGAAGCTCGACGGCCTGTTCCTGCTGGCCCTGTCGATGGCCGTATTCTTCGTCGGCGTGACCGAGTTCATGCTGTCCTCCATGCTCGGGCCGCTGGCGCAGGCGTTCCACACCACTACCAGCGGCGCCGCCTGGCTGATCTCCAGCTACGCGTTCTCCTATGCGATCGCCGCGCCGTTGCTGGGCTACTTCTCCGACCGCATGCAACGCAGGAAGCTGCTGCTGCTCGCCCTGGTCCTCTTCGCGGTCGATACTCTGGCCATCGTCATCGCCCCGACCCTGGAAATTGCCGTCGTCCTGCGGGTGATCGGGGGCATCGCCTCGGCAATCATCATCCCGACCACCTTCGCCCTGGTCGCGGAGGTGGTCGCCCCGCAAAGACAGGCCGGTGCCATGGGCCAGGTGATGCTCGGCATGACCCTCGGCATTGCCGCCGGCCCGGCACTGGCCGGCCTCCTCTCGGACTTCTTCGGCTGGGCGGCGCCCTTCCTGATGGTCTCGTGCGGTTGCGTGCTGGTCTTCCTGATGGCACGCCAGCGCCTTCCCGTGCAAGCCGTGGCACCGCGCGCCGAGGGCCATGCGCTGGGCTGGTGCAGGCAATGGAGCATCCTCAGGCCACTGATCGCCAAGGGTGCCTGGAACGGCACCGGGGTCGCCGGCCTGCTTCTCTCGGGAGAGGTGCTGCGCCAGCGCTACGGCTTCAGCACCGCGCAGATAGGCGTCAGCATCGCCGCCTTCGGCGTGGGCCTGGCCGTGGGCAACCTCGCCGCGGGTTACCTGCGACGTTATCTGAAGCGCGACGAAGACATGCTCCTGCTGGTGCTGGCGCTCCTGGTGCTATCGATGTCGACCTTCATGCTCCTGCCGCTACCGTTACCCGTGGCGCTCTGCTGCCTGGGCGCCTGGGGCGCCGCGCTGGGCCTGGGCGCGCCGGCGGGCACGGTGGTACTCGCCTCGCGCTCCGGGCCGGACAAGGGCATGGTGCTGTCGTTCGCCGAGACGTTCAACAACATCGCCATTCTCGCCAGCGTGCCCCTGGCTGTGCGACTGCTGGAGCTGAAGGGGCCGCCCGCCACCCTGTGGGTATTGGGCATCGGCCTGGGGATCGGCGCCTGGCTCACCGTGCTGGACTGGTTCGCCAGCCGCAGGAGCGACGAGGCGCTGCCGTTGCGCGATTGACGGCGAGCGCCGGGGCCGCATGCCTGCCCCGGCTTCTCGGGCACGCGGCCGGCGTTACTCGACGGTGACCGACTTGGCCAGGTTGCGCGGCTGGTCGACGTCGGTGCCCTTGAGCACGGCGACATGGTACGAGAGCAATTGCAACGGGATGGTGTAGAGGATCGGCGAGAGCACGTCGCCGATGTGCGGCATGCCCACCACATGGGTGCCCTCGCCAGCCTCGATGCCCGCGCCTTCGTCGGCGAACACCACCAGTTCGCCGCCGCGGGCGCGGACTTCCTGCAGGTTCGACTTGAGCTTCTCCACCAGCTCGTTGTTCGGCGCCACGGTAACCACCGGCATGTCGCTGTCCACCAGCGCCAGCGGGCCATGCTTGAGTTCGCCGGCCGGGTAGGCTTCGGCATGGATATAGGAAATTTCCTTGAGCTTCAGCGCGCCTTCCAGGGCCACCGGGAACTGCGCGCCACGGCCGAGGAACAGGGTGTGGTGCTTCTCGGCGAACAGCTCGGAAACCTTCTCCACCGTCCGGTTCATCGCCAGCGCCTCGCCCAGCCGGGTCGGCAGGCGACGCAGTTCGTCCACCAGCTCGGCTTCGACGCCATCGGCCAGGCGCTTCTGCACCTGGCCGATGCCCAGGGTCAGCAGCAGCAGGGCGACCAACTGGGTGGTGAAGGCCTTGGTCGAGGCCACGCCGATTTCCGGGCCGGCCTGGGTCAGCAGGGTCAGGTCGGATTCGCGCACCAGCGAACTGGTGGCAACGTTGCAGATCGCCACGCTGGAGAGGAAGCCCAGCTCCTTGGCGTTGCGCAGGGCAGCCAGGGTGTCGGCGGTCTCACCGGACTGGGAGATGGTGACGAACAGGCAATCCGGCTGCACCGCGACCTTGCGGTAGCGGAACTCGCTGGCGACCTCCACCTGGCAGGGAATCCCGGTCAGGCTTTCCAGCCAGTAACGGGCGACCATGCCGGCGTGGTAACTGGTGCCGCAGGCGACGATCTGCACGTTGCGGACCTTGGCGAACAGCTCCGCCGCCTGCGGACCGAAGCTTTCAACCATTACCTGGTTCTGCCCGAGGCGGCCTTCCAAGGTACGCTGCACGACGCTGGGCTGCTCGTGGATTTCCTTGAGCATGAAATGCCGGTACTCGCCCTTGTCGGCGGCTTCGGCGCCTTCGTGGTACTGCACGGTCTCGCGCTGCACGTCGTTGCCCTGGACATCCCACAGGCGCACGCTGTCGCGACGGATCTCGGCGATATCGCCTTCTTCCAGGTAGATGAAGCGGTCGGTCACCTGGCGCAGCGCCAGTTGGTCGGAAGCGAGGAAGTTCTCGCCAAGCCCGAGGCCGATCACCAGCGGGCTGCCGCTGCGAGCGGCGACGATGCGGTCCGGCTGCGCCGCGCTGATCACTGCCAGGCCATAGGCCCCGTGCAATTCCTTGACCGCGTCCTTCAGCGCCAGGGTCAGGTCGCCGATGGACTGCAGCTTGTGGTGCAGCAGGTGGACGATGACCTCGGTGTCGGTCTGCGAGGTGAACACGTAGCCCAGCCCCTTGAGCCGCTCACGGAGAGGTTCGTGGTTCTCGATGATGCCGTTGTGCACCACCGCCAGTTCGTCGCTGGAGAAATGCGGGTGGGCGTTGCCTTCGGTTGGCGCGCCGTGGGTCGCCCAGCGGGTATGGGCGATGCCCAGGCGGCCGAGCAGCGGCGTACCGGCCAGGCCTTCCTCCAGGCTGGCGACCTTGCCGACCCGGCGGCAGCGCTGCAGCCTGCCTTCGTTATCGAAGACCGCCACGCCGGCGCTGTCGTAGCCGCGATACTCGAGGCGCTTGAGGCCTTCGATAAGGATGGGGGTGATGTTGCGCTCGGCGATCGCGCCTACGATTCCACACATGGGGTCTTTCTCCTTTCAGGCCTCGACCGGGGTGCAGATCAGCGTGACGCCCCGGGCGGTTATCTGTTCGCGCGCGGAAGATTCCAGGCGCTCGTCGGTAATCAGGGTATGGATGCTGCTCCAGGGCAATTCCTGGTTGGGAATGCGCCGACCGACCTTGTCGGCCTCGGCCATGACGATCACCTCGCGGGCGACCTCGGCCATCACCCGGCTCAGGCCCAGCAATTCGTTGAACGTGGTCGTCCCGCGTTCGAGATCGATGCCGTCGGCACCGATGAATAGTTGGTCGAAGTCATAGGAACGCAGCACCTGCTCGGCAACCTGCCCCTGGAACGACTCGGAATGCGGATCCCAGGTCCCCCCGGTCATCAGCAGCACCGGCTCGTGCTCCAGTTCGCGCAGGGCGTTGACCACGTTCAGCGAGTTGGTCATCACCACCAGGCCCGGCTTGTGCCCGAGTTCGGGGATCATCGCCGCGGTGGTGCTGCCACTGTCGATGATGATCCGCGCATGCTCGCGGATGCGCGCCGCGGCGGCGCGACCGATAGCCTGCTTGTAGGGCGAGACGGGCTGCGCAGCTTCACCTATCAGTTCCTGCGGCATCGGCACCGCACCGCCGTAGCGACGCAACAGCAGGCCGTGGCTTTCCATGGCGGCGAGGTCCTTGCGGATGGTCACTTCCGAGGTGGAAAAGCGCTTGGCGAGTGCGTCCACGCTGACCTCGCCCTGCTCGGAAAGCAGCGCGAGGATGGCATGGCGACGTTGCGGCGTATTACGTTTCGAGATCACTTAAGTTTCGTTTCGAAAGAAAAGTGTGCGAATCAAAACTTATCCGGCGCTTCCCGTCAATGACTTTTCATCGGCTCGGCAGCACCGTATCGGGATCGAGGTAGAACATCTTCTTCCAACCCTGGGTGCTGTCGTCGGCCAGCCAGGGATAGGGCAGCAAGGTGATGATCGCGTAGTGCAGGTGGGCCGGCTTGCCGCGCGCGTTGCCGGTGGTGCCGACCGTACCCAGGCGGGAACCGGCAAGGACCGGCTGGCCCGGATAGGCGTCGAGGCTATCGAGATGGGCGTAGTAATGCAGGCGCCACTTGGGCGCCAGCACCAGGACGACCTTGCCGCCGAGGGCGATCTCCCCGCGATAGAGCACCAGGCCGTAGCTGGCGGAGCGTACGGGGGTGCCGCTGCGGGCGAAGATGTCGATGCCCTTGTGCACTCCGGAGCGCCCCCAGGGCTCGAACCAGAAGGTTCGCGGATTCCAGTCGCGGGCACTGGCGCCTTCGACGGGTATCCGCGGCCATTCGGGCAGCACCGCCCAGGCTATGAGCAGCCCCAGCACGATCCGTTTCGCAGGCTTCGGCATCCGTGCCGCTCCGTTACTTCTTGATTTTTTCCGGGCGCTTCCAGTTTTCCAGGTTCTTCTGCCGGGCGCGGCCGAAGGCCAGGTTCTTCGCCGGAACCTCATGGGTGATGGTGGAGCCGGCCGCGGTCGTCGCGCCATCGCCGATCTTCAGCGGCGCCACCAGCGAGTTGTTCGAGCCGATGAACACATCGTCGCCCAGCTCGGTGCGGAACTTGTTCGCGCCATCGTAGTTGCAGGTGATGGTGCCGGCGCCGATGTTGCAGTTGGCGCCCAACTCGGCATCGCCCAGGTAGCTCAGGTGGCCGGCCTTGCTGCCCTCGCCCAGGCGGGCATTCTTCAGTTCGACGAAGTTGCCGACATGGGCCCGAGCGCCGAGCACGCTGCCCGGACGCAGGCGGGCGAACGGACCGGCATCGCTACCCTCGCCCAGCTCCGCGCCTTCCAGGTGGCTGTTGGCCTTGATCACCGCGCCACGCCGCAGGACGCTGTCGCGAATCACGCAGTTCGGTCCGATGCGCACGTCGTCCTCGATCACCACGCGGCCTTCCAGCACCACATTGACGTCGATCAGCACGTCGCGGCCGACCGAGATTTCGCCACGGACATCCAGGCGCTGCGGATCGAGCAGGGTCACGCCCTGGCGCATCAGCTCCTCTGCGCGCAGGCGCTGGTAGTGACGCTCCAGCTGGGCCTGTTGCATGCGGTCATTGACGCCCTGCACTTCCATCGCGTCCAGCGGTTGGGCGCTGGCCACCACCAGGCCGTCGCCGACCGCCATGGCGATCACGTCGGTCAGGTAGTACTCGCCTTGGGCGTTGTCGTTGGACAGGCGGCCGAGCCAGTCGGCAAGGCGCTTGCCCGGCACCGCGAGGATGCCGGTGTTGATCTCGCCGATCTGGCGCTGCGCCGGGGTCGCGTCCTTGTGCTCGACGATGGCCTGCACCGCGCCCTGGTCGTCACGGACGATGCGGCCGTAGCCGGTGGGGTCGAGCATGTCGACGGTGAGCAACGACAACTGGTCCGGGGTGACTTGCGCCAGCAGGCGCTGCAAGGTGTCCAGCTGGATCAGCGGCACGTCGCCGTAGAGGATCAGCACCTGGTCTGCACTGAGGAACGGTAGGGCCTGGGCCACCGCATGGCCCGTACCGAGCTGTTCGGCCTGGAGCACGAAATTCAGGTCGTCGGCGGCCATCCGCTCACGCACCAGATCCGCGCCGTGGCCGATCACCACGTGGATCCGTTCCGGCTGCAACTGGCGCGCGCAGTCGATGACGTGGCCGAGCATCGGCTTGCCGGCAATGGGATGGAGGACCTTGGGCAGGGCCGAACGCATGCGGGTGCCCTGGCCGGCGGCGAGAATCACGATTTCAAGGGACATGGACTGGACTACCGTTCCTGGTGGTCACAGGCAAAACCTGTGAGTGAAGATGCAAAACGAAAAAAGGGTAGCCCACAGGCTACCCTTTTCCCTGACACCGCTAGAAGTACCGGCTGGAAATCAGCCGCCGAACTTCTTGCGCAGTTGCTGGACGGTGCGCAGCTGGGCTGCGGCTTCGGCCAGACGCGCGGCAGCGGCGCTGTAGTCGAACTCGGCGCCCTTGCCCTGCAGCGCCTTTTCGGCAGCCTTCAGGGCTTCCTGGGCGGCCGCTTCGTCGAGGTCGCCGGCACGAACCACGGTGTCGGCGAGGACCTTGACCATGTTCGGCTGGACTTCGAGGAAACCGCCGGAGATGTAGTACACCTCCTGCTCGCCGCCCTGCTTGACCAGGCGGATGGGGCCCGGTTTCAGGTCGGTGATCAGCGGCGCGTGGCCCGGGGCGATACCCAGGTCACCCAGAGCGCCGTGCGCGATAACCATCTCGACCAGGCCGGAGAAGATCTCCGCCTCGGCGCTGACGATGTCGCAATGGACTGTTATGGCCATACGCTTGCCTCACATGAGCGCCCGTCGCCGGGCGCACAGGATTACAGTTTTTTGGCTTTCTCGACCGCTTCTTCGATACCGCCGACCATGTAGAACGCCTGCTCCGGCAGGTGATCGTAGTCGCCGTTGAGAATGCCCTTGAAGCCAGCGATGGTGTCCTTCAGGGAAACGTACTTGCCCGGCGAACCGGTGAAGACTTCCGCTACGAAGAACGGCTGGGACAGGAAGCGCTGGATCTTACGAGCGCGCGCCACCAGCAGCTTGTCGGCTTCGGACAGTTCGTCCATGCCCAGGATCGCGATGATGTCCTTCAGCTCCTTGTAGCGCTGCAGAACATACTGGACGCCGCGAGCGGTGTCGTAGTGATCCTGGCCGATCACCAGCGGATCGAGCTGGCGAGAGGTGGAGTCCAGCGGGTCGACCGCGGGGTAGATACCCAGCGAGGCGATGTCACGGGACAGTACGACGGTCGCGTCCAGGTGGGCGAAGGTGGTCGCCGGGGACGGGTCGGTGAGGTCGTCCGCGGGAACGTATACGGCCTGGATCGAGGTGATCGAGCCTTTCTTGGTGGAGGTGATGCGCTCCTGCAGAACGCCCATCTCTTCGGCCAGGGTCGGCTGATAGCCCACCGCGGACGGCATACGGCCCAGCAGTGCGGATACTTCGGTACCGGCGAGGGTGTAACGGTAGATGTTGTCGATGAACAACAGAACGTCACGGCCTTCGTCACGGAACTTCTCGGCCATGGTCAGGCCGGTCAGTGCGACGCGCAGACGGTTGCCCGGCGGCTCGTTCATCTGGCCGTATACTAGGGCTACCTTGTCCAGTACGTTGGAGTCCTTCATCTCGTGGTAGAAGTCGTTACCCTCACGAGTACGCTCGCCCACACCCGCGAACACGGAATAACCGCTGTGCTCGATGGCGATGTTACGGATCAGTTCCATCATGTTGACGGTCTTGCCCACGCCGGCGCCGCCGAACAGGCCTACCTTGCCGCCCTTGGCGAACGGGCAGACCAGGTCGATCACCTTGATGCCGGTTTCCAGCAGCTCGTTGCCGCCAGCCTGGTCGGCATAGGACGGAGCTTCGCGGTGGATGCCCCAGCGCTCTTCTTCGCCGATGGGACCGGCTTCGTCGATCGGGTTGCCCAGTACGTCCATGATCCGGCCCAGGGTCGCTTTACCGACCGGCACGGAGATGGCAGCACCAGTGCTGTCCACGTTCAGGCCACGCTTGAGGCCTTCGGTGGAACCCATCGCAATGGAACGAACCACGCCGTCGCCCAGCTGCTGCTGGACTTCCAGGGTGGTTTCAACGCCCTGAACCTTCAGGGCTTCATAGATGCTCGGCACGGCATCGCGCGGGAATTCCACGTCGATCACGGCGCCGATGATTTGAACGATACGTCCGCTACTCATGTCTGGTTCCTCTGAATTTTGAACCTGTTCTTACACCGCGGCAGCGCCGCCGACGATTTCCGAGATTTCCTGGGTGATCGCCGCCTGACGCGCCTTGTTGTAGATCAGCTGCAAATCGCTGATCAGCTCGCCGGCGTTGTCGGTAGCGTTCTTCATTGCAATCATCCGGGCCGCCTGCTCACAGGCGTTGTTCTCAACCACGGCCTGGTACACCTGGGATTCCACGTAACGCACCAGCAGCCCGTCGAGGAGCGACTTGGCGTCGGGTTCGTAGAGATAGTCCCAGTGGTGCTTCAGCTCCTGATCGTCATCGGCCACCAGCGGAATCAGCTGTTCCACGGTCGGCTTCTGGGTCATGGTGTTGACGAACTTGTTGGAGACCACGAACAGGCGATCGATACGGCCTTCGAGGTATGCGTCGAGCATCACCTTGACACTGCCGATCAGGTCGTTGATCGAAGGCTCTTCGCCGAGGTGGCTGATAGCTGCCACGACGTTGCCGCCGAAACTGCGGAAGAACGAAGCGCCCTTGCTACCGATCACGCAAAGGTCGATTTCCGCCCCTTGCTCGCGGTAGCCGCTCATGTCCTTGACGAGGGACTTGAACAGGTTGATGTTCAGACCGCCGCACAGACCACGGTCACTGCTCACCACGATGTAGCCGACGCGCTTGACTTCACGCTCGACCATGAACGGGTGACGGTATTCCGGGTTGGCGTTGGCCAGATGGCCGATCACCTGGCGAATACGCTCCGCGTAGGGACGGCCGGCCGCCATGCGCATTTGTGCCTTGCGCATCTTGCTCACCGCCACTTTTTCCATGGCATTGGTGATCTTTTGCGTGCTTTTGATGCTCGCAATCTTGCTGCGAATCTCTTTTGCGCCTGCCATTTGACACCTATCGGGTTAGCAGGCGGGAGCCTCGCGGCTCCCGCTGCGGCTTACCAGGTTTGGGTGGCCTTGAACTTCTCGATGCCGGCCTTGATGCCCGCGTCGATTTCGTCGTTGAAGTCACCTTTCTCGTTGATCTTCGCCAGCAGAGCGGCATGCTCGCGCTGGAAGTAGGAGATCAACGCCTGCTCGAAGCTACCGACCTTGGCGATTTCGACGTCCTGCAGGAAGCCACGCTCGGCGGCATACAGGGACAGCGACATCTCGGCGATCGACATCGGCGCGTACTGCTTCTGCTTCATCAGCTCGGTAACGCGCTGACCATGCTCCAGCTGCTTGCGGGTCGCTTCGTCCAGGTCCGAGGCGAACTGGGCGAAGGCCGCCAGTTCACGGTACTGGGCCAGAGCGGTACGGATGCCGCCGGACAGCTTCTTGATGATCTTGGTCTGGGCCGCGCCACCTACGCGGGATACCGAGATACCGGCGTTGACGGCCGGACGGATACCCGAGTTGAACATGGCGGATTCCAGGAAGATCTGGCCGTCGGTGATCGAGATCACGTTGGTCGGAACGAACGCGGAAACGTCGCCGGCCTGGGTCTCGATGATCGGCAGCGCGGTCAGCGAGCCAGTCTTGCCGGTCACGGCGCCGTTGGTGAACTTCTCGACATACTCTTCGGAAACGCGGGAAGCGCGCTCCAGCAGACGGCTGTGGAGATAGAACACGTCGCCCGGGTAGGCTTCGCGGCCCGGCGGACGGCGCAGCAGCAGGGATATCTGGCGATAAGCCACGGCCTGCTTGGACAGGTCGTCGTAGACGATCAGGGCGTCTTCACCGCGATCGCGGAAGTATTCGCCCATGGTGCAACCGGAGTACGGCGCCAGGTATTGCAGGGCGGCGGACTCGGAAGCGCTGGCGGCGACCACGATGGTGTTGGCCAGGGCACCGTTCTCTTCCAGCTTGCGTACGACGTTGGCGATAGTGGACTGCTTCTGGCCGATGGCCACGTAGACGCACTTAATGCCGCTGTCTTTCTGGTTGATGATGGCGTCGACCGCGAGGGCGGTCTTGCCGATCTGGCGGTCGCCGATGATCAGCTCGCGCTGGCCACGGCCTACCGGGATCATGGCGTCGACCGACTTGTAGCCGGTCTGTACCGGCTGGTCTACCGACTTACGCCAGATCACGCCCGGAGCGACCTTCTCGACCGCGTCGGTGGCCTTGGCGTCGATCGGACCCTTGCCGTCGATCGGATTGCCCAGTGCGTCGACTACGCGACCCAGCAGTTCCGGACCGACCGGAACCTCCAGGATGCGCCCGGTGCACTTGGCGTTCATGCCTTCGGCGAGGCCCTGGTATTCACCCAGGACCACGGCACCCACGGAATCCTGCTCCAGGTTCAGCGCCATACCGTAGACGCCGCCCGGGAACTCGATCATCTCGCCGTACATGACGTCGGCCAGACCGTAGATGCGCACGATACCGTCGGACACGCTGACGATGGTGCCTTCGTTTCGTGCTTGGGAGGCGACGTCGAGTTTCTCGATGCGCCCCTTGATGATTTCACTAATTTCGGAAGGATTGAGTTGCTGCATGCCGCTGCCCCTTCAAACTCAAGATTTCAACGCTTCGGCCAGTTTCGCGAGCTTGCCGCGCACCGAGCCATCGATTACCAAGTCACCGGCGCGAATGATCACGCCGCCGATCAGGCTCGCGTCTTCCGACGCATGTAGCCGCACTTCGCGACTGAGCCGGGCGCTGAGAGCCTTGGCGAGTTTGTCCTGCTGTTCTTTGCTCAAGGTGAAGGCACTGGTGACTTCTACCTCGACCGACTTTTCCTGCTCGGCCTTCAACTGCTCGTACATCTCAGCGATGGTCGGCAGCAGTTCGAGCCGCTTGTTCTCAGCCACAGTCCGGACGAAGTTCTGGGCTGGTGCATTCAGCTTGTCGCCGCACACATCGATCAGGCTCTGGGCCTTGGCCGAAGAGGTCAGCTGAGGCTCTTTGAGCAGCTGGCGCACGGTGTCGTCCTGCGACACTGCGGCCAGCACACCCAGCGCAGCCGACCAATCGGCCAGTTGCTGATGAGCCTGGGCGTACTCGAAAGCCGCCTTTGCGTAGGGACGAGCCAACGTGGTCAGTTCTGCCATAGCGCCCTCGCTTAGATCTCGGCTGCCAGTTTGGAAACCAGCTGCTCGTGCGCGTTTGCGTCGATCGAAGCACCCAGGATCTTCTCTGCGCCGGTGACGGCCAGGGCACCCACTTGGGCACGCAGGGCGTCCTTGACGCTGTTCAGTTCCTGTTCGATTTCCGCTTGGGCCTGGGCCTTCAGGCGTTCGCCTTCGGTACGGGCCTGGTCGCGGGCTTCATCGACGATCTGGTTAGCGCGTTTCTTCGCCTGTTCGACGATTTCGGCTGCCTGAGCCTTGGCTTCGCGCAGTTGCTGGCCCGCTTTCTCATGAGCCAGCTCCAGATCACGAGCCGCGCGGTTGGCAGCGTCCAGGCCGTCAGCGATCTTCTTCTGACGCTCTTGCAGAGCCGCGATGACCGGAGGCCACACGAACTTCATGCAGAACAGCACAAAGATGAAGAACGCAACGGACTGGCCAATCAGGGTTGCATTAATGTTCACGCCAACACCTCGCTCGTTCGTTGTCCGTCAAACACTCAAATCGAATGATTCGAGTGATTAGCCGGCGATTTGACCAACGAAGGGATTCGCGAAGGTGAAGAACAGGGCGATACCCACACCGATCATGGTCACGGCGTCCAGCAGGCCGGCGACGATGAACATTTTCACCTGCAGCATCGGAACCATTTCAGGCTGACGAGCTGCGCCTTCCAGGAACTTGCCACCCAGCAGACCGAAACCGATGGCGGTACCCAGGGCACCCAGGCCAATCAGCAGAGCAACGGCGATAGCAGTCAGTCCAACTACAGTTTCCATTTTTCCTCCCGACTTTTTGTCGTGTTGGTTAAAGGTTGAAGCGAATCGATTAATGGTTGTCTTCGTGCGCCATCGACAGGTAGACGATGGTCAGCATCATGAAGATGAAGGCCTGCAGGGTGATGATCAGGATGTGGAACACAGCCCACGCCCAGTTCAGGGCTACGCCCAGGGCACTCAGCAGGAACATTCCGCTACCGAACATGACGGCGATCAGAATGAAGATCAGTTCGCCGGCATACATGTTGCCGAACAGACGCAGCGCCAGCGAAACCGGCTTGGCGATCAGGGTCACGAACTCGAGCAGGAAGTTCACCGGAATCAGCAGGATCTGAACGACGATGTTCTTGCTGCTGAAGGGGTGCAGGGTCAGTTCACCGAGGAAGCCGCCGATGCCCTTGACCTTGATGCTGTAAAAGACGATCAGGGCGAACACCGAGATCGACAGGCCGAGGGTGGCGTTCGGGTCGGTGGTGGCCACCGCGCGGAAGAACAGGTGCTCGTCGCCGGTGATCTTCGCGGCCAGCATCGGCAGGTAGTCCACCGGTACCAGGTCGATCAGGTTGAGCAGGAAGATCCAGACGAACACGGTCAGGGCCAGGGGCGCGATCAACGGGTTACGCCCGTGGAAGGTGTCCTTGACGCTGGTGTCGACGAACTCGACCATCACCTCGACGAAGTTCTGCAGTCCACCCGGCTGGCCGCTGGTGGCCTTCTTGGCCGCCAGGCGGAAGATGAACAGGAACACCACGCCGAGCAGTACCGACCAGCCCAGGGTGTCTACGTGGAATGCCCAGAAGCCCATTTCCTTGGCTTGCTCGGCGGTGTGGGCGAACCCCCAATCACCATTAGGCAGACGCCCGAAGGTCAGGTTCTGCAAGTGGTGCTGGATGTAACCCGAAGCGGTTTCTGCTGCCATGTTTGCCTCAATCGCTCTAAGGTCTTGTAAATGTTTTTCCCATCAGCAGGGGTGCGCACCAGCTGACCATCAGGGTCAGCAGATAGACACCGAACAGAGCCGGCGCCATCAGTGGCTTCACGCCTGCGAACGTCAGTGCGAAGAGCACCGCCGTCAGAATCAGTTTCCCGGCTTCGCCCGCATAGAAAGAGCGAACGATTTCCCGGGCAGCCCGCGCTCCGCTGAAACGGAACGCCTTGTAGGCGAAATAACAATTCGGCAACCAGGCGATCATCCCTCCCAGCAGTCCGGAATATCCGGCTACCGGTCCCCAAGAAATCCACAGGGAGATCGCAGCAACAAGCACTACTACCAGTTGGACGAGCAGCAATCTGAATGCCGGCAGGCGACTTGGCATGCGGGACTCCATCGCGCTCTCAGTCTTCTGGTGTCGGCACTGCCAAATCAACGACTTGGCATAAAAAGTGCCCACAAAATAGCGCGCAGAGTATAGGGGGGGAGTCCCCCCTGTTCAACTGGCTGGTAGTGATTTCCGACTACCCGCTACAACCCAAAGTGTGTCAACGGATGTGGGCGAGAACGCCCTGCAGTTCATCCAGGGAGCTGTAGCGGATGACCAACTGTCCCTTGCCCTTCTGACCATGCCGGATCTGCACCGAAGCGCCCAGGCGCTCGGCCAGGCGCTGTTCCAGGCGGGCGATGTCCGGGTCGCTCTTGACCGGTCCCGCAGGCTTGCCCGGGGCATGCGTCCACTGCCGAACCAGGGCTTCGGTCTGACGTACGGTCAGCCCATGTGCGACAACATGTCGCGCCCCTTCCACCTGCCGTTCTGCCGGCAGACCGAGGAGCGCACGGGCATGGCCCATCTCCAGGTCGCCATGGGAAAGCAGGGTCTTGATCTCTTCCGGCAGGCCGATCAGGCGCAGCAGGTTGGTAATGGTCGCGCGCGACTTGCCGACCGCTTCCGCGACCTGCTGCTGGGTCAGCTGGAACTCCTGCTGCAAGCGCTGCAGGGCAGCGGCTTCCTCGATCGGGTTGAGGTCCTCGCGCTGGATGTTCTCGATCAGCGCCATGGCGATGGCCGCTTCGTCCGGCACGTCGCGCACCAGCGCCGGGATCTTTTCCAGTCCGGCCTGCTGGCTGGCCCGCCAGCGCCGCTCGCCGGCGATGATCTCGTAGCGGCCATTGGCGATCGGCCGCACCACGATGGGCTGCATCACGCCCTGGGCCTTGATCGACTGCGCCAGTTCCTCCAGCGCCTGAGGGTCCATGTCGCGACGCGGCTGGTACTTGCCGCGCTGCATCAGGTCGAGGGGGATCTGCTGCAACTCGCGGCGGTCGGCCTGTACGGCTTCCTCCTGCAGTTTGGCGGGACTCGAGCCGCCCAGCAGGGCATCGAGCCCGCGTCCCAGTCCACGTTTCTTGGCTGCCATGCGGGTTCCTTATGCGGTTGCGGCGCGGACTTTGGCGCGCTGGCGGCGGACCAGCTCGCCGGCCAGCGCCAGGTAGGCGATGGCGCCGCGGGATTGCTTGTCGTAAACCAGCGCCGGCATGCCGAAGCTGGGGGCTTCGGCGAGGCGCACGTTACGCGGGATGACGGTGCTGTAGAGGGTGTCGCCGAAATGCTCCTGCAACTGCGCGGAGACATCGTTGGTCAGGCTGATGCGCGGATCGTACATGGTCCGCAACAGACCCTCGATCTTCAGCGTCGGGTTGAGCAACTGGCCGATGCGCTGGATGCTGTTCATCAGGTCGGTCAGCCCCTCCAGCGCGTAGTACTCGCACTGCATGGGGATGATCACGCCGTCGGCGGCGGTCAGCGCGTTGACGGTGAGCATCGACAGCGACGGCGGGCAGTCGATGAGGATGTAGTCGTAGTTCTCGCGGATCGGCGCCAGCGCGTTGCGCAGGCGATTTTCCTTCATGTCCATTTCCAGCAGCACCACTTCCGCGGCGGTCAGGTCGCGGTTGGCCGGCAGCAACTGGTAGCCGCCGTGTTCGGAGAACTGCATGGCCTCGGCGAGGTTGCACTCGCCGGTGAGCACGTCGTAGATGGAGTGCTCCAGGTTGTGCTTGTCGATGCCGCTGCCGGTGGTGGCGTTGCCCTGGGGATCCAGGTCCAGCAGGAGGACGCGGCGCTTGGTCGCCACGAGGGAGGCCGCGAGGTTGATACAGGTCGTGGTCTTGCCGACACCGCCTTTCTGGTTGGCGATCGCGAATACCTTAGCCATGGTTATCCCTGTTCCCCCTCATGCTGTGCGCCGCAGTATCAGCAGATGCCGCTGACCTTGGCAACCGGGTACCGCCAGCGCGTGCTCGGCTTCGACCCGGAAATCCTCCGGGAGTGCCGCCAGCTCTTCGTTCGGATGCACGCCCTTCATCGCCAGCCAGCGGGTTTCCTGGCCACCGAGGTGGCGGGTCCAGTTGGCGAAGTCCTCCAGGCTGCTGAAAGCGCGGGAAACGATGCCATCGAAGGGGCTCTCGGGACGGAAGGCTTCCACCCGGCTGTGCACGACTTCGAGGTTGGCCAGCTTCAGCTCGAGCTTCACCTGGGTCAGGAAGCGGGTCTTCTTGCCGTTGCTGTCGAGCAGGGTCAGGCGCTTTTCCGGGAACAGGATGGCCAGCGGCACGCCGGGCATGCCGCCGCCGCTGCCGACATCCAGCCAGTTATCCCCAGCCTCGGCATAAGGCACGATGCTCAGGCTGTCGAGCAGGTGGCGCGAAACCATCTCGTCCGGGTCGCGTACGGCGGTCAGGTTGTAGGCCTTGTTCCATTTGATCAGCAGGGCCAGGTAGGCCAGCAGCTGGCGTTGCTTGTCGGCGTCGAGGGCGACGCCTAGCTCGTCAGCACCGCGCGCGAGTTCGTCGGCGTGGTGTTGGGTTACCGCAGACATCAAGCGCTCTGCTCCAGTTGGCGGCCAGAGGCACGCTTCTTCAGGTGGATCAACAACAGCGAAATCGCAGCCGGCGTGACGCCGGGGATCCGCGAAGCCTGTCCGAGGGTTTCCGGACGGGCCTGGTTCAGCTTGTTCTGGATTTCCTTCGACAGGCCGGAAATCCCCAGGTAATCGATATCCACAGGCAGGCGGGTATCTTCGCTGGCGCGCAGACGGGAGATTTCCTCCTGCTGGCGGTCGATGTAGCCGGCGTACTTGGTGCGAATCTCCACCTGCTCGGCCACCTGGGGGTTATCCACAGCGTCGCCGGTGATCTCCACCAGGCCGGCGTAATCGATCTCGGGGCGGCTCAACAGGTTGAGCAGGTTGTATTCATGGGTCAGCGGCGTACCGAAGCGCTCGGCGATGGCGTCGCCCTGCGGGGTATTCGGCCGCACCCAGGTGCTCTTCAGCCGCTGTTCCTCGCGTTCGATACCTTCGCGCTTGGCTTCGAAGGCAGCCCAGCGCCGATCGTCGACAAGGCCCAGCTCGCGTCCCTTCTCGGTGAGACGCAGGTCGGCGTTGTCCTCGCGGAGGATCAGGCGGTATTCCGCCCGCGAGGTGAACATGCGGTACGGCTCCTGGGTGCCGAGCGTGATCAGGTCGTCCACCAGCACGCCGATGTAGGCCTCGTCGCGGCGCGGGCACCAGCTGTCCTTGCCTTGCGAACGCAACGCAGCATTGGCGCCGGCCAGCAGGCCCTGGGCGCCAGCTTCCTCGTAGCCGGTGGTGCCGTTGATCTGGCCGGCGAAGAACAGGCCGCCGATGACCTTGGTCTCCAGGCTGTACCTGAGATCGCGGGGATCGAAGAAGTCGTACTCGATCGCATAGCCCGGCCGCACGATGTGGGCGTTTTCCATGCCACGGATGGAACGCACGATCTGCAGTTGCACGTCGAACGGCAGGGACGTGGAAATGCCGTTGGGATACAGCTCGTGGGTCGTCAGGCCTTCCGGCTCGAGGAAGACCTGGTGGCTTTCCTTATCGGCGAAGCGATGGATCTTGTCTTCGATCGACGGGCAGTAGCGCGGGCCGATGCCTTCGATCACACCGGAATACATCGGCGAACGATCGAGGTTGGCGGCGATGATCTCGTGGGTCCGTGCGTTGGTATGGGTGATCCAGCAACTGACCTGCTCGGGATGCTGTTCCTTCGAACCGAGGAAGGACATCACCGGGATCGGCGTGTCGCCCGGCTGCTCGGTCATCACCGAGAAGTCCACGCTGCGCCCGTCGATCCGCGGCGGCGTGCCGGTCTTCAGCCGGCCGACCCGCAGCGGCAATTCACGCAGACGCCGCGCCAGAGCGATGGACGGCGGGTCGCCGGCGCGTCCGCCGGAGTAGTTCTCCAGGCCGATGTGGATAAGTCCGCCGAGGAAGGTGCCGGTAGTCAAGACCACGTTGTCGGCATGGAAGCGTAGTCCCATCTGGGTCACTACGCCGCGGACCTGATCCTGCTCGACGATCAGGTCGTCGCAGGCCTGCTGGAATATCCACAGGTTCGGCTGGTTTTCCAGTGTATGGCGGATAGCGGCCTTATAGAGCACGCGATCGGCTTGTGCACGAGTGGCGCGCACTGCCGGCCCCTTGCGGCTGTTAAGGATGCGGAACTGGATACCGCCCTTGTCGGTGGCTTCGGCCATGGCGCCGCCAAGGGCGTCGATTTCCTTGACCAGATGGCTCTTGCCGATGCCGCCGATGGCGGGGTTGCAGCTCATCTGCCCCAGGGTTTCCACATTGTGGGTCAACAGCAGGGTTTTCACACCCATGCGCGCAGCCGCGAGTGCGGCTTCGGTGCCTGCATGGCCACCGCCGATCACGATTACGTCAAAACGGGTAGGGAAATCCACCACGCACCTCGGCCTGTTCAGAAGCAGGAATTCAGGAAAGCCGGACAGTATAAGGATTTAGCGAACCTGAATGAAGACTCCTGGACAAAAAATAGCCAATCCAGATCGAGGGAGCAAAACGGCTCGGCGGGCTTACAAAAAATAAAAGGAAAGGAATGTTTATATCTTTTTAGAACTTGTGTTTATTACTTAGCAGCGGCTTTTCTGTTGATAAGTACGTCGAGCCCAGTAAAGACATAGCCTGTAGCGAATGATAAGGCTGTCCCAAACCCTATCTGGGCCCTGTTGATAAGCGTTTTTTAGCTGTGGATGGAATGGCTCGTTATCAACATGTGGAGTTATGCACAGAGCTTCGGCGGGTTTATCTACCCTCCTGTCCCTGGGGTTTTCCACAGGTTTCAGGCGAGCGTATCCGGGCCGCGGCAGGACCGCAGCCAGGTAGGAAGAAGGAGATGGCAAGGCGTGGGAAAGGCTCAGTCGTTGCCGCTTTCCAGCGTATCGATGGATGACGACAGGCGCTCGAAGCGGCGCTTGGCGGAGACCTGGAAATCCCGCTCGGAGCCCTCGTTAGCGGGTTTGCGCAGCAGTAGCCGAGCACTGAGCCCGCTAGTGCGGTCGTAACTGCCGAACCAGTCGATCATCTGTCCGACCTGGCATTCGCCGCCGAGCCACACCGCCAGGTTGGCTACGATCTCCATGCTGTAGTGTCCGAGTGCTCGCCGTGGGACGCCTTGGGAGCCGAAGGCGAGGGCCCCGCCTGGCCGGTATCGACGGAGTCCAGGGTCTGCAACAGCTCTTTTCGCAGAATCTCTTCCAGGCTTGTGGATAAACCGCTTACCGGGTTGACTTGCGTGCACGGAACGTCCCGGCGCGTGGCGATAGCGCCAGGCGAGACAACGGGATAGATACGCCGTTCGAGAGGGGCGAGCAGATAGAGATTGACCACAGCGCAGCGCCTTCGCGGACGCCGGATCGGAGCGCGGTGCCTGTGCATAAACCTCTCCCAGGTGGATATCCATCCCATGCAGACCGACATCGGCGCAGATGGTTTTCTCGGGGACGAAGCGGCGCGCCGGCAATCCATGCCTGCGTGGTTGAGTGCCGGCGGCAAGGGGCACAGTGAAAGGAAAGTACGCAGCGAACCTTGCCCTGGTTATCCACAACTCGGCGTGGGCCGAGCCCCATTACTTGCCGATGCAGAAACTCGAGAAGATGCGACCCAGCAGGTCGTCGGGGGTGAATGCGCCGGTGATTTCGCCCAGGTGCTGCTGGGCCTGGCGCAGATCCTCGGCCAGCAGTTCGCCGGCGCCATTGTGGATAAGTTGGCTGTGGCCATGCTCCAGCGCCTGCCCTGCCAGGCGTAGCGCTTCCAAGTGGCGCCGGCGGGCGCTGAAACCGCTTTCCGCGGTCTGTTCGAAGCCCATGCAGGCCTTCAGGTGTTCGCGCAGCAGCTCCAGGCCGGCGCCGGTGCGCGCCGAGAGGGTGATGGTGACGTGGCCGTCCGCGCTTTCCTCGAGGCCAATGGACTCTGTGGACAAATCCGCCTTGTTGCGGATCAGGGTGACCTTGCCCGGTTCCGGTCGCTGGTCGAGAAACTCCGGCCATAGGGAAAACGGGTCCGCTGCTTCCGGGGCGGTGGCGTCCACCACCAGCAGCACGCGATCGGCTTCGCCGATGGCTTTCAGCGCACGTTCCACGCCGATCTTTTCCACATGGTCCTCGGTATCCCGCAGGCCTGCGGTGTCCACCACATGCAGGGGCATGCCATCGATGTGAATATGTTCGCGCAATACATCGCGGGTGGTGCCGGCTATGTCCGTGACGATGGCCGCCTCGCGACCGGCCAGGGCATTCAGCAGGCTGGACTTGCCGGCATTCGGTCGTCCGGCGATGACCACGGTCATGCCGTCGCGCAGCAGGGCGCCTTGGGAAGCTTCGCGCTGCACTGTGGATAATTCTGTGCGTACTTTTTCCAGAAGCCCCAGTACATGGCCATCGGCGAGGAAGTCGATTTCTTCCTCGGGGAAGTCGATGGCGGCTTCGACATAGATGCGCAGGGAAATCAGTTGCTCGGTCAATGCATGTACCCGGCGTGAGAATTCGCCCTGCAGGGAACGCAATGCATTGCGCGCGGCCTGCTCCGAGCTGGCCTCGATCAGATCGGCGATGGCTTCGGCCTGGGCCAGGTCGAGCTTGTCGTTGAGGAACGCGCGCTCGCTGAACTCGCCCGGTCGCGCCTGGCGGGCGCCCAGTTCCAGACAACGCTGCACCAGCAGGTCGAGTACCACGGGGCCGCCGTGCCCCTGCAGTTCGAGTACGTCTTCGCCGGTGAACGAGTTCGGGCCGGGGAAATACAGTGACAGGCCTTCGTCGATCACCTGCCCACCGGCATCGAGGAACGGTCCGTAATGCGCATGCCGGGCTTTCAGCTGGCGTCCGCTCACGGCCACGGCCATCTGTCCGGCGAGAGGTCCGGAGACGCGGACGATTCCCACGCCGCCGCGGCCCTGGGCGGTAGCGATCGCGACGATGGTTTCGGTGGCGGCTTGCATGTGGATATCTCCGGATAGCAAGACGCCCCTCGAGGGGGGCGTCTTGTTGTGGACAGTTTTCGCGATAGACGTCAGGCGGTCTTCGCGGCTGCCTCGATCTTGCGGGTAATGTACCACTGCTGTGCGATCGACAGGCAGTTGTTGACTACCCAGTACAGCACCAGACCGGCTGGGAACCAGAGGAAGAAGAAGGTGAAGATGATCGGCATCAGTTTCATCACCTTGGCCTGCATCGGGTCCGGCGGGGTCGGGTTGAGCATCTGCTGGATCAGCATGGTGCCGCCCATGACGATCGGCAGGATGAAGAACGGATCCTTCACCGACAGGTCGGTGATCCAGCCGAGCCACGGCGCCTGGCGCATTTCCACGCTTTCCAGGAGTACCCAGTAGAGGGAGAGGAAGACCGGCATCTGGACCAGGATCGGCAGGCAGCCGCCCAGCGGATTGATCTTCTCCTTCTTGTACAGCTCCATCATCGCCTGGGACATCTTCTGCCGATCGTCGCCGTGCTGTTCCTTGATCGCCTGCATCTTCGGCGACACCGCGCGCATGCGCGCCATCGAACGGTAGCTGGCGGCGGACAACGGGAAGAAGGCCAGCTTGATCAGGACGGTCAGGGCGATGATCGACCAGCCCCAGTTGCCGATCAGGCTGTGGATATGTTGCAGCAGCCAGAAGATCGGCTGGGCGATGAACCAAAGGAAACCGTAGTCGACGGTCAGTTCCAGGCCCGGGGAGAGTTCCTTCAGGTGCTTCTGGAGTTTCGGGCCGGCATACAGCGTCAGGTCGGTTTCCACCTTGCTACCCGCCGGAACGCTCAGGGTCGGGCCGGTGAAACCGACGATGTAGTTGCCCTGGCCGTCCTTGCGGGTCATGACCTGGTGCTGCTCGCCCTTGGTCGGAACCCAGGCGGTCACGAAGTAGTGTTGCAGCCAGGCGACCCAGCCACCCTGCACGGACTCCTTGAACTGTTCCTTGTCCATGTCCTTGGTGGAGATCTTCTTGTACGGCGAATCCGGGGTCCAGACCGCGGCGCCGAGGTAGGTGGACACCCCGGTGGCGGTGGTCGAGGACGGGTCGGCGCTGCCGTCGCGCTTGAGCTGGGCGAACAGGTTGCCGCTCCAGGTCTTGCCGCTCTGGTTGTCGATCAGGTAGCTGACGCCGACCTGATAGGCGTTTTCATTGATGCACTCGATCTTCTTCTGGGCCTTTTCCTTGTCCGAGCAATCGGCTTTCAGGCCACGGTGGAAGGTGAAGCGCTTGATGTAGTTGACACCGTCGTGGCTGAAGCTCAGGTCCACGACCAGTTCGTTCTGGCCGTCGGCCAACTGGTAGCTGCTCTGCGCACTGCGGAACAGTGGGCGGCCGGCGCTGCTGGCGTCCGGGCCGTCGGCACCGGTGAGACCGCTCTGCGCCAGGTAGGTACGTTCGCGACCGTTGTCGAAGAGCGGGAACGGCACGTCCGGACGGTCCAGGCGGCGCGGATACTGCAATAGGCCGAGCTGGACGATATCGCCGCCACGGGGATCGATGGCCAGGTCGAGGACGTCGGTCTTCACCTGGATCAGCTTGTCGCTGACCGCAACCGGCTTGTCGGCGGCTTCGCTGCCGGCCGCGCTGCTCTGGGCAGTGGGAACGTCACTGCTGGTGCCCGAGGCGGATGGAGTGTCCGGCAGGCCTTGCGTGGTGTTCATCGAAGCGCTGGCGGCGGGCAGCTCAGGCTGACCGTAATCCTTGTTCCACTGGAGAACCAGCAGGTAGGACACGACTGCAAGGGCGACGATGAGAATCGAGCGTTGAATGTCCATGGTTACTCGGCCATCGAGAAAGGGCGGTGCTTGAAGGAAACTGACAGTAGCAGATCGCGGCTACGGGATTGCCAGTGATGGAGCCGAGTGGAGGAAACCGCACTCGGGCGACCATTGCGTCGCGGGCCATGCTGCGCGATAGCCTCGTACGCTAGGGAAGTACAACTTGGCTGGGAACGACGGTGCCGGGTCATCGAAGGGGGGATGACACTACAGGGATCGGGATGCGCGGGCATCGACCTATGCATGAGTACCGTCGGCCACGCCAGGGGCGTCAGCAGGGCTTTCCGTGCGAGGTCGATTGCGCAACAGGCGTTTCCAGAGCTTGCCGAACTGCTGGTGCAGCTCCGGATTTTCCAGTTCGCCCAGGCCTTTGCGCGCGATCACCACGATATCCCAGCCAGCCAGGGTTTCCTGGTTATGGCGGAACGATTCGCGGATCAGGCGTTTGAGGCGATTGCGCTGGACGGCGAGCTTGACGTTCTTCTTGCCGATCACCAGGCCCAGGCGGGGGTGATCGAGACCGTTCTCGCGCGCCAGCAGCAGGACGTGCTTGCCGGGGACCTTGCCGGTCGGAGAGTCGAAGACTGCGCTGAATTGCCGGGCTGTCAGTAGACGCTTGTCCCGGTCGAAGTCCCGACTCACCACCCGTACCGGATAAATCAGACGGTCAGACGCTTACGGCCTTTGGCGCGACGACGCGACAGAACCTGACGGCCGTTCTTGGTGGCCATACGGGCGCGGAAACCGTGGACGCGAGCGCGCTTGAGGGTGCTGGGTTGGAAAGTACGTTTCATGATTCGGTACCTGGGTTGACGACTTGAGGTCGCAGTGACCCCGTTTAAAGAGACCGGCGATTCTAGTGAAATCGAACGGGCAGGTCAATTTCCAACCAGCGATGACGTAATAGATAGATACAAGGAAGTCATTTTTCTTTTAAAGGATAGAAACGGTTAATGCTCTTGGGACGGCGCTTTTCTGTGCATAACTCGACGAAGCCCAGCAACTGCGTGTTTCTCCGGCAGGCAAAAGGTTGTCGAGAACCGGTGTCGAGGCTGTTTCCTTCCTGAGCGAAGCCTGGGGATGAACGAGATGGTTATCCACAGCGGTTTTTTCCACACGGCTGTGCGCAGGGATGTACCCCCTTCAAAGCAAGGGTTATCCACAAAGTCCAGGACGACCGTCCGTCGGCCTGCCTGCTTTTATTAAGGTCTTGATTTGCTTGGGGCCTCAGCGCATCGGCATGTGGATAAGTCCGGCCCGTCCGGCTACAATAGGCGCTTATTTCGTTGTGCCGCCTTTCCAATCTTTGGGGGATATCCGTGTCCGTGGAACTTTGGCAGCAGTGCGTGGATCTTCTCCGCGATGAGCTGCCGTCCCAACAATTCAACACCTGGATCCGTCCCTTGCAGGTCGAAGCCGAAGGCGACGAATTGCGTGTGTATGCACCCAACCGTTTCGTCCTCGATTGGGTGAACGAGAAATACCTCGGTCGGCTTCTGGAACTGCTCGGTGAACGCGGCGAGGGTCAGTTGCCCGCGCTTTCCTTATTAATAGGCAGCAAGCGTAGCCGTACGCCGCGCGCCGCCATTGTCCCATCGCAGACCCACGTGGCTCCCCCGCCTCCGGTTGCTCCGCCGCCGGCGCCAGTGCAGCCGGTATCGGCCGCGCCCGTGGTAGTGCCACGTGAAGAGCTGCCGCCAGTGACGACGGCTCCCAGC